>NZ_JAQQBV010000016.1:0-166598 GCF_046030735.1 Paraburkholderia xenovorans
GGGGCGCGTACCAGAATCACTATATAAGTGAGAGCCTATGAGTTTGGGACGGTCAAGCAAGTCTTGACAACACGCGGTTGTTCCCTCATAATCATTAGTTCTCTGCGGAGGGGTGCCCGAGTGGCTAAAGGGGGCAGACTGTAAATCTGTTGGCTTACGCCTACGTTGGTTCGAATCCAACCTCCTCCACCAGAATGCAAGCTGTAGCAGTAGTTGGGAACCCATAGATCCTTGCGGGTGTAGCTCAATGGTAGAGCAGAAGCCTTCCAAGCTTACGACGAGGGTTCGATTCCCTTCACCCGCTCCAGTGACAAAAAGTAGCGCCCATGTGGCTCAGTGGTAGAGCACTCCCTTGGTAAGGGAGAGGTCGGCAGTTCGATCCTGCCCATGGGCACCAGAAGTCTCGGTGATTGTTTGCGCGCGGCGCAACGTACGGAAAAATCCTCTTAGGAGTCGAAAATGGCCAAGGGTAAGTTTGAGCGGACCAAGCCGCACGTGAACGTCGGCACGATCGGTCACGTTGACCACGGCAAGACCACGCTGACGGCAGCGATCACGACGGTGCTGACCAAGAAGTTTGGCGGCGAAGCGAAGGCATACGACCAGATCGACGCGGCGCCGGAAGAAAAGGCACGTGGTATCACGATCAACACGGCGCACGTTGAGTATGAAACGGCGAACCGCCACTACGCACACGTCGACTGCCCGGGCCACGCTGACTATGTGAAGAACATGATCACGGGCGCAGCGCAGATGGACGGCGCGATCCTGGTGTGTTCGGCTGCAGACGGCCCGATGCCGCAAACGCGTGAGCACATCCTGCTGGCGCGTCAGGTTGGTGTGCCGTACATCATCGTGTTCCTGAACAAGTGCGACATGGTGGACGACGCCGAACTGCTGGAACTGGTGGAAATGGAAGTTCGCGAACTTCTGTCGAAGTACGACTTCCCGGGCGACGACACGCCGATCATCAAGGGTTCGGCCAAGCTGGCGCTGGAAGGCGACACGGGCGAGCTGGGCGAAGTGGCGATCATGAACCTGGCCGACGCGCTGGACACGTACATCCCGACGCCGGAGCGCGCAGTTGACGGTGCGTTCCTGATGCCGGTGGAAGACGTGTTCTCGATCTCGGGTCGCGGCACGGTGGTGACGGGTCGCGTGGAGCGCGGCGTGGTGAAGGTCGGCGAAGAAATCGAAATCGTGGGTATCAAGCCGACGGTGAAGACGACCTGCACGGGCGTGGAAATGTTCCGCAAGCTGCTGGATCAGGGCCAGGCCGGCGACAACGTGGGTATCCTGCTGCGCGGCACGAAGCGTGAAGACGTGGAGCGTGGCCAGGTTCTGGCGAAGCCGGGTTCGATCAACCCGCACACGCACTTCACGGCTGAAGTGTACGTGCTGAGCAAGGACGAAGGCGGCCGCCACACGCCGTTCTTCAACAACTACCGTCCGCAGTTCTACTTCCGTACGACGGACGTGACGGGCTCGATCGAGCTGCCGAAGGACAAGGAAATGGTGATGCCGGGCGACAACGTGTCGATCACGGTGAAGCTGATCAACCCGATCGCGATGGAAGAAGGTCTGCGCTTCGCCATCCGTGAAGGCGGCCGTACGGTCGGCGCCGGTGTCGTTGCCAAAATCCTCGAGTAACGCCAGATAGTTCTCGTTGATTAGTGGTTTCGGGGTTGGCGGTGTCGTCAACCCCAAAATGGTTTAGGGGCATAGCTCAACTGGCAGAGCGTCGGTCTCCAAAACCGAAGGTTGGGGGTTCGATTCCCTCTGCCCCTGCCAACTCTTTGCACCGATTGTGGTGCTTCGTTAAGGTGTTATGGCGAATCCTTCCGTCGAAACTGTAAATACATCCGGCGATAAGCTGATGCTCATCGCGGGCGTATTGCTGGTCTTGGCCGGGTTCGTGGGGTTCTTCTGGCTAAGTGGTCAGGAGTGGTACGTCCGCGGAGCTGCCTTGGCTGTTGGTGCGATAGCGGGTGTTGTAGTCGGTCTTCTCTCCGCGCCTGGCAAGGGTTTCATCGCTTTCGCCAAAGATTCTTACAAAGAAGTTCGCAAAGTTGTCTGGCCGACTCGCAAAGAAGCTACCCAGACGACACTAGTAGTGTTTGGCTTCGTGTTTGTCATGGCGATCTTTCTTTGGATTAGCGATAAATCCATTGAATGGACGATTTTCTCGGTGATTCTGGGTTGGAAATGATATGAGCGATACTCCGGCATCCCCGAGCGGCAAACGTTGGTATGTCGTGCACGCCTACTCCGGTATGGAGAAGAGCGTGCAACGTGCACTTCAAGAACGCATCGAACGTGCCGGCATGCAAGACCAGTTTGGTCAAATCCTCGTTCCGACTGAAGAAGTGGTCGAGGTGAAAGGCGGTCATAAATCTGTGACCGAGCGTCGTTTCTTCCCGGGTTACGTTCTCGTGGAAATGGAAATGACAGACGAAACGTGGCATCTCGTGAAGAACACGGCAAAGGTGACGGGTTTCGTGGGTGGTGCGCGTAACCGCCCGAGTCCGATTTCTCCTCGCGAAGTCGAAAAGATCATGTCGCAAATGCAGGAGGGCGTGGAAAAACCGCGTCCGAAGACCCTGTTCGAAGTTGGCGAGATGGTGCGAGTGAAAGACGGTCCGTTCACGGATTTCAACGGCAGCGTCGAAGAAGTGAACTACGAAAAATCACGTGTCCGTGTTTCCGTTACAATCTTCGGCCGCGCAACGCCGGTCGAGTTGGAATTCGGTCAAGTCGAGAAGTTGTAATCGAGAATTCTACGGAACGCACCAATCGGTGCGTTCCGTATTTCGCGCTTACGGTCCGCGTAACGGCCGTTGAGGAGCGTAAGTAGCTTGTTTCGGGGCGAAAGCGCGCTACTACTCACTGAATGCACGCATTTTCCATGCGGCGTTCCAAAGAGGTTTTCAACATGGCAAAGAAAATCATTGGCTTTATCAAGCTGCAGATTCCTGCAGGTAAAGCCAACCCGTCGCCGCCGGTCGGTCCGGCACTGGGCCAGCGTGGCCTGAACATCATGGAGTTCTGCAAGGCGTTCAACGCGCAGACTCAAGCTCTGGAACCGGGTCTGCCGATTCCGGTCGTGATCACCGCGTTCGCGGACAAGAGCTTCACGTTCGTTCTGAAGACGCCGCCGGCTACAGTTCTGATCAAGAAGGCAGCAAAGATCGATAAGGGTTCGAGCAAGCCGCACACCGACAAGGTCGGTAGCATTACGCGCGCTCAAGCCGAAGAAATCGCCAAGACCAAGATGCCCGATCTGACGGCAGCTGATCTGGACGCGGCAGTTCGTACGATCGCTGGTAGCGCCCGCTCGATGGGCATCACCGTGGAGGGCGTGTAAATGGCTAAGCTTTCAAAGCGTCTGCAGGCATTTGCAGCCAAGGTCGACAGTCAAAAGCTGTACGCGATCGACGAAGCTCTGTCGCTCGTGAAGGAATGCGCAAGCGCCAAGTTCGATGAGTCGATCGACGTCGCTGTGCAACTCGGCATCGATGCGAAGAAGTCGGATCAAGTCGTTCGCGGCTCCGTCGTTCTGCCCGCTGGTACCGGTAAGTCGGTCCGCGTTGCCGTGTTCGCGCAAGGCGAGAAGGCTGAGCAAGCTCGTGCAGCCGGCGCTGAAGTCGTCGGTATGGAAGACCTCGCTGAACAGGTCAAGGCTGGCAAGCTGGATTTCGATATCGTGATCGCTTCGCCGGACACGATGCGCGTTGTCGGTACGCTTGGCCAGATTCTCGGCCCGCGCGGCCTGATGCCGAACCCGAAGGTTGGCACGGTTACGCCGGACGTCGCGACTGCGGTCAAGAACGCCAAGGCTGGTCAAGTGCAATTCCGTGTCGACAAGGCCGGTATCATTCACGCAACCATTGGCCGTGCTTCGTTCGAGCCGACCGCGTTGCGTAGCAACCTGAACGCTCTGGTCGACGCGCTGCAAAAAGCGAAGCCGGCAACGAGCAAGGGTGTGTACCTGCGTAAGGTCGCGCTGTCGAGCACGATGGGCGTGGGTGTTCGCGTCGATCAAGCAACGATCGCTGCGCAGTAAGAAAATTTACCGCCTCGATGTGAGTCGGGGTGGTTTTATGGGCTTTGGGCGGTTGCGAGGTGGCAGTCTGCATCGAGCAACCGGTTGTCAAAGACCGTTGGCGGGCACGCAGCAGGTAGGCGGTCCCTTAATGTAAAGCCAACGCAGATGGCGAACCCGAAAAGGTTTTGTAGTGATGAAGCTGTTTGATACTCACAGCGATGTGGGTGCCGGATGGTCGAAATACTCCTGACTGGTCGGACGCCGTTATTGAACGCGGTACACAAGGCGCACGCTGCGTGTATCGAATCTGGAGGTTAACCGTGCCACTTAACAAAGAAAGCAAGCAGGCCGTCGTCGCTGAGGTTGCCGCGCAAGTCGCGAAAGCCCAGACCGTGGTTCTGGCTGAGTATCGTGGAATCGCGGTTGGCGATCTGACCAAGCTGCGCGCGAAAGCGCGTGAGCAACAGGTTTACCTTCGTGTGTTGAAAAACACGCTGGCGCGTCGCGCTGTCGAAGGTACCCCGTTTGCTCCGTTGGCAGAGCAGATGACCGGTCCCCTGATCTACGGCATCTCGGAAGATGCAATTGCTGCTGCCAAGGTCGTCAACGACTTCGGCAAAACCAATGACAAGTTGATCATCAAGGCTGGTTCCTACGAAGGCAAGGTGATGGACAAGGCTGGCGTGCAAGCGCTGGCAAACATCCCGAGCCGCGAAGAACTGCTCTCCAAGCTGTTGTACGTTATGCAAGCACCTGTTTCCGGCTTCGCGCGCGCTCTGGCCGCGCTGGCAGAAAAGAAACAAGGCGAAGAAACCGCTGCGTAATGCACTTCAGCCGAGCGTGATTGATCGCTGGCTGTATCCGAATTCAATTTAGGAGTATTTCAAATGGCAATCGCAAAAGAAGACATCCTCGAGGCAGTAAGCTCGATGTCGGTTCTGGAACTGAACGAACTGGTCAAGGCGTTCGAAGAAAAGTTTGGCGTGTCGGCAGCTGCTGTTGCAGTGGCAGGCCCGGCAGGCGGCGGCGCTGCAGCTGCTGCTGAAGAACAAACCGAATTCACGGTCAACCTGACGGAAGTCGGCGCGAACAAGGTTTCGGTCATTAAGGCTGTTCGTGAACTGACGGGTCTCGGCCTGAAGGAAGCGAAGGACCTGGTCGACGGCGCACCGAAGCCTGTTAAGGAAGCGGTACCGAAGGCTGCTGCTGAAGAAGCCAAGAAGAAGCTGGAAGAAGCCGGCGCGAAGGCTGAAATCAAGTAAGTTTCAGCGCGCTGTGCGAAGGCTGGCGGTTTTCCACCGCCGGCCTTTTTGTGCTTTGTGGGGGACACGTTTTTGCCTCGTCGTTTCGGCAAGAACGTAGCTCCCAGAAGCCAAAGAAAACCGCCTATCGGAAATCTTGACCGGCGTTTCTCTTTGTCTTCTGAAGCGACTGCAGAAGGCAAGTTTGGTCGGGTAGCGGGCAACATAGGCATCCGCTGCCGTCAGCCAGCGGTTGGTAGCGGCCAACCACCAAGCTTCTAGGCTCGTTCAAGCCATCGGACGGCCATCGGGTCTCAGTCGGTGAACACTCGGGTTGTCTCATCAAGGTATCCTGCCTCGACAACAATGCCCGCCGTGATTCGGAGATCGTATGCAATATTCCTTCACCGAGAAGAAGCGTATTCGCAAGAGTTTTGCGAAGCGCCCCATCGTTCACCAAGTACCTTTCCTGCTGGCTACCCAGCTTGAATCATTCAGCACTTTTCTGCAAGCCGAGACGTCTTCGACGCAACGCAAGCCGGAAGGGCTGCAAGCAGCATTTACCTCTGTTTTTCCGATCGTTTCGCACAACGGTTTCGCGCGTCTCGAGTTCGTCAGCTACATGCTGTCGCCGCCGGCATTCAACATCAAGGAATGTCAGCAGCGCGGTTTGACGTACTGCTCGGCCCTGCGCGCCAAAGTGCGCCTGGTGCTGCTCGACAAGGAATCGCCGAGCAAGCCGGTCGTCAAGGAAGTGAAGGAACAGGAAGTGTACATGGGCGAAATTCCGCTCATGACGCCGACCGGTTCGTTCGTGATCAACGGTACGGAACGTGTGATCGTTTCGCAGCTGCATCGCTCGCCGGGCGTGTTCTTCGAACACGACAAGGGCAAGACGCACAGCTCGGGCAAGCTCCTGTTCTCGGCTCGTATCATTCCTTACCGCGGCTCGTGGCTCGACTTCGAATTCGATCCGAAGGACGTGCTGTACTTCCGCGTCGACCGTCGCCGCAAAATGCCGGTCACGATCCTGCTGAAGGCAATCGGCCTGACGCCGGAACAGATCCTCGCAAACTTCTTCGTGTTCGACAATTTCACGCTGATGCCGGAAGGCGCGCAGATGGAATTCGTGCCGGAGCGTCTGCGTGGCGAAGTCGCGCGCTTCGACATCACGGACCGTGACGGCAACGTGATCGTCCAGAAGGACAAGCGGATCAACGCGAAGCATATTCGCGATCTCGACAACGCGAAGACCAAGTTCATCTCGGTTCCGGAAGACTATCTGCTCGGCCGCGTGCTGGCGAAGAACGTCGTCGACGGCGATACCGGCGAAGTCATCGCGAACGCGAACGACGAAATCACCGAAACCGTCCTCGAAAAGCTGCGCGAAGCGAAGATCAAGGACATCCAGACGCTCTACACGAACGATCTGGATCAGGGTCCGTACATCTCGTCGACGCTGCGTATCGACGAAACCGCCGACAAGATGGCCGCTCGCATCGCGATCTACCGCATGATGCGTCCGGGCGAACCGCCGACCGAAGAAGCGGTCGAGGCGCTGTTCAACCGTCTGTTCTATAGCGAAGACGCTTACGACCTGTCCAAGGTGGGTCGTATGAAGTTCAATCGTCGCGTGGGTCGCGACGAGATCATCGGACCGATGACGCTGCAAGACGACGACATCCTCGCCACGATCAAGATTCTGGTCGAGCTGCGTAACGGCAAGGGCGAAGTGGACGACATCGACCACTTGGGCAATCGTCGTGTGCGTTGTGTCGGCGAACTGGCGGAAAACCAGTTCCGCGCAGGTCTCGTGCGTGTCGAACGTGCTGTGAAGGAACGCCTCGGCCAGGCCGAAAGCGAAAACCTGATGCCGCACGACCTGATCAACTCGAAGCCGATTTCGTCGGCGATTCGCGAGTTCTTCGGTTCGTCGCAGTTGTCGCAGTTCATGGACCAAACGAACCCGCTGTCGGAAATCACCCACAAGCGCCGTGTTTCGGCTCTTGGCCCGGGCGGTTTGACGCGTGAGCGCGCCGGCTTTGAAGTTCGCGACGTGCACCCGACCCACTATGGCCGTGTGTGTCCGATTGAAACGCCGGAAGGTCCGAACATCGGCCTGATCAACTCGCTGGCTCTGTACGCGCACCTGAACGAATACGGCTTCCTCGAAACGCCGTACCGCAAGGTCGTAGACAGCAAGGTGACCGATCAGATCGACTATCTGTCGGCGATCGAAGAAGGCCGTTACGTAATCGCTCAGGCGAACGCGGCGGTGGCTGCCGACGGCTCGCTGACCGACGAACTGGTGTCGTCGCGTGAAGCAGGCGAAACGCTGATGGTTACGCCGGACCGCATCCAGTACATGGACGTGGCGCCGTCGCAGATCGTGTCGGTGGCAGCTTCGCTGATTCCGTTCCTCGAGCACGATGACGCGAACCGCGCATTGATGGGTTCGAACATGCAGCGTCAGGCTGTGCCGTGTCTGCGTCCTGAAAAGGCCGTGGTCGGTACGGGTATCGAACGCACGGTGGCAGTCGACTCGGGTACGACGGTTCAGGCATTCCGCGGCGGTGTAGTCGATTACGTCGACGCCGGCCGTATGGTGATTCGCGTGAACGACGATGAAGCCGTTGCTGGCGACGTCGGCGTGGACATCTACAACCTGATCAAGTACACGCGTTCGAACCAGAACACGAACATCAACCAGCGCCCGATCGTGAAGGTCGGCGATATCGTGTCGCGTGGCGACGTGCTGGCTGACGGTGCATCGACCGACCTCGGCGAACTGGCTCTCGGCCAGAACATGCTGGTGGCGTTCATGCCGTGGAACGGCTACAACTTCGAAGACTCGATCTTGATCTCGGAGAAGGTGGTTGCCGACGACCGTTATACGTCGATTCACATCGAAGAACTGAACGTCGTAGCTCGCGATACGAAGCTCGGACCGGAAGAAATCACGCGCGACATCTCGAACCTGGCTGAAGTGCAACTCGGCCGTCTCGACGAGTCGGGCATCGTCTACATCGGCGCTGAAGTCGAAGCGGGCGACGTGCTGGTCGGTAAGGTCACGCCGAAGGGCGAAACCCAGCTGACGCCGGAAGAAAAGCTGCTGCGCGCGATCTTCGGCGAAAAGGCCTCGGACGTGAAGGACACGTCGCTGCGCGTGCCGTCGGGCATGAGCGGCACCGTGATCGACGTGCAAGTGTTCACGCGTGAAGGCATTCAGCGCGACAAGCGTGCGCAACAGATCATCGACGATGAACTGAAGCGTTATCGCCTCGACCTGAACGACCAGCTGCGTATCGTGGAAGGCGACGCGTTCCAGCGTCTCGCACGTATGCTGACCGGCAAGGTCGCGAACGGCGGTCCGAAGAAGCTCGCGAAGGGTACGAAGATCGAACAGGCTTACCTGGAAGATCTGGACCACTACCACTGGTTCGACATCCGCCTCGCGGACGAAGAAGCAGCGGCACAGCTCGAAGCGATCAAGGACTCGATCGAACAGAAGCGTCACCAGTTCGATCTGGCGTTCGAAGAAAAGCGCAAGAAGCTCACGCAAGGCGACGAACTGCCGCCGGGCGTGCTGAAGATGGTCAAGGTGTATCTGGCAGTCAAGCGTCGTCTGCAGCCTGGCGACAAGATGGCCGGCCGTCACGGTAACAAGGGTGTGGTGTCGAAGATCGTTCCGATCGAAGACATGCCGTACATGGCCGACGGCCGTCCGGCTGACGTCGTTCTGAACCCGCTCGGCGTGCCGTCGCGGATGAACGTGGGTCAGGTTCTCGAAGTGCATCTGGGTTGGGCCGCGAAGGGTCTGGGCTGGCGTATTGCAGAAATGCTGCAGCGTCAGGCGAAGATCGCTGAACTGCGCGAATTCCTGACCAAGATCTACAACGAGTCGGGCCGCGCCGAAGAGCTGGACAGCTTCACCGACGACGAAATCGTCGAACTGGCGAAGAACCTGCGCGAAGGCGTTCCGTTTGCCACGCCGGTGTTCGACGGTGCGACGGAAGAAGAAATGTCGCGCGCGCTGGATCTGGCATTCCCGGACGACATCGCGAAGAACCTCGGCATGACGCCGTCGAAGAATCAGGTGCGTCTGTACGACGGCCGCACGGGCGAAATGTTCGAACGTACGGTGACGGTCGGCTACATGCACTACCTGAAACTGCACCACCTGGTCGACGACAAGATGCACGCGCGTTCCACGGGCCCGTACTCGCTCGTCACGCAGCAGCCGTTGGGCGGTAAGGCGCAGTTCGGTGGCCAGCGTTTCGGTGAAATGGAAGTGTGGGCGCTCGAAGCGTACGGCGCATCGTACGTGCTGCAGGAAATGCTGACGGTGAAGTCGGACGACGTGACCGGCCGGACCAAGGTTTATGAAAACCTGGTCAAGGGCGATCACGTGATCGATGCAGGCATGCCGGAATCCTTCAACGTGTTGGTGAAGGAAATCCGCTCGCTCGGTATCGACATCGACCTCGACCGCAACTAATCGGACTACGGAGAGAAAGCAATGAAAGCTCTGCTCGATCTATTCAAGCAAGTCCAACAGCCTGAAGTTTTTGACGCGATCAAGATCGGTCTGGCTTCGCCAGACAAGATCCGTTCGTGGTCGTTCGGTGAAGTCAAGAAGCCGGAAACCATCAACTACCGGACGTTCAAGCCGGAACGCGATGGTTTGTTCTGCGCGAAGATTTTCGGGCCGATCAAAGACTACGAATGCCTTTGCGGCAAGTACAAGCGCCTGAAGCACCGTGGCGTGATCTGCGAGAAGTGCGGCGTTGAAGTCACGCTGGCGAAGGTGCGTCGCGAACGCATGGGCCATATCGAACTGGCATCGCCGGTTGCGCACATCTGGTTCCTGAAGTCGCTGCCGTCTCGTCTGGGCATGGTGCTCGACATGACGCTGCGCGACATCGAACGCGTGCTGTACTTCGAAGCCTATGTGGTGATCGATCCGGGCATGACGCCGCTGAAAGCGCGGCAGATCATGACCGAAGAGGATTACTACAACAAGGTCGAAGAGTACGGTGACGAATTCCGTGCCGAGATGGGCGCGGAAGGCGTTCGCGAACTGCTGCGCGCGATCAACATCGACGAACAGGTCGAAATGCTCCGTACCGAACTCAAGAACACGGGTTCGGAAGCGAAGATCAAGAAGTACGCGAAGCGCCTGAAGGTGCTCGAGGCTTTCCAGCGTTCGGGCATCAAGCCTGACTGGATGGTGCTCGAAGTGCTGCCGGTGCTGCCGCCGGAACTGCGTCCGCTGGTGCCGCTGGACGGCGGCCGTTTCGCGACGTCGGACCTGAACGACCTGTATCGCCGCGTGATCAACCGTAACAACCGGTTGAAGCGTCTGCTCGAACTGAAGGCGCCTGAAATCATCGTCCGCAACGAAAAGCGGATGCTGCAGGAAGCCGTCGATTCGCTGCTCGACAACGGTCGTCGCGGTAAGGCCATGACCGGTGCGAACAAGCGTCCGCTGAAGTCGCTCGCTGACATGATCAAGGGTAAAGGCGGTCGTTTCCGTCAGAACTTGCTCGGTAAGCGCGTGGACTACTCGGGCCGTTCGGTGATCGTGGTCGGCCCGACGCTCAAGCTGCATCAGTGCGGCCTGCCGAAGCTGATGGCGCTCGAACTGTTCAAGCCGTTCATCTTCAACAAGCTCGAAGTGATGGGTGTCGCTACCACCATCAAGGCTGCGAAGAAGGAAGTCGAGAACCAGACGCCGGTGGTGTGGGACATCCTCGAAGAGGTGATCCGCGAACATCCGGTCATGCTGAACCGTGCGCCGACGCTTCACCGTCTTGGCATTCAGGCTTTCGAGCCGGTGCTGATCGAAGGTAAGGCAATCCAGTTGCACCCGCTCGTTTGCGCGGCGTTCAACGCCGACTTCGACGGTGACCAGATGGCTGTTCACGTGCCGCTGTCGCTCGAAGCGCAGATGGAAGCGCGCACGCTGATGCTGGCGTCGAACAACGTCCTGTTCCCGGCCAACGGCGATCCGTCGATCGTGCCGTCGCAGGATATCGTGCTCGGTCTGTACTACGCGACCCGTGAAGCTGTGAACGCGAAGGGCGAAGGCCTGACGTTCACCGGCGTTTCGGAAGCGCTGCGTGCGTACGAGAACAAGGAAGTCGAGCTCGCCTCGCGCGTCAACGTGCGGATCACCGAAATGGTCCACAACGAAGACAAGTCGGAAGGTGCGCCGGCATTCGTGCCGAAGATCTCGCTGTACGCGACCACCGTGGGCCGCGCAATCCTGTCGGAAATCCTTCCGCCGGGCCTGCCGTTCTCGGTGCTGAACAAGCCGCTGAAGAAGAAGGAAATCTCGCGCCTCATCAACACCGCATTCCGCAAGTGCGGTCTGCGCGAAACGGTGATTTTCGCCGACCAGTTGATGCAGTCGGGTTTCCGTCTGGCCACGCGCGCTGGTATCTCGATCTGCGTCGACGACATGCTCGTGCCGCCGCAGAAGGAAACCATCGTCGGCGACGCCGCGAAGAAGGTGAAGGAATACGACCGTCAGTACATGTCGGGTCTCGTCACGTCGCAAGAGCGCTACAACAACGTGGTCGACATCTGGTCGGCAACGTCGGAAGCGGTCGGCAAGGCGATGATGGAACAACTGTCGACGGAACCGGTCACGGATCGCGACGGCAACGAAACGCGTCAGGAATCGTTCAACTCCATCTACATGATGGCGGACTCGGGTGCTCGTGGTTCCGCAGTTCAGATTCGTCAGCTGGCCGGTATGCGTGGCCTGATGGCGAAGCCGGACGGCTCGATCATCGAAACGCCGATTACGGCGAACTTCCGTGAAGGCCTGAACGTGTTGCAGTACTTCATCTCGACCCACGGTGCACGTAAGGGTCTGGCTGATACGGCACTGAAGACGGCTAACTCGGGTTACCTGACCCGTCGTCTGGTCGACGTGACGCAGGATCTCGTGGTGGTCGAGGACGATTGCGGTACATCCAACGGCGTCGCGATGAAGGCGTTGGTCGAAGGCGGTGAAGTCGTCGAAGCGCTGCGTGACCGTATTCTCGGTCGCGTGACGGTGGCAGACGTCGTCAATCCGGAATCGCAGGAAACGCTGTACGAAACGGGCACGTTGCTCGACGAAGACGCGGTCGAAGAAATCGAACGCCTCGGCATCGACGAAGTGCGCGTACGTACGCCGCTGACTTGCGAAACGCGTTACGGTCTGTGCGCAGCCTGCTACGGCCGCGATCTGGGCCGCGGCTCGTCGGTCAACGTCGGCGAAGCAGTGGGCGTGATCGCTGCTCAGTCGATCGGTGAACCGGGCACGCAGCTCACGATGCGTACGTTCCACATCGGTGGTGCGGCATCGCGTGCGGCAGTGGCTTCGTCGGTTGAAGCGAAGTCGAACGGTACGGTGCGTTTCACGGCAACGATGCGTTACGTCACCAACGCGAAGGGCGAGCAGATCGTCATCTCGCGTTCCGGCGAAGCGATGATCACCGACGACCACGGCCGCGAGCGCGAACGTCACAAGGTGCCGTACGGCGCGACGCTGTTGCAACTGGACGGCGCGCAGATCAAGGCCGGCACGCAACTGGCGACGTGGGATCCGATGACGCGTCCGATCATCACCGAGTGGGGCGGTACGGTGAAGTTCGAAAACGTCGAAGAAGGCGTGACGGTTGCGAAGCAGATCGACGACGTGACGGGTCTTTCGACGCTGGTCGTGATCGACGTGAAGCGTCGTGGTTCGCAAGCTTCGAAGACGGTGCGTCCGCAGGTCAAGCTGCTCGACGCGAACGGCGAAGAAGTCAAGATCCCGAACACCGAGCATTCGGTGCAGATCGGCTTCCAGGTCGGCGCTCTGATCACCGTGAAGGACGGTCAGCAAGTGCAGGTCGGTGAAGTGCTCGCACGTATCCCGGTTGAATCGCAGAAAACGCGTGACATTACCGGTGGTCTGCCGCGGGTGGCGGAACTGTTCGAAGCTCGCTCGCCGAAAGACGCCGGCATTCTCGCGGAAGTCACGGGCACGACGTCGTTCGGTAAGGACACGAAGGGCAAGCAGCGTCTCGTTATCACGGACCTCGAAGGCAATCAGCACGAGTTCCTGATCGCGAAGGAAAAGCAGGTTCTGGTGCACGATGGTCAGGTCGTCAACAAGGGCGAAATGATTGTCGACGGTCCGGCCGATCCGCACGACATCTTGCGTCTGCAAGGTATCGAAGCGCTGTCGCGTTATATCGTGGACGAAGTGCAGGACGTGTACCGTCTGCAAGGCGTGAAGATCAACGACAAGCACATTGAAGTGATTGTTCGTCAGATGCTGCGCCGCGTGCAGATTACGGACAACGGCGATACGCGTTTCATCCCGGGCGAACAGGTCGAGCGGTCGGATATGCTCGACGAGAACGACCGTATGATCGCGGAAGACAAGCGTCCGGCAACATACGAAAACGTGTTGCTCGGTATCACGAAGGCCTCGTTGTCGACCGATTCGTTCATCTCGGCGGCGTCGTTCCAGGAAACGACCCGCGTGCTGACCGAAGCGGCGATCATGGGCAAGCGCGACGACCTGCGCGGTCTGAAGGAAAACGTGATCGTCGGCCGTCTGATTCCGGCCGGTACGGGTCTCGCGTTCCACAAGGCACGCAAGAGCAAGGAACTGTCCGACCGCGAGCGTTTCGATCAGATCGCAGCGGAAGAGTCGTTCGAATTCGGTACGCCGGAAACCCCGGCCGCCGAACAGCAGCACTCAGGCGAGTAAGCTCAGGTCAGTAAGTCCGGGCGGCGCAAGCCGCTTCGGGCTTCAGCCAGCGAAGCCGCTCAGTTTCGACTGAGCGGTTTTTTTTTGTCCCACGCACCGTGGGCATTCTTTTCTGCGCGTTTTTTGTCGATTCGTCGGTCGAACGGCTAACGTTGTCGCAAAGCGCGGGCGCAACACGAATGCGTTGGTAAAATTCGTGTCACCGGCATCACGCTGCTTCTCTCAAATTCATGTCCCGTCCGCTCGAAATCCTCAACGAAGTCTTCGGTTACCCCGCGTTCAGAGGACAGCAGGGCGAAATTGTCGACCACGTCGCCGGCGGTGGCGATTGCCTCGTGCTGATGCCAACGGGTGGCGGCAAATCGCTGTGTTATCAGATTCCGTCGCTGGTGCGGCGCGAAGGCGGCTTCGGCACCGGCATCGTCGTTTCGCCGCTGATTGCGTTGATGCAGGACCAGGTCGCGGCGCTCACCGAAGTGGGTGTCCGCGCGGCCTATCTGAACTCCACCTTGTCGAGCGCGGAAGCCATGGCCACCGAGCGGGCATTGCGTGAAGGCGAAATCGACTTGCTGTATGTGGCGCCGGAACGGCTGATGACTGCCCGTTTCCAGGAGTTGCTCGAGCGCACGCGCATCGGTCTGTTTGCGATTGACGAAGCGCACTGCGTGTCGCAATGGGGACACGACTTCCGGCCCGAGTACATTCAGCTCTCAGTGCTGCATGAGCGCTTCCCGAATGTGCCGCGGATTGCGCTCACGGCCACCGCCGACGCGATTACGCGCGACGAAATCATCCATCGTCTGGCGCTCGACGATGCGCGTATCTTCGTCTCGAGTTTCGATCGGCCGAACATTCGCTATCGCATCGTCGAAAAGGACAATGCGCGTACGCAGTTGCTGGACTTCATTCGCGCCGAGCATTCGAGGCCGGACGGCACGACCGACGCCGGCGTGGTGTATTGCCTGTCGCGTCGCAAGGTCGAAGAGACCGCGGAGTGGCTCAAGGAAAAGGGCATGCGTGCGCTGCCGTATCACGCCGGCATGGAATTCGAAATCCGCCAGAAGCATCAGGAGATGTTTCAGCGCGAAGAAGGCATTGTGATGTGCGCGACGATCGCCTTTGGCATGGGAATCGACAAGCCGGACGTGCGTTTCGTCGCTCACCTCGATTTGCCAAAGAGCGTGGAGGGCTACTACCAGGAAACCGGCCGCGCGGGCCGCGACGGCATGCCGGCAAATGCGTGGATGGCCTACGGTCTTGGCGACGTCGTGCAACAGCGCAAGATGATCGACGAATCCGACGCCGACGATGCGCACAAACGCGTGCAGACGGGCAAGCTCGACGCACTGCTTGGCCTGTGCGAAGCCGCGACCTGTCGCCGCGTACGGTTGCTCGCGTATTTCGGTGAGTCGAGCAAGCCCTGCGGCAACTGCGACAACTGTCTCGAACCGCCGGATACGTGGGACGCGACACGCGAAGCGCAGATGGCGCTGTCCTGCGTGTTCCGCGCCCAACGCGCGAGTGGTTTCCACTTCGGCGCCGGCCACCTGATCGATATTCTTCGTGGCAATCGCAGCGAGAAGATCATGCAACGTGGTCACGAGAAACTCACCACTTTCGGTATCGGCGCGGCGTTGGGTGAACCGGAATGGCGCGCGATCTTCCGTCAACTCGTCGCGTTCGGCTACCTCACGGTCGATCACGAGGGCTTCGGTTCGCTGGTGCTGACCGAGGCGGCGAAAGCGGTGCTCAAGAGCGAGCAGAACGTCACGATGCGTCGCTATGTGAAGCCGACGCGTACGCGGCAATCGTCCGGTCGCACCAGCGAGCGCGCCGATCCGACGATCGGCATGGGCCCACGCGAACGCGCGCGCTGGGAGCGCCTGCGCGCATGGCGTACGGATACGGCGAAAAGCGACGGGGTGCCGGCGTACGTCATCTTCCACGACGCGACGTTGGCGGAAATTGCACGCAACGCCCCGGATTCAATCGAGGATCTGCGAGGCATTCCCGGCATGGGCGCGCGCAAGCTGGACCGTTTCGGCGACGAATTGCTGGAAGTTGTCTCAGCCGATTGAGGTCGGAGAGAACCGGCAGGTATGCAAAGCACCGCAACCTGTTGACTCCCTTAGTCTTTTCGGAATATTATGCTAGGTTCCGGTTCTTGGAATGCCTGCGCGCGAAGTCAATTCATGCGGGGCAGGTCGGTCCGGGAGTTCGATGCGCAATCGTTTCTGCTTTGCCCGGAAACAGATGCGTCGATTTTGTTCAATTTCAGGAATAAACAATGCCAACCATCAATCAACTGGTTCGCAAAGGCCGCGCGTCGGAAACGACGAAGAGCAAGAGCCCGGCTTTGCAGGACTGCCCCCAGCGTCGCGGCGTGTGCACCCGTGTGTACACCACGACGCCTAAGAAGCCTAACTCGGCACTGCGTAAGGTTGCCAAGGTTCGTCTGACGAACGGCTTCGAAGTTATTTCGTACATCGGTGGTGAAGGCCACAACCTGCAGGAACACTCGGTCGTGCTGATTCGCGGCGGCCGCGTGAAGGACTTGCCGGGTGTGCGTTACCACATGGTTCGCGGCTCGCTGGATACCCAGGGCGTCAAGGATCGTAAGCAAGCTCGCTCGAAGTACGGTGCGAAGCGCGCTAAGGCCGGCAAGTAATTAGCCGGTCGCAGTAGTTCAGGTCGCCTGTAAAGGCGGTAATAGCGGTGGTGCCGGAATCGCCGGTGCTGTCGAGTAAGTGGTCACCCGACCAGGCTGGTAAGTCGTTAGAGATGAATCGGGTTAGTTGGTGGCCGCGGGGCTAAAAATAGCTCCAACTGAAAAAGTAAAGGAAGAAACATGCCGCGTCGTCGCGAAGTCCCCAAGCGGGAAGTGTTGCCGGATCCGAAGTTCGGTAACGTAGATGTAGCTAAGTTCATGAACGTGCTGATGCTCTCCGGCAAGAAGTCGGTTGCCGAGCGTATCGTGTACGGCGCTTTCGAACAGATCCAGACCAAGGGTGGCAAGGACCCGCTGGAAGTGTTCACGGTAGCGCTCAACAACGTCAAGCCGGTGGTGGAAGTGAAGAGCCGCCGCGTTGGTGGTGCGAACTATCAGGTTCCGGTCGAAGTGCGTCCGTCGCGTCGTATGGCATTGGCGATGCGTTGGTTGCGTGAAGCCGCGAAGAAGCGCAGCGAGAAGTCGATGGCCCTGCGTCTGGCAGGTGAACTCTCCGAAGCGGCCGAAGGCCGTGGCGGCGCGATGAAGAAGCGCGACGAAGTTCACCGGATGGCAGAAGCCAACAAGGCGTTCTCGCACTTCCGTTTCTAAGCTTCCCGAATTCGGGTTTAGCAGAAAAAGCGGAAAGAAATTCCGGGCGGGTGCGCTTACAAAGCGCCTCGCCCGTTTGTGTTACAGCGCGATGGGTATTTTCTCGCATCGCGTCATCCCAATAGAGGATCAAAGTGGCTCGCAAGACACCTATCGAGCGCTACCGTAACATCGGTATTAGCGCTCACATCGACGCCGGCAAAACGACGACGACCGAGCGCATCCTGTTCTACACCGGCGTGAACCACAAGATTGGTGAAGTTCACGACGGCGCTGCCACCATGGACTGGATGGAGCAGGAGCAGGAACGCGGCATCACGATCACGTCCGCTGCTACCACGGCTTTCTGGAAAGGCATGGCCGGCGACCGCGCTGAGCACCGCATCAACATCATCGACACCCCGGGTCACGTCGACTTCACGATTGAAGTTGAACGCTCGATGCGCGTGCTCGACGGTGCGTGCATGGTCTACTGTGCCGTGGGCGGCGTGCAGCCGCAGTCGGAAACCGTGTGGCGTCAGGCTAACAAGTACAAGGTTCCCCGCCTCGCGTTCATCAACAAGATGGACCGTACCGGCGCGAACTTCTTCAAGGTCTACGACCAGCTCAAGCTGCGTCTGAAGGCGAACCCGGTTCCGGTCGTGGTGCCGATCGGCGCGGAAGAAAACTTCACGGGCGTCGTCGATCTGCTGAAGATGAAGGCGATCATTTGGGACGAAGCGTCCCAAGGCACGAAGTTCTCGTACGAAGAAATCCCGGCAGAGCTGGCCGACTCGTGCAACGAATGGCGCGAGAAGATGATCGAAGCGGCTGCCGAGTCGAGCGAAGAGCTGATGAACAAGTACCTGGAAGAGGGTGAGCTCTCGGAAGCGGAAATCATCAAGGGCTTGCGCGACCGTACGATCGCTTGCGAAATCCAGCCGATGCTGTGCGGTACCGCGTTCAAGAACAAGGGCGTGCAACGTATGCTGGACGCCGTGCTCGACTTCCTGCCGTCGCCGATCGACATCCCGCCGGTTACCGGCGAGCTGGAAAACGGTGAAAAGGGCGAGCGCCGCGCTGCCGACGACGAAAAGTTCTCGGCACTGGCATTCAAGATCATGACCGACCCGTTCGTCGGTCAGCTGATCTTCTTCCGTGTGTACTCGGGCGTCGTGAATTCGGGCGACACCGTGCTGAACGCGACGAAGGACAAGAAGGAACGTCTGGGTCGTATTCTGCAAATGCACGCGAACCAGCGCGAAGAAATCAAGGAAGTCCGTGCAGGCGACATCGCTGCTGCGGTCGGCCTGAAAGACGCAACGACCGGCGACACGCTGTGCGATCCGCAAAGCCCGATCGTGCTCGAACGCATGATTTTCCCGGAGCCGGTGATTTCGCAGGCAGTCGAGCCGAAGACGAAGCCCGACCAGGAAAAAATGGGTCTGGCGCTGAACCGTCTGGCTCAGGAAGATCCGTCGTTCCGCGTTCAAACTGACGAAGAGTCGGGTCAAACCATTATTTCGGGCATGGGCGAGCTCCACCTGGAAATTCTGGTCGACCGGATGAAGCGTGAGTTCGGCGTCGAAGCTACCGTCGGCAAGCCGCAAGTGGCTTACCGCGAAACGATTCGCGGCAAGGCGGAAGACGTCGACGGCAAGTTCGTCAAGCAGTCGGGTGGTCGCGGCCAGTATGGTCACGCGGTCATCACGCTCGAGCCGAACGAGCAGGGCAAGGGCTACGAGTTCCTGGACGAGATCAAGGGCGGTGTGATTCCGCGTGAATACATCCCGGCAGTCGACAAGGGTATCCAGGAAACGCTGAAGGCCGGCGTGCTGGCAGGCTTCCCGGTCGTTGACGTGAAGGTTCACCTGACGTTCGGTTCGTACCACGACGTCGACTCGAACGAAAATGCGTTCCGCATGGCCGGCTCGATGGCGTTCAAGGAAGCAATGCGCAAGGCTCAACCGGTCATCCTCGAACCGATGATGGCTGTTGAAGTCGAAACGCCTGAAGATTACATGGGCAACGTGATGGGCGACCTGTCGGGTCGTCGCGGCATCGTGCAGGGCATGGACGACATGGTTGGCGGCGGCAAGATCGTTCGCGCCGAAGTGCCGCTGTCGGAAATGTTCGGCTACTCGACGTCGCTGCGTTCGCTGACCCAAGGTCGTGCAACGTACACGATGGAGTTCAAGCATTACTCCGAAGCACCGCGCAACGTGTCTGAAGCAATCATCAACGCGAAGTCGAAGTAAGCGCGCGGCAAACCCATTCAACGATTAACTTTTTGAAAGAAGAGAAACATGGCTAAAGGTAAATTCGAACGGACCAAGCCGCACGTGAACGTCGGCACGATCGGTCACGTTGACCACGGCAAGACCACGCTGACGGCAGCGATCACGACGGTGCTGACCAAGAAGTTTGGCGGCGAAGCGAAGGCATACGACCAGATCGACGCGGCGCCGGAAGAAAAGGCACGTGGTATCACGATCAACACGGCGCACGTCGAGTATGAAACGGCGAACCGCCACTACGCGCACGTCGACTGCCCGGGCCACGCTGACTATGTGAAGAACATGATCACGGGCGCAGCGCAGATGGACGGCGCGATCCTGGTGTGTTCGGCTGCAGACGGCCCGATGCCGCAAACGCGTGAGCACATCCTGCTGGCGCGTCAGGTTGGTGTGCCGTACATCATCGTGTTCCTGAACAAGTGCGACATGGTGGACGACGCCGAACTGCTGGAACTGGTGGAAATGGAAGTTCGCGAACTTCTGTCGAAGTACGACTTCCCGGGCGACGACACGCCGATCATCAAGGGTTCGGCCAAGCTGGCGCTGGAAGGCGACACGGGCGAGCTGGGCGAAGTGGCGATCATGAACCTGGCCGACGCGCTGGACACGTACATCCCGACGCCGGAGCGCGCAGTTGACGGTGCGTTCCTGATGCCGGTGGAAGACGTGTTCTCGATCTCGGGTCGCGGCACGGTGGTGACGGGTCGCGTGGAGCGCGGCGTGGTGAAGGTCGGCGAAGAAATCGAAATCGTGGGTATCAAGCCGACGGTGAAGACGACCTGCACGGGCGTGGAAATGTTCCGCAAGCTGCTGGATCAGGGCCAGGCCGGCGACAACGTGGGTATCCTGCTGCGCGGCACGAAGCGTGAAGACGTGGAGCGTGGCCAGGTTCTGGCGAAGCCGGGTTCGATCAACCCGCACACGCACTTCACGGCTGAAGTGTACGTGCTGAGCAAGGACGAAGGCGGCCGCCACACGCCGTTCTTCAACAACTACCGTCCGCAGTTCTACTTCCGTACGACGGACGTGACGGGCTCGATCGAGCTGCCGAAGGACAAGGAAATGGTGATGCCGGGCGACAACGTGTCGATCACGGTGAAGCTGATCAACCCGATCGCGATGGAAGAAGGTCTGCGCTTCGCCATCCGTGAAGGCGGCCGTACGGTCGGCGCCGGTGTCGTTGCCAAAATCCTCGAGTAAAATCGCGGATTGAATTTGCAGTAAGTGGTGCCCGGAGCCGGGCGCCAGCCCACCGCGGGCGCCCGGCTCTACGTTCTTTTACTATCTGGCGGCGCAATACCGCCTCGCTCTTTCCAAGGAATTGTCATGCCGAATCAAAAAATCCGCATCCGTCTGAAGGCTTTCGACTATCGCCTCATCGATCAATCGGCAGCTGAAATTGTCGATACGGCAAAGCGGACTGGCGCAATCGTTCGTGGTCCGGTGCCCCTGCCGACCCGCATTCAACGCTTCGACATCCTGCGTTCGCCGCACGTCAACAAGACGTCGCGCGACCAGCTCGAAATCCGTACGCACCAACGCCTGATGGACATCGTCGATCCGACGGACAAGACCGTCGACGCGCTGATGAAGCTCGACCTGCCGGCTGGCGTGGACGTCGAAATCAAGCTGCAATAAGGTTCAAAGCGTTGCCCAGTATGCCGGGCAGCGCTAAGTCATTGATTGCTTGCGAAAAACGAGAGGCCTCGCTATAATAGTGGGCTTTTCGCGCATTTGCGCAAAAAAGTCGGTGTGCTGCAGCGTGGTTTCACCCGAAGCGCACGTCTGAAACGGCACCGGCATTTTGTAAATTAGCCCCGACCAATCGCAGTCGGGAATGGAGAAAACGATGAGCCTTGGACTCGTAGGTCGCAAGGTTGGCATGACCCGTATCTTCACGGCAGAAGGGGATTCGATTCCCGTTACCGTGCTGGACGTGTCCGACAACCGCGTGACGCAGATCAAGACTGTTGAAACCGACGGCTATACCGCCGTGCAGGTTGCATTCGGTACGCGCCGTGCATCGCGTGTGACGAAGCCGTTGGCCGGTCATCTCGCCAAAGCCGGTGTTCAAGCCGGTGAAATCCTCAAAGAATTCCAGATCGATGCTGCCAAGGCTGCCGAGTTGTCGAACGGCACCGTGGTCGGTCCCGACCTGTTCGAAGTAGGCCAGAAGGTCGACGTGCAAGGCGTGTCGATCGGTAAGGGCTACGCCGGTACCATCAAGCGTTACAACTTCGCATCCGGCCGTGCATCGCACGGTAACTCGCGCTCGCACAACGTGCCGGGTTCGATCGGTATGGCGCAGGATCCGGGTCGTGTTTTCCCGGGTAAGCGCATGACCGGTCACATGGGTGACGATACGGTAACCGTGCAAAACCTCGAAATCGCTCGTATCGACGCTGACCGCAAGCTGTTGCTGGTCAAGGGCGCCGTTCCGGGTGCGAAGGGTGGCAAGGTATTCGTTACGCCGGCCGTGAAGACGCGTGCCGTGAAAGGAGCGAAATAATGGAACTTAAGCTCCTGAATGCCAATGGTCAGGAAGGTGCAGGCGTTAGCGCGTCGGACGTCGTGTTCGGCCGCGATTACAACGAAGCCCTGATTCACCAGGTCGTGGTGGCGTATCAAGCCAATGCCCGTAGCGGCAACCGCGCGCAGAAGGACCGTGAGCAAGTCAAGCACACGACCAAGAAGCCGTGGCGCCAGAAGGGTACGGGCCGTGCCCGTGCCGGTATGTCGTCGAGCCCGCTGTGGCGCGGCGGTGGCCGGATCTTCCCGAATTCGCCGGAAGAAAACTTTTCGCACAAGGTCAACAAGAAGATGCATCGCGCAGGTCTCTGCTCGATCTTCTCGCAGCTGGCCCGCGAAGGCCGTATCTCGGTGGTCGACGAGCTGACGCTCGAAGCGCCGAAGACCAAGCTGTTGGCCGAAAAATTCAAGGCGATGGGTCTCGACTCCGTGCTGGTGATTACCGACACGGTTGACGAAAACCTGTACCTCGCGTCGCGCAATCTCGCCCACGTGGCGGTTGTCGAGCCGCGTTACGCCGACCCGCTGTCGCTGATCTACTTCAAGAAGATCCTGATCACGAAGGCTGCGGTCGCCCAGATCGAGGAGTTGCTGTCATGAGCGAGATTCGCAAGAACGATCATCGTTTGATGCAGGTCCTGCTCGCGCCGGTGATCTCCGAAAAGGCGACGCTGGTGGCCGACAAGAACGAGCAAGTTGTGTTCGAAGTCGCGCCCGATGCCACGAAGCAGGAAGTGAAGGCTGCAGTCGAGCTGCTGTTCAAGGTGGAAGTCAATTCCGTCAACGTGCTGGTCTCGAAGGGCAAAGCCAAGCGTTTTGGCCGCTACGAAGGCAAGCGCAAGGACGTGAAGAAGGCGTACGTCTGCCTGAAGCCCGGCCAGGAAATCAACTTTGAAGCGGAGGCCAAGTAATCATGGCAATCGTTAAAGTTAAGCCGACTTCGCCGGGTCGCCGCGCGATGGTCAAGGTGGTCAACAAGGATCTGCATAAGGGCAAGCCGTTCGCACCGCTGCTCGATTCGCAATCCTCGACCGCCGGCCGTAACAACAACGGCCACATCACCACGCGTCATAAGGGTGGTGGTCACAAGCAACAGTATCGTATCGTCGATTTCCGTCGCAACAAGGACGGCATTCCGGCGAAGGTCGAACGTCTTGAGTACGATCCGAACCGTAGCGCGAACATCGCGCTGGTTCTGTACGCAGACGGCGAGCGCAAGTACATCATCGCTCCGAAGGGTGTGACGGTTGGTCAGCAACTGCTGTCGGGTTCGGAAGCTCCGATCCGCGCAGGTAACACGCTGCCGATCCGTAACATTCCGGTCGGTACGACGATCCACTGCATCGAAATGTTGCCGGGCAAGGGCGCGCAAATGGCGCGTTCGGCTGGTACGTCGGCGATGCTGCTGGCTCGCGAAGGCATCTACGCACAGGTCCGCCTGCGCTCGGGTGAAATCCGCCGCGTTCACGTCGAATGCCGCGCGACGATTGGTGAAGTTGGCAACGAAGAGCACAGCCTCCGTCAAATCGGTAAGGCTGGCGCGAACCGCTGGCGCGGTATCCGCCCGACGGTGCGTGGCGTTGCAATGAACCCGGTCGATCACCCGCACGGCGGTGGTGAAGGCAAGACGGCTGCAGGTCGTGATCCGGTGAGCCCGTGGGGCACGCCGACCAAGGGTTATCGCACCCGCAGCAACAAGCGCACGACGAGCATGATCGTCCAGCGCCGTCACAAGCGTTAAGGAGTAGGCAATGGCACGTTCTGTAAAAAAAGGTCCGTTCTGCGACGCCCATTTGCTGAAGAAAGTTGAGGCGGCTGCAGCTTCGCGGGATAAGAAGCCGATCAAAACCTGGTCGCGCCGTTCGACGATTCTGCCGGATTTCATCGGTCTGACGATTGCTGTGCATAACGGCCGTCAACACGTTCCGGTGTACATCTCGGAAAACATGGTCGGCCACAAGCTTGGCGAGTTTGCATTGACCCGGACGTTCAAGGGTCACGCAGCCGACAAGAAGGCTAAGAAATAAGGGGCTCATGATGGAAGTGAAAGCAATTCATCGCGGTGCCCGCATCTCGGCGCAGAAAACGCGCCTTGTGGCTGACCAGATCCGCGGTTTGCCGGTCGACAAGGCACTGAACGTTCTGACGTTCTCGCCGAAGAAGGCTGCGGGAATCGTGAAAAAGGTCGTGCTGTCGGCGATCGCGAATGCGGAGCATAACGAAGGCGCCGATATCGATGAGCTCAAGATCACGAGCATCTACATCGACAAGGCTGCGTCGCTCAAGCGTTTCACCGCGCGCGCTAAAGGCCGCGGTAACCGCATCGAGAAGCAATCCTGTCACATCACTGTGACGGTCGGGAATTAAGGGGTCATACGATGGGACAGAAAATTCATCCGACTGGCTTCCGTTTGGCCGTCAGCCGCAATTGGGCGTCGCGTTGGTACGCGAACAACAGCAATTTCGCGGCGATGTTGCAGGAAGACATCGGTGTTCGTGAATACCTGAAGAAGAAGCTGAAGAACGCTTCGGTTGGTCGCGTCGTTATCGAGCGTCCGGCGAAGAACGCGCGCATCACGATTTACAGCTCGCGTCCGGGTGTGGTCATCGGTAAGAAGGGCGAGGATATCGAGCTGCTGAAGTCGGAACTGCAACGCCGCATGGGCGTTCCGGTCCACGTCAACATCGAAGAAATCCGCAAGCCGGAAACCGATGCGCAACTGATCGCGGATTCGATCACGCAGCAGCTCGAGCGCCGGATTATGTTCCGCCGCGCGATGAAGCGTGCGATGCAAAACGCCATGCGTCTGGGTGCTCAAGGCATCAAGATCATGAGCGCGGGCCGCCTGAACGGTATCGAAATCGCCCGTACGGAATGGTATCGCGAAGGTCGCGTGCCGCTTCATACGCTGCGTGCCGATATCGACTACGCGACTTCGGAAGCGAAGACGACGTACGGCATCATCGGCGTGAAGGTGTGGGTCTACAAGGGCGATACGCTCGGCCGCAACGACGCACCGGTGGTTGAAGAAGTCGCCGAAGAAAAGCGTCCGCGCCGTAACGCACGTCCGGGTGGCGATCGCCGTCCGCGTCGCGATGGCGAAGGTGGTGGCCCGGCAGGTGCACGCCGTGGCGCTCCCCGTCGTACGGGCGGTGCTGGTGGCGCCGGCGGCGACGGCAAGACTGGAGAATAACGATGCTGCAACCGAAACGCAGAAAGTATCGCAAAGAGCAGAAGGGTCGTAACACCGGTATCGCTACCCGCGGCAACGCGGTGTCGTTCGGTGAGTTCGGCCTGAAGGCTATCGGTCGTGGTCGCTTGACCGCGCGCCAGATTGAAGCGGCACGTCGTGCAATGACGCGTCACATCAAGCGTGGTGGCCGCATCTGGATCCGCATCTTCCCGGACAAGCCGATCTCGCACAAGCCGGCCGAAGTACGGATGGGTAACGGTAAGGGTAACCCTGAGTACTACGTCGCAGAGATTCAACCGGGCAAGATGCTGTACGAAATGGACGGCGTAACCGAAGAGCTGGCACGCGAAGCGTTCCGTCTGGCTGCAGCTAAGCTGCCGCTCAAGACGACGTTTATCGTGCGTCAGCTCGGCGCCTAAGGAGCAAATGATGAAGGCTTCCGAACTTCACCAGAAAGATCAGGCCGCGCTCAACAAGGAGCTGTCGGACCTGTTGAAGGCGCAATTCGGCCTGCGCATGCAACTCGCGACCCAGCAGCTCACGAACACGAGCCAGCTGAAGAAGGTTCGTCGCGACATCGCACGTGTGCGGACCGTCCTGACTGAGAAGGCGAACCAGAAATGAACGATAGCGTAAAAACCTCGCTCAAGCGGACGCTGGTCGGCAAGGTCGTCAGCAACAAGATGGACAAGACGGTCACCGTGCTGGTTGAGCACCGCGTGAAGCACCCGATCTACGGCAAGTACGTTGTGCGTTCGAAGAAGTACCACGCGCACGACGATGCGAACACGTACAACGAGGGTGACCTCGTTGAAATCCAGGAAACGCGTCCGATTTCGAAGACGAAAGCTTGGGTTGTGGCTCGCCTGGTCGAGGCTGCTCGCGTCATCTGACGCCGCAAAGTTGTAGAAGTAGTTGAATCGCAGTAAGTTTCGCTTGCAAGACCGAGATTATTTGTTATAATCTCGGTCTTCCCTCTTTTATGGGAGCCCCGTCGCGGGCGAAGTTGGTGGGGGAAGCGGTGCAGGCGCCAGTCTGTTCCGAAGGATTCACCGGATTGCGATGGCGGGTTTCGTTTGCCGTCGCTGCTGTTCATACCCAAGCAGCCGATTGGCTGACGGGACCAAGACTGACCGGGTACGCCATGGTGGTGTGACCGGATTAAGTTGGGAAAGATAAACCATGATCCAGACCGAAACTCGGCTTGAAGTGGCCGACAACACCGGTGCGCGTGAAGTCATGTGCATCAAGGTTCTCGGCGGCTCGAAGCGTCGTTATGCCAGCATTGGCGACATCATCAAGGTGACCGTCAAAGAAGCAACGCCGCGCGGGCGCGTGAAGAAAGGCGAAATCTATAACGCCGTGGTGGTTCGTACCGCCAAGGGCGTGCGCCGTCAGGACGGCTCGCTGATCAAGTTCGACGGCAATGCAGCAGTGCTGTTGAATGCCAAGCTCGAACCTATTGGCACCCGTATTTTCGGGCCTGTTACGCGCGAGTTGCGCAGCGAACGATTCATGAAGATCGTTTCGTTGGCACCTGAAGTGCTGTAAGGAGTCGCGATGAACAAGATTCGCAAAGGTGACGAAGTTATCGTCATCACCGGCAAAGACAAAGGCAAGCGCGGCGTCGTGCTGTCCGTTGGCGAAGGCAAAGTGATTGTCGAGGGTGTCAACCTCGTCAAAAAACACGTCAAGCCGAACCCGATGAAGGGTACGACGGGCGGTGTTGAAGCCAAGACGATGCCGCTGCAAATTTCGAACGTCGCATTGGTCGACGCGAATGGCAAGGCGTCGCGTGTAGGCATCAAGGTCGAGGGAGACAAGAAAGTCCGTTTCCTCAAGACGACCGGTGCTGAGCTGAGCGCCTGACGCTGCGGAGTAAAAAAATGGCTCGTTTGCAAGAGTTTTACAAAGAGAAGGTTGTACCCGGCCTCATCGAGAAGTTCGGTTACAAGTCCGTGATGGAAGTGCCGCGCATCACCAAGATCACCCTGAACATGGGCCTTGGCGAAGCGGTTGCTGACAAGAAGATCATCGAAAACGCCGTCGGCGACCTGACGAAGATCGCAGGCCAGAAGCCGGTGATCACGAAGGCACGCAAAGCAATCGCTGGCTTCAAGATCCGTCAGGGCTATCCGATCGGTGCAATGGTCACGTTGCGTGGTCAGGCAATGTACGAATTTCTGGACCGTTTCGTGACGGTTGCGCTCCCCCGTGTGCGTGACTTCCGTGGCGTGTCGGGTCGTGCGTTCGATGGTCGCGGCAACTACAACATCGGTGTGAAAGAGCAGATCATTTTCCCCGAAATCGACTACGACAAGATCGACGCACTGCGTGGGCTGAACATCAGCATCACGACGACTGCGAAGACCGACGACGAAGCAAAGGCTCTGCTCGCCAGCTTCAAGTTCCCGTTCAGAAACTGAGGTTACCGTGGCTAAACTGGCACTGATCGAACGTGAAAAGAAGCGTGCTCGCCTGGCTGCTAAGTACGCTCCCAAGCGTGCTGAGCTGAAAGCGATCATCGGCGATACGAGCAAGTCGGACGAAGAGCATTACGCAGCACGTCTGGAACTGCAACAACTGCCGCGCAACTCTAACCCGACCCGTAAGCGCAACCGTTGCGCAATTACCGGTCGCCCGCGTGGCACGTTCCGTAAATTCGGGCTGGCGCGTAACAAGATTCGCGAAATCGCGTTCCGCGGCGAGATCCCTGGCCTGACCAAGGCGAGCTGGTAATAGGAGAAACGTAAATGAGCATGAGTGATCCTATCGCCGATATGCTGACTCGCATCCGCAATGCGCAGATGGTCGAGAAAGTTTCGGTGACAATGCCCTCGTCGAAAGTCAAGGTTGCGATTGCGCAGGTCCTGAAGGACGAAGGCTATATCGATGATTTCGCAGTGAAGTCCGAAGGTGCGAAGTCTGAATTGAACATCGTGTTGAAGTACTACGCTGGCCGTCCGGTGATCGAGCGCATTGAACGCGTTTCGAAGCCTGGTCTGCGTGTGTACCGCGGCCGTAACGACATCCCCGTGGTCATGAATGGCCTCGGCGTGGCAATCGTGTCGACGCCGAAGGGCGTGATGACGGACCGCAAGGCGCGTGCAACGGGCGTTGGCGGCGAAGTCATCTGCTACGTCGCTTAAGGCCGAAAGGAGAGAAACATGTCTCGAGTAGGTAAAAGCCCGATCGCGCTGCAAGGCGCAGAAGTGGCCCTGAGCGACGAACGCATTACCGTCAAGGGTCCGCTGGGTACGATTTCGCAGGCTGCAAACAGCCTCGTGAAAGTGGTGAACGACAACGGCGTGCTGAAGTTTGAGCCGGTTGACGAAAGCCGCGAAGCGAATGCGATGTCGGGCACGATGCGCGCACTGGTGGCGAACATGGTGAACGGCGTGACGAAGGGTTTCGAGCGCAAGCTGACGCTGGTTGGCGTCGGTTACCGCGCACAAGCGCAAGGCGACAAGCTGAACCTGTCGCTGGGTTTCTCGCACCCCGTGGTGCACCAGATGCCGGAAGGCGTCAAGGCTGAAACCCCGACGCAAACCGAAATCGTGATCAAGGGGATCAATAAACAACAAGTTGGCCAGGTCGCGGCAGAAGTGCGCGGCTATCGTCCGCCGGAGCCCTACAAGGGCAAGGGTGTGCGTTACGCCAACGAGGTTGTGATCCTCAAAGAAACGAAGAAGAAGTAAGGGTGCGCAATCATGGATAAGACTCAATCTCGCCTGCGCCGCGCTCGTCAGACGCGTATCAAGATCGCTGAGCTGCAGGTCGCGCGTCTCGCCGTGCATCGCACGAACACGCACATCTATGCGCAAGTGTTCTCGCCGTGCGGCACCAAGGTGCTCGCCAGCGCGTCGACGCTCGAAGCCGAAGTGCGTGCGCAACTGGCTGATCAAACGGGCAAGGGCGGCAACGTTGCTGCTGCGACCCTGATCGGTAAGCGCATTGCAGAAAAGGCTAAGGCTGCCGGCATCGAATCCGTCGCCTTCGACCGTTCGGGTTTCCGTTACCACGGCCGCGTGAAAGCGCTGGCTGATGCGGCGCGCGAAGCCGGACTCAAGTTCTAAGGGAAGAATTCGTCATGGCAAAGATGCAAGCGAAAGTTCAGGCTGACGAACGCGACGACGGCCTGCGCGAAAAGATGATTTCGGTCAACCGCGTGACCAAGGTTGTGAAGGGCGGCCGGATTCTCGGTTTTGCCGCACTGACCGTGGTTGGCGACGGCGATGGCCGCATCGGCATGGGCAAGGGCAAAGCGAAGGAAGTTCCGGTTGCTGTTCAAAAGGCAATGGAACAAGCTCGCCGCAACATGTTCAAGGTGCCGCTGAAGAACGGTACGTTGCAACACGAAGTGCACGGTAAGCACGGCGCATCCGCAGTCCTCCTCGCTCCGGCGAAGGATGGTACCGGTGTGATCGCTGGCGGTCCGATGCGCGCTGTGTTCGACGTGATGGGCGTGCAAAACGTGGTTGCTAAGAGCCACGGTTCGACGAACCCGTACAACCTCGTTCGTGCAACGCTCGACGGTCTGCGCAAGCAGTCGACGCCGGGTGATATCGCGGCGAAGCGCGGCAAGTCCGTCGAAGATATTCTGGGCTAAGGTGGACACCATGTCTGATAAAACTGTCAAGGTCCAGCTCGTCAAGAGCCTGATCGGCACCCGTGAAACGCACCGTGCTACGGTGCGTGGCTTGGGTCTGCGCCGACTCAATTCGGTCAGCGAGTTGCAGGACACGCCGGCTGTGCGCGGCATGATCAACAAGGTTTCGTACCTCGTTAAGGTCATCGGCTAAGCGGCTGACCAGGACTCAAGGAGTTGATAATGGAATTGAATAACCTGAAGCCGGCTGCCGGTTCGAAGCACGCTAAGCGTCGCGTCGGCCGTGGTATCGGCTCCGGTCTGGGCAAGACTGCTGGCCGTGGTCACAAGGGTCAGAAGTCGCGTTCAGGCGGCTTTCACAAGGTTGGCTTCGAAGGCGGTCAAATGCCGCTGCAACGTCGCCTGCCGAAGCGCGGTTTCACCTCGCTGACGAAGGAATTCGTTGGTGAAGTGCGTCTCTCGGATCTGGAAAAGCTGCCGGTCGACGAAGTCGATTTGCTGGCTTTGAAGCAAGCCGGCGTTTTGGGCGAGCTGATCACGAGCGCCAAGATCATCGCGACGGGCGAGTTGAAGCGCAAGGTCGTTGTGAAGGGTCTGGGTGCGACGAAGGGTGCGCGCGCTGCTATTGAAGCAGCCGGCGGCTCTTTTGCCGAGTAACGCGCAAGTTATTTGCCGTCACTAGCATTTGCATCGGAGAAGGTACTTGGCTAACAGTCCGAGTCTCGCAAAACCCGGTCGCAGCGCGGCGAAGTTTGGCGATCTGCGTCGGCGGGCAGTGTTCCTGCTGCTGGCGTTGATCGTCTACCGTATCGGCGCGCATATTCCGGTGCCGGGTATCGACCCGGACCAACTGGCAAAGCTGTTTCAAAGCCAGTCGGGCGGCATCCTTGGCATGTTCAACATGTTCTCGGGTGGCGCACTTTCGCGGTTCACGATTTTCGCGCTTGGGATCATGCCGTACATTTCGGCGTCGATCATCATGCAGTTGCTGGCGATCGTCTCGCCGCAGCTGGAAGCGCTGAAAAAGGAAGGGCAGGCGGGTCAACGGAAGATTACGCAGTACACGCGTATCTTTACGGTCCTGCTGGCGACGTTTCAGGCGTTCGGCATTGCCGTCGCATTGGAAAATCAGCCGGGCCTCGTGATCGATCCGGGGATGGTGTTTCGTTTGACGACAGTCGTGACGCTGGTGACCGGCACGATGTTCCTGATGTGGCTGGGTGAGCAGATCACGGAACGTGGGCTTGGCAACGGTATCTCGATCATTATTTTCGGTGGTATTGCGGCGGGTTTCCCGAACGCGATCGGTGGTCTTTTCGAATTGGTGCGAACCGGCTCGATGAGCATCATCTCGGCGATTATCGTCGTCGCGCTGATTGCTGCAGTGACGTATCTGGTGGTGTTTATCGAACGCGGCCAGCGCAAGATTCTTGTGAATTACGCCAAGCGGCAAGTCGGTAACAAGATTTACGGCGGCCAGTCTTCGCATTTGCCGCTGAAGCTGAACATGTCGGGTGTGATTCCGCCGATCTTTGCATCGTCGATCATTCTCTTCCCGGCAACCATCCTGAACTGGTTTAGTTCGGGGTCGCGTACCAGCTGGTTCGCAGACACGTTGCACAACGTGGCCGAAGCACTCAAGCCCGGTCAACCCGTGTACGTGTTGCTGTACGCGTTGGCGATCGTTTTCTTCTGTTTCTTCTACACCGCACTGGTGTTCAACAGCAGAGAAACGGCCGACAACCTGAAAAAGAGTGGCGCTTTCGTCCCAGGCATCCGCCCGGGCGACCAGACGGCTCGATATATCGACCGCATCCTCACGCGTCTGACGCTGGCCGGTGCGATCTACATCGTGTTTGTTTGTCTGCTGCCTGAATTTTTGGTACTGCGCTGGAACGTGCCGTTTTATTTTGGTGGAACGTCGCTGCTGATCATTGTCGTCGTCACAATGGATTTCATGGCGCAGGTGCAGTCGTACGTTATGTCGCAACAGTATGAATCGCTGCTGAAGAAAGCTAACTTCAAAGGCGGCGGCGTCCCGATGCGTTGAAAGGACTTATGGCCAAAGACGATGTTATCCAGATGCAGGGTGAAGTCATCGAAAACCTGCCTAACGCTACCTTTAGGGTGAAGCTGGAAAACGGCCATGTCGTATTGGGACACATATCCGGCAAGATGCGGATGCACTACATCCGAATCCTGCCGGGCGACAAGGTGACGGTTGAATTGACGCCTTACGATCTGTCGCGTGCGCGGATCGTGTTCCGGGCGAAGTGATTTGAAAAAAGGGTAATATCATGAAAGTGATGGCATCGGTTAAGCGCATTTGCCGCAATTGCAAGATCATCAAGCGCAAAGGCGTTGTGCGCGTGATTTGCAGCTCTGATCCGCGCCACAAACAGCGTCAAGGCTGAACGCCGCGCTTTTTGCTGCGCTTTTTGTTTGAGGAAAAACAATGGCTCGTATCGCAGGGGTTAACATCCCGAATCACCAGCATACCGAAATCGGCCTGACGGCAATTTACGGTATCGGCCGCACGCGCTCGCGCGACATTTGCGTCGCTGCTGGTGTGGCATTTTCGAAGAAGGTCAAGGACCTGAACGACGCAGACCTCGAAAAGCTGCGTGAAGAAGTCGGCAAGTTCATCGTTGAAGGCGATCTGCGCCGTGAAACGACGATGAACATCAAGCGCCTGATGGATCTCGGCTGCTACCGTGGTGTGCGTCATCGCAAGGGCTTGCCCCTGCGTGGCCAACGCACGCGTACGAATGCCCGTACGCGCAAGGGTCCGCGTCGTGCAGCGCAATCGCTGAAGAAGTAAGCGGAACTGACAGTTACAGGAAAACGTAATGGCTAAGGCTTCGAACAACTCCGCGGCGCAACGCGTTCGCAAGAAGGTCAAGAAGAACGTCGCCGAGGGCGTGGTTCACGTTCACGCGTCGTTCAACAACACCATCATCACGATCACCGATCGTCAAGGCAATGCACTTGCCTGGGCAACGTCGGGTGGTCAGGGCTTCAAGGGTTCGCGTAAATCGACCCCGTTTGCAGCCCAAGTGGCGGCCGAATCGGCTGGCCGCGTGGCGATGGAATACGGCGTAAAGAACCTCGAAGTGCGGATCAAGGGCCCCGGTCCTGGCCGCGAATCGGCGGTGCGCGCGTTGCATGGTCTTGGCATCAAGATCACCGCGATCTCCGACGTGACGCCGGTCCCGCACAACGGCTGCCGTCCGCCGAAGCGTCGTCGTATCTAAGACGCTGTTTTCGCTAGCGCCTGTTGCCGCCGGGTCATAAGCCGGGCGACGGCAGGCTGCTTGCGCTATTGAATTGACTAAGCCCACCGTTCGACCCAAAGGGTTCGGACTAGCGCGAATGCATGCATCCGCGTGATCAATCAATGAAGGAATCAACGTGGCACGTTATATCGGCCCTAAGGCCAAGCTGTCCCGCCGTGAAGGCACTGACCTTTTCCTGAAGAGCGCCCGTCGTTCGCTCGCTGACAAGTGCAAGCTCGACAGCAAGCCCGGCCAGCATGGCCGCACCTCGGGTGCCCGTACGTCCGATTACGGCACGCAGCTGCGCGAAAAGCAAAAAGTTAAGCGCATCTACGGCGTCCTCGAGCGTCAATTCCGTCGTTACTTCGCTGAAGCCGATCGCCTGAAGGGCAACACGGGTGAAAACCTGCTGCAATTGCTCGAATCGCGTCTGGACAACGTCGTGTATCGCATGGGCTTCGGTTCGACGCGCGCAGAAGCACGTCAACTGGTGAGCCACAAGGCGATCACGGTGAACGGCGTCGTGTCGAACATCCCGTCGATGCAAGTTAAGGCGGGCGACGTCGTCGCAGTTCGCGAACAGAAGAAGAAGCAGGCGCGTATTCTCGAAGCGCTGTCGCTGGCTGAGCAAGGCGGTCTGCCGAGCTGGGTCGCTGTCGATTCGAAGAAGTTCGAAGGCACGTTCAAGAGCAAGCCGGAACGCAGCGACATCGCTGGCGATATCAACGAAAGCCTGATCGTCGAATTGTATTCGCGGTAATCGGATTAACGGCCGGGGCACCCCGATTGCCTTGTGCAAACGGGTGTCTCGGCTGTTTATTTTCAGGTTGTTACCGGTCAGCCTTATCGGTGTAACGAGCCGAGGGTATTGAAAAGGAAAACCTATGCAAACCAGTTTGTTGAAGCCCAAGATCATCGCAGTTGAATCGCTTGGTGAGAGCCATGCGAAAGTGGTCATGGAACCGTTTGAACGCGGTTACGGCCACACCTTGGGTAACGCGCTTCGGCGCGTGCTGCTGTCGTCGATGGTGGGCTATGCGCCGACCGAAGTGACGATCGCAGGCGTCGTACATGAATACTCGACGCTCGACGGTGTGCAAGAGGATGTGGTCAACCTGTTGTTGAACCTGAAGGGCGTGGTGTTCAAGCTGCATAACCGTGACGAAGTGACGGTTACGCTGCGCAAGGAAGGCGAAGGCGTTGTCACCGCTGGCGACATCGAACTCGCGCACGATTGCGAAGTGATCAATCCGGATCACGTGATTGCGCACCTGTCGAAGGGCGGCAAGCTCGACGTGCAGATCAAGGTCGAAAAGGGCCGTGGTTATGTGCCGGGCAATGTGCGTCGTTACGGCGAAGAGTCGGCCAAGATCATCGGCCGTATCGTGCTGGACGCGTCGTTCTCGCCGGTTCGCCGCGTGAGCTACGCCGTGGAAAGCGCGCGTGTCGAACAGCGTACCGACCTCGACAAGCTCGTGATGAACATCGAAACCAACGGTGTGATCTCGCCTGAAGAAGCGATCCGTCAATCGGCACGCATTCTGGTGGACCAACTGTCGGTGTTCGCTGCTCTGGAAGGCACCGAAGCTACGGCTGAAGCGCCGTCGCGTGCGCCGCAGATCGATCCGATCCTGCTGCGTCCGGTCGATGATCTCGAGCTGACGGTTCGTTCCGCGAACTGCCTGAAGGCCGAGAACATTTACTACATCGGCGATCTGATCCAGCGCACGGAAAACGAATTGCTCAAGACCCCGAATCTGGGTCGCAAGTCGTTGAACGAAATCAAGGAAGTATTGGCGTCGCGCGGTTTGACGCTTGGTATGAAACTCGAAAACTGGCCGCCGGCAGGTTTGGACAAGTAATCGAGCAGTAATACCGGGACCAGAGCCCGTCGCTGCACTGGCAAAGACGCGGATTTTCCTTTAAAATCCGCGTCTTGTCTTTTTTCACTACCGGCCCGTGCACTCGCGATCTTCGGGAAACTGAAATACAAAGCGAGCGCGATAGAAGAGCTGGACCAAAACTTTGAATCAAAGGAATTAACATGCGTCACCGTCATGGTTTGCGGAAACTCAACCGCACGAGCAGCCACCGTCTGGCAATGCTCCGTAATATGTCCAATTCGCTGATCGAGCACGAAGTCATCAAGACCACGCTGCCGAAGGCTAAAGAACTGCGTAAAGTCGTCGAGCCGCTGATCACGCTCGGCAAGAAGCCGTCGCTGGCAAATCGTCGTCTGGCGTTCAACCGCCTGCGCGATCGTGACTCGGTCACGAAGCTGTTCGAAGTGCTGGGCCCGCGTTACGCCACCCGTCCGGGCGGCTACTTGCGCGTCCTGAAGTTCGGCTTCCGCGTTGGCGACAATGCACCGATGGCACTGGTCGAATTGCTCGACCGCCCGGAAGTTGAAGAAACCGAAGTGCAAGAAGCTGAGTAAGCTTTTTAGCCGCGGGAAAAAAGCCAGGCATCGCGCCTGGCTTTTTTGTTTCCAGCGTCGCAGCAGGGCAAACACCGAATGGCAAACACCGAATGGCAAACACCGAATGGCAAACACCGAATGGCAAACACGGCGACGTTATGCCGCAAGCGGGTAGCACCGGCGTCTGCGATACCTGATGGCCAGGTGATACGATAACGCCACCTCGAACGTGCGCGGCCGGAGTCCTTCTGTGAGCGTGAATGTAACCCTGATTCTGACGACAGTGCCAGACGCAGCCACTGCTCAGAAGCTCTCAGCCGATGCGCTTGCCGCGCGGCTCTGTGCGTGTGCCACGCAGTTAGGCGCCGTGCAGTCGAGCTATCACTGGCAGGGCGCAATCGAGACATCGCAGGAGATCCAGCTCCTGTTCAAGACGAGTGCCGCTCGTGCGCTGGAGCTCGAGCAGTACATTCAGGCGCACCATCCCTACGACACACCCGAAATTCTCTGCTGGCAGGCGACGGCGTCGGCCGCGTACGGCCAGTGGGTCATCGCTGAAACTCAACGTCCTCTCCATGTTTAACGGTTTTGATCGACGCATGCGCAATGCGCTGCGCACTTTCCTTTTCCTGCTCGGTGGCCTGCTAGCCGCGCAGTTCAGTACGCTTGCGCGCGCCGCGGACGATTTCCTCGATCCCGCCGTCGCGTTCAAATTCAGCGCGACCGAGAAGCCCGGTGAGGTCGACGTCACCTACAAGATCGCCGACGGTTACTACATGTACCGCGAGCGTTTCGCGTTCGCGACCCGCAACGGCACTACGACGATCGGCGACGCGCAGTTGCCGCCAGGTCATGTCAAGTTCGATCAGACCTTCAACAAGAACGTCGAAACGTACCGGAACGAGTTGACGATCCGGATTCCGGTCAAGCAGGCCCAAGGGCCGTTCGATCTCGCGGTAACGTCGCAGGGTTGTGCCGATGCAGGCATCTGCTACCCGCCGATGGAGCGTGTTTATCACGTGAGCGGAGCGGCTTTGCAAGCGGCCGGCAGCAGCGCGCCGGCGACAGCGCCGTCGACTGCGTCAGCGCAGCAATCCGCCGCGGCCGACGCGCCGTGGTACGAGCGCGCCACCAGCGCCGACTATGCGCAGTCGCTGCTGCAAGGCGGCGGCTTTTTCGCGATCATCGGGCTCTATTTCGTGGCCGGTGCAGTGCTGAGCCTGCTGCCGTGCTCTTATCCGATGATTCCGATTCTGTCGGCGATCATCATCGGCGAAGGCGCGCGCGTGACGCGTGCACGCGGTTTCACGTTGTCGCTGGCGTATGTGATCGGGATGGCGCTTGTCTACACCGCGCTCGGTATTGCGGCCGCGCTGGTCGGACAGAGCCTGGGCGCGTGGTTGCAAAACCCGTGGGTGCTCGGCGCGTTCGGCGTGCTGCTGACGGCCTTCGCGTTGACGCTGATCGCCGGCTTCGACATTGCTCTGCCGCAGCGCTGGCAAGACGGCGTGTCGCGCACGTCGACGGGGCGTTCGGGCGGTAAGTATGCGGCGGTCGCCGTGATGGGCGCGTTGTCCGCGCTGGTCGTCGGCGCCTGTATGACCGCGCCGCTATTTGCCGTCCTGGCGTTTATCGCCCACACCGGCGACGCCGTGCTCGGCGGCGCCGCGCTCTTCGCGATGGGATTGGGTCTCGGCGTGCCGCTGTTGATCATCGGACTCGGCGCCGGTACGTTGCTGCCGCGTGCGGGTGCGTGGATGGACGGCGTGAAGGTATTCTTCGGCGTCGTGCTGCTTGCCGCTGCGTTGTGGATCGTCTGGCCGGTGCTGGGCGCTGCCGCGACGATGCTGCTCAGCGCACTGTGGCTGCTGATCGCCGCGGCCGCGCTGGGGCTCTTCTCGGCGACGTCGGCGGGTGTCCCGGTGTGGCGCCGCCTCGGGCGCGGCGTCGGCGCGGCGCTCGCGATCTGGGCGGCGACGCTGCTCGTCGGTCTTGCCGCGGGCTCGTCCGATCCGCTGCGTCCGCTGGCCGTGCTTGCCGCGCGCGGCGGCGAGGCGGGCGCATCGAGTGCCAATGCGTCGAATACAGCGAATGCGGCGCCTGGGAGCGATCTCACGTTCGGTGCTGTCCGCTCGTCGAGTGAACTCGATCAGGCCGTCAAAGCGGCCGCACGGCCCGCTATGCTGGACTTCTATGCGGACTGGTGTGTGAGCTGCAAGGAAATGGAGAAGTTCACGTTCAGCGACGCCCGGGTGCAGGCCAAGCTCAAGCAGATGAACCTGCTGCGCGCCGACGTCACCGCGAACAACGCCGACGATCAAACGCTGCTCAAGCGGTTTAGCCTGTTTGGGCCGCCCGGCATCATTTTCTTCGACCAGAGCGGGAAAGAAGTGCTGCGCGTTGTTGGCTACGAATCTGTGGACAAGTTCTTGCGTACGCTTGATCGCGTTAGCACCCCGGGGGTCTGATCGGTCGTACAGCTTACTGTTGAGGCAAATGCGGGCAAAAACCCGCGCCAGCAGCACGCAGTACGCAAAAAAAACGGAGACGGACCTCAAAAGTCCGCCTCCGTTTTTGCTTTCCAATCTCAACGACGCTCTACAAGCCGCCTACAAATCACTTCTGCGCGCGCAAAATCCGCGCAGCATCCAGCGCGAAATACGTCAGAACCCCATCCGCGCCGGCCCGCTTGAACGCCAGCAGCGATTCCATCATCGCCTTGTCGTGATCGAGCCAGCCGTTCTGCGCGGCCGCTTTCAGCATCGCGTACTCGCCGCTCACCTGATACACGTAGGTCGGGAATTTGAACTCGTCCTTCACGCGCCGCACGATGTCGAGATACGGCATGCCCGGCTTGACCATCACCATGTCCGCGCCTTCGTCGATATCCGCTTGCACTTCGCGCAGCGCTTCGTTCGAATTGGCCGGGTCCATCTGATAAGTCATCTTGTTGCTCTTGCCGAGGTTCGTCGCGGAACCGACGGCGTCGCGAAACGGGCCGTAAAACGCCGACGCGAACTTGGCCGCGTAAGCCATGATCCGTGTATGCACGTGATCTTCGCTCTCGAGCATTTCGCGGATCGCGCCGATGCGGCCGTCCATCATGTCCGACGGCGCGACGATATCGACGCCTGCTTCCGCCTGCGCGCGAGCCTGCTCGATCAGGATCTCGACGGTTTCGTCGTTGATCACGTAGCCGGCTTCGTCGAGCACGCCGTCCTGGCCGTGGCTCGTGTACGGATCGAGCGCGACGTCGGTCAACACGCCCAGCTCGGGGAAACGCTTCTTCAGTTCGCGAACCGCGCGCGGGATCAAACCAGCGGCGTTGGTCGCTTCGCGGCCGTCCGGTGTTTTCAGCGACGGCTCGATCGCCGGAAACAGCGACAACACCGGCACGCCCAACTCGACGCACTGTTCGGCCACACCCATCAGCAGATCGACCGACACGCGCTCGACGCCCGGCATCGACGGCACGGCCTGCCGCACATGCGTGCCTTCGACGACAAACACCGGGTAGATCAGATCGTTGGTGGTGAGGATGTTTTCGCGCATCAGGCGACGCGAGAAGTCGTCACGGCGCATGCGGCGCGGACGGTGATGCGGATAGAAGCTCATAGCGAATCGAATATCGTGGGTGTGTGGAGCGAGCCAGTGATGCGCGCTTCGTGCGTGCCCTCGCTGCCGGAAACTTTTCGAGACAATGGTATATCATACCGATCGAGCAAGGCGCGATGCGCTGACCTCCCCGCTTCTCCTCCCTGAGCGGGTGCCTGTCGTTTTTCGATTAGGCTGTTTGACCCGCCGTTAAAGCGGCGGGTTTTTTTATGGGCGGCCGGAATGGCGTTTTCGCACTATCCGGCCAACGCGCCGCGGTTATTGCGCTTCGTCTGCGTCAGCGTCTGTTTCGCCCTTCTGCTCGGGGATCAGCCAGCTTTCGATCAGTTCGTGCGCTTCGTCGATACCGACGCGCTTGAGCGCCGAGAACAACTGCGCGGTCAACTCGCCCTGATAGCCGGCGCTGCGATATTCAGCCAGGCCTTTTTGCGTCGTACGCAGCGCATTCACACTTTCCTGCCGTGTCAATTTGTCGCATTTCGTGAGAAGCGTGTGGATCGGCTTGCCGGTCGGCGCAAACCACTCGATCATCCGACGGTCCAGATCGGTCAGCGGACGGCGCGAGTCCATCATCAGGATCATGCCGCGCAGTTGCGAGCGCGATTGCAGGTAGGTGGACAGCAGCGCTTCCCAGTGGGCCTTGGCGGCGCCCGGCACCTCCGCGTAGCCATAGCCCGGCAGGTCGACGAGGTTCGCGACGGGCTCGTCGGCCTTGCCCACCGAGAAATAATTGATGTGCTGCGTGCGACCCGGCGTCTTACTCGCGAACGCGAGCCGCTTCTGGTTGCACAAAATATTGATGGCCGTGGACTTGCCCGCATTCGAGCGCCCCGCGAACGCAATTTCAGGTTGCGCGGTGGCCGGCAGATCACGCAGGTGATTGACGGTCGTGAAGAAGCGGGATTGGTGGAGCAGGAAGGACATGATCAGGCCGAGATTCGAGACGCCGGGGAACCCGGAGTGGGGACGGGTCAAGCCCGACTGGCGTCTTAGCGATTAGCGAGTTATTGTACAATACGATGGTTTACTGAAAACCTGAGAGGGGCCAGCCGGTGTGGCTTGGCGGCTCCTGGCGGTCCACTCAGTCGCCGTCGTATTTTGCAAAGCCTTCAATAAAACGCCGGGCCGTCCCAAGTTTTTCGCACCGAAGGAAATCCTTTTGGGGGGCTGGCGCCAGGTTTGGGGGCTCACTAAAAATCCCACAAGACGAGACAGGGTGTGCGAATGAATCGACTGTGCAAGACTCTGATGGTGCTTCAGGTAGCGGCAGGTCTTTCAGGTTTGGCAATTCAGGCACGAGCAGCAGATCCGGTCAAACCGGACGTCAATCGGGGGCAGGCAATCGCGGTGCAGGTCTGTGCGTCTTGCCACGGCGCAGACGGCAACAGTGCCGGCGGCGCGTACCCCAAGCTGGCGGGTCAGCATCCCGAATATCTCGTCAAGCAACTCAAAGACTTCAAAACGCAGGCGGGCGCGAAGCAGCCCGCGCGCAACAATGCAATCATGGCGGGCATGGCCGCTGCGTTGTCCGATCAGGACATGGTCAACGTCGCCGCCTATTTCTCGACGCAGACCCCGAAACCAGGCTACGCGCATAACAAAGACACCGTCGCGCTCGGCCAGAAAATTTATCGCGGTGGGATCGCCGACAAGGGTGTGCCGGCCTGCGCAAGCTGCCATGGGCCGACCGGGCAAGGGATTCCGTCGCAGTATCCGCGTTTGTCGGGGCAGTGGGCCGAGTACACGGTGGCGCAGTTGCTGGCGTTCACGCAAGGTCCCGGCGCACGCAACAACAACGAGGCGATGCATGCAATTGCAACACGTCTGTCGGATAGTGAGATCAAGGCAGTAGCCGATTACATCGCGGGCTTGCATTAACATAGGCGCCCAGACTTGCGCGCTTCGCGTCAGGCACCCGAGGCGGTGAAAAAACTTGGGGTAGCCTGCGTTTTTTCACGAAGCTCAAGCACCATGCAACCGGCTCGACGAGGCCGGTAAAAAACAAGAAAAGGGTGGGGGCGTCGTGCGTACGACAGCCCTGCACCCTTTTTTGCTGTTCAGTCGGAGTATGAATGAGCGTCACCACGTCGGGTTTGCAGTCGAAGTCAAGCAATCGCATCATGCGCAGCATCGTCGAAGTATTGAGTTCGATGCGCTTCGCTATTGCGTTGCTCGTGATTCTGTCGATCGCCAGCATCATCGGCACCGTCCTCACGCAGGACGACCCGTATCCCAACTACGTCAATCAGTTCGGCCCGTTCTGGGCGGACATCTTCCGCTCGCTGAGTCTGTACACGGTGTACAGCTCGTGGTGGTTCATGCTGATCCTCGGTTTCCTGATGGTGTCGGTGTCGCTGTGCGTGATCCGCAATGCGCCGAAAATGCTCGCCGACGCGAAGAGCTGGAAAGACAAGGTCCGTGAAGGCAGCCTGCGTGCGTTTCACCACAAGGGCGAATTCGCCGTGCATGAAACGCGCGCGCAGACCTCGGACGTGCTCGCCAGGCTGTCCGCGCGGCTCGGCTACAAATTCGTCACGCGTGAATCCGAAGGCGCGACGCTGATCGCCGCCAAGCGAGGCGCGCTCACCAAGTTCGGCTATATCTCCGCTCACGTGGCGATCGTCGTGATCTGTCTGGGCGGCCTGCTCGACAGCAATCTGCCGATCAAGCTGCAAATGTGGCTGTTCGACAAATCGCCGATTCGCGCCAACACGGTGATCAACGATATTTCGCCCGAGCACCGTCTGTCGCAAACCAACCCGACGTTCCGCGGCTATGCATGGGTGCCGGAAGGGCAGCATGTGTCCACGGCGATCCTGAACCAGCCGGACGGCTCGCTGATCCAGGACCTGCCGTTTTCGATCGAGCTGAACAAGTTCATCGTCGACTATTACTCGACCGGCATGCCGAAGCTGTTCGCGAGCGACATCGTCGTGGTCGACCATAAGACTGGCGCGCGCGTGCCGGCGCGAGTCGAGGTGAACAAGCCGTTCACGTACGACGGCGTGTCGATCTATCAATCGAGCTTCCAGGACGGCGGCTCGCAGATGCAGATGACGGCGTTTCCGATGTCCGGCGCGAGCGCGAAGACCGCGCCGTTCGGCGGCACGATCGGCGGCAACGCGCCGCTGGGTTCGGCGACGCCGCTGGCCGACGGCCAGACGGTGGAATTCACCGACTTCCGCGCGATCAACGTCGAAAACGTGTCGAACGGCAGCGGCCAGAACGACGCGCGCGGCGTGGCCCAGCATCGCACGCTGAAGGAAGCGTTCGACGAACGCCTCGGCTCGGGCGCCAAGACCTCCAATCCGCTGGACCTGCATAACGTCGGTCCATCGGTGCAATACAAGGTGCGCGACAAGGACGGCCAGGCGCGCGAGTACAACAACTACATGCTGCCGGTGGACGTGTCGGGCGAAAGAATGTTTCTCGCCGGCATGCGCGTGAATCCGGACGACCCGTTCCGCTACCTGCGCATTCCCGCCGACACCGGCGGCACGGTCAAGGAATGGATGAACCTGCGCGCGACGCTCGAAGATCCGGCCATGCGCGCCGCGGCCGCTCACAGCTTCGCGCTGCGTTCGGTGCCGGGTTCGAACGCCGAGTTGCAGCAGCATCTGGAAGAAAGCGCGCTGCGCGTGCTGACCCTGTTTGCGGGCGCGGACACCAGCATCAAGATGCCGAACGGTCAGACGGTGGGCGGCTTCCAGGCGATCGCCGGTTTTATCGATCATTCGGTGCCGAAGGGCGAGCAGGAAAAGGCCGCAGGTCTGCTGCTGCGCATGCTGGAAGGCTCGACGTGGGACCTGTGGCAACTGTCGCGCGCGAAGCTCGGCGAGCCCGAGGCGCAAGCCAACGCCGAGGGCAGCCGCTTCATCCAGAGCTCGATCAATGCGATATCCGACAGCTTTTTGTATGGATCGCCGGTCTATTTGCAGCTCGACTCATTCAAGCAGGTGCAAGCTTCGGTATTTCAGTTGACGCGCGCGCCGGGCAAAAAAGTCGTGTATCTTGGCAGCCTGCTCCTCGTGTTGGGCATCTTTTCGATGTTCTACGTCCGCGAACGGCGCCTGTGGTTCTGGCTCAAAGATACCGAACACGGCACGAACGTCGTCATGGCGATGTCGAGCGCGCGTAAAACGCTCGATTTCGAGAAAGAGTTCGTGCAGACGCGCGACGCCGTCGGCGCCGCGCTGGGCGCCAAACTCACCGATTCACCGGATGCCGCCGGCGCTTCCGACAAGACCGGCTAAACCGGCGCGCCGTCCCCACGTACACAAGATTCGACCCGGTAACATCATGGACTTGACTCAGGTTTCCCAATCTCCGTCGTCGCGGCCCCGCAAGCCGCTGGCAGGCGAATCGCTCAACGTCGCAGAGTTTGACGAGCGGCCGTTCCTGAAACGGCTCGGTGTCGTCGACTGGTTGTTCGCCGCGCTGATGGTGGCAGGCGCGGGTTTCGCGCTGTCGCGCTATCACCCGTTCATGAATTACTACGACAAACTGGTGCTCTGCTGCGCGGTGCCGGTGTTCGTCGTGCTTGGCTGGCGCTGGAAGCCGGTGCGTCCGCTGATGGTGGGAATCGCCGCGCTCTCGCTGCTGGCGATCCAGATCTACCACGGCGATCTGACCCGCGCGGACAGCACGTTCTTCCTCAAGTACTTCCTGTCGAGCCAGTCCGCGATTCTGTGGATGAGCGCGCTTTTCGTGTTTGCCACGGTGTTCTACTGGATCGGGTTGCTGTCGCGCTCGCCCACCGGCGCCGCGATCGGTTCGAAGATGACGTGGGCCGCCGTGGTGATGGGCTTTGTCGGTCTGATGGTGCGCTGGTACGAGTCGTACCTGATCGGCGCGGACGTCGGCCATATTCCTATCTCGAACCTGTACGAAGTGTTCGTGCTGTTCAGCCTGATCACCGCGCTGTTCTACCTGTACTACGAGCAGCACTACAACACCCGCGCGCTCGGCGCGTTCGTGCTGCTGGTGATCAGTGCGGCAGTCGGCTTCCTGATGTGGTATTCGGTCGCACGCGACGCGCAGCAGATCCAGCCGCTGGTTCCCGCGCTGCAAAGCTGGTGGATGAAGATCCACGTGCCGGCGAACTTTATCGGCTACGGCAGCTTTGCGTTGTCGGCGATGGTCGGCGTCGCGTATCTGGCGAAAGAGCGCGGCATCCTCGCCGACCGCCTGCCGCCGCTGGAAGTGCTCGACGACGTGATGTACAAATCGATCGCCGTCGGCTTTGCGTTCTTCACGATCGCGACCATTCTCGGCGCGCTGTGGGCCGCCGAAGCCTGGGGCGGCTACTGGAGCTGGGACCCGAAGGAAACATGGGCGCTGATCGTGTGGCTGAATTACGCTGCCTGGCTGCATATGCGGCTGATGAAAGGGCTGCGCGGCGCGGTCGCGGCGTGGTGGGCGCTGACCGGTCTGCTGGTCACCACGTTTGCGTTCCTCGGCGTCAACATGTTCCTGTCGGGCTTGCATAGCTACGGCAAGCTGTAAGAACTGCCCGTCAGCAACGACTAAGAACCGCCGAGTGCTCCGCACCGGCGGTTTTTTTCATGGTCTGAAGGAATATTGGCTGCATCCAACGTGTTCGCGTTGGGAGTACCTATGGATGGCAGCCGGAAGCCCGGCGCCCGGATGCCCGGCGCCCGGATGCCCGGACGAGCGAACCCCAATATGGCCCCGTAAGATGCACACACGGTGAGCCTGCAAGGAGCAGCACGATGTGGATCAAGCGAAGCGACAGAATTCAACTCCTCGGCGACGACATCGCGCGCAGCGAGATCACGCCGCAGCACGTGTTTCAGAACCGGCGGCGCGTGCTGCAGGCGGCCGGCGCGTTGGCGCTCGGCAGTCTGATCGGCGTGAACGGCGAGGCATTGGCGGCTTATTCGTCGCCGGATCCGAAGGCGCAAAAACTCGCGGCGAAAACCAATCCGAAGTTCGTCGCGCTCGACAAGATCACGCCGTACAAAGACATCACCACGTACAACAACTACTACGAGTTCGGTACCGACAAGGCCGACCCCGCGCATAACGCCGGGACCTTGCGGCCGCATCCGTGGAAAGTGAGCGTGGAGGGCGAGATCAAGAACCCGAAGGTGTACGACATCGACGAGTTGCTGAAGCTCGCGCCGCTCGAGGAGCGCGTGTATCGGCTGCGTTGCGTCGAAGGGTGGTCGATGGTGATTCCGTGGATCGGCGTGCCGCTCGCGGAATTGATCAAGCGGGTGCAGCCGACCGGCAACGCGAAATACGTGGAGTTCATCACGCTTGCCGATCCGTCGCAGATGCCTGGCTTGTCGGAGCCGGTGCTCGACTGGCCGTATCGGGAAGGCCTGCGGATGGACGAAGCGATGAACCCGCTGACCTTCCTGACGATGGGCCTCTACGGGCAAGTGTTGCCGAATCAGAACGGCGCGCCGATTCGCGTGGTGGTGCCCTGGAAGTACGGTTTCAAGAGCGCGAAATCGCTGGTGAAAATCCGCTTTATCGACAAGCAGCCGCCGACTAGCTGGAACACGTACGCGTCGAACGAATACGGTTTTTATTCGAACGTGAACCCGAACGTCGATCATCCGCGCTGGAGTCAGGCGACCGAACGGCGTATCGGCGAGGATGGTTTTTTCACGCCGAAACGCAAGACGCTGATGTTCAACGGCTATGGCGATCAGGTCGCGTCGCTCTATCAGGGCATGGACCTGAAGAAGAACTTCTGAGCGACGGCGCGATCATGGCTTCTGATATTCGACCTGCTGTTCAACCGGCTCCTCAGTCCGAGCGTAAAACGCCGGGAGCACCTCACGCCGCCGCCGCAGGGGCAACGGGCGCGACTCCGACGGCGCGGCGCCCCGCAAGCGGTCCGCGCTGGATCGTGCCCGCAAAGATCGCGGTCTTTATCGCCGCGTGGTATCCGCTCGCACGCATTGTGTTGTTCGGCGTGACCGATCGGCTCGGCGCGAATCCGATCGAGTTCATCACGCGTTCGACGGGCCTATGGACGCTCGTGTTTCTCTGCATCACGCTGGCCGTGACGCCGTTGCGCCGCCTGACCGGCATCGCGGCTTTTGTGCGCTTCCGCCGCATGCTCGGCCTCTACGCGTTCTTCTACGCGACGCTGCATTTCGCGACCTATATCTGGTTCGACAAGTGGTTCGACGTCGCCGGGATTCTCAAGGACATCGGCAAGCGGCCGTTCATCACGGTCGGCTTTGCTGCGTTCGTGTTGCTGATCGTGTTGGCTGTCACGTCGCCGCGCGCGATGGTGCGCAAACTCGGACGTCGCTGGCAGACGCTGCATCGCGCGATCTATATGATCGGCGCGCTCGCGATCCTGCATTTCTGGTGGATGAAGGCGGGCAAGCACGACCTCTTCCTGCCGAAGATCTACGGCGCGATCATGGTGGCGCTGCTGGGATGGCGTGTGATCGTGTGGTTGCGGGATCGGCGGATGAAAACCGCGCGGCGCTGACACTGCGTGCGGTGCGGCACAATGAAAAAAGGCGATGCCTGCTCGGCATCGCCTTTTTTTCTGACGGATCGAGTGATCGACCGATCGGGGGACGACGTTTACGCCGGCAAGATCGTCTCGCCAGCAAACAGCTGCTTCACCTCTTCCCGGGCGCGAACCACATACGCCTGTGTACCATCGACCATCACCTCCGCAGCGCGCGGGCGGGTGTTGTAGTTCGAGCTCATCACGAAGCCATACGCGCCGGCCGAACGGATCGCGAGCAGATCGCCGGGTTCGACGGCGAGCAGCCGCTCGCGACCGAGCCAGTCGCCGCTTTCGCAAACCGGACCGACCACGTCGTACACGTGCGCCGGCACGTTGCGCTTGAGCACCGGATCGATCGCGTGATACGCCTCGTACATCGCGGGGCGCGCGAGATCGGTCATCGCCGCGTCGACGATCGCGAAGTTCTTTTCCGCGCCCGGCTTCAGAAACTCGACGCGTGTGAGCAGCACACCTGCATTGCCGACCAGCGAACGACCCGGCTCGAAATACACTTCGCGATGACCGTGGCCGCGCGCGTCGATACGATCGAGCACGGTGCGCACGAAGTCGCCGATTTCCGGCGGCGTCTCGTCGTCGTAGGTAATGCCGAGACCACCGCCCACGTCGATATGACGAATCTTCACGCCGTCCTGTTCGATCTGTTCGACGAGCTCCAGCACTTTGTCGACCGCATCGAGATACGGCGCGACCTCGGTGATCTGCGAGCCGATATGACAGTCGATGCCGACCACGTCGAGATTCGCCATCGCGGCAGCGGCGCGATAGGTCGCGCGGGCGTCTTCGAAGGCGACGCCGAACTTGTTCGACTTCAGGCCGGTGGAGATATACGGATGGGTTTTCGCGTCGACGTCCGGATTCACACGCAGCGAAACCGGCGCCTTCTTGCCCATCTCCGCAGCAACCGCGTTCAGGCGGTCGAGCTCGGGAATCGATTCGACATTGAAGCATTTGACGCCGGCGGCCAGCGCCTCGCGCATCTCGTCCGCATGTTTGCCGACGCCGGAAAACACGGTGTTTTCCGCTTTGCCGCCGGCAGCCAGCACGCGCGCCAGTTCGCCGCCCGACACGATATCGAAGCCGGCGCCGAGCCGCGCGAACACGTTCAGCACGGCAAGATTGCTATTGGCCTTGACGGCTACGTGAACCGTCGCGCGACGACCGGCGCAGGCGCCCGCATACGCATTCCATGCTTCAGTGAGCGCGGCGCGCGAATACACGTACAGCGGCGTGCCGAACTGTTCGGCGAGTGAAACGGCGGACACGCCTTCGGCGTGCAGAACGCCGTCGACGTAGTCGAATGCTGATCGAGTCATGCGAAATTCTTATTGAACGGGGGTGACGGCGGAGGCAGGCTGCGGGATCGCGGCACCGGAGGCGGGCGGCGTGGCCAGTTCGGTTTCCGGCGCCAACGAGAGCGGCGTGCCCGACGTGTCCGGAATGGCGCCGACTTGCGAAGCGGTTTCCGCGTTGGGTTTCACTTCATCTGGCGAAGGTTGCGTGCGATCGACCGGTTTGGCCGGTAGCGGCGGCACGGTGGGCAGATAGAGCGAACCGCGTTGCCCGCAGCCGCTGAGTGCGCAACCTGCGAGAATGGCTAAAACCGCTACAATCGCGCGGCCGGGCGCTGCTGCGCGCATCCGAGTTACGACTCGCATGACTGTCCCTGAATGAATAATCGATGGAGTTTAGCATGTCCGATAGTGATTACCTGACCCGCGCGGAAGCCGCGCTAGCCGCCATCGAACGCGCAATCGACAACACCGATGTCGACATCGAACTCGAGCGCAGCGGCAACGTGCTGACCCTCGAATTCGAGAACCGCACGAAGATCATCGTCAACCTGCAACCGCCGATGAGCGAGATCTGGATCGCGGCGAAAGCCGGCGGTTTCCACTTCCGTTTCGTCGACGGCGAGTGGCGCGATACGCGCGGCGGCACGGAGTTTTTCTCCGCGCTGTCGGAGTACGCGACGCAACAGGCCGGCGAGCCGGTTCGCTTCGAAGCCTGAATCGGCGTAGTGACCTGACGTTCAAACGAAACCGCCGCGCATCGAACAACGAGCGCGGCGGTTTTTTTCTGACCAGCGTGGCGTTTTAATGCCCGCGGAACAGATTCATGATGTCCTGCTTCTCCTGCTCGCCGACCTGTTCCGGCGCCACCGCCGACGCGCCGCTCGCCGCGGCATCCAGTGAAGCCTGGCTCACGCCCACTGTCGATACGAAGCCGTTGCCGGGTGTGAAGTCCTCGAAATACAGTTCCGAGCCGATGTCGACTACGCCGTCCGGTTTCGGCATCTTGTAATCGGGCACGCCCTTCAGCGCGCGCGACATGTAGTCGATCCACACCGGCAGCGCGAGGCCGCCGCCGGTTTCCTTATCGCCGAGGCTGCGCGGGTTGTCGTAGCCGATCCAGGCGATCGCGGTCAGCGTGTGCTGATAGCCGGCGAACCACGCGTCGCGCGAATCGTTGGTGGTGCCTGTCTTGCCGCCGAGGTCGGTGCGCTTCAATACGTTGGTTTTCGCGCCGGTGCCGCGTTGCGCGACGCTTTGCAGCAGGCTGTTCATCACGTACGCATTGCGCGGCTCGATTGCGTGCGGCGCACTTTGCTCGGCCACCAGCGGTTGTGCGTGCGCCACGATGATGCCGCGCTGATCGGTGACTTCAGCGATCAGATACGGATTGACCCGATAACCGCCGTTCGCGAATACCGAGAACGCGCCGGCCATTTGCAGCGGCGTAACGAGACCCGCGCCGAGCGCCATCGGCAGATAAGCCGGATGACGATCCGCGTCGAAGCCGAAGCGCGTGATGTACTGCTGCGCGTACTTCGTGCCGATCTGGTTCAGGATGCGGATCGACACCAGGTTCTTCGACTTTTGCAGCGCGGTGCGCATGGTCATCGGACCGTCGAAGCCGCCGCCGTAGTTTTTCGGCTCCCACGCCTGGCCGCCGGTTTCGGCGGCGCTGAAAAAGAGCGGTGCGTCGTTGATCACGGTGGCCGGTCCGAGTCCCTTTTCGAGCGACGCCGAATAGATGAACGGCTTGAAGCTCGAACCCGGCTGACGCCACGCCTGGGTCACGTGGTTGAACTTGTTCTTGTTGAAGTCGAAGCCGCCGACCAGCGCGCGGATCGCGCCGTCCTGCGGCACCACGGACACAAACGCGCCTTCTACCTGCGGCAATTGCGTGATCGACCAGTTGCCGTCGTCGTTCTTGACGAGACGAATGATCGCGCCGGGTCGCACGCGCTGGTTCGGCTGCGCACGTGTGCCGAGCGCGAACTGCGCGAAGCGCAAGCCGTCGCCCTGAATGGTCGCGACATTGCCGTCGATGAACGTGGCTTGCACCTGCTTCGGACTCGCCGCCGTCACCACGGCGGCGATGATTTCGCCGTTGTCCGGATGTTCGAGTAGCGCGTCGTCGATTGCCTGTTCGCGCTCGTCCGCGTCGGACGGCAAATCGATAAAGGCTTCCGGGCCGCGATAGCCGTGCCGGCGTTCGTAGTCCATCAGACCTTTGCGCAGCGCCCGGTAAGCGACGTCCTGATCGGCCGAGTCGATCGTGGTGACGACATTCAGCCCGCGCGTGTAGGCCTCCTCGCGATACTGCGCGTACATCATCTGCCGCACCATTTCCGCGACGTATTCCGCGTGCACGCTGAATTCCTTGCCCGCGCCCTTGACGACCAGCGGCTGCTTGCTGGCTTCGTCGTATTGTTGCTGGGTGATGTAGCGCAGCTCGTACATGCGCTGCAGGATGTACTCCTGGCGGATCTTCGCGCGCTTCGGATTGACCACCGGGTTGTAGGCCGACGGCGCTTTCGGCAGACCCGCCAGCATTGCGGATTCGGCGAGCGTCAGATCCTTCATGTCCTTGCCGAAGTAAACCCGCGCCGCACTCGCGAAGCCATACGCGCGTTGACCGAGATAGATCTGATTCATGTACACCTCGAGAATCTGATCTTTCGACAGCTTCGACTCGATCTTGTACGCGAGCAGCATCTCGTAGATCTTGCGCGTGTAGGTTTTCTCGCTCGACAGAAAGAAGTTGCGCGCCACCTGCATCGTGATGGTACTGGCGCCCTGCGTGGCATGGCCGTTGGTCAGCGCGACGAAACCGGCGCGCGCAATGCCTGTCAGGTCGACGCCGCCGTGATCGTAGAAGCGTGCGTCTTCGATCGCGAGCACCGCTTTCTTCAGGCTGTCGGGCACGTCCTGGATATGCACGATGTCGCGCCGTTCTTCGCCGAATTCGCCGATCAGCACGTGGTCGGCCGTATAGATGCGCAACGGCACTTTCGGGCGGTAGTCGGTGAGCGCTTCGAGCGACGGCAGATTCGGCGTTGCCACCACCAGCGCGTAACCGAGCACGAGCAACACGCAAACGATGCCCGCGATGATCAGGCCGACAAACCCGAGGATCAGCTTGAGCCATAGCGGACGTTTGCGCTTTGGCGGCGCGGGCGGTGGAGACGTGGAAGACGTTGATTGCATATGTGCACCAAAAAACAGTCCCGCGATTATAGCCGCCTCGCTTTGCGGCTTTCGACAGGCTTACTGTCGCCGCCCGGCAAGGCTTCGGTGCGGCGCGGGAATGACTTCACTGTAGTCGCTTTGATCGGCAGCGGGGCGTGCGGCACGCAACGTTAGCCATCTGGCTGAGTGTCGCGCGGCGGCGCGTCTCGCCACAATTCCTCCTCGTTACTCGCGTTCGAATGGTTCGTCGCGTGAGTCTGAAGGAGGGCGTGATGACGTTAAAAAATTCCTGGCTGCAGGATGTGCAACTCGGCTCGCAGCGTTTTGCTGCAGGAATCGATGTCGCTTCGCAAGCGGTGCGCCTGGTCGTGCTGAGTCAGCGTTCGCGCAGTAGCGCTGCGTTGCGGATCGAATATGTCCGCACGGTGCCGCTGGCGCCCGGCGCGATGGCCGGCACGGAGATCGCCGATCGCCATGCGGTTGCGCGAGCGTTGCGCGATGCGTTTGCCGGCTTGCCGCGCGCGTGTGCGACACACGCGTTGCGTTGCGCGATGGCGCTGCCCGCGTCGGCGACGCTCACCACTACCGTACCGCTCACGCGCCTCGCCGCGATGAGCGGTTGCGCAGATAGCGACAGCGGCGGCCATCAACTGACCGAACTGGAGCCGGCAGTGATGAGCGAGATCGAGCGCATTGCGGGGCTCGAGCGGCACGCGTTGGCGGTCGACTGGTTCGTCGACGAAACGCGTTCGCCGGTGCGGACGGTGACGATCGCCGCCACCGCGCGCCAACATCTCGAAGCGCGTATCGAATGCGCGGCCACGGCGGGTATTTCGCTCACCGCGATCGACGGCGAGCCGCACGCGGCACTGCGCGCGATGCGTTACGCGGCGAGTCATGAGCTCGATCCACACGAGCCGTATGTCGCACTGTGGGTGGGGGCCGACGGTGTGCACGGCTGGCGTATCGTCGACGACGGCATCGTCGGCGAGATGCGTTATCCGGCACCCGAACATTCGGATTTCGCCGACGCATTGCGCGATCTGGTCCACGGTCCCGAACTCGATTGCGCGCTGTTGAGCGGCGAGGTCGAGTTGCTCGAAGGGGTGGGTTTCTCGCTGGCCGATATCGGCGACGTACTGGGTTGTTCGGTGCTGCCGTTCGAGTGCGCGGCGCTCGGCGGCCTCGCTCGCGAGCTGGACGATCCGTTGTTGCATGAACCGGTGGGCGCGGTTGCATTCGGACTTGCTCTGCGCGGGGTGCTCGAATGATGCGCTTCAGTTCGCGAGCCGTGGGCGCGTCTTCGGCTGGTTCTTCTCCGGGCGCACGAATCCGGCCGCCGTGGCTCGGCGGCTTCAATCTACTGCCTTATCGACAGCGCAATGCGAAGCTTGCGCGGCGGCGCTGCATGCTTGAGTGGCTCGCCGCGGCGTTCGTTGGCTGCACTGCTGTGCTTGCGGTCGCGGGATGGCAGGCCTTCGAAAAGGCGCGGCTCGATACGGAGCGCGCTTCAGTCGAACGTGAGCTAACCCAACTGGCCGCGCCGCTTGCCGAGCAGGCGAAGTTGCTGCGCGCGCAGGACGAACAACGTCAAGGCGCCGCTCGCGCCGCGAGTTTGACCACGCCGCTCACGCATCTTCGCGATCTGCTCGACGCGCTGAGCTTCGAGCCGGGCGATGGCGTGGTGCTGCAGCAGTTGCGTCAGCGTGAACACGAAACGGAACTGCTGGCGACGTCGCGTGGACATCTCGCCTCGGCGGACTGGCTCAAACGCATGAGTGCGATTCGCGGCGTCAAAGGCGCGGAGGTCAACGATCTGCGCCCGGCGGGCTCACGGGGCACTGCAATGGCTGCGGTTGGTGGGAACGGCTCGATCGAGTTCGGTGCGTGTTTGCGTTGGGACGATCCGCTTCAGAAAACCGCGCACGTGTCCCGCCCGGCTGCTTCGCGCGCCGACAAGTCTGAACAATCCGGAGGTGCGAAATGAGCACGACGTTTTTCGATATCGGCGGCGCAACGAGCGCGCGGCAATCGTTCGCGCAGTTGGTCAAGCGTGCGCGCCTGCCGTTCGCTGCATGGAGCCGGCGTCGGCGCCTGGCGTTCGCGTTGCTGATCGCCGCGTTGGCATTTGGCCTCGGGTCGCACGGTTGGATCGTGTCCGATCTCGGTGGCCTCGAGGCGAGCCGCACGGCACTCGATGCCGCCACCCGCCATCTTGCCGACGCGCGGCGCGCGCTGGCGCAACTGCCTGCGCTGCGGCGAGAGGTGGCCGGTGCGCCTGCCGCGCGTGGGCTTGGGTCGTGGTCGTCCGCCGACGATGTGCGCGTGGTGTCCGAGTTGGCGGCACAGAACGGCGTCGCGTTGCTCGCGCTGGAGCCTGGCGCCGTGAGCGGCACGGGTAGGGACGCGATGCGTTCCATCCAACTCACCGCGCGCACCGATTTTGTCCATCTGATGGCGTTTTTGCATGGTTTGTCAGACGTGCCGGTGTTGGTTGTACCGATTGATGTGGCGGTCAAACGCACGGATGCATCGCTTGCAATCAACGCAACGCTGAACGTGTACAGCGCGTTGAGGCCGATTGCATCGACGGGCGCTACGGACACGTTCGCCGACGAAAGTCTGGATTCGGACGACGAAGAAGTGGTGTTCTACGACCCGTTCTCGCTGGTGCAAATGCAGGCGTCCGGCGAGCTGCCTGATGCCATGCAACTGCGTCTGGCCGGTTTGCTGCGCGATCGCACTCATGCTTTGGCTTTGCTCGAGACGCCCGATGGCACGACTACCGCTGCGTCCGGTGAACAAATCGGCGTCGAGCGCGTCACCCGGCTCGACGCGCTCAGCATCACGCTCGCCAATGGCGGCGGCGCGACGCGCACGCTTGCGCTGACGGAGGCTTCCTGATGTCGATCCTGATGTCGATTCAGATGCCATTGCGTGGGGCCGGGTGCTGGGTACGCGCCTGTTTGCCAGGTGTGCGAGGTTTTGCGATTGGTGTGGCCGTGAGTGTGAGCTATGCACACGCGTCGAATGCGCCGCATTCGCTGCCGCCGCTGCCCGCCTACCTATCGCTCGACAAGACCGCGTTGCAGCGCGAAGCGGCGCGCGATGTCGCGCCCTTGCCGCGCGGGGAGCCCGCCGACGTGCCGAACCCATTTAGCGACGAGCCCGGCTTGCCGCGCGCGGCAACGACAACCAGCACGAGCACCGCTGACGAACCGCTCGACGCCACGGACCCTGCGCCGCTACAAAAGCCCTCCACGGCCAGCCGTGACGACACAGCCGACACAGCCGACGCACCGACGCTCGAAGGTCCGCCGGTCCCTCTGCCACCGTTAGCCCGCCTGAGCGACGCGTCGACCAACGCACCGACCAACCCGCCCGCAAACGCGCCCGCAAACGCGCCCGCAAACGCGCCCGCAAACGCCGCGGACCCCCACCTCCCCGCCGACGACAAACCGATCTCGCTGAACTTCCAGCGCGCGGAACTCGGCGCGGTGCTGAACGCGTTCGCCCAGTTCACCGGGTTGAACATCGTCGCGAGCGAAAGAGTGCGGGGCACCGTGTCGCTGCGGCTCGATAAGGTACCGTGGCGCACCGCGTTCGATACCTTGCTCGACGTCAACGGTCTCGCGATGGAGCGCCACGGCACCGTGATCTGGGTCGCGCCGCTCGCGGATCTGGCTGCGCGCGAGCGGCAGCGCTACGAGGCACACGCACGGGTCGCCGATCTGGAGCCGCTCGCAAGCCGCACGTTTGAACTCCACTACGCGCGGGCCGACGACGTGCGGCGTCTGCTCACCGGCGCCGGCAACCAGCGCGTGCTGTCCAAACGGGGCGCGGCGACAGCCGACCCGCGTACCAATCTGCTGTTCGTCACCGACATCGAGGGCCGTCTTGCGCAGATCACGACGCTGCTTGCGTCAGTCGACCGGCCCACGCGTCAGGTGTTGATCGAGGCGCGCATCGTCGAAGGCGAGCATGGTTTCTCGCGCAATCTCGGCGTGCGCCTTTCGCTGGCGGCGACCGCTGCGGACGGCACTGCGCGCGGCCTGACAGGCGGCAAGGACGGCACCGTGTACGATCTGTCGGCGAGGCCGATTTCAGGTTTCGACGCCGCCACCGCCGGCCTCACGCTGTTCGCGGCCGGCGCGACGCGGCTTCTGAACATCGAGCTGAGCGCGCTGGAGGCCGAGGGGCGCGGTGAAATCGTCTCCAGCCCGCGAGTGGTGACGGCCGATCGCATGAAGGCCGTCGTCGAGCAGGGCACCGAGCTGCCGTATCAGGCCAAAGTGGGGCAAGGAGTCTCGGGCGTGCAGTTTCGCCGCGCCACGCTCAAGCTGGAGGTCGAGCCGCAAATCATGCCCGACGGGCGCGTCGTGCTGGACCTCGACGTCGCCAAAGACAGCGTCGGCGAACAGACCGACGCCGGGCCCGCGATCAACACGAAGCACGTGCAAACGCGGGTCGAAGTCGAGGATGGTGGTACGGTGTCGATCGGCGGCATCTACGCGACCGACGACCGGGACGATGTGACGCGGGTGCCGCTCCTGGGCAAAATACCGGTTTTAGGCGCGCTTTTTCGCCACCGGGCTCACCGCGACCAGCGCAGCGAACTGGCGGTTTTCATCACGCCGCGCGTCGTTCAGACAGATTAGAGGCAGCGCGCCACCGCCCTCCGGCGGCGGCGCGCAGGCTCGACAAGGCAGCCGCTTTGCCAGTAAGCTGCGGCACGAACTACACCGGATTAGCCAGAGGACACCGTTGCAAGCGCGGGACGCACACGCCAATGTAATTTTTGTAGGGCTCATGGGGGCAGGCAAAACCACCGTGGGCCGGGCCATTGCGCGCCGTCTCGATCGCCCGTTCTTCGATTCCGACCATGAAATCGAAGTACGCACCGGCGCGCGCATTCCTGTGATCTTCGAGCTGGAGGGCGAAGCGGGCTTCCGCGAGCGCGAAGCGAGCGTGATTTCCGATCTGACCGGGCGCGAGAATATCGTGCTCGCCACCGGAGGCGGCGCGGTGCTCCGGCCGGAAAACCGCGCAGCGCTGCAAAATCGCGGCGTGGTGATCTATCTGCGCGCTAATCCGCACGACCTGTGGCTGCGTACCCGGCGCGACAAGAATCGGCCGCTTCTGCAGACCGAAGACCCCAAGGCGCGCCTCGAAGCGCTCTACGAAGTACGTGATCCGCTCTATCGGGAATGCGCACACTTCGTGATCGAAACCGGCCGGCCGTCGGTCAACGGACTCGTCAACATGGTTCTGATGCAGCTCGAGATGGTCGGCGTCGCCAAACATCCTGCGTCATAATGGACCGTATGATTACCGTCAATGTCGAACTGGGCGAGCGCGCCTACCCCATCCATATCGGTGCCGATCTGATCGGCCAGACCGCTTTGTTCGCGCCGCATATCGCCGGCAACTCCGTCACCATCGTCACGAACACCACCGTCGATCCGCTTTACGGCGACACGCTGCGCGCGGCGCTCGCGCCGCTCGGCAAGCAGGTTTCCACCGTGGTTCTGCCAGACGGCGAAGCGCATAAAAACCTCGAAACGCTGAATCTGATTTTCGACGCGCTGCTGGGCTCGCGCGCCGACCGCAAGACCACGCTGATCGCGCTCGGCGGCGGGGTGATCGGCGACATGACCGGCTTTGCCGCGGCGTGCTACATGCGCGGCGTGCCGTTCATTCAGGTGCCGACTACGCTGCTGTCGCAGGTCGATTCGTCGGTGGGCGGCAAGACGGGCATCAATCATCCGCTCGGCAAGAACATGATCGGCGCGTTCTACCAGCCGCAGGCCGTGATCGCCGACATCGGCGCGTTGCGCACGCTGCCGGCACGCGAACTGGCCGCGGGCGTCGCCGAAGTCATCAAGACCGGCGCGATTGCCGACGCCGGTTTCTTCAGGTGGATCGAAGCGAACGTCGAAGCGCTCAATCGTTGCGAGCCGCAAGCGCTGGCCGAGGCGGTCAGGCGGTCGTGCGAGATCAAGGCGTCGGTGGTCGCGCAGGACGAGCGCGAAGGCGGCTTGCGTGCGATCCTCAACTTCGGTCACACGTTCGGCCACGCGATCGAGGCCGGTCTCGGCTACGGCGAATGGCTGCATGGCGAGGCAGTCGGCTGCGGGATGGTGATGGCAGCGGACCTGTCGGTGCGCCTCGGCTATCTCGACGAAGCCGCGCGCCAGCGCCTCGTCGACGTAATCGTTGCCGCGCATCTGCCCATCCGCGCGCCCGCGCTTGGCGAAGCGCGCTACGTCGAACTGATGCAGGTCGACAAGAAAGCCGAGGCCGGCGCAATCAAGTTCATTCTGCTGAAGCGTTTCGGTGAGACGCTCATCACTCAGGCGCCCGACGCCGACGTGCAAGCCACGCTGGCCGCCGCGGTCTAGACCGAGCCGGCGAAGGAGTCGCAGCGAGGCAACGCATCCGCGTCACGAGGCGCCGCCCATGTTTCGGAGAATCCGGTGACAGACAGGCGCAGCGACGATGTAAAGCTTGACCACGGTGGTGGTGCGGCGCCCGGTGCGCCGTCCCAGCAAGACCTCGAGGCGCATCTCGCGCCTTATGCGGCGCGTTCCGCGCAATCGCGCGGCCGCCGCTTTCCCGAAGCCGCGCCCAGCGCGCGCACCGAATTCCAGCGAGACCGCGACCGCATCGTCCACTCGACCGCATTTCGCCGGCTCGAGTACAAAACGCAGGTGTTCGTGAATCACGAGGGCGACCTGTTTCGCACGCGTCTCACGCATAGTCTGGAGGTTGCGCAGATCGCGCGGTCGGTCGCGCGCAATCTGCGCGTCAACGAGGATCTCGTCGAAGCCATTTCTCTTGCGCACGATCTCGGCCATACGCCGTTCGGCCATGCAGGCCAGGACGCGCTCAACGAATGCATGCGCGAGCACGGCGGCTTCGAACATAACCTGCAAAGTCTCGCGGTCGTCGACGATCTTGAAGAGCACTACGGCGCGTTCAACGGACTCAATCTGTGCTTCGAAACACGTGAGGGCATTCTCAAGCATTGTTCGCGCGAGAACGCACGCCGGCTCGGCGCGCTCGGCGAACGTTTTCTGGACGGGCGGCAACCGTCGATCGAAGCGCAGATCGCCAACGTCGCCGACGAGATCGCGTACAACAATCACGACGTGGACGACGGGTTGCGTTCGGGCCTGCTCACTGTCGAGCAACTCGCGGAAGTAGAGTTATGGCAGTCGCACTACACGGCGGCTCGCAGCGAATTTCCGCAGATCGAAGGGCGCAGGCTGATTCATGAAACCGTGCGCCGGATCATCAATACGCTGATCGTCGATCTGATCGACACGACGCGGCTCAATCTCGCGAAGCATGCGCCCGCGACGCTCGATGAAGTGCGTGCTTCACCACCGCTCGTCGCGCACAGTGAGGCTATCGCCGCGCAGGCCGCGACGCTCAAGCGTTTCCTGTTCAAGAACCTGTATCGCCACTATCGCGTGATGCGCATGGCCAATAAGGCGCGCCGTGTGGTGATCGGGCTGTTCGACGCATTCACCGAAGACCCGCGGCTTCTGCCGCCGAGCTATCAATCGAAGGATACGGCGCTGCAACCGCGCCTGATCGCCCACTACGTTGCTGGGATGACCGATCGGTATGCGGTGAAGGAGTATCAGCGGCTGTTCGTGATCAACGACAACTGAGCGCGCTTGCTGCGCCCTCGACATGGCTGCCGTGCGCGTGCAAAAGAGGCGGCTCCGCACCTCGCAGCGCTCACTGTAGAGCCTTGCGTCGCCAAGCCGCCGCCATCACATCGGAAGTCAAAAATTGGCGGGCCGGCATCGCCTGTCGGCGCACGTCGAACACCCGCCCTTAAGCGGCCTTAAAGCGCTCTTAAAGCCGTATTAACGCAACCGCGACGCAAACAGCGCCCCGGCAATCAGCGCCACGCCGCCGACGATCGCAATCGTTTGCCACGGATTTTCATGCACGTAGTCGTCGGCATCGGAGATCGCGACTTCGGCGCGTTCACGCACCGCTTCACGCGTGTCGTTCAAACGGGCGCGCGCAACTTCCAGCTGTTTGCGCAACTTGCTGCGCAGTGCGACGGCGTCCGCTTGCGTGCCGTCGGCGAGAGTCGATTCCAGTTCCGACATTAGCGTGCGCAGTTCGCCGGCAATGTCTTCGGCCGCATGGCGGCTATGGCGGGCAATACGCCGCGCGCGGCGGCTGGTCGAGGTCCAGGATTCGCCGAGGGCGTCTCGCGTATTCGGAAGTGCTGTCATGGTCGCTCCGTCGATGAGGGTGAAAGAAGGGTCCCGCGCCGTCCCGTGCTATCTCGTGCTGTCACGTTGCTACGCGGGAAACACCCTGAGCACGCAACTTCGGTGCCAAACCTGAAAAGCCCCGCGTAGCGTACCTGGGCGCTTCTATTCGTCAGCAGATATTGCACGCTCGCGAACGGCGCAGGGTCAAAGTTACAACGTTTGCCGATACTACTGGCGTGCCCACATCCACTACGCCCGGCACACCACGTTCGTGGGCAAAAAAGAAAACGCCGTCACGGAATGCATGACAGCGTTGTCCAAGCCGCGAAAATTCGACTACCCTAAGTCAACGGCCCCCAATTTTGACGAAGCGTCCAGGAAGCGTTAGAAACGGTAACCGATGTTGACGTACGTAACGATCGGGTTCAGTTTGATCTTGGTTTGCGATTGCACGTTGAGCGTGCCGACAGGCGTGTTAGCCGCGCTGTTCAGTTTGGCCGTGGTGCTGAGCGGCAGGTACGAGATGGAGACGCCCGCGAACCAATGCTGGTTGAACGCATAGGTGAAACCCGCATTAAACACCGGCTCCCACGAACTATCCGTAGAGACGCTGGTCGGACCATGCAAGACGTTTTGCTCGAAGCCGCCGTTGGTGATCTTCGCGTCGGTGAACCAGATGCGGCTCACGCCGACGCCGAGATACGGGCGGAACGTAGCGGTCGGGCTGTTGAAGTAGTACTTGAACAGCAGAGTCGGGCTCCACTGTTTTGCCTGGCCGAGCTTACCGAATTGGGCGAGGCTGCCTGTACCGTCCAGGTCGAATGAAGGTGGGACGCCGATGACGAATTCAGTTGCGATGTGATCGGTGACGAAGTAGCCGGCCGTGAAGCCAAGCGTGTCGGCCGAACTGAGCGATGCGCCAGTGTTGGCTTGAGTGAGATTGGTCGGGCTGCCGCCGATGCTCGTCACCTTCAACGGTTCGCTGCTCGATTGAGGTGCGAGGTGGAACCAGCCCGTCGTAACGTAAAAGCTTCCAGCCGATTGCGCATGCGCTGCTGTTGATATACAGGCTAGCGCCGCGATCCCCGTTACGGCCTGTTTTAATTTCATATGTGCTCCTCCAGAAAAGGCTTGCTCATTATGACGACAACGTTTGAAACAAACCATACGCGGCGGTTAGAGCTTTCTCCCTAAGCTCCGCGCGGTTTCTGCCTCAGCCGCGTCGCGCCGAAGCTTGAGCGCATGCGGTTCTCCGGACCTTCGGGTATGTACCAACGCGACTATCGGATACTCCAGCATGGCACGGCTTGCACGTCTCTATGTCCCTGACCAGCCGCAGCACGTCATCCTTCGCGGACTCGATCAGCAGCCCGCATTCGTCGACGAACAGGACTACGAGCTTTTCATCGACTGCCTGAAAGCGGCTTCGCGCGACCATCACTTGTCCATCCACGCGTATGCGTTGATGCCGGGTGCGGTGCAACTACTCGTCACGCCGACTGAAGAGTCGAGTCTGCCCAAAGCGATGCAGGCAGTCGGGCGCCGCTATGTCGCTCACTTCAACCGGCGTTACGCGCGCCGCGGCACGCTGTGGGAAGGCCGCTATCGCGCGACGGTGATCGAAGGCGAGCGCTACTTCCTGCTCGCGAGTCGCGTGGTGGAGATGTCCCCGGTGCGCGCGGGGCTCGTCAGCGCGCCGGAAGACTACCGCTGGTCGAGCTATCGCCATCACATCGGTCTCACGCTCGACAGCCTGATTACCGACCATCCGCTGTACTGGTCGCTCGGCAATACGCCGTTCGAGCGGCAGCGCGCGTATCGCGAACTCTGCGAGCAGCCGCTCGACGAACGCGAGGCCAGCCAGCTGCAGCAAGCCACGCTGAAAGGCTGGGTGCTGGGCAGCGATACGTATCGGGAATGGGCGGCGCGAGCCGCGAACCGGCGTGTTTCGCCGCTGCCGCGCGGGCGGCCGCGCAAGGTTCGCGAAACGCCGCAGACGCAATAAAGCGTTTTCGCTTCAAAGGGTTGGATCTGAAACGGCATCTGCGCATGCCGTTTTCTTTTGCCCCATTTTGATATGGCACCAATAAAATTATCACGCAATGCACCAACTTGATAATTGGGGATCAATCATCACGTTTTATTTGCTATTCCATTGATTCGTCGCGTATATTCCGGATTCCGGCGCTTTCGACACGCGTAGCATTCAGCGTAAAAAGGCGCCGTCGTGGTTGCGGTGCGAACTGCGGCAATAGAAAAATGGTTTAACGGCCTGTCCGGCCCCTCACAGACGGTGTCCCCATGAACGACCACCAGCAACCGATCCACCCGGTTCCCGCGGCGCAAGGTCTGTACGACCCGCAAAACGAGCATGACGCCTGCGGTGTCGGCTTTGTCGCTCACATCAAGGGCAAGAAAAGCCACGAGATCATCGAGCAAGGCCTGAAGATTCTGGAAAACCTCGACCACCGGGGCGCCGTCGGCGCCGATCCGCTGATGGGCGACGGCGCGGGCATCCTGATCCAGATTCCGGACGGTTTCTATCGTGAGGAAATGGCGAAGCAAGGCGTGGTGCTGCCGCCGAATGGCGAGTACGGCGTCGGCATGGTGTTCCTGCCGAAGGAACACGCATCGCGGCTCGCGTGCGAGCAGGAGCTCGAACGCACGGTGAAGGCCGAAGGCCAGGTCGTGCTGGGCTGGCGCGACGTGCCGGTCGACCACACCATGCCGATTTCGCCCACCGTGAAGGCGAGCGAGCCGCTGATCCGCCAGATCTTCATCGGCCGCGGCAAAGACATCATGGTGACCGACGCGCTCGAACGGAAGCTGTACGTGATCCGCAAGACCGCGAGCCACCGCATCCAGGCGCTCAAGCTCAAGCACGGCAAGGAATACTTCGTGCCGTCCATGTCGGCGCGCACGGTGGTCTACAAGGGGCTGCTGCTGGCCGGCCAGGTCGGCGTGTACTACCGCGACCTGCAGGACGAGCGCACCGTATCGGCGCTCGCGCTGGTGCACCAACGCTTCTCGACCAACACGTTCCCGGCATGGGAACTGGCTCACCCGTACCGGATGATCGCGCACAACGGCGAAATCAACACGGTGAAGGGCAACGTCAACTGGCTGAACGCCCGCACCGGCGCGATCGCCTCGCACGTGCTCGGCGACGATCTGCCGAAGCTGTGGCCGCTGATCTACCCGGGTCAATCCGATACCGCCTCGTTCGACAACTGTCTCGAACTGCTGGTGATGGCTGGTTACCCGCTCGTCCACGCGATGATGATGATGATCCCGGAAGCCTGGGAACAGCACACGCTGATGGACGACAACCGTCGCGCGTTCTACGAATACCACGCCGCGATGATGGAGCCGTGGGACGGCCCCGCCGCGATCGCGTTCACCGACGGCCGTCAGATCGGCGCGACGCTCGACCGTAACGGCCTGCGTCCGGCGCGCTACATCGTCACGGACGACGACTTGGTGATCATGGCGTCGGAAGCCGGCACGCTGCTGATTCCCGAGTCGAAGATCGTCAAGAAGTGGCGTCTGCAGCCGGGCAAGATGTTCCTGATCGACATGGAGCACGGCCGCATCATCGACGACAAGGAACTGAAGGACAACCTCGCGAACGCGAAGCCGTACAAGAGCTGGATCGACGCGGTCCGGATCAAGCTCGACGAAATCGAGCCGAAGGCCGAAGACGTCGCGAGCGAACGCCGCGAAGCCGCCGCGTTGCTGGATCGTCAGCAGGCGTTCGGCTACACGCAGGAAGACCTCAAGTTCCTGATGGCGCCGATGGCGCAAGCCGGCGAAGAAGCCGTCGGTTCGATGGGCAACGACTCGCCGCTGGCCGTCATGTCCAACAAGAACAAGACGCTCTATCACTACTTCAAGCAGTTGTTCGCGCAAGTCACGAACCCGCCGATCGACCCGATCCGTGAAAACATGGTGATGTCGCTGGTGTCGTTCGTCGGTCCGAAGCCGAACCTGCTGGACACGAACAACATCAACCCGCCGATGCGTCTCGAAGTGTCGCAGCCGGTGCTCGACTTCAAGGACATCGCGAAGATCCGCGAGATCGATCAGTACACGGGCGGCAAGTTCAGCTCGTACGAACTGAACATCTGCTATCCGGTCGCATGGGGCAAGGAAGGCATCGAGGCGCGCCTCGCGTCGCTGTGCGCGGAAGCGGTCGATGCGGTGAAGTCCGGCTACAACATGCTGATCGTGTCGGACCGCAAGACCGACCGCGACAACGTCGCGATTCCGGCGCTGCTCGCCACCGCCGCGATCCACACGCACCTCGTGCAGCACGGTCTGCGTACGAGCGCGGGTCTGGTCGTCGAAACCGGTTCGGCGCGTGAAACGCATCACTTCGCGCTGCTCGCGGGCTACGGCGCGGAAGCCGTGCACCCGTACCTCGCAATGGAAACGCTGAGCCAGATGGCCGCGGGCCTGAAGGGCGACCTGTCGGCGGAAAAGGCGGTCTACAACTTCACGAAGGCAGTCGGCAAGGGCCTGCAGAAGGTCATGTCGAAGATGGGCATTTCGACCTACATGTCGTACACCGGCGCGCAGATTTTCGAAGCGGTCGGCCTGGCTGAAGACCTCGTGCAGAAGTACTTCAAGGGCACGTCGTCGAAGGTCGGCGGGATTGGCCTGTTCGATGTCGCGGAAGAAGCGATCCGTCTGCATCGCGACGCATTCGGCGACAACCCGGTGCTCGCGAACATGCTCGACGCGGGCGGCGAATACGCGTACCGCGTGCGTGGCGAAGAACACATGTGGACGCCGGATGCGATCGCCAAGCTGCAACACTCGGCACGCAGCAACTCGTATCAGACGTACAAGGAATACGCGCATCTGATCAACGACCAGACCAAGCGCCACATGACGTTCCGCGGTCTGTTCGAGTTCAAGCTCGATCCGACCAAGGCGATCCCGCTCGACGAAGTCGAACCGGCGAAGGAAATCGTCAAGCGTTTCGCGACGGGCGCGATGTCGATGGGCTCGATCAGCACGGAAGCGCACGCCACGCTGGCGGTCGCGATGAACCGCATCGGCGGCAAGTCGAACACCGGCGAAGGCGGCGAAGACGCGAACCGTTACCGCAACGAACTGCGCGGCATTCCGATCAAGACCGGCGACACGATGAAGTCCGTGATCGGCGACGAAGTGGTGGTCGACATTCCGCTGAAGGAAGGCGATTCGCTGCGTTCCCGGATCAAGCAGGTGGCCTCGGGCCGTTTCGGCGTGACCGCGGAATACCTCGCGTCGGCCGATCAGATCCAGATCAAGATGGCGCAGGGTGCGAAGCCGGGCGAAGGCGGTCAGTTGCCGGGCCACAAGGTGTCGGAATACATCGGCAAGCTGCGTTACTCGGTGCCGGGCGTCGGCCTCATTTCGCCGCCGCCGCACCATGACATCTACTCGATCGAAGATCTGGCGCAACTGATTCACGACCTGAAGAACGCCAACTCGGCAGCGAGCGTGTCGGTGAAGCTGGTGTCGGAGTCGGGCGTCGGCACGGTGGCCGCGGGCGTCGCGAAGGCGAAGGCCGATCACGTCGTGATCGCCGGCCATGACGGCGGCACGGGTGCTTCGCCGCTGTCGTCGGTGAAGCATGCGGGCACGCCGTGGGAACTCGGTCTCGCCGAAACGCAGCAAACGCTGGTGCTGAACCAGTTGCGCGGCCGTATCCGCGTGCAGGCCGACGGTCAGATGAAGACCGGTCGCGACGTCGTGATCGGCGCGCTGCTCGGCGCGGACGAATTCGGCTTCGCGACGGCACCGCTCGTCGTCGAAGGCTGCATCATGATGCGCAAGTGCCATCTGAACACCTGCCCGGTCGGCGTCGCGACGCAAGACCCGGTGCTGCGCGCGAAGTTCTCGGGTCAGCCGGAACACGTGGTGAACTTCTTCTTCTTCGTTGCGGAAGAAGCACGCGAACTGATGGCGCAACTGGGCATCCGCAAGTTCGACGACCTGATCGGCCACGCCGAACTGCTCGACATGAAGAAGGGCATCGAGCACTGGAAGGCGAAGGGTCTGGATTTCTCGCGCGTGTTCTATCAGCCGCAAGTGCCGGCCGAGGTGGCGCGCAAGCACGTCGACGTGCAGGACCACGGTCTCGACAAGGCACTGGATCACGTGCTGATCGAGAAGGCCAGGGCGGCCATCGAGAAGGGCGAGCACGTGTCGTTCATCCAGCCGGTGCGCAACGTGAACCGTACGGTCGGCGCAATGCTGTCCGGCACGATCGCGAAGAAGTACGGCCACGACGGCCTGCCTGACGACGCGATTCACATCCAGTTGAAGGGCACCGCGGGTCAGAGCTTCGGCGCGTTCCTCGCGAAGGGCGTCACGCTGGATCTGGTCGGCGACGGCAACGACTACGTCGGCAAGGGTTTGTCGGGCGGGCGCATCATCATCCGTCCTACGAACGATTTCCGCGGCAAGTCGGAAGAGAACATCATCTGCGGCAACACGGTGATGTACGGCGCGATCGAAGGCGAAGCGTTCTTCCGCGGCGTCGCAGGCGAGCGCTTCTGCGTGCGTAACTCGGGCGCGACGGCGATCGTCGAAGGCACGGGCGACCACGGTTGCGAATACATGACCGGCGGCACGGTGGTCGTGCTCGGCGAAACCGGCCGCAATTTCGCGGCGGGTATGTCGGGCGGCGTCGCGTACGTGTACGACCCGGACAACGCGTTCGCCGGCAAGTGCAACACGGCGATGGTCGCGCTCGATCCGGTCTTGCAACAGGCCGAACAGGAACGCACGGTCGACAAGGGTCTGTGGCACGCCGGCACGACCGACGAAGCGCTGCTGAAGGGGCTCATCGAACGTCACTTCCAGTTCACCGGTTCGCCGCGCGCCAAGGCGCTGCTCGAAAACTGGGACGCGTCGCGCCGTCAATTCGTGAAGGTATTCCCGACCGAATACAAGCGCGCGCTCGGCGAGCTGGCCGCGAAGAAGGCGAACAAGGAAGTGCTCGCCGCCTGAAGCGTCCGCTGTCGAACGACGTCACATTTAGCCGTACCCGCCGCGCGTCGCCGTTCAACGGTGCGCGCGGCGGGCGAAGATCACCCACCTGATACAGATAGAGAAGAGAACCACATGGGCAAGGCAACCGGTTTTCTCGAGTTCGAGCGCCGCCACGAGGCGTACGAAGCTCCGCTCACGCGTGTGAAGCACTACAAGGAATTCGTCGCGGCGCTGTCCGACGACGAAGCGAAGATTCAAGGCGCGCGTTGCATGGACTGCGGCATTCCGTTCTGCAACAACGGCTGCCCGGTGAACAACATCATCCCGGACTTCAACGACCTGGTGTTTCATCAGGACTGGAAGAACGCGATCGAAGTGTTGCACTCGACGAACAACTTCCCCGAGTTCACGGGCCGCATCTGCCCGGCGCCGTGCGAAGCGGCGTGCACGCTCGGCATCAACAACGATCCGGTCGGCATCAAGTCGATCGAACACGCGATCATCGACAAAGCCTGGACCGAAGGCTGGGTCACGCCGCTGCCGCCGAAGCACAAGACCGGCAAGAAAGTCGCGGTGGTCGGTTCAGGCCCCGCGGGTCTCGCCGTCGCGCAGCAACTCGCGCGTGCGGGGCACGATGTCACCGTGTTCGAGAAGAACGACCGGATCGGCGGCCTGTTGCGTTACGGCATTCCCGACTTCAAGCTGGAAAAGTGGCTGATCGATCGCCGCATGCGTCAGATGGAAGCCGAAGGCGTGACGTTCCGCGCGAACGTATTCGTCGGCAAGGCGGACTCGCTGCCGGCGTACATCGGCAACACGGCGAAGGAAACCATCACGCCCGCAGAACTGAAGGAACAGTTCGACGCGGTGGTGGTTGCCGGCGGTTCGGAAACGCCGCGCGATCTGCCGGTGCCGGGCCGCGAACTGGAAGGCATCCATTACGCGATGGAATTCCTGCCGCAGCAGAACAAGGTCAATGCCGGCGACAAGGTCGCGAACCAGTTGCTCGCCAAGGGCAAGCACGTGGTCGTGATCGGCGGCGGCGATACGGGTTCGGACTGCGTGGGCACGTCGAATCGCCATGGCGCGAAGAGCGTCACGCAATTCGAGCTGCTGCCGCAGCCGCCGGAAGAAGAAAACAAGCCGCTCGTGTGGCCGTACTGGCCGATCAAGCTGCGCACGTCGTCGTCGCATGACGAAGGTTGCGAGCGCGATTGGGCGGTGGCGACGAAGCGTCTCGAAGGCAAGAACGGCAAGGTCGAAAAGCTGATCGCCGCGCGCGTCGAATGGAAGGACGGCAAGATGCAGGAAGTGCCGAACTCGGAATTCGAAATGAAGGCCGATCTGGTGCTGCTCGCGATGGGCTTCACGCAGCCGGTGTCGCCGGTGCTCGAAGCGTTCGGCGTCGACAAGGATGCGCGCGGCAACGTGCGCGCCGCGACCGAAGGCGACAAGGCGTACTACACGTCGGTGGACAAGGTGTTCACCGCGGGCGACATGCGCCGTGGTCAGTCGCTGGTGGTGTGGGCGATCCGCGAAGGCCGTCAATGCGCGCGTTCGGTCGATGCTTTCCTGATGGGCCATTCGGAACTGCCGCGTTAAACGTTTCCAGCTGGTTTTCAGGCAAGCGCTGACAGCGCGCAGGAAAACCAGCCACCGTTTGCAGGAAGAGGTGGAGACGACAAAGCGGTAAATAAGCGGTACATCAAGTCGTAAAAAAGCCGGACACCCGCGAGGGTTGTCCGGCTTTTCTTTTTTGCGGCGCTGGAAGCGGCCTGAAGCGTTGTTACTTGCGATACCGCGTCAACGTGAGCCCATCGAGATCGATCTCCGGCGTGCGCTGCGTAATCAGATCCGCGACCACGCGGCCCGAGCCCATCGACATCGCCCAGCCCGTCGAACCGTGCCCGAGATTCAGCCACAGGTTGCCGACACCAGAAGGCCCGAGCAACGGCGCGCCGTCCGGCGTCATGGGGCGCCGGCCGACCCAGAAGTGCGCGGAGGTCGGATTGGCCGCGTGCGGAAACCAGTCGCTGAGCACTTTCATCAGCGTTTGCAGCGCCTGCTCGCGCAACGTGGTCTCATGGTTGCCGAGTTCCGCAGTACCCGCGATGCGCAGATTGTTGCCGAAGCGCGTGATCGCGGTTTTCAGCGATTCGTCCATCAAGGCGGCGTGCGGGGCTTTTTCTTCGTCGGTGACGGGCAGCGTCGCCGAATAGCCTTTCACCGGATAGAGCGGCACCTTCACGCCGAGCGGCGCGAGCAATGCCGCGCTGTCGACGCCCAGCGAGACCACCACCGTGTCGGCTCGCAGCGTTTCGGCGCCGCATTCGCTGTCGAGATGCACGCCTTTCACCGCACCGCCTTGCACGTCGAGCGACGTGACGCGCGTGTCGAAGCGAAAGCTCACGCCGTTGCGCTCGCAGATCGCGCGCAGTTCGCGGGTGAAGCGGGCGCAGTCGCCGGCTTCGTCGTCGGGGAGATAGAGACCCGACAACGGCGCCTCGCGCGCCCAGCGCAAGCCCGGTTCGATCTCGACGCACTGCGCCGCGCTCACCTCGCGATGCGCGATGCCGGCGTCGCGTAAAACGGCCAGCGCCGGCTGCGCGAGTTCGACGTCGTACTCGCTGCGGAACAGTTGCAGATAGCCCTGGCTACGCCCGTAGTCGAACGGATGACGGCTGCGGAATTCGCGCAGACAATCGCGGCTGTAGTACGCGATCCGTTGCATGCGCTGCTTGTTGACGCGAAACCGTTCGAGGTCGCACTCGCGCAGCCAGCGCGCGATCCAGCGCCATTGCGCGGGGTCCAGAGTAGGGCGGAAGATCAGCGGCGACGCGGGCTTGAACAGATACTTGAGAATCTTCGCCGGCATGCCGGGAGCAGCCCACGGCGTCACATAGCCCGGTGCGATCACGCCGGCATTGCCGAAACTGGTGGAGAGCGCGACGTCGGGTTCGCGTTCGATCACGGTGACGTCGCAGCCTTGCGCGCGCAGATAAAAAGCCGTTGCGACGCCGATCACGCCGCCGCCGAGAACAATCGTTTTCATGGTTGGGTCTGCGAGGTCAGGCAGCAGGCTGGGTTGAGCCGAGCACTTTGCCTCGGGTTTCCGGCAGACACCATGCCGCGACGATCACCAGCAAATAGCCCGCACCGGCGACGATGCCCATCGCCTTAACCAGTGTCATGGTTTGCGACAGTGTACCGACCAGGATCGGAAAGAACGAGCCGAGACCGCGCCCGAGGTTGTAGCAGAAGCCCTGTCCCGAGCCGCGGATCGAATTCGGATAGAGCTCCGACAGATACGCGCCGACCCCCGCGAAAATCCCTTGCACGACGATGCCGAGTGGAAAGCCGAGCGCGAGCATCATCGAGTCCGTGACCGGCAGCATCGTGTAGACCATGCCGAGCACGAACGAACCGATCGCGAACAGGATGAACGACGCGCGCCGGCCGATCCTGTCACACAGAATCGCGCCGACGATATAGCCGGTGAACGAGCCGACGATCAGCACGATCAGATAACCGCTCGTGTTGAACACCGACAGATGGCGCACGGTTTTAAGGTAAGTGGGCAGCCAGGTGGTGATCGCGTAATAGCCGCCGAGCATGCCGGTGCACAGCGCGCTGCCGAGCAGCGTGGTTTTGAGGTGAACGCCGGAGAAAATCTGCAGGAAGTGCGAGGTATCGAAGCCGCGTTCACGCGCGCGGCGGGTTTCGAGAAAGATTTCCGGATCGCTGACGTTGCGGCGGATGTAAATGATCCACGCGGCCGGCAGCAAGCCGATCCAGAAGCACGCACGCCACGCGTATTGCTCGGGCAACAGCGCGAAGAACGCCCAATAGACGATCGCCGCCGCGGCCCAGCCGAACGACCAGCTGCTCTGCACGGTGCCGACCGCTTTCGCGCGATGCTGCGGCGAACGGATAGTCTCCGCCATCATGATCGTCACCACCGACCACTCGCCGCCGAAGCCGATCCCTTGCAGCGTGCGCGTGGTGAGCAGTTGCCAGAACGAATGCGTGAAGCCCGACAGGCAGGTGAAGATCGCGAAGGTGGCGATGGTCCATTGCAACACGCGAACGCGGCCGTAACGGTCGGCGAGAATGCCCGCGATCCAGCCGCCGATCGCCGAGGAAATCAGCGAACTGGTGGCGATCATCCCGGCTTCGCTTTTGGTCATGCCCCATGTCGCGATCAGCGTCGGGATGAGGAACGAGTAGATCATGAAGTCGAACGCGTCGACTGCGTAGCCGCCGAAACCGGCATACAGGGTGCGGCGTTCGCGCTGGGACAGTTCGGTGAACCACTGGAGAGATGCCATATTTTTTTGTGTTCTCCGGGAGCACCGGCCAGCGGCGGCTCGAGATGTTGGGTTTTTGCATTTTACGGGGATGGGCGGCAGGGGGGCCAGTCGCGGTCAAAAATGGCCGGAATGAGTTCTGTCACGCATCCTTACCAACTACTACTGCGTAACCCAAAAACAATAGATCGCCGTTAAACTGCGCCGGCAGCGACGATGCTGCACCCCTCCCTCACGCCCGCGCCAGCCAATTTTCATGTCCGCCAACGCCAATCTTTGCTCGCCATCCCGCCGGTTCGCGGACGTGCCGGCGCGGGCACCGCAATCGCGCCGTGCGTTCTTGAAGTCGTCGGTGGGGGTGCTGCTGTTGTCGGGTGTCGGCGGTTCGCTGCTGTCCGCGTGCGGCGGCAGCATCAACGGCGATCAGCCCGATACGCCGCGTCTTGCTTCGGTAAGCAATTTTCGCGACGTGGCCGGCGCCGCGGCAGGCTATCCGACCGTCGACGGCAAACAGATGCGGCGCGGCGTCTTCTACCGTTCGAACGCGCTGACGTTCAGCGCCGACGATCAGGCGACGGTCGACAAACTCGATATCGCTTCGGTGTACGACCTGCGCACGCCGGGCGAAATCGCGCGCACCGCCGACGCGTTGCCGGCCGGCGCGACCTCGCGGACGTTCAATGTCCTCGGTATGCTCGACGCCGTGTGGCCGATCTTCGACACGGCCGAAGCGGCGAGCGCATTCATGGAGGAGCGCGCGCGCGGCAATGTGACCGGCGGCGCGCAGCGCGCGGGCTACGGCACGCTGCTCAAGCAGCTTGCCGAAGGCCCCGGCGTGCAACTGCTCCATTCGAGCGCCGGCAAAGACCGCACCGGCTGGGTCGCGGCGCTGCTGCAGAGCATCGCCAACGTGCCGCTCGACGTGATCATGCAGGACTATTTGCTGAGCAATGTGTATTTGACGCTGGAAATCAAGGCTCAGAACGATATGCTGCGCTCCCAGGACGGCGACGCGATCGCGACCATCCAGGCGCCGCTGTTCGGCGTTCAGGAGAGCTATCTGCAAGCGGGATTCGATCAGGTGCAGGCGAGCTACGGCACGATGGAAAACTATCTGACGAAAGGTCTCGGACTCGCGCAGCAGACGATCGAAAGCCTGCGCAGTTTGCTCGTGAGTTGATCGGCGTTTGAGCGCCAGGCAGCGTCAGGCCGTTGCGCAAAAAAAATCCGCCCCAGGTTAAGCGGGCGGAAGAGAAAGGGCGGCATCGAGGTTGCCGGTGGCGACTATAAGACAGCCGCCGTCGTCACAGATCGTCGGGTAAGGACGCGTAAGCGGGCCGCCCGCTAACGCGAACTGCTCTTCATGCCAGGGCCGGCATCACCGGCAATTCGATCCGCACTTCCAGGCCGCCCTGCGCGTGATTGCGCACGTGACAGCGCCCGCCGCGATCGTGCGCGAGCCGTGCGACGATCGCCAGACCAAGGCCGCAATGGCCTTCGCCGCCGCGCGCGGCGTCGAGCCGCACGAAGGGTTTCATCGCCGCCGCAATGCGGTCGTCGGGGATGCCGGGGCCGTGGTCGCGCACGCTGATGATCCAATGCTGCTCGCGGCGTTCGGTGCCGATATCCACCGGCGCCGCGCCGTGTTCGAGCGCGTTGTCGACGAGATTGGTCACCAGCCGGTCGAGCAGCGTGCGCGGCAGTTTGAACGCGTCGCCGGCACGCAGTTGAAGCGTGAAAAGCGGCGCTTCGCTGCTGTCGGTGGCGGAGAACTGCTCCTGCAGGAATCCGTCCACTTCGACCGGCGGCCCGGCATCCGCGGACTGGCCGGCGAACTCCAGGAACTGCTGAACGATGTTGGTCAGCGAGTCGACGTCGCGGATCAATCCTGCCCGTTCGTTTTCCGCGACCAGCACGCTCGCGCGCAATTTGAGGCGCGTGAGCGGCGCTTTCAGATCGTGCGCGACGCCGGCCAGCATCACCGCCTGGTCGTCGCCGGCTTCGTTCAGGCGCCGCATCATGTCGTTGAATGAACCGATCAGATCGCGCAGTTCGCGCGGCCCTTGCTCGGTGACGGGTTGCGGGCGGCCGCCTGAACCGAAGTCGCGCGCGGCGTTGGCGACGCGCGACAAGGGCCGCTGCATTTGCCAGACCGCGAACAACGACAGGATCAGCGAAGCAAGCAGCATCGAAATGGATTCGACGAGAAAGCGCGGGCGCGGCGGCACGTCGACCGGTACGACCACCCAGTTCGATTTGCCGGGGAACAGCACCCACAAATGCGGCGGATGCATCCCGTCGACGGCGATCTGGGTGCCGGCCGGCAGGTTTTCACGCAGATGCCGGCTGAGTTCGACCAGCGGCCGCTGATCCGGCGGACGCAAGCGCACGCTCGCCGGCATGTTCCAGGTGGGCACGAGATGCACACGCATTGCGGGCGCGAGCGCGGCGCCCTTCATCGGCTCGCCGTTGACGGCCTGCAGGACCAGCAGAATGCCGCGTGCAAAGCCGTCGATTTCGTGGCGCGGCGGCTGCATCACCACGAGCACGAACCAACTGGCCTGAATCGCGAACAGCACTACCGTCGAGAGCAACGCCATTCTGCCGAACAGTGTGTTCAGCGGGTTTTTCATGCGCTGGAGGCGGTCTCGTCGGCGAACGGCGTGCCGTCGGCGTCAGGCACGAACACGTAGCCTTTGCCGCGCACCGTTTGCACATAGCAGGGGTTGGACGGATCGTCTTCGATCACGCGACGCAGACGCCAGATCGGCACGTCGAGGCTGCGGTCGCGGAACGCGAGGTTGTCGCGATGCACGAGATCGTGAATCAGCACGCGCGACAGCACCTTGTACGGATTGTTGACGAAGATCTTCAGCAGCGCGAACTCGCTGTCGCGTAGCGGCAGCTTCGAGTCGTCGCGCGATAGCGAGCGGGTCGCGAAGTCGAGTTCGAACGGACCGAAGCGATACGGCTTGCGCGCTTCCGGCGCGCTGGTGGTGGACGGCCCGCGGCGACGCAGCACCGTGTGGATGCGCGCCAGCAGTTCGCGCGGGTCGAACGGTTTGGTGAGGTAGTCGTCCGCGCCGAGCGACAGCCCGACGATGCGATCGGCCACCGTGCCGCGCGCGGTGACGAAGATCACCGGGATGTCGTCGCCGGCGGCGCGCAACGCGGTGAGCGCGCGCAGGCCGTCGGTGTTCGGCATCATGATGTCGAGCACGACGACGGAAGGGCGTTCACGTTCGAGCCGCCGTTGCAAATGGGTGCCGTCGTGCAGCACCGATGCATCGAAGCCGTTCGATTGCAGAAATTTGCATAGCAGATCGCGTACGACCGGATCGTCGTCGACGATAAGGACCTGTGGATTCATGGCGAAATTCTAGACTGGCCCGCGCGACGCGCGCCCGACTGTTTTCTTACCAACGCTTACCGGATGCGGGGCCGTTCTGGCCCCTTCGCGTGTAAGGCCCGCCAGACAACGCTCACCGTATATTTCAGCGGTGCGATATGGGCCTTTCCCACGGGGCGACGCGCATAACCCCCTGCATCGGCCCCTTGCAGCGAGCACCCCCACGCCTCACGTTGCCAGACCTCTCGTCAGGAAAGAATTTGCGCTCAATCGCAACGCCTCGCAACGCCTGGAAATGGCCGGGAACCAGTCGTAAGAACTGCTGAAAAGCGCGCGTTTCTTCGTGCATCGCGGCGTACTGCCCGGCGAGATGATTCGTCGTGCAGTACGTTGCGCCGCAAGTCGAAAAAGCCTAACGCCTTGGGCCCACGGCAGGCGGCGTGAAATCGAAACCTAGCGTCACGTGAGGCTCATCATGACCGTTCCCAGCCATTTCAGTCCCCATCACTTTTCATCGCTCGCGCCTACACCGCCGGCGCAAAAGCAGACCGTTTCGGCCAACGAGGCGGCCCCGACGGCCGCCCGTGAGGCAAACGCGGAGCCGTCGCCGTCGCCGTCGCTGCCCGCCGGGCTCGTCGGCCATCACGTCAACACGACGGCCTGAATGACCGGGCCCCGTGTGTCGACCTCCAGAAAACCTGACCGCTTCATCCGTGTCGCTGCGTGGTTGACGCTCGGCGCGGCGCTGCTGCCGCTCGGTGGCTGCGCCGTCGCCGCATTGCCGTGCCGGCTGACGTCGGCCACGTTGAAGATCATTCCGGTCGTCGGCCATGCCGCGGCCACTCCATTCGATGTGTGTTCATCCGCGATCGACTGAATCATGACTCCCAAACGGATTGCCCGCGGGATTGCCTGCGCGCTCGCTTTGCTCGGCAGCGTATTGCTATCGACCGCGCACGCGCAGCCGGTCACACGCGAAGCGGCTTCGGCCAGCGCCGCGACGAAGAGCGCCGCGGCCGACGCGCGCAAGCGCTCGCAGGACAAGCCGTTCGCGTTTCGCGGCATCGTGCTCGGCACCACGCTCGACGAATTCCGCTCGGCTTCGAGCGTGCGCGCGACGCCGCTCGGCAGTGTGCCGGTGTGCGAAACGGACGTGCAGGCCGGCGCGCTCGGCATGCGGCTCAAATCGCGCGAGAGCCTGACGGTCGCATGCCGCTGGGCGCATCGCGGCGACGACGGCTGGGAGGTGTCGCAGGCGGTTGTCGACGGTGCGCCCGCGCAGGAGCATGTGTTGCGCTTTGCGCGGGTCGACGGCCAGAGCGCGCTGCGTCTGTACGAGATTTCTTTCGTGATCGACGAAGTCACCGCGGAAGATTTGCGCGACGCGCTCGCCGACCGTTACGGCACGCCGCGCATGGTCACGCAACACACGTCGACGTCGAACGTGATGCCGGTCTACGTGTGGGAAAACGCGGTCAGTTCGATCACGCTGTGTTTCTTGCCCGGCACTCACAACGGCACGCTCACCTACCTGCTGAAGGGCTCGGACACGTGGGTGAAGTCGGTCGTGCGGCAATGGGAAGCGAGCGGTGCCGAGGCCGGTTGACGAGCGTTTCTGCACACCGCTTTTGCAAACCCTTGGTGAGGCAACACCAGGAGGTCCGTTTTTTTATCCGGCCATTGTGGTCAAGGAGCACACATGACTGCGCTACGTCTTTCTGTCGCGCTGGGCGCGGCAGCCTGTCTCGCGGCTTGCGCGGGCAGCCAGCAAAGTTCGATCGTCAACACGCCGATGGCGCCGCCGCTCGAATCGGCGCCGCTGAACGTCAACACGCAAGGCGCGATCTATCAGGCAGGCATGCCGCTGCTGCTGTACGAAACGCCGCACGCGCAACATATCGGCGACGTGTTGACGATCCAGTTGTCGGAGTCGTACAGCGGCAACAATACGGCGAACGCCGCCGCGAGCCGTTCCAGCAGCATCACCGCGACTGCCGCCGATCAGTCGACCAACGCGGCGGCCCGGCTCGCGCGCCTGTTCAACATCGGCTCGGCGAGTACCGACTACAAAGGCAACGGCAGCCTCACCGATGTCAGCGGGATGAGTGGCACGCTTGCCGTCACCGTGATCGGCACGAATTCGAACGGCAACCTGGTGGTGTCGGGCGAGAAGGTGATTTCGATGAGCGGCAACCGCGATCGGCTGCGCCTGTCCGGCATCGTCAATCCGAAGGATATCGAAGCCGGCAACATCGTCGAGTCGAGCAAGGTGGCCAACGCGCGCATCGAGCAGGCCGGCGCGGGCATGGTGTCGGACGCCACGACGATGGGCTGGCTGCAGCGCATGTTCCTGAGCGTGCTGACGTTCTGACGTTGGCGTTCCGACGCCGGAGCCGGGCCGGGATTCGCAACGTTCGGTGCGAACGACGTTTCGAACGTTACGACAGCAGCGGCGTGCTGCGCTCTGCCGCGCCGATTTCACCGTCCGGCACGAACACGTAGCCACGGCCCCATACGGTCTGCACATAGCGCGGCTCGGACGGATCGACTTCGATCAGCCGGCGTAAGCGCCAGATCGACACGTCCAGACTCCGGTTGCGATGCGCTTCGCTATTGCCGTGCAATTTTTCCAGTAGCTGCGCGCGCGTGAGCACGGTCATCGAATGCGTGACGAAGACCTTCAGTATCGCGAATTCGCTCGAGCGCAGCGCGATGCGCTCGCCGTCGCGGCGCAGTTCGCGCGCCGGAAAATTCACTTCGAAGCGGCCGAATCGATACGGCGCGCGCTGCTCCGGCGCGCTCGGCGCAATGCCGCCGCGTCGGCGCAACACCGTGCGGATGCGCGCAACCAGTTCGCTGGGTTCGAACGGCTTGCCGAGATAATCGTCCGCGCCGAGTTCGAGCCCGATCACGCGGTCGATCGGATCAGCGCGCGCGGTCAGCAGAATCACGGGAATATCGTCGCCGGCGACGCGCAACGCGCGCAGCGCGCTGATGCCGTCGAGCTCCGGCATCATGATGTCGAGCACGATCAGCGCAGGGCGTTCGTCCTGCAACTTGCGCTGCAACGCCATACCGTGCTCGAGCGTCGACACCTTGAAACCACGCCCCTGCAGATATTCGCTGACGAGTTCGCGCACGACGGGGTCGTCGTCGACGACCAGAATGGATGAGTTCATCAGGTCATCTTAGACACCCACGCGAGCGGGGCAAAGCGCGTGACGCTTTCCAATCCTTTCGCGCGTAAGAGAAAGCAAGGATGTGCGGGCGCTAGTTCGCCTGCGAGGTCTGGATGGGTGGCGGCGGTGGCTGGCCGAGGCGGGTCTGATCGACCACCATCCGGTCGACCAGGCCGCCGAGTTTGACCGATGCGTTGGAGAAGCGGTCGGTGTTCAGGCCGCCTGTCTGGTAACGCGCGGTGACGAGAATGCGGCCGCGCTGGATCAGCGTCAGATCGATGATCGACAGATACTGGACCGACTCGTCGCTGAACGCGCGGCGACCATAGTCGACCGCGGCGTTATACACGAGGCGTGCTTCGCAGCCCGCGGGCGAAGTGCCGGGATTGTAGACGTCCGAACGAATGCCGCGCCGGTCGAGCGCGCTTTGCAGCGCGGGCACGAAATCGCCGAGCGTCACGGCCTGATTGACTTCGATGCACACGTGTTGCAGGTCGGCCGGCCGGCCGTTGACGAACGTGGGCGACGAGTAACCCGACGCGATCGCGTAGCCCGCCTGAATGACGGAGCCGGTCGCGTCGGCCGCCGTGATCAACGTCCACGCGCAGCCGTTCAGGCCGAGCGTCATCACGGCGCACGCGCCGACCCACGCGCACGGGCGCCGCAGCATGGTCCACGCGGCGAGCGAGGCTCGCGTCAACGCATAAGCGCGCGAACTCGGCGTGAAGGTCATGATGCGGTGCCTGGTGGCGAGGAAGGAGTCCGGCTCGGAACGGTCGTGAGGCGCACGCTCAGCGCGTGACGCGCAGGCGCAATTCGTTTTGCCCTTGCACGCTCGCCGTGACGTTCACGCGTCGATCGGCCGTCGTCACGATGAAGTGCTGACGCGTCGGCGTGTTGATGTCGTGTATGACGTTCGGAAAGCAGGCTGCGATGTCGGCGCCGATTTCTTCGAGCGGATCGTTGATCACGCCGTCGGCTTGCCAATGCGCGCGCCAGTGGCAGTCGTAGGCATGCGCGCTGGCGCGGCAGTCGTCGGCGGCGGACACGCCCGGCAGTTGCGTCGCGGATTGCGCGCGCAGTTCCTTGAAGTCGGAGGCGGAGACGATCTGCTTGAGCGCGGGGCAAACGTCCGCAGGTTCGCTGGACGGGGAAACCTGTGCGGCGTAGACGGTGCCCGAGAGCAGCAACGCTGCGCCGAGAGCGAGCGCGACGCGCTGGGCCAAAGGATGTGAGCGGCGATCGAATGACATGGGCGAGAGTCCAGTAGCAGTGAGTGACGTGGCGGCCCAGAGAGGGGATGGACCGCCCGACTATCGTCGCTGGTACCGCGCATTTTCAAAGCGGGGAACAGCTTGGCCGCTTCGCAAATGCTTTCTAACTCTTCGCGTGTCTTTCCGGATGTTGCGGTGAGTGGGCCGATGAAGCGTGTCGCGGCGGGTCGTTCGAGCGAGCTGGCCGGGCTAACCGGGCTAGCCGAGGGTCAAGCCGCCGTCGACATGAATCGCTTGGCCGGTGATGTGGCGTGCTTCGTCGCCGAGCAGGAACGCGATCAGCGCCGCGATGTGCGCGGGTTCGGCGACGTGGCCGAGCGGTGTCGCCTCGGCTGCGCGCTGCCACACCGATGCATTATCGGCACTCGGGCCGCGATCTTTACGGGTGTAGCCAGGCGCGACGCAATTGACCGTGACGCCGTGCGTCGTCGGCGCCGCGCGCGTGCAACAGCAACGCGGTGCGCGGCGCCGCGATGCGCCGGGCCAGCGCCGCGCCGATCCCCGAACCCACGCCGGTGATCAGCACGACGCGTTCGCGCCCGGCCGTGCTCATGCCGCGACCGCTTCGCCCGAGCGCTCGACGTCGAGCGTCTCGCCGTGGAACGCGGCAAGCGCTTCGCGATGCGCGACGCTGACGATCGCCGCCTTCGGCAGACGCTCGGTGAACAGGCGATAGAGACGGGCTTCGTTTTCCGCGTCGAGCGCGCTGGTGGCTTCGTCGAGGAACAGATAGTCGGGCTTGTGCAGCAGCACGCGGGCGCCGGCGAGGCGTTGTTGTTCGCCCGGCGACAGGATGCGCGTCCAGTGTCCCGATTCCTGCAGACGTTCCGCGTATTCCGACAGATGGCACGTGACGAGCGCTTCGCGGCATTCTTCGTCGCTGTAGCTGTCAGGCGCGGACGGATAGGTGAGCGCGGCTTTCAGCGTGCCGATCGGCATATAGCTGACCTGCGGAATGAACATCATGCGGGCGTTGACCGGCGCGTCGATCGAGCCGTCGCCGAACGGCCAGAGACCCGCGAGCGCGCGCATCAACGTGCTCTTGCCGGAGCCCGACGGACCGCGCACCAGCCAGCGCGAACCCGGCTGGATCGCGATATCGCGGATGCGCGACAGCGGATTGCCGTTCGGCAGCGCGAGCTTGAGGCCTTCGGTGGTGAGCTTGTCGGCGTCGACGAAATGCAGGTTGATGCCGCCGTGCGCGGTGGCCGGCGACACCGATTCCTTCAGACGCGGCGCCCGCACGATGCGCTTGAATTCGCGCAACCGGTTCACGGTGGCGCGCCATTCGACCAGCGTGCCGTAACTATTGATGAACCACGAAAACGAATCGCTGACCGTGCCGAACGCCTGCGAGATCTGCATCAGCACGCCGAACGTGAACGCACCGGCGAAGTAACGCGGCGCCGCGACCACCAGCGGAAAGATGATCGCGATCTGACCATAGAAGCTCAACACGAAGGTGAGCCGCTTGGTGTACTTCATCACTTGCCACCAGTTGTCGCGGATGCGGCCGAACAGCGAATGCGCGTTCGTCTTCTCGGTTTCCATCCCGTCGTAGAACGCGATCTGCTCGGCGTTCTCACGCAGACGGATCAGACCGAAGCGGAAATCCGCTTCCACTTTCTGCGCCTGGTAGTTGATCGGCACGAGCGGATGGCCGACCTTCTGGATGATCAGCGAGCCGATCACCGCGTACAGCGCCGCGGCCCACACCATGTAGCCGGGAATCTGCAACGGCGTGCCGCCGAGCGTGATGGTCAGCGCGCCGGCGAGCGCCCACAGGATCGTGATGAACGACACCAGCGTGACGACCGTGGACAGCAGATCGAGTGTCAGCGACAGCGTGGTGGTGGCGAACGACTGCAGGTCGTCGCTGATCCGCTGGTCGGGGTTGTCGGTGAGACGGTCGCGTTCGATCCGGTAGAACGCGCTGTCGCGCAGCCACTCGTTCAGATAGCGGGTGGTCAGCCATTGGCGCCAGCGGAAGCCGAGCATCTGCCGCAGATAACGTCCGTACACCGCGAGAATGATGTAGCCGAATGCGAGGCCGGAGAACACCATCAACAGATGCGGGAAGTCGTGGATGTTCTTGGTCTGCAGCGCGTTGTAGAAATCGGCGCTCCAGCGGTTCAGGCGCACGTTGATCCACACGACGAGCAGATTCATCACGATGATCGCGATGAGCAGCCCCCACGCGATCTTGCGCTCTTCGGAGACCCAGTACGGTTTGATCAGACTCCACGCGGAGACTTTGTCGTCCGGCGGCAGCCCGGAGCTGGAAGCGGTGGTATTCGGTGTCATGAGCATCCTGATGTAGTGCTGGCCGTCCAGGTCGACGCATGTCGTGTCGGCCTGCAACGGATTACTGGTGCGACGAGGCGCCGTGCTCGACGCACGCCCGCCCCGGCAGGCGTCCGATTCTGGCGCGAAGCGCTTAAGCGAAAATTAATTCGCGCCGGAAGGTTTGATCGCGAGGCGGCTTGGGTGCGGACCACGACGCTCGCCGCCTGCGACCCCCCTGCGCCAACTGCGCCGCCCGCCTGCGGCAGCGGGTGCTTGCATTGTGCCAGAGCGGCGCCGGTGGCCGTATTAGCTGCCGCGAGCGGCCACCGGATCGACCGCACGCGAGGTCGCCGCCGGCTGGTTTGCGGGCGTCGCGGCTTTTATGGTCTAATGACCTTCGACGAAACAGGGGTGCTTTGCACGCTGGCAGCGTGGATGTCCATGCGGCGGCAGTGAGGCTGAGAGAGACCCTTCGCACCCGATCCGGGTAATACCGGCGCGGGAAGTTTCCGGAAGCAGCCAGTCTTCCATGCCCCGCCGGGCGGCGTCCTTCATGGGCGCGCGTGTTGCCCGGCCGGCCTCACCCGCCGGTTTCGTTCTGGGTACGTGCGTTTTTTCGGCCGTACGGAAAGGACTCGATGACCGCCTATTCTTCAGACATGTGTTGTGCTCAGCGTCAGGTTTTGCCTGGCGTGGTTTCGCTTGCTCGCGGTTTTGTTCATGGTGCTGCGCTTCGATCCATTGACCGTTCCTGCGCGATGAGCCGTTCGCGCGGCCTGGAGCGCGCGCGATGAACCGTCCCGCGCAAGCCGATTTCGCGGTGCTCGGCGGCGGCCTGTGCGGCCGCCTGGTCGCGTGGCGTCTGGCCGGCGACGGACATCGCGTGGCGCTTTACGAACGCGGCGACGCTGCCGGTACGCAAGCCGCCGCGTGGGTTGCCGCGGCGATGCTCGCGCCGCTTGCCGAAGCCGCCAGCGCTGAACTACTGATCACGCGCCTCGGAGCGACTTCGCTCGACTCGTGGCCGCGCATCCTCGCCGAATTGCCCGAACCGGTTTTCTTCCAGCGCAACGGCACGCTGGTCGTGTGGCATCACGCAGACCGCACCGAAGCGCCGCTATTCGAACGCCGGGTGCGCTCGAACGCGCCCGCCGATCTGCTCGACGGCGGCTTCGTGACGTTGGCCGGCGCGCAAGTCGGCGCTACCGAGCCCGCGCTCGCCGGCCGTTTCAACCAGGGTTGGCTATTGCCGCGCGAAGGTCAGCTCGACAACCGCCAGGTGCTGGCCGCGCTGGCCGCGGGCCTCGCCGAACGCGGCGTCGATACGCACTGGAATACGGCCGTCGACGATCGTGCTCTGCCGCGCGCCCGTGTCGTCATCGATTGTCGCGGGCTCGGCGCAAAACCCGTGTTGCCCGCGTTGCGCGGGATTCGCGGCGAAGTCGCGCGCGTGCATGCGCCGGGGATCGGCCTGACACGGCCCGTGCGTCTGCTGCATCCGCGCTATCCGCTCTATATCGCGCCGAAGCAGGACGATCTGTATGTGATCGGCGCGACTGAAGTCGAAGGCGAGGACATGTCGCCGGTCAGCGTGCGTTCGGCGCTCGAGCTGCTGAGCGCCGCGTTTTCCGTGCATCCCGGCTTTGGCGAAGCGCGCATCCTCGAACTGAATTCGCAGTGCCGCCCGACTTTGCCGGACCACCGTCCGGCGCTGCTGTGGGATGGCGCGCAAACGCTGCGCGTGAACGGCCTGTACCGGCACGGCTACATGATCGTGCCCGAAGTCGCCGACGAAGCCGTGCGCTTTGCCGCGGCGCTGCTCGAAGGCCGCATCGGCGACGCCGATGCATTCGCCGACTGGCAACGCGCGGCGCGCTGGAGCGAGCTGTTTCAACTGGATTCCACGCGGGAGCCGGCATGAGCGTTGCGCGTTTTTCCTCGCGAGCGCGCCACCCCGCTGTCGCCATCGATTGAACCGTATTTGCACACCATGGACATTCATATCAATCAGAAGCCGTTGTCGTTGCCCGAAGGTGCGACCGTCGCCGATGCGCTCACCGCGTTCGGCGCGCGTCCGCCGTTCGCGGTCGCGCTGAACGGCGATTTCGTCGCGCGTACGCAGCATGCGGCGCGTGCGCTGCAGCCGGGCGACAAGCTCGACGTCGTGCAACCCGTAGCCGGCGGCTGAACGCAAACCGCACAGACCGGCGCGCAACGCCAGGCCTTGCCGGAGACAAAAGGATGATGCCAATGACTTCCCCCCAACCCGCCGACGCGCTCACGCTGTACGGTCAGACCTTCGCGAGCCGCGTGCTGCTCGGCACGTCGCGCTATCCGTCGCTGCAATCGCTGTCGGATTCGATCGACGCCGCGCGGCCCGGCATGGTGACCGTCGCGCTGCGCCGGCAGATGAACGAAGGCGGCGCCGAAGCCGGTTTCTTCGATCTGCTCAAACGCCACGGCGTGCCGCTGCTGCCGAATACGGCCGGCTGCCTGAGCGTCGGCGAGGCGGTGACCACTGCGCACATGGCGCGCGAAATTTTCGACACTGAGTGGATCAAGCTCGAACTGATCGGCGACGACTACACGTTGCAGCCCGATCCGGTCGGCCTGATCGAGGCAGCGGCGCAACTGGTCAAGGACGGCTTCAAGGTGCTGCCGTATTGCACCGAGGATCTGGTGATCGGCCGCCGTCTGCTCGACGCCGGCTGCGAGGCGCTGATGCCGTGGGGCGCACCGATCGGCACCGGCAAGGGCGTGATCAATCCTTATGGTCTGCGCGTGCTGCGCGAACGGCTGCCGGATGTACCGCTGATCGTCGATGCCGGACTCGGCGTGCCGTCGCACGCGGCGCAGGTCATGGAGTGGGGTTTCGACGGCGTGCTGCTGAACACCGCGGTATCGCAGGCGACCCATCCCGACGCGATGGCGCGCGCCTTTGCGCTGGGTGTGGAAGCGGGCCGCGAGGCTTATCTGGCGGGGCCGATGGCCGAGCGCGAAAGCGCGCACGCGAGCACGCCGGTGGTCGGCATGCCGTTCTGGCATCAAGACGGGAGCGCCTCATGACACAGACTTTGCCCTTGAACGATCGCGACCTGTTCTGGCCGCCCGCCGACGAACTCGCCGAAGCCGCCGAGCGCATCCGCGCGCGTCTCGGCGACTGGCCGCCGACTCACGCGCCGTGGCGCATCTGCCTGAGCGCGCCGGACGAACCGAACGGCGGCGATCTGATCGTCGTGACCGACGCGCAGCAGCACGGCGAGCAACTCGCGCGCTGGCTGGTGCAGGGCGCGGGCGTGATCGTCGCCGCAGAAAACCAGGCCACGCTGCATCTCGGCGGCGAAAAGTACCGTCTGGAAGGCCATCTGGCCGAAGACTGGGTGCCCGCGCTGGCCGCCTTCCTCGCGTGCGGTTTCGATCCGCACGACGCGCTGTTGCTGGCGCTTGCCTGGCGCGACGGCGACGAAGCAAAGAGCGACGACGCCTTTCCGCACGATCTCGCGCATTTCCCGCGCGTCGCCGGTTTGCCGGACGCGCCGGCGCAGGCTTTCCCGCGTTGCCCCGAGCGTCTTGGCCTGTATCCGGTACTGCCGGACGCGGAATGGGTCGAGCGGGTAGTGGGTTTCGGCGTAAAGACGGTGCAACTGCGCCGCAAATCGGCCGAACCCGCCGACGAACTGAAGCGCGAAGTTGCCCGTTGCGTGGCCGCGGGCCGCGCGCACGACGCGCAGGTATTCATCAACGATCACTGGCAAGCCGCACTGGAAGCGGGCGCTTACGGCGTCCACCTCGGGCAGGAGGACGTGCACACGGCGGACCTTCACGCGCTCGCCGCCGGCGGCGTCCGGCTCGGTCTGTCGACGCACGGCTTCTACGAGATTCTGACCGCGCTGCATTTTCGTCCGAGCTACATTGCGTTGGGCGCGGTGTTTCCGACCACCACCAAGGTGATGCCGACCGCGCCGCAGGGTCTGCGGCGTCTGGCGCGCTATGTGCGCCTGCTCGACGGCGTCGTGCCGCTGGTCGCGATCGGCGGGATCGATCTGCAAGTGCTGCCGGACGTGCTCGCGACGGGCGTCGGCTGCGCGGCCGTGGTGCGCGCGGTGACCGAGGCCGCCGATCCGGCGGCTGCGGTTTCTGCGCTGCAACAAGCGTTTACGCAATAATCGTCGGCGGAGTAAAGCGACAGGGCACCTCACGGCAACTTTTGCACGATGGCCCTATAATCCGGCCTTCTGTGTAAAAGGACTGTCAGTTTCGTGTCTTCCTCCCCCGAGACCTTACTCGAGCTGCGCGACGTCGACTTCGGTTACGGCGACCGGCTCGTCCTGTCGAACCTGAATCTGCGCTTCAAGCGCGGCCAGGTCGTCGCGGTCATGGGCGGCTCGGGTTGCGGCAAGACCACGGTGCTTCGTCTGATCGGCGGTCTGGTGCGCGCGCAGCGCGGCCAGATCCTGTTCCACGGCGAGGACATCGGCGAACAGACGCGCGACGGCTTGTACGCGTTGCGCCGCAAGATGGGCATGCTGTTCCAGTTCGGCGCGCTGTTCACGGACATGTCGGTATTCGAGAACGTCGCGTTCGCGCTGCGCGAGCACACTGATCTCCCCGAAGACCTGCTCCGCGACCTCGTGTTGATGAAACTCAACGCGGTGGGCTTGCGCGGTGCGCGCGATCTGCTGCCGTCGGAGATTTCCGGCGGGATGGCGCGGCGCGTGGCGCTCGCCCGCGCCATTGCGCTCGATCCCGAACTGATGATGTACGACGAGCCGTTCGCCGGCCTCGATCCGATCTCGCTCGGCATCACCGCGAACCTGATTCGCGCGTTGAACCAGGCGCTCGGCGCCACGTCGATCCTCGTCACGCACGACGTGCCGGAATCGTTCGCGATTGCCGATTACGTATATTTCCTCGCCAACGGCGGCGTGCATGCCGAGGGCACGCCCGCCGAGTTGCGGGCTTCCACGGATCCCACGGTGCGCCAGTTCATCGACGGCGCGCCGGACGGTCCGTTCAAATTCCACTATCCCAGCAAGACGCCGCTCGCGGCGGACTTCGGCATCGGCGGGGGGCAGTCATGATCAGTGCGATCGGTCGCTCGGTGATCGGCGGGCTGGGCACGGCCGGCTATGCCACGCGTTTTTTCCTGCGCCTCCTGCTCGAATTCTTCCCGTTGTTGCGTCGTCCGCGTCTTGTCACGAAGCAGATCCACTTCGTAGGTAATTATTCGCTTGTGATCATTGCGGTGTCGGGGCTGTTCGTCGGCTTCGTGCTCGGCTTGCAAGGTTATTACACGCTGAACCGCTACGGCTCCGAGCAGGCGCTCGGGTTGCTGGTGGCGCTATCGCTCGTGCGCGAGCTCGGGCCGGTGGTCACGGCGCTGCTGTTCGCCGGCCGCGCCGGCACGTCGCTGACCGCCGAGATCGGCCTGATGAAAGCGGGCGAGCAACTCACCGCGATGGAAATGATGGCGGTGGACCCCGTCAAAGTGGTGGTCGCGCCACGCTTGTGGGCCGGCATCATCTCGATGCCGATCCTCGCCGCGATTTTCAGCGCGGTCGGCGTGTTCGGCGGGTATGTGGTGGGCGTGCTGCTGATCGGTGTCGATTCGGGCGCGTTCTGGTCGCAGATGCAAGGCGGCGTCGATGTGTGGCGCGATGTGGGTGCCGGGGTCGTCAAGAGCGTGGTGTTCGGCCTCGCGGTGACCTTCGTCGCGCTGTTTCAGGGCTATGAAGCCAAGCCGACGCCGGAAGGCGTGTCGCGCGCCACGACCAAGACGGTCGTGTATGCGTCGCTGGCGGTGCTCGGCCTCGATTTTCTGCTGACCGCACTGATGTTCAGCTAAAGACTGCGTCGCACGTTTTCGCAGAAGGGGCGCGCGTTGAATCGCGCGCGGCGGGAACCGGACGGCGTGGCGGATTCACTTTGGGATGACGATGAAAAAGACTGCTCTCGACTTCTGGGTCGGCCTGTTCGTGGTGCTGGGTTTCGTGGCGTTGCTGTTTCTGGCGCTGAAGGCCGGCAACATGAGCTCGTTGTCGTTTCAGGCAACGTACCCGGTCAAGCTCAAGTTCGACAATATCGGCGGCCTGAAAGCGCGTGCGCCGGTGAAGAGCGCGGGCGTGACGGTCGGCCGGGTCGCTTCGATCGGCTTCGACAGCAATGCGTATCAGGCGCTCGTCACGATCGATATCGACAAGCAATACCCGTTTCCGAAAGACACTTCGGCGAAGATCCTGACTTCGGGTCTGCTGGGTGAGCAATACATCGGGCTCGAACCCGGCGGCGACAGCGAGATGCTCAAGGCAGGCGACACGATCTCGATGACGCAATCGGCGATCGTGCTGGAAAACCTGATTGGTCAGTTCCTGTACAGCAAAGCTGCGGATTCCGGCGCGTCCAAACCAGCGGCAGGTTCGGCAACACCCGCGGCAGTCCCTGCACCTGCGGCACCGACCTTGCCCGCCTCCGGCGCGGCCGGTCAATAAGGAGAATAAGAATGCAGTCCTCAAGCATCGGGGGCGCGCGCGCCTTCCAGATCGCGAAGCTTGCCGTCGCGGCGGCTGCGCTCGCCGGTTGCACGACCGTACAGACACCGACCAAGGGCGATCCGCTGGAAGGCCTGAACCGCACCATCTTCACCGTCAACGACAAGATCGACCAGTACGCGCTGAAGCCGGTCGCAAAGGGCTACGTGTGGGCGACCCCGCAGCCGGTACGCGACAGCGTGACCAACTTCTTCTCGAATATCGGCGACGTCTACATCGCGGCGAACAATCTGCTGCAGTTGAAGATCACCGACGGTGTCGAAGACATCATGCGGATCGTGATCAACACGGTGTTCGGCGTAGGCGGTCTGTTCGACGTGGCGACGCTCGCGAAGCTGCCGAAGCACGACAACGACCTCGGTCTGACGCTCGGCCACTATGGCGTGCCGGCGGGTCCGTACCTCGTGCTGCCGCTGTTCGGGCCGAGCACCGTGCGCGACGCGGTCGGCTCGGTCGGCAATTATTATGTGAACCCGCTTAGCTACGTTCATCCGGACGGGCTGAGCTGGGCGCTGTACGGTCTGAACGTGGTCAACACGCGCGCGAATCTGTTGAACGCGAGCGATGTGCTGGAAGGCGCCGCACTCGACAAGTACTCGTTCGTGCGTAACGCGTATCTGCAACGCCGCCAGTATCTGCTGTCGGACGGCAAGCAGTCGCAGTCGCTGCCGAACTACGGCGACGAAGCGCCGTTGCCGAAGTACGACGACGTCGACGACGGCGCGGCTGCGCCGGCAGGCGCTGTAACCGGCACAGCCGGGGCCGCCGGTGCAGCAGGCACGCAGGGTGCTGCTGCCGCGAAGGCAGCGCCGGCCTCGGGCGCGACGGCAGCAACGCCGCCAGCGGCCTCGGGCAGCGCGGCAACGCCTGAAGCCGCGTCGGACTCCGCCGCCACGCCGCCGCTGGATCTGAACGGCGGTCCGGAAACCACGCAGATTCCGGCCGGCCAACTGGTTCCGCCGTCGCGGTTCAACTTTCCGTCATTCAAGTTGCGTTGATCGTGCAGCCGTAACAGATCGATACGACTCTCGCAGTTTGCGCATGGATTGCGGCTGAACTCGCGTGCTAATGTCGGCTCAAACGGTTGCACTATTTTTTAAGGCAAGGCTCGATATGAAAAAATTCCTCCTCATTCCGTTGTTCGCGGCGTTCTTTTCGTTCATGAGCGCGGGCGCATCGGCGCAATCGGTGGACAGCAGCGCGCCGGACACGCTGATCAAAACCGTCACGCAGCAAGTGGTGGACGCGGTACGCGCGGACAAGTCGATCCAGCAAGGCGACATCTCGCACATCACCAAGCTGGTCAACGAAAAAATCCTGCCGTACACCGATTTCCGCCGCACCACGCAACTGGCGATGGGCCGCAACTGGCGCACCGCTTCGCCCGAACAGCAGAACGCGGTGGTCGAGCAGTTCAAGATGCTGCTGATCCGCACCTATTCGGGCGCGCTCGCGCAGGTGCGCGACCAGCAGATCCAGTACAAGCCGTTCCGCATGAATCCGGACGACACCGACACGGTGGTGCGCTCGGTCGTGATGAACAACGGCTCGCCGATCGAACTCGATTACCGCCTGTACAAGACGCCGCAAGGCTGGCGCGTGTATGACATCAACGTGCTCGGTGCGTGGCTGATCCAGGCGTATCAACAGCAGTTCAACGAGCAGATCCAGCAAAAGGGCGTGGACGGTCTGATCCAGTTCCTCACGCAGCGCAACCAGCAACTCGCCGCGGGCAAGCAGTCGTGAGCGAAGTGCTGAGCCCGGTCGCCAGCCGCTTCGAGAGCGGCGCGACACTGACCCACGAGAGCGCGAAAGCCGCGCTCGCGGCGGGTTTGCAACGTATCGCGGCGGGCGCGAACAGTGTCGACTGCGCGCCGCTCACGCAATTCGACTCGTCCGCGCTGGCTGTTCTGCTCGCCTGGGAGCGTGCCGCCCAGGCACGCGGCGTCCAGTTCGAGATCGTCAATCTGCCGGCTGGTCTCGCCAGCCTCGCGCACGCCTACGGCGTCGATACGCTGATTTCGACGCGACATTGACGCTCCTCTAGCGTCACTCCCAATCCCCCTCCCGGGTCGGGGCTGCTGATTTTTGCCCTATAATCAAACGTTTTTTGGGGCACACAACCGGCCCCAATTCCGTTGTTCCCGCACTTTGCAGCCCTCCGGGCTCCTTTAGGCGCCGCCCCCCACGCGGCCCATAGTCATGTCAGCCATAGAAATTCGTAACGTCAAGAAGCGCTACAAGGACTTGCAGGCGCTCAAGGGCGTCAGCCTCACGGTGGAAGAAGGCGAGTTCTTCGGACTGCTCGGTCCGAACGGCGCGGGCAAGACGACGCTCATCAGCATCCTCGCAGGACTCGCGCGCGCCGATGAAGGCAGCATCGCGGTGCGTGGGCACGATGTCGTCGGCGATTTCCGCGACGCGCGCCGCGCGCTCGGCGTGGTTCCGCAGGAGCTCGTGTTCGATCCGTTTTTCACGGTGCGCGAGACGTTGCGCATCCAGTCCGGCTACTACGGTCTGCGCAACAACGACGCGTGGATCGAGGAGATCATGGCCAATCTCGACCTCACCGACAAAGCCGACGTCAACATGCGCGCGCTGTCGGGCGGCATGAAGCGTCGCGTGCTGGTCGCGCAGGCGCTGGTGCATCGGCCGCCGGTGATCGTGCTCGACGAGCCGACCGCAGGCGTCGACGTCGAATTGCGTCAAACGTTGTGGAAGTTCATCTCGCGTCTGAATCGCGAAGGTCACACGATCGTGCTGACCACGCACTATCTGGAAGAAGCCGAGTCGCTGTGCGACCGCATTGCGATGTTGCGCCGTGGCGAAGTGGTCGCGCTCGAACGCACCAGCACGCTGCTGCAACGGTTTGCCGGCATGCAGTTGTTTCTGCGTTTCGCACAGGGCACGCTTCCCGCCGAATTGCGGCCGCTCGAAGCCGAGGCCGGCGCGAGTAACGGCAATGGCCGTCAGCATCTGTTGCGTCTCGCGAGCTACGACGACGTCGAGCGGATTCTCGCGCAGTGCCGCGCGGCGGGTTGCACATTCGAAGAAATCGAGGTCCGCAAAGCCGATCTCGAAGATGTATTCGTTCAGGTGATGAACGGTCCGGAAGTGATCGAGGGGCTGGCATGAGCGGTTTTCAAACGCTGTTTTACAAGGAAATCCTGCGGTTCTGGAAAGTCGCGTTCCAGACCGTGCTGGCGCCGGTCATCACCGCGCTGCTGTATCTGACGATTTTCGGCCACGCGTTGCGCGGTCACGTGCAGGTTTATCCGGGCGTCGAGTACACGAGCTTCCTGATTCCGGGTCTCGTGATGATGAGCGTGTTGCAGAACGCGTTTGCGAATAGCTCGTCGTCGCTGATCCAGTCGAAGATCACCGGCAACCTCGTGTTCGTGTTGTTGCCGCCGCTGTCGCACTACGAGATGTTCAGCGCTTATGTGCTCGCGGCCGTGGCGCGCGGGCTCGCCGTCGGCTTCGGCGTGTTCATCGTGACCATCTGGTTCGTGCCGGTCAGTTTCAGCGCGCCGCTCTATATCGTCGCGTTCGCGATTTTCGGGGCGGCGATTCTCGGCACGCTCGGCTTGATCGCCGGCATCTGGGCCGAGAAGTTCGACCAGCTCGCCGCGTTCCAGAACTTTCTGATCATGCCGCTCACGTTCCTGTCGGGCGTGTTCTACTCCACGCACACGCTGCCGCCGGTGTGGCGCGAAGTGTCGCGGCTCAATCCCTTTTTCTACATGATCGACGGCTTTCGCTACGGTTTCTTCGGGATGTCGGATATCAATCCGCTCGCGAGCCTCGCGATCGTTGCCGGTTTCTTTGTGGTGCTGGCCGTGGTGGCGATGCGCATGCTCGCCTCCGGCTACAAACTGCGCCACTGATCAGGAGCTTCTCTCATGTTGCCGACTCCCGAACAGGTCAAGCAATACATCGCTGCCGGACTCGCCTGCGAACATCTCGAAGTCGAAGGCGACGGTCAGCATTTCTTCGCGACCATCGTTTCGCCGAGCTTCGAAGGCAAGCGTCCGATTCAACGCCATCAACTCGTGTACGCGGCGCTCGGCGACCGCATGCGCGAGGAAATCCACGCGCTCAGCATGAAGACGCTGACGCCCGCCGAATGGCAGAACGCGTAATCTGGAATTTCAGTGCGAATTACTCAAGAAGGGCGCGACGCCGGTAGCGGCGCGTCGAACACAGTCAAAGCAGTCCCGGCCGCGGTCCGGGGCGATCAGGAACTGACAGGCATGGATAAACTCGTCATTGAAGGTGGTTACCCGCTTTCAGGTGAAGTCGTTGTGTCAGGTGCGAAGAACGCGGCGTTGCCGATCCTGTGCGCGGCGCTGTTGAGCGCGGAGCCGGTCCATCTGGATAACGTGCCGGACCTGCAGGACGTGCGCACTATGCTCAAGCTGCTCGGCCAGATGGGCGTAGGCATCGACAGCGGCGCAGGCCGCGAGGGACGCATCACGCTGGACGGATCGAAGATCGACAACCCGGTCGCGCCGTACGAATTGGTCAAGACCATGCGTGCGTCGATCCTCGTGCTCGGCCCGCTGCTCGCGCGCTTCGGTCATGCTCGCGTGTCGCTGCCGGGCGGCTGCGCGATCGGCGCGCGTCCGGTGGACCAGCACATCAAGGGCCTGCAGTTGATGGGCGCCGAGATCACGATCGAGCACGGCTTCATCGAAGCGCGCGCGAAGCGCCTGAAGGGCGCGCGCATCGTGACGGACATGATCACCGTCACCGGCACGGAAAACCTGCTGATGGCCGCGGTGCTGGCTGAAGGCGAGACCGTCATCGAGAACGCGGCGCGTGAGCCTGAAGTCGGCGATCTCGCGCATCTGCTGGTCGAGATGGGCGCGAAGATCGAAGGCATCGGCACCGACCGTCTGGTGATCCAGGGCGTCGACACGCTGCATGGCGCGAAGCACACGGTGATTCCGGATCGTATCGAAGCCGGCACGTTCCTGTGCGCGGTTGCGGCCGCGGGCGGCGACGTCACGTTGCGCCGCGTGCGTCCGCTGATTCTCGAAGCCGTGACCGAAAAGCTGCGCGAAGCCGGCGTCTCGATCGAAGAAGGCGACGACTGGATGCGCGTGCGCATGGACAAGCGTCCGAGCGCGGTCACGTTCCGCACCTCCGAATACCCGGCGTTCCCGACCGACATGCAGGCGCAGTTCATGGCGCTGAACGCACTCGCGGACGGCACCTCGCAAGTGGTCGAAACAATCTTCGAGAACCGCTTCATGCACGTGCAGGAATTGAACCGCCTTGGCGCGAACATCACGATCGACGGCAACACCGCGCTCGTGACCGGCGTCGAGAAACTGTCGGGCGCGAAAGTGATGGCGACCGATCTGCGCGCGTCGGCGAGTCTCGTGATCGCCGCGCTGCGTGCCGAAGGTGAAACGCTGATCGACCGCATCTATCACCTGGATCGCGGCTACGACCGGATGGAAACCAAGCTCAACGCCATCGGCGCGAAAGTGCGCCGCATCTCCGGGAGCGACGCATGAGCGCGAACCCGCAAACGTCGTCGTCGCCGGCTGTGCGCGCGCCGCTCACGCTGGCTTTGTCGAAAGGGCGTATCTTCGAAGAGACGCTGCCGCTGCTCGCGGCCGCCGGCATCGAAGTGACCGAAGACCCGGAAACCTCGCGCAAGCTGATCCTGCCGACCAATGATCCGAACGTGCGCGTGATCATCGTGCGCGCGACCGACGTGCCGACCTACGTCGAATACGGCGCCGCCGATTTCGGCGTGGCCGGCAAGGACGTGTTGCTCGAACACGGCGGCAGCGGGCTGTATCAGCCGGTGGATCTGGAGATCGCGCGGTGCCGGATGTCGGTCGCGGTGGCCGCGGGTTTCGATTATGCGAACGCGGTGCGCCAGGGCGCCCGCTTGCGCGTCGCAACCAAGTACGTTGAAACCGCACGTGAGCATTTTGCCGCCAAGGGCGTGCACGTCGACCTGATCAAGCTGTACGGTTCGATGGAGCTGGCGCCGCTGGTCGGTCTCGCCGACGCGATCGTCGACCTGGTGAGCTCGGGCAATACCTTGCGCGCCAACAATCTCGTCGAGGTGGAAGAGATCATGCAGATCTCGTCGCGCCTCGTAGTGAACCAGGCGGCGCTGAAGCTCAAGCGCGCCGCGCTGCGGCCGATTCTCGACGCGTTCGAACGCGCGTCGAAAGCCGGCGCGGCGGCCTGACACGTTGAGTGTGACCACGCTCGTTTGACCGCGCTTTTGCCATGCGTCTAGCGCGCTTTACCGAAAACGGATACCCGTATGTCTATCAAGATTCGCAAACTCGATTCCAGCGCTCCCGACTTCCACAAGTCGTTGCACGCGGTGCTCGCGTTCGAGGCGAGCGAGGACGAAGCAATCGAGCGCTCGGTCGCGCAGATTCTGAATGACGTGAAGACGCGCGGCGATGCCGCGGTACTGGAGTACACGAACCGCTTCGATCGCGTCGACGCGAAGAGCGTTGCGGCGCTCGAATTGCCGATGGCGGAGCTCGAAGCGGCGCTCGAAAGCCTCGAACCGAAGCGCCGCGCGGCGCTCGAAGCGGCGGCGGCGCGCGTGCGCGGCTATCACGAGAAGCAGAAGATCGAATGCGGCAGTCATAGCTGGCAGTACACCGAAGCCGACGGCACGGTGCTCGGCCAGAAGGTCACGCCGCTCGATCGCGCGGGCATCTACGTGCCGGGCGGCAAGGCTGCGTATCCGTCGTCGGTGCTGATGAATGCGATTCCAGCGCGGGTGGCCGGCGTGCGCGAAATCGTCATGGTCGTGCCGACGCCGGACGGCGTGAAGAACCCGCTGGTGCTGGCGGCGGCGTTGCTGGGCGGCGTAGATCGCGTGTTGACGATCGGCGGCGCGCAGGCGGTCGGCGCGCTCGCGTACGGCACGGAAACGGTGCCGCCGGTCGACAAGATCTGTGGGCCGGGCAACGCGTATGTCGCGTCGGCCAAGCGCCGCGTGTTCGGCACGGTCGGCATCGACATGATCGCGGGGCCGTCGGAAATTCTCGTGCTGTGCGACGGCACCACCGATCCGCGCTGGGTTGCGATGGACCTGTTCTCGCAAGCCGAACACGACGAACTCGCGCAATCGATCCTGCTGTGCCCGGACGACGCCTTCATCGCGCGCGTGCACGACGCGATCAACGAACTGCTGCCCACGTTGCCGCGCCGCGACGTGATTCAGGCGTCGCTCGAGGGGCGCGGCGCGCTGATCAAGGTGCGCGACATGGCGGAAGCCTGCGCGATCGCCAACGACATCGCGCCGGAACACCTCGAAATCTCCGCGCTGGAACCGCATCAATGGGGCCAACTGATCCGCCACGCCGGCGCGATCTTCCTCGGCCGCTACACCAGCGAGAGCCTCGGCGACTACTGCGCGGGCCCGAATCACGTGCTGCCGACGTCGCGTACCGCGCGGTTTTCGTCGCCGCTGGGCGTCTATGATTTCTTCAAGCGTTCGAGCGTGATCGAGGTCAGCGCGGAAGGCGCGCAGACGCTCGGCGAAATCGCCGCCGAACTCGCCTACGGCGAAGGCCTGCAAGCGCACGCGCGCAGCGCCGAATACCGGATGCGGCAGACCGGCTGACGGCGAGCTTCGAGCGCCTGACGTGACGCTCGGTGAACGCGGTGGGTCCGAAGATCGAGCAGGCGGGTATCGAGCCGATGCCCGCGAACGCCGGCGACGGATTCCACCAGGATTCCCCGTTAAATAACGACAATACAGACCAGCCTGCGCGCGGCTCCCGAGCCGTACGCAAGCAGTACCTTGGTGGCGGCCCAGCCCGCTGATTTATGACGACACCTCAAGACATCATCCGCCGCGACGTGCTCGCGATGACGAGCTATCCGGTTCCGGACGCTTCGGGCTATATCAAGCTCGACGCGATGGAAAATCCGTTTCCGCTGCCGCCGGAGCTTGCCGCGCATCTGGGCGAACATCTCGCGGGCGTCGCGCTGAACCGTTATCCGGCGCCGCGCCCGGAAGCGTTGATCGAAAAGATCAAGCGCGTGATGGGCGTGCCGGCCGGCTGCGACGTGCTGCTCGGCAACGGCTCGGATGAAATCATCAGCATGGTGTCGATGGCGTGCGCGAAGCCGGGCGCGAAGGTGCTTGCGCCGGTGCCGGGCTTCGTGATGTACCAGTTGTCGGCGAAACTGGCGAATCTGGAGTTCGTCGGCGTGCCGTTGAAGGCCGATTTCACGCTCGACACCGAAGCGATGCTTGCCGCGATCGCCGAACACGAGCCGGCGATCGTCTACCTCGCGTATCCGAACAATCCCACCGGCACGCTGTACGACAATGCCGACATGGAGCGCATCATCGCCGCGGCGAACAGAAGCCTGGTGGTGATCGACGAGGCCTACCAGCCGTTCGCGCAGCAAAGCTGGTTGCCGCGCGCCGACGCGTTCGACAACGTCGTCGTGATGCGCACGGTCTCCAAGCTCGGACTCGCCGGCATCCGTCTCGGCTATCTGGCCGGCAAGCCCGCGTGGTTGACCGAATTCGACAAGGTGCGGCCGCCGTACAACGTGAACGTGCTGACCCAGGCGGCCGCGGATTTCCTGCTGGATCACGTTGACGTGCTCGACGCGCAGGCCGCCCAGTTGCGCGTGGAGCGCACGAAACTGGCCCATGCAGTGGCTGCTTTGCCGGGCGTCGAAGTGTTCCCGAGCGCCGGCAACTTTCTGCTGGTGCGGGTGCCGGATGCCGCCGTGACGTTCGAAACGCTGCTCACCGCAGGGGTTTTGATCAAAAACGTGAGTAAAATGCATCCACTGCTGGCCAATTGCGTGCGTTTGACCGTCGGTTCGCCCGAAGAAAACGACCAGTTGCTCGCCGGACTTAAACTCGTGCTGCACTGAACGACGTACCGAATGAACGGCCACGCGCCGTTTCTCCACCCCACATTACTATCGCTTTCTAGCTAGATTCGAGGAATTACCATGCGCCTTGCGGAAGTCGTTCGCAACACCAGCGAAACGCAGATCCGTGTGAAGATCGATCTGGACGGCACCGGTCAGCAGAAGCTGGCCACCGGCGTGCCGTTTCTGGACCACATGCTCGACCAGATTGCCCGGCATGGCTTGATCGACCTCGACATCGAAGCTCATGGCGACCTCGAAATCGACGACCATCATACGGTCGAAGACGTCGGCATCACGCTCGGCCAGGCCGTGGCGAAGGCCATTGGCGACAGAAAGGGCATCCGCCGCTACGGTCATGCGTATGTGCCGCTCGACGAGGCGCTGTCGCGCGTCGTGATCGACTTTTCCGGCCGTCCGGGTCTCGAATTCCATGTGCCGTTCACGCGCGCGCGCATCGGCACGTTCGACGTCGATCTGTCCATCGAATTTTTCCGCGGCTTCGTGAACCATGCCGGCGTCACGCTGCATATCGACAACCTGCGCGGCCTGAACGCCCATCATCAGATGGAAACGGTGTTCAAGGCGTTCGGGCGGGCGATCCGCATGGCCGTCGAACTGGACGAACGCGCGGCGGGGCAGATCCCGTCGACCAAGGGCAGCCTTTGAGCGTTCGCGCGCCGGCCCGGTGACGAGTGCGCCGGGCAGCCCGCCGTTCGACTCAATTTCGCCCGCTCACCAGATTCAGGACCACGGCCGGCTGCGCTCGCGCGCCGGTATGCAATGGACATTCTGAAGTCGTTTATTTCGCTGCTGGCGCTGATCAATCCGGTCGGCGCGATCCCGTTCTTCATGAGCCTGACGGCCCATCAGGGCGACCAGGAGCGGCGTAGAACCATTCGGATCGCGGCGATTTCGGTGTTTTGCGTAATCGCGGTGACCACGCTGCTCGGACAGCAGATCATCAGCTTCTTCGGCATTTCGGTCGGCTCGCTCGAAGTGGGCGGCGGCATCATCATGCTGCTGATGGCGATCAACATGCTGAATGCGCAGATCGGCAACAGCCGCTCGACGCCGGAAGAGCGCCACGAAGCCGAGCAGAAGGACAACATCGCGGTCGTACCGCTGGCGATTCCGCTGCTGACCGGCCCCGGCGCGATCAGCACGACGATCATTTACGCGGCCGGCTCACGGCATTGGTACGACCGCTTGAGCCTCGTCGCGATCGGTGCGGTGCTGGCGGCGATCTGCTTTTTTTCACTGCGTCTGGCCGAACCGATTGCCCGTTGGGTGGGTCGCACGGGTATCAACATCGGCACGCGGCTCATGGGTTTGATGTTATCGGCGCTGGCGGTGGAGTTCATCGTCGATGGATTGAAGGCATTGTTGCCTAACTTGAAATGAAAACTTCGATAGCGATTGTGGATTACGGAATGGGCAACCTGCGTTCGGTCGCCCAGGCATTGCGCAAGGCCGCGCCGGAAGCGGACGTGGCGATCGTCGACCGGCCCGAGGCGATCCGCTCGGCCGACCGCGTCGTATTGCCCGGCCAGGGCGCGATGCCCGACTGCATGCGCAGTCTGGCCGAATCGGGCTTGCAGGAAGCGGTCATCGAAGCCTCGCGCAGCAAGCCGCTCATGGGCGTGTGCGTTGGCGAGCAGATGCTGTTCGACTGGAGCGCCGAGGGCGCGACGCCGGGCCTCGGGCTGTTGCCGGGCAAGGTGCTGCGCTTCGACCTCGAAGGCCAGGTGCAGGACGACGGCTCGCGCTTCAAGGTCCCGCAGATGGGCTGGAACCGCGTGCGTCAGGCGCAACCGCATCCGCTGTGGGACGGTGTCGCCGACAACGCGTTCTTCTATTTCGTGCATAGCTATTACGTCGTGCCGGACAATGCCGCCCATACCTCGGGCGAAACGGTGTACGGTGTGCCCTTTACCTCGGCGGTGGCGCGGGATAACATCTTCGCGACCCAATTTCACCCGGAAAAGAGCGCCGAAGCGGGGCTGCGCGTGTATCGCAACTTCGTCCACTGGAACCCGTGAACGCCTTTTCGTCCCATCGCGCTACGCAAGGGCGCCGAAAGAGTTGTACTAAACTAGCGAAACGGCGTGACGGCGGGCTGGCTCTCCAGCCGCTGCCGCCGACCCTCAACCCTCTCCCAGACAACACCCGATTGCTATGCTGCTGATTCCCGCCATCGACCTGAAAGACGGTCAGTGTGTACGCCTCAAACAGGGCGATATGGACCAGGCGACGATATTCTCCGAGGAACCGGCGGCGATGGCCCGGCATTGGGTCGACCGCGGTGCCCGTCGCCTGCATCTTGTCGACCTGAATGGCGCGTTCGCCGGCAAGCCGAAGAACGAAGACGCGATCCGCGCGATCATCGAGGAAGTCGGCGGCGAGATTCCCGTCCAGCTGGGCGGCGGCATCCGCGATCTGAACACGATCGAACGCTATCTGGACGACGGCCTGTCGTACGTAATCATCGGCACTGCGGCGGTCAAGAATCCGGGCTTCCTGCAAGACGCCTGCACGGCGTTCGGCGGCCACATCATCGTCGGGCTGGATGCGAAAGACGGCAAGGTCGCAACCGACGGCTGGAGCAAGCTGACCGGTCACGAAGTGGCCGATCTCGCGCGCAAGTTCGAAGACTACGGCTGCGAATCGATCATCTATACCGACATCGGCCGCGACGGGATGCTGCAAGGCATCAACATCGAAGCGACGGTGCGCCTCGCGCGCGCAGTGAAGATTCCGGTGATCGCGAGCGGCGGCCTGTCGAATCTCGCGGACATCGAATCGTTGTGCGAAGTCGAGGACGAAGGGATCGAAGGCGTGATCTGCGGCCGCGCGATCTATTCGGGCGATCTGGACTTCGCGGCGGCACAAACCCTCGCGGACCGTCTGCGCGAATCCGACGACGCCTGAGGTTCGGCGTCCGGGCTCGACGTCTGAAATCCGGCGCACCCGGAGCGTCGTCTCCGCCGGCGCGGCAAACCGCCCCGGCACAATGCCGCTCGTGAAGGGTTGGACGAGCGGCTTCATCAGCGGTATTGGCAGAATTGCAAGCTCATGGCTCTAGCTAAACGCATCATCCCCTGTCTCGACGTCACGGCTGGACGCGTGGTCAAGGGCGTCAACTTCGTCGAACTGCGCGATGCGGGCGACCCGGTCGAAATCGCCCGCCGCTACGACGATCAGGGCGCCGACGAACTCACCTTCCTCGACATCACCGCCACGTCCGACCAGCGCGACCTGATCCTGCCGATCATCGAGGCGGTCGCGTCGCAGGTGTTCATTCCGCTCACAGTCGGCGGCGGCGTGCGCGCGGTCGAAGACGTGCGGCGCCTCCTCAATGCGGGCGCGGACAAGATCAGCATGAACTCGTCGGCGGTTGCGAATCCGCAGCTCGTGCGCGACGCGACGGACAAATACGGCTCGCAATGCATCGTCGTCGCGATCGACGCGAAGCGCGTCTCCGCGGACGGCGAGCCGCCGCGCTGGGAAGTGTTCACGCATGGCGGGCGCAAGGCCACCGGCCTCGAAGCGGTCGAATGGGCGCGCAAGATGGCCGAACTCGGCGCGGGCGAAATCCTGCTGACCAGCATGGACCGCGACGGCACCAAGAGCGGCTTCGACCTAGCGCTTACCCGCGCGGTGTCCGACGCGGTGCCGATTCCGGTGATCGCATCGGGCGGCGTCGGTTCGCTGCAGCATCTGGCCGACGGCATCAAAGACGGTCACGCCGACGCGGTGCTGGCCGCCAGCATTTTCCACTACGGCGAGCACACGGTGGGCGAGGCCAAGCGTTTCATGGCAGATCAAGGCATTTCGGTGAGGTTGTAACGTGGTGAATCCCTCGGCAGTGAGCTGGCTGGACAAGGTCAACTGGGACGCGAACGGCCTTGTGCCGGTGATCGCGCAGGAAGCGTCGACCAACGACGTACTGATGTTCGCGTGGATGAATCGCGAAGCATTGGCAAAGACGGTGGAAACCGGCCGCGCGGTGTATTTTTCGCGTTCGCGCCAGCGCCTGTGGTTCAAGGGCGAAGAGTCCGGCCACGTGCAGCATGTGCACGAAGTGCGCCTCGATTGCGACGAAGACATCGTGCTGCTGAAGGTCGAGCAGGTGTCGGGCATTGCATGCCACACCGGCCGTCACTCGTGCTTTTTCCAGAAATTCGAAGGCTCGGTGGAAGATGGCGACTGGATCGCCGTCGATCCCGTACTGAAAGACCCCGAACACATCTACAAATGACGCAATCCACGCAATCCACCGGCGACACGCTGCTGCGCCTCGCCGCGATCATCGACAGCCGCAAGGGCGGCGACCCGGACCTTTCGTATGTATCGCGCCTGTTCCACAAGGGCGACGACGCGATCCTGAAAAAGATCGGCGAAGAAGCGACCGAAGTCGTGCTGGCCGCGAAAGACACACGCCACGGCGGCGCGCCGCAGGATCTGGTCGGCGAAGTGGCGGACCTGTGGTTCCATTGCCTCGTGATGCTGTCGCACTTCGATCTGAGCCCCGCTGACGTTCTCGCCGAACTCGAGCGTCGCGAAGGCATGTCGGGGATCGAGGAAAAGGCGCTGCGCAAGAGCCGCGAACGCGAACAGAACGGCGACTGATTGCGAGATTGATGCGCCCCGTCTTGAAGCGGCGCAGGCCGGGACCCACATTGCACTGAATACATCCGACGCATCCTCTGGAGGACGCAAGCATGGAACAGTCGCACGACAGTTATCCGCCGCCGGTTTATCGCAACGCCATGGAACCGGAGCGGGAGCGCAGCCTGCGCACGCTCACTCATGTGCTATATGCGCTTTACGCGGTGCACTGGTTGACCGGTGGTCTGACGATACTGATCGCGATCATCATCAATTACGTGAAGCGGTCCGATGTGGTGGGCACGCCTTACGAAGCGCATTTCGAGTGGCAGATCCGCTCGTTCTGGATGGCGCTGCTGGGTTATGCGATCGGCGGCGTGCTGCTGTTCGTCGTGATCGGCATTCCGATTCTGTGGGCCGTCAGCATCTGGATGTTGTACCGTATTATCAAGGGCTGGCTGTATCTGTACGATAACAAGCCGTTCGCGAATCCGCGTGGCTGGTTCTGATCCGAGTCGCTTCGCTCGTTTCACTGTCGCGCGCTTTGTGCCTGTTTTGCATCTGCTTTGAACGTTAGCCATACCGCGTCAGGAATACGATGAGCCACGACCCGAACTGCCTTTTCTGCAAGATCGCCGCCGGCGAGATCCCGTCGACGAAAGTCCACGAAGACGAAGAGTTCGTCGCCTTCCGCGACATTCGTCCGGCGGCCGAAACGCACGTGCTGGTGATTCCGCGCAAGCACATTGCGACGCTGTCCAATTGCACCGAAAGCGATGCGCCGCTGCTTGGTAGAATGCTTGTCCTGGTAGCGCGTCTGGCTGAGCAATTAGGTGTGGCGTTTACCGGCGGCGAAACCGGCTTTCGCACGGTGATCAACACGGGGCCGGGCGGCGGCCAAGAGGTGTATCACGTTCACGCGCATATTCTGGCGGGTCCGCGACCTTGGCAGCGCATGGGTTGATAAGCGGGCCGGTAGCAGATCGGCTCGCGGCGAACATCGCGCAGCCGTTGTATTTACAGCACTGTAATTTCAGCGACGCGATCGGCTCGTCACAATGACATGCCTTCTCGCGGGTTGAATCGGAAGGGCCCGCGGTAACGTATAGATGGAGCGTCCGCGCTTCGCTTCACGCCGCAAGGCGCAAGAGTTTCGCCGCATCACGTTGCGGTATCGGGGTTAAGGAGAGTAGTCATGGGTTCGTTGAGCATTTGGCATTGGCTGATCGTGTTGCTGATCGTGGCGCTCGTGTTCGGCACGAAGAAGCTGCGCAACATCGGCGGCGACCTGGGTGGCGCGGTGAAGGGCTTCAAGGAAGGTATGAAGGAAGCCGAAACGCCGGCAGCCGAAGCGCAACAGCGCGAGCTGCCGCGCAACGGCGCGGTGGATGTGGATGCGAAGGAAAAGGCGCCGCGTTCCGGCGATTACCGCTAAGCCGCGGCTTACCCGCGTTACTGACGGACATTCCACTTCATGCTGGACCTCGGTCTAACCAAGATGGCGCTGATCGGCGTCGTCGCGCTGGTCGTACTCGGGCCTGAGCGCCTGCCACGCGTCGCCCGTACGGCCGGCGCGTTGTTCGGCCGCGCGCAGCGGTATATCAACGACGTCAAAGCCGAAGTGACGCGCGAGATCGAACTCGACGAACTGAAGCGGATGAAAACCGAGTTCGAGTCGGCTGCCAGCAACGTCGAAACTTCGGTTCAGGACAATCTGCGCAAGCATGAAACCGAGCTGAACGACGCGTGGAACAGCGGCACGTCGGTGTCGCCGAGTATTGCGGGCGGCGGCGCGCTCGAAGACGCCGGCAATTCGTCGTGGCAGACCAGCACGCCGGCTTCCGGTCCGAAGCGCAAGAACTGGCGCGTCAAGCAAGCAGCCATGCCCACCTGGTATAAACGTGCCACTGCGCGCCGCACGCGCGTGCAGTCGGGCGCTGCCCGCGTGGCGCGTCATACGCCGGCCACGCTGCGTCGTCCGACGCGGTTCTTCTGATGATCAGAACGACAATCTCTTACCGAGGGCCGGTGTGAGCGACCCCCAGCAAACCCAGGACGAAGGCACTGAAGAGACCTTCATTTCCCACCTCGTTGAATTGCGCGACCGCATCATCCGCGCGGGCCTGGCCGTCATCGTGGTGTTCATCGGACTCGTGTATTGGGCGCCGGACATCTTCCGGCTGCTGGCGCGTCCGTTGATGCAGAACTTGCCGAAGGACGGCAAGATGATCGTCACCGACGTGACCGGCTCGTTCTTCGTGCCGATGAAGGTGACCATGCTGGTCGCCTTTGTGATCGCGTTGCCGATCGTGCTGTACCAGATCTGGGCGTTCGTCGCGCCGGGGCTTTATCAGCATGAGAAGAAGCTGGTCGGGCCGCTGGTCGGCAGCAGTTACACGCTGTTTCTGTGCGGGATGGCGTTTGCGTACTTCGTGGTGTTTCCGACCATCTTCCGCGTGATGGCGCATTACAACGCGCCGCTCGGCGCGGAAATGACCACCGACATCGACAATTATCTGAGCTTCGTGCTCACCATGTTCATCGCGTTTGGCGTGACGTTCGAAGTGCCGATCGTCGTCGTGTTGCTGGTTCGCATGAATGTGTTGACGATCAAGAAGCTGAGGGAGATTCGTCCGTATGTGATCGTCGGTGCATTCGTGATTTCGGCTGTGGTGACGCCGCCGGACGTTTTCTCGCAACTGATTCTGGCGATTCCGCTGATCGTGCTCTATGAGGCGGGGATTATTGCGGCGCGGTTGATTGTCGGCAAGCAGCCGGCGGTGGTGGAGGAGGCGAGTTCGGCGGAGTGATTTAAGGCGCACTCGCATCCAATTGCGCTAGTTCAAAAGAGTCAATGCAAACAAAAAGGGCAGTCCGTGACGGACTGCCCTTTTTTATCTAGCGGGACGGCTGAAGCTAAAGATCAACCCCCATCATCATCCTGCTGATCCCCACCGCTATCGTCCGCCGGTTGCCTGGGCGGCGGCGGCCGCCTGCCGATGGTCACGTCCAGATCGATCTCGCGGCCCTTGCGCACCAGATGCACCTTCGCCGCCGTCCCCGGCTTGATCTGCGCGATCACGTTCAACAGACGCGTGGTGTCGGTGATCTCCTGGCCGTTCACGCTCACCAGAATGTCGCCCGGTTTGATCCCGGCGCGGTCGGCCGGCCCGTTCTTCAGCACACCCGCGACGATCGCCCCCGATTTCTGCTCGAGCCCGAACGATTCGGCGATTTCCGGCGTGACGTCCTGCGGTTCGACGCCGATCCAGCCGCGCGTGACCGTGCCGGTCGTGATGATGCTCTCCAGCACGCTTCTCGCCGTCGACACCGGAATCGCGAAGCCGATGCCGAGCGAGCCGCCCGAACGCGAATAGATCGCGGTGTTGATGCCGAGCAGATTGCCGTTCACGTCGACCAGCGCGCCGCCCGAGTTGCCCGGGTTGATCGCCGCGTCGGTCTGGATGAAGTTTTCAAACGTGTTGATGCCGAGGTGATTGCGCCCGAGCGCGCTGACGATGCCCATCGTCACCGTCTGGCCGACGCCGAACGGATTGCCGATCGCGAGCACCACGTCGCCCACGCGCGTCTGGTCCATGCGGCCGAGCGTGATGGTGGGCAGATTGGTCATGTTGACCTTCAACACCGCGAGATCCGTTTCCGGATCCACACCAATCACCTTCGCGGTGGTGGTGCGACCATCGGCCAGCGCGATTTCGATCTGATCGGCGCCGTCCACGACGTGCTGGTTCGTTAGAATGTAACCTTCCGAACTCACTATCACCCCGGAGCCCAGATTCGAAGCCGGTTGCTCCTGCTGCTTGCGGTTCTTGTCGCCGAAAAAGTAGCGGAACAGCGGATCTTTGGCGCGCGGGTCCGGCGGCAGTGAGCCATCCTTGCTGGAGAACACGTTGACGACCGCAGGCATGGCCTTTTGCGCGGCGTCCGCATAAGACGCTTGTGCGGGCCCGCTGCCGATGCCTGGCGCCACTTCCCGAAGGGCGACGATTGGTTCGGCAAGCTGTTTGCCGAATTGCCCTTGACGCTGGAGCCACTGCGGTTTGAGGGTCGCGATGATGAACATCAGCGCCAACAGCACGGTCACCGCTTGGGCAAAGAACAGCCAAAAGCGTCTAAGCATCTGAAGACTGGAGGTTTATATGGATCGGATCGAACTTGAATTGTACTTGAACAATCTTCTGCAAACCGCGCGCTTCAAGGACTATTGCCCCAATGGATTGCAGGTGGAAGGGCGGCGCCGGATCAATAAGCTCGCGACTGGCGTGACCGCTTCGGCGGCCTTCCTGGAAGCCGCGCTCGACTGGGGCGCGGACGCCGTGCTGGTCCATCACGGCTACTTCTGGCGCAACGAGGCGCCGCAAATCACCGGCCGCAAACATGCGCGTCTGAAGCTGCTGATCGGCAACGATCTGAACCTGTTCGCGTATCACCTGCCGCTCGACGACCATCCCGAGTTCGGCAACAACGCGCAAATCGGCCAGAAGATGGGCTGGATCAGCGATGCGCGCTTCGGCGAGAACGACCTCGGCTGGCTCGCCACCTTCCCGATGCCGATCACGCTCGAGCACTTCACCGCCGAGATCGAACAGACGCTCGGCCGCACGCCGCTCGTGTTCGGCGACCCCGAGCGCGAGTTGCGCCGGGTCGGCTGGTGCACTGGCGCCGCGCAAGGCATGTTCGACGCAGCGATCAACGCCGGCGCGGACGTCTATCTGACCGGCGAGGTGTCGGAGTCGGTGATGCATACGTCGGCGGAGAGCGGCGTTGCGTTTCTCGCGGCCGGCCATCACGCGACGGAGCGCTTCGGCGTGCAGGCGGTGGGCAAGCATCTGTCCGGGCAATTCGATATCGAACACCTGTTTATCGATATCCCTAATCCCGTTTGAATTGCGAATCGGTATTAATGAAGAAAAAGGGATGAATAACGAAGGGAGCACTTAAAAGGAGGTGCGAAAAAGTTTGCGATTCGTACGGAGAAACCCTGACTTATCAAGGGCTTCGCACGGTTTTTGGCAATCGGCCCTTGTAAATGGCGACTCCATTCGCGCAAACTAGCGGCGGTAGAAGCGACGTGAAGGAAAAATCCAACTCAGAAGTGGGGCGTGTAATGCGAGACAAGGAAGATGAACGCGTCGACGGCAGCCGCCGTACCTGGCTGATAGCGACGACCGCAGCGGGTGGCCTGGGAGGCGTGGCCACCGTTATACCCTTTGTTAGTTCGTTTGCACCATCTGAAAAGGCCAAGGCAGCAGGCGCCCCGGTCGAAGTCGATATTAGCGATCTCAAGCCCGGCGACATGAAAACCGTCGCCTGGCGCGGCAAGCCGGTGTGGATCATCAACCGCACCGACAGAATGCTCGCCGATGTCCAGAAAGCCGATAACGAAGTAGCGGATCCCCACACCAAAAATCCTTTTTCGATGCCGTTGCCGGAGTACTGCAACAACGAATTCCGCTCGCGCGCCGACCACAAGAACCTTTTCGTCGCCGTCGCCGTCTGCACCCACCTGGGCTGCACGCCGACGCCGCGCTTCCAGGAGGGCGCGCAGCCCAATCTTCCGGACGACTGGCCCGGCGGCTTCCTGTGCCCTTGCCACGGCTCGACCTACGACATGGCCGGCCGCGTCTTCAAGAACAAACCCGCACCGCAGAATCTGGACGTCCCGCCTTACATGTTCACGTCGGCCACCGGCCTCGTGATCGGCAAGGACGAGAAAGGAGAAGCGTAATGGCGATCGAACACGAAGTGGAGACGACCGGGCTGGTCGGCTGGATCGATCGACGCTTTCCGCTGACCTCGACCTGGAAGAAGCACGTATCCGAGTACTACGCGCCGAAGAACTTCAACTTCTGGTACTTCTTCGGTTCGCTCGCGCTGCTGGTGCTGGTCAATCAGATCGTCACCGGCATTTTCCTCACGATGAACTACAAGCCCGACGCGACGCTTGCGTTCGCGTCGGTCGAGTACATCATGCGCGAGGTGCCGTGGGGCTGGCTGATCCGCTATATGCATTCCACGGGTGCGTCGATGTTTTTCGTCGTCGTGTATCTGCATATGTTTCGCGGGCTGCTGTACGGCTCGTATCGCAAGCCGCGCGAACTGGTGTGGATCTTCGGCTGCGCGATTTTCCTGTGCCTGATGGCCGAAGCGTTCTTCGGCTATCTGCTGCCGTGGGGCCAGATGTCGTTCTGGGGCGCGCAGGTGATCGTGAACCTGTTCTCGGCGATTCCGTTCATCGGGCCGGATCTGTCGTTGTGGATTCGCGGCGATTACGTCGTGTCGGATGTCACGCTGAACCGCTTTTTCGCGTTTCACGTCATCGCGATTCCGCTCGTGCTGGTGGGCCTCGTGGTCGCTCACCTGGTGGCGCTGCACGAGGTCGGGTCGAACAATCCGGACGGCATCGAAATCAAGGCGAAGAAGGGCCCGGACGGTATTCCGCTCGACGGCATCCCGTTCCATCCGTACTACTCAGTGCACGATTTCATGGGCGTGACGGTGTTTCTGCTGATCTTCGCGGCGATCATTTTCTTCGCGCCGGAGATGGGCGGCTATTTCCTCGAAGCGAACAACTTCGTGCCGGCCAATCCGTTGCAGACGCCGCCGGAAATCGCGCCGGTCTGGTACTTCACGGCGTTCTACGCGATGCTGCGCGCCACCACCGATCCCTTCAAGATCGTGCTGATGGTGATCATCGGGCTGCTCGGGCTCGTCGCGCTGGTGCGCGCGCGCGGCAAGTGGAAGATCGGCTTGCCGGTGCTCGCGGTGCTGGTGATTCTCGCGATGGCCTTCACCGAGTCGAAGTTCTGGGGCGTGGTCGTGATGGGCGGCGCGGTGATTTCGCTGTTCTTCCTGCCGTGGCTCGACCGGTCGCCGGTGAAGTCGATCCGCTACCGGCCGTTTTTTCACAAGGTGTTCTACGGGATCTTCGTGCTCGCTTTCCTGACGTTGGGCTTCCTCGGCACCAAACCGCCGTCGCCGGTCTCGACGTTGATCGCACAGGTGTGCGCGCTGATCTATTTCGCGTTTTTCCTCGGCATGCCGGTCTGGACGCGGCTTGGCACGTTCAGGCAGCCGCCTGAACGGGTGCGGTTCAAGCCTCACTAATCGCGAGCCAGGAGAACACGACAATGAAAAAACTGCTTTCGACGTGCGCGCTGATCGGCGCGACACTGCTTGCGCTCGCGGCCGGTCCGGTGCGAGCGCAAGAGAACGTGCATCTCGACCGCGCGCCCGATAACGCGGAGAATTTCGCTTCTTTGCAGCACGGCGCGCAATTGTTTGTAAACTACTGCCTGAATTGCCACAGCGCGAACCTGATGCGCTACAACCGGCTGACCGACCTCGGCATTACGCCGAACGAGATTCAGGCGAATCTGCTGTTCACCACGGACAAAGTCGGCAACACCATGACCGTGGCGATGCGCCCGGACGACGCGAAAGCGTGGTTCGGCGCGAGTCCGCCGGATTTGTCGGTGGAAGCGCGGGCGCGCGGCAAGGACTGGCTGTACACGTATCTGCGCAGCTTCTATCGCGACGATACGCGGCCTACCGGCTGGAACAATCTGGTGTATGAAAACGTGAGCATGCCTCATGTGCTGTGGCAGCTTCAGGGGCAACGCACCGCGAAGTTCGGAGAGGAAGTCGACGAAAAATCAGGCGAAACGGTGCATAAATTTGTCGGCTACCAGCAGCTGACGCCAGGGACGATGTCGCCAGTAGATTATGATTCTGCTGTGGCCGACCTGGTGTCGTACCTGTCATGGATGTCCGAACCGACGCAGAAAACCCGCAAACAGCTTGGCGTGTGGGTGCTGCTGTTCCTCGGCGTCCTGAGCTTTTTCGCCTGGCGATTGAACGCCGCGTACTGGAAACATATCAAATAATCACGCTGTCACCGGCGTGGGGCCGGCGCCAGGAAAAACCTGCGGTACGGTTTTTCCGCGCGCTGGCCTTTCAGCTTTTTGAGGAAACGTAAACATGATGGTTCTGTATTCCGGCACAACTTGCCCGTTCTCCCAGCGCTGCCGGCTGGTGTTGTTCGAAAAGGGCATGGACTTCGAGATCCGCGACGTCGACCTGTTTAACAAGCCGGAAGACATCGCCGTGATGAATCCGTACGGTCAGGTGCCGATTCTGGTCGAACGGGACCTGATTCTGTACGAATCGAACATCATCAACGAATATATCGACGAGCGCTTCCCGCACCCGCAACTGATGCCGGCCGATCCGGTTCAGCGCGCGCGCGCCCGCCTGTTCCTGCTGAACTTCGAAAAGGAACTGTTCGTCCACGTCGGCACCCTGGAAAACGAAAAGGGCAAGGCCGCCGAGAAGAACCACGAAAAGGCACGCCTCGCGATCCGCGATCGTCTGACGCAGCTCGCGCCGATCTTCCTGAAGAACAAGTACATGCTCGGCGAAGAGTTTTCGATGCTCGACGTCGCGATCGCGCCGCTCTTGTGGCGTCTGGATCACTACGGCATCGAGCTGTCGAAGAACGCCGCACCGCTGATGAAGTACGCCGAGCGCATTTTCAGCCGCCCGGCTTATATCGAAGCGCTGACGCCTTCGGAAAAGGTGATGCGTCGTTGAGTTTGGCTTTAGGGTGAGGGCGGCGCGCCGGCACTGTTTCGAGCGGCCGTCCGCATCCGGCAAGAGGACTGTTGATGCAAGAGATTTCCACCAAGCCCTATCTGCTGCGCGCGCTCTACGAGTGGTGCACCGATAACGGCTATACGCCGCACATCGCGGTCCGGGTCGACAATCAGACGCGGGTGCCGCGTCAGTTCGTGCGCGATAACGAGATCGTGTTGAACATCAGCTTCGAGGCGACCAGCCAGTTGCAGATGGGCAACGAGTGGATCGAGTTCAGCGCGCGTTTCTCCGGCAAGTCGCACAAGATCGAAGTGCCGATCGCCAATATTCTCGCGATTTACGCGCGGGAAAACGGCCAGGGGATGGCGTTCCCGGTCGAATCGGCGGGCGGTGAGGCGCTTGATTCGGGTGCGGACGCGGAACCCGCTGACGAGACCGAACCGCCGGCTGCACCGCGCGCGGTTGAATCGTCGCCGGCAGTGGATGCCGCAGCGGCAAAAGCGGACAACCCGTCCGACGGGCCGCCGCCCGACGACGACGGCTCGAAAGGCGGCGGAAGGGCTCGCCTTAAGATAGTGAAATGAAGTAGAATCACGGCCTCATGCCGGCTTAGCTCATCAGGTAGAGCGCTTGACTTGTAATCATGAGGTGGCGGGTTCGAGTCCTGCAGCCGGCACCAGTTTGCTTCACCGTCGTACCCGGAAACCCCGTCAGCGCAAGGCTCGGCGGGGTTTTCTTTTTGCGGTGTTGCGTCAGGATCGACCTGATTACGCCCTGACCCCCAACCGTTTCCCCAGCTTCTCCAGCATCTGATTCCACCCCACGCCCAAGCCCTTAGCTGAATGATCGGCCGGCACGCGTTCGTGCGTCAGCACGAGTTCGCATTGCCGCTCACCGCGTTCGAATAGCTCGATGGTCACGAGCGTTTCCTGCCGATCCATTCTCGACGACACCCACGTGAACGCCAGTTTCGACGGTCGTTCGAGTACGCGGTACTCACCGCTGTGCACATAGTCGGCTCCTGCCGATTTCATAAAGATGTGAAACCGTCCGCCGACGTGCGGCTCCAGCATCACGTCGCAATGCTTGACGGTGCCAGGCAGCATCCATTCGCGCATGCCGTCCGGATCGAGCCACGCGTCGAACACCTCGTCGCACGACGCCGCGAGCAGCTTGCTCACGCGCACTGTCTGACCGCTCACGGATTGCCCCGTGTGCGTCTGTTGCCCAGATGTTTTTCGAGCGCGTCGATCCGGCCGCTCCAGAATTCAGCGTAGTAATCGAGCCAGGTAGATGCTTCCGCCAGGCGGGCAGCGTCGAGTTCGCACGCATGTTCGCGGCCGCGGATCTCGCGCCGGATCAATCCGGCTTTCTCCAGCGTTTTGATATGTTTCGACACCGCGTTGAGGCTAACGCCGTAAGGCTCGGCCAGCGCGGAGACGGTCAGACTGCCGCCGCGCAGCCGTTCGAGAATCGAACGGCGGGTGGGGTCGGCTAGCGCGCCGAACACGGCGTCCAGCCGCTCTGCGGAAGGATCGGATTGGGTCATATCGAGCGTGCTCATTGACGGACAACATTCAACCATAAGGTTGACAATCAACCATGTGGTTGAGTAATATCATCCCACCTTTTCGGGAGAAACGCGATGAGAACACTACTGCATATCGACTCGAGTCCCATGGGCGAGGCCTCGATTTCACGGCGGCTCACCCATGAGTTCGCGCGCAGCTGGCTGGATGAGCGCGCGGATGGCGAAGTGCTTTACCGTGATCTTGCCTGCACGGCGATTCCGGTGATCGATGCGACATGGACCGCCGCCAATTTCACGCCGACGGAGAGGAGGACCCCGCAGCAGCGCGACGTCCTTGCGTTGTCGACTGCATTGACGACCGAATTGCGGCGTGCGGACGAATATGTGATCGGCGTGCCGATGCACAATTGGGGGCCGTCGTCGAGTTTCAAGCTGTGGGTGGATCACATCGTGCGACAAGGCGAGACGGTGGAGGCGACGGCTTTGGGCCCGCGCGGCATGTTGGGCGGCAAGCGCGCAACGTTTGTGATCGCGGCAGGGGCGAGTTATCCGACAGGGTCCGGGAGCGCGACATTGAATTTTGTCGAGCCGTGGTTGCGGAAGCTGTTTGGATATCTGGGCGTGGAGGATCTGAGTTTTGTGACCGCCGATCGGGCAGTGGGCGTACTCAACGGCACGGTCGAACGAGGGGTATTCCTCGCGCCTCATGTCGAGGCGGTGCGGCAGGCCGCCAACGGCCCTTCTTCGGTGTGAGGTGAGGCGCCGAAACGGTCCATTTTCACCGGATCTCTTTCACCTTGTCGATTGTGGACTTTTAAGTCCAAGTCGAGCATAAAAACCAGCGTAAAAGCACGGCACAGCGGACCTTCAACCGCACTCACCCTCGAATACCGCACCGCGAACCACAACGACAGAGGTACTATTCGGGCGTCAGTCGGCACCGCAATCAGCCTCCGGCGGGCAATGCCCCCACGACGCGGCGATTCACCGCGTCCCTTCCGCAACACAGACCCCACCTCATCATGACCAGCTCCGCAACCATCACCTGGCCCGAAGCCGACGGCCCCCGTACCGCACGTTGGCGCTCCGAAGCCGCGGTGCCCCCGCCGAAGCGCGTCGTCGTCGCGGATGACCGCACGACCGCCGATTCCGCCTATCGTCTGGCTTGTGAAGGCACCGCGTTGCTGTGGAACGGCGACTTCCAGAACGCTCGACAACTGTTGCAGGCGGTCACACGCCGCCTCGAGCGCAAACCGCGCAAGCAGGGCGAGACGCCGATCGACGCGTTCAACCTGCATCGTCAGGCGCAGTCGCAACGCGCCCGCACGCTCGGCATGATCCTGATTCCGCTCGATGCCGCATACGGCATTCCACTGCGCCGCGCGCCCGAAGTGCAGCAGGCGTGCATCGAAACCTATGGGCCGTCCGCCGACGAACCGTCGGTCGTGTCGCTGCGCGAACTGCTCGGTCTGATCGGCGCGCATGAGTGGCGCAAGAAAGGCGTCGAGATTCCGGCGCTCGGCGATCGCATCCATCCGCATTACGGCGTGTTCTCGCCTGTGCGCGGCGAGTATGTGGATCTGGTCGCGCGCACGCCGCTGCCTTCGTTAAACAAAGCGTTCGACATCGGCACGGGCACCGGCGTGTTGGCCGCGCTGCTGGCCAAACGCGGCGTGAAGAAAATCGTCGCGACCGACCAGGACCCGCGAGCGCTCGCATGCGCGCGCGAGAACATCGCGCGTCTCGGCTACGAACCGCAGATCGAACTCGTGCAAGCGGATCTGTTCCCGGAAGGCCGCGCGCCGCTGGTCGTGTGCAATCCGCCGTGGGTGCCGGCGCGGCCCGCATCGGCAATCGAATACGCGATCTACGATCCGGAAAGCCGTATGTTGCTGGGCTTTTTGAACGGCCTGGCCGAACATCTGTCGCCGGGCGGCGAAGGGTGGCTGATCATGTCGGACTTCGCCGAACATCTCGGTTTGCGCACGCGCGAGTGGCTGCTGGAGGCAATCAAACAAGCAGGGTTGACGGTGGTGGCGCGCGAGGACATTCGTCCGCGCCATCCGAAGTCGACGGACGAAACCGACGCGTTGCACACCGCCCGGATCGCGGAATTGACGTCGCTGTGGCGTCTCAAGCCGGCTTAAAAGTCCTTGGCGCTCTGCTCGTTCGACGACGCAATCACGTCTGAGCAGGAGCGCAGAACGAGCGTGTCAGCCCGCTGCCGCAGCGCGCGTCTGCAGATACCTGAAAGCGCCACGTCCTGCCGCGAGGCCGCTCGCGAAGCAGGCGGTGAGCAGATAGCCGCCTGTCGGCGCTTCCCAATCGAGCATCTCGCCCGCGCAGAACACGCCGGGTAAATGCTCGATCATCAGGTGCTGATCGAGCGCTTCGAACGCAATGCCGCCGGCCGTGCTGATCGCTTCGGCGATCGGACGGGCGCGGGTGAGGCGCACGGGCAGCGCTTTGATCGCGTGGGCGAGCGCGTTTGCATCGGCGAACGCTTCCTTCGACAGAATCTCGTGCAACAACGCGAGTTTTACGCCACCAACTCCGATTCGGCCGTGCAGATGACTCGCCATCGAGCGTGAGCCGCGCGGCCGTGTCACTTCCGCGATCACCCGCTCCAAACTCAAGCCTGGCGTCAGATCCAGCGCGATGGTCAGATCGCCGTCGGCCAGAATTCGCTCCCGGATCGCCGCCGACAATGCATAAATCAGGCTGCCTTCAAGACCGGTTTCGGTCAGAAGTATTTCACCTTGTCTATTGTGGACTTTTTCGTCTATATCGGTGAGCGTGATGGCGACCGGCTTGACCGGCTGGCCTGCGAAACGCTCGCGCAGATAGGGGCTCCAGTCTGCGTCGAAGCCGCAGTTCGCAGGGCGCAGCGGCGCCACGGAAACGTCGCGGCCAGTCATCAGCGGCAACCAGGCGGCATCCGAACCGAGCCGCGGCCAGCTTGCGCCGCCTAAAGCGAACACGACTGCGTCGCAGGTCACCGTTTTCGCACCGTCGGGCGTGTCGAAACACAACGCATGGCCTTGGCCTGAGCCGTTATTGGCGTCGTCGGTCCAACCCGTCCACTTGTGCCGCATGTGAAAGCCCACGCCGGCTTCCCTCAACCGATGCAACCACGCACGCAGCATCGGCGCGGCCTTCATGTCGGTCGGAAAAACGCGGCCTGAACTGCCGACGAAGGTTTCGACGCCGAGTGCGTGCAACCACGCCCGCAACGCGTCCGGCCCAAATGCGTCGAGCAGCGGCGCGATCTGCGGACGGCGCGCGCCGTAGCGGTCGAGAAACGGCTCGAGCGGCTCCGAATGCGTGATGTTCATGCCGCCTTTGCCCGCCATCAGGAATTTGCGTCCGACCGACGGCATCGCGTCGTAGACGTCGACCTGCACGCGCTGGCCGGCCAGCGCCTCGGCGGCCATCAGACCGGCGGGGCCGCCACCAATGACAGCGACGCGAGCGGATTCCAGGGAGATTGACATGCGGTCCTGCGAGTGAGGGAGAGGCGGCGCGTCCGCCGAAGCCGGGACAGACGGGCGGGCGGCGCGAAGGCCGCTATTTTCACACTGGCGGGAGCGCAGGGCAAACGCGTGGCAGCGTGGCAATGCGGCTGGGCTGCATCAGGAGAGATACGACGGTGCGCTAGGTGCGCTATGTCCGCCGCGATGGCATATGACACTGTGCCAACCAGGGCGCCGCGAACGCAAAAACTTCACTCATGCAAAAGAGCAATTCGCTGGCCGGCGCAGGCAGTTTGACCCACCCTCACCGGTCCCGGCACGGTTCGCAGAGGGAGTCCCGTCAACCGGGATAAGCCTCGTCGACCTTCAGGCCTGCCAGCTTGAAAATCACCCGCAAGGTTTGCGGTTTGATGTCGCGGCGCGACGCAAGCGTCGTCATCACGAAGTCGAGCACTTTCGCGTACTTGAGCATCGTCAGGCAGGTTTCCATATCGACGCTGCCGTCGCGCATCACTTCGGCGAGGCGCAGCATTTCGGTGGAGATGTCGCGCGCCATCTCCAGTTCGAGTTGCTGCTTTTCCGTCCACGCGGGGGTGGCCGTGAGCTTTGCCAGCATTTCCTGAAACTTCTGTTCGACGTTTCCGTTGGGTATCGTATCCATTGCCGCCTCTTTCTATTTTCCTGGCGCGCGTCCGCTTGAGGTCTCGGCGCGCTGCTGGTTACGTAACGTTGGGCCTGTGTTCCGGGCCCGTCCTCCCCACATACATCCGGTTCGCGTGATCGACGTCACGGCCGCCAGCCTGTTGTTATGTGTCGCCGGCCTACGCCATCGGGCGGTCCGGCACGCAAGCTGCTGCTACCGCTGTCCTCGACACGTCCCCGCAACGCTTTTTGAGCAGGAAGTGTTCCAGGTTTGCGGTGTTTCAGGCGCCTTGCGCGCAGCTCCCCAGGTGAGCGGGCTGCGGTTTGGGTAAACTGGCAGCAACTTTCCTCTTTTTCCGTCACCTGTCGCACGTTCGCGCTGCGATTGATGGCGGTTTACACGATGTCCAGCAAAACCCACGAAATCCGTCCGAACCAATCCGTCGAGTTATTAAAAGAGCTCCACATCCTCACGCGCGACGGCAAGATGAATCAGGACAGCCGCCGCAAGCTCAAGCAGGTCTATCACCTGTTCCAGTTCATCGAGCCGCTGCTCAAAGAGCTCAAGGACAAGCAGGGCGACGTGACGCTGATCGATCACGGCGCGGGCAAGTCATATCTAGGTTTTATCCTGTATGACCTTTTCTTCAAGGCGTTTCAGGACGCCGCTGGTGGGGCGTCGCACATTTACGGCATTGAAACGCGCGAAGACCTCGTGACGAAGTCCGAAGAACTCGCCACGCGACTGGGTTTTACGGGGATGTCGTTTCTGAATTTGTCGGTGGCGGAGTCGATTACGTCCGAGCGGTTGCCGGCGGAGATCGATATCGTGACGGCGCTGCACGCGTGCAATACCGCAACCGACGACGCGATTCGCTTCGCTTTGGAAAAGCGCGCGAAATACATCGTGGTGGTGCCGTGTTGTCAGGCTGAAGTCGCGGGGGTTTTACGCCAGAACAAGAGTAAGTCGCTGGGTAATGCGTTGACCGAAATCTGGCGGCATCCGCTGCATACCCGCGAATTCGGCAGTCAGATCACCAATGTGCTGCGGTGTCTGCAACTGGAAGCGCATGGCTATCAGGTGAGCGTGACCGAACTGGTCGGATGGGAGCATTCGATGAAGAATGAACTGATCATCGCTCAGTACAAGGACTTGCCGCGTCGCCGGCCGGCTGAGCGGCTCAATGAGGTGATGGAGACGCTCGGCATCGAGGAATTGAAAGAGCGGTTTTTCGTGGCGGCGTGATTGGGCGTGCGGGGGCGGTTTGGCATTCGGCTTCTGGCCGGCCGCCGCCGCCGCCGAGCCCCTTACTTCTTCATCAGTTCATTCCAGCCTTTCAGGCCGATCCGGCGCAATGTCGCCTGATTGCGCCCATAAATATCTTCCGCGTCCGGAAAAGCTTCAACCGCGCGCTCAATACTGTCTTCGCGCAGTAAATGAAAAATCGGATAAGGCGCGCGATTCGTATAGTTCTCGATATCGTCCGGTTCGCTGTCTTCGAATTGATATTGCGGATGAAAACTGGCGATCTGAATGACGCCTTCCACGCGAAGCTGCTTGATAAGCCGGTCGGCGAAAAACAGGCAATCGTTATAGTCGAGAAAATCGCCGAGTGCCCGCGGAATAATGAGCAGCGTCGTGTCCACCTGATCGGAATCGGTCGCGACCAGCGCCTGGATCTCGGTTTCGAGATCGGCTAACACCGCTTCCATGTTCGTTGCGTCGCTGACCGCGTAGCGGATCTGATTCTTCACGTGCACCGCTTTCGCAAACGGACACAGGTTGAGCCCGATCACCGCTTGCGTCAGCCAATGACGGGTGGCGGCGATGACGGACTCATGGGATTCGGCGGGCGAAGACGACATGGCAAGCGGCAATCAGGCGGCAATGAAAGAAAGCGCCATTCTACCGGCGTGGGCGAAGGCCAAGCCGCGTGCGGCTTGGCGAAACCTCACACGGCAGCCGCTTTGCTGCACGCCGCGGCGATCAACTGCGCAGCCAGCTTCGGTGCGGCGAGAATCGGCCCGCAACCGGGGCCGTAGGTCTGGCTGGCTGCGTACACGCCTTCGATCAGCAAGCCCAGCCCGTTGGCCAGCGCTTCTGGATCATCAGCGCCGGCCGCGGTGCTCAATTCGAGCAGCCGGGCCAACAGCCGCTCCTTGTTGCGGAACACGAACTGACGCGTCGGATGCGCCGCGTCGGGAAACTCCACTGAAACGTTCACGAACGGACAGCCGCGGTAGTCGTCGACGGACGCACGCACGGCCAGGTCGTCGAAATACTGCTGGAGCTGCCTCGCCGGCTCGCCCGGATGTTTTGCGAAGCTTCGTTCGACGTAGCCGAAAAACTGCTCGTCCTTGCGCACGAGATAGGCCATCACCAATTCGTCTTTCGATGAGAACTGCCGGTACAGGCTCATCTTGTTCACGCCCGCGCGCTCCACCACCGCATCCACGCCGACGGCCCGCACACCTTCGCGATAGAACAGCTCCGCCGCCGCGTGCAGCAGATGTTGCTGCGCCTGCGCGCCCGCCGTGGGCGTACCGCGCGCGCGCCGCGCCACGGCGGGCTTGAGAGTTTCGCTATCGGACATGGATTCCACCTGATTTGATTTGATGCCTTGACATGTTACTGATCGGTAACTAACATCGCAACACCTATTGTGACTGATCTGTCACAAATCCCTTACCGAAATCGTAACAGTGCGAACGGCGCGGTCTACGGGGCACGCGTCGACTGGAGAACCAATGAACTGGGCAGCGAGACTGATTGGCGGGCGTTTCCACTACGGCTGGTTGACGGTCGCGGTGGTGTTTCTGGTGTTGCTCGCAGCGGCCGGCACGCGCGCCACGCCGAGCGTGATGATGCTGCCTCTCGAGCATCAGTTCGGCTGGAGCCGCGCGACGATCTCGCTCGCGATCTCCGTGAACATCGCGCTCTACGGGCTGATGGGGCCGTTCGCGGCCGCGGCGATGCAGCGCTTCGGCGTGCGTCCCACGCTGCTCGCGGCGCTGGGCACGATGGCGGCGGGCGTCGCGCTGTCGTCGCTGATGACGCACCCGTGGCAGATGGTGCTGATCTGGGGCGTGATGGTCGGCGGTTCGACCGGGGTGGCGGCGCTGTCGTTGTCGGCCACGGTGGTTACGCGCTGGTTCACGCAGCGTCGCGGACTCGTGATGGGCATTCTCACCGCGAGTTCGGCGACCGGCCAGCTCGTGTTCCTGCCGATGCTCGCGGCCATCGCGCAGCACGACGGCTGGCGCCAGGTGGTGTGGGTCGTCGCGATCGCGGCGGCGATCGTGATTCCGCTGGTCGCGTTCCTGCTGCCGGAACGTCCGTCCGACATGAATCTGCGCCCTTACGGCGAACCCGCCGACGCCCCGGCCGCTGCCGCTGTCACGAAGCAGAATCCGCTCGCGATTGCTTTTGGCACGCTCGCGATGGCGAGCAGGACGCGCGATTTCTGGCTGCTGTTTTTTAGCTTCTTCATTTGCGGCGCGAGCACGAACGGCTACGTCGGCACGCACCTGATCGCGATGTGCGGCGACTACGGGATGACCGAAGTGCAGGGCGCGTCGCTGCTCGCCGCGATGGGCATCTTCGATCTGTTCGGCACGACGCTGTCGGGCTGGTTGTCGGACCGTTTCAATAGCCGCGTGCTGCTGTTCTGGTACTACGGCCTGCGCGGTTTGTCGCTGATGTACCTGCCGCACGCGTTCGGCATCGACTTTTTCGGCCTCCCGCTGTTCGCGGTGTTCTACGGCCTCGACTGGATCGCGACCGTGCCGCCGACCGTGCGTCTCGCGACCGACGTCTACGGCAAGGAATCCGCACCGGTCGTGTTCGGCTGGGTGGTCGCCGGTCACCAGCTCGGTGCGGCGTTCGCGGCGCTCGGCGCGGGCATGCTGCGCGCGAGCCTCGGCACGTACACGGTGGCGTCGATGATTTCGGGCGGTTTGTGCCTCGTCGCCGCCGTGATCGTGCTGCGGATCAATCGTCCGGCGAAGGTGCCGGAGCCGCAGGCGATCTGAAATTGCCGAGGCGGCTGCGTTGAAATGCGCGAGCGGCTTGCATTCGCCAGCACGAATCCGCGCGCCGGCGCCTTCGCGAGACGCCGCCTCGCCGCCGCCAAGAAAACTAACTGCGCACTCGAGGACGCACGCGCGCCTCAGCCCGGTTATCCTATGTGGCCCCGGGCGACTGCCCGTCGATCATGAATTTCGACCAAGAGAAGCGCATGGCCAACAAACCCGCCCCTACCGAAGTTGCCATTCACGAACTGATTGCAGGCCGCTGGAGCCCGCGCGCGTATTCGAGCGAGCCGGTAAGCCGCGAACACCTGCATTCGGTGCTCGAAGCGGCGCGCTGGGCGCCGTCCTCGTATAACGCGCAGCCGTGGCGTTTCGTCGTGTTCGACCGTAGCGTCGATGAAGTGTCGTTCAAACAGGCTTTTGCGACGCTGGTGCCGTTCAACCAGGGTTGGACCGCGCCGGCGCCGGTGCTGATCGCCGTCACCACGCTCACGCGCACCAGCAAGGGCGAAGTGAACCGCTGCGCGCAGTACGATGCGGGCGCGGCAGCGTTGTCGCTCGTGCTGCAGGCACATGCACTTGGCCTCGCCGCGCATCAGATGAGCGGTTTCGATCCGGCCGCGTTCCGCAGCACCTTCAAGTTGCCGGACGACGTCGAGCCGATCGCGTTCATCGCACTCGGCCATTACGGCGACGTCGACAAGCTCGATCCGGTGCTGCGTGAGCGGGAAAAATCGGTGCGTCAGCGTTTGCCGCTGGCGGACATCGCTTACGGCGGCGGCTGGAAAAAGGCGTTCTGACGCTAACGGACCAAACGGCCTGCGAGCCGACAGAAAAGAAACACAACGCGCGGCGCTCACCGCGCGTTTTTTATTGCGCGCCGTCCGCGACACTGGACAGCGGCGCGGCCACGTTCTCGAGCGACTTGCGTTCCGCGTCCACGCCCCAGATCGCCGCGATGATCGCGGCGGCCAGCATTAGCGCCGAGCCGACCAGGTAGCCGGTGAACACTTCGCTGCGTTGATGCGTGTCGATCAGCCGCCCGAAGAACGCCGGTCCGACGATGCCGCCGAGCGCCGTGCCGAACGCGTAGAACACCGCGATCGCGAGCGCGCGGATTTCGAGAGGAAACGACTCGCTGACGGTCAGATAAGCCGAACTCGCCGCCGCCGACGCGAAGAAGAAAATCACCATCCACGCGATCGTCTGCGTGACGACGGTGAGTAGCTGCTGCTCGAACAGGTAGCCGCTCAGCGTCAGCAGGATCGCGGACATCCCGTAGGTCGCGGCGATCATCTTGCGCCGCCCGATCACGTCGAACAGACGGCCGAGCAGCAGCGGACCGAGGAAATTGCCGAGCGCGAAAGGCAGCAGGTACCAGCCGATGTGATCGCCCGGCACTTGATAGAAATCGGTGAGCACCAGCGCGTAGGTGAAAAAGATCGCGTTGTAGAAGAACGCCTGCGCGGTCATCAGCGAGAGGCCCACGGCCGCGCGTCGCCGGTGCACGTTGAACAGCGTGTGGAACACTTCGCGCAGCGGCGTGTGTCCGCGGGCGCGCAGGCGCAGGGTCGACAGATGTTCGTCGGTGAGCGGATGGCCTTCGTCGCGAAAACGCGTCTCGATGCCTTCGACGATCGCGCGCGCGTCGGGCTCGTCGCCGTGCGTGAGCAGCCAGCGCGGGCTTTCGGGGACCCAGATGCGCATCGGCAGAATGGCCAGCGCAAGCACCGCGCCGATGAAGAAGCACGCGCGCCAGCCCCAGTCGGGCGGCAGCAGATGCGGGTCGAGCAGAATCAGCGAGCCCGCCGCGCCCAGTCCCGCGCCGACCCAGAAGGTGCCGTTGATGCCGAGATCGGTCCAGCCGCGCACGCGGGCCGGCGTGAATTCCTGGATCGTCGAATTGATCGCCGTATATTCGCCGCCGATGCCCGCGCCCGTCAAAAAACGAAACAGCAGGAAGCTCGCAAGATTCCACGACAACGCGGTCGCGGCGGTGGCGACCAGGTAGAGCGCCAGCGTGATGAAAAACAGTTTGCGGCGGCCGAGCCGGTCGGTGAGCCAGCCGAAGCCGAGCGCGCCGAGCACCGCGCCGGCAATGTACGCGCTGCCCGCGAGCCCGACGTCGGCATTGGTCAAGTGAAGCGATGGGCTGGACTTCAACGCGCTCGCGACGGCGCCGGCCAGCGTCACTTCGAGCCCGTCGAGCAGCCACGTGATGCCGAGCGCGAGCACGATCAACGAATGAAAGCGCCCCCACGGCAAGCGGTCGAGCCTGGATGGCAGATCCGTTTCGAGAATGGCGGCGTTTTTTTCGGGGACGGTGGCGGTTGGCGGCGCGCTCATTGCTGCAAGTCTCCTGTTTCCCGTAAATTGGCGGCTTATCCTGTCCAATCGAGCAATTTTCGTTCCGTCGGGGCTGACCTGGGCCGAAGTCAGGCCTGGGTCGTGGTCGCTCCGAAAGCGTTAGTTGATGCTGATTGGGCTTTCGTGTTACAAAGCCGCTCCCCTTTCTGTCCGCGCCAGCCGTGAGCGGCGATTCCTGCCATGAACTATTGCGCGATTGATTTCGGTACTTCCAACTCGGCTGTGGCCGTTCCTGACGGCGCTGCGCTGAAGCTTGCGCCGGTCGAAGGCGCGTACACGACGCTGCCGACCTCGGTCTTTTTCAACACCGACGAAGACACCCGCGAATTTGGGCGGGCGGCGCTGGCCGCCTATATCGACGGTTTCGACGGCCGTCTGATGCGCTCGATGAAAAGTATTCTCGGCTCGCCGCTCGCCGAGAATTCGACGGACCTCGGCGACGGCTCGGCGATCAAGTACACCGAGATCATCGCGATTTTCGTCGACCATCTGAAGCGGTCGGCGGAAGCGGCCGCTGGGGGCCCGATCAGCCGCGCGGTGCTGGGTCGCCCGGTGTTCTTCGTCGACGACGATCCGCGCGCCGACCGGATCGCGCAGCAACAGCTCGAAGCGGCGGCGCGCTCGGTCGGTCTGCGGGAAATTCACTTTCAGTATGAGCCGATCGCGGCCGCGTTCGACTACGAATCGCATTTGACGGAAGAAGGGCTCGTGCTGGTCGCCGACATCGGCGGCGGTACGTCGGACTTTTCGCTGGTGCGAGTGGGGCCGCAGCGGATGAAGCGCGTCGAGCGCAAGGACGACGTGCTGGCTCACCACGGCGTGCATGTCGCGGGGACGGACTTCGACCGTCGCGTGGAGCTGGTGACGATCCTGCGCGAACTCGGCTACCAGACGCTCGATCCCGAAGGCCGCGAGATCCCCAACCGGATTTATTTCGATCTGGCGACGTGGCACCTGATCAATACCGTCTACGCGCCCAAGCGTGTCAGCGAACTGTCGCTGATGCGGCACCTGTTCACGGAGATCAAGCATCACGACCGGCTGATGCGCGTTGTAGACCGCCGTCTCGGTCACGCGCTGGCGGCGCACGCGGAAGAGGCGAAAATCGGCGTGGCGGCGGGCGGTGAGACGGTGATCGATCTGGACGAAGTGGAAGACGACCTGCGCCTCGCGTTCGACGAAGCTCAACTCATCAAGGCCGGCCACGACGAAACGCTGCGCATCGTGCAGGCGGCGCGCGATACGGTGCAGACGGCGGGCGTCGCGCCGCGCGACGTCGGCGCGATTTACTTTACGGGCGGTTCGACGGGTTTGGCGTTTCTATCCGGCGCACTCGCCGCGGCATTTCCGGATGCGAAACCGGTATTCGGCGATCGACTCGCGAGTGTCGCGACAGGGCTCGGTATTCACGCACGACGTCTGTTCGGATAACCTGATTTATCAATCGCATAATGCGTAGATAATCAACCGATAAGCCGTCGATCAGAATACGACGGATATAAAAAACCCCGCCGAGGCGGGGTTTTTTTGCGTCCAGAAGGAAGCGTGCGTGCTTACACCGGCTTGATGTTCGCTGCTTGCTTGCCCTTCGGGCCCGTCTTCACTTCAAACGTAACCTTTTGGTTTTCTTGCAGCGTCTTGAAGCCTTCCGTGCGGATTTCCGAGAAATGCGCGAACAGATCTTCGCCGCCGCCGTCCGGCGTGATGAAGCCAAAGCCCTTTGCGTCATTGAACCACTTGACGGTACCGGTTTCCATATTACTTGTTCCTAAAGATGGTAAATAAGGCCGAAGCCCAGAGGGTGCATGAAAATCAAGGAAGGGGGTAATGGGACCAACCGGAGTACCGTTGATGGGCGAACTACGAAAGACCAATTCACTCGCCGCTTGAAATCCTGCCCGGACGTTATACGGCCATTTCGAGAGAAGGTCAACCACTCCGCCTGCATCTTTACAATTTTTCGATAGATGGGCGTAATTTTTGCTTACGGAGCTTGTCATTCTTCCGAAAATTTGCCCAGGGAGAACCCTTGATTTCGCTGCAGCAAATGGGTGCAACCGTTAAACTACGCGCCGCGCGCCGGTTGCACCAGAATGGAATGAATCGGTCGCGCAAACATGCGCGTCACCCGAGCGCAGCGCCACAAGCGCTGTCACGTGGTGTCGGCATGCTGCAAACGTGCATGGGGCCTCGGAGTCAGCGCTATATCGCCAACTCCGGCCGACATGCTGCATGGGCCCGGACCACGCGTTAAGGCGCCAGGTCCGGCCGACATAGGAGAAGACGTGAAAAGTTCTATACAACGGAACATCGGGCCGGTCGCCCTGCTGCTGACCGGCTTGGGCTCGATTATCGGATCGGGCTGGCTGTTCGGCGCGTGGAAAGCTGCAAAGATTGCAGGTCCGGCGGCCATTTGTGCATGGGTGATCGGCGCCGTCGTGATTCTGGCGATCGCGTTGACCTATGCCGAACTGGGCGCGATGTTCCCCGAATCCGGCGGCATGGTGCGTTACGCGCGCTATTCGCACGGCGCGCTGGTCGGCTTCGTCAGTGCGTGGGCCAACTGGATCGCCATTGTCTCGGTGATTCCCATCGAGGCCGAAGCTTCCATTCAATATATGAGTACATGGCCTTATCCATGGGCGCATGCGCTATTCGTCGACGGATCATTAACCACTAATGGGTTATTACTGTCGGCAGCACTGGTGATCGTGTATTTCATGCTGAATTACTGGGGCGTGAAACTGTTTGCACGCGCCAATTCGGCGATCACGATTTTTAAGTTCTTGATTCCCGGCGCGACGATTCTCGGCCTGATGCTCACCGGCTTCCATAAGGAAAACTTCGGCGAAGCGAGCACGTTCGCGCCGTACGGCTGGTCGGCCGTGCTGACCGCGGTCGCGACGAGCGGCATCGTGTTCGCGTTCAACGGTTTCCAGAGTCCGGTCAACCTGGCCGGTGAAGCGCGCAATCCGGCGAAGAGCGTGCCGTTCGCAGTGGTCGGCTCGATCCTGCTGGCGCTCGTGATCTACGTGCTGTTGCAGGTCGCGTATATCGGCGCGGTGAATCCGGGCGACGTGATGAAGGGCTGGAGCTACTTCAACTTCGCGTCGCCGTTCGCCGAACTGGCGATCGCGCTGAACCTGAACTGGCTGGCGTTCCTGCTGTATGTCGACGCGTTCGTGAGCCCGAGCGGCACCGGCACGACCTACATGGCGACCACCACCCGGATGATCTACGCGATGGAGCGCAACAACACGATGCCGAAGATGTTCGGCAACGTGCATCCGATCTACGGCGTCCCGCGCCAGGCGATGTGGTTCAACCTGCTGGTGTCGTTCATTTTCCTGTTCTTCTTCCGTGGCTGGAGCTCGCTCGCGGCAGTGATTTCGGTCGCGACCGTGATCTCGTACCTGACCGGCCCGATCAGCCTGATGGCGCTGCGCCGCGCGGCGACGGATCTGGAACGCCCGCTGCATATCCCGGGCATGAAGATCATCGCGCCGTTTGCTTTCGTGTGCGCGTCGCTGATCCTGTACTGGGCCAAGTGGCCGTTGACCGGCGAAATCATTCTGCTGATGGTCGTCGCGTTGCCGGTGTACTTCTACTTCCAGGCCAAATCCGGCTTCAGCGGCTGGGGCCGTGACTTGAAGGCCGCATGGTGGCTGGTCGCTTACCTGCCGGTGATGGCGGTGCTGTCGCTGATCGGCAGCAAAGAGTTCGGCGGCCGGGGCTTCCTGCCTTACGGTTGGGACATGCTGGTGGTGATCGCGTTTTCGCTGGTGTTCTACTACTGGGGTGTGCGTAGCGGCTACCGCTCGGAGTATCTCGAAGAACGTCAGACGCACGACGAAGTGCTCGAAGGCATGGGCGCGCATTAACGCGGCAAGCCTGTCTGGTATGTAAAAAGCCCGCCTGAGTTTTGCTCAGGCGGGCTTTTTAATTGTCACGCCGATATTCGGATCAGGCCGTGCCGAACACATAGTTCGTCATCGCCAGCGACCGCTGGTAAGTGCCGAGCGACTGGATCGCCAGCGAGTAATCGTCGTCGGCTGCGCCCAAGGCGGCGAAAATCGGCAGCAGATGCTCATCGGTCGGATGCATCAGCACCGCGTGCGGAGCCTGGCGACGGTAGTCGAGCAAGGCGTCGATATCGTGCGCGGCGAGCTTTGCCTCGATCCAGTCGGTGAATTCGGCGACACGCGGATCGGCGTCTCCTGGACGCGCCGAAAAATCCGCAGCGCGCAGGTTGTGCGTAATCTGGCCCGAGCCGATCACCATCACGCCGTCGTCCTTCAGCGAACGCAGCGCGCGGCCGACACGGAAATGATGTTCGGCATCCAGGTGCGGCTGGATCGACAACTGCGCGACGGGCACGTCGGCTTCGGGGAACATCAGCAGCATCGGCACCCATGCGCCGTGGTCGAGTCCGTGGGACTGGACATCGGCGAGAATGCCGTGTTCGCCGAGCAGGACTGCGGCGCGCCGGGCGACGTCGGGCGCGCCGGGCGCCGGATACTGAATTTCATACAGCTGACGCGGAAAGCCGTAGAAATCGTGGATCGTCTCGGGCGCCGCGGCGGTGCTCGCCAACGGCTGCGCGGTGCCCCAATGGGCCGACAGCATCAGAATGGATTCGGGACGCGGCAACTGGGCGCTCAGCGTGCCGAATTCGGCGGACGGCAGCGACGGATCGATCGGCAGCGTAGGCGCGCCGTGAGACAGGAAAAGCGACGGTAAGCGGTTCATGTTAGCAACGCGGCCGCGAGGACGCGGCTCGGAAGTGGGGTTGCTATCAATATAGGGGCGTACCGCCGTTTGATAAACGGGCGAAAACGGAATTGATCGTGTCGCGACTGTTGTTAATCCACGCCCCGCAACCCTTGCCATGCCGGCGACATCGCCGGGCCGAGCGCAAACAGGTCCAGCACGCGCGCAACGGTGTGATCGACCATTTCGTCGATCGAAGCAGGCTGGTTGTAGAACGCGGGTAAGGGCGGAAAAATCACGCCACCCATTTCGGTGACGGCGGTCATATTGCGCAGATGCGCGAGATTGAACGGCGTTTCGCGCACCATCAGCACGAGCCGGCGACGCTCTTTCAGCGTGACGTCGGCGGCGCGGGTAATCAGGTTGTCGGAGAAGCCGTGCGCGACGCTCGCGAGCGTTTTCATCGAGCATGGCGCGATCACCATGCCGTCGGTGGCGAACGAGCCGGACGCGATGCTCGCGCCGACGTCGCGCACCGAATGGACGGCATCCGCGAGCGGATGCACGTGTTCTTTGCTCAACTGGAGTTCGTGCTGGATATTGAGCCAGCCCGCGCTCGAAATCAGCAGATGGCTTTCGACGCCGCCGAGCCGACGCAGCGTTTCGAGCAGGCGGATGCCGTAGATCGCACCCGTCGCGCCGGTGATCGCGACGATCAGCCGGCGGGGTGCCGCAGCGCGTGTTTCCATGGCTCGCGGCGCCTCGTCAGAATGAATGCGTGAAACGGGTGTCGGCCGATCAGGCTGCGGCAAACAATTGCTGCAATTCGCCCGATTCGTACATTTCCATCATGATGTCCGATCCGCCGATGAATTCGCCGCCCACATACAACTGCGGAATGGTCGGCCAGTTCGAGAATTGCTTGATGCCCTGGCGGACTTCGTCGTCTTCGAGCACGTTGACGGTCTTGATTTCGCCGACGCCGCACGCCTTCAGGATCTGGATGGCGCGGCCCGAAAAGCCGCACATCGGAAACTGGGCGGTGCCTTTCATGAAGAGGACGACGTTGTTTTCGTCGACGATTTGCTTGATGCGTTGTTGCGTATCCATGACTGACCTTGCGGTTCCGTGATGTGTAGGGGAATAGGCTGAAATGATAGCGGATTTCGTCAAGCCCGGCCGACGCGCGCGTGGACGTTCAGCCCGGCGATTGCCCGCCGCTGATCCGTTCGATGCCGGCGAGATCCCGCTCCGAGCGGACCTGCTCGAAACCTTGCTCCGAAAGCAGCGCACGCACGGCGGCCGCCTGGTCGTAGCCGTGTTCGATCCACAGTACGCCGTTCGCAGCCAGATAGGCGGGCGCACCGGCGACGATCGTGCGGATTGCGCTGAGGCCGTCGGCTTCGTCGGTGAGTGCGCCGCGCGGTTCGAAGCGCAGATCGCCTTGCGACAGATGCGGATCGCCGCTCGCGATATACGGCGGATTGCTGACGATCGCCTCGAAGCGCAATGCCGGGTCCAGCGAGCCGTACCAGTTGCTTTGCAGCAGCCTCACGTCGCCGCCGGGGCGTTTCGAATCGAGAAGGCGCGCCGCATTGCGCGTGGCGACCGCCAGCGCGTCGGCCGAACGGTCCAGCGCCAACATCTGCGCATCGGGCCGCATCGACGCGATGGCCACCGCGATCGCTCCGGTGCCGGTGCCGAGATCGAGCACGCGTGGGCGCGACAGGTTGTCCAACGCGGTCAAAACCGTCTCGACCAGCAATTCGGTTTCGGGACGCGGAATCAGCACGTCCGGCGTCACTTCGAATTCGAGCCCGAAAAATTCGCGCGCGCCGACCAGTTGCGCGACCGGCTCACCGGCGAGCCGGCGCGCTTCGAGCGCACGATATCGCCGCAGCGATAAGTCATCGAGTGCTTCGTCGCCGCGCGTGATCAATTGCGTGTGCCGCCAGCCGAGTACGTGCGTGAGCAGAATCCTCGCTTCGAGCGACGGCAGTGGCGAGGCGCGCAACAGCGCGGCGGGCGTGAGCGCGTCCATCTCGTGTTAGTCCGCGTCGCCGAGCGAAGCCAGCAATTCCGCCTGATGTTCGCTGACCAGCGCCGCGATCAGTTCGTCGAGATCGCCGTCCATGATCGCGTCGAGCCGGTAGAGCGTCAGATTGATCCGATGGTCCGTCAGACGCCCTTGCGGAAAGTTGTAGGTGCGAATCCGTTCCGAACGGTCGCCCGAGCCGATCAGGCTCTTGCGCGTGGCGGCTTCCTTCGCCTGCTGCTCGTGCGCCTGCTTGTCCTTGATGCGCGCGGCCAGCACCTTCAGCGCGCGATCCTTGTTCTTGTGCTGCGAGCGGTCGTCCTGACATTCGACGACGATCCCCGTCGGCAAGTGCGTGACGCGCACGGCCGAATCGGTCTTGTTGATGTGCTGCCCGCCCGCGCCGGACGCGCGGAACGTGTCGATCCGCAGGTCGGCCGGATTGATCTCGACGTCGCCGATTTCGTCCGCTTCCGGCATGACCGCGACCGTACACGCCGACGTATGGATACGGCCCTGCGTTTCCGTTGCCGGCACCCGTTGCACGCGGTGGCCGCCCGACTCGAACTTCAGTTTCGAATACGCGGCGTCGCCGGCGATCCGCACGATCACTTCTTTATAGCCGCCCAGATCCGATTCGCTCGCGGACATCATCTCGACCTGCCAGCGATTGCGCTCGGCAAAGCGCAGATACATGCGCAGCAGGTCGCCGGCGAACAGCGCCGATTCGTCGCCGCCGGTGCCCGCGCGGATTTCGAGGAAGATGTTGCGTTCGTCGTTCGGGTCTTTCGGCAACAGCATTTTCTGCAATTCGCCGCCGAGCTTGTCCATCCGTTCGCGCGCGGCGCGAATCTCTTCTTCCGCGAAATCGCGCATCGACGCGTCGGTCAGCAGTTCCTGCGCGGTCGCGGCGTCGTTCATCGCCTGGCGCCACAGCGCGTAATGCTCGACGACCGGCCCCAGCTCGGCGTGCTCGCGCGTGAGCTTGCGGTATTGGTCGAGATTCGAGGTGACGTCCTCGCGGCTCAACAGGTCGTTCAGTTCGGCCAGCCGGGTAGTGAGCTGGTCGAGCTTGCGTTGCATGCTCGTTTTCATCGGACGGGTTTCGGAGCGAACTCCGGCAAGGACGACGACTAGGGAAGTGGGCGGATGCCCTGATCGGAGAAGCACGTCGCGGGCCACATTCGTGTGGCGCGGACTGCGCGGCGCAGACTGCGCCGCTAACGCTCCGTAGAACCGGAGTGTTTGTAGAAGCCGCTCATCAGTTCGATGAGCGTGTCACGGTTGTCGCTGCTCGCGCGATTGAGCGCGTGCGTCGGGCCGTGAATCAGCTTGTTGGTGAGCGCCTGCGACAGCGCTTCGAGCACCGCCGCCGGATCGTCGCCGCGCGCGAGCATTTTCTGCGCGCGTTCGACTTCGGCGCGGCGCAGCACGTCGGCTTGCGTGTGCATGTGGCGGATCACCGGCACGATGCTGCGCGCGTCGAGCCATTGCATGAAATTCTGCACGCGCGTTTCGATGATCGCTTCGGCCTGCGCGACCGCGGCCTGCCGCGACGCATTGCCTTCGCGGACGATCGCGCCGAGGTCGTCGACGGTGTACAGGAACACGTCTTCGAGCTTGCCGACTTCGGGTTCGATGTCGCGCGGCACGGCCAGATCGACCATGAAGATCGGCCGGTGACGGCGCGCCTTCACCGCCCGCTCGACCGCGCCGAGCCCAATGATCGGCAACGTGGACGCCGTGCACGACACGATGATGTCGAACTCGTGCATCCGCGTGGGCAGTTCGGAGAGCGGGATGGCCCGGCCGTTGAAGCGCTCGGCGAGCCGCGTGCCGCGCTCGGCGGTACGGTTCGCCACCACCAGTTCTTTGGGTTGCTGCGCGGCGAAGTGCGTCGCGCACAGCTCGATCATCTCGCCCGCGCCGATGAACAGTACGCGCTGGTTCGACACCTTGTCGAAAATGCGCTGCGCGAGGCGCACGGCGGCGGCGGCCATCGAAACCGACTGCGCGCCGATCTCAGTGGTGCTGCGCACTTCTTTCGCGACCGCGAACGTGCGCTGGAACAGCTGGTTCAGATAGGTGCCGAGCGCGCCGGCTTCCGAAGCGGTACGCACCGCGTCCTTCATCTGCCCGACGATTTGCGTTTCGCCGAGCACCATCGAATCGAGGCCCGACGCGACGCGGAACGCGTGGCGCACGGCTTCCGACTGCGGCAGCGCGTAGACGTGCGGCGCGAGTTCGCCGATGGGGAGGTTGTGATATTTCGACAGCCACTGAATCGCGGCGTCGCGCGCGGCCTGGTCGTCGGTCGCGCAGTAGAGTTCGGTGCGGTTGCAGGTGGAGAGAATCGCCGCTTCGGGTGCGGTGCGGGCCGTGCGGCCCAGCCATACGCTCTTGAAGGTGTCCAGTGCGGGCTTGATCTGTTCGAGCGGAAACGCCACGCGTTCGCGCAACGCGACAGGCGCAGTGTGGTGATTGATTCCGATCGTTAGAAGCTGCATTTTGGGGAGCGATGGTTTAGCTGAATATTATAGCGTTTTCGGGATTCTTACATTGCGGGGCGCGTCAGCCGGTCGCGATTGCCGCTATCGCCGCGTCCGCCGGGACGGCGTCGAGTTGATACCCGTAGCCATAAAGCGGCGCCAGCGAGTACCCATGTTCGGGGCGCAGTTGCAATTTGGTCCGCACGCGCGACGCATGGGTGTCCACGGTGCGCGACCGTACGTCGCGGCGGCGCGCCCACACCGTTTCCAGAATATGCGCCCGCGACACCGGTCGCGACAGGTTGGTAAACAGCAGTAGCGCGAGACGATATTCCTTCGGCGTCAGGATGACGGTGCGATTGCGGAACGTCACGGCGAAATGCGCGGCGTCGAACGCATAGCCGCCGATCACGTCGCGCCGGCGGTTTTGCGGCCGCCGCAAGCCCGCGCGGCGCAACAACGCGTCGACGCGCGCCAGCATTTCCGGTCCGCGCACGGGTTTGGTCAGGCAGTCGTCGGCGCCGGCATGCAGTGCCGCGACGATCTGGCTTTCGCGCGGTGCGGGCATCAGCACGATCACCGGCAGGTTCGGCAGGATGGAGCGCGCGCGGGGAATCACGTCTTCGGCGGGAAGGTCGCCGGCCCAGTTTTCGGTGATGAGCAGATCGAAGAGTTCGTCTGCGGCGTGCTGCAGGAACGGCGCGCTGGCGGTGAAGTGCTCACACGCATGACCGCCGGCGAAGATCAGCCGGCCGACCAGTTCCGCGTGCCGCAAATCCGGCTCGATAAGGGCGATTCGCATGAGGCGGTGTTCAGCAGGACAACGCCGGAACGAGGCTTTTACGTAAGGCGTACAGCTTGCCTAACCCAACCCCGCCCCCTAAACTCGACCGCTATGCGGGCAGCGCCGTGCTGAACGTTTATAGTGAATGGGACAAAAATGCTAGCTGCCGGGGTGTCTTGCGCCCATGAGACGAATCTGAAACTGCGTAAGGCCTGCCGCTGATGGGGTGGCCCGGAATCGTCGCGCTGGGGGCCGTGATCGGCCTCGCGGGGTGGGGGTTGCACCCGTTGCGCCGCGCGAGTCGCGCGCGCTGGTGGCTCGCGCTGCTGGCCGGCGTGGTGGGCGCGGGTGTCGCGCACATGGCCGGTAACGTAGTGGGTCTTTTTCATGATGGCGATACGCTCGAATGGCCGGTATGTACCGCTGTCGCGTTGATCGCCGTTGCCGTGACGGTCGGCTTGTTGTCCCGTCGATGAATCCTTGCAGGTGACTCCAATGAATGCCCGACTCCCCGACACTTCCCCTATCCCCGAACGGCTCGCGACATTGCGCGACGCCATGGCGCGCGCAGGCGTCGCTGCGTACCTGGTGCCGTCCGCGGATCCGCATCTGTCCGAATATCTGCCCGGACGCTGGCAAGGCCGGCAGTGGCTGTCGGGTTTCACCGGCTCGGCCGGCACGCTGGTCGTCACCGCCGATTTCGCCGGCGTCTGGACCGACAGCCGCTATTGGGAACAGGCGAACGCGCAACTGGCCGGCACCGGCGTGCAGTTGATGAAGATGACCGGCGGCCAGCAAACCGCGCCGCATTTCGACTGGCTCGCGCAGAACGTCGCGGCGGGCGGCTCGGTCGGCGTGGACGGCGCGGTGCTCGGCGTGGCCGCGGCGCGCGCGCTGACTCAGGCGCTCGACGCGCACGGCGTGAAACTGCGCACCGACGTCGATCTGTTCGACGCGATCTGGCCGCAGCGTCCGGCGTTGCCGGCGGATGCCGTGTTCGAGCATGCCGCGCCGCATGCGAGCGTCGCGCGTGCCGAAAAACTCGCGCAGATCCGCAGCGCGATGGCGGAGAAGGGCGCGCAGTGGCACTTCGTTTCCACACTCGACGACCTCGCATGGCTGCTGAACCTGCGCGGCGCGGACGTCAGCTACAACCCGGTGTTCGTTGCGCATGCGCTGATCGGCGTGGACCGCGCCTCGTTGTTCGTCGCCGACGGCAAAGTGCCGCAAGCGCTCGCCGACTCGCTCGCACGCGACGGCATCAGCGTCGAGCCGTATGCAAAGGCGGCGGATGCGCTCGCCGCGCTGCCCGCCGGCAGCACGCTGCTGATCGACCCGCGGCGTATCACGTACGGCTCGTTGCAATCGGTGCCGTCGACGGTCAAGGTGGTCGAAGCAGTGAATCCGTCCACCTTCTTCAAATCGCGCAAGACCGCCGCTGAAGCCGCGCACGTGCGCGCCACGATGGAGCAGGACGGGGCCGCGCTCGCCGAGTTTTTTGCGTGGTTCGAAAGCGCTTTGGGCCGCGAAACGATCACCGAACTCACCGTCGACGAACGCCTGACGGCGGCGCGCGCACGCCGTCCCGGTTTTGTGTCGCTGAGTTTCGCGACGATCGCCGGCTTCAACGCGAACGGCGCGATGCCGCACTACCGCGCCACCGAAGAATCGCATTCGGTGATCGAGGGCCACGGCCTGTTGCTGATCGATTCCGGCGCGCAGTATCTGAGCGGCACGACAGACATCACCCGCGTCGTGCCGATCGGCACGATCAGCGACGCGCAGCGCCGCGATTTCACGATCGTGCTGAAGGGGACGATGGCGTTGTCGCGCGCGACATTCCCGCGCGGCATCCGTTCGCCGATGCTCGATGCGATCGCCCGCGCGCCGATCTGGGAAGCCGGCGCCGATTACGGCCACGGCACCGGTCACGGCGTGGGCTACTTCCTGAACGTGCACGAAGGCCCGCAGGTGATCTCGCACTACGCGCCGGCCGAACCGTGGACCGCGATGGAAGAAGGGATGATCACGTCGGTCGAGCCGGGCATCTACCGGCCGGGCAAGTGGGGCGTGCGGATCGAAAACCTCGTACTGAACGTGCCCGCGGAAAAAACCGAATTCGGCGATTTCCTCAAGTTCGAAACGCTGACGCTGTGCCCGATCGACACGCGCTGTCTCGACCTGTCGCTGTTGCGTGAAGACGAGCGCGCGTGGCTCAACGCGTATCACGAGACGGTGCGCGCGCGGTTGTCGCCGCATGTTTCCGGCGACGCGAAGGCGTGGCTGGCGTTGCGCACCCAACCGATCTGATCGGTTTCAACGAATTTCACCGGATTTCACTGATTTCACTCGTGGAGCGTGCATGACTATCAAGGCAGTGGTGTTCGATTTCGGCGGCGTGCTGATCGACTGGAGTCCGGAGTATGTGTACCGGGAACTGATCCCTGACGAAACCGAGCGCCGCTGGTTTCTGACTCACGTCTGCTCGATGGACTGGGTGATTCGTCAGGACGGCGGTCAGACGATCGTCGAAGCAACGGATGAACTGATCGCGAAGTTTCCCGATCACGCAGCGTTGATCCGCGCGTTCTACGAGCGCTGGCACGAGATGTTGGGCGGCGTGCATGAAGAGGGCGTCGCGATCGTGGAAAAGCTCGAAGCGGCGGATGTGCCGCTGTTCGGGCTGACGAACTGGTCGGCGGAGACGTTCCCGTATGCATGGGAAAATTTCCCGGTGCTGCGGCGGTTTCGCGACATCGTCGTGTCGGGGCGCGTCAAGCTGGTGAAGCCGGATCCGGCGATCTTCGCGGCCATGCGTGAGCGTATCGAGTTGCAATTGCCCGGCTTGCAGCCGGCAGAACTCGTGTTCATCGACGACAACCTGAAGAACGCCGAAGCGGCCACCGCGCTCGGCTGGCATGGCGTGCATCACACGAGCGCGGCGCAAACCGAAGCGAGACTGCGCGAATTGGGCTTGCCGGTTTAGGTAGGTTACCGGGATCGGGCGGCGCGGCGCGCGCGGCTTCGCTTTCGTCAAGCGCGCCGCGATGTCCGCCGGTCTTACTGCCCGAGCAGGTTCTTCAACGCGTTACTCAAGCCCTTCACCGTTTCCCCGGCGCCTTTCGCCACCCCTTCCACACTCACGCCGAGCGTTTTCGCAAAGCCGGCGCCTATGCGCGTCATCAACCCCTCCCGCACCGAAAACTTCGGATCGCGCAAATTGCCGTCCAGCACGAAACGCAGCGTGATGTCGCCGCTATGGGACTTGAGCGCGGCGACCGCGACCCTGGTCGGAATCGACATGAAGGTGTCGAGCGGATTGTCGCTGTCGGCAAGTTGCAGGTTGTGGAGCGTCACCGTGCCGGGCGCGTGCAACTGATAGTTGCGCACCGTCGATTCGACGGTCAGGTCGACCGTGCCGCCCGTCACTTGCGCCTTCGCGCCCGCCTTCTTGATCAGATACGGATCGAGCATCGCGACGTCGATGCCACGCAGTGTGCTGGTGGTCTGCGAGTCCCGCGTGGCGATCTTGATCCAGCCGCCGAACGCGACCGTGCCCGTGTGCGATGGACCTTTGATCGAGCCGGTCACGTTGAGACTGGTCGGTTCGTCGAGCGCGGGCAGATGCAGGTGATCGACCGTCGCGTTCGCGTTGCTGACGGTTACCTGGAAGACCGGCGGTCCCACCGACATGTCGTAGAAATGGAAGTTGCCCTGCTCGAAGCTGATGTGATCGACCAGCTTTTCGCGCGGGGTGGCGGCGGGAGTGCCGCTGGCCGCGTTGGCGTCGTCGCGGTTCACCGAGTCGCGCAGATTCGGCAGCAGACGAATCGAGCCGTCCTTGCCGCGCAACACCGCCATATCGAAGCCGCGCACCACCACGCTGCGGATATGCATACGCCGCGCGATCAGATCGCGGATGTCCGGCGTGACGATGATTTCGTCCGCTCGCAACGGATCGCCGGCCGGCCAGCCGGACGGCGCCTTGAGCAGCACGTTGGTGAGACGAACCGACGTGAGACCGACGTCGATGCTTTCGGCGCTGCCTGACGGGCCGAGCGCCGCGATCACGCGTGCCTTCACTTCACGCTGCGCGAATTGCAGCGCGCCGAGCGCGACGACGATCGACACCAGCACGATGCCACCCACGGCAACGGCCCAGCGTTTGCCTTTCGACATCGCCATGCTTGGTCTCCTCGTTGCCGCGCGTTGCGCGACATGGCTATGGTGCTGTGATGTGTGGTGATGTGCGTTGATGCCGTGGCGGAAGCAGCCCGCCCATCGCATGACAGGCAGGCCGCCGCGCCTCGTTTTTTCCGCGTTTTACCGCGCGATCGGCTTGTAACGCAGACGCTTCGGACGCGCCGCTTCTTCACCCAGACGCGCGCGCTTGTCCGCTTCGTACTCCTGGTAGTTGCCGTCGAAGAACGTGACTTGCGAATCGCCTTCGAACGCGAGGATGTGCGTCGCGATCCGGTCGAGGAACCAGCGATCGTGCGAGATCACCAGCACGGAGCCGGCGAATTCGAGCAGCGCGTCTTCGAGCGCGCGCAGCGTTTCCACATCCAGGTCGTTCGACGGTTCGTCGAGCAGCAGCACGTTGCCGCCCGCGATCAACGTCTTCGCCAGATGCAGCCGGCCGCGCTCACCGCCCGACAGATTGCCGACGATCTTCTGCTGGTCGCCGCCCTTGAAGTTGAAGCGGCCGATGTACGCACGCGACGGCGTTTCGTACTTGCCGACCGTCAGCACGTCCGCCCCGCCGGAGATTTCCTCGAACACGGTCTTGGACGCATCCAGTGCGTCGCGGCTCTGGTCCACGTACGCGAGCTTGACGGTCGGGCCTTGCACGATCTCGCCGGAATCCGGCTGTTCGCGACCGGTCAGCATGCGGAACAGCGTGGACTTACCGGCGCCGTTCGGCCCGATGATGCCGACGATCGCGCCGGCCGGAATCTTGAAGCTCACGTTATCGAGCAGCAGACGGTCGCCGTACGACTTGCTGACGTTCTTGAACTCGATCACTTCATTGCCGAGGCGATCGCCGACCGGGATGAAGATTTCCGAGGTTTCGTTGCGCTTCTGGTAGTCCTGGCTGTTCAGTTCCTCGAAGCGGGCGATCCGCGCCTTCGACTTCGCCTGACGGCCCTTCGGGTTCTGGCGCACCCACTCCAGTTCCTTCTTGATCGCCTTCTGACGCGCCGATTCCGACGACTCTTCCTGCTTCAGGCGCTCTTCCTTCTGGTCGAGCCAACTGCTGTAGTTGCCCTTCCACGGAATACCGTGGCCGCGGTCGAGTTCGAGAATCCATTCGGCGGCGTTGTCGAGGAAGTAACGATCGTGGGTGACCGCGACGACCGTGCCCGGAAAACGCGTGAGGAACTGTTCGAGCCAGTCGACCGATTCCGCGTCCAGGTGGTTGGTCGGCTCGTCGAGCAGCAGCATGTCCGGCTTTTCGAGCAGCAGCTTGCACAGCGCCACGCGGCGTTTTTCGCCGCCCGACAGGTGTTCGATCTTCGCGTCCCAGGCCGGCAGGCGCAGTGCGTCGGCGGCGATTTCGATCTGCTGCTCGGCGTTGCCGCCGTCGCTGGTGGCGAGGATCGCTTCGTACTTCGCCTGCTCGGCGGCGAGCGCGTCGAAGTCCGCGTCCGGCTCCGCGTAGGCCGCGTAGATTTCATCGAGCTTCTTCTGCGCGTTGAAGACGTCGCCGAGACCTTCTTCCACCGCTTCGCGCACTGTCTTGTTCGGGTCGAGTTGCGGTTCCTGCGGCAGATAGCCAATGTTCAGATTCGGCATCGGCGTGGCTTCGCCTTCGATGTCCTTGTCCACACCGGCCATGATGCGGATCAGCGTCGACTTGCCCGAACCGTTCAGGCCGAGCAGGCCGATCTTCGCACCGGGAAAAAACGACAGCGAGATGTCTTTCAGGATTTGACGCTTGGGCGGCACGATCTTGCCGACCCGGTTCATGGTGAAGACGTATTGGGCCATTTGCTTGCAATAGACGTTGACGACGCCGGCCGCGTGGGGGCGGGCGGTCGTGGGTGGATGGGTAATCGGTGTTATGACCGGGCAGTGCGCCCGGCGCCGACCGGCGCTGCGTCGGGTGCGGCGCCGAACTTCGCGACGCCCCGCGCGCCGGCGGGTGGTTCAGGTGGCATTGTACTTCGGGGTGGGGGTGAGGCGGCAGAGGGTGGCCGTCCTGGCGTCAGGTCGCGCGGCTTTGGCCGGAGCGTGGTGGGTCGAGTGCGGCTCAAGGCCTGGGGCTCATGGCGGATGCTTCAAAGTCTCGAACATCAAAGCCTCGAGCTGCAAACCCTCAAAGCCAGTCGGCGACCCCGCCGTGTCGCGAACACGTGCCGCTGCGATGCCGGCTGAAGCTGTAGGTGCCATCGCGGCACCGTGCGGTCGCGCCTGCCGGCACCTTGCCGGACAGCGAACGGGCCGGCGCGTGAACGGCGTTGCCGTCGCGGTTGGTGTAGCTGTTGTGATTGCTGAGATCGGCTTCGTCGGACGCGTTGCCCGGCGCCACGTATGCGAACGCGGACGAGGCGCTGAACAGCAGGGCGGCCGCCACGGCCACGTAGGGCCGCAAACGGCTCAAGGCAAAACGCTTCATGGTCTTTTAATGTCGTTATGGTGTCCGCAGCCGCGCGTGCGTCGCGCCGATGCTCAGTTCGCGCGCCGTCCCGTCGACGGATCGAAGAAATGCAGATGCTGCGCGGGCAGCGCGACCTGCAATGCCTCGCTGGCCGCCGGCCGGTGCGTGTGCGGCAAACGGACGGTGACGTCGTGCTTGCCCCAGCGGCCATGCACGAGGTTGTCGGCGCCGAGCAGCTCGCACGAATCGACGGTGAGCGTGGCGTGCGGCGCGTCGGCCTGACCCGGCGTCATGTGCTCGGGGCGGATGCCCAGCGTCCATTCGCGTCCCTTGGCCACTTCGCGGCCGATCGCCGCGACGCCTGTCAGCGGCAGCTTCGGACCGTTGCCGGCGACATCGAACGTCGAGCCGTCGTCCGACACGCGGCCGTCCAGCAGACTCATCCCCGGCGAACCGATGAAGCTCGCGACGAACACCGTCGCCGGCCGCTCGTACACGTCGGTGGGCGCGCCGATCTGCTCGGCGTGACCCTTGTTCATCACGATCACGCGTTGTGCGAGCGTCATCGCTTCGATCTGGTCGTGCGTCACGTAGAGGCTCGTGGTGGCGAGCCGTGCGTGCAGGCGTTGAATCTCGAGACGCATCTGCACGCGCAGTCGCGCATCGAGATTCGACAACGGCTCGTCGAACAGAAACACCGCCGGTTCGCGCACGATCGCACGGCCCATCGCGACGCGCTGGCGTTGACCGCCGGACAGCTCACGCGGCTTGCGCGCGAGCAGCGGTTCGAGTTCGAGAATCTGCGCCGCACCTTGCACGCGCCGGTCGATCTGCGCGCGTTCCACACCCGCGATTTTCAGCGCATAGCCCATGTTCTCGGCCACGCTCATATGCGGATACAGCGCGTAGTTCTGGAACACCATCGCGATGTTGCGGTCCTTCGGCTCCAGCCGGTTGACCACCTTGCCGGCGATCGAGATGTTGCCTTCGGACACGCTTTCCAGTCCCGCCACCATTCGCAGCAGGGTGGATTTGCCGCAACCGGACGGGCCGACCATCACGACGAATTCGCCGTCCGCGACATCGACGTCGATGCCGTGCAGCACGAACTGTTTGCCGTCGTAAGTTTTTTTAACGCCTTGCAGAGTCAGTGCAGCCATACTGTTTTAGCCTTTCGTAGCGTGCGGCGCGAAGCGCGCGATGTTGCTGTTCCAATCGATGTTCGATGCCGAAGCCCGGCTTGCTGTGCGAATCACTTTTCCGAATCCACCAGCCCGCGCACGAACCAGCGCTGCATCGTCAGCACGACGACGAGCGGCGGCAGCATGGCGAGCAGCGTGGCGGTCATCACGAGATGCCATTCGGTGGCGGTGTCGCCGGTCGCGATCATGCTCTTGATGCCGACCACCGCGGTGGTCAGCGATTGCTGGCTCGTGATCAGGATCGGCCACAGGTATTGGTTCCAGCCGTAAATGAAGGTGATCACGAACAGCGCCGCCATGTTCGTCTTCGACAACGGCAGCACCACGTCCCAGAAGAAACGCAGCGCGCCCGCGCCGTCGATCCGCGCCGCTTCCATCAGTTCGTCGGGCAGCGTCATGAAGAACTGCCGGAACAGGAACGTGGCGGTGGCCGACGCGATCAGCGGCAAGGTCAGGCCGCTATACGTATTGCTCAGATGCATCGACGACACGACCTGCACCGTCGGGAAAATCCGCACTTCGACCGGCAGCATCAGCGTGATGAAGATCAGCCAGAACGACAGATTGCGGAACGGAAAGCGGAAGAACACGATCGCGTACGCGGAGATCATGGAAATCGCGATCTTGCCGATCGAGATCACCAGCGCCATCACGAGGCTGTTGAACAGCATGCGGCCGAACGGCGCTGCCGCATTGCCGCTGCCGTGCGACCAGACGGTTGCGACGTTCTCGAACAGATGCGTGCTCGGCACGAGCGACAGCGGCACGCTGAACACCTCGTGCTCGCTCATCGTCGCCGCGCAGAACGCGACGTACACGGGAAACACCACCAGCAGGACGCCGAGAATCAGCACCGCGTGGCAGAAGAGGTCGAAACCGCGACGGTTCTCGATCATGAGTATTGAACCCTGCGTTCGATGAAGCGGAATTGCACGACCGTCAATGCGACGACGATCACCATCAGCACGACCGATTGCGCGCCGGAACTGCCGATGTCGAGGCCCTGAAAGCCCTCGGCGAAAATCTTGTAGATCAGCGTGCGGGTGGATTGCGCGGGACCGCCGCCGGTTGCGGCGTCGATCACCGGGAAGGTGTCGAAGAATGCGTACGTGATGTTGATCACCAGCAGGAAGAAGCTGGTCGGCGACAGCAGCGGCAACGCGATGCCGAAGAAGCGCCGCACCGGGCCGGCGCCGTCGATCGCGGCCGCTTCGATCAGCGAGCGCGGAATCGCCTGCAAGCCGGCGTAGAAGAACAGAAAGTTATAGCTGACCTGCTTCCATACCGACGCGAGCACCACGAGAAACATCGCCTGGCCCGCGTTCAGCGCGTGATTCCACACAATGCCGTGCTTCGCCAGCGTGTACGTGACGAGCCCGATACTCGGATTGAACAGGAACGACCACAGCACGGCGGCAATCGCGGGCGCGACTGCGTACGGCCAGATCAACAGTGTTTGATAGGTCTTTGCGCCGCGTGTGACGCGATCCGCGCAGACGGCCAGCAACAGCGAGATCACCAGTCCGGACACGGTGACCAGCGTGCAGAAAATGATCGTCGTTTCGAACGACGACAGGTACAGCGGATCGGCGAACAACTGCTTGAAATTGGCGAGCCCGACAAACTCGCTCGACGTGCCGAACGCGTCCTGACTTTGCGTGGACTGCCAGAGCGCCTCGCCGGCCGGCCACAGAAAGAACAGAAACGTGATCAGCAGTTGCGGCGCAACGAGCAGGTAGGGCAGTACGCTGGTGCCGAAGCTGGAGCGCTTTTCCATCGAAGATTCCCAGGTTTTGCTGCATGACGGGTTCCGGCGCGAATGCGCCGGAACCCTGCCGGCTAATGCTTAGGGTGCTTGTAGTGCTTTTCGTACTTCTGGTCCTGATACGGCCTAGCTACCGGCTTTCTCGAAACGGCGCAGCAGTTCGTTGCCACGCGACACGGACGAGTCGAGCGCCTCTTGCGGCGTCTTCTTCTGTGCCCACACCTGTTCGAGTTCTTCGTCGATGATCGTGCGGATCTGCGGCATGTTGCCCAGACGCAGACCCTTCGTGAACGGCAGAGGCGGCTTGTTGAGCATCTGCTTGATCGCGGTGTCGCTGCCCGGGTTCTTCTCGTAGAAGCCTTGCTGTTGCGTCAGCTGATACGCGGCCGTGGTGACCGGCAGATAGCCGGTGTCCTGGTGCCACTTTGCGGCGACCGGCGCCGACGACAGATACGCGAGGAATTGCGCGACGCCCTTGTACACCGCCGGATCCTTGCCCGACAGCACCCACAGGCTTGCACCGCCGATGATCGCGTTCTGCGGCGCGCCCTTCACGTTCGCGTCGTACGGCATCATGCCGGTGCCGAAGTCGAACTTCGCGTACTTCTTGATGGTGGCGAGCGAGCCCGACGAGTTCGTGATGATCCCGCAGTCGCCGCTATAGAACTTCGACACCGGTTCGTCCTTGCGGCCGACGTAGGTGAACGTGCCTTCCTTTTCCATGTTCTGCAGGAACTGGATGTGCGCGACCTGCAGCGGCTTGTTGAAGTCGAGTTGCGCGTCGGCGCCGTCGAAGCCATTGTTCTTCGTCGCGAACGGCGCGCCGTGCCAGGCGCTGTAGTTCTCGAGCTGAATCCAGCTTTGCCAGCCGGACGAATAGCCGCATGCCATGCCCGACGCCTTCAGCTTCTGCGCGTCGACCTGCAATTCAGCCCACGTTTTCGGCGGCTGGTTCGGATCGAGGCCGGCCTTCTTGAACGCGTCCTTGTTGTAGTACAGCACCGGGGTGGAGCTGTTGAACGGCATCGAGAGCAGGCCGCCGGTTTTGGAGTCGCTGTAATAGCTCGCGATGGTCGGCACGAAGGCCTTGACGTCGAGCGGCACGCCGGCTTGCTTGAACACGTCCGAGACCGGGATGACCGCTTTCTTCGCCTGCATCATCGTGGCGGTGCCGACTTCGTAGACCTGCAGGATGGCCGGCGCGTTGCCGCTGCGATACGCGGCGATGCCGGCGGCGAGCGTCTGGTCGTAGCTGCCCTTGTAGACCGGCACGATCTTGTATTCGGTCTGCGACGCGTTGAACGCGTTGGCGATGTCGTTCAGACGTTCGCCCAGCGCGGCTTCCATCCCGTGCCAGAACTGGATTTCAGTGGCGGCTTGAGCGGCCTGGCTGAGGCCGAGGCTCAACACGGCTGCGATTGATAGCGAACGGAAAAGCGGTTTACAACTCATCGATTTATCTCCAGGTCGGAAAGGGCGCAAAGGCGAATCGCGCGATTCTATTTGTGTTCGATGACAGTCCGGCGACGGTGGCTGGCCTTTTGCGTATGCTTTTTGATTTGTGCAGACCCCGCAATTTAACATTGCTGTCACAAAACGAAAATAATCGGCGTCAGAACGGACTCTGCTGCGGTGCCATTCTGCGGTAGTTTGCTGGACGCGACGATGTGGGTTCGGGCAAGATGGGCGGCGCGCCGAGGGCGTGGTTGGAATGGCGGGCTGGGGCGGCTGGCCACGTGTCGCGCAATGAGTTTATTAATCAGGATTCCAGATTGTGAGTTCACTGAAAAGCTGGGTGTGCGGTTCGATCGTGGGGCTCATGGCGGCGGGTTGCGCTGTGCCGCCGATCTCCACCGGCAATGGGTCGGCGTCGGTGGCATCGTTGCCGAAGATCATCGCGCATCGCGGCGGCACCGGCGACGCGCCCGAAAATACGCTCGAAGCGATTCGCCAGTCGATCGCGCACGGTGCCGACGCGATGTGGCTCACCGTGCAGTTGAGCAAGGACGGCATACCCGTGCTGTTCCGCCCCACCGACTTGTCGGCGCTGACCGACGCGAGCGGTCCGGTCTCGGCGCGCACTGCCGCGGAGTTGACGCAGGTGAACGCGGGTTGGCGTTTTCAGCGCGACGGCGCCTATCCGTATCGTGCTCATCCGGTCGGTATTCCCACGTTGCGTGATGCGCTGCGCGCGCTTCCTCCTCGCATGCCGGTCGTCCTCGATATGAAAGCGCTGCCTGCCGCGCCGCAGGCTCAGGCAGTCGCGCGGGTGCTGGACGAGGAGGGCGCATGGTCGCGCGTGTCGATCTATTCGACCGAGGCGGAATATCAGCAGAGCTTCGCCGCCTATCCGCAGGCAAGGCTGTTCGAATCGCGCGATGCGACGCGCGGTCGGCTCGTGCGCGTGCTGCTCGATCAGGGCTGTGTGGATGCGCCCGCGGAACACGCGTCGGCCGCGTTCGAGCTGCATCGGGCGCTGACGGTGGTGGAGAAGTTCACGCTGGGAGAAGGGCGTTCCGATGTGCAGGCGACGTTGTGGACGCCCGCTACGGTCGCTTGCTTCAGGCAGAAGCCTGACGTGCATATTGTCGCCATCGCGGTGAACGATGCGGACGATTACCGGACGGCTGCATGTCTCGGGATCGATGCAGTGCTGGCGGATTCGCCGCTGAAGATGGTGGCCGTCAAGGATGCGCTCACGTTGCCGCTGCGGTGTGAGGCGGCTAAATCGACGGATGCGCGGTAAACGGAAAAGCCCGCATCGAGCGGGCTTTTCGTTATTCATTTGAGGCCAGGTTGCGGGCAAACAGCCCGCGTGGCCAACTTCTCGTGCGGAAGCTGAACGCTTAGACGTTGAACAGGAAGTTCATCACGTCGCCGTCGTGCACCACGTATTCCTTGCCTTCCGCGCGCATCTTGCCGGCTTCCTTCGCGCCTTGCTCACCCTTATAAGTGATGAAGTCGTTGAACGCGATCGTCTGCGCGCGAATGAAGCCGCGCTCGAAGTCCGTGTGGATCGCGCCCGCTGCCTGCGGCGCCGTATCGCCGATGTGGATCGTCCACGCGCGCACTTCCTTCACGCCGGCCGTGAAGTAGGTTTGCAGGCCCAGCAGCTTGAAACCCGCGCGGATCACGCGGTTCAGGCCCGGCTCTTCCATGCCCATGTCGGCGAGGAACACTTCCATATCCGCTTCGTCGAGGTCGGCGATTTCGGCTTCGATCGCTGCGCACACGGCCACCACCGGCGCGCCTTCCGCTGCGGCGAACTTCGTGACCGCGTCCAGATGCGGGTTGTTCTCGAAGCCGTCGTCCTTCACGTTCGCGACGTACATGGTCGGCTTCGCGGTGATCAGGCAGAACGGCTTGAGCGTGGCCTTTTCTTCATCCGACAGATCGAGCGCGCGGACCGGCTTGGCCTGGTCGAGCTGCGCGCGGACCTTTTCGAGCACGGCGGCGTTCTTCGCGGCTTCCTTGTCGTTGCCCGACTTGGCGGCCTTCGAATAGCGCGTCAGCGCCTTTTCGACGGTCGCGAGGTCGGCGAGCGCCAGTTCGGTGTTGATCACTTCGATGTCCGACAGCGGATCGACCTTGTTCGCGACGTGGATCACGTTGTCGTCTTCGAAACAGCGCACCACGTGCGTGATCGCATCGGTTTCTCGGATGTTCGCGAGGAACTGGTTGCCGAGGCCTTCCCCCTTGCTCGCGCCGGCCACCAGACCCGCGATGTCGACGAACTCGACCACCGCCGGCAGAATGCGCTCCGGCTTGACGATGTCGGCGAGCGCCTTTAGGCGCGCATCCGGCACTTCGACGATACCGACGTTCGGCTCGATCGTGCAGAACGGGTAGTTCTCGGCCGCGATGCCCGCCTTGGTCAGCGCATTGAACAGAGTGGACTTGCCGACGTTAGGCAAGCCGACGATGCCGCATTTGAGGCTCATGGAAATCCTTCAGTGATTCAGTAAGTTGCGTGATGCGCTCGACGCTGTGTGCAGGATTCGGGAAGCCTTCGCGGTGGCGTGGCGGGAAAGCGCAGCGGAGCGGGACAAGACACCGGAACGGACACCGGCTGAGCGGTGATTCAACCGCTGTTCAACGTTACGGGCGAGTTTTGTCACGGAAAGCGCGATTGTAACCCGTCCTAACGCGTCCGCCCCGGCCGGCCCGATCCGTCCCCCGCAACCCCCACGGCTATAATGCGCGGATGAACGCACACCATCAGACCTTTGATGTCGCCGTGATCGGCGGCGGGCTCGTCGGCAAGACCGCGGCGCTTGCGCTGACGCAAGGCGGACTGCGCGTGGCGCTGCTCGCGCAGCCGTGCGCGCCGCTGCCGCCGGGCACCACTTTCGACTCGCGCGTGTATGCGCTGTCGTCGAGTTCGCAGGCGCTGCTGGAGCGCTTGCGGGTCTGGCAGGCGCTCGATCTGGCGAAGCTCGGTCCCGTGTACGACATGCGCGTGTTCGGCGATGCGCACGCCGAACTCCATTTCTCCGCATTCCAGGCTTCGGTGCCGCAACTGGCGTGGATCGTCGAGTCGTCGGTGATCGAACGCGCGCTGGATGCCGCGTTGCGTTTCCAGCCGAACCTCACGTGGATCGATACGCGCGCGCAGGCGCTCGACCTCGGCGCCGAAGGCGCGAGCGTCGGTCTCGCGAACGGCAGCGTGCTGGCGGCCGATCTGGTGGTCGGTGCGGACGGCGCGCATTCGTGGGTCCGCGCGCAGATCGGTTCGAAGATGGACCGGCGCGACTACAAGCAGACCGGCGTGGTCGCCAATTTCAAGGTGGAAAAGCCGCACGGCGAAACCGCGCACCAATGGTTCAGGAACGGCGAGATCATCGCGATGTTGCCAATGCCCGATGGTCACGCGTCGCTGGTGTGGTCGGCGCGCACCGAACACGCAGCGGAACTGCTCGCGCTCGATCCGGCGCAACTGGCGGCCGAGGTGGAGCGCGTAACGGGCGGCCAGTTCGGCGCGCTCGACTGCGTGACGCCCGCGCAAGGTTTCCCGCTCGCGCTGCAAACCGTCGACAGACTGGTGGCGCCGCGCGTCGCGCTGGTCGGCGATGCCGCGCATCTGATTCATCCGCTGGCGGGCCAGGGCATGAATCTCGGTTTGCGCGACGTGGCGGCGCTCGCCGAAACGGTCGCAGGGAAGGAAGCGTTCCGCGATCTCGGCGACCTGGTGCTGCTGCGCCGCTACGAGCGCGCCCGTCGCGAAGACATCCGCGCACTGATGATCGCTACCGACGGTCTGCAAAAACTTTTCGCCGCGCCCGGTCCGTTCGCCAAGGTGCTGCGCAATACCGGTATGGCCTTCGTCGGCGCGCAGCCGTTCATCAAGCGCTGGCTGGTGTCGGCCGCGCTTGGATAAGCGGCCGCCTCACGGCGCCGCCGCCCGCTATGCGGGCCGGCGACACAGGTATCATGAACGGATAGACGTCGCTCGGGGCAGACCCAACACATGCCGAAAGCGTCACGAAACCTCCCGAAAAGGTCCCACAGCGCGCGAGCCGCGCGCGATTGAACCCAGGAATTCAGTATGAACAAATCTTTCCGCATCGCAGCCGCCGCGCTGGCGATCGCCGCCGTCACGATCGGCTGCTCCGCGCAGGCCGACCAGACCACCGACAAACTGAAGGCCACACTGCAAACCCGCCTCGCCGACGTGACGATCAAGAGCGTCAGCAAGTCGCCGATTGCCGGCCTGTACGAAGTGAACCTGGGCTCGCAGATCGTCTATAGCGACGCAACCGGCGACTACCTCGTGCTCGGCGATATTGTCGACGCGAAGACGCGCAAGAATCTGACCGAAGCGCGTCTGTCGGACACCAACCGCATCGACTTCGCGAGCCTGCCGTTCGCGAACGCGGTGAAGGTCGTGAAGGGCAACGGCGCGCGCAAGATCGCCGTGTTCTCCGATCCGAACTGCCCGTACTGCAAGCAGCTCGAAACCACGCTCAAGTCGATCGATAACGTGACCGTGTACACGTTCCTGTATCCGGTGCTGTCGCCGGATTCGACCGTCAAGTCGAAGTCGATCTGGTGTTCGACGGACCGCGCTAAGGCGTGGGAATCGTGGATGCAGGATCATCAGGCGCCCACGGCCGCCGGCACCTGCGACACCGCCGCGATCGACAAGAACCTGGCGCTCGGCCGAGCGATGAGCGTCGACGGCACGCCTACCGTGTTCCTCGCCGACGGCCGCCGTCTGCCCGGCGCGGTGCCGGCCGACCGGCTCGACAAGGAAATGTCCGCGGTGCGTTGAGTACGCGGCATCTGCTGAAGAAAGGAGGCGCGCAGTGCGCCTCCTTTCACATCGAGCATCGAGCATCGCGCCTCGAATGTTCTCGCCAGAAACCTTCCCCTCTTTTCTCAAGCGCCGCCGATGAAGCCGATCCGCTACACCATCGTTCCCAAGCAGCCCGCCGCCCATCTGTTCGAAGTCACCGTGACGGTGGCCGATCCCGATCCGGCCGGCCAGCGGTTCATGCTGCCGGTGTGGATTCCGGGCAGCTACATGATCCGTGAGTTCGCGCGCAACATCGTCACGCTGCGCGCGTTCAACGACGCGGGCCGCAAGGTGCGCGTCGAAAAGACCGACAAGCACACGTGGCAAGTCGCGCCGGTCAAAGGCGCGCTGACGTTGCGCTACGAGGTGTACGCGTGGGATATGTCGGTGCGCGCCGCGCATCTGGACGACACCACCGGTTTCTTCAACGGCACGAGCGTGTTCCTGTCGCCGTTCGGTCACGAAGAAGCCCAGTGCGTGGTGGACATTCAGAAGCCGGACGGCGCGGCGTACCGCAACTGGCGCGTCGCGACCGCGTTGCCGGAAGCGCGCGGCACGAAGCGCTACGGCTTCGGCGAATATCGCGCGCAAAACTATGACGAACTGATCGACCATCCTGTCACGCTGGGTGAGTTCGCGCTCGCTACGTTCAACGCGCACGGCGTGCCGCACGACATCGTGATCGCGGGCCGCGTGATCGGACTCGACATGGCGCGTTTGTCGGCGGATCTGAAGCGGATCTGCGAAGCGCAGATCGCGTTGTTCGAGCCGAAGTCGAAGAAAGCGCCGGTGGAGCGCTACGTGTTCATGACGCAAGCCGTTGCCGACGGCTATGGCGGTTTGGAACATCGCGCGTCCACCGCGCTGATCTGCAATCGCGGCGATTTGCCGGTAGAAGGCCGCGACGCGATGACCGACGGCTATCGCACGTACCTCGGGCTGTGCAGCCACGAATACTTCCACACGTGGAACGTGAAGCGTATCAAGCCGGCCGCGTTCGCGCCGTACGACCTGAAAGTCGAAAACTACACGTCGCTGCTGTGGCTGTTCGAGGGCTTCACGTCCTATTACGACGACCTGATTCTCGTGCGCAGCGGCCTGATTTCGCAGGACGACTATCTCGGCATGGTCGGCAAAGTGATCGGCGGCGTGCAGCGCGGCAGCGGTCGTCTGAAACAGACGGTCGCCGAGAGTTCGTTCGACGCGTGGGTCAAATACTATCGGCAGGACGAAAACGCGTCGAACGCGATCGTCAGCTATTACACGAAGGGTTCGCTGGTCGCGCTCGCGTTCGATCTGACGATTCGCACGCAAACCGGCAACCGCAAATCGCTCGACGACGTGATGCGCGTATTGTGGCAGCGCTTCGGGCGCGATTTCTATCGCGGCAAGCCGGTCGGCGTGGAAGAAAGCGAAATCGAAGCGCTGTTCGCGGAGGCGACCGGCGCGAAGCTGGCCGAACTGTTCGCAGAAGCCGTGCACGGCACCCGCGATCTGCCGCTCGAGACACTGCTGACGCCGTTCGGCGTCACATTGGCGCCGGATCTGGACAAGCACGGCAAGCCGTCGCTCGGCGCGCGCGTGCGCGGCGGCGCGGATTGCACGCTGGCGGCGGTTCACGACGGCAGCGCGGCGCAGAAAGCCGGTTTGTCCGCCGGCGACGTGCTGATCGCGATCGACGGCCTGCGCGTGACCGGCGCGAATCTTGACGCGCTGTTGGCGCGCTATGTGCCGGGCGCCAAAGTCGAGGTCCACGCATTCCGCCGCGACGAGCTGCGCACCGCGCAAGTCAAGCTGGACGGGCCTGAGGCGTCGCGTTACAAGCTCACGGTCAGCGACAAGCGGCCGGCCGCGCGTAAGGCGCGCGAGCGCTGGCTGGCAAGCTGATCGTAATCCGCAGCGCCGCTAATCGGCGGTAGGGAGGCGGCGGATTGTTCTATCACTGCAACAATCCGTCGCTGCCGGATGGCTTTTTCCCGGGTCGTTAAAAAAACACAATGGCTCCACTCGCGCAACACTGCGCGCCCCTACTGGAGTCAACCATGACCACGATCCTGCAAATTAACTCTGCAGCCCGCTCGCAAGGCGCGAACTCGACGCTGCTGCTGAACGAGCTGACCGCAAAGCTGCAACAATCGAATCCGGGCGCGCAAGTCGTCGTCCGTAACCTGCAAGCCGAACCGCTGCCGCATCTGGACGACGCGATCCTCGGCGCGTTCTTCACGCCGGCTGACCAACGCACGCCGGAGCAGGCCGCGATCGCTGCACGCAGCGAAGCGCTGATCGCCGAACTGCAAGCCGCCGACATCGTCGTGATCGGCGCGCCGATGTACAACTTCGGCATTTCGTCGCAACTGAAGACGTACTTCGACTTCATCGCCCGCGCCGGCATCACGTTCCAGTACACCGCGAACGGTCCGGAAGGTCTCGTGAAGGGCAAGAAGGTTTTTGTCGTGTCGGCTCGCGGCGGCAAGTACGCCGGTACGCCGAACGATAGCCAGACGCCGTATCTGAAGAGCTTCCTCGGCTTCATCGGCATGACCGATGTGAACTTCATCTACGCAGAAGGCATGAACATGGGCCCGGACGCAGCGGGCGCCGCGTTGGCTGCCGCGCGTGAGGCAATCGCTGCCGCGTAAGTGTCGGCTTTGCCGCTTCGTTTTTCTTCGATGCGATTCGATGCGGTGAAATGAAAAACGCCACGGAATGTGAATTCCGTGGCGTTTTTCCGTTTTCGGCCCGGCGCAGCGGCCCGGCGCAGCGGCCCGACGCAGCGGGTCAGGCCAGCATCTGCGCTTCTTCCGGCAGACGCCAGTCGATCGGTTCGCGGCCGTGTTCGGTCAGATACGCATTGGCCTTCGCAAAATGCCCGCAGCCGAGAAAACCCCGATGCGCGGACAGCGGCGACGGATGCGGCGCTTCCAGCACATAGTGTGATGTGCCGCCGAGCAACGCGCGCTTGGCTTGCGCGTGCGCGCCCCACAGCATGAACACGAGGCCGTCGTGGCGCATCGCCAGCTCGTGGATCAGTGTGTCCGTGCATTTTTCCCAGCCGCGCTTCGCGTGACTCGCGGCCGAATCGCGCTCGACGGTCAGCACCGTGTTCAACAGCAGCACGCCCTGTTTGGCCCACGTATCGAGACAGCCGTGGCGTGGCGTCTCGTGACCGAGACTCGCGGCGATTTCCTTGAAAATATTGCGCAGCGACGGCGGCGTGCGCACATTCGGCGCGACGGAAAACGCAAGTCCATGCGCTTGCGGCGTGCCGCGGTCTTCGCCGTGATACGGATCCTGGCCGAGGATCACCACTTTGACTTCGTCCGGACTGGTCAGACGCAACGCGCGGAATACGTCGGCGGGATAAACGGTTTTACCGGCCGCCCGCTCGCCGTCGACGAAACGGCATAGCGGCGCGTAGGCGTCGCTGTCTGTGAAGGGTTTCAGGTGCGTGCGCCAGGCTGCGGGCAGCGCGGCGAACTGGGCTTCGAGCGTGGGCGGCGCGGTGCCGGCGGCGTTTGCAAGCGGCTGCGGCGCCGGATCGTTGGGCGTGGTGTCGCCGAACAACGAAGCCTGCGACGACGAATTGGAGCGGGTGCGGGAAGCTGAGGTCATGGCGGGGAAGTGTCGCAGCAAACGCGGGCTAGCTCAAGGCGGCCGTGTGAGTCTTGCGGGCGCGCTATTGACGGGCGCGGCGAAACGGAGCCCGCGCTCGCGGTGCACTTGCAGCGATCAACCCGCTCGCAGTTGATAGCCGCGTTGTGCTTTGCTGATGTTGTCGGGCGCGAGCCCGGCGACCTGCCTGCGTAGTTCCGCAGCCAGCGTATCGAGCGCGGCTTCGTCGCCGGACTTCAGTTCGAGTTCGACTTCGGAGATCGGTGCGCGGCGATGCTGGCCGTCTACATCGGCAATGACGTCGCCTTGATCGATCGCGGCTTCGATCGTGGCGCCGTCCAACTCGACATGCCATAGCGTGCGCGTGAAATTCGTGCGGAACAGTTCGATCAGTTCCGGCGCAGCTTCGCGCAACGCCGCGGCGGCGCGTGGCTCGTCACACTCGCGCAGCAACGCGTCGATTTCAAGCTTTTCGCTCGCCACCGGCATTTCCCACTCGTGCCGGCTGTGCAAACCATCCTTCGCGTTACCGACGGTCTTGAAGGTTTGCAGCCAACCTTCGGGAGCGTGGCGCAGACGCAGCGCGCTTTTCGAACTCGCCAATGCCAGCTTCGGGGTATCGAAGTAGATATTGACCAGCTTGATCGGGCGGCCTTCGTCGCCAGTGCGCGCGACGAACCATTGCGTTGCCGCGTTCACCTGATTCGCCGGCAGCGCCAGCTTGATTTCACGTTCCATGCCCATGGTTTGCTCCGGACGTTGCGCTCAGAAGAACATCCGCGCAAGTTCCACACCCGGCTCGTCCGCGCGCATGAACGCTTCGCCGACGAGGAACGTATGCACGTCCATGGCCCGCAGACGTTCGACGTCGGCGCGCGACAGAATGCCCGACTCGGTCACGACGATCCGGTCTTCCGGCACCGCTTCGAGCATGCCGATCGTCGTCTCGATCGACGTTTCGAACGTGCGCAGATTGCGGTTGTTGATGCCGATCAGCGGCGTTTTCAGCGTAAGCGCTTCCGCGAGTTCGTCGCTGTCGTGCACTTCGACCAGCACCGCGAGACCCAGCGAATGCGCGAGCGCTTCGAGATCCTGCATCTGCGAGGTGTCGAGCGCGGCGGCGATCAGCAGGATCGCGTCGGCGCCCATCGCGCGGGCTTCGACGATCTGATACGGATCGACGATGAAGTCCTTGCGCAGCACCGGCAAGTTGCACGCGGCGCGCGCTTCTTCCAGATACGCGACGCTGCCTTTGAAGAACTGCACGTCGGTCAGCACCGACAGACAGGCCGCGCCGTGCTTTTCATACGAACGCGCGATGTCGGCCGGCACGAAGTTCTCGCGCAGCACGCCCTTCGACGGGCTCGCCTTCTTCACCTCGGCGATCACCGCGGCGAGACCCGCCGTGTGCTTCGCGCGCAATGCGCCGACGAAATCGCGAATGTCGCGTGACGAAGCTTCGAGCCGCAGTTCTTCGAGCGGCGCGCTCTGTTCGGCCACGCGAACTTCCTCGCGTTTGACCGCGATGATGCGGTCCAGAATGTCGCTCATAGAGTTCTCGCTACGTGATGAATACTTGAATTTAGTGCTTGAATTGCTGGGTGAAACGCACCAGTTCATCGACCTTGGCGCGTGCCTTGCCGCTGGCAATGGCTTCGCGCGCGAGTTCGATGCCGTGCTGGATCGACGACGCCACGTTCGCCGAATACAGCGCCGTGCCCGCGTTCAGCGTGACGATTTCGCGCGCGACGCCCGGCTTGTTGTCGAGCGCGTCGAGCAGCATCGCTTTCGATTCCGACGCGTTAGCCACTTTCAGCGAACGGTTCGACACCATCTGCATGCCGAAGTCTTCCGGATGAATTTCGTACTCGTGGATCTGGCCGTCGCGCAATTCGCCGACCTGGGTCGCCGCGCCGAGCGAAACCTCGTCCATGCCGTCCATACCGTACACCACCAGCACGTGTTTCGCACCGAGGCGCTGCATCACGCGTACCTGAATGCCGACGAGGTCGCCGTGGAACACGCCCATCAACTGATTCGGCGCGCCGGCCGGATTGGTCAGCGGCCCGAGAATGTTGAAGATCGTGCGCACGCCGAGTTCGCGGCGCACCGGTGCGATATTCTTCATTGCCGGGTGATGGTTCGGCGCGAACATGAAGCCCATGCCGGTTTCCGTAATCGACTCCGCTACCTGTTCCGGCTGCAGATCGATATTCACGCCGAGTGCTTCGAGCACGTCCGCGCTGCCAGACTTGCTCGACACGCTGCGATTGCCGTGTTTCGCGACCCGCGCGCCGGCCGCTGCCGAGACGAACATCGTCGCCGTGGAAATGTTGAAGGTATGCGAACCGTCGCCGCCAGTGCCGACGATATCGACGAAGTTCGAGTTGTCCGGTACTTCGACGTGCCGGGCAAATTCACGCATCACCGTGGCGGCGGCGGTGATTTCGCCGATGGTCTCTTTTTTGACGCGCAAGCCGGTAATGATCGCGGCCGCCATCACGGGCGACAGTTCGCCGCGCATGATGAGGCGCATCAGGTGCAGCATTTCGTCGTGGAAAATCTCGCGATGCTCGATGGTCCGTTGCAGCGCTTCCTGGGGCGTGATCGACATGATTTCGTCCCTCTTCATCAGGCGTTGCGATGCGACGGATTGGCGGACGCGGCCTTCGATTGCTTCACGAAATTCTCGAGCAGCGCGTGGCCATGTTCGGACAGGATCGACTCCGGGTGGAACTGTACGCCTTCCACCGCGAGTTCTTTGTGACGCACGCCCATGATCTCGCCGTCTTCGGTCCACGCGGACACTTCGAGGCAGTCCGGCAGCGATTCGCGTTCGATCGCGAGCGAGTGGTAACGCGTGACGACGAAGTGCTTCGGCAAGTCGGCGAATACGCCTTTGCAGTCGGTTTCGATCGTGCTGACCTTGCCGTGCATGATGGTCTGCGCGCGCACCACGCGACCGCCGAATGCTTCGCCGATCGCCTGATGGCCGAGGCAAACACCCAGGATCGGCGTCTTGCCGCTGAATTCGCGCAATACGTCGAGCGTGATGCCCGCGTGTTGCGGATTGCTCGGACCGGGCGACAGGCAGATGCGCTCCGGGTTGAGCTTCGCGATGTCGTCCAGCGTGATTTCGTCGTTCCGGTAGGTGCGCACGTCTTCGCCGAGTTCGCCGAAGTACTGCACCAGGTTGTAGGTGAACGAGTCGTAGTTGTCGATCATGAGCAGCATGGTGTGTCTCCGGTCAGAAGTCGCTATCGAGGCCGTCTTGAACCTGTTCCGCAGCGCGCAGCACCGCGCGCGCCTTGTTCTCGGTCTCCTGCCATTCGGATTCCGGCACCGAATCCGCGACCACGCCCGCCGCCGCCTGAACATACAGATTGCCGTTCGCGATCACGCCGGTGCGGATCGTGATGGCCAGATCCATTTCGCCGGTGAACGACAGATAGCCGACCGCCCCGCCGTAGAGGCCGCGCTTTACGGGTTCGAGTTCGTCGATCAGTTCCATTGCGCGGACCTTCGGCGCGCCGGACAACGTGCCGGCCGGGAAGGTGGCGCGCAGCACGTCGAAATTGGTGGTGCCCGGCTTCAGCTTGCCCTCGACCGAACTCACGATGTGCTGCACGTGCGAGTACTTCTCGATCACCATCTTGTCGGTGACGACCACCGAGCCGATTTGTGCGATGCGGCCCACGTCGTTGCGCGCGAGGTCGATCAGCATGACGTGCTCGGCGACTTCCTTCGGGTCGTTCAGCAGTTCGGTGGCGAGTTCGGCGTCGCGCTCCGGCGTGTTGCCGCGCGGACGGGTGCCGGCCAGCGGGCGAATCGTGACGATGCGATCCTCGCCGCGCTTTTCCTGACGCACCAGAATTTCCGGCGATGCACCGACCACGTGGAAATCGCCGAAGTTGTAGTAATACATATAAGGCGACGGATTCAGCGAGCGCAGCGCGCGATACAGCGACAGCGGATTGTCGCGATACGGTTTGGTCAGACGCTGGCCGACCTGCACTTGCATCAGTTCGCCCGCGGCGATGTATTCCTTCGCCTTGCGTACCGCGGCGAGGTAATCGTCTTTTGCGAATTCGCGGTAGGTCTCGGTGCGCACGCTCGCCGACGTGACCGGCGGTTGAACGGTCGTGCGCAAGCGCTGACGCAGTTCACGCAGACGCTGTTTGGCTTTCGTGTAAGCCTCGGGCTGCGTCGGATCCGAATAGACCACGAGGTAGAGCTTGCCCGCCAGGTTGTCGATCACTGCGACTTCTTCGGTGAGCAGCAACTGGATGTCCGGCAGATTCAGATCGTCTTTCGGTGCCGTGTGCGCGAGCTTTTTCTCGATGTAGCGCACCGCGTCGTAGCCGAAGTAGCCGGCCAGACCGCCCGCGAAACGCGGCAGCCCCGGGCGCTGCGCCACTTTGAAGCGCCCCTGGAACTGCTGGATGAATTCGAGCGGATCGCCTTCATGACTTTCGACGACCTTACCGTCGCGCACCACTTCCGACACGCCGTTGCGGGTGCGCAGCAGCGTGCGCGCCGGCAGTCCGATGAACGAATAGCGGCCGAAGCGTTCGCCGCCGACCACCGATTCCAGCAGGAACGAGTTGGCGCCGTTGCGTTCGGGCTGAGCGAGCTTCAGGTACAGCGAGAGCGGCGTCTCGAGGTCGGCGAGCGCTTCGGCGATCAGCGGGATGCGGTTGAAGCCCTCGTTCGCGAGGGACTGAAATTCGAGTTCGGTCATGTTCCGATCCTGTTTCATGGTTCCGGCGCCAGCGTGCGACGGACAAAGCGGGGCGTTGCGCCGCCGGTCAGGGGTTCGTTCGATAATTCGACACGATAAGAGTCTGACCGGCGCGAGTTTTCCATCGACGCATGCAAGCGGTTTCGGCGCACAGGCGTACTTTTTGGGTACACGTAGGCCAGATCAACCGATGCAGCGAAACAAGATGATGGAAAAAACGCTTGAGCGCAGCGAAGTAAAAAACGGTTGCCGAAGACCAGCTTCAGCGTACCTCAGGCGAGGTTAGCGCGACCAGCGACGCCAGGGCCAGGCTCCCCGGTCGATGCTAATCAGACTCCGTTTTTTATTCAGAAACATGAGGATGAAGGACTTTTCAAGTCGTGGAATGGTGCGCTGCGATCGCCTTGGCGGCGTCCAGCAGCGAGGCAACTATACCATCGGATTTTATTTCTTGTATAGCGCGACCATGGTTGTAGCCGTACGGCACGGTGAGCGTTGCCATGCCCGCCGCGCGGCCGGCCAACGCATCGTTCTCCGAATCGCCGATGGCCACCGTGGCGCGCGGTTCGACACCGAGCTGCGCCGCTGCGGTGAGCATCGGCAGCGGATCCGGCTTTTTTTGCGGCAGGCTGTCGCCGCCCAGCACCACGCTGAAATACTGCGCGAGCCCGTATTGCTCCAGCAATTCCACCGCGAAACGATGCGGCTTATTGGTTACGCAGGCGAGCTTGAGGCCCGCGTCGCGCATAGCGGCGAGACCGGTTTCGACTTCGGGATAGAGGCGCGTGTGCACACCGTTGATCTTCGCGTACTCCACTTGATAGATCGCGAGCGCTTCGTCGAAGTGGTCCTGTGCATGGTCCGCTTCGAAGCGCGGCGCGAGCACGCGGCGAATCAGATTCTCCGAACCCTTGCCGATGTAGCCGACTACCTCCTCACGCGAGGTTTCCGCTGCGTCGAGTTGCGCGAGCATGCCGTTCAGGCCGGCGGTGAAATCGTCGGCGGTATCGATCATCGTGCCGTCGAGGTCGATGATCGCAGCTTGCAGGCGCGGACCTGGGAATGTCGGGGCAGGGTGGGGGGTGGTCATCGGCTCAGGCCTCTTTCAGTGCTCTGTGGTCAGTGCTCGATGCCGGCAAGCGCGGCTCGCATCTTGTCGATCACCGCCTTGTGATCCGGCGCGCCGAAGATCGCGGAACCGGCCACGAACGTGTCCGCGCCCGCCGCCGCGATTTCTGCGATGTTGTCGACTTTTACGCCGCCGTCCACTTCAAGGTGAATCTCGCGGCCAGTCCGTTCTTTGTACTCGTTGATGCGCTTGCGCGCTTCGCGCAGCTTGACGAGTGCCTCGGGAATGAACGATTGGCCGCCGAAACCCGGATTCACCGACATGATCAGCACCAGGTCGACCTTGTCCATCACGTAGTCCAGATGGCTTAGCGACGTGGCCGGATTGAACACGAGGCCGGCCTTGCAGCCGTGATCGCGGATCAGCGACAGCGTGCGGTCAATATGGTCCGAGCCTTCCGGGTGAAAGCTGATGATGTTCGCGCCGGCCTTCGCAAAGTCCGGCACGATGCGATCGACCGGGCGCACCATCAGATGCACGTCGATCGGCACATCCACGTGCGGACGAATCGCCTCGCAGACGAGCGGGCCGATCGTCAGATTCGGCACGTAGTGATTGTCCATTACGTCGAAGTGGATCCAGTCGGCGCCGGCGGCGACGACGTTGCGCACTTCTTCGCCGAGGCGTGCGAAGTCGGCGGACAGAATACTGGGAGAAATGCGGAATTGCGTCATGGCGGGGGCGGATGCAAGCGGGGAAAGCGTCATTTTACCGGTTTGTGCGCGGCGGAGCCGGCTCGTAGCCGTTTGGCCAGGTGCCTCGCGAAAGTGACAAAACGCCTGAGCGGCCCTTGTCCAAAGGGATTTGTCCGGTTGCGGGCGTGCCGCGCATGAAGCAGAATGCCAAACTATAAGCGCTGCTTCTTCGATAGGCCCGCAAACCATTGGCGTTCGGGCTTTCCCGCGCTTTTCACGCCCCCCCGTTTTACCAGACCGGAATCAGGATGAGCCAGTACGAATTCAGCGTCTCGGCGCAGGTGCAATATCTGCCCGAAGAGTCGGACCCGGAGCGCCGCCAGTACGCATTTGCGTACACGCTGACCATCCGTAACAGCGGTCAGGTGCCGGCGCAACTGATTGCGCGTCACTGGGTGATCACCGATAGCGACAAGAATGTGCAGGAAGTGAAAGGGCTCGGCGTGGTCGGTCACCAGCCGTTGCTCAAACCGGGCGAGCACTTCGAATATACGAGTTGGGCGGTGATCGCCACGCCGGTGGGCACAATGCGCGGCGAGTACTTCTGCGTGGCGGAAGACGGTGAACGTTTCGATGCACCCGTGCCCGAGTTCATCTTGCGCATGCCGCGTACTTTGCATTGAACCGAAGCCGGGGCTCACGGTCTTTAGATAGCTTCACGGCGCGGCGTTACTGCGGTTTGCGCTACTTCTGCTGCTTTTGTTGTTCACTACTGTTGGCGCGCGCGGCCTTCTTCTTGCCCGACGACGTCCACACCACGATAAAGACGAGCAGGAAGAGCGCGAGGAGCGACTCCAGCGCGAAGATGAGCATTGGGTATTCGTCGAACAGATCAGACATGGCGGTTTCCATCAAGAACGAACATTGTATGCGTTTTGTCCGCCGCGCCGGAGCATGGCTCGGCGCGCTCTCAGTGGCGGTGCTGCTGGCTTCGTGCGGCGGCGGGAGTGCGGTCCGGCCGTCGGTTTCGCCGCCTACGGGCGCGGCGATCATCCCCGGGCAGATCGCCGCGACGCGGCTCACTGCCGTCGCCTGGCAGCAGGTGCCGGGTTGGCAGGACGACTCGCTGATCGGCGCCACGGCGGCGCTGCGGCAGAACTGCTTGCGGCTCGCGCGCCAGGCGAACTGGGCACGTGCGTGTGCGGCGGCCGCGCAAATCGACGATCTCGACGTCACCGGCGCGCGGGCTTTTTTCGAAGCGTATTTCACGCCGTTCCAGCTAGCCAATAGCGACGGCACGCTCGACGGTCTCGTGACCGGTTATTACGAGCCGCTGCTGCGCGGCTCGCGCACGCGGCACGGCGTGTATCAGACGGCGCTGTATCGCTGGCCGTCCGGATATCGTGCCGGCGCGCCGCTGCCGGCGCGCGCGCAACTGGAACGCGCGGGCGTGCTGAACGGCAACGAACTCGTGTGGGTCGACGATCCGATCGAAGCGTTCTTTCTGCAGGTGCAGGGCTCGGGGCGCATCGTGATGGAAGACGGCAGCGTGATGCGGGTCGGCTTTGGCGGCACGAACAATCAACCGTATAAGTCGATTGGACGATGGCTGCTCGATCGAGGCGAACTGACGCCGTCGCAGGCGACCATGCAGGGCATCAAGGCGTGGGCGCGTGCGAATCCGAATCGTGTGGACGGCTTGCTCGACACCAATCCACGCTTTGTGTTTTTCCGCGAGATGCCGTCGGGCGAGAGCGCGCCGGGTGGCGGCGCGGACGGTCCGATCGGCGCATTAGGCGTGCCGTTGACGCCGGAGCGGTCCATCGCGGTCGATCCGAGTTCGATTCCTCTCGGCACGCCGGTGTTTTTGCAGACCACCCGTCCGTTGACGAACTCGCCGATGAACCGCCTCGTTTTCGCGCAGGACACCGGGTCTGCGATCAAGGGCGGCGTGCGTGCCGATTACTTCTGGGGACTCGGCGACGACGCAGGCGATCTCGCCGGCAAGATGAAGCAGGGCGGCCGGATGTGGTTGCTGCTGCCTAATTCCTGAGGATCAGGCGGGATTGGTGTAGCGGAAGTTGCACCAGTTCTTGCGCAGGCATCCGCCGCCATCACGGATGCGGATTCCTGCGTCAAGGCTCGCTCAAAGCCCCGACTTCCGCTTGTCCACCACGCGCCGCGCTTTACCCACCGAACGCTCGATTCCGTTCACGCCCAGCACATTGACCACGGCGCTCACGCCGATCAGCGCCTTGATGTCGTAGGCGAGCGCCTGCTTTGCCGTGCTGAGCGCCGTGGTATCCGGCGCGCTTTCCGGGCACGGCTCGACATTCAACGTCAGCACATCCAGCGGCCCTTCCTTGGTGAGCACGATCTGGTAGTGAGGCGCGAGCGCATGTTGCTTGAGTAGCAGCTCTTCGATTTGCGTCGGGAATACATTCACGCCGCGCACGATCATCATGTCGTCCGAACGGCCTGTGATCTTTTCCATCCGACGCATGGTGCGCGCGGTGCCGGGCAACAGGCGCGTCAGATCTCGCGTCCGGTAGCGGACGATCGGTAGCGCTTCTTTGGTCAGCGACGTGAATACCAGTTCGCCAAGTTCGCCATCCGGCAAAACCTCGCCCGTTTCGGGATCGATGATCTCGGGATAGAAATGGTCTTCCCAGATGGTCGGGCCGTCTTTCGTCTCGACACATTCCGACGCCACGCCCGGACCCATCACTTCGGAAAGACCGTAAATATCGACCGCGTCGATACCCATACGCTTTTCGATCGCCTGACGCATGTCGTTAGTCCAAGGCTCCGCTCCGAAGATGCCGAGACGCAGCGAGCAGCCGACCGGGTCGATACCCTGGCGCTCGAGTTCGTCGGCGATCGAGAGCATGTAGCTCGGCGTAACCATGATGATGTCGGGACGGAAGTCCTGAATCAGTTGCACCTGTTTCTCGGTTTGACCGCCGCCGAACGGGATCACGGTGAGCCCGGCGCGCTCGGCGCCGTAGTGCGCGCCGAGACCACCGGTGAACAAACCGTAGCCGTAGCTCACATGCACCTTGTCACCGCGCTTCGCGCCGGCGGCGCGAATCGAGCGCGCGACGAGGTTCGCCCACGTGTCGATATCGCGCGCGGTGTAGCCGACCACGGTCGGCTTGCCCGTCGTACCCGACGATGCGTGAATCCGCGAAATCTGCTCCTGCGGCACGGCGAACATCCCGAACGGGTAGCTGTCGCGCAGGTCCTTCTTGGTCGTGAAGGGGAAGCGCGCCAGGTCCGCGAGGCTCTTCACTTCGCTCGGGTGAACACCCGCTTCGTCGAATTTGCGCCGGTAGACCGGCGAATTCTCATACGCGTGATTGAGCGACCATTTGAGCCGTTCGAGTTGAAGCGCTGCGAGTTCATCGCGGCTGGCGGTCTCGATCGGATCGAGCGGAAGGGCGGTGGTCATCGAATGTCTCCTTGCTGCTTCAATGCTTGAGTCGGTGTGCGGTGCGCGTTCTGCACGCATAAAACGGGTGATGGGCTGCTATCTATGCGCCTTTCAGTCGCCCGTCGGAATCAGATTGCCTTTGATTTGCGCCGATTTGCCGCGAAACATCGCCACGGTTTCGTCCGCGCGATTCTTCACGCAAATATCGTAGATGCCGGTGCGGCCGCTCAACGTTTGCTCGACGGCTTCGGCCGTCAACACGTCGCCGCGATGCACCGGGCGCAGGAATTCGATCGAGCAGCCCGCCGCGACGGTGTTGACGTTGTACGTGTTGCAAGCGAACGCGAACGTCGAATCCGCCAGCGTGAAAATCAGGCCGCCGTGACAGATCTGATGGCCGTTCAGAAAGTCGTCGCGCACGGCCATGCGTAGACGCGCATAGCCGGGCCGCACTTCCGCCACTTCGAGGCCGAGTGCCTTGCTGCATGCGTCGTTTTCGTACATGGCGGCCGCGGTCGCCCGGGCGAGTTCGTCCGGCGTCATATGGGCGGCAAGTTTGGGTTGGGTCGACATGTCAGCGGCCCTCGAAGCGCGGCGCACGCTTTTCGACGAACGCCTGCACACCTTCCGCGTAATCATGTGACGCGCCGAGTTCGCGTTGCAGATCCCGTTCGAGATCGAGTTGCTGATCGAGTGTTTGCGTCGCGCCGGCACGCATGGCCTGCTTGATCGCGGCGATCGCGCGGGTGGGTTGCTGCGCGAGTTGAGTCGCTAGTTGATTGGCAGCGGCCGCGAGTTCCGTGTCGTCCACCGTTTGCCAGATCAGCCCCCAGCTTTCGGCCTTTTCCGCGCTGAGCTTGTCGCCGGTGATGGCGAGACCCAACGCGCGAGCCATGCCCACACGTTGCGGCAGAAACCACGTGCCGCCCGAATCCGGCACGAGGCCGATCTTCACGAATGCCTGAATGAAACTGGCGGAGCGCGCGGCGAGCACGAGGTCGCAAGCGAGCGCGAGATTCGCGCCAGCGCCGGCAGCGGTACCGTTGACCGCGGCGATCACCGGCAACGGCAGTGCTTGCAGACGGCGGATCAGCGGATTGAAATGCTGGTCGATCAGATCGCCGAGATCGGTCATTGCGCCGGGCGTGAAATCGAGGTCCGCCAGATCCTGGCCGGCGCAGAAGCCGCGCCCCGCACCGGTCAGAACAAGCGCGCGTGCGCCGGACGCTTCGACCTCGTCAAGCGCAGCACCCAGTTCCTGATGCATCGCGCGCGTAAAGCTGTTGAGCTTGTCGGGCCGGTTCAGCGTGATCGTCGCGACGTGGCTCGATGCATCGACGTCCATGCGAATCGCTTCATATGACATTGGGTGTCTCCTCAAAGTCTCTTTGATCGGCGGATGCGGCGGCGCGTGTCAGAGCCGCTCGATCGCCAGTGCGATGCCCTGACCGACGCCGATACACATCGTGCAAAGAGCAAAGCGGCCATTGACCCGTTCCAGTTGATGCAACGCGGTGGTGATCAAACGCGCACCCGATGCGCCGAGCGGATGCCCCAGTGCAATCGCGCCACCATTGGGATTGACGCGCGGGTCGTCGTCGCGCAGGCCGAGCGTGCGCAGAACGGCCAGCCCCTGCGATGCAAAAGCCTCGTTCAGTTCGATCACATCGAATTGTTTTAGCGTCATGCCCAGTTGCTTGAGCAGTTTTTGCGAAGCGGGCGCAGGACCAATGCCCATGATGCGCGGCTCGACGCCTGCGGTCGCCATGCCCACCACGCGCGCACGGCGACGCAGGCCGTATTGATCGGCGGCTTCCTGATTTGCCAGCAGCAATGCGCACGCGCCGTCGTTGACACCCGAAGCGTTCCCGGCCGTCACGCTACCGTCAGGGCGCACCACGCCCTTGAGCTTTGCGAGGCTCTCGAGCGACGTTTCGCGCGGATGTTCGTCGAGCGTCACGCGTACCGGATCGCCTTTCTTCTGCGCGATTTCAACTGCGACAATTTCGTGAGCCAAGGTACCGTCGCGTTGCGCGCGTGCCGCTTTTTGCTGGCTCGACAGCGCGAATGCGTCCTGATCGGCGCGGCTGATACCGAATTCGATAGCGACGTTCTCCGCTGTCTCCGGCATCGAGTCGACGCCGTGCTGGCGCTTCATCAGCGCATTGACGAAGCGCCAGCCAATGGTTGTGTCGTAGATTTCCGCCTGCCGCGAGAATGCGCTGTTGGCCTTGCCCATCACGAACGGTGCTCGCGTCATGCTTTCGACGCCGCCTGCAATCATCAGGCGCGCTTCGCCTGCCTTGATCGCGCGCGCCGCAGTACCGACCGCGTCCATGCCCGAACCGCACAGGCGGTTGATGGTCGCGCCCGGCGCCTCCGTGGGCAAACCCGCCAGCAACGCCGACATCCGTGCGACGTTGCGGTTGTCTTCGCCCGCCTGATTGGCGCAGCCGTAGATCACGTCGTCGAGGGCGCGCCAATCGACACCCGGATTGCGCTGGATCAGCGCCCTGATCGGTACCGCGCCGAGGTCGTCGGCACGAACGTCTTTCAGGGCGCCGCCGTAGCGGCCGATCGGAGTGCGAATCGCGTCGCAAATGAAGGCGTCGTTCATGTGAGTTCCTGCGGTAGCGAATCGGCGCGCGAGAGGCCGATCCGATGTCTCATGTTAGTTGGGGTGCACGGCCCGGTCCATTCGGCCAAACGGCATAGGACGAAAACCGTGCTTTTGTCTTATGCCATTCAGCCAGCTACCGCCGGTGCCGCTTTCGGTTCAACATGAACGCGGCTTTGAACCACGCGAAAACGGTTCGCGACAAACGCCGCGTCAGCCAGCGCGGCATTCGCCGCGGGGTTCGCGCCCGTGCCGTGGAAATCGGAGAAGGCCGCCGACTGATTCACGAATACGCCGCCCGTCAGATTGATCGACAGTGCAACGCCGCCGCGAATCGACGCTTCGTGCGCTTCGTCGAGTACGGCGTCGTCCGTGCTGTAGATCGACAAGGTCAGCGCGCCGTGCTCGGCGGCGATCGAGCCGGCGAGTTCGAGCGACTGCGCGGTCGAATCCGTCGCGATCACGAAAGAGATCGGGCCGAACCATTCTTTGGTGAGTTGAGCGTGGTCTTTGGCTGCATCCAGTTGGAGCACGAGCGGAGTGCGGACACGGGCGCCGGCGAACGCGGGGTGTTCCAGCGATTGGCTTTGCGCGAGCACAGTACCAAGCTTGCTGGCCTCCTCGATGCGCTGCGTTACGCCTTCGTTCTGGATCGCGCCGAGCAACTCGACGGCGCGGGCCGGGTCGGCAACCAGCTTTTGCACGGCGCCTGCAATCGCCTGAGCCACTTCGTCGAAGCTGAGAGCGCCTTCAGCCGTGCGAATGCCGCCGCGCGGCACATAGATATTTTGTGGCGCAGTGCACATCTGGCCCGAGTACAGCGCGAGCGAAAAAGCGATATTGCGGGCGACGGCTTTGATGTCGTCGGCCGAGTCGATCACGATCTGGTTGACGCCGGCTTTTTCGGTGTAGACCTGCGCTTGATGCGCGTTGCGCTCGAGCCAGGTGCCGTTTTGCGTGCTGCCGGTGAAGTCGATCAGCTTGATTTCAGGACGCAACGCCAGCGCCTGGACAAGCGGTCCGTCGTTCGGTTCGGTGGCGAGCAGCGTGACGACATTCGGATCGAAGCCCGCTTCGCGCAGCACTTCACGTGCGATGCGCACGGTCACCGCAAGCGGCAGGATCGCGCCCGGATGCGGCTTGACGATGACCGTGTTGCCAGTGGCCAGATCGGCGAAGAGGCCCGGATAGCCGTTCCACGTCGGGAAGGTGCAGCAACCGAGTACGAGACCGGTGCCGCGCGGCACGATCGTGTAGCGCTTGTGCATCGCGAGCGGCGGATTTTTGCCTTGCGGCTTTTCCCAATGGGCGTCGCCGGGAATGCGGCGCAGTTGGTCCCACGCGTACACGACGGCTTCCAGTGCGCGGTCCTGTGCGTGCGGACCGCCTGCCTGGAACGCCATCATGAATGCCTGGCCGGTGGTATGCATCACGCTGTAGCCGATCTCGAAGCTGGCGCGGTTCAACCGCGCGAGTATTTCCAGACTGACGCCGACCCAGGTTTGCGGACCGGCCGCGCGCCAGTCGCGCTGCGCGGCAGCGGCAGCGGTGATCAGCGCATCGGGATCGGACTTTGGATAGCGAATGCCGAGCGGCAAGCCAAACGGCGAGATTTCTGCACCGACGGTTTCTCCCGTCGACGGCTGGTCCAGTTCGAACGTCTTGTTCAGATGCGCTTTGAATGCGGCCTCACCGTCCGCGTTAGCTGTTTCCCCGTACACTTTCGGACTGGGCATTTCGACGAACGGGCTCCAGTAGCCGCGTGTTTCGATCGTGGCGAGAGTCTTTTGCAGCGTGTCTTCATGCTTGGTGAATAACGGATGTGTCATGGCAGAGGGGCTTGGCTGTACGTTGGGGAAAAGCCTGTCGAATAATTGACCGACCGGTTGGTTGGTGAATGTTAGCATTATTGAGACGGCTGCGCGAAGCGTTTTCGCGCGCCATTCACACTTGGAGGTGGCATGGCTTACGAGAACATTCTGGTTGAGACGCGGGGCCGGGTGGGGTTGGTTACGCTGAATCGTCCGAAGGCATTGAACGCATTGAATGACGCGTTGATGGACGAGTTGGGCGCCGCGCTGCAGGCATTCGACGCCGACGAGGCGATCGGCGCGATTGTCGTGACCGGTAGCGAAAAGGCGTTCGCCGCAGGTGCCGACATCGGAATGATGGCGACATACAGCTACATGGATGTCTATAAGGGCGACTACATCACCCGCAACTGGGAAACGGTGCGCTCGATCCGCAAGCCGATCATTGCCGCGGTAGCGGGCTTTGCGCTTGGCGGTGGCTGTGAGTTGGCGATGATGTGCGACATCATTTTCGCTGCCGACAGTGCCAAATTCGGCCAGCCGGAGATCAAGCTTGGGATCATGCCGGGCGCCGGAGGTACGCAAAGATTGCCGCGCGCAGTGTCGAAGGCGAAAGCGATGGATCTTTGTTTGACCGCTCGTTTCATGGACGCGGCTGAGGCTGAGCGCGCAGGCTTGGTGTCGCGCGTGATTCCGGCCGCTTCACTTGTTGAAGAGGCGTTGGCCGCTGCCGCAGTGATAGCGGAATTCCCACTGCCGGCTGTGATGATGGTGAAGGAGTCGGTCAACCGTGCGTATGAGACGACGCTGGCCGAAGGCGTACATTTCGAGCGCCGCCTGTTCCATTCGCTCTTCGCGACAGAGGATCAAAAGGAGGGAATGGCGGCATTTGTCGAGAAGCGCAAACCGGTTTTCAAGCATCGGTAATACGCTTGTCAAAATAACGCTTGCAAGCCCTGCTGGGGCTCGCTAGAATCTCGCTCTTTCGTGCTTCGGATACCGGGGCACGGGGAGGCGGGAGAGCCAGCAATGGCGGGGGTTTGCGGTACGTCGGGCAGGTTAGGTTAGTTAAAGAAACCTGTTGACGATGTAGCGAAAGTTCTCCATAATCTCGTC
>NZ_JAQQBV010000017.1:0-155945 GCF_046030735.1 Paraburkholderia xenovorans
TGCAGTCCGATACCTGTTCGGCCAGCAGCACCGCGTCCATGACAGCCATTGCTCCGCCCTGCCCCATGAACGGCGTCGACGCGTGGGCGGCATCGCCGATCAGGACCGTCCGTCCGCGATGCCATGGCTGCGGCAGCGCGACCTCTTCAACAGCGGTGTAGAGCATCTCGGTCTTCTCGCAAAGCTCGTCAAGGAAGCGTCGCGCTGGCCCCGAAAACTCCGCGAACTTCGAACGCATTACGCTGGCCCAGCTTTCCTTTTCGTACCACGGTTTGCCGGGCTCTCGCACGGTTCCGAACATATAGAGCCTGTCGTCACTGATCGGCAGAATGCCGAGCCGTTTTCCGATGCCCATCTGCATAATTTTTTTCGTCAGTTCGCGGGGCCTTTCATGCACGCTGCGCCACACGCCGAAGCCGCTATATTGCGGCTCGATCTCACCGAACAACAGCGTCCTGACCTGCGAGCGGATGCCATCGGCCCCGATCACGAGATCGAAAGTGTCTGCAGTGCCGTCGGCGAACACGACATGAACAACACCGGCCTTCGCATCCTCGTCGACGATTTGCAGTGTCGTAGACAAACGGATCTCGACGTCGAGACCTCGCAGCCGGTTCGCCAGCACACGGTGCATCTCCGCTCGCTTGATACCGAGAATCGCAGGCACGCCGTCCCGCGGACTGGGATACCGTGTTTCCGTAATCAGCGACCCTTCGTGATCGAAGTACAGGTTGTTTCCGCCTTCAATCGCGAACCCGGCTCCGATGATCTCCGGTAAGACACCCACCGCACCCAACGCGCCAAGACCATTGCCGTACACGAAAATGCCGGAACTCTGGAAGCGCCATTGATCCTGCTTCTCGACGAGCGTGACATCGATTCCCTTGTCCTTCAGCGCGATTGCAACGCTACAACCGGCAATTCCCGCACCCACGACAAGTACCTTCCTGATACAACCCATTCAATCCTCCGACTCACAAAACGGCCCACACGGACCGGCGCACTCACGGGTCCGTGTCACGGACGACTTCCTCTGCGCCGTAACGCCGGCGCGAGGCAATACTCACACCTCGATCGCCTCCAATACCTTGCCTTTCGTCTCTATGCGAAGCCACCAGACCGCCGCGGCGGAAATCAGAGGCACCGCCTCCAGTCGCACGAGGCTCTCATGAGCCTGCGGGAACGCCGCGCGGCTCGACTCATCGTCGAGCGCGACATGACCCGGTGTAGTTGACATACCTGCTCCGTCTCAGTCGTTCAGAACGAGTGATGCATACCGATTTTGAACGACAGCTGATTGGACGTGCTCGAGATTCCGGCTGTGTAGAGGGCCGCACGCGCGTTATCGCCCGATGCGCGCTCAAAGTTGGTATCGGCATACACCTGCGTCGCCTTGGACAGCGAGTAGTTGTAGCCAAGCGAGAACTGGGTGTAGCGAGAACCAGCGAGCGTCGTCGTTGCACCGCCGAATCCGATCAGGCTGGCAGGGCTGACACGGTAATTGACACCGCCATCGTAGGACTGGAACAGTTCGCTGATTCCGGCAGTGGTGAGTTTGACGCGCGTGTACATCGCATGCAGCTTGAAAGCACCAAGGTCGTAACTGGCACCGAACCCTTCTTCTTCCGTGCTGTCGGCCGTATAGGATGCGGCGGGAAGACCGCCGAACGTGGGCGCCGTTACAGTCGTAATCGTCGGCGTACGGTTGTGCTCGTCCTGATAAACGGCGGTCGCATGGAACGCACCGAGGTCGTATTTGACTGCCGCGCTCAGGTTACGTCCGTAGCCGAAGTTCGTCGTATTGCCGAGGCCCATCATCGCGCCCACCGTCAAACCGTGAAACGACGGGGAGATGTAGCGTGCGGCGTTGTTGTACGGGACCACCGATGTATCGGCAAGCTGGTCGATGTTGCCCGGATGGAATGCGAACCAGTTGCCCGACTGATAAGCGGTCGAGAACGGGCTCAGCCAGTCGAAGCTGAACGGCGTCTGACGGCCGAGCCGCAGCGTGCCGATGGACTCCGATACAAGACCGACCCACGCCTGACGGTTCCACAACGTCGAGGGACTAGCCATTGCTCCGGAGTTCGTATAAAAGCCGTTTTCGAGCCGGAATTCGGTTGAAAGTCCGCCGCCGAGATGTTCGACACCATACAGGCCCCACCGGTCGGGCTGCGACTCGCCTTGCTCCATGAACACCTTGCTCGCGCCACCCGCGTTGTTCACGTAGGCCACGCCGACGTCGATACTGCCGTACAACGTCACACTGCTTTGTGCATGAGCGGCCGAGGCGGCAATGCAGGCAACTAACCAGACTGTCTTCTTTATTTTCATCGCGGACCCCATTAACCCAAACTTTTGTCGTGCCGCTTGACACGGCGCTATGGTGATTTGGCAAAATTCAACCAGCAACGAAAAACCTTTTCACTTTTGGTTAAATGCGAGGGCACGATGGAACTCGGGAAGGTATCGGTCAGACAACTCACGACTTTCGCGGCAATGATGACCAGCAGCGGCCTGAAGGAAGCTGCGACCAAGTTGGGTTGTTCGATTCCCGCTATTAGCAAGGCCCTTGCCGTGATGGAGAGCCAGTCGCACGCCAAGCTGTTCGTGCGGGTCGGCGGCCGTCTGCAGGCCACGCCGGAAGCGCACAGGCTGTTGCCTGTCGTGCAGCGGGCGCTGAGTCACGTCGAGGCCGCAAGCCGTGAAATCGCGCACCTCGCGGACGCGGCCGGGCCGTTGATCACGGTCGCAGCCGGGGGCGGCGCATTGCCCTATCTCGTGCCCGAAGCGCTGAGGCGGCTGCGCGAAACGGAGCCCACGCTGCGCGTCGAATTGATCAACGAACCGACTGACAAGATCCTCGCAATGGTCGCGAACCATGAAATCGATCTGGGTGTCGCCACGCCGCCGCGTCAGGACGTTAGCGCACGAATCCTGCAACTATGCGAAATCCGCGACGTGATGAATTCGGCGCTGGTGGCCGTGCTCCGCCGCGATCATCCGCTCGCGAAGCGCAGCGTGCTGCGACCGGCCGATCTGACGAGCGAGACGCTCATCACGCTCTACAGGAAATCGCAAACGATCGATCTGCTCGAAGCGGCGTTCTCCGAGGCGGGGCATCAATTGAACGTGGCATTCGAAGTCAGCAACAGCATGTCCGCATGCTATCTCGCGATCATTGGCGCCGGCGTCGGGCTTGTTCATCCGGAAGCGCTGAAAGGCGGGGCATTCAGTGAACTGGTCGCGATCCGATTCGAGCCGCGCGTGAGCATGCGGACATGCATCTACCTGCCGCGGCACAACACGGGAAACGCGCTAGTGACGAAACTGATTGCGCTTGTCGAGAACGTCGCAAAGAACAAACGCTCGCCGATCAACCGGACGAAGTCTCTCGACACCACTCGATAGACGCATCTGCTCTTGAGCGTTAAGTAAATGGTTTTGCATCGCGGATTGTCCTTTTCCCAACAGTATTGGGCGCTGCCGAGCCTCTCCCTTCCGCCTCGGGCAGCGAGGCTGCCATGAGCGACCTTATTTCTCCGATCACGTTCATGAGCCTCCACGACCTCACCCCCCACCATTTACTTGACACCTAAACTATCTAGGCCTAAATTACCCCCAACGGCAGCATCCACCATGGGGAACCAGCATGCGCATCGTTTGCATCGGCGGCGGTCCGGCCGGGTTGTATTTCGGCCTGTTGATGAAAAGCCGGAACCCGGCGTATGACGTTACCGTGGTCGAGCGCAACCGCCCGTACGACACGTTCGGCTGGGGCGTCGTGTTCTCCGACCAGACCCTCGGCAACCTGCGCGCGGCAGACGCCCCGAGTGCCGATGCGATCCTCGGCGCGTTCAATCACTGGGACGACATCGAAATCAATTTCCGCGGGCAGCAGGTGCGCTCGTCAGGACACGGCTTCTGCGGGATCGGCCGCAAACGTCTGCTGAATATCCTGCAGGCGCGCTGCGAAGCACTCGGCGTGAAGCTGGTATTCGAAACCCAGGTCACGGACGACACCCAATACGAAGCCGATCTGATCATCGCGTGCGACGGCGCCAACAGCGCGACCCGCCAGAAATACGCCGCCACGTATAACCCCAGCATCGACATGCGCGATTGCCGCTTCGTCTGGCTCGGCACCCGAAAACTCTTCGACGCCTTCACGTTCGCTTTCGAAGAAACGGAATTCGGCTGGTTCCAGGCGCACGCGTATCGTTTCGACGACGAAACCTCCACCTTCATCGTCGAAACGCCGGAACACGTGTGGCGCGCCGCCGGTCTCGACGAGATGAGCAAGGAGGACAGCATCGCTTTCTGCGAAAAGCTGTTCGCGAAGTACCTTGACGGTCATCCGCTGCTTTCCAACGCCGCGCATTTGCGAGGTTCATCGCAATGGATCCGTTTCCCGCGCGTCGTGAATGAGGAATGGGTGCATTGGCGCAGCAACGCGAACGGCACGCAAACGCCGATCGTGCTGATGGGCGACGCGGCGCACACCGCGCATTTCTCGATCGGTTCGGGTACCAAGCTCGCGCTCGAAGATTCGATCGAACTCGCGAACAGCATCGGCGCGCATCCCGGCGATCTGGCCGCCGCGCTCAAGCATTACACCGACGTGCGCAGCATCGACGTGCTGCGCATTCAGAACGCGGCGCGCAATTCGACGGAATGGTTCGAACACGTGGATCGCTACACGTCGTTCGAACCCGAGCAGTTCGCCTATTCCTTGCTGACGCGCTCGCAGCGTATTTCGCACGAGAATCTGCGCGAGCGCGACGCCGCTTATCTCGGCTCGTTCGAAGACTGGCTGGCCCGCCGTTCCGGCATAGAACGTGCACCTGACAAACACCCGGTGCCGCCGATGTTCACGCCGTTCACGTTGCGCGGCATCACGTTGAAGAACCGGGTCGTGGTCTCGCCGATGGCGCAATATTCCGCCGAACATGGCGTGGCCGGCGACTATCACCTGATGCACCTCGGCGCTCGCGCGATGGGCGGCGCCGCGCTGGTGATGACGGAAATGACCTGCGTATCGCCGGAAGCACGCATCACTCCGGCTTGTCCCGGCATGTATGCGCCGGAACATCTCACGGCCTGGAAGCGCATTGTCGATCTGGTGCATCGGCAATCGGATGCGAAGATCGGCATTCAATTGGGACACTCCGGCGCCAAAGGCTCGACACGTGTCGCGTGGGAAGGCATCGATCAGCCTTTGGACGAAGGCAACTGGCCGCTGGTTTCGGCATCGTCGCAACAGTACTTGCGCGGCATCAGCCAGCACTCGCGCGAGGCCACGCCCGACGATCTGCGCGAGATCGAAGCGCAATTCGTCCGCGCAACGCAGATGTCGGCGCAAGCCGGTTTCGATTGGCTCGAACTGCACTGCGCACATGGCTACTTCCTGTCGAGCTTCCTTTCGCCGCTAACGAACCATCGCACCGACGAATACGGCGGTTCGCTCGAGAACCGTCTGCGTTATCCGTTGCAGGTCTTCAAAGCGATCCGTGCGGTCTGGCCGCAGGATAAGCCGATCTCCGTGCGCATTTCCGCCAACGATTGGGTCGAAGGCGGCACCACGCCGGACGATGCAGTGCTAATCGCGCGCGCGTTCAAGGCGGCCGGCGCGGACATGATCGACGTGTCGTCGGGCCAGGTCAGCAAAGAAGAAAAGCCCGTGTACGGCCGTATGTTCCAGACGCCGTTCGCCGATCGCGTGCGCAACGAAGCAGGCATCGCGACGATCGCTGTCGGCGCGATCTCCGAAGCGGATCACGTGAACAGCATCATCGCGGCAGGCCGCGCGGATCTGTGCGCCATTGCACGCCCGCATCTGGCGAACCCTGCGTGGACCTTGAACGAGGCCGCCAAAATCGGCTACTTCGACGTGATGTGGCCGAAGCCCTATACGGCGGCCAAGTCGCAACTCGAACGCAATCTCGAACGCGAACGGGCACAGGCGGCGTTGAATGCCGGCCTGTCGCCACAAGAGCGCGCGCAACGCGCAGAAGGAACCACGTGAACACGCGCACGCAGTCACTCGCAGGGCAGCACGCGGTCGTCACCGGCGGCGGCAGTGGTATTGGCGCGGCCGTTGCCGAAGCGCTGCTGCAGGCCGGCGCACGCGTCACACTGATGGGCCGCGACCCGCAACGTCTCGCTACGCAACGCGAAAAATGCCAGGCGCTCGGCGAGGTTGAATGCATCAGCGTCGACGTCACGAACGAAGCTTCCGTCGACAACGCGTTTGCTCAAGCGGGCGCGATCGACATCCTCGTCAACAACGCGGGGCAAGCGCAGGCCGCGCCGTTCACGAATACCGACCTGGCGCTCTGGCAGCGCATGCTCGACGTGAACCTCACCGGCGTATTCCTCGGCACGCGCGCGGCACTCCCCGGCATGCTGGAACGCGGCTATGGGCGCATCGTCAACGTGGCGAGCACAGCGGGACAGATCGGTTATGCGTACGTGGCCGCCTACTGCGCGGCCAAACACGGCGTAATCGGTTTGACGCGCTCGCTTGCGCTGGAAGTCGCGACGAAAGGCATCACGGTCAATGCCGTCTGTCCAGGCTACACCGAAACCGAATTGCTGCACGCGTCGCTCGAACAGATCACCAGCAAGACCTCCCGTACTGAACAGCAGGCGCGCGAAACGCTGCTTCGCTCGAATCCGCAGCGCCGCTTCGTCAGTCCGGAACAGGTCGCCAATTCCGTTTTATGGCTATGCCAACCCGGCTCGGATGCGATCACGGGCCAAGCCATATCCATCTCCGGTGGAGAAGTCATGTGACTAAGTCTACGAACATCAAGAAGCCCGTTGCAACGGCAGCCGAAAACAAACCGCCCCGCAAAGGCGTCGCCAAACCCGCGGAGAACGTCGTGGACCTGGAAATGAGTACCGGCGCCGACAGTCACATGGGGCTGCGTCTGTGGCTGCGCATGCTGACCACGACCAACCTCGTGCAAGCGGAGTTGCGCAAGCGTCTGCGTAACGAGTTCGACACTACGTTGCCGCGTTTCGATCTGATGGCGCAGCTCGAACGTTATCCCGAAGGTCTGAAGATGACCGAGTTGTCGCGACGTTTGATGGTTACGGGCGGCAATGTCACCGGCATTACGGATCAACTCGAAAAAGAAGGCCTCGTGTCGCGCGACAACGACCCGAACGATCGCCGCTCGATTAGCGTCTGTCTGACGCCGGCCGGCCGCAAGGCATTCGACAAGATGGCGGTCGCGCACGAGCAATGGGTTGTCGAACTGTTCGGCGGTTTGAGTCTCGACGAAAAATCGCGCACACACCAGCGTCTCGGCAAACTCAAGAAGCATCTGCTCGATAGTCTCAAGGACTGAATCGGGCCTCGCATGGGAATGGAGACACACATGACACGATCCAACGCCGAAGCACTGCTAGCCGGCAACCGAGTCACGCTAGCCGGCTACGAAGCACAGCATTTCGGCTGGTCGGTCGCGGGCCAAGTCGCGACGATCACGCTAAACCGCCCCGAACGCAAGAACCCGCTGACGTTCGAATCGTATGCGGAGCTGCGCGACCTGTTCCGCCAACTCGCGTACGCAACCGACGTGAAAGCCGTCGTACTGCACGGCGCGGGCGAAAACTTCTGTTCCGGTGGCGACGTCCACGACATCATCGCGCCGCTGATCGATCTGCCGATGCCTGAACTGCTGCTGTTCACGCGCATGACCGGCGATCTCGTCAAGGCAATGCGCCATTGTCCGCAGCCGGTGATCGCCGCCGTCGATGGAGTCTGTGCCGGCGCCGGCGCGATTCTCGCGATGGCGTCCGACCTGCGCCTCGGCACTGCGCGCAGCAAACTCGCGTTTCTGTTCTCACGCGTGGGCCTGGCCGGTTGCGACATGGGCGCGTGTTCGATCCTGCCGCGCATCATCGGCCAGGGGCGCGCCGCCGAATTGCTGTTCACAGGCCGTTCGGCAAGCGGCGAAGAAGGTCACGCATGGGGCTTCTACAACCGCTTGTGCGAACCGGCTGCACTACTCGATGAAGCCCAAAAACTCGCGGCCGATCTCGTCGCGGGACCGACTTTCGCGCACGGCATCACGAAGAAAATGCTGCATCAGGAATGGAGCATGAGCGTCGATGAGGCAATCGAATCCGAAGCGCAAGCGCAGGCCATCTGCATGAGCACGCGCGATTTCGAGCGGGCTTATAAGGCGTTTGCCGCGAAGTCGCGTCCGGTCTTCGAAGGAGATTGAGTTGAGCGCCAATACTGAAATCGATCTGCATAGCGCGCTGGCGTGGCCGTTCTTCGAACCGCGTCATCGCGAACTGGCCGCCGCAATCGACGCATGGGCCGGCGAGCATCTCACCCACGTGGACCACACCGACACGGACGCGGCATGCCGGCATCTGGTGCGCGAGCTCGGCGCGGCCGGCTGGCTGAAATACGGCGTTGGGGGCACCGCGTACGGCGGTCACGGCGACACGATCGACACGCGCGCCGTTTGCCTGTTGCGCGAAACGCTGGCGAAGCACGACGGCCTGGCCGATTTCGCGTTGGCCATGCAGGGTCTCGGCTCGGGCGCGATCTCGCTCGGCGGCACGCATGAGCAAAAGACCCGCTATCTGCCGCGCGTTGCGAACGGTACGGCAATCGCTGCATTCGCTTTGTCGGAGCCGGAAGCCGGTTCCGACGTCGCCGCAATGGCGCTTTCCGCTCGCGAAGACGGCGACGCGTATGTCCTCGACGGCGACAAAACGTGGATCTCGAACGGCGGCATCGCCGATTTCTACGTGGTGTTCGCCCGCACCGGCGAAGCACCGGGCGCACGCGGCATCAGCGCGTTTATCGTCGACGCCGACACGCCCGGTCTGCAAATCGCCGAACGTATCGACGTGATCGCGCCGCATCCGCTCGCACGCCTGCATTTCGCTGGCGCACGCGTGCCGCGCAGCCAGATGCTCGGCGCACCCGGCGAAGGTTTCAAACTCGCGATGCGTACGCTCGATATTTTCCGCACGTCCGTGGCAGCAGCGTCGCTGGGATTCGCCCGTCATGCGATGGCGGAAGGTCTCGCACGAGCGGCATCGCGCAAGATGTTCGGCCAGACGCTAGGCGACTTTCAACTCACGCAGGCCAGGCTCGCGCAAATGGCCTTGACCATCGACAGCAGCGCGTTGCTGGTCTATCGCGCCGCGTGGCTGCGCGATCAGGGCGAGAACGTCACGCGCGAAGCCGCAATGGCGAAGTGGCACGCCAGCGAAGGCGCACAGCAAGTCATCGACGCCGCCGTGCAGCTTTACGGCGGCATGGGCGTGCAAAGCGGCACGGCCGTCGAGATGCTTTATCGCGAGATCCGCGCGCTGCGCATTTACGAAGGCGCCACGGAAGTACAGCAGTTGATCGTCGGTCGCGATCTGTTGAAAGCGCACGCCGCCGTCGCGAAGGATCGAGCGAAATGAACGCGATCTTCGAAAGACCCGTACGTGTGCGTTTCTCGCATTGCGACCCGGCGGGCATCGTGTTCTTTCCGCAATATCTGGTGATGACCAACGCGCTGGTCGAAGACTGGTTCAACGAAGGCCTCGGAATCGACTACGCGCAAATGATCGCCGACCGTCGCATCGGCCTGCCGATCGTCAAACTCGATTGCGAGTTTTCGCGGCCGAGCCAGATGGGCGAAACGATCACGCTGTCGCTGGCGGTGACGAAAATCGGCCGCCGCTCGATCGGCATCGACATCGTCGGCCGTTGCGGCGACGAAACGCGCTTCAGCGCGAAGCAGGTTCTGGTCACGACATCGCTGGCAGCCGGCCACGCGATCGAGATTCCCCGCGACATCGCGAGCGCTCTCGCGAAGTTCGCTCCGCAACCCGAATTCAACGACTCCATCGAGGCCCAGCGCTCATGAAAAAAGCTCTCCTTCCCGCCGGTTGGGTCAAGCCGCGCGGCTACGCGAACGGCGTCGCGGCGACCGGCACGCAGGTGTTCATCGCCGGACAGATCGGCTGGGACGAACAGGCGCGGTTCCAGACCCACGATTTCGCCGAACAGGCGATTCAGGCGCTCAAAAATATCGTGGCCGTGCTGCGCGAAGCCGGCGGCGAGCCGCGCGATCTGGTGCGCCTCACGTGGTACGTCACCGATAAGCGCGAATACCTCGCCTCGCTGAAAAATATCGGCGGCGCGTTTCGTGAGCTGATCGGCGATTACGACATCGCGATGAGCGCGGTGCAGGTTGTCGCGCTGATCGAAGACGAAGCGAAAGTGGAGATCGAAGCCACGGCGGTGATCCCGCAATAACCCGAACGACACGCGAAACCGCCAAGCCAACCGAAGCGCATTCAGCCGGCTCAACGCCCGGGAGACCATGATGGAACCGTCAGCACACGTCGATACCTTCGCGCGCGACAATCTTCCGCCGCAGGATCAATGGCCCGTTTTTCTGCTCGACAATCCCGACGTGGCCTATCCGGCGCGCTTCAACTGCGCAACCGAACTGCTCGACAGGAACATCGAAGCAGGTCATCGCGACCGGCCCGCGATCTGGTCCGACGTCGACGGCACGCTGCACGCCACCACATACGGCGAATTGCTTGCGCTGGTGAATCGCAGCGCGCACGTGCTGATCGACGAAATGGGTTTGCAGCCCGGCAACCGCGTGCTGTTGCGCGGGCCGAATACGTTGCACATGGCAGTGACGGCACTAGCTGCGCTAAAGGCCGGTCTGGTCGTGGTGCCGACCATGCCACTGCTGCGCGCGAAGGAACTGAAGCAGATCGTCGACAAAGCGCAGGTCGGCGCGGCGCTATGCGACGCTCGTCTTACCGACGAACTCGCGCGCTGCACTGATCCGCGAGACGAGTTCTACTGCGCGGGCCTGAAGCAAACACTGCTGTTCCATCACGACGCGCCCGATTCGCTCGACACGCTCGCGATCAACAAACCCGATCGCTTCACCGCATGCGACACGGCCGCGGACGACGTGTGCCTGATCGCCTTCACCAGCGGCACGACCGGCGCGCCGAAGGGCTGCATGCATTTCCATCGCGACGTCCTGGCGATGTGCGATCTGTTTCCGCGCCATGTATTGAAGCCATCGCCGGACGACATCTTTTGCGGCACGCCGCCGCTCGCTTTCACATTCGGACTCGGCGGGCTCCTGTGCTTTCCGCTGCGCGCGGGCGCATCGACGGTGCTGATCGAGAAGCTCACGCCCGAGACCTTGTTGCAGACCGTCGAGCGTTTTCACGCGACCATCATGTTTACCGCGCCGACGTTCTATCGGCAGATGGCGCCGCTGGTTGCGCATCACGACATGTCGAGCCTGAAGAAAACCGTGTCCGCCGGCGAGGCGCTGCCGGATTCCACGCGGCGTCTTTGGCACGACGCGACCGGCATCGACATGATCGACGGGATCGGCGGCACCGAACTGATCCATATCTTCATCTCTGCGCAAGGCGAGCAGATCCGCCCGCATGCGATCGGCCGCGCGGTACCCGGCTATGTCGTGCAGGCAGTCGACGATCACATGCAAGCGGTGCCGCCCGGCACGATCGGCAAGCTCGCGGTACGCGGTCCGACCGGCTGCCGCTATCTCGCAGACGACCGGCAAGCGAAGTTCGTGCGCGACGGCTGGAATCTGCCGGGCGACTCGGTCTATCTGGACGAAGACGGCTACGTGTTCTACCAGGCGCGCGCCGACGACATGATCGTCTCCGCCGGCTACAACATCTCCGGCCCGGAAGTGGAGAGCGTGCTGCTGCAACATGAAGCGGTCGCCGAATGCGGCGTGATCGGCGTGCCCGACGACACTCGCGGACAGGTCGTGAAAGCCTTCGTCGTGCTGAACCCAGGCTTCGAGCAGAGCGACCAACTGATCGCGCAGCTACAGGATTTCGTGAAAAATAGCGTTGCGCCGTATAAATATCCGCGCATGGTTACCTTCGTCGACGCATTGCCGCGCACCGAAACCGGCAAGCTCAAACGCTTCGAGTTGCGCACGATGACGTAACCCTCAAGCGGGCAACCTCGTGAGCCGGAGTGGTCGTTCAGGGTGGCGGCGGGACTAGAGCCCCGCCTCTGCATAACACCCCTATCATGTGACGTTTCACAGCCCACCTGACGACAACACATGCTGACCGTCCACCATCTGAACAACTCCCGCTCGCAACGCGTGTTGTGGCTGCTCGAAGAACTCGGCGTACCGTACGAGATCAAGCGCTACCAGCGGGATCCGAAAACGATGCTCGCGCCGCCCGAATTGCGCGCCGTGCATCCGCTCGGCAAGTCTCCCGTGATTACCGACAACGGCCAGACCATCGCCGAGTCGGGCGCGATCATCGAATATCTGATCGACAAGTACGGCAACGGCCGCTTCGCGCCGGCACCGGGCACGCCGGAACGGCTGCGTTACACCTACTGGCTGCACTACGCGGAAGGCTCCGCGATGCCGCCATTGCTGCTGAAACTGGTGGCCTTGCGGATCGCCGCCGCGCCGATGCCGTTCTTCGCCAAACCGATTGCGCGCAAGATCGCCTCGACACTGCAGTCCACTTTCGTCGATCCGCAGTTGAAACTGCACCTCGGTTACATCGACAAAGAATTGAGCGCGACCGGCTGGTTCGTCGGCAACGACTTCACGGCCGCCGACGTGCAGATGAGCTTCCCGCTCGAAGCCGCCAGCGCGCGCGGCGGCATGGAAGGGCAGATCCCCGCGATCGCCGGTTTCCTCAAACGCATTCATGCGCGGCCCGCTTATCAACGAGCACTCGAACGCGGCGGCAAATACGAATTGCTGGGCGGCGATTGACCCTTGCGCCGACCAGGAAATCGTAGTTGTGGCGCGAAACTGGCGGGTGCTAGACTGAAAAATCCCCCGATTGCCGTCAAAGACACCGCATGACTCACTCCATTCACGGCGATAAACGCTGGCTGGCCCTGATCGTGCTGTGTCTCGGTGTGCTGATGATCGTGCTCGACACGACGATCGTAAACGTCGCGCTGCCGTCGATCGCGGCCGACCTCGGCTTCACCGAAACTTCGCTGGTATGGGTGGTCAATGCGTACATGCTGACCTTCGGCGGCTGTCTGCTGCTGGGCGGCCGTCTCGGCGACCTGTACGGCCACCGCAAGCTGTTCCTGACCGGCATCACGCTGTTCACGCTCGCATCGCTCGCATGCGGCCTCTCGACCTCGCAAGTGCTGCTGGTCTGTGCACGTGCCGTGCAAGGCGTGGCCGGCGCAATCGTGTCGGCCGTGTCGTTGTCGCTGATCATGAATCTGTTCACCGAGCCCGGCGAGCGCGCGAAAGCGATGGGCGTGTACGGATTCGTGTGCGCGGGCGGCGGCAGCATCGGCGTGTTGCTCGGCGGACTGCTGACCAACCTGCTCAGCTGGCACTGGATCTTTCTGGTCAATCTGCCGATCGGCATCGCGGTCTACGCGCTGTGCGTCGCGCTATTGCCGTCCGCGCGCGGCAACGCGCACGGCGAGAAGCTCGATGTCGCCGGCGCAATCACGGTCACGGCTTCGCTGATGCTTGCCGTGTACGCCATCGTGAACGGCAACGAAGCCGGCTGGACCTCGGCGCAAACGCTCGGCCTGTTGTTCGTCGCGCTCGCGCTGCTCGGCGTGTTTCTCGCCATCGAAGCGCGCGTTCAGCATCCGCTGATGCCGCTCGGACTGTTCCGCTTGCGCAATGTCGCGACCGCCAACGTAGTCGGCGTGTTGTGGGCAGCGGCAATGTTCGCGTGGTTCTTCATCTCGGCGCTGTATCTGCAACGTGTGCTCGGCTATAAGCCGTTGCAGGTCGGGCTCGCGTTCCTGCCGGCCAATGTGATCATGGCGTTCTTTTCGCTCGGGCTATCGGCGCGTGTGGTGATGCGCTTTGGTCTGCGCGTCCCGCTTGCGGTCGGTCTGCTGGTTGCCGCGTGCGGTCTCGCGTTGTTCGCGCGCGCACCGGTCGACGGGACCTTTGTGCTCGACGTGCTGCCCGGCATGGTGCTGCTCGGCTTCGGCGCGGGCATCGCGTTCAATCCGATGTTGCTCGCCGCGATGAGCGATGTCGATCCGGGCGACTCCGGGTTGGCGTCGGGCATCGTCAACACGTCGTTCATGATGGGCGGCGCACTCGGCCTCGCGGTGCTCGCGAGCCTCGCCGCCGCGCGCAGCGAAGCGATGCAGGCGTCGGAAAACGCCGTCGCGGCGCTCAATAGCGGCTACCACGTGGCATTTCTGTTCGGCGCGATTTTCGCGGCGGCTGCCGGCATTCTCGGCGGTTTGTTGTTGCGTCCGGGGCAAGCAGGCGGCGCGAACGCGTCCGCCGATGCGCACGGTCACGATGTATCGCGCGGCGCCGGTGAGGCGACCACAGAGCGGTATTGACGCTCGCCTCCGCCGTCGTACCGGCATCTCACACCTGATGATTCAGCGCAACCCCAACGCAAGCTCCGCGAATTGCATCGCTCGTGCATTGGCATCGCCGTAACGGTGTGCGATGTACAGCGTGGTCGTGGTGTCGGTTTCGTCCAGTGTTCGGAAGACGACGCCCGGCACCGCAATCGTCTGTAGCGTGGCTGGAACCAGCGCGATGCCGAGGCCTGTCGCCGTCAAGCCGATCAACGTCGAAGCCTGCTGCGCCTCCTGCACCACGTGCGGCTCGAAACCGCGTTTCGCGCACAGCGCCAGCGTCTGCTGCGAGACCGCCACGCCCGCCTCGCGCGGATACGCGATGAACGGCTCGCCACGCAAATCCTTGATCCTGATCGAAGCGGCCTTCGCCAGCCGATGCCCGGCATGCATCGCCACCAGCAACGGCTCTTCCAGTAACGGCGTGAAGACGAGTTCGGTGCGCGGCGTTTCATCCGGCAGGCGCAGCAGACCGACGTCGAGTTCACGCTGCTCGATCGCTTCGATCTGCAACGACGACGACAGCTCGAGCAGCGAGATGTTCACCTTCGGCCGCTGCGTCCGGTAAGCGTGAATCAGACGCGGAAAGAGCGGCGTCAACGATGACGCGTTCGTGAAGCCGACCCGCAAGCGCCCCACTTCCCCGCTGACTGTCTCCCACACGCTTTCTTTCGCATGCTCGATGCGCGCGAGGATCGCCCGCGCGTCGTCGACGAGCGCGAGCCCCGCCTCGGTCAGCGCCACCGTGCGGCGCGTGCGGTGAAACAGCCGCGCGCCGAGCTCCGCCTCCAGCGACTGGATCGCGAGACTCAGCGGGGCCTGCGTGATGCCCAGCCGCTCGGCGCTGCGGCGGAAATGCAGTTCCTCCGCGAGGACCACGAAAAACGCCAGATGACGGATATTCATTGATTTGCCCTGTAAATCAATAACCTCGATTTAGAGAATAAATCAAAACTGTTTCCGGGGCGATACTGTCTTCCACCAACATCGAATACGGAGACAGCATGAACGGTGCGGAACTCGTCGAACGACTGCGAGCGAGGCAGAAAATCATTGCGCTGGGCATTCGCGCGTCACGCACCACGGACGCCGTCCGCTGGGCCAAAGCTGCCGGCTACGACACGATCTGGGTGGACATGGAACACAGCTCGCTGCCGGTCGACACCGTTTCGCAGTTGTGCTCGTGCGCGGTCGATCTCGGCCTGATGCCCTGGGTGCGCGTGCCGGAGCGCGACTACGGCACGATCAACCGCGTGCTGGATGGCGGCGCGCTCGGCATCATCGTGCCGCGCGTCGAAAGCGCCGAACAGGCTCGCGACGCGGTGGTCGCAACGCGCTTTCCGCCGCTCGGTCAGCGCTCGCAACTCGCAACGCTGCCGTATGTCAGCTTCGAGAAACTACCCGCCCGCGAACTCAACCGTCGCCTGAACGACGCGACCGTGCTCAAGGTGCTGATCGAAAGCCAGGCTGGTGTGGAAGCGGCCGACGCGATCGCCTCGATCGAAGGCGTCGACGTGCTCGCCCTCGGTTGCAACGACTTGTCGGCCGATATGGGACACACCGGCGAATCGGCGCACCCCGACGTCGTGGCGGCATGCCGCAAGGTGATCGCCGCGGCGCAGCGGCACGGCAAGGTGGTGATCGTCGGCGGGATGCCGGAGTGCGAGGCGCTCGACCAACTGCGCCGCGACGGCGCGGCGCCATTCATCTTTGCCGGCATCGACAGCGATGTCTATCTCGCGGCGCTGCGCGAGCGCGCCGAACAGGCACGTCAACTTTAATCCGACTCTTTCCTATCTTCAGATCATGGCAGAAACCCCGCTGATTTCCACGCCGATGCGCGACTACGAAACCCTGTCGCGCCCGTCGTTCAAGATTCCCGAACTCGCCTGCGATGCGCACATGCACGTGTTCGGCCCCGAAGATAAATATCCGAAGGTCGAGCATCCGCATTACACGCTGCCGGACGGCAAGCTTTCGCACTATCTGCAGATGATGAGCGTGCTGCAATTGAAGCGCTTCGTGATCGTGCAGCCGAGTTTTTACGGCACCGACAACCGTTGCATGATCGACGCGCTGCATGTGGCCGGCTCGATCGCGCGCGGCGTCGTGATGATCGAGGAGAACACCGCTACGGCGACGCTCGACAGCTTCCACCAGGCCGGCGTGCGCGCGGTGCGGCTCGATCTGTTCGCGCGGGCCGGACTGCCGACCGCGGAGATCCAGCAATACATCACACGCATGGCGCGGTTGTGCGCGAGTCTCGGCTGGCACGTGCAGTTTTACGCACCGGGTTGGGTCGTGCGCAATCTGATTCCGTTTCTCGCCGACGTGCAGAGCGATTTCGTGATCGACCACATGGGCTACATGCTGGAAGAAGACGGTCTCACGCAGGCCGACTTCGATCGTCTGTTGAATCTGCTGAAAGACGGCAACTGCTGGCTTAAACTCAGCGCACCGTATCGCATCGCCAAACATCGCGGGTATGAAGCGGTCGCGCCGATGGCCGAGGCGATCATCAAGGCGGCGCCGCACAAGGTGATCTGGGGCTCGGACTGGCCGCACATCCCCGACTCGACGCGCGATACCGGCGAATTGCTGAATCTGCTCGGCGCATGGACCGACGACGCCGCGGCGCACCAGCTGATCCTGTCGGACAATCCGGCGCGTCTGTTCGATTTTTAGGGGACACGCAAGCTTATGGCCTATCAACCCGACGCGGCCTTTGCCGGTCTGTTTCGCGCGTTCACATCGGACCCGCAAAGCATCGGCGCGCATCTGACGCAGCAGATGGCGCAACAAGCCGAAGACGCAGCCATGCTGGTCTCGACCGGCAGCGATATCGTGCTGTTTCCGGGCGCGGGGCGGCCGCCGTCCATCGAGAGTTTTCGCAAATCGACGCGCGGCTTTATCGAACTGACCGCGGTATCGCATTTGCCGTTGGCGCTGGCCTATCTCGCGCGAATGCGCGAAGTCGCGCCGCACGACGACGCCTGGAAAAGCGATGCGGCCCGTTTGCGCCAGCATGCAGAGGCCACGCGCGACGCCAACTCGGTTGCGTTATGGCGCGAGCATGTGGCCGTGGAAAGCTTCAGCGGTCAGGAGCGCAAGATCGCGAACCTCGTCGATTACACATGCGGCACGACGATCGAATGGCTGGCGAGAGCCGAGCGGAACCCCGAGTTGCTGAGTTTTGAGTGTCTGAATGCGGAGTACTTTGCCGCGCCGCCAGGCGCCGCACTGGCCGTGCCGATGAACGATGTGATGTTCGCCACCTTCGGCCTCGCGTTCCTCGATATCGTCTATCGGATCGGCAACTGGTTGCGCGCGCAATCGCTCGACTGGCAACGCGCAATGGTGCTGGTGAGCGGCCGATCGGGCCGCCCGACAGCGGGCGCAACGTGGGCGTCGAACAATATGTGCTACCTCGTCTGGCGCGCGTCGGAACGTGTGCTGCAACCGGAGCGCATTCTCGTCGCGCCGCACGCGCCTTCTTTTTCGGCGGCCGAGCTTCCGGACGCGGCCGGCCTCGCCGAACTCGAGCGCACGTATCGCAGTATCTGGCTCAACACGCGCTCGAGCATCGATATCGCGCGACGGCTGTTTCCCGACCAGCCCGCGTATCGCTTCGATCCGACGCCCGCCGACAGCATGCCGCCGATCACCTCGATCGACGATCGCGACGCCACCGCCGCGCGGCTGCGCCGCATCATGGAAGACCCCGCGCAACTGCTGTCGAATTGCGTGGCCGATTACATCGTCGATCAGCTTCACGACAACGGCAATCAGCCGCAAAACGTCGCGATCCCCGGCTTCACCAATGTGTCGTATCCGGACATGGCGAAGCCGTAAAGCGATAAAGCGGAACGGCGGGCACCGTTGCCGACCGCTTGAACAACCGACCGGCGCGTGAGGGCACACGCGCCGGCTGAATCGAACGCCCTTGATGGATGGAGACAGACATGAACGCTTTCGGATTGGAACAATCCAGCGGGCCGCCGTCGCACAACGTGCTGCGCATCACGCTCGTGTGCTTCGCGGTGTCGATGATCGACGGCTTCGACACCTTGATGTTGTCGTTCGTCGCGCCCCTGCTTGCGAAGTCGTTGCAGATCGATCACGCATCGCTCGGACGCGTGTTCGGCGCGGGTTTCGTCGGTACCGTGCTCGGTTCGCTGATCGTAGGTCCGCTCGCGGATCGCTTCGGGCGTCGGCCGATGCTGGTGCTCGCGTTGTGCGTGACCGGCATCTTCACGCTCGGTTGTGCGTTCGCCACGTCTGCAACGACGCTGGCAGCGCTGCGCTTTATCGGCGGCCTCGGGATGGGCGGCGCGATCCCGCCGGTGGCGGCAATCACCGCCGAAAGCAGTTCACCGCAACGCCGCTCGTCGCTGGTGATTCTGATGTTCATCGGCTTTCCGCTCGGCGCGGTGGTGGGCGGCGCGCTGACCGCCGCGTTGATGACGCGCTTCGGCTGGCCGTTCGTTTTCCTGATGGGCGGCAGCGCCGCACTCGCCGCGCTGATCCCGGTGTTGCTGGTCATCCCGAAGCAGACCGTTTCGCGTGCGCAACTGGCCGCGCTGCGGCAGCGCGCGACGGCGTCAGGGGCCGGTTTGCCCGGCAAGCTGTTCGGCAACCTGTTCAGCGGCGGCCGCCTCGCCTCGACCCTGGCGCTCTGGTTCGGCGTGCTCTCGAGCATGATCCTGTCGGGCTTTCTCGTCAGTTTCATGCCGACGATCCTGAACATGAACGGTGTCGCGCCCGCACGCGCCGCGCTCGGCGCGGTGGTGCTGAACATCGGCGCGATCGCCGGCGCGCTGCTGATCTCGACGGTGGTCGGCAAGCGCGGACCGTTCGTGCCGGTGGCAATCTCATTCCTGTGTGGCGCAGTATTGACGCTCGCGCTAGGGCACATCATCGGCGCAGGGAACGTCGCATTCGCGATGCTGTTCGCGGTGGGCGCATGCCTCGTCGGCGGACAACTGACGTTCCCCGCCATCGCCAGCCGGCTCTTTCCCGCCGACGTGCGCGCCGCAGGCATCGGCTGGGCAATGGCGATCGGACGCACCGGCTCGATCATCGGGCCGCTGGTGGGCGGCATTCTGCTGTCGCAACATCTGCCGTTCGATACGTTGTTCATGGTGGCCGCGCTACTGGCGCTCGGCGGTGCACTCGGCATCGGTCTGTCGAATCTATGGCGGCCGCGCGAAGAAAGCGGACCGGCGCTTGCGCCCGCGTCCTTTGCAATCAACGGTTCGGAGTTAGGGAATGGCAAACACTGAGCGCGGCGCATCGCTGCTTACCCTATTGCAGCAACTGCCGACGAGCGGCGCACGCGCCGTGGAAGTCTTCACGAACGACGAAGGCACCTTCCTCGGCGTGCCGCAACTGGCACGCGATGTCGCCGGCGAAGCGCCGTATATGAACGGCGGCGACAGCGATATCGACGCACCGATTTATCGCTGGCAGGACGGCCGCTTTGTCGAGCACGACGCGTTGCCGGTGCATGGCGGCGAAGATCTCGCCTACTTCGAAATCACCGGCCGGCAGTTTCTCGCGACTGCCGGTATTCGGACCGGCAAAGGTCCATACGAACTCGATTGCGATGCCATCCTGTACGAAAGAGCCGCAGGAAAGTGGGTAGCTTTTCAGCACTTTCCGGTTTTTGCCGCGAAGCAATGGTTCGCGTTTTCGCTCGACGGCCGGCATTTTCTCGCGTTAGCTCAAGGTGTCGTGATTGAAGGCGTCGAGCCGAAGAATCCACGTACGTCGTGCATTTTCGAATGGAACGGTGAGCGCTTCATACCGTTTCAGACACTCGACGGACCGTGGGGCTACAACTTCGCATTTGTCTCCTTCGGTACTGAACACTTTCTCGCGTACGCCGATCACGTGGGCGGTTCGCCGGTGTATCGCTGGAACGGCGAGCAATTCGAAACGCTCCAGTTGTTCGACGAAAGCGGCGGTCGCGCATTCCGCTTTTTCGAAGCGAACGGAATGCTGTGGATGCTTCATGCGAATCTGCTCCACCACACTACGCTGTACCGATTCGAAGGCGGCCGATTCGTTGCCGTGCAGACTCTCGGCGAAGCAGGCGGCCGTGAACTCTGTTTGATCGACGGCGAGCGCGGCTTTTATCTGGTGCGTGCGTGCTTTATCACCGGGACGCCGAAAGCGCCGGTCGTGGTGCCGCAATCGGAAATCTTCGAATGGCGCGAGGATCGTTTCGAACTCGTCGAAACTTTTGCAACGTCCGCCGCGACTGACGCCCGCACTTTCACGATCGACGCTCAGCGCTATCTGGCCGTCAGCAATAGCCTGAGCGCGGAGATTCGCTTTCGTACCGATTCGGCCGTGTACCGCTTCAACGGTTAGCGGCTTCGTCGAAACCTGAATAGCCCGGCGGCCAGCCGGGCAGTCCCACATGGGAATTGAAATCCCTTCCAGAAAGGGAGGGCACCGCTTTGCCTTTAAAAAATAAAACCTGGAGACGAGCAATGAAAAAGTTTGCGTTGAGTTTGAGCGCGGCAGCCGTATTGGCAGTGACTAGCCATACCGCCTATGCGCAAAGCAGCATCACGTTGTACGGCATTATCGATGCCGGACTGACGTACTTCAGCAACCTGAACGGCCACGGCACGTTTGTCGCGAACGACGGCTCGATTCAATCCAATCGCTGGGGTTTGCGTGGCGTCGAAGATATCGGCGGCGGGACGAAAGTCGTTTTCGACCTGGAGAACGGCTTCAACCTGTATTCGGGCACGATGGTGCAATCGGGTGTGCTGTTCAGCCGCCAGGCATGGCTCGGACTGAGCGCGCCGAAATACGGGACGTTCACGCTCGGCAAGCAATATGACTTCTTCTGGGACAACCTCACGCAGTTCGCAATGGGGCAACTCGCCGGCCAGTATGCATGGCACCCCGGCGACTTCGACCATCTGGCCGGCACGCTGCATATCAACAACGCGCTCAAATACACTTCGCCGAACTATGGCGGATTCTCCGCCGGCGCGTTGTACGCCTTTCCTTCGCAATCCGTTTCGGCGGGCACGGGCCGCGTGATCGCTTTCGGGCTGCGCTATTCGAACGGGCCGCTGAACCTGGGCGCGGCTTATACGGACACGCATGACCTTGGGGTCAATGCGCCGACGCAGGCCGGCACGACGTTGTTTCCCGATCTGCCCGCCGGACCGATAGTGGCGAACAGCGTCAGCAGTGTCGGAGTGGGCGGCAGTTACCGTTTTGGCCGAAGCCTCACCCGCTTGTTATTCACCGATACGCATTTTCGAGTTCGCAACGATAGTGGATCGATGACCACTTACGAGGCGAATGAAGTATTTCAACTCACGCCCGCCACGACGCTGATGGGTGGCTACTGGTATAGCAAGCTCGAAGCACAGAAATGGCAAAACGTGACGGTGCTGCTCGATTATGCGTTGTCCAAACGCACCGACGTCTACACCAGCGCGACATATCTGCGCGCTTCAGGCGGCGCGGCGCCGGTGTTTCTGGGCGGCGGCGCCGCGCCTGTGTTTGCAAATGGCGAGTATGTGAGCAGCGGGCAGTCTTCGACCGCGGTGCGGGTCGGGATTCGGACGTTGTTCTAGTTCGCCACCGGAGCGATCGGGCCGGACCTCACCATGGGTATGTCGTCGGCAGGTGCCGCTCTGAGAACCTGGTGGCGTTCGCAAATACGAGCAATGGTTTGCGCCCGTGTTGCGGCAGATGGCCGGGAGCCTTGCCACTATTGAGTTTCAAGCCCGCACACCCATACCGCTCAAAGCGAGTTTAAAAAGCGAGCAATCACTCGCAAAATGGGTTCTGTGGAACGACGCGGTCAGGTTAATCGCGTAAGTCGAGCTGACGACTACCCTTCCACACGACACCCATTTCCTGCGAGATCGATCATGAATCTTCATAAAGAAGCAAAGCTGAATCACCTCAGCTTTCCCACCACCAACGTAGCCGAGACGGCCGCATTTTTCGAAAAATACCTCGGCTGCGAAATCGTCGCTGCTGGAAATAGCTGCCTGCTCAAGCGCAACGGCTTCGACATCGTTCTGGACCATGTCGAACACGAAGTACCGGTTTGGCCGGCCAACTTCCACTTCGGGCTGGAGGTCGATAGCCTTGAGGACCTCCAAACCCTCTACCAAAAATTCCTCGATGGCGGCGTTCGGATGGAAACCGGCGTCTTCAACAATTCACGTGGATCGCGGTTCTTTTGTCGCTCGCCCGACGGCGTACTGATCGAAATCAATACACGCGCCGACATGCAGAAGCAGGAGCAATGGCAAAAGCTGTTCTAGACATGGATCACTGCACGTTCACAATCGGCGCAGGAAACCAATTGCCCTGCTGGACTTCGTCCTTCGGAACGTAGGTACGGAAGTTCAACGAGAACCCCTTACCCTCCGGCGTGGGCAGCCAATTGCTTTGCGGCACGTTCTTCGGCCGCGCAGGCGCGAGCCAGATGCTCGTACTGCCGTCCGCATTCGCCTTCAGGTGGGACATGTTGTTCAGGTTATAGCGGCGCAGCGCGTTGGGCACGACGCGATAGTCCGGCACGCTGTACAACGTCACGGACCAGAATGCATTCACATGCTGATCCGGTCTATCGCCTTTCGGGAAACGGATCTCATAGGTTTTGCTTCCGTCGAGGGGCTGCTTGTCGCTGTCGTTGAGGCCCACGAAATAGATCGCCTCGCTGATGACATTAGCCCACAAACCGCCGTAATTGACGATGTCGCGCGCCACGTAATCATTGCCGAACTTGCCCGCCACGTAAGTCACCGACCAGCCGTCCTTCTGCGTGCCGAAGCCCTTCGCATGCTGGAGGAAACCCGGAATCGCCTTCGCGTTGACGACGTCGCTCACCCGTTTGCGCGACGCATCGTCGCTCTTCGCATAGGTTGCAACCTTGATCGCCGACGCCTGATATTCGGCGGCCTTCGGCATTGCGTCCGGATAGGTGGCCAATGCCTCGCTCACGTGATCGAATATTTCCGCGCCGATCGGTGCGGACGGCGTAAACGACGGCACGGGGAAAGGCGGATCGATCTGGATATCCGGTGACGCGTTCACCGTGAACTGGCGCTGCAACTTCACCGCAACTTTCGGCGAGTTCTTCAATTCGACTCGCGCCAGCAGTTTCGCTTTGGCCGACGGCAACTCGATCTTGACCGCGCCGGCAGGTACAGGCGGATTGGTGCCTTTGATCACCAGAGCAAACTTGCCATACGGGTGATCCGGATAGGTCCGCTCATTGATGTTGGCGATGACCTCGCCCCAACCGTCGAGCAACTGAGCGGTGTAGTAGCGCCCGGTGATTTTGGGCACGTTCAGGATGACAGCGTGATCCTTGTCCGCAACCAGCCATGCTTCGAGATAGGCGACGTCGAGGTTGGGATTGACGAACTGAGCCGAGCCCAGCGGGTTGTATTTGATCTTGTTGTAGCCGACTTTCTCGACATTGATGTCGTAATTCTCCTGCCGCAACACCAGATAGCGCCCGTACAGATAATTCCACGCCGACACGATCTCGTCATCGGAAGGCGCAGCCGCACTCGCCTGATTTGCCACATTCGCCCCTGGTGAACTGCAGGCGGCCACACCCATTCCAATCAGACCGACCGCAATAACGGAATAAATCCATTTCATTGGCTTTGTGGTATTCAGCATGCGCTCGATCCTGTTTAGTCTTTCATTGGAGTGCCCACGAATTTAAATGAGAAAGGTCAGCACGACAAGACATTACGTTTATCTTTAAATTCCATTGTTCCGGGCCGCCAGTCGGATTGGCGGATATTGAATGGGAAATTGACGCCATTTATGCGCAGCGCTTGAAATCAACCAGGTATAACAGGCAAATACCGATTTAGCGCGCATTGCCGCTGGGGCAAAAGGGAATTGATATTCGACGTAGACGATCGATCGTTTCAGGCGGCGCAGCTCGCCTAGCCGCGCCGCGCTGAAACGATGCCTATGAAGTCGCGGGAGTCGGGCGGAGAACCCGCTCCCGTTTGCTTAGAAAGTCTGCCAGTTATCGGCGTCGTTGGTGGTTACGCTACCGGACACAGCTGCACGCACCGGTTCGACACGCGTGGCTATCCGCGTGCGGGCGGTCTGGGCCTGAACACGAGCCTTAGCCGTGCTTCCCGAATTGCGCGAGACCGGCAGCGCAGTCTTTAGCGGCTCCGCGGCCGTCCTCGGAGCGCCGCCCTCGACATTGAACACCGACACCGCACTGCGCAGCTCCTGCGCCTGCTGCGCCAACGCCTGCGCCGCCGCCGAGGCCTGCTCGACGAGCGCCGCGTTCTGCTGCGTCACTTCATCCATCTGCGTGATCGCGGTGTTCACCTGTCCGATGCCGGTGCTCTGTTCCTCGGAAGCTGCGGCGATCTCGTTCATGATGTCGGTCGTGCGGCGCGCAGACGACACGATTTCGTCCATCGTACGACCCGCGTCTTCGACCAGCTTCGAGCCGTTGTCGATCCGCGTCACCGATTCGGTAATCAGGTCCTTGATTTCCTTCGCGGCGGTCGCGCTGCGCTGGGCGAGCGTGCGGACTTCGCCGGCCACGACCGCAAAACCGCGGCCCTGTTCGCCGGCGCGTGCGGCCTCGACAGCCGCGTTGAGCGCGAGGATATTGGTCTGGAAAGCGATCCCTTCGATCACGCTGATGATCTCGGCGACGCGCGCGGAGCTCTCGGCAATCTCATGCATGGTCGCCACGACGCGGCCGATCTCCGAGCCACCCCGTTGCGCGACGCTCGAACCGGTTTCGGCCAACTGGCTTGCCTGTTTGGCGTTGTCCGCGTTCTGGCGCACCACGCTCGTCAGTTCTTCCATGCTCGACGCGGTCTCTTCCAGCGACGCAGCCTGTTCCTCCGTGCGCTGCGACAGATCGGTATTGCCTTGCGCAATCTCGGCGGCGGCAATCGTAATGGATTCGCTCGAACCCTTGATGCCACGCACGATATCGGTCAGTTGCTCTTTCATCGCGACCAGCGAATACATCAGGCTGCTGGTGTCGCCGGCCTTCAACCGCACGGCGATGCGCAGGTTGCCGGCGGCGATCTCGCTCGCCATGGCCGCGGCTTCCCGCGGCTCGCCGCCGAGCTGCCCAACCACGCCGCGGGCGATCACGAGCGCCACGCCCAACGCGATCACCGCGGCTGCGGCGCTCAAACCGATCGTCAGCGCAATCGCGGTGTGATACGCGTCGTTGGCGATCTTTCCTTCCCTCGCGGCGCCCTGCTCATTGATGGCGACGATCGTGTCGATGTTCTTGATGATTGCATCGCGGACCTTGCCCGCCGGGCCCGTCAGGATGCTCATTGCTTGCTGCGGGTTGCCGGCCTTCGCCTGATCGCGCACCTGGCGGTCGAAATCCATGTACTGGGGCGCCAGCCTCTGCACCTCCGCGAACGCCGTTTTCTCTTCAGGCTCCGAGATGAGCTTTTCGTAGTCCGCGCTGGCGCGCCGGAACTCGTCGATGCGCGGGTCCATCCTCGACTCCACCCCTTGCACCTCGTCGAGCTTGTCGGTCGAGGCCATCCGGAATTCCGCGAGACGAATCTGGTTCAGCGCGTTCTGCATCCGCAGACTGCTGCTGACACTGGCGGACCATTTATCGCGCAGCGCCGCCACGTGATCATTTTCGGCACTCACCTCGCTCAGCGAAAACACGCCCAGACCGACCAGCAGGAGAATGACTACCGCAAAGGCTGAAACAAGCTGCGTCACCACTCTCATATTTTTTAAATACGTCACGATATTTTTTCCGTCCGCTGCGACCAATGCACCGACTATCGAACCGGCGACCCGCGTTCGTGCCGGCTTCGGCCTCGTCATCGAATTAAGTGAAACTACCTAGGCATTGACGACGATTTGCCGGAAAACTTTAGGCATACGGACGTGATAAGGCCGATTTGGTAAGACGCCGAAAGATCTGGCCTGCAAACTCGGATGAGCTGAGGGCTCGCTACAACACAGCGCAGGCGACTTAAAAGGTGTTTTCCTGGCGACGCGCATGCTCAGCGTCAGGCAAGTTCGAGTGCGCGCCGCTCCGTGCCAGTTCGAGCCGGTTACCGCCGAGCGATTTCGCGCTATACAACGCGTGGTCCGCGGCGGCCAGCAAATCGGCGAGCGTGAGCGCGACGCCTGCCGACTGCGCGAGACCGATGCTGACCGTCGCGCGTATCTCGACGCCGTTGTACCTGTGCGAGATCGTCTCGGCGAAGCGCCTGATCACCGCGTCGCCCACCGCTTTGGCGCGGGCGCTGTCATGACCTGGCAGCAACACGGCGAATTCCTCGCCGCCTATGCGGGCGAGAACCGCGTCGGGTCCCACTAAGCCGCGTGCAATTCGTGCAAACGATTTCAGAACTTCGTCGCCGGTCTCGTGACCGTATCGATCGTTAATCGTCTTGAAGTGATCGAGATCGAGTGCAAGCAGTGAAACTGGCGTGGACGCCGCGCCGTTGCGAATGACGCGCGCGCTTTCTTCGAAAAACCAGCGGCGATTACCGAGACCGGTCAGATAATCCGTTTGCGATTCCTGCAAAAGCTGCCCGTGAGTTTCTTCGCGGATGAGTTTCAGCAACGTCATCGGCAAAATAACCGAATACAGCACGCCTTCATACATCGTGATTTTGCTGACGACCAACGCGAGATCTTTCCCATAAGCCGCGACCAGCCACGGCAAGATCAACGCCCTCGCGGCATAGAAAAGCGCATGAATGCCCGCCACGATTGCCGCAATATTGCGCGCCTGCAAACGTTTCAGTCCGTCGCTTCGCAGCAATTCGATCGACGTCATGCCGGACGCAATCGCAATGGGCAGCGCGCTCGCATAGATCCAGACAACTTCTTGCCATTGCGTGCCGCCAACCGCCCACATCAGCGCCTGCACCGCGAGAAGGCCGATCGAACTCAGCCGATACTGCCGCCCGCTCAGGGACGCCACGCCGTGCAGAACCAGCAGATAACCGCAATCGATAATCAGATTGCTCACCGCCGAGCCCGCGACACCGGGCAACTCGCGACGGAACGCGGCGGCCGCGCAACCGATGGCTAGCGTCGCGTATCCCGCTGCCAGTATCCTCAATTCCCTGCTGCGTTTAGGATGAGTTCGATGCTCCCAGAGCGTCATCCCGGAACTGGCGAGAAGCGTTCCTATCGCAAGGAGATAAAGGGTAATAAGGTCGACTTGCATTGCGGACGGGAGGGATCTACGCCGGTAAATCGCGGCGCCAGCCGGAATTTTACGCTGAAAATAAGACCTCGCGACGCCGCTCCCTGCCAAATGCAACGGGCGAAACTCGATAAACATATCGAAGCATCGCCCTGCGAAATACCAGTTAAATGCTAGTTATTCGAAGCCATCATTCGCTGCTGGTCCACTCCACGTTCGCGCCCACCGAACGCAAATTCTCGACAAAATTCGGGTGGGCGCGCCGGATCGGCAATGCATTGGTGATTTCCGAGCGTCCTTCGATGCTCGCGGCCACCATCAGCAACGCAATGGCCACGCGAATGATGTACGGGCTCTCGACTTTGGCCGGACTCAGTGCGAGCCCACCGAACGTGATCAAACGATGCGGATCGGATAGGAACACGTGCGCGCCGAATTTGGACAGTTCGACGGACCAGCCCATCGCTCCGTCGTAGACCTTGTTCCAGAACATCGCACTACCTTCGGCTTTCACGCCGAGCGCGATGAAGATCGGCAGCAGATCGACGGGCAAATACGGCCACGGCGCCGCTTCCACCTTGGTGAGAATGTTCTGCGTGAACGGACGGCGCACTCGCAGCGGGCCTTCGCGAACCGCGCGCGACCAGCCGTCGCGATGCACGACTTCCACGCCGAACTTCGCGAACGTGCGGTCGATCAGCGGGAACTGATCGGGCGCGGTATTTTTGACCGCGATATCGCCGCCGGTGATCGCACCGAGCGCGAGAAACGTCGTGATCTCGTGGAAATCCTCGCTAAACCGGAACTCGCCGCCGCCGAGTTTATGGCCGCCCTCCACACTCAGACGCGAGGTGCCGAGGCCTTCGATCGGCACACCCAGCATCGCGAGAAAACGGCAAAACTCCTGCACGTGAGGCTCGGAGGCCGCGTTGACCAGCGTCGACGTGCCGTTTGCCGACGCCGCGCACAGCACGAAGTTTTCGGTGGTGGTAACCGACGCGTAGTCGAGCCAATGGTGATTGGCGACCATTCGCGTGCTGGCGCGCACGATCAGCGAGTCCGCCGTGCGCTCCACGCCCGCGCCGAAACGCTCGAACACCTCGACGTGCGGATCGATCTCGCGCACGCCGAGCGTACAGCCCTTCACGTCGTTCTCCAGGCGCGCGACACCGAAGCGCGCCAGCAACGGCGGCACCAGCATGATCGACGAGCGCATTTCCTCGGGCAACCGGTGCGCGACCGGATCGAAGAACGTGGCATGGTGATGCAAATCGAGGACGCCGGTGGCGAAATCCATCGACACCTTGCTGCCGAGCGTGCGGAAGATCTCGAGGATCTTCTTCACGTCGGTGATTTCAGGGACGCCGATGAGACGCAGCGGCTGATCGGTCAGCAGCGTGGCGCACAGGATGGGTAGAACGGCATTCTTGTTGGCGGACGGCACGATCTCGCCGCGTAGCGGCAGGCCGCCATGTACGATCAGATTCGACATGTTCGAGAGAGGCTGGCGAGTTGATAAGCGAGGTCATCATCATGCCATTGGACCGCTAGCGCAAGATACTTCGGGATTTCCAGGGACGCTTTTTTATTGCGCGGACGCATGCGCCCGGAGAAACGCCACATAACCGTTCTGCGTCTTGAGGATTTTCTCCGCGCACTCGTCATAGTCCGAGCCTTTCGCGTTGTCCGGCCCGTACATGCCGCGGCACTGCGCGAACAGCGTGAGCGTTGCGCCTGCACCTCTGGCATCGCGGGTCGCCGAAAATGCGACCTTGCCCGAGCGGGAAGGCACGTCGGTGTCGATCGCGACGGCATCCGCGCGCGTCACCGCCGTATCGGACTGCTGCTCGATATAGCGTTTCGTCAGCGCCCAGGCCGCGTCGCAGTTCGCCGCGGTGCAATCCACCGCCGCATTGCGTTGCGCGGCGGCCAGGCTGGTCTCGTCATGGACGAACGCCTGGGCGCGCGCCGCTTCCTTTTCCGGGGATGAGCATGCAGCGAGTGCGAGCGCAATAAACGTAACGGCAGCAATCTTTTTCACGAGTCCATGTCCTCTATTCGGTTTCGACGGCGATTATAGCGGCGCGTCGAAAACGCTCACAGATTCGAGTCCACTGCGGCCTTGCGCGAGATGCCATTACAATTCAGCCATTCGATCCATCCAACGTGAAGCGCGCATGAAATACCTCCTTGCATCGACATTCGCGGCGCTCATCGTGGCCGCAAGCACGGGCGCGGCGGCCCAAACGTCCAATGGTGGTGATACGCCGAAACTGCAGTGCGCAATTGGTTATGTCACCGGCATCGGCGGATCGGAACAGAGCTTTCGCGAGTACATGGCGACCTCCGAGCGCGACCGATATCGCTATTTCGCGGACAACCCGATTCAATGCAAGATTTCCGATGAGGGCCGCGCGTCCGGCTGTACCGGCCTCACCAGCCTGAGGAACGAGAAAGTCAGCGTGTACGACGAGATCGACGCCACGACAATCGCGGTGGTCGCGCGTGTCGAACTCGATCACGGCGACTATCCGGCGATCATCTATGTGCGAAAGCAGGACGTGAAATGCGAGGAGTGAATTTTCATACGACTGCGCAAGCGTCGAACTCCGGCTTCACGCTTTGAAAGCGCGCGGCAACGGCATGCCGAACCGGTTGAATAGCCGCGCGAGATAGGAAGGCGATTCGACGCCCACGCTCATTGCCGCCGCAAGCACGGTCGTGCCGGGCACATTCAGCAGCGCGGCGGCCCGCGCCACACGTTGGCGCATCTGATAGTCGGTGATGCTTTCGCCGGCCTGCTCGCGAAAAACGCGCGTCAGATGACGCCGCGACATCCCGAACTCCAACGCAATCGTATCGATATCGACGCGCTCCGCGAGCATTGCGTCGAGATATCCCTTGATCTCGTCGACGAGTTGTTCGCGTGACAGCCCGGCATCGGCAGCACGGTTTTGCGCGCCGCTCAGCGCGACCTCGACGCATGCCGACGCAATCAGCCGGTCGAGCAGATCCTGCCGGTAGCGGGGCAGTTCATCGGCGACATCCGCAGCGGCACCGGCGTCGACATGGCTCAACTGGCCGTGCAGATGCAGTGCGCCGAGCAGTGCGGGCGACGGGGTGAAATAGCGCGGCGCATCGCCGCCAGCCATCGCAGCGTTGACCTTGCGCGCGCAAAACGACACGAAATCCCGCTGTACATACACCGCCGTATGGCAATGCTCGCCGCGATTGCTCGCGGTTTCGTGGAAACCTCGGGGCGGCACCACCGCGAGCACACCGGCCGCAATACGCTGCGCGTGCTTCGAATGCTCCGAATTCAACGTCAACGCGCCCCGGCGCGGCAGCAGAAACATGAACTCCTCATGCTCGTGCCACGACGTCGCGTAACCGGCCATGGTGATGCGGCAGGTCGCGGACACGCGATCGGCGGGAATGTGCGAAGCAGCGGTTTGATAAGACATAACGGGGTCCTGCGACTCGGGTTTCGGGCCGTTGCGGACAACGCATGCGCTGTCCGCAAGCCACGATGGCCCAATAGTGCGAGTGTTTCGGCCCAAATGGAAGCGAAGAAAAAAAACCGATCGCGCATGCTGCGAAGCATGGCAGGCCGGGCTTCGGCCCCGCTTCACGAAACGCGACACACCCACGGGGTGCGCCAGAATAAGGGAACACGCGCATGCACGACGTACAACCGGTACAACTCGTACGGGTATTTTCCACGACCGACAACGGTGGCAATCCGGCCCCGATTGCACTCGACGCGAACGGCTGGTCGGACACGCAGATGAAAGACGTGGCACGCGCTTACGGCCATGAAAGCGCGTTCGTCATGCGCGCCGCCGATCCGCGCCACGACTTCCGGTTCCGCTTCTTCGTGCCGAATCACGAGATGGAGATGTGCGGACACGCGACGCTGGGCGCATTGTGGCTGCTGCGTCACACCGGCGTGTGGCGCACGGATACGGCGCGGATCGAGACGTTGAGCGGTATTGTCGAAGCACGTTACCAGGCGTCGGATGCATCGGACGCGTCGGACTCGCGTATCGAAGTCAGCCAGCCCGCTGGCCGCGTCGAGCCGGTGAACGACACCGCGCTGATCGCCCGGACGCTCGATGCATTGAACCTCACTGCGGACGATCTGCTGCCGCTCGGCATCGTCAACGCCACCACGAGCCGCACCAAAACGCTGGTGCCGGTCCGCACGACCGCGCGGCTGAACGCCATCGCGCCGAAACTGGAGCGCATCGAAGCGGTATGCGACGCGTTGTCGTCGACCGGTCTCTATCCGTTTTCGCTCGACGCCGACGCGCCGCACGTGTTCGACGCACGGCAGTTTCCCCGCTCATCCGGCTATCCGGAAGACGCGGCGACCGGCATTGCGGCGGCCGCGCTGCTGTTCGGCGCGCATCGCTATGGACTCGTCGCGGCGGGTGAACGCGGGATCGTCGTGCGTCAGGGCGTGGCGATGGGACGTCCGTCCGCGATCGGCGTGGACTTCCGCGATCCCGCCGACGCGCGCCAGGGCTGCTGGCTCAGCGGCCCGGTCTGTCTGATCGAGGAGGCCTGATCCCATGCTTCAGTCCACACAGCTTTACAGCAACGCGCAGATCGCCGCCGTGCTGAGCGGCCGCGACGCGCTGACGGCGATGCGCGCCGCCCACGAAGCAATGCATCGCGGCGACGCCGCCGTGCAGCCGCGCAGCCGCATCGCGCTGACTGATGCGAAGTTCAGCACGATGTCCGCGATGCTCGCGACCGAGCGCGTTGCCGCCGTGAAGATGTACACGACACTCGACGGCCAGTTCCGCTTCTACATTGCACTGATGTCGCTCGACGACGGTCGCATGCTCGCGTTGATGGAAGGCGACGAACTTACGCGCTTCAGAACCGCCGCGACGACCGTGCTCGCGGCGACGCATCTGGCCCGCGCGAACAGCCGCCGGCTGGGCGTCGCCGGTTGCGGCGTGCAGGCACGCGCGCACGTGGATCTGTTCATCGAGACCTTCCAACTCGAACAGGTCTCGGTATATGCACCGGATGCCGACGAAGCAACGGCTTACGCCGAATCGCTGCACGAGCGCTTCGGCATCCACGCGCATGCAACGAGTGCCGAACACGCGGCCAGCGCCGACATCGTGGTACTCGCGACTCGCGCGTCCACCCCCGTGATCCACGGCGTATCGCTGCAACCAGGCGCGTTCGTCGCGAGTATCGGCGCGACGCGTCCCGACCAGCGAGAAATGGACGACGCGTGCATCGAGCGAGCGACGGAAGTGGTCGCCGACTGGACCGGGCAGGCGCTGGCCGAGTCGGGCGACTTCCTGTTACTCGATCCCGCCGCACTCGCCGGCAAGACGGTTGCCGATCTCTCCGGCATTGTCGGCAGCGGTCGCCAACGCGCGCCCGATTGCAACGGCATCGTCGTTTATAAGGCGGTCGGCAACGCGTTGCAGGACGCGGCCATCGCCGCGCTGGCCTATGCCCGCCTGAGTTCGGCGTAACTATTCCGTTTCCGCAACGCACCTTGCGCGATCAGCATCGTGCGCCATTTTTGCCGCCGCTATATTGCGCTCACTGTCGCGGGACCGGCTTGCAACGCAGCGCGGAATGTAGCGCAAAGCGCAGCGCAAAACGCGGATGATCGCGACGATTTCCACTCTCTCTTTGACCCATGTGCTGAGGTAAGCCAAGCATGAAAACGATCAGAAGCATCATCGGCGCAATCGTTGCCGGAACCGCTATCGCGGCGTGTCAACTGGCGGCCGCGGAGGACCTCGGCCCCACGCTCAACAAGATCAACTCGGCGGGCGTGATCGTCGTCGGCCATCGCGAGGCGTCGATTCCGTTCTCGTATTACGACGCCAATCAGAACGTGGTGGGCTTTTCACAAGACCTGTGTCAGAAAGTTATCGACGCCGTCAAGACGAAGCTCGGCAAGCCGAACCTCACGGTGCGCCTCGTGCCGGTCAACTCGCAGAACCGCATACCGCTGCTGCAAAACGGCACCATCGACATCGAATGCGGCGTGACGACGAACACGAATGCGCGCCACGCGCAGGTTGCGTTCTCGGACACGATCTTTCTCGCATTGACGCGCCTGCTGGTGAACAAGGATTCGGGCATCAAGGACTTCGGCGATCTGGAGAACAAAACCGTCGTCACCAATGCGGGCACGACCGCGGAGTCGATCATCCGCCGGATGAACGTCGACAAGAAACTGAACATGAACATCATCTCGACGAAGGACTACGGCGAGTCGTTCCTCACACTCGAAACGGGTCGCGCGAAGGCATTCATGCTCGACGACGTGCTGCTGTCCGGCGCGCGCACCACGTCGCGCAAACCGGACGACTGGATCGTCACCGGCACCGCGCAATCGAAAGAGCCGTATGCGTTCATGATCCGCAAGGACGATCCCGCGTTCAAGACGCTGGTGGACGGCACGCTTTCGAAGGTAATGACCTCGGGCGCAATCGATGCGATCTACGCGAAGTGGTTCCAGAAGCCCGTGCCGCCGAAGGAGATCAACTTCAACTTCGCGATGACGCCGCAACTGCGCGAGCTCTATGCGCATCCCGACGACCAGGCAGCGTATTGATACCAAGCGGACGCAAAGCGGATGCAGCGCGCCGTGCAATTCATCGGCGCGGCGCGTGTTTCCCATTTTCGAGGTAGAAAGCAATGGCACATGGCTTCACTCCCACCCAGACAACGGAACCCGTGAAGGTGGAACCCGGCGAACTGGACACGGCCGAGATCAGGGAAGCACGCATCGATCTCGCCGCGTGCTTCCGGATGGCCGCGAAACTCGGCATGCACGAAGGCGTATGCAATCACCTGTCGGCGGTATTGCCGGGTCACGACGATCTGTTCCTCGTCAATCCGTACGGCTACGCGTTCGAGGAAATCACCGCGTCCAGGCTGCTCGTTTGCGATATGCACGGCCATGTCGTGCAGGGCGACGGCGTGCCTGAGATCACCGCGTTTTACATTCATGCGCGTGTGCACCTGCGGCAGCCGCGCATCAAGGTCGCGTTTCACACGCATATGCCGAACGCAACTGCACTGGCGATGCTCGACGGTCCGCCGCTGCTGTGGGCAGGGCAAACCGCGTTGAAGTTCTACGGCCGCACCGCCGTCGACGAAAACTTCAACGGCCTCGCGATGAACAGTTCCGAAGGCGACCGCATTGCCGCTGCAATCGGTGACGCGGACGTCGCGTTCCTGAAGAACCACGGCGTGATGGTGGTAGGCGCGACGATCGCCGAAGCATGGGACGACCTCTACTACCTCGAACGCGCGTGCGAAGTGCAACAGCTCGCGCTGTCGACAGGACGGCCCTTGAAGATCATCGACCCCGCCATCGCCGCGAAGACGTATCGGCAGATGCGCGCCGGCGAGCGCGACAGCGCACGCCAGCATCTGGCGAGCATCCGGCGGCAGCTCGATCGCGACGAACCCGACTACGCGCATTGACAAGCACAACGAGCGCGATGCAACACGGACGCGCGAGCGTCGCGTCCTCTCGCGTCCTCTTTTGAATTCTGGATCGGCACATGCAATACCACTGGAACTGGAGCATTCTGCTCAGCCCGGTCTCGACGGGTGAACCCACGACCTATCTCGGCTGGCTGCTGTCCGGCCTCGCGACCACGCTGATCGTGTCGCTTGCCGCGTGGGTGATCGCGCTCATCGTCGGCACGGCATTCGGCGTATTGCGCAGCACGGACGACAAACGGCTCGCCGCGCTCGGCACCGCCTACGTCGCGCTATTTCGCAACGTGCCGTTGATCGTGCAATTCTTCATCTGGTATCTGGTGATTCCCGAACTGCTGCCCGCTGCGGCCGGCAATGCATTCAAGGCGTTGTCGCCGTCGGTGCAGTTCTTCTCGTCGTCGATCGTGTGTCTTGGGCTGTTCACCGGCGCACGCGTTTGCGAGCAGGTGCGCTCGGGTATCGCCGCGTTGCCACGCGGTCAACGGGCGGCCGCGTTCGCGCTCGGCCTGACGCAACCGCAGACCTATCGGTACGTGTTGTTGCCCGTTGCGTTTCGAACGATCCTGCCGCCGCTGACGTCGGAGTTCGTCAGCGTCTTCAAGAACTCGGCGGTCGCATCGACGATCGGCTTGCTCGATCTGTCCGCGCAAGCGCGTCAGCTGGTCGACTACACCGCGCAAACCTATGAATCGTTTATCGCGGTGACGGTCGCTTACTTCGCGATCAACATCGTCGTGCTCCAGTTGATGCGGCGCGTCGAGTCGCGCACGCGGCTTGTCGGCTTTATCGGAGGCAAGTAATGCATCGTCTCGACTGGAGCGGCATTCCCGCCGCATTGCCCACGCTGTGGCTCGGCGCGCTGATCACGCTGAAAATCCTGGCGGTGGCGCTCGTCGCCGGCATGGCATTGGGCACTGTGCTCGCGCTGATGCGGCTTGCTCCGCTACGGCCGTTGCAGTGGTTTGCACGGGCTTACGTCACCACGTTCCGTTCGATCCCGCTCGTGATGGTGCTGCTGTGGTTCTACCTGATCGTGCCGCAGGTGTTGCAGGCGGTATTGGGTCTGTCCGGCGCGTTCGACACGCGGCTTGCATCGGCACTGGTGGCGTTCTCGCTGTTCGAAGCCGCGTACTACGCAGAAATCATTCGCGCCGGAATTCAGGCGGTGCCGCGCGCGCAAGCGAACGCCGCACTCGCGCTCGGCTTGCCCTACACGCAGACGATGCGCTACGTGATCCTGCCGCAAGCGTTTCGCGCAATGGTGCCGCTGCTGATGACGCAGGCGATCGTTCTGTTTCAGGACACGTCGCTCGTCTACGTGATCAGCCTCGCGGACTTCTTCCGCACGGCGACGAATGTCGGCGATCGCGACGGCACCAGCATCGAGATGACACTGTTTGCGGGTGCAACGTATTTCGTGATCTGTGCGCTGGCGTCCGCATCGGTCAGATATTTTCAACGGCGAGTGGCAATATGATTTCCATTAACAACATCTCGAAGTGGTACGGTCAGTTTCAGGTATTGAGCGACTGCACGACCTCTATTCAAAAGGGCGAAGTCGTCGTGGTGTGCGGGCCGTCCGGTTCGGGCAAGTCCACGCTGATCAAAACCGTGAACGGCCTCGAGCCGTTCCAGACAGGCGAGATCGTTATCGACGGTCAATCGCTCACCGACAAGAAAACCAATCTGTCGAAACTGCGTTCGAAAGTCGGCATGGTGTTTCAGCACTTCGAGCTGTTTCCGCATCTGTCGATTGCACAAAACCTCACGCTCGCGCAGATCAAGGTACTCGGCCGCTCGAAAGACGAAGCCGCGGCCAAGGGATTGAAGCTGCTCGACCGCGTGGGTCTGCGCGCGCATGCGGACAAATTTCCGGGGCAGTTGTCGGGCGGTCAGCAACAGCGTGTGGCGATTGCCCGCGCGCTGTCGATGGATCCGATCGCGATGCTGTTCGACGAGCCCACTTCCGCGCTCGATCCGGAAATGATCAACGAAGTACTGGATGTGATGGTGGAACTCGCACAGGAAGGCATGACGATGATGTGCGTCACGCACGAAATGGGCTTTGCGAAGAAGGTCGCGCATCGCGTGATTTTCATGGACAAAGGCCTGATCATCGAAGACGACCGCAAAGACGAATTCTTTGCGAATCCGAAATCGGATCGCGCACGCGACTTTCTCGCGAAGATTCTCCATTGACGCCGCCAGGCGTGACCAGATAGCGAGTGGCGCGGAGGAAAGCGTATGGAAGTCAAATGGATCGAGGACTTTGTCGCAGTGGCGCGGCATCACACGTTCTCGCGCGCAGCCGACGTTCGCAACGTCACGCAATCCGGCCTCAGCCGCCGCATCAAATCGCTCGAACAGTGGGTGGGCGCGGAACTGATCGACCGCAGCACCTATCCGCCAACGCTCACTTCCGCAGGCCGACTGTTTCTCGAAGCCGGCGAAGACGTGCTGCTCAGACTCTTCGACGTTCGCGCGATCATTCGCACCGAGCAGCGCATTCCCGGCGCCGGTTTGCAGGTGGCAGCCGGACACGCGATCTCCGTCGGCTTTCTGCCGGCGTGGATCAAGTCGTTGCGTCAGCGTTTCCGCCAGCTGCATCTGCGAATCGTGCCGACCAATGTGCACGACTCGATCCTGATGCTGCTGAACGGCTCGTGCGAATTGATGCTCGCGTACGAGCATCCGGAGTTGCCGTTGCATCTGGATCCCACGCGCTTCCCGTCGTTGCGGGTGGGCACCGACGTGTTCGTGCCGATCTCGGCGCCGAACCAGCGCGGCGGTCCGCTGTACCGGCTGCCGGGTACGTCGGCGCATCCGGTGCCGTTGATCGCGTATAGCGCGGGGACGTATTTCGGGCGCTGCCTGAGTCTGTTGTTGCATCAGGTGCAGACGAAGGCCGTACTCGGCACTCGTTTCGAATCGGATATGGCCGACGTGCTGAAGCAACTCGCGCTCAACGGCGAAGGCGTCGCGTGGTTGCCGCGTAGTCTGATCGAAAGCGAAGTGGCATCGGGTGCGCTGGTTCTGGCCGGCGACGACCGGTGGAAGCTCGAACTGGAACTGCGCTTATATCGCGACGGGCAGAACAGCGCGAGTCTCGTGCAGGAGTTGTGGGAAGCACTCGCGGCCAAAGAAAGCGACGGCAATAGATAAGCCGAGCGAATTACCGGCAATCCGCCCGGACTGCTTCAACCCACGCTCTCTTCACCGACATGTTCGATCGCGTCCGGCGTCAGTCCGAACTGTTGCCGCAATCCCGTCCAGCCTTCGGGCGTGATCTGCACCGACCGCGAAGCGCGGTTGCGCATCAGCCAACCCTTCGTACATAAAAGCTCGAGCAACGCCACGCCGAGCGGTCCTGCGAGATGATGCTGGCGCTCTGTCCAGTCGAGACATTGGCGTGCGATTCCATAGCGGCCCGGTCTTGTCGCATCGATATCGAGTCCTAGCGTGCGCAACCACGTTCGACCTGCATCCGTGACTTCGAACCGCTTGTCCGGCGCGGCGGCTAAAAAGCCCCGCGCGGTCAGCGTGTGTGTGATCGCGACGCCGACCTTGCCCGCCAGATGATCGTAGCAACAGCGGGCGAAGCGCAGCTTTTCGGCGTCGCGGCTGGGCGCTTTCCTGCGGACCGTCGGCGGCTTGCCGATCGACGCGAGGCTTTCGAGCGCCAACGCGACTTGCGGGTCGGCGAGCCGGTAGTACCGGTGACGCCCCTGTTTCTCGACGACGACAAGCCCCCCATCGAGCAGCTTCGCAAGATGACTGCTGGCCGTCTGCGGCGTGACGCCCGCTGCATAGGCCAGTTCGCCGGCCGGCCGCGCGCGGCCGTCGGCCAATGCCATCAACATCGCGGCGCGGGCGGCATCCGCGATCAGGAAAGCGGTGGCGGACAGATTGGGCTGAGCATTCAAGGCGATCTCCGTGACTTCAGCGCGAAGCATAAGCGGTTTCAATGGTCGCATGTTTCGACACGCATCGAAGCATCGGATGCAACGCGCCCTCGATACTGCGCAAACCACACCACGCAAAGAGGCGGCCCTAGATGGATCGCAGCAAGCATCAACAGCGCGTGCTACTCGCGACGAGTATCAGCTATGTGATCGTGATTCTCGATACATCGATTGTGAATGTCGGGCTCGAACGGATCGCCGAGAGTCTCGCGGGCGGCATCGCCGGATTGCAGTGGGTCGTGACCGCTTACACGTTGACGTTCGCCAGCCTGTTGCTGACTGGCGGAACGCTGGTGGACCGGCAAGGCGCGCGCAACGTCTATGTAGCCGGATTGCTGGCGTTTACCGTGGCCTCGGCGCTGTGCGGCGTCGCGCAAAGTCTTGCTTTGCTCGTCGCGGGTCGCATTTTGCAGGGCGCCGGCGCGGCGTTGCTGGTTCCGGCATCGATGACGCTCATCAACGATACCTGGCCGAATCCTCGTGAACGGGCCGCGGTTTTCGGCTTGTGGGCCGGACTTGGCGGCGTGGCGATGGCATCGGGGCCGTTGATCGGCGGCCTGCTGATCGGCTCGATCGGCTGGCGCAGCATCTTTCTGGTCAACGTGCCGATTTGCGTTGCAGGTGTCGTGCTCGCGCTAAGGGTTCGTATTGCTGAACCGGTTTCGCCGCTTGCGACAAAGCGTTCGTTCGACGTTGCCGGGCAGATAGCGGGAATCGCTGCGCTGGCGTTGCTTAACCTTGTGGTAATCGCTGCACCCCACTATGGATGGGGCTCGCCTGTGATCATCGGATGCAGCGTCGCGGCGTTGACGGCCGGCGTCGCCTTCATCGCGATTGAAGCCAGCCGATTCCAGCCGATGATGCCGCTCGACCTGTTTCGCAACGCGGTGTTCTCGGGCGCCGCGTGGGTGTCGATGGTGTCCGCCTTCACGTTCTACGGGCTGATGTTCGATCTGAGCCTGCTGTTCCAGCGACAACTCGGCTACTCGCCGATGCACGCCGGCCTCGCGTTTTTGCCGCTGACGATCGTGGTCCCCATCGGCAGTCTGTTATCGAAGCGTGCAGCCGGATGGTTCGGAGAGAAGGGGCTGGTTGCCGGCGCGTTTCTGCTGGCGGCGGCCGGTTATCTCAGCTTGATGGCGCTCGGCGCGTCGGCGCCTTATGCATGGCTCGCATTGCCGCTTCCGGCGATCGGTCTCGCCGCAAGCCTCATCACGCCGGCGACCACGGCCGCGATGATGGCGTCGGTCGAGCGTGATCGCTCGGGAATCGCAGCCGGCGTGCTGAACGCCGCGCGCCAGATGGGCGCGCTGCTTGGTGTGGCGCTTTCGGGTTCGTTGATCGCCGCTCACCCGCAGATCGGCGACGGCATGCGGTGGAGTGTGCTGATTGCAGGCGTGCTGTCGGCAAGCGCCGGCGTGATCTGGTGGCGCGCGTTGACGCGCTCCCCAGCCGTTTGCTCGCCTGCGCCTGTATCAGACGTGTTATCGCGCAAGCGGCCTATGCAGTGACGACAGCGTTAAGACGCTGGCTTTCAGCACGCACGCAAGCGATTGATTGATTGATAACCGGCGACGCGCCATGAACTCACAGCGCATCGCCAGTTGCGGGTACATCAACTATTAGCCTTCGCGACGAGCGCCCGCAGCACGGTTTCCAGTTCCACTTCGCCTTTGAGAACTTCGGCCGGCTTTCCTTCGAAGTCGATCCAACCTTCATTGAAGCCGTCGACCATCCGCATGCGCGGCAGCGGATGCTTCATCCCTTGAGCGCGGAACAACGCTTCCCATGTGTCGCGCGCGACGATCTGCGCTGTCACCGTTTTGCCGAGGATCCTGGCAAAAGTCGCGGCGATGTCGTTCGGCGTGATCCGGCGCGGCCCTTCGAGTTCGACCACACGCGTGCCACTCCAGCTCTGCAACAACAGATCCGCGGCGACGCGGCCCACGTCCGCCGTCGCGACCATCGGCACGGGCTTGTCGAGCGGCTGAAGAAAGCTGGACATGATGCCGGTATCGCGAGCCGGCACCACGTCCCATGCGGAGTTCTCCATGAACCAGCCTGGACGCAGGAAAGTCACGGGCACCGGCAGGTCGCGCAGCGCCTGTTCCATCAACGTGCGTTGCGTGAGCAGATTGAGTTCGGTGGCCTGCGCGCCGATCGTCGACAGGCAGACGACCTTTTCCGGTTGCGCCGACTGGAGCGCCGCGCTTACGGCGTCGATCACGGCGCGTGCGCCCGGAAAGCCAGGCGACGGATCGAAATCCGACGGCGGCAAAATGAAGACGCCTTGCGCGCCTTTAAATGCAGCGGTGAGGCGAGCCGCATCGTTCATGTCGGCCGTGACGATCTCACAGCCCAGCTCCGCCCATGCACTCGCCCGCGCAGCATCGCGCACCACTGCACGGACCGGCTGCCCCGCCGTGAGCAACGCACGCGCCACCGCGCCGCCTACCTTTCCTGTGATTCCCGTGATCGCGTACATGTCTGCTTCTCCAAATGAGTGTTGTCGAAGGGCATTGTGGACAACCGTGGAGGGAAACAAAATGACATGAGTGGCATTAATGAAATGACATCGAGTTATCAATATCGAGTGCCACTTTACTCAATTCATCTAACGTATAGCGTGTTTTATGCAGGAAAGCCGTGCTTACATGGGGCGATGGGTATACAGTCGGACTACCGGTCGCATTCGGCCACCCTTATTCTGGAGCGATCATGCGACCACAAATGAAAGTGACAACCCGTACGAGCGGCACCGTGAGCGAATATGCGCTGTCACGTCAGGCACAGGCGCTCGTGCTCGAACAGGCCGACATGGCGCGGGCGGAACAACGCCGCATCAACGACGCTCGCATCGATTCCAACGCAAGCAAGTGGCGCTATTCGGCACCGTTGGCCGGGATTTAATGCAGGCGCGGCACGCATTGATATCTTTCCCCGACGGATACGCGATAAACAATCCAGTTTCCGTCGAAGAACCACCGCACAACTAAGCAGACAACACATCCACTAGCTTAACGCGGATGGCACTCCCAATCCCGGTAAGCCGGCGCGTCCAGCGGCGTCAGCCCAGGAATCATGAATACCGAGCAGCCGAATCGCCGGCCTTTTCCGGTCGTCGCGTCATAGGTCACGGGTTTGCCGCCGAGCGAGTTGCCTTGCCCGTATTTGACGTTGGTAATGGTCAGTTCGTCGGAAGAAGCGAGGCCGATTGTTTTAGCCGTGGTCTTCTGCACGTCGATCATATTCATTTGCGTCGTGCCGCAGGCCGACAATCCGGTCAGCAGGATTGCCGAGATTGCGACGACTTTCAGTCCTTTCTTGCTCAAGGATATCTCCAGAAATGCGATGGTCGAATTCGATGCTTCTCGTCGCTTATATCGGCGCAAACAGTGATTCCGTTCGTCGAGCGATCGAGCGAGCGACGAACGGAGCGGCAATTGGAGAAGTCGTTTAACCGATGTGCGGTAGAAATTGAAACCGTCGCGATAACGGTTTCATCGCACAGTCGTATCACCTGAAGAATCAGGCGAAGGAATGGTAGCAGCGGGCGATTGAAGGAATTTGCCTGTACATCCCGATTACTTGCCTCAGCGTCTCATCGATTGATAAGTCGCTGCCGAGCGTCAACCACTCGAATGCACAACGGCGAGCACGGCTACGAAAACGTCATTCCGCCTTCCGCGTCGCTCCAGCGCGCAACCCATTCGGGCAAAGTCGGCGACGCCTGCGTAATCCCCGCCACCTCGATCAACTCGGCCGTGCTCACCACGCCGCCGCTTCGCTTCAGGAAGCGCGCCCGCACGACAGCCAACGCGACTTGCACATCGCCGCGCACGAACCCTTGTTCGATGAAAATATGTTTTTCGTCCCAGCCGATAACGCGCGTGTGAACGTCATAACGGTCGCCGAGTTCAAGCGAGCGGTGAAAACGCATTGTCTCGAGTGTGACGACCGGATACCAGCGGCGTGCTTTCACTGCCGCCACAGGCCGCTTCTCATCATCAGATCGACGCGCGCCAGATCGAGGATCGTGAAATAGCGGCCGTTGTTCATGTGGAACAACACGTCGAGGTCGTTGAACCAGACCCGAAAAGGTGTGACGCAGGTGTCGAGCACTTGCAGCCGGGTCCGGCGGCGGCTGGTGAATAACAGAAACAGCAAACGGATGATCAGACTCATGTGAAAGCTCGGTATGGAAACGGTCCGCCGCCTACCCACGCACGCGACGGGAAACGTGCATGGTAGTCGCGCAGACGCGACTGCGGACCTATACCGCCGAGCAATCTGTAGAGCACGCACTCGAAAAGACGCGACGTGCGCCAAGGCCGCGATGAATCTAACCCTGTTGTGCCTGTTGCGCCTGCCAGCCGATACCGAGGCTCTTCTGCAGCGACACAAAGTTCTTGAGCAACTCGGCCTGTCCCGCGACGACATTCTGCTGCGCGGTGAACTCTTCACGTTGCGTGTCGAGCAGGTCGATCAACGTGGCAACGCCTGCGGAATAGCGCTGCCGCATCAGCGTGGCCGAATGACTCGCGGAGGCCTCCACCTTCTGCAACGTGACAACGTGCTCGCGCTGATGCCCATAGCGCGACAGCGACGAATTCGCGTCCTGCAACGCGCCGAGCACGGTCTTCGTATAGCGGGCCTCGGCTTCGTCACGCGAGGCCTCTGCGGCATGCACGCTGCCCAGCGTCCTGCCGAAATCGAGCGCATTCCATTGCAGATACGGCGCGCCGATCCAACTGAAGTTGCTCTTGCGCACGAGGTGACCCGGATCGCCCGCGCTGAAGCCGATATCGCCGAGCAGCGTCACCTTCGGGAAAAAGTCCGCGATGTGTTCGCCGATCTGCGCATTGCTCGACGCGAGCCGCCGTTCCGCGGCGCGAATGTCGGGACGCTGCTGCAACATTGCCGACGGATCGCCGATCGCCACCGTCGCGGGCAACGCCGGCAGCGGCCGCGCAACGGCAAGTTGTTCGTCCAGCGCGCCAGGCTCACGGCCGGTCAGCACGGCGAGGCGGTCGAGCGAATCGGTCAGTTGCGCGTCGAGCGGAATCAGCGTCGCGCGCGTGTTCTCGACCTGCGTGGTCAGCCGCTCGACATCGACGTCCGCGGCCGTGCCGCGCTCCCGGCGCTGCTGCGTGAGCGTCAGCATCTTCTGTTCGGTTTGCGCCTGACGTTGCGCGAGTTCGAGCCGCGTCTGCTCGTCGCGCAGTTCGATGTACGCCTGCGCGACCTCGGCGGCGAGCGACACCTGGGTGTCCGCGAGATCGGCATCGACAGCTTGCGCATCCGCCGATGCCGCTTCGATCGCGCGACGCGTGCCGCCGAACAGATCGATTTCCCATGTGGCGTCGAAGCCCGCGGTATAGAGCTGCAACGGACCGCGACCCGACGACGACGCCGCGCCATTCCCGTCCGACGAACCGAAGGAACTCAAGTCCGGCGAGCGCATGCGCAACGCGGCCGCATCGGCGGATACCTTCGGCAATGCGTTCGCGCGCTGCGTCTGCAATTGCGAACGCGATTCCCGCAAGCGCGCCTGCGCGATGTGCACGTCGGGACTATGCGCCAACGCAGCGGCGATCAGATCGTTCAGTTGCGGATCGTTGAAGGCGAGCCACCATTGGTTCGGTGCAGGCGTTGCGCTCGTGCCGGCAGCCGGCGTGCGCACGAAAGTCGAGAGGTTGTGTGCGTCGCCGGCAAGCGGTGGCGCACCGTGATAATCCGGGCCGACCGTGCACGCCGACAAAACGGAAACCAGCGCGGCGGCAGCCAACGCGAAACACGAGGGACGGTTGAACATCATGTTGAGATCAGAAGACATTAGTGTCCCGCGGACGAAGGCGGCGGCGCATTCCTGTTCGGCGTTTTCAGAAACAGTGCGAGCGGAATGCAGGCGAGCAGCGCGATGCCGAGCAGATAGAAGGTTTCGGAATAGGTCATCACGACAGCCTGCTGCGTGATCTGCACGCCGAGTTGACCGAGCGCGCGCATTTGCGAGTAAGCCAGATCGCCGGTGTGAGCGAACCAGTTCGCCGCATTCGCCGCGAGGCTTTCCTGACCGGTCAGCGAATTCGCGCTGACCGACTCGCGGATCATCGCGGTATGAAACGTGGTGCGCCGGTCGATCACGGTGCCGATGATCGCAAGACCGATCGAGCCGCCGAGATTACGCGCCATGTTGTAGAGGCCCGCGGCATCGCCGGAATCTTCGCGCGACACGGCCGCCATCGAAGCCTGATTCAGCGGCATCATCGCGAGCATCTGCGCGGTGCCGCGTATCAATTGCGACCAGACGAAATCGTGCCCGACACTTTGCGCGGTCAGGTCGATGTCGATCATGCAGCTGATCGCGTAGAGCAGCAGCCCGGTGATCACCAGCACGCGGAAATCGAATCTGGCAAGAAGCCGCGGCAATAACGGCATGATCATGAACGCGGGCAAGCCGGACAGCAGCATGATCGCGCCGGATTGCTCGGCGTTGTAGCCCGCCACCACGCCGAGAAACTGCGGCACCAGGTAAGACACGCCATACAGCGCCGCGCCGACTGCGGAGACGATCACGATCACGCTGGCGTAGCTCGGATTGCGCATCAGGCCGAGCCGCACGATCGGCTTCTTCGCGGTCATTTGCGATGCGGCGATTAACAGCATGCCGAACACGGTCAGCAAACTCAGCGTCACGATCATCGACGATTCGAACCAGCGTTCGCGCTGCCCTTCCTCGAGCACGACCGTGAGCGAACTGAGACCGATTGCAAGACCGACGATGCCGAGCCAGTCCGCCTTGAAAAACGCTTCCCAATGCGGCTTATCCGACGGCAGACCGACGATCAGCAGTGTCATCAACGCGAGGCAGATCGGCAGGTTCATGAAGAAGCACCAGCTCCAACTGATGTTCTCCGCGAGCCAGCCGCCGACCACCGGCCCAAGCAGCGGCCCGAGCAACACGATCAGCCCGAACATGGTCATGCCGACCGGCAACTGCGACAGCGGCAGACGTGTGCGGATGATGGTTTGCGCGGTCGGGATCAGCGCGCCGCCGGTGAAGCCCTGACCGATGCGGCCGGCGATCATCATCGGCAACGTGTGCGACCAGCCGCACATCATCGAGAACGCGATGAAAAGCGCCGAGTTCGTCAGCAGAAAATTGCGCAGGCCGAACACACGCGTGAGCCACGCGGCCAGCGGAATCATCACGATTTCCGACATCAGATAGCCGGTCGAAATCCACGTGCCTTCGGTGCCGGTGGCGCCGATCTCGCCTTGAATCTGCGGCAGGGCGGAGTTCGTGATCGAGATGTCGAGCGTGGCCATCAATGCGCCGAGCGCGCCCGCGGCAACGGCGACCCAGTCGCCGACACTGGCCCGCTCCTCGGCATGCGGCGCGGCCGGCGCCACGGCTTTGGCGTCAGCCACGATGGTTCTCGCTATCGATGCGTGCGTCGCGATCGCGCGCGGAACGCGTGTCGATATCCACGGTTACCGAAAGTCCGGGCAGCAGCACGCTACGCGTTTCCGCACCGGTGTCGATGCGAATCCGCACAGGCACTCGCTGCACGATCTTCGTGAAGTTGCCGGTGGCGTTCTCAGGCGGCAGCAGCGCGAATTGCGAGCCCGTGCCCGGCGAAAAACTATCGACCACGCCATGCAGCGTATGACCGGGCAACGCGTCGACATGCATTTCCACCGGCTGACCGATGCGCATCCGGCCCACCTGGGTTTCCTTGAAATTGGCCAGCAGATAGGTGTTTTGCACCGGCACGACCGTCAGCATCCGCGTGCCGGGTTGCACGTATTGACCGACCCGCACGGTGCGATCGCCGACCTTGCCGCCGAGCACGCTGCGCACCACGGTGTTGTCGAGATCGAGTTGCGATTGCTGGGCGCTCGCCTGCGCGGCTTCGAGTTGCGCGCGCGCCTGCGCCAGTTGCGCGGTGCTCGAACCAATCTGCGAGCGCGCCGCTTCCACCGCCGCCGTGTTCGCAACGAGCGTGGCGTTCGCCTGGTCGCGGCTGCTGGTCAGTTCCGCGAGCCGTTCGCTGGTTTCCGCGCCGGTCGAAACGAGCGGCGCATAGCGACGCACTTCGTCGCTCGCGTGCTGCGCGCTCACCCGCGCCACCTGTTGCTGCGCCTGAGCCTGCGCGATGTTCGACTGCTGCTGTTCGATCTCGGCCTGCGCGCGTTCGATGTCGGCCTTGCGCGCGTCGATCGTGGCCAGCGCCTGGTTTAGCGCGACCTGATACTGGCGCGCGTCCAGATGCACGAGCGGGTCGCCGGCCTTCACGACCTGATTGTCCGCGACGTACACCTCGGTGACATAGCCCGCGATTTTCGGCGCGATGGTGACGCTGTCGGCCTGCAAATACGCGTCGTCGGTGCTTTCGATAAAGCGCCCGACCGTCCACCACCGGCCGAGCCAGACCGCGCCGACGATCAGCGCGACAACGCCCAGTGCGATCAGCACCGTGCGCCGGGTGGGACGCCGGGTGCCCGCGGCCGGTGAGTCTTCGGCGGGGATCGGGCGGGAGGGAGAGCCTGCGGTCGCTGACATTCGTATCGGTCCAATTGTTTCCAGGTGGAACAATTATTCCAGCTGATAAAAATGTGTCAAGTGATATATTTCGGAAGATGTCCCGGAGGGGTTCCGACGGGCGCTTTAAAGAGAAAGGCGGAGAGCAACGCATGAACACCGCAAAGAGGCTGCGCCGCACGACAGAGGGCGGCTATGCGCGGGGTGACGAAACGCGGCAGCGGATCATCGAAGCGGCGGTCGAACTGTTTGGCGAACATGGTTTCGATGGCGCGTCGACGCGCGACATCGCGACCCGCGCCGGCGTCAACGCGCCCGCGCTGCAGTACTACTTCGAGAACAAGGAAGGGGTGTACCGCGCGTGTATCGAGGAGCTCGCCGACACCGCGTGGAAGAACTTCGCGCCGTCAGTCGAGCGCGCGCAAACGGTGCTGCGCGAGAACGCCGACACCGCGACGTTGATCGACGCGTTCATCGGCATTCAGGAAGCAATGGCGGATAGCGCGTTTGCGAAAGCGAACAAGCCGGGGCGCCGGATGTTTTTCGCGCGCGAACAGGCCGGCTACGAGCCCGAAAGCGCGACGAAGATTCTGACCTGCAAGATCCGCGAGCCGCTGAACGAAGTGAGCGCGGCGCTCGTCGCGCGAATCTCCGGGCGCGCCGCCGACGATCCGGTCACCCTGATCCGCATCTTCAGCCTGCATGGGCAACTGGTGATCTTTCACGTCGCGCACCGCTCGACGCTGTCGCTGCTCGGCTGGAAAAGCATCGATCCGGAGAAGGCTGAAATGATCAAGTCGACCATTCGCGCACAGACCCGCACGCTGCTTGAAACGTGGAGCCGTGAACGCGACGACGCGCAAGCTGCGGGCGCAGAAAAGGCTCGCAAGCAGCGCTAATTACGTCGGCGGATTTAGGGTTCGGCGACGCCGTGGTGTGTCGCCGCGGCTCTGCGAAATAGGTACGGGCAAGCGCTGCGCGAAAAACTATCGCACGCCTGTCGTGGCTACGCGTGTTTCACCCTCGCGCTCGAGCCATGCGCAAAACGTCGAGATCAACCCGTCCCCCGACTTCGCATCCGGAACGTAAGTGCAATAACTCCGCGACGGCAAACGCTGGCTTGCGTGCGTGGAAATTCCATTTGACGATCCCTGCCTGTCCGGCGCTGCGAATCCTCCAATCATGGTCAAATGCAGTTTTCAAGGAGAAATGCATGGTCGCCGTGAATGACAAACAGCAAGCCGCTGGCCGGACCCCCAAGGTTTATTCGGCACGCGACTTCTTCCGCAGACCCGACAAGCATGGGTTCGCGATCTCGCCCGACGGTCGGCATTTGTCGTTTATGGCGCGGCATGCGGGCCGCCAGAACATCTTCGTTCAGGAACTCGGCGCCGACGGCTCGCCGCTTGGCGAAGCGCGCGCGCTGACCAACGAATCCGAACGCGACGTCCCTGGCCACGGCTGGAAGGGAAACGACCGCATCCTGTTCGTGAAGGACTTCGGCGGCGACGAAAATTTTCACGTGTTGTCAGTGCCTATCGACGGCGGCGAAGCATTCGACCTGACGCCGTTCGACGGCGTGCGAGCGAGCATCGTCGACGATCTCCCCGACGATGACCGCTACGTCCTGTTGCAGATGAACCGGCGCGATCCGCAAGTGTTCGATGTGTTTCGCGTCGACGTGGTCACCGGCGAGTTCACGCCGATCGCTGAAAATCCCGGCAACATCATGGGTTGGATGACCGATCACGACGGGCGTCTGCGTGTCGCGACGGCTTCAGACGGCGTCAACACGACCCTGCTCTATCGCGACACCGAGACCGAACCGTTCCGTCCGATCCTGACGACGGATTTCCGTCAAACGGTCGCGCCGCTGTTCTTCACATTCGACAATCAGCGCCTGTACGCGATCTCCAACCGCGGCCGCGACAAGACCGCGATCTTCGAGTTCGACCCGCAAACCGCGCAGGAAGGCACACTGCTGTTCGAGGCCGAACACGTTGACGTAAGCGGGCTCGCTTATTCGGATCATCGTCGCGTATTGACGGCCGCGTGGTATGTGGACGACCGCGTGCATCGCAAGTTCTTCGACGAATGGGCGCGCTCGCTCTTCGAGGACCTGACACGTCAGTTGCCAGGCCAGGAAGTCACGGTCACGAGCATCACGCGCGATGAAACCCGCGCGATCGTTCACGCTTCGAGCGATCTCTCACCGGGCTCGACCTACACGTACGACATTGCGAGCCGCCGTCTTTCGAAGCTCATCGATCTGATGCCCTGGCTCGATCCGGCGGATATGGCGCACATGGAGCCGATCAGTTTCGTCGCGCGTGACGGTTTGCACATCAACGGCTATCTGACCTTGCCCGTAGGTGTCGAACGCGGACAGAAGCTGGAGCGCCCGCTTCCGTTGGTCGTCAATCCGCATGGCGGCCCCTGGGCGCGCGATCTGTGGGGTTTCAATTCCGAAGCGCAATTGCTGGCCAATCGCGGCTATGCGGTGTTGCAACTGAACTTCCGCGGCTCGACGGGTTATGGACGCGCGTTCTGGGAAGCGAGCTTCGGTCAATGGGGCAAGTCGATGCAGAACGATATCGACGACGGCATCGACTGGCTCGTCGCGCAAGGTCTCGTCGACCCTGCGCGCGTGGGCATTTACGGCGCGAGCTACGGCGGCTATGCGGTGCTCGCGGGCGTGACGTTCACGCCCGAACGCTACGCGGCCGCAGTCGACTATGTGGGCGTGTCGAATCTGTTCACGCTGCTCGAATCGCTGCCGCCGTACTGGAAGCCGATGATCGACATGATGTATGAAATGATCGGCAACCCGCAGACCGAAGCCGGCAAGCAGGCGCTGCACGATGCATCGCCGCTGTTCTTCGCGGACCGCATCGTGACGCCGCTGTTTGTCGCACAAGGCGCGAACGATCCGCGCGTCAAGCAGGCGGAAAGCGACCAGATCGTCAACGCGCTGCGCGAGCGCGGCGTCGAGGTCAAGTACATGCTCAAGGACAACGAAGGACACGGCTTCCGCAACGAAGAAAACCAGTTCGAATTTTATGAGGCGATGGAAGTGTTTCTCGCGCAGCATCTGGGGGGACGCACGGCGGCCTGAAGATCCGCAGTCAGCCTGGACGAATTGACCGCCTCCACGATTCCTAATATAGTTAGGAAAATAACTTATTGAGTTAGGAATCGTGCGAGGAACCCCATGGCCAAAACAGGGCTAACGGTTGCGCGACTGATAGAAGGCGGGGCTGAACTCGCCGACGAAATCGGCTTCGAGCAACTGACCGGCGCCGCGTTGGCGCGCAAATTCAATGTGCGGCTGGCCAGCCTCTATTCGCACATGGAAAACCTGGACTGGCTGAAATGCCAGGTCGCGCTGTTCGCGCTCAGGCAACTCGCCGATGCCGCGGCCCAGGCCATCGCCGGCCGCGCCGGCAAAGATGCGTTGGTGGCGCTGGCCGATGCGCATCGCGACTATGCGCGCCAGTATCCCGGCCGCTTCGCCGCCGCCCGTCAACCGTTGTCCCCCGAACTCGCCGCAGCCAGTGCCGGCCCTCAGTTGGCGCAACTGAGTCGCGCGGTGCTGCGCGGTTATGCGCTGCCCGACGCCGAACAGGTCCACGCAATCCGCTTTCTCGGCGGCTTTTTCATGGGCTATGTCACGCTCGAACTGTCGAGCTCATTTGCCCACAGCGTGCCCGACAGCGAAACCTCATGGCGGCGCAGTCTCGACGCGCTGCATGTCGCGCTTGAGCAGTGGCCGTCCGCCCCCGAAGTCCTTTAAAAAAGTTCTGCAATGAATCCCACTCCAGCCGACGGCGTCCGCGTTCCGGCCCGTGACATCCCGTTTCCGCGCAGCATCAGCGCCGAGGCTCAGGCCGCGCTGCGCCGCCTGGTCAATGCCGATGGCGTCCCACTGAACGCGTTGTACAACCCACCCGAGCCGGACGATTTCGACGGCTGGATGCGCTTCAAGGCCGCCGCCGACGCGCAATACGGCGCGGCCGTCGCGCAACTGGCAGGCCAACTGCGCGCGGCCGTGGAAACCGTTCAGATCGACGACGCCACGGTACACATCGCGACACCGACAAGCGCTGTCGCCGACGACCTGATCTATGTCGATCTGCACGGCGGCGGCCTCGTGTTTGGCGGCGGCGACGTCTGCCGCATCGGCGCGCAAATGCAAGCCGAGCAGTTGGGCCTGCGCTGCTGGGGCATCGACTACCGGATGCCGCCGGAGCATCCGTATCCGGCCGCGCTCGACGATTGCATCGCCGTGTATCGCCGGCTGTTGCAACAGTATCCGGCGCGCCAGATCGTCATCGGCGGCCGGTCTGCGGGCGGCAATCTGGCCGCCGCAATGCTGCTGCGAGCACGCGACGAAGGCTTGCCGTTGCCGGCGGCGCTCGTACTGCTATCGCCGGAAGTGGACCTGACCGAGTCGGGCGACAGCTTCGTGCTGAACCAGCTTGTCGATGTCCTGCTGCCTAAGTCGCTGATGCCCAACAACCTGCTGTATGCCAATGGCGCCGACCTCGCTCATCCGTATCTGTCACCGCTGTTCGGCGATTTTTCCAAAGGCTTCGTGCCGACTTTTATTCAGAGCGGCACGCGCGACCTGTTCCTGTCGAATGCGGTACGACTGCACCGTGCGCTACGCCGCGCCGACGTACCCTGCGAATTGCATGTCTTCGAAGCAATGCCCCACGGCGGCTTCATGGGCGCGCCGGAAGATCGGGAACTGCGCGCGGAAGTGGCGCGCTTTGTCCGCGCCCATCTATCGGGCGCGGGCTGAGTGAGCGTCCACGAGCTCACAAGCGGGCTCACTCGAATCCCCGCGCCAACAACCAACCATATCGGTTGAACATAAACCATATCGGTTTATAATCGACGCCATGCCGGCAAGCACGGCACGAATCAGGCTGCTTGCAGCATGACAACCTCCTCATTCAATGACGGGCCGATATGTCGACTTTCCTTCTTCGAGACGCGATCTCGATCATCAAGGCGCACAAAGGTGCATTCGCCGTGCTCAAGCGGCTTCCTTCGAAATCAACGCAGAGAAAATTTTCGCTTCTGACGCTATTGCCGCTTGCGGCATGCGTGGGAAACCAGTTGGACACGGGCTGGCAGCGTCTGCGCGGGCAACCGCTGTCAATGGCCGTCGACAGGCTCGGCGTGCCGAACAGCGACCGGACCCTCGCGGGTCGTCATGTCTACACATGGACGACGTCGCAAACGGTGTCGACCTATCAGGCGTCAAGCAGCTTTACGACGGCCAATGCATCCCGAGGATCAGGCGGAGGTCATTACACGGCCAACACCTTTGGCGGAACGATGGTGCCGACGAATGTCAGTTGCAAGATCGACATCGAAGTCGATAGCCGGGACGTGATGACGAACATGTCGTATGACGGCACGATCAGCGCTTGCGCTCGTTATGCGCAGGCTATGAACCGCTAGGCAGGTTCACCGCACCCGCAAGTATCGCCGGATCGTTTAAACGCTTCCTGGTGAGGTGGGCACGTCTTCGATCGTACTCGCGGGCAGCACGATATATTCGCCCGGCGTCGTGAATTGCACCATTGCGTCGGCTCCTTATGTCCGTGAACTGCGGACATTCTGACGGTTGCCCACCGTTCAATCCGTCACTATTCATCGGAACGCGGCGAGCGTTGCTGCCTCCGCCATGAAGACGGCGAAGAGCCACCGAACCTTCATTCGTCGGTGTCGACATGGTTGGCATCGGCTTCATGATCCATCGCAGCCGCGGCCAGTTGCTCCGCAAGTTCCGGGTGGGCCTCCCTTCTCTCACTGTAGCGATCTGTCAAATAGTCCGAGCGGTCGCGCACAAGCAGCGTGAATTTGTACAACTCCTCCATCACATCGACAACCCGGTCGTAGTACGCGGACGGCTTCATTCGTCCGTCCGCGTCGAATTCCTGCCATGCCTTCGCCACCGACGACTGATTGGGGATCGTCACCATGCGCATCCAGCGCCCGAGTACGCGCAGTGCGTTCACCGCGTTGAACGATTGAGACCCGCCGCACACCTGCATCACGGCGAGCGTGCGCCCTTGAGTCGGACGGACACCACCACTTTCCAGCGGCAACCAGTCGATCTGGTTCTTGAACACCGCGCTGAGCGTGCCGTGACGTTCAGGGCTGCACCAAACCTGACCCTCCGACCACTCCGACAGTTTGCGAAGTTCTACAACCTTGGGATGATCCGCCGCTACGCTATCGGCGATTGGAAGGCCGAACGGGTCGAACACTCGCGTCTCGGCGCCGAAGTGACGCAGAATGCGTTCAGCCTCGAACGTCAACTGACGGCTATAAGACGTGGATCGCAGCGACCCATAGAGGAGCAGAATCCGCGGTGCATGCTGCGATACCGCAGGCGGCGTAAGCTTTTGCAGGTCCGGCGTATCGAGATGCGAACTACTGATGTTCGGCAGGCCGTCAATCAATTCCCACTCTCCGTCCTTCGTTATCGATCACCACCTCACCGTCTTCCTTCGTAAATGGCTTGTTCAGCGCTTCGGGCAGGATTTGCAGAACGACTTCGGAAGGGCGGCACAGGCGCACGCCGTGCGGAGTTATCACAAATGGCCGATTGATGAGAATGGGATTGGACAGCATTGCATCGAGCAGCTCTTCGTCGTGCAACGAGACGTCGGCCAAACCGAGGTCGGCGTATGGCGTGCCTTTTTCGCGCAGTGCGGCGCGCACGGTCAGGCCGGCACGACTGATGAGCATCTTTAGCGTCTCCCGATCCGGCGGCGCTTTCAGGTATTCGACGATCTCCGGTTCGATGCCCGCGTTGCGGATCATTGCGAGTGTATTCCGTGACGTGCCACAGTCCGGGTTGTGATAAATCGTGACGCTCATGTTTGCTGCCCCTTGAACCTGCTCCCTGTTTCGTACCAGTGCTGCGACCGGTTAACCACGCCAACGACCAGCAGCATCACGGGTACCTCGATCAGCACGCCGACCACGGTCGCGAGTGCCGCACCCGACTGAAAGCCGAACAGACTGATGGCAGTGGCTACCGCAAGCTCGAAAAAGTTGCTCGCACCGATCAGGCTCGATGGTCCCGCCACGCAGTGCGCCACGCCGAGTCTGCGATTGAGCACGTAGGCAAGACCGGAATTGAAAAACACCTGAATCAGGATCGGGACGGCCAGCATCGCGATAACGAGCGGTTCCCTGACGATGGCTTGCCCCTGAAATGCGAACAGCAGCACCAGCGTCGCCAGAAGCGCGCAGATCGAATACGGGCCGAGATGCGCGACAGCTCGCTGGAAATGAGCGTCGCCTTTTGCAAGTAGCTGCCTGCGCAGTATCTGGGCAAATATGACGGGAATGACTATGTAGAGACCGACAGAGATAATCAGCGTGTCCCACGGCACCGTGATCGCGGACAGGCCCAGCAACAGCGCGACGAGCGGTGCGAACGCGACGATCATGATCGAATCGTTGAGCGCGACCTGCGATAGCGTGAAATACGGATCGCCCTTGCACAGTTGCGACCAGACAAACACCATCGCTGTACATGGCGCAGCAGCCAGCAGAATCAAACCCGCAATGTAGCTATCCAAACGATCCGCAGGCAACCACGGCGCAAACACATGGCGAATGAAGATCCAGCCGAGCAACGCCATCGAGAAAGGCTTGACGAACCAGTTGACGAAGAGCGTCACGCCGATACCGCGCCACTGGCTTTTCACCTGTGTCATGGCCGCGAAATCGATCTTGACCAGCATCGGGACAATCATGACCCAGATCAGTACGCCGACCGGCAGATTGACTTCCGCCACCTCCATGCGGCCGATCGCCTGAAAGAGTGGCGGAAGTAGTTGCCCGAGCAGAATGCCGCCGACAATGCAAAGCGCGACCCAGACCGTCAGGTAACGCTCGAAAAATCCGATTGCCAGGCGTGCTGCGCGGACGGTTGTCTCAGTGCTGCTCATTTTTCGGCTCGCCTACAGCAATGTTGATGTAAATCCGCTTCATGCCGAGTCTCCGCAACACTTGGGGCGCTCGCTTGCGGCGCAAGGTGTGCCCGCGCAGCAGTTCTCGGTCAGGAAGCCGATCAGGCCCGTCATCGCGTCGAAATTCGCCGTGTAGATGACAAAACGTCCTTCCTGTCGTGGCGTCACCAGGTCTGCATGTGACAGATCCTTCAGGTGAAACGAGAGACTGGACGGCGATAGCCCGACCTGCTGCGCAATTTCGCCGGCCGCCAGGCCTTCAGGGCCGGCCACGACCAGCAAGCGGAAGATGGCGAGGCGCGATTCGTGAGCCAGCGCGCTCAACGCGCGTACAACGAGATTTGAGTCCATGGCAGGAACAATAAACGATTCATTTCTATATTTCAAGTATTGTTGAAATGATGATTCTGCTCAGGGCGATGGGATGCGATGTAGTCAGCCGCGCGGGCTCTCCTTGATCATGTCGCGATCCGTTCCATCAGGTTTCCTTAAGGTAATTTAGCTAGGCTCAAAGAACTTGCACGATGCCCGATCCATAGCGCCGGTTGAAGAATTCCGGGCCATGTGCTTCGTCGATCGGGGTGGTTCAGGGCGTCGTGTTCTAAAAGATCATGTGTTGCAGCGAATGCTGCCCAGCGTCGGACCGTCGCGGGACCCGGCGCGTAATAACTGAGCGGGTGGTGCGATGGATAGGGGACGTCACCGGAAATTATCGGGGGGGTCGGTATCTCCGGCCCAGGAAAACAACCGGGAGTCCGCTGCGCCACGCCGTGATTTCCTGCGCATAACGGCAAGCTCGCTTGGCGCTTCGATCGCGGCGACACTGCTTCCGTGCTGGGTCCGGGAAGCGCTGGCGGTTCCGGCAAACAAAACCACCGGCACGATCGACGACGTCCAGCATATCGTGATCTTCACGCAGGAAAACCGCTCGTTCGACCACTACTTCGGCAAGCTTCGCGGCGTGCGCGGCTTCAACGACCGGATGGCGATCCGATTACCCAACGGCGATCCCGTCTGGAAACAGCCGACGAGCACGAACTACATCCTGCCATTCCATCTCGACACGGCGACCACCAGCGCGACCTGCGCGAAAGCGCCCTCGATGAGCTATCTGACCGACATCGCGATGTGGAACAAGGGTCTCTGCAACGCGTGGAATACGGCGCGCCTGCCCGGTCTCGGCATGAGTTATTTTTCGCGGGACGATTTGCCGTTCTACTATGCGCTCGCCGACGCCTTCACGATCTGCGACCAGTACTATGCGTCGACGTTTACGCAGACCAATCCGAACAGACTGCACCTGTTCAGCGGCAGCAGCGGCCTGTCGGCGGGATTCGAACCGACGCTGGACAATGCCGAGCCGACCCAGGGATTCAAGTGGCAAACGGTCGCCGAGATGCTCGAAACTGCGGGCGTCAGTTGGCGCGTCTATCAGCAGCCCGATAACTTCGACGACAACGCCCTTGCGCTATTTCACAACTTCAAGTCGGCCTCGCCGACGAGCGCGCTTTACCGGAAAGGCATGGCGACGGTCGACGACATCGCCCACGCCTTCGCCACGGACATCGCTTCGGGCAAGCTGCCGCAGGTTTCGTGGATCATCGCGCCGACGGCACTGTCCGAGCACGCGAACTACCATCCGCAAGCCGGCGAGGATCTGAGCGCGCGATTGCTGGCGGCCCTGGCGGCGAAACCCGAGGTCTGGTCGCGCACGGTGTTTCTTCTGAACTACGACGAACAAGGTGGCTTCTTCGATCACGTACCGCCGCCCACGCCGCCAGGCAACGACGCCGAGGGGAAAACAACCGTCGCGACGACCGGCGAACTCTATGATGGTCTGCCGATCGGGCTTGGATTTCGTGTGCCGATGACGGTGGTCTCGCCGTGGTCGCGAGGGGGCTATGTCTGTTCGGAAGTGTTCGATCACACATCGATTATTCAGTTTATCGAACGACGGTTCCGGCTTCATTGCCGCAATATCAGCGCATGGCGAAGATCTATTTGCGGCGATCTGACGTCGGCGTTCAACTTCGACAATCCTGATTCGAGCTGGCCTGCGTTACCGGAAACGAGCGCCTACGTTGCGCGTGCCAATCTGCAATGCAGTTCGCTGCCGCCACCCGCAGTTCCAGCAGTGCAGTCCATGCCGAAACAGGAACCCGGTACGCGCCCTTCGCGGGCGTTGCCTTATGAGTTTCACGCGAATGGGAGTGTGGATGCGAGCACGCGTACGTTCTCGCTTCTACTCGTCAACAGCGGGAAAGCGGGCGCGGCGTTTTCTGCTTACGACCTCGCAAAGGGTACCCACTCGCCGCGCCGCTATGCGCTCGATCCCGGCACGCAACTCTCCGATAACTGGACTCGATCCGGGCTCGACGGCACGAAGTATTCGATAGCGCTACATGGTGCGAATGGCTTCCTGCGGATCTTTCGCGGGGATCTCGGCAGAAAGGCGGGGCTGATGACAGCAGAACCAGAAATCGAGGTGAGCTACGACATCGCGAATAACGCTGTCTGCGTCAACCTGCGGAATTCAGGCCGTGTGGGGTGCCGTTTTACCGTCAGATCGAATGCCTATCGCACGGAGAAACGTCCGTTGACGGTTTCCGTGCCGGCGGGCGGCAATGTGAGCAACACGTGGCCCGTATCGGCAAGTGGCAATTGGTACGACTTCACGGTGACAGTCGATACCCAGCCAGCGTTTCTGCGCCGCTTCGCGGGGCGCCTCGAAAATGGACACGACCTCGTCAGCGATCCGGCTGCCGCGTAAGCGCGACGCTCGGTGCCAGTGAGTGAAGCATCGTTGAAGTTATAGGAATAGACCTTCACCGCTGTCGCCGAGCCTACCACTCACTTGGAACGCGCCTCGCGTTCCAGATACCCCAAACAGAGCGACTCCAGTTGATCACGAAACTTCCGGATCATCGACTGCGACGACTTCCCTTCCAGCAGCAAACGCACGGGACCGATCAATGCGCCCATCAGCATGAACGTGGTCATCGCAATGTCGTCGAAATGCACGTCGGACGCGGTCTTCAGCATAGCCTGCAGCGCCGCGCGGTTGCGAGCCCCCAACTTGCGAACGTAGCTGCGTGAATCGAGTTCGAGGGCAACCGCGTACAGCGCGCGCGATTCGTCCAGATCCTGCGTCTTCGCCTTCACGAATGCAGTAACGACCGCCTTCACCATCGTCGACAAACATTCGTTGTGCGCTGATGCAGCGGCATCTTCGACGGCTTTCACTATCCTTTCCAGATGCCGCTGCAGCACGGCAAAAAGAAGCGCCTGCTTCTGCGGAAAGTACTGGTAAAGCGTTCCGACCGATACGCCGGCCCGTTCGGCCACGCGGATGGTGGTAAGCCGCTGCAAGCCTTCCGCCAGCAAAACCTGAATAGTCGCGTCGAAAATCGCGTCAACGGTCACCTGGGAACGCGCCTGCTGCGGCTGTTTGCGGGCGTCCAGCCCCTGTCCGTTATCCGTGCGCATATGCGAATTCACAATCTGAATAATTATTCGTATTCTATCCGAACATCCTGGAACGACTGAAACGACAATTTGTACGAAGGAGTACATCAATGACTGAAGTTACGCGAGCAGGCACTTTTCAACTCGGCGACACGTCGGTTACGCGCATGGGCTACGGCGCGATGCAGTTGGCGGGACCTCATGTATTCGGGCCGCCGAAAGACCGTGCCGCCGCGATAGCCGTGCTTCGTACCGCGGTGGAAAGCGGCATCACGCATATCGATACCTGCGATTATTACGGCCCTCACATTACCAATCAGATCATCCGCGAGGCACTCCGACCCTATCCCGACGCGCTCACGATTGTTACGAAGGTTGGTGCGATCCGAGGCAGTGATGCTTCATGGAACGTTGCGTCATCGGCGGCCGAATTGGAGTCGGCGGTGCACGACAATCTGCGCAATCTCGGTCTCGATGTGCTCGATGTCGTGAATTTTCGCGTTATGTTCAGCGTGCTGGCACCGAGCGAAGGTGACATCGAAGCGCCGTTGACGGCGCTCGCCGAGCTTCAGGCGAAAGGCCTGATTCGTCACATCGGACTCAGCAATGTGACCGCGACGCAGGTGGCGCAAGGCCGCTCGATTACGCGCATTGCGTGCGTGCAGAACATGTACAACCTTGCTCATCGGCACGACGACACGCTGATAGACGCCCTTGCAAAAGACGGTATCGCTTATGTGCCGTTTTTCCCGCTCGGCGGCTTCTCTCCGCTACAGGCCGATGCACTGAATGACGCCGCGGACCAGTGCGACGCAACGCCGATGCAGGTCGCGCTTGCATGGTTGTTGCAACGCGCGCCGAATATTCTCCTGATACCCGGAACGTCGTCGGTCGAGCATCTGAAGCAGAACATCGACAGCGTGAACCTCAGCTTGCCGGCGGATGTCCTGTCGTCGCTGGACAAGATCGGTTCGGGGAAGACACGCGGCTAGTCGCTCGCCATACGATCGGTCTGAACGAAGCTCTGGCAAGATACCCGCCATTGCCACCTGACAGACTCACGTTTTGAACACACCGATCGCCCTGTCTTCATTCGACGTCCTTCTGCCGGATCTGCCGGTGCTGTTCTGCGGCATCAACCCGAGCCCGCGCGCGGCGGAATCGGGGCATAACTTCGGATCGGCGTCGAACCGGTTCTGGCCCGCGCTGCATCTGGCGGGCTTCACGCCATCGCGGCTGCGCGCCGACGACGATCGCTCGCTGTTGCACTACGGCTGCGGAATCAGCGCAATGGCGACGCGTCCGACGCGCCGCGCAGCGGAGGTGGGCAGCATCGAGATGAGCGATGCGGTCGCGCCGTTCCGCGAAAAGATCGCGCACTTCCGGCCGCGCATGATTGCGTTCCTCGGCAAGCCGGCGTTCGTGCCGATCGGCGGCCAGCGCGATATCGAATGGGGACCGCAGACTACGACGTTCGCGGACGCCCGCGTCTGGGTTTTGCCCAATCCAAGCGGGCTCAATCGTGCCTTCCCGCTTGATCGGCTCGTCGAGGCCTATGCGGCGCTCCGGCAGGCGATGGCGGCGGAACTCGACGCGTGGTGCAGTGCGTATCGTGATAGCGCTTGAGCACGGCGGGACGAGCGTCGGCGTGTTTTCTCAGTTGCCCGTGCCGCTGCTCGACGAAAAGCCGCCGCCGGTTGAAAAGCCGCTTCCGTTGGAGAAGCCACTTCCGTTGGAAAAACCGCTTCCGTTGGAAAAGCCGCTTCCGTTCAACGAGCCGCTTCCGGAAGATGAACCTCCATTCGTCGAAAAGCCACTGCCATTCGAAAAACCACCGTTGTTTGAAAAGCCACTGCCGTTCGAGAATCCGCCGCCATTCGAAAAACCACTACCGTTAGAAAACCCGCCGTTCGCGGATCCGCCCGCATTCCCCGAATCATCCCCACCCGGCTGCACCCCATCATTCGCCCCACCGACCGGCACCGGCACACCAGGCAGAGGCACCCCCAGCACCCCCGGCACACCCGAGTTCGGCGGCCGCTGCCCCAGCGCCAGTTGCGGCGGTCGCGCGATGAACACCCATTGCGTGTAACTGCGCTTGTCCTCGAAACCGCGAAACCGGTCTGGAAACTGCCGAAGCTGGATCGGATGCTCCTGCGACGCGCTATGGATGCCGACGATCGTCTGTCCATTCGGCGATAGAACCAGCACCCAGTCGGCCTTGCCCGTCATCGGATCGGCATAGACACGGCGCAGATGGCGCATCGGATTCGGATAGCGCGGATCGCGCACGAGTTCGTCGAGCGTGCGCGGCTGGGTCGGCTGGCCGAGCGGCGTGTTGTCCGAGTAACTGAGCAGCGCGCGCTGGAACTGATCGCCGATATACAGCAGTTCCCGCTCGGCCATGCGCCGCTGGTAAAGCGCGCCAAGCTGGATCGTGCCCGCCGCCGCGACGCCGATAATCGCGATGCCGATCAGCAACGCGAGATACGCCAAGCCGCGCTGCCCTCGCCGCGACCGCCGCGCGATGCGGGTCCGGGACGAGCCGCGCCGCCCTCTTCGTGCCTCTTGCGCGTCCCGTGCCTCGTGCGCCTCGTGCGCCTCTTGCTCCGTCATAACGAATCGAACGGCTGCCCGTCGAGCGTCGTGCCTTCGGCGCCGCTCTTCAGGTCGTAGACTTTGCCGGGAAACTGCTCGTCGGGCGGCACGATATGCCAGGTGGTCGCGCTGTCCGTGACAGGATCGAACGGCGGCGCGCGCAGATAGTGCTTGTCGACGAGTTCGTCGAGCGAATCGGGATAACGGCCCAGATCGCCGTAGAACTTGTCGATCGCATCGCGCGTCACGTGCAGATTCTCCGCGAGGATTTTCTCCTTCGACGCATCGATCGAGTGGAAATACTGCGGCAGCGCGAGCGTCAGCATCAACGCGATGATCGACAGCACGATCAACAGTTCGATCAGCGTGAAGCCGTTCCGTTTGCGTAGCGGGTTTCTCATCGCCGTCACCAGTTCCGGTAGGGAATGCCGTTCAGCCCGACGCCGTTCGACATCGAGTACACGTCGTACACGTCGTCGCCTTCCTGCGGATCGCTGGGTTCGCTCGCGTACGCGCGCTTGCCCCAGGTGTCCACGGCGTCGAGTTGCGGGTCGTTGCTCATCGGGTCGCGCGGCAAACGGCGCAGAAAATAGATCTTCGCGCCCTTCGGATCGCTCTGGTCTTTCACGCCGTCGACGAGCACGTTCAGCTTCGGCGGATAACCCGACGTACCGATCTCGACAGGCACGCGGCCGTCTTTCGCAGCCGCCTTGTACGCATCGATCGCGCCGCGGATCTGGTGCAGCGCGTCGCGCAACTCCTGCTCGCGTTCGTGCTGCCGCATCACCTGCGCGACCGGCACCGTCATGCTCGCGAGCACGCCGAGGATCGCGAGCGTGACGAGCAGCTCGATCAGCGTGAAGCCGGCCGCCGCGCGACGCCCGAAGCGGGCCGCAGGCATCGCACGAAGCACACGAAACGCGTGTAAAGCGCCCACGCCGCGAGTTAGTGAAGCACGCATCATGGTGTCGCGATGATGGTGAACGTGTACGCGGATGGCGGCGTCAGCGTGATCGGTGTGCCGGTCAGGCCGACGACGGAACCCGGCGTGATCTTGATCGCGGTCTGCGATACCGGCGCCAGTGCGCGGAAAGTCAGCACCGCGTAAGTCCCCGTCGACGCAGCGCCCAAGCCGCCCTGCACCGAATCCGACAACTGCACCTGGCCAGTACTCACGCGGCTCGAGAACGAGGTCGGCGCGCCGCCCTGCTTCAGGAAGTCGCCTTCCGTTACGCCGACGAACTGCAGTTTCGTCGCGTCGAAGCCGACAATCGACGACGCGCTCGCGACCGGCTGATCGGCCGACATCGATAGCGACACGGTGACCGAATCGCCGGTCTTCACCTGCGGCGGCCCTTCGATCGTCATCTGCGCAGTGCCGACCACAGGGCCCGCGCCCGGCGCGGACAGACCGTCGCCGCCGTTATACGCACCGGAGCCGTTATACGCGCCAGTGCCGCTATAGCCGCCCACTCCCGCGCCGGACGCACCGTTCGTGTTATTCGGCTGCCCGCCCGCGCCGAAACGCGCCGCATCGCCGCTGCCACCCGACGCGGACGCTCCCGGCGAGTTCGACGACGCAGCCGGCAGCGCCAGCCCGTTCGACTGGATCATGCTGCGCATGTTGGTCTCGGTGCCCGACGTGAAGTAGGCGAGATCGGCATCCGGGCGACGGATGTTGCGCACCAGATGCGGCGTGATCGCGAGCACGATTTCGGTGTTTTTCGCCTGGTCGTCGTTGGCGCCGAACAGGCGGTCGAGAATCGGCAACTGGCCGATGCCGGGCAGCTTGTTGCCCGACACGCGTTCCTCGTTGTCGATCAGGCCGGCGAGTACATCGGTCTCGCCATTCTTCAGTTGCAGCACGGTGCTGGCCGTGCGCGTGCCGATCTGGTATGCGGCCGTGCCCGTGGTGGTGGTCACCGCGTTGCCGAGGCTGCTCACCTCCAGCGCGAGCTTGATGCCGACCGTGTCGTCGAGATAGACGGTCGGTTCGACGTTCAGCGTCAGGCCAATGTCGAGATAGTTGACCGACTGCGACAGGAAGCCGGTCGAGGTCGCCGTCGACGTGATGTTAGGCACGCGCTCGCCGATCAGGATTTTCGCCTTCTCGTGATTGCGCACGCGAATCCGTGGATTCGTCAGCAGCTTGACGTCGGAGTCGGTGACGTTCGCGTTGACGGTCGCCTGCAGCGACGACAAACCGATCGTGCGTACCGTCTGATGCACCAGATCGTTCAGCGTCAGCGCCGGAGAGGAGCCGTTGCTGCCGGACGAGACGCTGCCGTACGGATTGATCGACGACACGTTGGAGCCGCTGCTGGACTGCCCGGTAACCGGCGCGATCACACTGCCGAGCGGCAACGGCGTCACGTTGACCGAACTCGGCCACGCGACGCCCAGGTTGACCTCGTGGTTGCGCTGCACTTCGAGCACTTCCACTTCGAGCATCACTTCCGGTTCCGGCACGTCTTCGAGTGACACGAGCCGCTCGGCCATCTTGATCGCGTCGGGCGTGTCGCGCACGATCACCATGTTGAGCTTCTCGTCGGCGACCACGTTCTGGATCTTCAGGATCGTTTTCAGCGTGTTCGCGATCGTCTTCGCGTCGGTATTCGACAGGAAGAACGTGCGGACCGCGAGCTCCTGATAGTCCTTCACCTTCGGCGCCGTGTTCGGGTAGATCAGCACGGTATTCTCGTCGAGCACCTGCTGCGCGAGCTGGTTGGTCGCGAGCACGTAGCGGACGGTCGCGTCGATCGTGCTGTTCTTCAGGAAGATCGTGGTGCGCTGGTCGGTCTTCACATCGCGGTCGAACAGGAAGTTCATACCCGACGAACGCGAGATCACGTCGAATATCTGCTTGAGCGGCGCATCGCGGAAGTCGATGCGGATCGGCTTGCGATACGCAGCGGCGAGCGCGGCTTCGACACGCGCCGAACCCGTCTCGGCGGCGAGCTTGCGCTGCAGTTCGAGCGCGCGGCGGTTGGTCGGCGCCTCGGTCAGCACGGCGTCGAGCAGATGCCGCGCGTCGTCGGGCTGGTGCCGCACGAAAAGCGCCTCGGCGCGACTCAGCATCAGGTTGAGCCGCGCGTCGGTGTCGAGCGTGGCGATGTCGGCCAACGCACGCTCGTTGCCGGGGCTGATTGCGAGCACGTGCTGATAAGCGGCACGCGCGGCGTCACGAGCACCGTTCGCGGAGAGCCGGTCGCCCTGATCCATCAGATCGTTGATCTGCTTCTCACGCTCTGCGAGCCAGACCTCGCGGTACTTCGCGTCCTCCGGCTCCTGCTTCGACGCGTCCTTGAGCTTCGCGACGCCCTGGTCGACCTGACCGGCGGCGAGCAGCTTCTGGCCGTCGCGATAGGACTGTTGCTCGACGCACGCAGCCAGCAGCGCTGGCAGCGCAACGAGCAGCGCGCCGCGCCGCAGATGGCGTATCGCGACGGCGCCCGCGGTGCGCGGTCGGTTTCGAATCGGGAGTGACTTGGGCAACGGTTCGTTCCTCGTAACGCGCGGATCAGTCGGCATTGCCGATATCCAGCGTCTGGACAAGTTTCAGAGGCAAGTAGACAAGTGTCATGTTCGGCGGGGCGATCGAATCGACCCGGTAATCGCCGTCGATCAGCATCTGGTCGTGCACGATCAGCGTGTCGTCGCCGCGCGCGAGATAGACCTCCCAATGCCCGGCCGACTGCTGCTTGCCGATGTAGGTGAACGGCATCGGCGGCGTGCTCGGCAGCGGCGGCACATCGGCCTGCGCGGGCGCGGCGGACGGCAACGGCGGCGCGAGCATCAGCGTGTTGAACAGCGGATGCGCGCCGGAACCGGTGCGATCCTCGCGCGCGCGGACCGACAGGATCGTGACGACGCCGGTCGTGGCGCGTACGCCTGGCGCCGCGCTCGATACGGATGTCGACGGCGCGGCGGCCGCGTGCGGGGCGGCCTCGACGATCGAGTCGTCCTGCGAATGGTTCGTGAATACGAGCACCAGTGCGCACGCGACGAACAGCACGGCCATGACGATGTGCTGGCGTTTCATCGCGTGGCTCCTTGCGATGCGGCGATTTTTTGCGGCGTGGCGGCCGATGGCGCCGACGCGCTTCGCGCGGTAGCTGGCGATGCTGGTGCCGATGCGGGTGATGGTTTGTGCGGCTGCGGCAAGCCGGATTTCAGTTGTGCCGCAGAGGTGTGCGCGAGCGTTGCCGCAGTTGTCGCAGCAGTCGTCGGTAATGGCACGGCCGATACGACGACCGCAGGCGCGGCTAACGGCAGGGCAGCAATCGTCACTGCGGCCATCGAGGCTTCCGGCGAGGCAGTGGCCGTCACAGCAGCTCTCGTCGGAGCTCCAGGCGCAGCGGCCACCGCAACAGCAGCCCCTGAAGCGCCGGACGTAGCAACCGCCGTGGCCGATGCGCCCGACGCAGCAGCGACCGCAGCCGCTGAGGCGTTAACCGCAGCCGCAGCCACCGCCGACGCGCTAACGGGCGCAATCGTCACCGGCCTTAGAAACGCCGTAAACCGCAAATTAGCCTCGACACCAGGATCGTTCGCGGAGTTGCGCTGGAAGCGCATATCGTCGAGCGCCGCGTACGGCACCGTCACCAGCACCTTCTCGCTGAACTGCCGCAAGCGCGCGTAGTCGCCTTTGACCGGCAACACGATCGTGTAAGTGTCGAAGCGACCGGGCGCATCGTGCCCCGGCTTGTACTCGGCTTTATCGAGCGTGACACCGGCGGCCGCGGCCGCGTCGAACAACCGCATCACGATCTCGCCGGTATGCGCGGAATCGCCGAGCCCCGCGTAGAAATCCGCGAGCCGGCCGGCCGCGAGCACGGGCGCCGGCACAACTGGTTTCGGCACCGGCTGCGCGCGCAGGCGGGCCACTGAGCGCGTCTCGTCGGCGACACGCGCCGACATGCCGGGCAGCACGCCGAGCCACAGCAGCGCCGCCGCGGCGAGTAGCGCGGCCGCCAGCAGCGTGCCGGTGCCGAAACGCGAGAGCGCGAGACGAAGCCGCAACAAGCTGCGGATAACTGACTGCATCGTCACGATACCGTCCCCCGCCACTGCACCTCGACCTGAAACCGGAACAGGCTGTCCATGCCGTCCTTCACGAGCTCGTGCCGGGTTAGCGTGACGCGTCCCAGCAGCGGTTGCTGACCGAGCGAACCGAGGTAATCGAGCATGTCCTTGCTGGCCGCGCACTCGGCCTCGATCCGGATCAGCGCGCGGCCGGGTTCCGGCGTGATCGACATCAGCGCGATCTGCGTCGGCGTCGCGGCCTCGATTGCGTCGAGCAGGTTGTCCCACGGCAGATTCAACCGCGCAACAGCGAGATTGACGGCCGTAGCCTGTTTCACGTCGACCGGCTCGCTATGCATGCGCTGCGACGCATGCGCGGCCCGATCGTTGCGTTCGACGATTCGCGCGGATTCGCCGTCGAGTGTTTGCAGATGCACGAGCAGCGTCTGCGCACGGTACGCGGCGACACCGCACAGCAGCACACCGGCCAGCGCGAGCGCGCGCGCGGACGGACGAATCCGGTACCACTCGCGCCGTATGCTGAACGGCGCGAGATCGATAGGCAGGCTCCTCATGACGTGGTGCCGCTCCATGCGAGCGGCGCGGGCTGCGCCGTGGCGGCGTTTGCACCAGGCGTCGCGCGATCGGCGGATTCGCTCCAGCGCACGGTCATCCCCGGATCGGTGAAGTCGGTCGCACCCGGCAGCCACACGTCGCAGCGCGGACCGTGCAGCAGCAGCGCCGCAGGCGCCGGCAGATTGTCGAGCAACGCCGCGCGCGCGACCTGCTCGCGCAGCCACGTGATCGACGGCACAGGATCGGGCAGTGCGAGCGTGCGCACTGCCGCCACACGCGGACGCGGCTCGGCCGCGATCAGACCGAGCGTCAGCGCGCGTTCGCCGCGCGTCGCGAGCCAGGTGTCGGCGCCAAGCTCGCGGCGCGAGCGGTTCCACGCGGCGACGAATTCGGGCAACGCCGACACGACGCAACCGCGCCCGGCCACGACGGCCTGCTGCAACGCGTCGGACCAGCGGCGCGACACGGCGCACGCGAGGAACGGCTCTGCGGCCTGCCAGTCGGCGACCAGTTGCCAGCCGGCCGGATCTTCGCCGTAAAGCGTGTGAAAGCGCACGCCGGCAGCCGCGCGCAGATCCTGCATCCGCACGCTGTTGTCGGCCGGTGTGACGATGAAATAGCGCACCAGCTCGTCGGCGAACGTCACATGCACCGGCAAACCGCTGCCGCCCGACTCGTCGAGCGCGGCGCCGATCAGCGCGGCGAGTGTCTCCTGCGACGCATCGGCGCCGGCCGGCAGCAGCCGTTCGACAAACTGCGCCGGTACATGGCGCGATGCACCGACGCGTCGCACCGTCAGCATTCCGCGTGACAGCGCGAGCCGGCAGTAGCCGCGCCGCGCAAACCGTTTCAACCAGCGTTCAAGCATTGAGAGTCACCCGCTTCACTTCCGCCAGCGTCGTCTCGCCGCGCTTCACGAGACCGAGCGCGACTTCGCGCAACTGCCGCGTGCCGTTGCGGCGCGCCACTTCCTTGATCACGCGGATTGGCTGCTTTTCGACGACCAGATCGCGTATTTCGTCGTCGAGAATCAGGATTTCGGCGATCGCGCGCCGGCCGCGATAACCGGTGCCGCGGCAGTCGCCGCAACCGGTGCCCTGGCGGAACGCGTAATCGGCGACGCCTTCCCGCGTCAGCCCCAGACGCGAGAGCTCGGCGTCGGTCGGCACATAGGGCGCCGCGCAGCGCGGACAGTTCACGCGCAACAACCGCTGCGCCCAGATCCCGTTCAGCGCCGACACGAACGCATACGGATCGATGCCCATGTGGCTGAAGCGGCCGAACACGTCGAACACGTTGTTCGCGTGCACGGTCGTCAGCACGAGGTGACCCGTCAGCGCCGATTGCACGGCAATCTCGGCGGTCTCGCGATCGCGGATTTCGCCGACCATGATCTTGTCCGGGTCGTGCCGCAGGATCGAACGCAGCCCGCGTGCAAAAGTCAGCCCCTTCTTTTCGTTGACGGGAATCTGCAGGATGCCGGGCAGTTGATATTCGACCGGGTCCTCGATCGTGATGATCTTGTCGCGCCCGTTGTGGATCTCGGTCAGCGCCGCGTACAGCGTGGTGGTCTTGCCCGAGCCGGTCGGACCGGTCACGAGCAGCATCCCGTACGGTTCCTCGGCCAGCGAGCGCAGCGCGACCAGCGATTCGCTGTCGTAGCCGAGTGCCTCGAGCGTCAGCGAGCCATAGGCCTCGATCATCGCGCGCTTGTCGAGAATCCGGATCACCGCGTCTTCGCCGTGAATGCTCGGCATGATCGACACGCGCAGGTCGATGTCGCGGCCGCCCGCCGCGACGCGGAAGCTGCCGTCCTGCGGCACGCGCCGCTCGGCAATGTCGAGTTCCGCGAGCACCTTGAGCCGCGAGATCACCTGCTCCGCCGTTTCGACACCCTGGATCGTCGCGGCTGCATCGAGCACGCCGTCGACGCGATACTTCAGCGAAAGTCCGGTCGACGTGCTTTCCAGGTGGATGTCGGATGCGCCGGCCTTCAACGCATCGTAAAGCGTCGAGTTCACGAGCTTGACGGCGGGGCTCGCCGCTTCGTTGACGGTCTGGAACGACAGCACCTGCGCGGCGCGGCCGTCCACTTGCGTGCCGTCGTCGACGGACACGAGGCTGTCGACCGCGCGCGTCGATTCCTCCATACGCGTGTGATACGCGAGCAGATCGCCATGCAGCGCAAGCCGCATTTCGACGGCCGCGCCGGACTGCGATACGAGCCACGTCTGCAGATCGAGATCGAACGGGCTCGTGACGACACCGACCAGCGCGCCGTCCGTATCGCGCAACAACGCGCAGCGGCGCTGCATCGCGCGCGATAGCGGCACGCGGTCGAACGCCGGCGCGAGCGCGAGCATGCCCGCGGTCTCGATCACCGGCATCGCGAGCTGCGCCGCGAGCGCGCGCAGCAGTTCGAACGGTTCGGCGCCCGTCAGCGCCTGCAATTCTTCGACGAGATGACGCTGCGTGGCGGCCGCAGCCGCACGCGCGCGAACCAGCAGATCGGCGTCGAAAAGAGGCGTGTGCAACGGCGCGTGCAACGGCGCCTCCGACGGCGTATGCAGCGGAGCGTGCGTCTCCTGCATGGTCATGACAGGCTCCCCGCGAGATCGAAAATGGGCATGTAAAGCAGAACGACGATTGTGCCGACCACGACGCCGATCGCCGCCATCAGCAGCGGCTCGAACATCCGCGTGAAGCGGTCGATCCAGCGGCTGATCTCGCCGTCGTAGAACGCGGCCGACTGGGTCAGCATCGCGCCGAGTTCGCCCGAGCGTTCGCCCACCCTCAGCATCCGCAACGAAATCGGTGTGGTCAGGTTCTGTGCGAGAAACGCCGCGGACAACGGCTCGCCCGACGTGACCGACGCGCGCGCGTTCAGCAGCCCGTCGCGCATCGCCGGCGAAACGGTGCCACAGGCCGTCTCCATCGCGGCGACGATCGGAATGCCGCCTTCGAGCAGCATGCCGAGCGTCAGATACAGTCGGGATAACTGATAAATCCGCAAATGTGAGCCGAGCAGCGGAAGCCGGCCGAGCAGACTGACGAGGCCGACCCGCGCAATCGCCGCGCGCGCGCCCATGAACAGCGCAGCGGCAACGCCGAGCGTGGCGAGCACCAACGGCAACCCGTGGGCGGCCGCGAACTTGCCCCAGTTGAGCAGCATCTGCGACATCCACGGCAACGCACGGCCGGTGTCTTCGTAGATGGTCGCGAAGCGCGGCACCACATACGTGATCAGAAACGTCGACACACCGCCGCCGACCACCAGCAGAATGCTCGGATAGATCGCCGAACTGACGAGCTTGTTGCGCACCGTGTCGATGCGCTCCTGATAATCGACATAGCGTTGCAGCGCGCGCGGCAGGTCGCTCGTACCTTCGGCCGCGCGCACGATGCCGACGTAAAGCGGCGGAAACACATCGGGCTGCTCGCCGAGCAAGCTCGAGAAACGCTTGCCTTCGCGCAGTCCGGCAAGCAGGCGTCCGAGCACGCCGCGCAGCCGCGCGCCGCCTTCGCGTTCGAGCAGCGCCTCCAGCCCTTCGACAATCGACAGACCCGCCTTCAGCAACGCGAGCAACTCCTGGCTGAACAGCACCAGCGAGATCCGGCCGCGCGAACCGGCCGGCCGGCGCAGCGCGCGCATCGGCGCGACGCGCGTCACGTGAAGGCCGCGCGCCTCGGTGTGGGCGCGCGCGCCAGCCTCGTCCTGAGCGTCGACGACGAGGGCGATGATCCGGTTCTCCGGCGAAAGCGCTCTGACTTCAAATTGCATGGTGCCGCGTTACCTTTGGTCGGAACTGCCTGCTGCATGGGGGTGCGTCCGTTGCGGGGCGCACCGCCATGCAGGGTCCGCCGGTGGCGGACCCTTCGATACTTCATTCGCTACTTCATTCGCTGCTGATGTCGGCGTCCTCGCCGGAACCGCCCGGTTGCCCGTCGCGGCCGTACGAGATCACCGCGTAGTCGCCCTTGGTGCCGGGCACCTGGTAGACGTACGGATGCCCCCATGGATCGAGCGGCACTTCCTTCTTCAGATACGGACCATTCCACTTGTCCGCGCTGGCCGGACGTACCACCAGCGCCTGAAGCCCTTCTTCAGCCGTCGGAAAACGGCCGACGTCGAGCCGGAAGTTGTCGACCGCCTTGCTCAGCACGTCGATCTGCGCGCGCGCAACCGTCACCTGCGACTTGCCCAGTTGCGCGAAATAACGCGGTCCGACGATCGCCGCCAGCATGCCGATGATGACGAGCACCACCAGCAATTCGAGCAGCGTGAAACCCTTCGCGCGGCGCCGCGGCGCGAGCCGCTCATTTCGCTTACCCATGATTGGGACAGCCGTCACGTTACTCATCGATCACCCATCTGAAAAAATTAGTGGGCGCCCGTACTTCGGGCGCCCTGATTTCATCGCAAGTACCGCTACGACATCAGTTACCGATACCGAGAGTGATGTGCTCCGGATTCACCACCTGAACCGTCGAGCTCTGGTTGTTGACGTCGTCGAATGCGTAGCCGTAGGCCAGACCGCTAATGCCGTGGTCGTGCCAGAAGCGTGCGTACTCGTTGGACGGCGACGCCGCGTAGTAGGCGGACGGAACATTCCACTTGCTCGTGTCGCCCATCACGTGACGGTTGATCGCGGCACAAAGCTGCGCCTCGATCTGCTGCTGCGTGCCGTCGCCATCCAGGAATATGCCGTTGCAAAGCAGCACGTCCTGCGTACTCGGCTTGTTGACGGCATACGTGCTGCCGACGAACTGGCCGTTGCCCTGGTCGATTTCCGTGAACACCAACTGCGTGCCCTGCGTATTGCCGACGAACTTGCGAGCGCCCGCCACTACCTGCAGGTTATTCGACGCGTAATACGTCCACATGTCGTTCACGTAACCGTCGAAGTAGTTCCCGTTCGGTTGGCCCGCAGCGAACGACCCGTGGGCCGGCGCCATGATCCGGATGTTCGACGACGACTGAGGCTGGAACGCCGCCGACACCTCACGTGTGTACGCCTGGAACAGATCGGCGCGACGCTGCGTGATACCCGTCTGCTGATGCACGGTGCCGTTCTTCGAGTAGACGTCCTGCGTCAGCGGGAAGCCAAACTCGTCGACCTGCGTCGTGTTGATCCACAGACCGTTGTTTCCATACGAGAACTCATACCAGTCGAACGGAATGGCAAGGCTCGGATCCGTAGCGTTGTTCGGATCAGGCGGAGCAAAACCGATGATTCCGGTGTTGGGGTCCGCGATGATCTTGATATACAACGGATTGCCGAGCGACACGAAGATCCGCCCCGAGGCCAGCGGCGGCAACTGCAACGTCTTGCTCTGTGCGAGCGTGAAGAAGTAGTTGCTGTAGTTCTGGCCGTTCGGCGCCGTCAGGTGGTTCGGTGCGTCGTTGTCGGAAGCTAGCGACGCCACGATCGTTCCGTCCGGCTTGAGCCACGCGAACTGACCCGTTGCCGGATCGCGCGCGATGACCGCGATATACACCTGGTCGTCGGTATACGCACCCTGCGTGTTGTTCTGCAGGTCGACGCCGATGAGGCCCGGCTTGACGGTGTACGTCGGTACCGTCGTGTTGACCGTCAGCGTTGCATTGCTGGACGTCGTGACCGTCCCGTCCGGGCCGGTCGCCACCACGCTGAACACCTTGCCGCTGTCGCCAGCGACGGTGAGCGGCGTGTCGTACGTCCGGCTCGTCGCGCCGACGATCGGCTGGCCGTTGAGCTGCCACTGATACGTGAACGGCCCCGTACCCGACATCACCACCGCGAAGTGGCCGTTCTGGCCGACCGGCACAGTCTGCGTCGCCGGTTGCAGCACGAACGGACCCGTCGGTTGCGGAGGTTGAGTGCCAGTGCCGGTGCCGGTTCCAGTGCCGGTTCCAGTGCCGGTTCCAGTACCGGTGCCGGTACCCGTTCCAGTGCCCGTACCGGTGCCGGTGCCAGTGCCCGTACCCGTTCCGCTTCCCGACCCAGCCTTCGCCGGATCGTTATAGACCGAGAACTCGAACAACGAGTAGCCGTAACCCGTCGCACGCTGCACCCCTTGCAGACGGATATAACGTGCGGTCGTGTTGGGCAGCGTCAGATCTTCAATGCCGCCTTGCCCGTTGCTCTGGGTCAAGATGGTATTCGACCAGTCGACGTTGTCGTGCGAGGCTTGAATCTGATACTGCTTACCGTAAGCGTTCTCCCAGTTGAGCACCACGCGATTGAACGCGGTTTCCTTGCCGAGGTCGATCGTGATCCACGCGTTGTCGTCAAAATTCGACGACCAGCGCGTGTTGAGGTTGCCGTCGATCGCATTCGACGCAGGATAGCCGGCGTTCTCAAGACCGCTCGCCGTTGCCGTCGTACCCAGCGCCAGGTTCACCGCAGCCGAAGCCGAGCCGAACACGACGTTGAGGGTATGGGCAGCAAGCACGTTGTCGAACGTGTATTGATTGACGATACCGATGTCCTGGCCGTCCACCTGCACGCCCGTCACTGCGACACCCGCAGCCGGTACGAACTGATACGTCTGCACGCCGCCCTGGTACACCGTGGTGTTGCCGACCGGCGAAAGCGTGCCGCTACCCGTCGACGTTGCGGTGATCGGGAGCTGCGGCGTGTTCGCGGTGTTGTACACCTCGAACTCGAACAGCGAGTAACCGAACTGCGTCGCGCGCTTCGTCCCGTACATGCGGACGTAGCGAGCCTGGACCGGTGCGCCGAAATGCAGGTCCTCGACGCCGCCGGTGTCGCCGGTCTTCGTCACATCGTCGGTCCACGCCTGGTTATCCGTCGAGGTCTGGATCTTGTAATCCACACCAAACGAATCCTGCCAGCGCAGCACGACGCGATCCACCGTCTGGACCGAGCCCAGATCCACCTCGATCCACTGCGGATCGGAGAATGCCGACGACCAGCGGGAATTCAGGCTGCCGTCCGTTGCATTGGCCGGACCATAGCCGTCGCTCTCGTTGCCGCTCGACGTAGTCAGCTTGCCGATCGCAAGGTTCGCGCTCGGAGCCTGCGGCTGCGGCGGCGGAGGCGTGTTGCCATTACCACCGTTGCCACCATTACCACCGGTGTTCACCGGAGCCGGCACCACGGTCAGCGTCGCGGTCCCACTCGAAGCCGTACCACCCGCGTTGCTGACGTTGACGCTATACACCGCGCCGTTGTCACCTGCGACCGTCAGAGCCGGCGTCGTGTACGACGGGATCGTCGTGATCCCCACGAGCTGGCCGTTACGCTGCCACTCGAAGTCGAGCGGACCGGTACCGGTCACGCCAACCGTGAATGTCGCGCTCTGACCTTCATTGGCCGTCGTGCTTGCCGGCGACACGGCGATCACCGGAGCCGGGACCGTCGGACCCGACACGCACATCACCCATGCCGGCGTGTTGTTGATGATGCCAGGCCACGACTTGCCCGACGAGTCCACGAGCCACGCGTTGTTCGCGAGGCCCGGAACCGGCGTGGTCGTCCACGTGCGCCACGGCGACGGGAATGCGCACGACGAATAATTCGCGCGCGCCACCGTCAGCGCTTCATTCAGCGTCGGAACCCGCATGCCGATCGACTGGCAATACTGGCTGGCGATCTGCTGCGTGAACTGCGCACCGTCGGCCGCGAACGTCGTGTACGTTTGCTGCCACGTCAAGCCGCTGACGTTGTCCTTCACGGTCGGGATATACGGACCGTTCGGCAGGCCCGGAATCGTCGATTGCCAGATACCCGGTTGCGCGGGGATCGGCGTGAAGCGCTCGGTATCGGCGCCACACTGCGGCGCGTCCAGCACTTCGAACTCGAACAGCGAGTAACCGTACTGCGTTGCACGCTTCAGACCCAGCATGCGGATGTAGCGCGCCGACGTGCTCTGGAAGAAGCGCGTCTCGGTGCCGCCGACGCCGTCGACCGGAGCCGTGGTATTACCCGCGCCGTCAGGCTGGCCGTTCGGGAACACGGTCGTCCACGTCTTTTCGTCGTTCGACACCTGAATGTCGTACTGCGACGCGTACGCGTTTTCCCAGACCAGCACGACCTTGTCGAAGGTCTTCACCGAGCCGAGGTCGACTTCGAGCCATGACGGATCGATGCCCGGTGCCGACGACCAGCGCGTGCTGATGGAGCCGTCGATCGCGTTGGCCGCGACGAGGCCGCCATTCTGATCGCTGCTCGACTTCGCGATGCCGCCGAGTGCGAGATTGGACGCGTCGGTGCCGCTGACGTTGAGCGTCGCGGTGCGGCTGTTGATCGTGCCCGCGCCGTTGCTGATCGCCACCGCGTAGCTGCCCGCATCGCTGGCTTGCGCCTGCGCGATCAGGAAGCTGGCCGAATTGTCGCCCACCGGCAGACCGTTGTGGGTCCACTGATAGTTGAGCGGATTCGAACCCGTCACGCTGACGCTGAACGTCACGGCCTGACCGAACGGCACGCTCTGATCGGCGAGATCCGAGACGATCACCGGCGGCGTCGCAACGCTAACCGTCAGTGTCACCGGAGTCGACGTGATGGAGCCCGCGCTGTTCGTGACGACGACGCTGTACTGCGCGCCGCTGTCCGTGACAGCCATGGCCGGGGTGTCGTAGACCGGCGAGTTGGCGCCGTCGATCGGGGCATTGTTCTTCAGCCACTGATACGACAGCACCGGCGAACCCGACGCGACCACGGCGAACTCGGCACTTTGACCCGCGGTGATGTTCTTCGCGAGCGGCGCCGTCACGATCTGCGGCGCAGCCGGTTGCACCAGCGTAACGACAGCATTGCGCGACGACACGTTGCCGATCGTGTTGCTGACGGCCACGCTGAAGGTTGCACCGTTGTCGGCCTGCTGCAGCGCCGGGGTCGTGTACGTGTAGCTGTTCGCGCCCGGAATCTGCTGGCCGTTCTTGAACCACTGATAGCTGATCGGCGTCGCACCGGCCGTCAGCACCGTGAACGTGGTGGGCTGGCCGAGCGTGACGACCTGGTCGGCCGGTTGCGTGACGATCTGCGGCGCCGTCTGATCCTGCTGGCCGACGACCGTGCCGTTGCCGTCGAACGCCTGCGCGTTGACTGCCGGCACCACGTTGAACGAGGCCGTCGCGCTACCGAGATTCGGCGACGTGACCGTCACCTGCACCGCGCCCGTCGTGAACTGCGTGCGGACCGCGACCTTCGCCATCCCGCCTTCCGCGGACAGGTTCGGATCGCCCGGCGCGTGGTAGCCCTGCGGCTGGTTGTCGACCACGTAGTGGTCCGAACCGCCACGATAGGTACCCGGGCCGCTGACGCTGAACGTCAGGGTCTGGCCCGCGTCCGGCACAAGGTTGCCGTTCGCGTCGACGACCTTCGCCGTCAGCGTGGCGGCATCCGTGCCGTTTGCCGTCAACTGGAACTGATCGCCGTCCGGCTTGGTTATTTGCGGATCGACCGTCAGCACCAGGTGGTCGGCCGGGCCGGCCGTCACGAGCGTGTCGGTCGCGGCAACCTGACCGTTGGTGTTCAGACATTCGGCGACGAGCGTGCCCGGCTGGAACGCAATATTGTCCCAGTGAACCTGGCCCGGCAGCAGCACCGTGTTCTGCGTGATGTCCGCGGACGGATCCGAGTTCACCGGGTTAGGCGGCTGCGCGCCACCGACCAGCTGCCCGTTCAGGCGCAACTGCACCGTCGGGCAATTGCTGAACGCGTTCACGCGCACGCTGCCCGACTGGTTCCAGGTGTTCGCGAGCTTGACCACCGGCTTGATCGAATACGGCGTCCAGACGGCTTCGTAGATGTAGTAGATGAGCCGCGGAAAGCGGTTCCAGTCCATCATCGACGCGCCGTTCGAACGCACTTCGCTGTTCAGCGTGCCGTCCGTCTGCGTGTTGATTTCGCCCGGCGTATCCGCGAGATACCAGTGCGCGATACCGAACGACTTGCCCGCCACGCTATGCACCCAGTCGCGGATGTACGAGGCTGCGAACTGGATCTCGAAGTTGTACTTCCAGCGTCCGAGACCGTCGCCCCAGTATTCCGAGCCGTAGGCCGGCGAATTCGGATAGGTTGCCTTGACGTGAATGTCGCAGCCCTGACCGCTACAGCCGAGCATGTCGCCGTTTGCCGGATCCGGCGTACGGTCGGCCTGCGCGCGCGTATTGACGAAGTCCCACTGCCGCGAAATCTGCTTGAGTTGCTTCGCGACGCTCTCGTCCATCGTGCCGTTGTTCGCTTCCCACGCGAGCACCGACGGATGGTTACGATCGTGGATGATCATGTCGCGATGCAGCTCTTCCTTCAACGTGATGTTGTCCGGCGTCGCGCAGTTGCCCTGACCGGCGGTGGCGCAGATCGCGCCGAAGCCGTTCTCGCCGTCGCCGCTAGGCTGCAGCATCATGATCCCGTACTCGTCGGCGGCGTCCAGCCACTCACGACCCTGGCTCGAATGCCCAGGACGATACGAGCTGCCACCTGCCTGCGCGAGCAGGGACAAATCCTGCCATTGCAGATTCGGCGGCACGGCCGAGCCGAGCGCCGGATAGTCATAACGGCCCGACGCACCCCAGAGGTAATGCGGATGACCGTTGATGATCGGGAAGTTGCTGTCCCAGGTGATGGTGCGGATGCCGAGCGGGCTCTCCTTCGTATCCACCACCACGCCGTTCAGGCTGACCGAGTGGATCACGCGGTACATGTACGGGTGACCGTAGATGCTGTTGTTCGGATACCAGAGCGTCGGGTTGTTGACCGTCAGCACCTGATCGAACAACGTCGGAGTCAGCGGTCCCGAACTGTTTGCCGGGATCGTCTGCGAATCCTGCGCGGTCGCGACGATGTTGCCTGACGCGTCGACGATTTGCGTCGTCAACGTGACCGGCTGCGTCGTCGAGTATTCGTTGAGCACGTTGGTCTGCACGCGGATCGTCGCCGACGCGTCGTTCGCCGACACCGTCGACACATACGTGCCCCACGTGTTCAACACCGCGTAGATGTTCTCAGGAATGTGCACGCGGTCCGTGATGTGCATCCACACCGGACGAAACAGACCCGTGTCGTCCTGGCCGAAACGGAACGCACCCGAGAAGCTCGGCGACTCGAAGAAGCTGTCGCCACGCGACACCTTCACGGCGAGCACGTTGTCGACCGGCTGACCGTTCGCGTCCTTGAACTTCACATACGGCGTGATATCGACGATGAACGGAATGAAGCCGATCACGTGCGTCGCTTGCGCGTTCGCCTGCACCTGGCTGTTGCCGGGAATGAAGTGACCGTTGATGTACACCTGCACGCCCGTATGCGCGCCTTCGAACTCGATCAGGATCTTGCGATTCAGCTGGTCGGGTCCGTACGACGGATCGAGCTTGAAGTGCTTGCGGTACCAGTTGGTGTTACCCGTCAACTGGCCCTGGCCACCGCCCGATTCCATGTTGATGAAGGTGTCGTTGTCGGCAGGCGTTTGCGGCACGCCGATCGACTGCCAGCTGGAGTCGTCGAACGGCGCACAACCGACGCTCGAATCGCCCGCAGTCGGGCACTTCGAGTTCGGATTGTCGACGTCCTTGATGTATCTCCACGGTGTCGCACCCAGATTGATCCGGATGTGATTGCTCGGCGGCAGTGTTACGGCCGCTCGCGCCTGCATCGCGGAAAGCAGGAAGAGCCCCCATAGGAGCAACAAACCCGCACCCTGCCAGGCGGAATGCCTAACATTTTTGCGCATGTTGATTTTTCCAGTTTTTTCCGTCTTATTTCGTTGCTCAAGGCCGCCCGAATCGGGCGCGCCGCCCCTGTCCTACGACGCACGAACCCCCGGCCGGCAGGCACGGGCGTTCGCACGCTAATTCATTCACCACACCGGTCAGTCGCCCATCGCCCGTTCATGACGGCGATTAGCAAACGTTTGCCTTACCCTATAGGGGATGACCCTAGCCCGGTTACCGCGGATAACGGCCGGGACCGGAAACTTTAACCAGGTGTAAACCCTTAGTACCCCACTTTTATTGATCGCGCATCAAAACAGGGACAGATACGTGTCACGGACGTGAAAAATTGCTTTCGTTTTATTAACTACCGCCCGCTTATCGAATTGATTTGAAGGAATTGAGAATTGAAAATGAAATTATTTTCACGGCGAATTCCTGATCGCCGCAGCACCGAATGTGCATAAAAACGGCGTCGAACTTGACGCCTCACCACTTCGCCGTGAGTGTCTCGACGCCACGCAGAGTGAGACGGCGATGCCAGCGCAGTTCATCGAGATTGAGAAGCCGCAGATTGGGAAGGCGCGCGAGCAGCGTGCCGAGGGCGGCCTCGAGTTCCAGCATCGCGAGGCGGTAGCCGAGGCAATAGTGAATGCCGCCGCCGAAGGACAGCAGACGGCTTGGCTCCCGCTCGAAATCGAGGCGCTCCGGTTGGTCGAACCTGGACGGATCGCGATTCGCGGCGCCGAGCGCCAGAAACACCAGCGTATTGCGCGGCACGGTCATACCGCCAACCTCGACATCTTCCTGCGCGATGCGCACGACCATTTGCACAGCGGAGTCGTAGCGCACGCACTCGGCGACCGCGGCCGGCAGCCGCGACGGATCGCGCTTCAGCGCGGCGAGTTGCTCCGGATGCCGATAGAGTGCGATCAGCGCATTGCCGATCATGTTCGAAGTCGTTTCGTGACCGGCGACAAAAAACAGAATGACGTTCGACACGACTTCATCGGGGGTCAATGCTTCGCCGTTTTCTTCGACACTCAGCAGCATCGAAATCAGATCGGAGCCGAGCCGCGTGCGCCGGGTGTCGACGACCTCCACGAAATAACGTTCGAGCGTTTCATAAGCGCTGTTCGCCGCGCTGAGCTCGTCCGGCGGCAACGGCGCGGCCTCGAGCACCCGCACGAACTGGCTGGTGGCTTCGCCTAGCTTCGTTGCGTCTTCGATCGGCACGTCGAGCAGACGCGCGATGATTTCCACCGGCAGCGGCAGTGCGTATTGGCGCACGAGGTCGACGGTGTCGTCGTGAACGAATGCGTCGATGAGCCGGTTTGCCGTGCTGTACGCGATTTCGCGCATGACTTCGACTTGCCGTGCATTGAAGGCTTTCATCATCAGGCTGCGCAGCCGCGTGTGAACCGGTGGGTTCAACATCAGGAACATGCGGCTGATGCCTTGAAACACGGGTTGCCGTGCGGCTTCGTCACCGTACCGAACGCGAACGCTTTCCAGATAATTCTTGCCCATCCTGCGATCGAGCAGCAATGCCTCGACGACTTCGTAATGTCCGGAGATCAGCGAGTGGGGGCCCAATGGCACGAGCGGACCCTCGGCCCGCAGGTCGTCGTAGAGCGGATAGGGATTCTCGTAAAACGACAGCGACGACAGATCGGAAAATTTCATATTCGGAGAGAGGTCCGCGGTAGCGATGCAAAGAACACTTGGCGCTAACGAGAACACGCGGCGAAACGAAATATTCCATGCGATCACATAAAGGATGCGAATACTTGAAATTGCATCCGTGTCGGGAACAGCAGAAGGGCTGCTTTCAATCTCCGGCAAGACCCGTCAATGAATGCCCGCCAGCCTCAACGCGTCCATGCTCATGTGGGCGCCGAGCGCAAACAGAACGACACCCATCGTCCAGCGTTGAGCCAGCAGAAGTCCCGGCCGGTTGGCGAGGAACGTCGCCATACCGCCGGAGCAGATCGCCACGAAACCATTGACCGACGCAAAGGCGACAATCAGCGACGAACCGAGCACGAGCGACTGCCTGAGAACGCTGCCGTTTTGATAGTCGATGAATTGCGGCAGCAGTGACAGAAAGATCATCGCAAGCTTGGGATTCAGCAGACTGGTCGCGGCGCCCATCGCGAAGAGCCGGCGGGGCTGTTCCCGCGGCAGTTCGCGAACCTCCAGCGGAGAACGGCCGCCGGGCTTCACAGCCTGCCACGCGAGATAGAACAGATACGCCGCGCCGCCCGCGCCGAGCAGGCTGCCCGCAAAAGGCACGCTCAGAAACAGCGCCGTGATGCCGAACGCCGCGCCGAACATATAGAACAGGTAGCCGAGCATCACGCCCGCAAGCGAAATAAGTCCGGCCCTGCGGCCTTGCGCAATAGAGCGCGACATCACGTAGACCATGTTCGGTCCCGGTGTCACCGCCAGCATTCCGCCGACTGCAAGAAACCCGTAAATCGATGCCGTAGCGTGCATTTTTCTGGCTCTCCAGGTGCTGATCGAGCCTAGTATCGGACGCGTTCATCATCCGGTAAAACGAATTAAACTGAACCAATTAATCAGATTTTCTGACCAGAATGAAAAAACTCGATCTGGATGTGCTCGAGATGGTGGTGGCAATTGCCGACACCGGATCGTTCGCTCAAGGTGCGGACTCCGTGCATCGATCGCCATCGGCCGTGAGCATGCAAATCAAGGCGCTTGAAGAAGCGCTCGGAAAACCGCTTTTCTTACGCAGCACACGTAACGTCGCGATTACGGCAGAAGGCAAGATGCTTCTGGACTACGCTCGTCGAATGCTCGCCATGCGCGATGAAGCCTGGGCGTCGATAGTTCGCCCCGAAATGAAAGGTCGCGTCACCATCGGGGTTCCCGACGACTACGCGTCATCGCTGCTGCCGCAGGTTCTTGGGAAGTTTGCGATTGCTCATCCGCGGGTCGAGATTCGGGTCATCGGATTGCCCAGCAGCGCACTCGTTCCATTACTCAAGGACAACACGCTCGACCTCGCCTGCTTCACGAAAATGAAAGGCGTGGCGGCGGAATTCATCCGCTTCGAGCCGTTGGTGTGGGTCGGGTCGCCCGCAAGAAAAGTGTGGCAGGAGCGCCCGCTTCCAATCGCCGTTTTTGAACACGGCAGTACTGCGCGTGCGTTCGCTATCAGCGCACTTCAGCGGGAAAGTATCAAATATCGGATGTCTTACGAAAGCCCGAGCCTGTTGGGCCTGATCAGCATGGTCGAAGCGGGGCTTGCGATCGCGCCGCTTGCAAAATGCAGCGTGCCTCCCCATCTGGTGCAGCTATCGCAGAACGACGGCTTGCCGCAACTGGATGAGATTGAGGTCGTGCTGGCTCGCAGTGCCAGGTCCGGGCGGCCGCCTTGTGATTTTCTCGCTGAACAGATTCTCGCTGAAATGAGGGGTTGAGGGAGGTGCTGGCGTACGCGACGGCTTTTTTTGTCGATCTCGTTAAGCTTGGTGATCGCGCCGCCACGCGTGCCGGGGACGCCGGTGAATTTTGACCCGTTCATGTCGACGCTCACAAAAAATTACGGGCGCTCACTTGCGGGTAAGGGTAATGTTCCATATTATTTCAGCGTTTCGTGCATACGCCGGGCGTCCGCAAGAGCCGCTGGTTGATGCCGTAACCTGTCCTTACCGGAGGTGTGCATGAATTTCAGTACCGTGGCAAACACCGTGGGTGCACCTGCCTATCAGCAGACAGCATCGTCAAATCCGCGGTCGACGGCATCCACTTCGAATATCATTCAAACCGTCGGGCGCATCGCCAGCGATGTTGCTGTCGTGGCAGCGGCCATCACGCCGGTAGTCGGTTTGCTGGGTGGCATCATTGATATTTTTGTGTGAGCGTCTGAATCAATAAAAAAAGAGGTGCGAGAAATCGCGCCTCTTTTTTTATTGGTTCGGTCGTGCTACCAGTCTTCTCCACCGGCCAGAATTTCTGCATGATAGGCGCGTGCGCGCCTCGAAATCTCGTCCCATTGTTCAATGGTCAAGGACTGAGCCTTATCTGTCTTATAGACCGTAAGAACAAGACTTTTGTCCTGCTCAACCGCAAGCTCCATAAAGGGATTGAACTTGCCGGGATCGTAAGACTCGCCATCTTCAAAAAGATGGACCGCGATGTATGGGTGCACCGCGGTGACATCAGCGAATAACTCAAAATATAGAGTAGCCAATTTATTTCCTGAATCCGATAAAATCGCCGTTTGGATGGAAAGACGCCGAAGGTCCGGTAGGAGGAGTATAGGTCACCCATCCGTCCACGTAACGCCCCCCTATACCTGTTTTGCGCACTCCATTATCCAATGCGTTTTTCACTGCGTCGGATGCCAATTGGTTTAGCTGGTCGGTAGTCCGATAAGTCTGGCGCAAATCCTCGGCGGAATTGAACCCAAAATACTCCGGGTGCTTGGTGGCCGCTCTGCCAGCCGCAGACATGGTTTGCCCCTCCTTGAAGGGTTTATTCGCTGCCGCCAGTAGTTCGTCCTTGCTGACCTGCGTCGCCTTGCATTGCGGCGCGCCCTTATTCACCCATCCTCGAATCGTTCCCGCAACCCCGAGTATCCCGAACGGATCATCATTATCCGAAGACAGGGTCCATCCATAACCGAGAGCAGGATTGAACATGCACTCGATACAGATTGGAATCAACCCCTCCTCCCGAGACGCTCCGAGCAAAGACCGCATCCACCCCAGCCGGTTTGCCGGCGGTGAGATAGGGTTCACACCGCGCTCATAATTATCAAGCCACAGATCAAGCTCGTCGTCGCCGATTGCGCCCGGAGTGCCCATCGGCGTAGACCCGCCGCCGTTCTGTGCGACCGTGCCCATTCTGGAAACGAGTTGTCCATCAGCTGCATATCCGTAGTTGACGGTCAGGACTCGATAGAGACTTCCGTTCGCCACGGTCGGATACTCGTGATAGATAAATCGTGTCACGTGCCCACGTGCATCATATGCAGCCGTTGCTTCGCGATTGTCGCCAGCCAGATAAGTGGGTCTGTGTGCGTTGTCTCGCTGAATAACACCCCATGTCCAACCGGATTTTTGCTCGACAGCGAGTCGCAGATTGCCCGTCGCATCGTAGATGTACTGCCACGTGGCAATGTTCTCCCCGTTGGCAAAATCCAGCCGCGTGTCGATCCGGTTTGATGCGTTGTAGTGCACACCGATCGATTTTTGCTGCCCTGTTGCAATGGCATCGAATCCAGCTTCACCGGTTAGATCGCTGGTTTTAAATTCGCTAGACCCTGTGACGTTGCCGTTTGCGTCGTAAACGAATGACTGGATCTTGCCAGGCATCGCAATCATCGAGGCACGAAGACTGGTTGCGTCGGCATACCTGACCGAGAAAGACGCTGTGCCCCCAGAGGAGCGTACGGTTCGCTTTATAGGGCGGCCTGCATCGTCGTAACCGTATTCGACAACGCCACCACTTGCTGTCACGTCTTTCAGCACGTTGCCCAATGCGTCGTAAACGGAACTGGTCGTCACAGACGGCGAACTGCTGCCGATAGGACGCAAAACTCCAGCGACAGAAGAAAATCTCAGCGTAGTCGTGTTCTGGCTAGTGCTTATCGCGGTCGATTTGTCACCGTATGCGAACTGCACGTTGCGCGATGTGTCAGGATGACTGACCGAACTTGCTCGCCCCCGAACGTCATAGGTCCATGTGGCTATGCGCGTACCTGTTTCATCGATCTCTCCGGTGATCGCGTTTTTGAAGCGCAAATCGTCATAGATGTATCGATGCACATGACCGTCAGGCCACGTGACGGACACCAGATTGTTATTTGCGTCATAGGCGTATTGCGTCATTCCGCCCATGGGGTCGTTCAGTCTTGAGAGGCGCCCCTTGTCGTCGTACTCGAGACGGAGCGTTATGTCCGCATTTGCACTGGTGCCATTAACATGCTGTGTGATGGTTGCAAGTTGCCCGGCGCCGCCGTATACCAGCGTTCTGGTGAACCCGACTCTGTTCCTTTCTGCTTGCAGAATGCCTTGCGACGAGTACGTCTCGGCTACACCTGTAGTCGTGTCAGTGAACGTCCAGTCATTCCCAATCTGCAACAGTACCAGGCCGCTATAGGCCGCTGTCTTCCAATAGCCACCCGACCAGTTAAACGTTACCGCGTCGCCGTTCTCACGCAACGCCAGCACCTTGGATGAACTACCGGCATTTGCATTAGCGAGGTCGAGCTTGCGCTGCCAGCTATGAAACCAGACCGGTCCCATAGCGTTAGCGCTTTTAACTAGCGGCTTTGACCGGTAACTGCGAGTGAACAGCATCGGCGTATCGTCGCCACTCCTGAAATCAGTAGAGGTCAGCGAAACAGCACCGCTACCGGGATACACAGGATCGGCTACCGGGCAACTCTGTTCGGGCTCTTCCGCGGAGGGTGTTGCACACCATGCGGTGATCGCGTCGATGTCATTCCTGCACCCGTAGCTCCCCATCCCACCAGGGGTATTGCTTGCAACGGTCAGGACGCACTGTGCAGTCCCTGGAATCCCACCGGATTTTGCGTATAGGTCTATGCAACTGCTTTGCGCGTTGACGCCGAAGGCGAACGCAAGCAGAAAGAACGCGGTCAGCAAACGGACCAGGTCCGACGCAGGGCCGTTAAATAAGCTACTTGGTTTCATGAGTCTCCCGGTTGCAAAACGTCGTTAGAAATTCGTAAGAATCACGACACTGCAACACCGGGAACTGGCGCAGAAATAAGAAAATTCGGAAATCCCATATCGAGATTTCAAATCGGAAAATTCGCTAGGAGTACGCGCTTAGCCCTACGGCATCACTTGCCCGCTCGGACATAGCCTGGTAGAAATCCGACACAGGAAGCCATCTAAATACCGATCAGTCGATCACTCCGGGGTCCACACATTCTCACCTCGACGAGATGCAAGACTATTCGCCAAGGGTTCAACAACTTTGGGACGAACAATAAAACGCGACACCGACCGCTCACTGCTGCGGCAACGCGTACGCCATCACATAGTCGCCGAGCTTCGTGCCAAACGAGCCATGCCCGCCCGCGGCGATCACCACGTACTGACGACCATCGATCGAATAGCTCATCGGCGTCGCCTGACCGCCTGCGGGAAGACGAGCCTCCCAAAGCTGATTGCCGTTGTTCACGTCGAACGCACGGAGATAATTGTCCGCCGTCGCGCCGATAAACACGACGCCGCCCGCCGTCACGATCGGACCGCCCAGCATCGGCATACCCATCTTGAACGGCAACGGAATCGGCGAACTGTCGCGCACGGTGCCGATGCGTTTCTTCCACACGATCTCATTGGTCTTCAGATCGATCGCGGAGATGTAGCCCCAGGCCGGTTGCTTGCAGGGCAGGCCCAGCGGCGAGAGGAACGCATTGAGCGTCACGCCATACGGCACGCCGTACTGCGGCTGAATCCCCGACTCCGTGCCGCTGCCTTTCGCGCCCTGCTGCGGCTCGATCGGGTTGCCCGGACCACGCGGAATCAGACGCGAGACAAACGGCAGCGCGATCGGATTTGCGACGGCAATCTGGCGGTCGGTGTCGACAGCAATCCCGCCCCACTCGAACATGCCCAGGTTGCCTGGGAACACGAGCGTGCCCTGTAGCGACGGCGGCGTGAACGTGCCCTCGTAACGCAGCTTGTGGAACATCACACGGCACACCAGTTGGTCATACATCGTCGCGCCCCACATGTCGGCGTCGGTCAGCTTCTGCGACGGACGGAACGTGAGTCGCGAAAACGGCTGCGTCGGCGAGACATGATCGCCGGGAGCCGCGCCCTGCGGCACCGGCGTTTCCGGCGCCGGCACGACCAGTGCGCCGGTACGGCGGTCCAGCACGAACAGGTTGCCGGTCTTGGCCGGCGCGTACACCACCGGCACGGTCTTGCCGTTCTTGTCGGTGATATCGGCGAGTGTGGGCTGCGACGGCTGGTCCATGTCCCACAGATCGTGGTGTGCGGTCTGATAGAACCACGCAAGCTTGCCCGTCGATGCATGCAGTGCCAGCAGTCCGCTCGCGTAGCGCTCCTGCTCCGGTGTGCGATTGCCGCCCCAGATGTCCGGCGTCGTCACGCCCATCGGCAGATAGACGATGTCGAGCTTCGCGTCATAGGCAGCGGGTGCCCATGAGTTCGGCGAATTCCAGGTGTAATGCTCGCCCTCGCCAGGCATGTGATTCGGATCTTTGGCGCCGGGATCGAACGCCCAGAGCATTGCGCCGGTGCGCACGTCGAAGCCGCGGATCACACCCGACGGCTCGCGGCTCGAGAAGTTATCCTCGACCGCGCCCGCCACGACGATCACGTTGCTGGTGATGATCGACGGCGACGTGGGCTCGTACATGCCCGGCGTCGTGACAGGTTGCGCATGCTGAAGGTCGAGGTCGCCGTGGTTGCCGAAGCCCTCGCAGCGTTCGCCGGTTAGCGCGTCAAGCGCGTAGAGGTGGCCGTCGTTGACTGGGAGGTAGATGCGGCGTGTGCACGCGGCAGTCGAGGGCGTTGCGGCTGCGTCGCTTGCGGGTGCGCCCGACGCGGCGCTCGCCGATAGGTCGACATAGGAAACGCCGCGACAGGTCACGTGCTGGAACGATGGATCGGCCCGCAGTTCTGGATCGAACTTCCACTTGAGCGCGCCGGTCTTCGCGTCGAGCGCGAACAGAATCTGATGCGGCGAACACAGGTAAAGCAGGTCACCGATTTTGATCGGCGTGACCTCGTTCGTAATCTCGACAGGATCGTTAGGACCCTTGATGTCGCCGGTGCGGAAGGTCCAGGCAACCTGGAGATTCTTCACGTTCCCAGGTGTGATCTGCTGCAAGGGCGAGTAGCGCGTGCCTTCCTGAGTACGGCCGTAAGCGGGCCAGTCGGCAGGATTGATTGGGGTGCCTCGCGCACTCGTTGACGCGGCTGCACTGAGCGTGCCGTTGATTTGCTGCGGGTCGTTGAAGTTCGCGTAGACGAGGATGCCCGCCCATGCCACCAGCGCGACGACGAGCGATGCGACACCCAGATTGCGCGGCCCCTCCAGCCGCCAGCTCACGAGAAGCAGCAACCACACGCCGAAGACGACGAGCACGCCGGCGCGCGGTGCAAGTGCCCAGAAGTCGGGACCCGACTCGAAGAGTGCCCAGATTGCGGTGCCGATTAGCACGAGCGCATAAAGCAGGAGTGCTGCGGGACTGCGGCGCCAAAGCAGCCAGGTAACGCCCAACAACACAACCCCTGTGACGACGTAGTACGGCGAGCCGCCGATCGCCAGCAGCCATGCGCCGCCGATCAGCAGATACAGCGCGGTCAGGGCAGTGAAGAGCAATGTGATGACGACGATCACGCCCCGCGAATTCGACTGGCTACTGGTCATGATGATCTCAACCCTCTTGAGTGGATACCGCCTGCCAGTGGTACCGACGTCGAATTCATACGCCACACGCCGGAGCACGCTGAAAAGGATAGCAGAATGGGGGCGTCGGCTTAGGGTGGGGACGCGCGTTTTGGTTGTAGGTCGTTTTTGGGGGGATGGCAAGGCGGGCTGACCATCAGGATGCTGAACAGGCGCGTCAACATGTACGGCCTGGACACCGATGTAGGCGGCATCGACAGATGCCGCCTGATGACATTACGTTCCGGTCAGACCTTGCAGACTGATTTTCGATTGGGTGGTGACGGGCCCCTCACCGATCTTTGTGAGTGCTCCATTTGTCGCGATCGAGTACGCGACAATCTTGTCGTCGCCGGCATAATCCTGGTAGAGATACTTGCCGTCTGGACTGATCCACGAATCGTTGGCAAAGCTCGATGTGCTGGACGACACGCCTGCCTCCGTTGCGGCAGTCGCATTTGAAAGAGTCAGTTTTCCGCTAGCGTCGAGCGAAAACAGCGACACTGTGCCGCTGCCGCTGCTGACGTACACAAACTTGTTGTCCGGAGTGATAGCGAGCCAGCAAGGCGCGGCCTGGCCGGTGACCGTCACGGGGCCGCTCACTGTCGAAAATGTCCCATTCGACGCGAGTGAATACGAGCTCGCAGTGTCGCCGGCAGCCTCGGTGACCACATACGAGCTCGCAAGTGAGCCGGATCCAAAGCGGCCGCCAAACGGACCGATCCCCGCTGACGTGCTGCTCACGGCCGTGCCCAGCGACCCGTCGGCGTTGATCGGAAACGCGAGCAATGCGTTGGCCGGTTGAACAGGATTAACGGTTTTCAGAAAACCATTCACCACCACGAATTTTCCGTCGGGGCTGACTGCGACCTGTGTGGGCAGCGCGTCCTGCTGGACCACGGTGTATTGAGCGATCGCAGTCAACTTGCCGTCCTGTCCGACGCGATAGGCGCCCAGCTCCTGTGCGCCTTGCTGATGCGTCACGTACAACACGCCATTCAAATAAGCGAGGGACGTAGGCCGCGTGCCGCCGGTCGGAGACACGGCGAGCAGATTGATATCGCCGCTGCTACTGATGGAAAACGTACTGACCGTATTATCGCCAGCGTTTGCAACGAACAGGCGCGTTTTGTCGGTCGATAGGATCAGACTGTTGTTGCTGGTCAGCGCATCGGGCGCAACGATATTGCCCATGAAGTAATTGACACCGTTGGTCCCCTTTCCACCGGTCTGAATACTGCCCTTCGACGTGAGCGTGCCGTCGGCGTTGCGAATGAACTGGACCACGGCATTCGTACTGTCGTTAGTCTGCGCGAAGAGTTGTGAAACCGGAGCGGGGGTGAGTTTGTCACTGCTGCCGCCGCACGCCGCAAGTAGGGTTGACATCGCCGCTGTTACCGCAAGCGTTTTATTCATCGAAGCCTCGTCATGTTGTTGGTGTACCGGAATAAAACCGAATGCCGCCCGATGTGGACGAGTTGGGCCGCGACGGCTTCTGGTGGCTGAACGTCAGCCCGACGTGTAGTTCGTTGTGAACGTTGAACCGGTTACGGCCGGCGTGCGATTTTTCGCGTGGCGTGCGGTGACCCGGCGAAAGTCCTGAAAAGACTATCGAGCGGGGTTGGGAATGGCTCTAAATAATTTCTTCTCGCAGCAACTGTAACGGCGGAGCATTGCAACACGAATTAGGCCGTACGATTACGCGGTCAATCATCCGGCGAACCGCGACGCCATCATTTCCGCATTGAAGAAAGCCAGAGCGGACATCATGCGGCAGCACCGCGAATCTTCAATGCCAATGCTTTCAAACCTCGATGAACGCCGACCTTGATCGCGGACTCGGAAAGACCGGTCAGCAGGACCGTTTCCGCTACCGACAAACCTTGCAATTTGACATGGACGATCGGCAGGCGCTGCTTGTCCGGCAAATGGCTCAACAATTTTTCGAGATCGCGCTTCGCATCGGCTGGCTCGACGTCCGATTCGGTGAACAGTTCAGACTCGTCGTCGAGCGGATCGTGCAGTGCCTCTCGTCGCGAGCGCGCGCGAAGGTGATCCGCGAGTTTGTAGCGGGAAATTGCATGTATCCACGCGGTCAGCGGCTCGTCCTGGCGATAGGTGTGCCGTGCGTTATGCACTGCAAGCAGAATCTCCTGGACAATGTCTTCGATGTCGTCTGGAAGGTAATAGAGCCGCTTGCGCAGAAAGCCGCGTAAATGCCCAGTCAGATCGGCAAGGAACGTATGATACGCGGCGCAATCGCCGTCGAGCGCCCGCATCAGAAGGCCTCGCAAACGTTCTTCGCCAAGGCGCGCGAGCGCCGGGTCGATTTTCTTTGTCATCGCAGTTTCGTCTGTCGCAGGGTCGCAATAGGTTCATTGGCCGTGCTTAGTCGGTGCGACGACGCACTTCTTACAACTCAACGGAGAAAATTTGCTAACGCAGATAGCATTGCGGCTCTTTTTTCAGGAACGGGGCCAGCAAGCAAATGCCAACACTTCTAGCGCAGAGATATCTCCAGTTCGCTGGCGGTTCGGAAATCGGCGGAGCCCACGCGGGTACCCGCGCAAAGAACGAGAGCTAAAACGTGAGTGAGTCGGACACAGGCTACATTGATGAGATTGCGTACACATTCGGCTATTGCGACGAGCTGAATCCGCTACGGCTGAGACTTCCGTTGCTGCGAGCTGGACTTGCTTTGCCAACTGTACATACTGCTTGCGAGCTCGGCTTTGGCCACGGCGTGAGTGTCAATATTCACGCGGCCGGCTCCTCGACGCGATGGTACGGCACCGACTTCCACCCGCCTCACGCGAACTTCGCCCGACAACTGGCAGACAGTGCCGAATCGCAGGCGCAATTGTTCGGTGAGCCTTTTTCGGAATTCTGTCGGCGTGACGATTTGCCGGATTTCGATTTCATCGGCATGCACGGCATCTGGAGCTGGGTTTCTGACGAGAGTCGTGCGCTGATTGTTGAATTCATACGCCGCAAGCTCAAGACCGGTGGCGTGCTGTATCTGAGTTACAACACCCAGCCCGGATGGGCTGCGATGCTGCCCGTGCGCGAATTGATGCAGCGGCATTTTCAAATCGGTTCAGTATCCGGGCCTCACGACGACACGGGTGCCGAAGAGCGCACGCGGGTGCGCATTAAAGCCGCCGTCGATTTTGCGCGGGCCGTATTTGCGACGCAGCCGGGCTATGCACTGGTTAGCCCACTGCTTGCCGAGCGGGTCGACGCGTTGTCCGGAGAAAAACCTAACTATCTCGCGCATGAATATTTCAACCGTGACTGGCACCCCATGTCTTTCTTGCAGGTCAACTCGTCGCTTGCTGCGGCGGGTTTGACTTATGGAGGATCTGCGGACTATCGCGATCACGTCGATGAGATTAACCTCAACGCAGCGCAGTGCGCTTTATTGGCGGATATTGCGGATACGAGTCTGCGAGAAACGGTGCGCGATTTTTGCGTGAACCGATCGCTGCGGCGCGATTACTGGATCAAGTCCCCACAGACGATCAATGAGGAAGAGCGGGACGCCAATCTGCGCGCCCATCGGGTGATCCTGGCACTGCCGAGAGCTTCCGTGATGCTGAAAGTGCGTGGTGCGCTGGGGGAGACGCTATTACCGGAAAAGCTATACGGCCCTATTCTCGACGCGCTGCACAGCTATCGTCCGATGACCCTGTCGGGCATCGAAAACTGCGTTCGTGGACAGGGCATCATACTGACGCAGATCGTCGAGGCCGTGATGTTACTGGTTGGTATGGGCGTATTGCTGAATGCCCAAAACGATGCGCAAATCCGTGCCGCCGAGCCGTTGGCGAAAAGGCTGAACGCGGCGATCTGCGAACACGCGTGCCATCATGAGGAAGTTCAGTTTCTGGTGAGTCCAGTTTCGGGTTCAGGAGTTTCGGTGCCGCGTGTGGCGCAACTCTTTTTATTGGCACGGCTGCGACACATGCAGCAGCCGTCGCAATGGGCTGCGTTCGCGGAGTCCGTGTTACGCGCGACTCCGCAAACAGGGCAGCCATCGGGCGCAGCGGTTTCTCTGGCTGATCTGACAACGAAAGCGAACCGCTTTGCCCAGATTCATCTACCGATATTGCAGGCACTCGGGATCGCTTGAAATGAAATCGACGTAGCGTAGTGGGCCTGCCCGCTCCAAGACCCATTGCCATAGCGGATTGAAAGCCTCTGCTCAGGAAGGACCGAAGCGACCGCTCGTTGCAGCGGTCTACCGGATGATTCCCAGCTTGAAAATTGACACGACCTCGCGCAGCGTGCTGGATTGCGCTGACATTGATTGCGTTGCGGCCGAGGCCTCTTCAACCAGGGCGGCGTTCTGCTGCGTCACCTGGTCCATCTGGGCAACGGCCGTGTTGACCTGTTCAATACCGGTGTGCTGTTCGAGGGAGGCTGCCGTGATCTCTTCCATCAGGTCCGAGACTCGCCCGACCGCCTGGACTACCTCGCCCATGGTCGTGCCTGCTTCGCTCACCAGATCCGAACCGGCTTTCACACGGTCGACTGAATGCGTGATGAGTCCTTTGATCTCCTTTGCGGCGCTGGCACTTCGCTGAGCAAGCGTCCTTACTTCTGCAGCGACTACGGCAAAACCACGGCCTTGATCACCCGCACGCGCCGCTTCTACTGCCGCGTTGAGCGCGAGGATATTGGTCTGAAAAGCGATGCCTTCGATCACGGAGATAATGTCGGTAATCCTGGCCGAGCTGTCCGATATCGCGTGCATGTTCTCGATCACGCGGCCCATGACATTGCCGCCACGCTGTGCGATATCGGACGCATTTGCCGCAAGTGCACTGCCTTGCCGGGCACTTTCCGTGTTTTGCCTGACGGTGGAAGTCAGCTCCTCCATGCTCGCTGCGGTTTCCTCAATCGACGCAGCCTGTTCTTCCGTGCGCTGGCTCAGATCGGTGTTGCCTGCTGCGATCTGCGCAGCGCCCGTTGCAATGGTCTCGCTGCCGGATCGTACCTGTCCAACCAGTTCCGCGAGTCTCTCATTCATATGTTTGAGCGCTCGCAGTAGCTGGCTCGTTTCGTCGTTGCCGCGTACTTCGATTGTCGAGGTGAGGTCGCCTTGCGCGACCGTTTGTGCAATCTTTACGGACATACGGATTGGAGCCGTGATGGAGCGAGTGATGATGAACGCAACAATCAGGCTCAACGCGATGGCTATTCCGATCAGCACACTCGTAGAGAGCAACGCGCTGTGGAAGGCGGCCGCGGCCACGGTATTGGAATCGTCCGCTCCCTGGCTATTGAGGGCAATGTCCCGCGCAATGAGTTCAGTGACTTTGGTGAACGCGCGCAAAGACTCACCCCCAGCGAAAGACCGTGCGTCACTGAAATGCTCATCTCCACTGTCGACAAGCTCGTTCAGCCGTTTGTCCAGAGAGAGATAGGTACTCCATGCTGCCTTGATCTGGTTCGACAATTGCAGTTCTTCAGCAGAGCCGACCACCGCCTCGTACTGCGGCCACACCCGCAGCAATTCATTCAGCGCTGCGTCGTGTTTCGACCGCTGAAACTTACGTTCCGAAGGGCTCGTTGCAATCAGATAACTTAAGGAGGCCTGGCGGGTCTCATCGGCGAGAGCCCGGATATTGCCCAGGCGCTGGACACTGGGAAGGAGGTCGGTTGCAAGGTCCTGTGTGCCATCATAAATGTGGGAGGCCTGGATCAAACCCAGTGCGCCCACCAGGCATAGCAAAACGAGCGTGACGCCAAAGCCGATTCCCAGGCGAACGCCGATTTTGAGGTTACCGGTAATTCTCACGATTTTCCTTCGCGTATGGGTTGCGACGAGCGTCGACTCAGCAGGCAGTCAACACATACAACCCGTATTGACCAGGCAACGTGCTGTCCAGCAACGTGACTTCACCTTGCGGTCTTTCGGGACTACCACCGCAAATAGAGCGGACCGGACAGGGCGCCTATACCCGCGGTTATGACGATGCCCAGTACGTACCAGACACCCCAGAACGGTACCGACATCTCTGAACAGTAAAGGGAATACACCAGCAGACCCTGCGCGCCAGCGAGCAGCCCGGCGCCTGTACCCGCCAGTACCAGGCGGGTAGGAGCGAGTCCCTTCAGCGCGTGCATCACCGCGGCAAGCGATGGCAGAGAGAGCAGGACAATATTCGCGGTGGTGACTCGCCAGGTTGTACCTAACATCAGTTGCAGGCGATAGCCTGGCGGGGTCGCGAGCACCATCACCATGGCAACGAGCAACATGAGAATGAATGGTAGTGCGACCGCGAACCACGCCAGTTTGACGGGTGCGCCGGGTCGCCCGAGACGTTCAGCGAGGTTCAATGCCGTGACGAGTGCCGCTACCGGAAACGCCAGCCGAACCCAGAACATCGTCGTCAACAGCAATTCCGGCATATCGCTGCGGATGTCGTAAAGCACCACCAGCAATGCCGTGCTGCCGGCGAGGCCAGTACTTAGCGCACGATTGAGCCTCTTCGAAGCGAAGTTCGGCTCAACCGGCGTCAGATCGTTACCGAGCCTGAGTATCAGATCTGAAGTTCTCATCTTGTTCATTGGAAAACATCCTGACATTCCGAGAGCGATACGCTGTCCAATACGGATACCTCGGGTCAAGATCTGAACGACCTATCGCCAAGCAGATAATCAATGGATAACCGGCCCGGTCCCCAGGCCGCGATGCCGAGCGCCATCGCCACCCAGGTCAGGTGAATCGGCCAGCCTTCGGGCACGGTCAGCTCGACGATGGCGGTCATGAAGATCAGGCCGGCTGCCGCGAAGCGGGTTCCGAAGCCAAGCACGAGCATTACCGGAAACGTGACCTCGCCACATCCCGACAGAAACGCAAAAACCGTCGGCGCAGGAAACGGATAGGGACCGCCAGGCAGATGCAACTGGAACTCCTGCGTGAACAGATCGATGGCCGTATCGCTAAGCTGAAAGAAGCCATGCCATTTCAGAATCCCCGATTTCCAGAACGGCACGGCCAGCGCGAGCCGCAGCACGAGCTGAACCAGCCACGGTTGCGCGAGCGTCTGGATCAGCCGGTTCAACGCGCCGATCGCGGAGATGAGTACGGCCGGAAGGGGCAGTTTCATGTTCTGGTGGTCGGACATTCTGGTCGATCTCCGTGTTGAATGCCGGTAAAGGCGCCGGCTGAAAGCATCCCGGCCAGGTTGGCCTCGATACCGAAGGAGGGGGCCTCCTGGAGTGCTGCTGCAACCGCTTCGCCGAGCGATGTGCCTTCGATAAGACGGATGAGAAATTTCGCGCCGCCGGGCGGCAGGCGCGATACCAGGACTTCTTGCTCAGGGCGTGTCACGAGTGCGTCTTCGGCTTCGCTCGAGCGCAGCGGCGTAACGGGGCCATCCGTTCGATTCATCGCAAAGATCGCGACAGTCGGATACGGTGAGCGCACGACGCGCGTAGCAGGATGCGGCGTGAAGCGGATTTCGGCGAGAGATTCCGGGTCGATCTCCGCTAACGCTTCGGCAGTAAGCACGGGCAGATCGGCGGCGTGATAAGCATCCAGCCACGCCCTTTCGATACGCGCGGTATCCGCGAGCCAGGGCATTTCGCGGGCGAATTCGTAGGTTTCGATGAACGCAGGAAAGTCTCGTCCGTACTCGAACAGCAGCGGCGAAGTGGGCGGCGTCGCGCGGACGTGGAAACGCGCCATCGCCCTGAAGAAGTCGACGCCAGTGATACGCTGAATCGCAGGATAGACCGCTGCAAGCGCATCGATGAGGCTGACCGTGACGTTGTTGCGATAGACGTTGTACCGCTTGACTACGCGTTTGCCCGGCGCGGCAACCACGTCGTCAGGCGCCGTGATCGAAGGGTCCGTCAAACCCCGCGCAAATGCGGTGGTGTACTGGTATGAAGCGTTTTCAGGCTGCACCGCTGACCTCCGCCGCGAGCGAAAGCGCTTCTTCAGCGATGATTTGCCGCGCGGCTAGCGCCTGAGCGCGCAACACGGGCCAGGCGGGAAGCTTGCTGTCCCATTCGACTAGCGTGGGACGCGGGCCAATCCGCGCGACGAGATTGCAATAGAGGCTCCAGACGGGATCGGAAATCGCGCAGTCGTGACTGTCGATCAGCAGCAGTTCGTCTTCGTCGTCGCGTTGCTCGCTATGTCCGGCAAGATGTATTTCACCTACCTGTTCGAGCGGCAATCCGTCGAGATAAGCTTGCGCGGAAAAGCCGTGATTGGTGGCCGAGACAAAAACGTTGTTGACGTCCAGCAATAGTCCGCAGCCGGTGCGTTGTACGACTGCGCGGATGAATTCGGTTTCGCTCATCGCCGAAGACGCAAACGCAATATACGTCGACGGATTCTCGAGAAGCATCGGGCGTTTGATCGCTTCCTGAACCTGGTCGATGTGTTCGCAGACGGTGTCGAGCGTTGCTTTCGTGTATGGCAAAGGCAGGAGATCGTTGAAGAATGCACCACCGTGCGACGACCACGCCAGATGCTCGGACACCAGCAACGGCTCGTAACGCATCACCAGATCGCGAAAGCGCGCGAGATGCACGACATCCAGCGGGCCGGATCCGCCAATCGACATGCACACGCCGTGAACAGAGATCGGATAGGCCTCGCGGATCGCCGCGAGCGCCCGATGCGGCGGGCCGCCGGCGCCCATATAGTTTTCGGCATGAACTTCGAAGAAACCGTCCTTCAGCCTGTCCGCGAGAATTGCGGCCAGGTGTTCGTGCTTGAAACTGGTACCGACGAGGTCCGGGACACCCGTGCTCCCGCCAAGGGGGCGACCCCGCTCACTCACTACCGGCGCTTGCCTGGAGTCATTCATAGCCGCCCCTATTCCTCTTGCCGTTCGCTGGATCAGGATTTGATCGGGCTGAGGGAGCCGTGGCCGCCGCCCGGCACTTCGATGTTCGTGCACGTGCCGCCCTGAACGAACTTCCACGAGTTGCCCTGGAAATCCACCGCGGACGTGCCTTGACACGTCGTGCCGGGACCCGCGGCGCAATCGTTCTGCCCTTTCAACGCGATGCCGTAGCACTTTTCCTTATGAGCAGCGATGGCTGCGCCCTCTTCTGCCTTTGTGAGCGGTGCGGCGTGGGCGACCGACGCGAGCAGGCTTGCGACAACACCGGCGAGCAAGGTGGAACTGACAGTGATCTTTGCGGACATTGAATCTCTCCAGAAGTTGAGTTGGAAGGTACCCGTGGCGGATACACCAGTAAATTCGGGAGATTCGGAGTTCGGGTTACAGGGAGAATTTCTTTTTTATTTCGATTTCTGATGCTTTGGCTTCAGCCGTTCGACTGGCCGTTGGATTGCCCCTCGCAGCGCACCCGTCACCAGGGAAGGAGGAAAGGTCCGAGCACTGCTCCGAGCGCGGCCGGAAGCAGCATGCCGGCCATATACCAGATGCTCCAGAACGCCGGGTTCATCTCAGGACAATGAAAGCAGTACACAACGGTGGCGATCGAGCTTGCGAGCAGGCCCGAGATGGCGCCGGCGAGCCGTAGACGAGTCGGCGCCAAACCTTTGACAGCCCAGAATATGGCGACAAAGCCTGGAACAGCGAGCAGAAGAATATTAAACGGGCACGAGCGCCAGGACTGCCCGAGGATGTCCGGCAACCGGTCTTCTGGTGCGGCGGCGACGAGGACCGATATTGCCGCGATCCAGACAGCAACCACAGGTATCGCCGCGACGAGCCATCCCGCTCCGACCTTCGCGCCTGGGCGCGCCAACCGGGCCGATACAATCAGGGCACCGATTGCGAGCCACAAGGGGAAAGCAAGTTTCTCCCAGAAGATAGCAGTGTCGACGACGACGCCCAGGTCAGGGCGAATGCCAAATACCGCAGCCATCAACACCGTCGCGCCAATGACGGCAACCGGCACCGAGATGCCGAACCGACGGGCCGCAGTGCCGCTTTTTACGGGGGTTATGCCGGTCGAGAGCAATTCGACAAGATCATCCGTTCTCATGCTCGGCCCCGGCACGCGAATTTTGCATCATGGTCGTTTCCGTCGCTCCGGGGTACGCCATCAGTACCGGTTTCGACGTACGGGCGGTTGACGTAGCGGCAAAAACACTCGAGTTTGTGGCGCGTGGCATCGCACGTACAAAGATTAGCCTGCGGCCCTTCGGAATCCAATGGGACAGCACTAGTTCGCCTCAAAGAGCGGAATGTACCCCTCGGTCGGCAACAGAGCCGTGTGCATTTCCGAATGAGCGCCCACCGAATTGAGGGTGTCTACGGTAGAGCGTCGATTTGACAGGATGCGCCACGGTCCCGCCTGCGTAGCAGGCAAGGCCGGATCCAACGCCCGGTATAACTCGTCGAGCATGGCACGACGAGGGAGCGTGTACGTCACAAATCCCTCATTGGCCAAAGAGGCGGTATGAAAACCAGCATTGCCGCACAGACGCTCTTTCACAGGAACATCGTGGATGGCTGCATCACGCGAGTTCTGGATCAAGTCCGCCGTGATGGAATCCACGATTTGACCGCCTTTGATGAATGAGGGCCTGTCGACGGCCCAGGCTTCAGGCGGGCAAGCCTTGTGTGCTGGCATCAGTTCAATGAAAGGATTGATTTCAGCCGGATAAATTCTGCACACGTTCGGCCTTGCTTCGTATCCGCCGCATCGCATATCCGGTTGCAGGTGCGGGCAGGCGCCATCGAAGGCGGCAACGACTGTCACCATCACGCGGATTGCAAGTTCACCGCTTTCGGCGGCAAAAGATCGGATTCGCCGGTGTTTTACCTGGCCATCGTCTGTCGATGGCTCAACGGGCCACGGCATCGCTTCGCAAAACACCTGGACGTCCCCTCCTCGTTCTAACCAGCGTATGGCTTCGTGAACGCTAAGGGGCAGGCGCAGGTTGTGACAACAAAGGCCGCACATCGTGCATGCGAAGCTTATATCCATGGCCATATCGATCTCGAGGTTCAGAAACCTGAATACAGGTACACGCAAGGGAAACGAAAGACAGCCCAACCTCGGCTGCAATCGATCCTTTGCTAGTTCGATCTGAAACCTGTTTCGGTTACATCCGAACGTGAAATCGGCCGCCGCTTCACCGGAATGCGAGGCACGCTCGCCGCGTGGGGTAAGACGGCCCACCGGACGCTCGCTGTCCTTTTCGTTGTCAAGAGTCAGCAATCCCGCATTCGCATGACTCGCCAGGCAGACGGTGTCATGACAAGGTGCGTAGCTGACCCGCAACGCGCTCGATGAGCGCCAGGTCCGGTGAGGGAGCCAGATCGGCGGCATTCGCCTTGTTTCCCGTCGGCCGCGGGGTGGAGAACAAACCTTTGAACCGATAGCCGGTCGTGCATGCCGGGCAAAATACTTCGGCATCCAAAGGTGTATCCGATCTGACGACAATCGTTGGACCGCATGTGTGGCAATGCTGGAGCGGTATTCCTTCATCGCTATGGCCTGCGATGTGGTACAGATTGACGCTTCCCCCCAGTTTCAAAAACATTTCGCCATATTCGCGATTGAACTGGGTGCCGAGATTGTCGCGTACTACGGCAAAGGCATCGTCAATCGACATCGCCTTGCGATATGAGCGTGTGCTGGTCATCGCGTCAAAGGCGTCGCAGATGCCGATGATCGCAGCCATAGGCGTGATCTCGTTGCCAGTGAGGCCTAACGGATAACCTTTGCCGTCGGGCCGCTCGTGATGGGCGTAGACCGCGTCCGCAATGCGTTCGCCGAACGGGTGTTTCGCAAGAAGTCGTTTGCCGATTTCAGGGTGCGTTTTGATGACGGCATACTCCGCATCGGTCAAACGCTCCGTTTTGAGCAAGACCGAATCGGGAATCGCGATTTTGCCGAGATCGTGCACGAATCCACCCACCGAGACGTTCGCCGCATCGCGATCCGAAAGACCCATCTGTCGTGCCAGCAGACTCGCGTAACGGGAGACTCGCCACAAATGGCCGCCGGTGTAGGGATCGCGGGCCTCTACCACCCACGCAAGGGCGAGCAGACTATCAAGAAGCGGTTGATCCGCACTATGTGCCGGTTCCGACTGGCCGAAGAAACGCGAAACGAGGCTGAGTATTTTCTTTGGAGTCATGGCCGCAATGGAAGTATCTCTCCGGGACATTTCGGGCAAACGGGAAGCCGCGACAAGCGACCGATTATCCGTTTTGTTTCGCGCGGTCGACGTGTTGTGCCGGTTCGACCTCGACCCTTGATTTCGTTCAAAGAGTGCTCCGGGTTACACGAAAGAGATTATTTATTTGCGACGGCAAGGCAGTTCCAGACCAACACACGGACATGTGCCGTCCCAGCGCTCTCGCCGACGCCACGTAAGAAAAGCCATTGGCACTTGCGCTTTTTACACGCTGTCCACGCCCAAACCCTTCGAACGAACGAAAACTTGCACGCCTCGGCGCCCCGCCAGAAGGCCCGGGAATTGCTCCAATTCACAACCTGAGGGCCAATACCGAACGGGAGCAAGCATGCATTTCGTCATCAACGGCAACGAGGTGGAACTGGACTTCGATCCCAGGACATCGCTCCTCGATTTGCTCCGTGAACACCGTCACCTCTTCGGCGCAAAAAAGGGCTGTAACCAGGGCGCGTGCGGCGCATGCACCGTGCTGGTGGACGGCACACGCATCAACAGTTGCCTCGCTTTGGCCGTGCAGTATCAGGATTGCGAGATCACCACCATCGAAGGATTGGGGGAACCCGGCAATCTTCACCCGCTACAGGCCGCGTTCGTCGAACACGACGGTTTCCAGTGCGGCTACTGTACCCCCGGCCAGATTTGCTCGGCGATCGGCATGGTTCAGGAGTTGAAGTGCGGCGTGCCCAGCTATGTCAGCGAAGACGTGGCCGCACAACACTTCACGCTGACCAGCACAGAACTGCGCGAACGAATGAGCGGCAACCTATGCCGCTGCGGCGCCTACAACGGTATCGTCGACGCGATTCAGGACACGTTCGGTGCAGCTGCTGGCACCGAACCCGGCGAGCGCGAGGCCGCACAATGAACCCCTTTACCTATGAACGCGCTTCCGACCAGCAGGCGGCGCTAACGCTGGGCGCTCGTCCCGGAGTCAAATACCTGGGCGGGGGCACCAATCTCGTCGACCTGATGCGCGAGACCATCGAGCATCCTGTTGCGCTGGTCGACGTCACAGGCTTATCGCGCGCGATAGAGCCAACGGACGGCGGTGGCCTGCGAATCGGCGCTGGCGTCAAGAACACGGCGGTGGCGGCTGACCGGCACGTTCGCGAGCACTACCCCATGCTGGCCGAAGCCATCCTCGCAGGGGCTTCAGCCCAGATCCGCAACATGGCGACGGTGGGCGGCAATCTTCTGCAGCGCACGCGCTGCGGCTACTTTTATGACGAGGCCGCGCACTGCAACAAACGCTCGCCCGGAGCGGGCTGCGACGCGATAGACGGCTTCAACCGCATGCATGCGATCCTTGGCGCCTCCGCTGCCTGTGTCGCCACCCATCCTTCGGACATGGCGGTAGCGCTGGCCGCTCTCGACGCGTCCGTCACGGTAGAAGGCTGCAACGGCGCACGCGACATTCCGCTGATCGATTTCCACCTGCTGCCCGGCGAAACGCCACACATCGAAACAGTGCTCGAACCAGGCGATCTGATCACCGCCGTTTCGCTGCCACCCGGCCTCAAGGGCCTTTCCACTTATCGGAAGGTACGCGACCGCGCTTCCTATGCATTCGCTCTGATCTCGGTCGCGGTGGTCCTGGACGTGCAGGACGGCATCGTGAAAGAGGTGCGGATCACATTGGGTGGCGTCGCTCACAAACCGTGGCGCGCCAAAGCGGCCGAGGCAGCACTCATCGGCGGTCCGGCAAACGCGGCGGCATTTCGTGCGGCGGCGCAGGCGGAGCTCGCTTCCGCACGAGGTCTGCGCGACAACGCCTTCAAGATTGACCTGGCCCAGCGCGTGATCGCCGACACGCTGCTCAAGTTGACCGCTCTTCAGGAGATTCGCTGATGCCTATCCTCAAAGACGCCATGCAAGCGGTCATGAAAAAGGCCATTGCCCTCGCGCCGGACAGCTTCGTCCCCGGCGGCAAGCCGGACCCCCTGATCCTCCACAAGCATGGTCTGATCGGTGCATCGGTGAGCCGGATCGACGGGCCGTTGAAGGTGTCCGGTCGCGCGACCTTCGCCGCGGAATTCCCAATGGAAGGGTTGACCTACGCGGCGCTCAAGTACTCGTCTATCGCCCGTGGGCGTATTGTCGATATCGACATTGCCGCCGCCGAAGCCGCGCCGGGTGTCGCACTCGTGATGACGTATAAAAACGCGCCTCGCCTCAAGCCCATGCCGGCGTTCATGACTCAGCCCAAAGCCGCGGGGGGCGACGACCTGGCGATCATGCAGGACGATCAGGTTCACTGGAATGGCCAACCCATTGCGCTGGTGCTGGCCGACACGCAGGAGCAGGCGGACCACGCGCAGTCTCTGATCCGGGTCGCCTATGAGACCGGCAGCGACGGCGTGACATCGCTCGACGCGGCCAAGGCGAACGGTTCAGAGCCCGGTGTTTTTCAGGGCGAGCCGCTGAAGCTCGAGATCAAGGATGCGGAGGCCATGCTGGCCGCCGCGCCCCACAAGATCGACGTGCGCTACACGACCCCTCGTCACAATCACAATCCTATCGAGCTGCATGCAGCGACCCTCGCCTGGGACGGGGACACGCTGCGGATCCACGACACCGTGCAGGCAGTCGCGCACGAAGCGTGGACTGTCGCGCAGGTGTTCGGCATCGACGAGAAAAACGTGCACGTCACTTCGCCATATGTCGGCGGCGGCTTTGGTTCGAAGACGGTGTGGCAGCATCAACTGCTCGCAGCGGCGGCGAAGCTGGTAAAGCGCCCTGTGCGAATCATGCTGTCGCGGGAAGGCGTGTTTCGCATCGTCGGCGGGCGCACGCTCACCGAACAACGCGTGGCGTTGGGCGCCCAGGCCGATGGGACGCTGGATGCGTTGATCCACACCGGCACGGTCGCGATGACGCCACACAACAACATGCCGGAACCCTTCATTCTGCCCGCGAAAAGCGCCTACGCTTCCCGAAGCTTTCTGCTCGATGTCGAGACCGTCAAAATGAACATGACGGCCAATACTTTCATGCGGGCGCCTGGCGAAGCGGTGGGCACATTCGGGCTGGAATGCGGTATCGATGAACTCGCCCACGCGATGGGAATGGACCCAATCGAACTGCGGATCAGGAACGAGCCGGACAAGGATCCGACGACGGGGCTGCCGTTTTCCCAGCGCGGCATCGTCGAGGCCTGGAAGACCGGGCGCGAGCGATTCGGCTGGGACGCGCGTGGGGAACCGGGCGCGCGGCGCGAGGGCGATTGGCTCGTCGGCATGGGCTGTGCGACGGGCACCTATCCTTACTACCGGATGCCGGGCGGCACGGCGCGGATCACGCTGACCGACAAAGGGCGCGCCACCGTCGGCATCGCCGCGCATGAAATGGGCATGGGCACCTCGACCGCGCAGACCCAGATCGCCGCCGAGCGCCTCGGGTTGACCATGGACGACGTCGACTTCGAATACGCGGACTCCCGATTGCCTGGCGTGGTGCTGGCGGGCGGTTCGCAGCAAACGGCTGCTATCGGCGCGTCCGTGAGTGCGGCGCATCAAAAGCTCGTCAAGGAACTGCTCCAGCTCGCGGGCAACAGTTCGCCTCTTTCCGGCCTGTTACCGGACGAAGTCGGCGGACGGGATGGCGGTCTTTGTGCTCTCGAGGATGAGAGCCGATTCGAGAGCTACACGTCGATACTCGCCCGTGCGAGGCGGAAAGAAATCTCTGTCGAGGCGGATGCACCGATGCCGTTCGAGTTGCAGCACTGGTCCATGCATAGCCATAGCGCGCTGTTCTGCGAGGTGCGGGTCAATGCCGTCACCGGCGAGATTCGGGTGAGCCGCTTTCTTGGTTCGTTTGATTGCGGTCGGATTATCAATGCCAAAACCGCTGCCAGTCAGTTTCGCGGCGGGATCATCATGGGTCTCGGCCTTGCGCTGATGGAGGAAACCGAATTCGACGAGAGAACGGGCCGCGTGATGAATCCTTCGCTTGCCGATTATCACGTGCCGGTTCATCTCGACGTGCCGAAGATCGATGTTATCTGGAGCGAAGACGCGGATCCTCATACGCCGATGGGTGCTCGCGGTGTTGGGGAGATCGGGATTACGGGGGTGGGGGCTGCGGTTGCGAATGCGGTTTTTAATGCCACTGGCAAGCGTATTCGCGATTTGCCTATTACGTTGGATAAGGTGATTTGATCGTGTGAGGATTGACTCGACGATCTGCGCGGAACAATTTAGCTTAGCAGATCGTTCGAGACGGATCCTGTGTGTGCAAATTCCAGAAAAATCGAGCGTACGAGTTCAATGTCATCTATCACTGCCTTCGCAGGATATTTCTCCCCCAGGATAACAATGAACTTGTCATTTGCAGCGGTGTGGTTCGTCAACGTTTTTGTATTGTTCTCCCCATCCTCGATAACTTCGTTAAGCATGATCAGGAACTGACCATCCTGGGCATAGAGGCTCAGTTCATAAGGGCCGAACTCAGGAATTGGATCACGCCGCATACCGAGAACGGCAGCACGTCGGGCAACAGACGCGATTGTCTTTTCAATTGTCACGTCATCTGGATCAGTCATGACGTCAAGTCGCGTGCGCGATGAGTCTGCACCTATGAAGTAACCACCCAATATCGTTCTCATGGACGCACCTTAATTGATTTCATTCCAGGCGACCAGTAATACGTTTTAGGCAACCCTGTCACGTCGTCTTCGGCCTGGATAGTAAGAGAATTTAAGCCAGCTTTGTCGGCTGCGGCCGCAATGTCGCCTTTGCAAAATCCGCAGACATCCTTTCCTGTCACTGTCATAGACATATTCGCCCCTTGAGTCGTACCAGCGTCAAACGCTTGTTGGATTGCACCAATTTCAGCGTGAGCGTCCGCCATGTTCCCGTTTGGCAAGGCCTTTCCCGTTGCTTCGGCCTTGGCTGATACACGGTCGGCAATAAGCGTTGGCTTGTTCGGATCAGCTAGCTCAGTTGCTCTAGCAGTCTGATTGACGTCAGAAAACACTGTGCCGCCGATTTCGCCTTTCGCCGTTACGATGGGTTTGATTGCACCAGGAGTGACCTCACCATCGAGCCTTGGCCCCAAACCAAGCAGCGCGAACCCGACGACGCCAACCATGATATCGCCAACCCCAGGAGCCAGCGAATCACCCCAGGATTTCAGCGCCTTCATGCCGAAGCCGGATGCGGTTACCAAACCGGCAAAAGTCACCGTCGCAAGCAGGCCCGCCGAAATCGCAGCCGCGCCACCAAGACCAAGTGCCACAAGACCGAGCACTCCGAGTGCCATTTCGAGTTCGGATTCAGCGTCATCGATTTCGAGTACGGTCTCCGTCGGGCCGCCGATGCGTACATTCGAACTGCCCGTCTTGATGACTGCACCGCACGTCATCTGACTCGAGACGCGGGCCATCGGCTTTCCGTTGACCCGCACTGTTTTCGACCCTTGCGCGATTTTTACGCGAATCGGCGTATGGTTAAAACCGAACAGGCCGTTGCAGAAACTCGCTCCATCCACACCCGCACGCTGCGAGCGTCTGCCGTTGACGTAGGTATCGGACGAACCGCCTGCAAGCACGCCGGTCGTCGGATCGGCAATACCGAACAAGGTCTGTATTCCGTGAGCAAGCGAGCCCCCCGATAGACCACCCATCGCCACGGCACCGCACGTAATTGCCGCAATAGCGAGACCGCCCGTAGCCACGCCGGCAGCAACGATAGCGGCCCCGATGGCCGCACCGGCCAGCATGCCTGCGACCATCCCCATCATGCCGAAGTCGTGGCCGATCTCATCACCCTCACGGGCCGCGCCAAAACTCGTTGCGCCGACGCTCACGCCGTGCGCTCCGCCTTGGCTGACCCGATAAGCCATGCCCGCACAGTATCCAGGGAATCCAGCGGCGCAAGACCCTTGACGGTCTGAATGAAGGACAGGTGCTGTTGCAGCATATCGCCGGGCCGGTCTGTCCCACTACGCAGAGTGTATATGCCATCGACGATGCCGCGGCGAAACGGTTGTCCGCTAACGTGCGGCTCAAGCGGCGTGCCGTCGCTGGCAAAAAACAACCACTGCCCCTCGCCAACCTCGTAAGGCGAAACACGGGACGCCGCATAACCCGCATCCGCATACACATACAGTTCATGCGATGCAACGGCGAGTGCGAACACATAAGACCGCAGGACTTCGGCAGGAAACCTCGCGACGTCGGGTCCGATGGTCTCAAGCAGTTCCGGTGTCTGCCCACTTTGCCTGTACGAAGCCAGCACGGCATTCCATGTGGGCAGGTGACGCTCGAAGTCATCGACATGCGCCGTGAGTGTAAAGATAAGATTGGTCGTTCCCATACGTACTACGGCCTGGCACTGACGCATCACCGCATTGGGTCCCTGCCAGCGATAGTCGATCAGGTAGCCCGGCAAGCCGCCGAGTGTGATGTGATTGCGGGCAAGCGGGGTATAGCCGGGAAACTGGTTGCGAAACGCTTCGTGCTGGCGATTGACATATCCCGTCAGATCGTCGCCCGCATCGTGATCGCGGGTAATGACAAGGGCTGCGTCACGACCACCCGTGTTGCCTGAACCCGCAAAGCGAAAAACCGTCATGGACTGGTCTTTCCAGTCGCTCGGTGGAGTAATGCTGCCTTCCTGAAAAGAGTAGGGCGCCGCCACGTTGTCTCCTTCGTATGTGACGGCGTAAACCTAGCAGATTGCCTGATGCCTATGTTTTTGGGATATTTGCAGTCGTTTTCCGAGTAGAAAATCGCAGTCCAAAATAAAGACAATCCGAATGATTTTCAAGAAAGATCCGACGTCCGCGGTTAATCAAGGTGCGGTGCGTTCAAATGCTATCGCGCCGTCTTTTGCCGGTGGTCGTGCGGCTTCTCGCAACCACGCCACGCCCTCCTCTAGCACAAGCGTCTGCTGTTGGCCATCTCTCTCCCGAATGCTGACCGTTCCGTCGCGTTCGTCCCGCGATCCCAATGCCACCAGAATTGGTATCTGCCTCTCGCGTGCGTCCATGATCTTCTTTTCCAAGCGCTCTGGTCGGCTGTCTTGCACCACCCTGATGCCCGCTTCCTCCAGTGCTTGCACCACCTCTTCCGCATAAGCCAGGTTTGCCTCACTGATCGTCGCGACTACTACCTGATCTGGCGCAAGCCATAGCGGAAGCCATCCTTCGTAATGCTCCAGCAGCATCGCTATAAATCGTTCCATGCTCCCAAGCACCGCGTGGTGAATCATCACCGGTCGCTCGCGTTCGTTGCGCTCGTTGACATACTCCGCTTCCAGCCGCTCCGGCAGCACAAAATCCAGTTGGACCGTGCCGCATTGCCAGCTACGATCACGGCTATCCATTAAATGGAACTCCAGCTTCGGACCGTAGAAGGCGCCCTCGCCTTCCAGGACGTCGAACTCCAGGCCCGCCGCGCGCGCGGCTTTCGCTAACGCGGCTTCCGCGCGGTCCCATCCTTCGTCGCTGCCCGCGCGTTGTGCAGGGCGCGTCGCCAGCGCGACCTTGAAGGAAGGAAAGCCAAGGTCTGCGTAGACCTGCCGCAGCAATTCACAGAAGCGCGCGACCTCGTCTTCAATGTGGGCCTCCATGCAGAACACGTGGGCGTCGTCTTGCACGAAGGCACGCGCGCGCTTCAGCCCTTCAAGCGAACCCGATGGTTCGTCACGATGGCATGCGCCAAATTCGCTATACCGCACCGGCAACTCGCGGTGCGAACGCACTCGCTGATTGAACACCTGCACGTGACACGGGCAACTCATCGGCTTCAGACTCAGTGCGCGCCCTCCTTCCGCGTCGGCAAGCGAATACATCGCCGAGCCGAACTTCTCCCAATGGCCACTCTTTTCCCACAACGAACGCGCCAGCAGTTGCGGCGTGCGAATCTCGCGGAAGCCCGCCCGACGCATGCGCCCACGAATGTAGTCCTCCAGCACGCGATACAGCTCCCAGCCGCGCGGATGCCAGAACACCATGCCGGCGCCCTCTTCCTGCTGGTGAAATAGATCGAGTTTGTTGCCGAGTACGCGATGGTCGATGTCGTGCATGGTGACGCTCCATTTGTTAGTACAGCAGATATCGCAATCGATGCCGTCAACGGAGGTCCATAAAACGCCAAAGGCCCCGTCCGTTTCCGGCGGGGCCTTTGGTGGTCTGCCACTGCTTCGTGCTGCTAGCGTGCGCAACCTCCAGACGACCCGCCTGTGAAGGTGGTCGTCGTGGTGGTGACGGCAGCGAAGGGAATCGAGTGGAAGTCCATGGTTCGACAGTAAACGATCTTGTACAGAGACGTCAATCGTCAATTCAACTTCAACCGCTTTTTAAACTCACTGCTGTCCGCAGCCAATGTCGCCTTCCTGGCAATGCAGTTGCTCGTCGAACAGTCGGGTCTGCTCCTGCGTGAGACGGCTCAGACACGCCAGTTGAATCATCGGACGAGCACTATACGAGTCCGGTGAGAAGCTCAGGAAATCGCATTGCGCGTCGCGGTAAGTAACCCAGGCACGCTCGGCCTTCTGCAAGCGCTGTTTGCCTTGCGGGCTCACCTTCTTCAGCAATTTGCCGTAGGTGTCGTTCAGTTTTTTGTCCGCAGCCTGGTAGTCGAGGTCGGCGCACTGGTTGAGAGAAGCCTGGTCCGACGCGTTCTTGCAATCGATCGTTGCAGCTTGAACGCTACCGCACCACCATAGACAGCCGGCAATCAGAATGGACATTCGCTTCATCATAAAACCTCGAACACGGAGTACTTAATTGTCGTAGAAAGCTGGAGTTTGCTCGCCAGCGCAACAGAATAAACGATAGGATGGAGAGTCCAAACCGAACGAGCATCTTATCTTGAGCATCCAGATCCGCCCCGCCCTTTCAGCCGACGCCGCGCTGATTCTCCGCTTCATCACCGAACTCGCGGTGTATGAAAAGGCCGAGCACGAAGTCGTCGCCGGTGTCGCAGACATCGAAGCGAGCCTGTTCTCCGCAGGCGCCACTGCCAATGCGTTGATCTGCGAGATGAACGGCGAACCCATCGGCTTTTGCGTTTATTTCTTTTCCTACTCGACGTGGCTCGGCAAACAAGGTCTCTATCTGGAAGACCTGTACGTATCGCCGAAATCGCGCGGTAGCGGTGCGGGCAAACAGATGTTGCGGCATCTCGCGCGCGTCGCTTGCGACACCGGCTGCGGCCGCTTCGAATGGAGCGTGCTCGACTGGAACGAGCCGGCCATCGGTTTCTACGAATCGATCGGCGCAAGCGCGCAAAGCGAATGGGTACGCTATCGGCTCGCGGGTGACGCGCTGAAGGCGTTCGCGGAGAGTGAGGTCTAAAGGTTTTCGCGGCATGCCATCGCAACGCGCCGCGCCGCGTTACCTGATCACTTGGCCGCGCCGCTCACCACTGGCTCGACTTCGAATGCATCGCCAGTGGCAAAGAACGTTCCGCCTGCCACGTAATGGCATGTGCGCAGATCGGGATCGTCGCCGAAATGCCAGCGGTTGTTCGAATACACGCGGCTGTCCGCATAGGCTGCGACCACTTCGCCGATGATCAGATCGTGCCGCTGGCTGTCGTCCGGAATCAGCTTGCATTCCATCCACGTGATGCAACCGGCGAGCATCGGCACGTCGATTTTTTGTGCGGGGAACGTCTCCAGATCGAAAGCCGCGAACTTGTCGAGTTCGGTGCCTTCGTTCGAGCCGACCGCCAGCGTTTGCGCGGCAAATCCGCGGCTCGGCAATTGCAGGCCGAATACGCCGCCTGCTTCGATCAGCTTGCGCGTCAATGTCCGGCTGTCTACCACCACGACCACCTTCGGCGGATCGTAATCGAGCGGCATGGCCCACGAAGCCGCCATCACGTTCGAGCGCCCGCCGTGTGCACTGGTGATGATCGTGACCGGTCCGTGATTCAGTAACTGCGTGGCCCGCGACAATGCGACGGGTTCCCGGGTGATATTCATACGTACGTTCCGCGTCAAATGGATGACGGCGATTGTAGCGTCGCAGGATGATGCGCGTGCGCGCACCGTTGCCGCGCAATTCAGGCGAGAATGCCCGCTCGTTCAAACTCGCTGGAAAGACCGTGCGCATCGTTTGCCTCCATACCGCCGACAGCAACATCGCGATATTCGACGAAGCGGCTCGCGCCGCCCGCTTCCACTCGCTCGAACTCGAGCACAGGGTGCGCGCGGATCTGCTCGCCGCGGCCGAACAGGTTGGCGGGTTGACCGACGCGATCGCCGCGCAAACCCGCGAAGTCGTACTCGCGCTGTGTCGCGACGCCAACGCCGTGTTGCTCAACTGTACGACGCTCGGTCCGGTTGTCGATGAAACGCTCGCCGCGCGAGCCGCGCCGGTGCCCGTGGTCCGCGTCGACGCCGCGCTGGCGCAACGGGCAGTAGAAAACGGCGGTAAGGTCGTCGTGCTCTACACCGTGTCCACTACGCGCGAGCCCACCACGCGCCTGTTCGCGGAAGCAGCATCGCATGCCGGCGTTGCAGTCGACCTCCGGGTGCAACTGGTCGAACGCGCATGGGAGCGTTTCAGAGCCGGCGACACGGCCGGCTATCTGTCGACGATTGCTGCCGCGGCCGAGGCCGCCTATGCCGACGGCGCGGATGTCGTCGCGCTGGCGCAAGCGTCGATGACCGGCGCGGCCGCGCTGGTCACCCGCGGCGACAAGCCGTTGACGAGTCCCGAGGCGGCGCTGGCCGCCGTCGTTCGCGCCGCTTCCCTCGCGAACTGACACGCGATGTTCGGGTCGCGGATGGCAAGTTTGCGATGCTGAAAGTTGCGCAGGAACCCGAAGAAAAATTCGGCGCGCGGTTGATGGCGTAGTAAAAACGGCCGGGTCGCCAGACATCGGTTGGCCGACTGCCGAAGCGTGGTAAGGCATGGTGCAACGGTGAAACACAGACAAAGCGGCAGCCGCCAAGGCCGCCGCTTCGAAAACATCAATGCGGCGCTTTACCGTTAGGCACGGCATCCAGCGGTTTATGCTGCTCCTCGCCGAGCCCCGGGAAAAATGCGTTCCACGCAGCGCGCACGCCTTGCGCCGCGGTGGCCTCAGCGCCAATCGATTCCGCCTCGCCCTCGGCGGCTTTCGCAGGATCCGCAGACAAACCGCGCCAGTGCGTGAAGACCAGCAACGGTTTTTCGGTCCAGACGCCGTCCCCGTATTTCGCAAACGCCGTGTCCCCGCTCGTCAGTTGCACTTCGTACCAGCCTTCACGGACAGGCGTATGGGCGGCCAGCTCAAACCACGCGGTCGGTTCGATTTCCTTCATGTCGTCTCCAGTCGGATTGATCGTCATAGATAAGCACATAACGGCATTCTTCATGCCCGGGCCTGACTACGACCCGGTGACCGCGCGCCACCTGCCGGCCGATCCGGCAGAGCGGTGACGCGGGGCATGAGCTGCGGGCGATTCGTCGATGCGATGCGCTCAGGAATCGCCGCGCATAAACGACACGATAGCGCGACATGGGCCACGCGGACAAACGCAAAAAGTTACACGCTGCGACGATCGGCCGGGAGCCCCGCCAGCTCGGCCAGCACACGGACCGACGCGGCCAGCCGATCGGCGGGCGTACTGCCGTAACCGATCACCAGCCCGTTCGTGTCGGCGCGTTGTTGCAGCGCGAAACCGGACAACGCGCGCGGGTTGAGCCCTGTCGCGCACGCCCGTTCGACCAGGGTCCGATCGCGGATGTCCGGCGGCAGACGCAGCGTCAGATGCATCCCGCAATCGCCGCCGAGAATCTGCGCCGGCGCGAAATACTCGCTGAGCGCGTCGCGCAGCGCCTGCTGCCGCTCGCGATACAAACGCCGCATACGGCCGAGATGACGGCCGAATTCGCCGCTCTCGATGAAATGCGCGAGCGCCAGTTGCTCCAGCCGATGCCCACCGCGCAGCATTTCCTGCAACGCCGCCTCGGTGTGCGCGGCGATGGCGCGCGGCAGCACCACGAAGCCGATACGCAGCGCAGGAAACATCGTCTTGCTGAACGAGCCGACGTACAACACCGGCGCATCGTCGACCAGACCCTGCATGCTTGCGATCGGCTCACCGGTGTGTCGAAACTCGCCGTCGTAGTCGTCTTCGATCAGCCACGCGCCGCAGCGCCGCGCCTGCGCGATCAATTCCAGCCGCCGCGCGACCGACAACACCGCGCCGGTCGGATACTGGTGCGCCGGCGACGTGTAGATCAGCTTCGGCGCGTGCGTGCGCCACGCGTCGGACGGCACGGCGATGCCTTCGGGATCGACCGGCATCGGCACCATCGTCAGATCGCCGAGATTGAACGCCGCCTTTGCGCCGCGATAACCGGGGTCTTCGATCCACGCGATATCGCCCGGATTCGTGAACAGCCGCACACACAGGTTCAGCGCTTCCTGTGCGCCTTCGGTAATCACCACCCGCGAGCCGTCGCAGCGCACGCCGCGCGCCATCCGCAGATGCGCCGCGATCGCGTCGCGCAATGCGGGTTCGCCCGCCGGGTCGCCGTAACCGAGCGCGCGCGGCAACGCGCTTTCCATCGACCGTTCGAGCGAGCGCCGCCACGCGCCCAGCGGAAAGCGATCCAGCGCCGGCGTGCCGGGCGTCAGGGGCAAGCTGTTGGCGACGTGCGTGCGGGTCGCCGCGAACCGGTCGACGCGTGCGGCATAAGCCACGTCCGGCACGCCCGACGACGCCTGTGGCTCGCCCCGCGCCGTCGGACTGGAAAGCGGGCTCACGCGCGTGCCCTTTTTGTCGGCAATCACGTAGCCGACCGCGGCCAGATGTTCGTAAGCGATCACGACGGTGTTGCGCGACACGCCCATCTCCGCCGCCAGCAACCGCGACGACGGCAACAGCGAGCCCCCCGGCAGACGCCCCGTGAGAATCGCCTGCTGCAATCGCTCGATCAGCTGTTTCTGCAGTGTCGCGTGCTTCGCGCTGGCGCTCGCCGTTCCGCTGCTGCTGGCCGGACCGCTGAGCGGGCCAATGATCTCGATCATCGCCTCTGGACCCATGAAATAGGTTTGGACTGGATCTTTTTAACATACCACGTTTGCCGTATCGTTCCTGAAGACAACCACTCACAGGAGAGCAGACATGGAACCCAGACGTAACGCATTCGAGCAGCCGATCGGCGCTCCGGTGCCGGGCTGGAACGGCGCGCAGGCGCCCGGCGGCGAGCCGCTGGCGGGGCAGTATTGCCGGATCGAGCGGGTGGACGTGGAGCGCCACGCGGCGGACCTGTACGAAGCGTATTCGTCGGCCGCCGACGGCCGCGACTGGACTTATCTGAACGTCGGCCCGTTCGGGAGCCTCGCCGCGTATCGCGAGCATTTGACGCGTGCGGCCGCGTCAGCCGATCCGCTGCATCACGCGGTGATCGATCTGGCGACGGGCAAGGCGATCGGCACGCTGGCGTTGATGCGCATCGATCGTACGAACGGTGTGATCGAAGTCGGCCATGTCACCTATTCGCCGCGGCTGAAGCGTACGCGCATTGCGACCGAGGCAATGTTCCTGCTCTTGCAGCATGTCTTCGACGACCTCGGCTATCGCCGCTTCGAATGGAAGTGCGATTCGCTGAACGGCCCGTCGCGCAACGCGGCGCTGCGCTACGGCTTCACGTTCGAGGGGATTTTCCGTCAGGCGATCGTGTATCACGAGCGCAATCGCGATACCGCGTGGTTCTCGATCATCGATAGCGAATGGCCGGCGCTGCGTCCGAGCTACACGCAATGGCTCGACACCGGCAACTTCGATGCGCAAGCTCAGCAGAAGGAACGGCTGGTCGATCTGATCGCGCGGCAACGAGCAGAGGCTTCAAAAGCTTCAGCTTCAGCCTAAGCCTGCCGCGCGCCGCAACACGATGGTCGGCTCGCCTTTATATGTCGTGCGAAGCCGCTCGCGATACCCGCATTTTTGCGCGACGCGCAGCGACGGCAGGTTCTCCGGCGCGATGATGCAGGCGGTGTCTGCGCCGGGCCACTGCCTGTCGGCCCAGGCAAGCGCGGCGTCCACGGCTTCGGTCGCGTAGCCGCGACCGTGCACGGCGGGGTCGAGCGCCCAACCGACTTCCGGTGTACCGATCAACGATGGCTCGATCTCACGGTGATAGTCGGCAAAGCCGACTTCACCGAGGAAGCGGCCGCTCTCCTTTTCCCGCACGACCCAATAGCCGTACTCCAGCATTGCCCAGTGACCGGCGTAACGCAGCAGACGCGCCCAGACTTCTTCGCGCGTGAACGGCCGCCCGCCGATGTAGCGAATCACTTCGGGATCGGACCACATTGCGTAGCTATCGAGGAAATCGTCCTGGGTGTGCGGACGCATGAGGAGGCGCTCGGTGGTGAGGAGGGTGGGGTGGGTGGGCATGGGGATAGCTAATGCAGTAGTCGCAGAGTTGTCTGTTCGATGATCGCGATTTTAGTCTTATCGGGGCTCGCCGACGATGCTCTATCCCATACGGCATAAGACGATCTATCCGAAAGGCCAAAATTTGTTGAAGTAATTTCAAATAGCATTATTCCTTTAGTACGACACCCTAATAAATGATATGTTTCCTTCTCGTTCTGGCGGAGGTTGAAGTGCCTCCTTTTCAGGAACGACTCAAATTAAAGAGTCCGCAATAACTCCCTCATGCATTTATCCTGCACAGAAAAGGGCTGCTTGCGGCGAAATGCTGGGAGGCCGGGCACAGCCATGTTTGTCGAAGAAAATATCATCGAGATTCTAGATAAGTACTTGGAGGTAGCGCCATTTGTCCGCGCGGTTAATGAGGCTGCAGACAGTGACAAAGACGCACTCGGGTTCTTCCCGTCGGGCGTCTACGAAGACTTCGCCCGCAAAGAACAGCTTTTCGTGGCCATCGAACGGCACGCGCAGGGCATGGCATATGCGGGCCACATACTCTTCGAAGCGAGGCATCCGAAGGGGCGTGTGCGTCAGATCTTTGTCGCTCCGGCGTTCAGAAAACGCGGCATAGCGGCTCGCCTCTTGCAACATCTGAAGAAACATCTAACCGATCATGCCTTCATTTCGTTGTACGCCCGCGTGGCGGAAGATCTGTCTCACGCAAACAGGTTCTGGGAAGACCACGGCTTCTATGTACAACGTACAGAGAGAGGCGGCGACACCAGAAAGCGGACAATCATCGTCCGTATCCACGAACTCGATACGCCGCAGTTGTTTGCAACAAGCGGGCTCAGTGCCGCCGACCCATTGGGCTTGAATTCGACATACGGATCGGAAACGCCGCTATTTCTTCTGGATCTGAACGTACTGTTTGATCTTGGGCCACGCAGGCGCAGAAACGAGGATGTTCTCGATCTATTCAGAATTGAAAGAACCGGTTCGTGTCGATTGGCTCTGAGCACAGAGATTACGGAAGAACTTGCCCGAACAGCAAGCGTCGGCGTGACAGATCCGATGTTGGCATACGCGCGCATCTTTCCCTCGTTTCCTACTCCGAGCATTGCAGAATGGGATGTACTCAAACCTGTGCTTGCGTCGTTGGTGTTTCCGGAGCGATATCGGGTCGACGCATTGAGCAGCAATGACATCTCCGACCTGCGGCATTTAGCGACAGCCATTCAGAACGGATTAGCCGGCCTTATCACAAACGACACATCGATACTGAAAGCCGCTGCACGACTCAACGACGAATACGGCATCCAGGTGATCTCGCCCGGCGCGTGGAAAGATCTTAATGTCGGCGAGGCTGGCGAAAAAATCTTTCAGACAGGTGCGGACGAATCTCTCGCAATAGCGCCCGTCGCAAGGTCTGAAGAAGCCGACGTGCATCGACTTTTGTCCCGGCTCGGAATTCAATCGTCGGATATCGTCACGACATGGGCGGCGATTGATTCAAATGCACGCGCCTGCAATCGGTTCGGCGTTTGGTCTGGGAATGTGCTGTTGGGGTACCTGATATGGCCCAAGGCAATGAACGGTGTCGAGTTCAATGCACGCGTGGCTGTCGACGAAACGCAGCCCAGTGCGATTCATGTCGCTCGCCTTCTACTCGGGCATGTGATCGAACAGGCCATTGCGCAAGGCACAGTCGGAAGCGCAGCGCAGATCAGGCTCACATTCCCACCTCAACAGGCCCAGATACGTGAAGTCGCGTCTGCGTTGGGCTTTGGCGGTCTGGCAGACCAGACATTGCTATCCAAGATCGCCGTGGGACGTGTCATCACCGCGTCGAATTGGGTCGACTTCCAGGGAGAACTTATCCAGACAGCCCGCGTACGCCTACCCGATGTAGCGCCGATCTATCGGGATGTCGAACAGCAAATTCGTCTCGTGCGCCCCGATGGAAATGTTGGGCATATCTCGCTGATGAAATTGGAAACGCTACTATCGCCCGCGCTTTTTTGTCTGCCCGGCAGAAAGGCGGTCATTTCCCCCGTACGAGCTGAATTCGCAGAGGACCTATTGGCCCATTCACCTCAGCGAAGCCTGCTGCCCCATGCGCGCGCCAGACTGTACAAAGCACGTCATTATTTGAGCGGCTCCGCAACGCTCAAGCACTTCAAGCGTGGTAACCTGATCCTGTTTTACGAATCTGCAAAAAATAAAGGTCTTGGGGCGATTGTCGCGATTGCACGCGTGCAACACGCTTATTTAAAATCCCAGGAGGCTATGGAAAATTCGGACCTCGGTCCGTCTGTTCTTGACTCCGCGGGACTCGAAGCAATAGGTCGATCCAGAACGAAAACCGTTACCGTATTCGACAACATCATCTGCCTCGACCGTCCGGTGCTACTCGCCACCCTTCAGCGATTGGACTGCGGCAGTCCGCAAGACCTGCTTACCACGCATGCAATCAATGACGCACAGCTTCAAGGAATCCTCGAGGAAGGGTTTGCCCATGGAACAGCCGGAACACGTACTCATCTCGCTTGAAGAGCGGCACGCCGAAAACATTTTTGCCGGTCGAAAGCACGTCGAACTCAGGCGGCGGCCAATGAACGTGAAAGCAGGTACGGTCGTCTGGATTTACGTGAAGCTGCCGGTGGGCCGCGTGATCGGCTGCGCGAAGGTCAACGCCGCCCATTCGCTAGCGCCTACCACGCTGTGGCGCCGCTTTGCGAAAGTATGCGGGATCACCCGGCAGGAATTTTTCGACTACTTCGACGGCAGAACGAAAGGCTTTGCCTTGGGCTTGCACGAGCCGCAGAGACTCTCCGGCACGATTTCGCTGATGGAGTTGAGACAAGCGTCGGCGGGCTTTCAACCGCCGCAGTTCTTCATCCGCATTGCACCGGACAGCCCGCTCCTGCACGCCATTGAAGGAAAACGCGCGTAGGCGCAACGATCGCGAGGCGCGCACGATGAAACCCCGCCTGCGCTACTTCACCGCGCTGTTCGTCAACGTCGCCCTCCCGTGGCTCGCCTACCGCCTCGCGTTTCCGCACTGGGGCCACGCCGGCGCGCTGAGTGCATCGGCACTCCCACTGATCGCGTGGATGACCTGGGACCTGCTGCGCTACCGTCACTTCGACGCGCTCAGCGCGATCGTGCTGGTTGGCATCCTGCTATCGCTGGCCGCAGTGACCTTAGGCGGCAACAAACTGGAGGCCGCAGTCGAAGAACCGATGGTCTCAGGCATGATCGGCGCATCGTTCCTCGTTTCACTGGCATTCCATCGGCCGCTCGTGTTTTACCTGGCCCGCTCGACGATGTCCCGCGAAGATCACCGCAGCGCCGAGAGCTTCGAAAAGCATTGGCGCGAGCGTCCCGTTCTCGCCGCCTACATCCGCTTGATGACGCTGGTATGGGGCCTCGGCATGACCGGCGAGAACATCCTGCGCAGCGCAATCGTCTGGCAGTGGCCGGGCGACCCGCGCTCGACGCTCGTCTCCGAAATACTGCGTTACGGCGTCTACGCCGCACTCACCGCATGGACCTTCTGGTGCCGTCGGCGCATCAGGCAGGACGCGCTGCGCTACCCCGCCGACAACCCATTGGCAAGTTCGTAAATCACACCATCACGCCAGTTCGAGAAACCGCGCGAGACACGGATTGCGATTGGCCGGCGACCACGCCAGCACCTGCTCGATCAACGGCGCATCGACCAACGGCCTGAACACCACACCCGCCAGTTGCGCCTTGCGCATCGAAGCCGGTACCAGCGCGACGCCCACCCCTTCGTCGACGAGACTCAGCACCGTCTGCTGCAACTGCACCTCGAAACGGATGTCCGGTTCGAAACCGCCCGAACGGCAATGTTCGACGATGGCCGCGCGCAAGGTGGGCGCAACCTCTTCCGAAGCCAGCACGAACGGTTCGCCCGCCAGTTGCGCGATGTTCAACCGCCGCGCCCGCGCCCGCGGATGGCTGCGCGACAGCGCCACACACAGCGGCTCGCTCAGGATCGTCCGCGTGGCGAGCCCTTTGTCGGGCGCGCCCGGAAACATGATTGCGGCATCGATGTGACCGGCCAGCACCTGCGAAGCGAGATCGTTCGACACGACCTCGCGCAGATTCAATGCGACGTCGGGATACGCGGCGCCGAACACCCGCGCATAGCCCGGCACCGCGCTGTACGCCGCGCACATCGTGAAGCCGATGGCGAGCTTGCCGGCGTCGCCCGCAGCCGCCGCCTGCGCATTGCTGACCGCCTGCTCGACCGACGCGAGAATCGCTTTCGCGTCCGCATAAAAGCGCTCGCCGGCCGCGGTCAGCGTGACGCTGCGCGGACTGCGCTCGATCAGCGTCACGCCGATCTGCGCCTCCAGCGCCGCCAGTTGCCGGCTCAACGGCGGCTGCGACAGATTCAGGCGCGCCGCCGCCCGTCCGAAATGACGGCTCTCGGCGAGCGTCACGAAGTACCGCAGTGGCTTGATATCGATCACGATGCACTCACGCCGGATGACGATGCAAAAAAAGTATTGTCGAACGCAAAAAACGGTATTGGATTGTATCAACGCAAGCCTCTACGCTGGCGGATCACCAATTGTCCCTTGCCCGTTCGCGCCGATGTTAGCCACCCTCGAGATTCTGCTACCTGTTTTCGGATTGATTTTCGCGGGCTTCGCCTGTCGACGGCGCGGCGTGCTGGGGCCGAACTCGGCATCGGAACTGAATCGCTTCGTGGTGTGGCTGGCGTTGCCGGCGTTGCTGTTCGACACCATGGCGAAGGCCACCTGGCAGCAGTTGTATCAGCCGGCTTTCGTCGCGACGTTTTCGATTGCCTGTGTCGTCGTGTTCGGGCTGATCCTCGCACTGCGTCTGCTGAACGGCCGGCATCTCGCCGACGCCAGCGTCGATGCGATTGCCGCGTCGTATCCGAACACCGGCTATATCGGCTTTCCGCTGGGCGTGATCGCGTTCGGTCAGGCGAGCCTCACGCCGACCACCATCGCTACGATTCTCGTCGCATGTGTGCTGTTCGCGTTCGCGATCGTGCTGATCGAGATCGGTCTGCAAACCGAGCGCACGCCGCACAAGCTGGGGCTCAAGGTGCTGCGCTCGCTGGCGCGAAACCCGTTGATCGTGTCGCCGATCGCGGGCGTGCTGTTCGCGAGCGTCCACGTCCCGCTGCCGGCGAGCGCCGAAACCTTTCTCAAGCTGCTGAGAGGTGCCGCGAGTCCGTGCGCGCTGGTGAGCCTCGGTCTCTTTCTCGCGGAAAAGCGCCCGTCCGAAGCGGGCGCGCCGCGAATCGCGCTGCTGCTGACCGGCGTCAAGCTACTGGTGCAGCCGGCGCTGACCTGGTGGCTCGCGGCTCGCGTGTTCGGGCTCTCGCCTTCGCTGGTCGAAATGGCCGTGGTGCTGGCGGCACTTCCCACCGGCACCGGTCCGTTCATGCTGGCCGAGTTCTATCGGCGCGAAGCGCACATCACGTCGCGCACGATTCTGCTGTCCACCGTGGGCTCGATCGTCACGCTGTCGCTATTGCTGCTGTTGCTCGGGCACCAGACGTAGACCGGCTCGCGCGAATAGCCGCCGTGCCACGCGTCGCGCTATGCTTTCGCGAACGGACCCGCAGGGTCCGCGAAACGTCTACGCGAACCGAACCGCCGTGCCTGAAGCCCGCCCCCCTCAACTCGACGACGAAGCCGACGCCCGTTCTCTCGCGCGTCACTATCCGCGCGGCCTGCGCATCGACCCGCATTCGCACACGTGGGCGCAGGTGCTGTACGCGGTATCGGGAGTGATGTGGGTCGAAGTCGGCCGCGAGGCGCTGGTGGTGCCGCCGCAGCGCGCGGTCTGGCTGCCGGCCGGCACGCTCCACTCGATTCACATGATGAGCGACGTGGAGATGCGCAATCTCTATCTGCACGAACGCAATGTCGGCCATCTGAGCCGGCGCAGCGACGTGTTCGAGATCAACGGACTGCTGCGCGAACTGATCGCGTCGATCGCCGAACACGAACACACTCACGCGCGCGACGAGACCTATCTGGAAACCGCCTACCGTCTCGCAATGCTCGAACTCGGACACGCGCCGCGCTCGTCGCTGCGCATCGCGTTGCCGGATGCATCGGACCGGCGGCTCGATGCGTTGTGCCGCGCGGTGATCGGCAACCCGTCGCTCGCCATCAGCTTCGAGCAACACGCCGCGTCGGTCGGCGCGAGCGTGCGAACGCTGGCGCGGCTGTTCACACGCGAACTCGGCGTCGGTTTCGCAGAGTGGCGGCGTCAGGTGCAACTGGCCGTCGCTTTGTCGTGGCTTGCCGAAGGCCGCCCGGTGAGCAGCATCGCGCGATCGCTCGGGTTTCAGCCGAGCAGCTTCAGCGACATGTTCCGGCGCGAACTGGGCGCGCCGCCGACTGGCTTCGACCCACGCGGCACGCTGACAACCGAACCGGCTTCGAGCGGCACGACCGCGCCAACCAGAACCGCAACCGCGGCCGACTGAACGCGTCGCGCCGCCGACCCACGCGTTGTCCGATATTCGAAAGTCTTTGTCCTGACGCCTTTACACCGGCCAACTAGACTACGCTTCATCTGCTGCGACACGCAGCGTCAGCCCGAAAGGAGCAACACACGATGAAAGCGCTTCAGTTCAAGACGTTCGGCAGCCCCGATGTGCTCGACTACCTCGATCTGCCGCAGCCGCAAGCCGACGCGGACAATGCCGTCGTCAAGATCAAGGCGGCCTCGGTGAATCCGAGCGACGTCAAGAACGTCTCCGGTCATTTCGAACACACCGAACTGCCGCGCACGCCGGGCCGCGACTTCAGCGGCGTGGTCGTGGAAGGTCCGCAGAACTGGCTCGGCGCCGAAGTGTGGGGCACCGGCGGCGACATCGGCTTCACGCGCGACGGCACCCACGCCGAGTTCATTCGGATTCCGCTGGCCGGGCTGTCGCGCAAGCCGGCCACGCTCAGCCATGAGCAAGCGGCGGCGATCGGCGTGAACTTCGTCGTCGCGTGGCTCGGTACGGTCGAGTACGCGCAGTTGCAGGCCGGCGAGACCATCGCGGTGATCGGCGCGGGCGGCGGGGTCGGCGGTGCGGTGGTGCAGATCGCCAAAGCGCGCGGCGCGCAGGTGATCGCGCTCGACCGGCATCCACTGTCGGCCGACACGCCCGCAGGTCGTCTCGCCGACCACTGCGTGCCTTTCGACGACAACGCGAAGCAAGCCGTCAAGGCGCTGACCGGCGGCGCAGGCGTGGATGTGGTGTACGACGCGGTCGGCGGCGTCGCATTCGAGACCGCACTGAGCCTCGCAAAGCGCCGCGGCCGCGTGGTGGAAATCAGCGCTACGGCCAAGCGCCGCGTCGAGTTCGACCTGATCGACTTCTATCACAACGAGACGCAACTGCTCGGCGCGGACAGCGCGAAGCTGGGCGTCGCCGAATCGGCGCCGTTGATGAGCGCGCTGGTGGAAGGCTTCGAAAGCGGCAAGCTGCAGGCGCCGGCAATCGCGCAGACATTCCCGCTGGACCGCGCGCGCGAAGCTTATGAAGCGGTGTCGGCCGGCACACGCGGCCGGGTCGTCATCACGATGCAGTAGGTGCAACGGCGGGCGGCACGGCTGCCCGTCTTTCAACCAGGTACAACGAACATGAAAGCGTATTTGATCTCGCTCGCGGCCGGCGTCGTGGTCGGACTGATCTATAGCGTCATGCAGGTGAAGTCGCCGGCGCCGCCCACGATCGCACTCGTCGGACTGCTCGGCATGCTCGCCGGCGAGCACGTCATTCCTCTCGTGCGGACGTGGCTCGCCGCCGGTATTCACTGACCGCGCTAGCGCGTCCTCTCACGGCGAAATTTGCCGTGGTCCGCCGCCGCGATTTCATCCACGTGCGTTTCCAACGCGAAATGCCCCGTGTCGAGCAATTCGACTACCTTCAGATTCGACGCGTAGTCGAGGAATAGGTCCAACTGGATTTCCTTGCCGCCCGGCCGTTCGAACAACAACGTATCGAGCGTATACGACTCCGGCGCGCCGTAGTCGAACACGGCGTGGGCGCCGAATTGACCTTCGTGGACTCATCCCTTTTTCCATCGTCGCGCGCATCACGCTAAGATTGAGGCCGCCGTGCCCGCGCGTCCCACGCCGCATCGCACAGGCGCCATAAGAAAAGCTTCGCCTCGGAGAATCAGATGTCTGAAGAATATGAAGTGCATGGTCCGCACGACCATGCTGTCGAACACGCCGGTCACCATGACGAAGATCCGTTCGCGAGCCGCATGGCCGTGATGACGGCAATCCTCGCGACAATCGGCGCGCTGTGCGCGTACCAGAGCGGCAATAGCGAAAATCTCGCGCTGTATTACAAGAACGAAGCCGCGATCAAGAAGACCGAGGCGTCGAATCAATGGAACTACTATCAGGCGAAGGGCGAGAAAGAAAATCTCGCCGAACTCGGCGCGGCGTTGTCGTCCGGCAATGCGGATGCGCACGCGAAATTCGCCGCGGACGTCGATAAATACAAGCAGCAGAAGGAACCGATCCGCGCGAAGGCTGAGGCGATCGAAAAGGAAGTCGTCGAAGCCGACGCCAAAAGCGAGACGCTGCTGCACGGTCATCATCGCTGGGCGCAGGCCACCACGCTGATCCAGGTCGCAATTGCCCTCTCTGCGATTACGTTGCTTACGCGCAAGAAATGGCTGCGCAACCTGTCGTTCGTCGTCGCGGCTGCAGGTGTGGTGAGCGGCGCGCTGGCGTTTTTCTCGGCTTGACGATGAATGACGCGTTTGCGGCAGCTGCGGCGGCCGCATCACGCGAACCAGGAGATGATGCATGATCGATGGAGCAGCGGTTCTCGGAGTGTTCTCCGTGTATGTGGCCGGCGTGGTGATTCCCGGACCGAACTTCGTCGCGGTCGCGCACAAGGCGGCATCGGCGACGCGCGTCGAAGCGCTCGCGATGGTGGCCGGCATCGTGCTGGTCAACCTGTTCTGGGCGAGTTGCGCGATTCTCGGCGTCGGCATCGTCTTCGCTGCGTTTCCGTGGCTGGCACTGGCCGTGAAAATAGCCGGCGCGGCCTATCTGATCTGGTTCGGCGGGCGACTGATCTTCAATGCATCGGCGAGTAAGCCTGTGCAAAGTGCGCGCACCGCACCGACCGGCGGCTTCCGGCAGGCATTCGCGCAGGGCTTCGCGACCAATATCGCGAATCCGAAGTCGATGGCGTTTTTTGCAGCAGTGTTCTCATCCGCGGCGCCCGCGCACGTGAGCGTGGGCACGTTCGCGGCAATGCTCGGGATGGTGTTCGTGGTTGCCGGCAGCTGGTATGGATTCGTTGCGCTGACCTTGTCGCACTCGCGCATCGCGACGGCTTACCGGCGTTGCAAAGCGTGGATCGATCGCGCATGCGGTGGGCTGATCGTTGCGCTGGGTGTGCGGCAGTTGATCAGGTAGACCTTGGGCGCCGAAACCGGATGAGGTCAAGCCTATTAAAAATAGCCAGCCATATTCTTTAAAGGTGTTATTTGCCCGGCGGGGGCGAGCGGCGAGGGTGAGACGCTGTTCGGGCTATCGTTTGTTCCTTTGGTAGCCAGTGACTTCGAATCCGTGCTGCCACCATCGGGCGATTGCGTTCTCATCACGCCACAATCGGACCGTATGTCACGCTCGCAACCGGCCAATTGAGCGATGAGCCACAGCACGAAGAGCATCTGACCGACCCGCCTCATTCACTCCTCCATCTTTCCATAGCCGCTTAGCAAGCGGCAATCACGCTGCGCGATCCGTTTCGTGTAGCCATCCTGATTATCTTGTCCGCCATTCGTCCCATTGCCTAGCGGGATCGAGTGTATTCCTACACGACCATTCCTGGCACCACGTTCGGAAGATTTTCCATTAGTCAATTCTCCGTTAACTCACTAGCCGGAGGATTGAAGTACTCAAAGATTTGAAAAGATTAAAACCCCCATTAAATTGATTAGCAATCCGATTTTCATGCCATAAAATCGAGGAGCGCGCTCGCTTTGATCACGTAACACAATTCGTTCTGGAGGACCCGCTTTGAACGAATCATCCGTGTCGCCAATCGATCTCGTTGCGAACCTCGACGAGGCGATTCTTCTTCCGCAACTCGGCTGTCCAGCCGGCGCCATCGGCATAGCGGTCGGCGAAATGTTGGAGCGGTCGAATCAGGCGGTGATCCGGGCGTCGTTCGATCTGCTCGATCTGCATGCTCACGAGCGAATCATCGAGATCGGTTTGGGCAATGGAGCGCATATCGCGTCGGTGCTGGCGCGAGCCGCCGATCTGCACTACACGGGTATCGACGCTTCGCCAACCATGATCGCCGAGGCACTCAGTCGTAACAACGCTTCCGTACGCAACGCTCAGGTGGAGCTCGAAACCGCGGACGTCTTTGCGACGCCGTTCTCATCCGGTTCCTTCGACAAAGCCATCACCATCAACTCGACGTATTTCTGGCGCGACCTGAGCGCAGGTCTGCGCGAGATGCATCGCGTATTGCGCGCCGGCGGCACGCTGGTGATCGCGGCGATTACGCCGGAAGCCGCCGTCGAGATGCCATTCGAGAAATACGGATTCACGGTACACGACGCAACGACCTTGGAACACGCGTGCGTTGCCGCCGGTTTCGAATCGATAACCATCACCCGCTATGTCGAGCCGCCGTTGGACCCGCCGCAGGAATTTGGACCGCGCGAGTTTTACCTACTGAACGCGGTCGCATCCTCGCGCAACGCCACCGGCCTCTGATCGACGTCCTGCACCGCTCAATGCGCGAGACCTCGCGCGCGCTCCAGCAACAACTCGCGCTCACGCGCATTGCGCGTCATGCCCGCGGCACGCTCGAGTTCCGCGCGCGCCTCGTCCATGCGTCCGAGTTTCGCCAGCAGATCGCCGCGCACGCTCGGCAGCCAGTGGTAATGCGCGAGCGCGGCGTCGCTTGCGAGCGCATCGACGATCTCCAGTCCCGCAGCCGGCCCGAACGCCATCCCCACCGCGACCGCGCGATTCAACTCGACCACCGGCGACGGCGCCACCTGCGCCAGCGCGTCGTACAGCGCAACGATCTGCGCCCAATCGGTATCCTCGGCGCGGCGGGCGCGCGCATGACACGCGGCGAGCGCCGCCTGCAACGCATACGGACCGCTCGCGCCGCCCAGTGCATCGGAACTGGCGAGCGCGGCCAGTCCGCGACGAATCAGCAGCGGGTCCCAGCGGCTGCGGTCCTGCTCGAGCAGCAACACCGGCCTGCCGTGCGCGTCGGTACGAGCACGGGTGCGCGACGCCTGAATCTCCATCAACGCGACGAGACCATGCACCTCGCTTTCATCGGGTACGAGGCCGACCAGCACGCGCCCCAGCCGCAGCGCTTCTTCACATAGCGCGGGCCGCATCCAGTCGTCGCCGGCCGTCGCCGAATAGCCTTCGTTGAAAATCAGATAGATCACTTGCAGCACCGAAGCAAGCCGCACCGCGCGCGCATCCGCTTGCGGCACCTCGAACGGCACGCGCGCCGCCGACAGCGTACGTTTGGCCCGCACGATGCGTTGCGCAATGGTCGGCTCGGGCACGAGGAACGCCCGCGCGATTTCCTCCGTGGTCAGGCCGCCGAGCAGACGCAGCGTCAGCGCGACACGCGCATCCGTGGACAGCACCGGGTGACACGCGGTGAACACCAGCCGCAGCAGGTCGTCGCCGATATCGTCGGCGCGCGCGGCATCGAGGGCATCGACGAAATCCGGCACGAGATGAGCCTCCTGCGCATCGAGATCGTGACCCAGCTCTTCACGCTTGCGAGCATGCAACGCTTCCTGCCGCAAGCGATCGAGCGCGCGGTTCTTCGCGGTCGCCATCAGCCACGCGCCCGGGTTGTCGGGCACGCCCCCGCTGGGCCAATGTTCGAGCGCCGCGACCAGCGCGTCCTGCGCCAGCTCTTCGGCAAGCCCCACGTCGCGCACGATCCGCGCGACGTGAGCAATGACCTTGGCGGATTCGATCCGCCAGACGGCCTCGATTGCACGATGGGCGGCCGGTGTCGTCACGGACTCAGCCCGCCGCGCCGGCGTTGGGGTCCATGTAGATCAGCTCCCAGATGTGTCCGTCGATATCCTCGAAGCCGTGTCCGTACATGAAGCCGTAGTCCTGCGGCGCGCGCGGCGCACCGCCGCCGGCCGCAATCGCCTTCGCGACCAGCGCGTCCACCTCGCCGCGACTCTCGCACGACAAACCGATCAACGCCTCGGTGCTTTCCTGCGGATTGCACAACGACTTGCGCGTGAACGACTTGAAGAGCTCCTTGACCAGCAGCATCGCGTAGAGGTTGTCGCCGAGGATCAGACACGCGGCCTGCGCGTTGGTGAATTGCGGCTCGAAGCTGAAACCGAGCGCACTGAAAAAGGCTTTCGAGCGTTCAAGATCGTCGACGGCGAGATTGACGTAAATCTGTTTGTGCATGATGGAGTCCGTTGTTTCGCGTGCGGGTTGACGGCACGTAAGCGCGCCCGCTTCGCGCGCAAGCCGTGCACCGTTCGTCTGATCAGCCGCGACCGGCGTTCAGTTCGCGAAAGCGATCCACTTCAGGCCCGGGCGGGAAGTCTTCGAGTTCGTACAACTGACGCACCTCGATTTCTCCATCGGCCTGCTCGCCGAACGGCGCGGGAAAGCGCCGCGCCCATTCCATCGCTTCCTCGCGCGAGCGCACCTGAATCAGCGTGTAGCCGGCGATCAGTTCCTTGGTCTCCGCGAACGGGCCGTCGATCACCGTGCGTTTGCCGCCGCTGTAATGAATGCGCCAGCCCTTCGCGCTCGGTTGCAGGCCGGTTGCGTCGAGCAGTACGCCGGCCTTGGCCAGGTCTTCGTGATAAGTGCCCATTGCCGCCATCAGGGCTTCGTCCGGCGAGCCGCCGGCTTCGCTGACAGCGGTCGCCTTGACTATGATCATGAATCGCATCGCGCTGACTCCTTGTCGTGTGAATGTTTAGAGAGAAGAGCGCCGCCGCCGTTGCGCTCTTGCGCCGTTGGCTGGCTCCATACTCACACGACGCGCGACGCGCATCCGGATCGACACGATTTCTCCGCCGCCAGGGAAAACCCGAGCCGCTGCGCGAATGGCTTACTCGAAACAAGGCCCGAGTTTGCGGACTTCGACGGTACACCATGAAGCCGCCGGGCAAGCCTGCGCGATTGCCACCGCCTCTTCCCGCGTGTCGCAATTCAGCAGGAAGAAGCCGCCGATCATTTCCTTGGCTTCGGCAAACGGACCGTCGAGCAGCTTGGGCTGACCGTCGCGGACCTGGACACGCACGGCCTGGTCGGTGGAGGCAAGCGATTCGACCGCGAGCAGCTTGCCGCGCTCCTTGAGGCCGTTAGCGAAACTCACCATCTGGTCATAGACTTCGCGCCCTTTGACCTCACCGCGTTCGATACGTTGATTCGGGGGTTCGACGATCAGCAGCATGTAAGACATGGCGTCTCCGATGAGTAATGCCGCAACCGTGAACGCCGGTAGGCGTATGAGGTGAGAGCGCGCTTGCGGATGGCTTGCGACAGGCAGTCTATCAAGCACGATCGGCTCCGGTAAACCCGTTTCAACGCCGGCGCCTGGCTCAAGCCTATCGGCTACGGACACTCGTAACACCTTTGCGGCATGTCGCTTGCTAACCCTCAGATATCGAAACACGTTCAAGGTGAAAAAAATGCGGAATCGATCTGGTTTGGCAATCGTTGCAATCGCGCTGGCGCTGCTTGCGGTGACGACGGGTTGCACCGTCGGCGGCGCGGCGGCGGGCGGCGTCATCGGTAACGAAGCGACCAACCACAGCACGCTCGGCACGGTTGGCGGCGCAGTGGCCGGCGGGGTAATCGGTCACGAGTTGGGCAAGTAACGCGCAGCCGTTATTCGGCAGACTAAAAACGCTTCGTTCGATCAATATGGCGGGAGCCCCGGCGCGGATCCCGCCATATTTTTTGCCGATTCAAACGGGTAATCCCTGATTCGTCGATACGAAAAATTATTCGTCCGGCGAAATTCACGCGTCACGCAAACGTTAAGCGTGAATTACGCGCCACAGCCATTGCGCTCCGCATGACGCAATGCGACACAACAACGCCGCTTTGAAGTATTCTCCCAACGCGTTAAACCCTGCTGAATCGACTGCTGCTTGCGAATAACCGCAGGCGGATTTAACGCATCTTCAACTCGACAACGAACACACGATAAGGCGGCCGGATTAACCGGCATTATTTGCCGGCATAACAATGAACCACATAATCAAAGCATCGGGGAAATTCATGCATCGATCAGTTGCGCGTACAGGCATTGCGGCCGCTGTGGCCTTGACCTTTTTTCAACTCGGCGGTTGCGGCAGTGGCGGCGACTCGGGTGCGGGTTCATCAGGCACACCGGCAGTTACGGCGACCGCAGTGGGCGGCACCGTGGCGAGCGGTAGCGCGCTGGTCGGCGCGAGCGTCACGTTGATCGACGCGACCGGCGCTCAGGCCACCGCGACCACCGACGCGCAAGGCGCGTATTCGATTCCGGTGAAGGGCTTGACCGCGCCGTTCCTGATCACCGCCACCGACGCCAACGGCATTTCCGCCCCGCTCGTCTCCGTGCTCGCCAGGTTGCCGAACGGCACCGCGCCGGCTGTCGTCAATGTCACCACGCTGACCACCGCGATCGCCGCGATGCTGACTGCGTCGGGCAACCCGACCGACCTCGCGTCCGCCACGACGCTTGCCAAAATCACGCTGCCGTCGGTGCAAATCGCCACGATCACGCTCGATACGATGCTCGCGAACATCCTCGCGCAAAACGGCATCACGATGTCCGGTTTCGACCCGATCGGCACGACCTTCACGCCGAACCATACCGGCGCCGACGCAGTGATCGACACGGTCGCGCTGGTGTCGGCGGCGAATGGCGGTTTGTCGCTGGTATCGAATGCCGCGCCGGGGACTGCCGTCGCACTGAACAACAAGACGGCCCAGGGCGTCACGTTGAGCGCGCCGCCCGCGGCGGCGAACTACCTGGAGCCGCTCGCGTTGCTGCTCACCAACTGCGCGGCAAGCGGCACGCTGACCAGCGCCTGCTCGCCGGTCATCGATCCGGCCTTCCTCGAAAACGGCTCGACCGATCTGGCCGTGGGCCACGGTTTGACCGACGCGAACTTCGCCAGCGCAATTTTCAGCTCACCGAAAACGCTCGCGTTCTTCACGAGCAACGGCAAGCAGCAAGCCCTCGTGCAATTGCCGTTTACGATTCCCGGTGTAGCGGCCGGCGTGCTCTACACGATCGCGCAACAACTGACGACGCCGGTAACGCTGCCGAACGGCACGCAGCTCGGCTGGGACCTGATCGGCAATCAGTCGCAATTCGCCGTGTCGATCAATTCGCAGATCCAGCGCCGCACGTTCCTCGATGCGCGGCCGAACGACGTCAACCGCTACGAGTCGGGCCTCGGCATTTCGATTCCGACCGCGTCGAACCCGACGGTGTATTCGGCCTCCGTAACCGGGCCCGGACTTGCCGCGCCGATCTGGCTGCTGAAGCGTAATGCGGTCGGCAGCAGTTCGCTGGGCCTCTCGGATGGGGTTTTGAATGCGCCGCCGGTCTCGCCCGCAACGACCAACAGCAACACATCGCTGTATCGCTGGTCGTGGCAGTCGCTGAGCTCGGCAAGCTTCACGCCGCCGGCCTCGACCGGCTACTACTCGGCAACCTCGATCAACGCGGGCACCGTGCCGCTTTATTCGACCTACACCGTGAAGTTCTTCGACAGCAACGGCGCGCAGCTCGGCCAGTCGTCGATCATCAATCCGGGCAGTCCGTTGAGCGCCGCGGCGGGCAGCACGGTGCCGTGGCCGACGCTGCTGATGGACACCGCCACCACCCAGTTCCTGACGCCGGGCACCGCGCTGGCCGCAGAACAATATGCGATGAGCCTGACGTGGTCGAGTCTCATCAACTCGCAGAATCTCGCGTTTCCGGTGACATCGGTGCAGATTCAGGCTGTGCCGGGTACGGCATCGGGTTCGTCGACCGAAGTCGACGGCTTCTCGGTCGGCGCGCCCAATAACACGACGTTCGGCCAGTATCAAACGACGGTTCATTCGGGCGTGAACGCGCAAGGTGTGACGACGTGCACGAATTGCCCGTTCCCGGCGCTGACGGCGGGCGGCTCGCGGCTCGTGCAATTGAGCGGCAGCCAGAACGGCACCGCGCTCTACGATATTACGAAGTTCAACGACTAGAACTCAGGTCGCACCCAACATGCAAAACGCCCCGTGAGGGGCGTTTTCGTCTACGCGGTTAAGCGTCAAAGCACTCAAGGAACCGACAACCCGCGCCAGAATCTTAAGCCACGGCTTCCGCAACAGCCTGAACCCGCGCCGAGCGCATCAGTCCTTCGATCATCTTCGCTTCCGCACTCGCGATTTCGCTCAACGATGCGACGGACAATTGCGCGTCCAGAATCGCCAGCGCGGTGCACAGGCGTTCGTACTCGCTGCTTTCGAAAGCCCAGCCGCCGTCACGATGTTCACGCGTATCGAGTTCGACCATCGCCGCATGCGCGCGCTCGATGTCGCCGAGCAGATCCTCGCCGAGTCCGAGAAGCGCCAGTTCCTGCGACACCAGCAAATGCCGGCTCAACGACATGTGCAGATCCCGCGAGCCGTGGCCGTGACGGAACGCGTCGAGCGCGGTGTAGCACTGCAGAAGCATCGCCTCGGTAACCGGCTCGTGTGCGGTGCGGCTATAGGTCAGTGCGCGCAACAGCGGGGACATGGCCGGCTGGACCGGCTTTCGGACTCGCGATTTACTGGACATATCGATTCAACCTCCTTCGCTAACTCTCGGCGTTGCCACCGAACTGTATGCCGTCCGGTGACCACTGCCGCCGATATGTCGGCGGCTTGACAGGCCCTAAGCTGAGTCTGTGTAGCCATCATGGCAAGCAACTATTAAGACAGACTTAAACAAACTGAAGTCTCGCACGTGCCGCGATTTCGCGCTTTCTCGCGGGCGCACAGAGGTTGGCGTCGACGCGGCCGGCGAAATGCAACGCTGCGATATGGGTTCGAATTCATCACATACAAGTCCGCTATTTGCAGCCGGGACGAAAAAAAACCCTGTTCCCGCGAGGGAACAGGGTCGGACAGGATGGAAGAGTCATGCAGGCGCGTGGATGCTTGCCGACTTATACCCACCAAAGCGATTAAAAGCTGTTGCAACTTCAACTTCACTGCTCTTGCTGCTGCTACCTTTGCTGCTACCTTAAAACTCAATCTCGACTTCAACATCAACTGCATTGCAGGTCGGTCCCTCGCCTTCAACATCACCTCACTACAATCCCCAGCCGTTTTCCCGCGCATCGCGCTTGGTGCCTGCTGCTGCGATTGCGCGTTATTTCATTGTTTCGACTTCCTACTGCTTCACTGCGCTGCCGCTCGACTGCCGCGGCAAAATGCCATCAACGGTACGGTTCAAAACAACGCGGGGGAAGACCGCGCCGATGGTGCTCGGTGATTTGTCGCGCCATGGAAAAAGTTTATTCGAGTGCAATGAAATGCAATTGGGCGAAGCGAGGGGAATTGGCAGGCCAGTTTGGCGAATCGGCTTGAAGAGGTAAATTCGTCTGATGTACAAAGTATTTGGCGACAGATAAGCGCGATTAATCTGTCGCCTCCATGCCGGCAATTCAGCAGCGCGGCCGATGTGCCCGATGCACGCGCCGCGCCACGAAAACTTCAGCCTCGCGCGACAAAATCGGCGATCGTCAGCATCACTTTTTCGCCGGGCCGCGCGAGCATTTTTCGTTCGGCCACCGCCGTGATCCGCTTGCGTCCGTCCGCGAAAGTTTTCAACACGCGGTCTTCGCCAGCGCCGTGTTGCAGCCAGAAGTGCTGCTCCAGCGCCTCGCGCGTAACCGCGCACTCGAGGTCCCGGCCTCGCGTCGAAAGCTGGAAAATCACCGCGCGTCCGTCCGCCGAGACGCTGGGTTCAAGCTCGATAATCTCCATAGCCCACCTCGCAATATTGGTTAAGCCGCTCGCCGCTTCTGAACGAACGACACCCAGGAAAACTGAAGACCACAGGCCCACGTGACTTCTTTCGACTGATCAAATGCGTTTCATGCCGACTTCGTTTATTGCGAGTCGAGCCGTTTCTTCGGCAACTCCCTGTCATACGGTCCAGTCAAAAAACCGTTCGCGCAAATAATCCGCGGATGAGGCAAGAGCAAGGTGCATGCCAATCAGCGCAGGCCACGCAGTACCGGCTATTGCTCGTGCGATATAAAAACGCACCGCGCATCACCACCGACCTACTGCAATCGCAGCCCGCGCCTGCTGCAGCGTGCCTCAAAGCGTGGGCATCGAAATCGGCATGAACTACGCGCGAGTACTAGCGGCACCCACGCCGACCGCCAAACCAGAACGGTCAAACCACCCTCGCGTGGTAAAAAAGCGCAATCGACGCGACAATTCACGTCCATTTCTACTCGCTGTCCGCGCGCCGGAAACGTTACCAACCTGTCTGCTGAAGGCAATCCGGCAACGCAACTACACGAGCGGCTCGGCTTCGAAATCGTTGGAGAAGAAGAAACAGAATTTCACATGAGGCACGCGTAAAGCGCGCCGCAGGAAACTCAAGCAGAATGAATGTCTGATAAAAACTGAACCGCAACGGACCCGATATGACCTTTCGCGACACCTCCGCCATCGAAAGCTGGCACGCCCACGTCTATTTCGATTCGAGCAGCCGCGACGCCGCGTGGACTTTCCGCGAACAGATCGAAGCGCACTGGAACGGCAAGCTGCAGATAGGCCGCTTTCACGAACGCCCGGTCGGACCGCATCCGATGTGGTCGTATCAACTTGCGTTCACGCAGGAACAATTCGGCGAACTGGTGGGCTGGCTCACACTGAATCACGGCGCGCTCGATATCTTTCTGCATCCGAATACCGGCGATGCTTTGCGTGACCATCGGGACGCCGCCGTGTGGATCGGTCGTTCGTATGAACTGGTGCTCGGCGCGTTTAACTGAATCGGCCCGAGCCGAGCCCCGCATCAGATATTCGAGTACGCGCTGCACCAGCCGCGCCCGGCAACCTGCAGTTCGCCGAACAGCGTGCAGCCGCCATACGCGTCGGTAGTCTTGCCCTGAAACAGCGAACAACTCGCGCAGGTTTGCGTGGCGTCGTAGCTTGGGAATTTTGCCTTGTCGACTTTCGATGCATCCTCTCTGTAGCCAACCGCCTGCGCCTTTGGATCGGTCTCACTGAGTCTGTTCGAGGACTGAGCGAATGCCGTACCGCCAAGCGCGAGCGAAGAGCCTACGCCCACGCTCAATTGCAGAAAATGTCGACGCGATGTTTTCATGGTGAGTCCGATGCAAAGTGGGGAAGCTCCTCTTATGGGAGCGAGGATTCTAGCGCGAGGGGTCGGTTTTCCGCTGGCAGGCCGGCAGCCTCGCATGCTTGCACGCTTGCACGCTTGCACGCTTGCACGCTTGCACGCTTGCAAGCATGCCGCCATGACAACGCCGAGCATTACCGCAGCGGCGTCTTCAACGCATCGATCAGATCGAGCGAATCGTAGGGCTTGCGCAGCAGGATCGCGTGCGGCAACACCTGCCGCTGCTCCGGCGTCAATACGAGGTCGTAACCCGTCAGAAAGATCACGCGCAATTCAGGACGCTGACGGCACACATCCATCGCCAGAACAACGCCCGATTTGCCCGCGAGTCCGACATCGGTCAGCAGCACATCGATCGCATGCTCGCTCAGGATCCGCTTTGCATCATGCTCGCCTTCGGCCTCCAGAATGTCGAAGTCGAAGGTGCGCAGCAACTCGGCAGTACTGACACGAATCATCTCGTCGTCTTCGACCAGCAGAATCCGCAAGCGCACCGCATCCGCCGTAAAAGCGTCCGCGCTCCCCGGCAAAACGGGCGGCTCGATTTCCAGTTGATGCGGCTCGAGCATCGCGATCTGTTCGGCCTGCGGATTCTGGGCTTGCAATACGTAGCGCACTTTGCGCGCCAAGGCTTCATGCGTATAAGGCTTGCTGAGCAGTTCGATGCCTTCGTCGAGCCGTCCGGAATGCACGATCGCGTTATCCGTATAGCCCGACGTGAACAGCACCGCGATCGCCGGCAACCGCTCGCGCGCCTTGCGGGCCAGTTCGGTGCTGCGCAGCGGGCCTGGCATCACCACATCGGTAAACAGCATGTCGATCGGCACGCCGCTCTCGACGATCGCCAGCGCACTCTGTGCATCTTTCGCCTTCAGCACGCGATAGCCGAGATCGGACAGCATTTCGACCACCGTCGCGCGCACTTCCTCGTCGTCCTCGACGACGAGGATCGTTTCCGTGCCGCCCTTCGCGGGCCCGGCATCGACATTCGTTTCGAGGTCTTCTTCCTGACGCACGCGCGGCAGATAGATGCGGATCGTCGTGCCGTGGCCTTCCTCGCTGTAGATCTTCACGTGGCCGCCCGACTGCTTGACGAAGCCGTACACCATGCTCAATCCGAGGCCCGTGCCCTGGCCTTCGGGTTTCGTCGTGAAGAACGGCTCGAACACGCGCTCGCGCACTTCCGGCGGCATCCCGGTGCCGGTATCCGTGACAGCGAGCATCACGTACTGGCCCGGCACAACGTCCGCGTTGCGCTTCGCGTACGCGTCGTCGAGCGCGGCATTGCCGGCTTCGATCGTGAGCCGGCCGTGGCCGCTCATCGCGTCGCGCGCATTGATCGCGAGGTTGAGCAACGCGTTCTCGACCTGGAACGGATCGACCAGCGAGTTCCACAAACCGCCCGACACGATGGTTTCGATTTCGACGCCGTCGCCGAGCGCGCGCCGCAGCATGTCGTCGAGACCGCGCACGAAGCGGCCCAGGTTGACGACCTTCGGCGCGAGCGGCTGACGCCGCCCGAACGCGAGCAATTGCGATGCGAGATTCGCACCGCGCGCGACGCCAGCCAGCGCATTGCGCACACGTTGCTCGGGCTTCTCGGACCCGGCGACGTCTTTCGCCAGCAGTTGCAGATTGCCGCCGATCACTTGCAGCAGGTTGTTGAAATCGTGCGCGACGCCGCCCGTCAACTTGCCGATGGCTTCCATCTTCTGCGCCATGCGCAACGCTTCTTCGGCATGGTGCAGCGCCTCGGTGGTTTCCTTGTCGACGGTGACGTCGCGGCCCACGCCGTGAATCCGCGCGGTGTCGGGATCGAGCGCGAGCGTCCACGCGACCCAACGCCACGTGCCGTCGATCCGCTTGAAGCGGTTCTCATAGCGCACCGGCACACCCGTGCGGCGCAACTCGGCGAGATGACGGCGCACCGTGTCCACGTCGTCGGGATGGACCAGATCGAAGTAACTGCGCGACATCAGCCACTGCACGTTATGGCCGAGCGCAGTGCTCCACGACGGGCTCACGCGCTGCAAACGGCCTTCCACATCGGCGACCACCAACAAGTCTTCGCTCAACTCCCACAGACGGTCGCGATCGGCCACCGTCTCGATCACGCGACGCTCGAGCGTTTCGTTCAGATCGTGCAGCGCGTTTTGCGCCTTCGCACGTTCGGCGATTTCGGTTTGCGCCGCCTGATAGAGGCGCGCGTTGTCGATCGCGATCGCCGCCTGCGCGGCAATGCCGGCCACGATCCGTTCGGCGCGCGCGGTGAACACGCCGGCCTCCGGATGACCGAAGAACAGGCCGCCGACCACGTCCCCATTGCGCGACTGCACCGGCGCAGCGAGATAGCTGCGCACTTTCAGATGACCTTCGGGCATCCCGTGATGCGGCGCATTGCGGCCGTAGCGCGGGTCTTGCGTAATGTCGTCGACCCGCACGATGCCTTCGCCGCTGAACGTGGGCGCGAACAGGTCCGTATTGCGCGGCATCGGAAACTGTTCGAACACCTCTTTCGGCACGCCCGACAGCGTGTAAAGCATGTAGCTGCCGCCCGCGGCGTCGAGCACGTTATAGAAAAACGAGCCGAACGCGGCGCCGGTCAGTTCGGTCGCGGCATCGGTGACGATCTGCACCGCGCGGCTCAGATCGAGTTCGGCGGCCACCGTCTTGCCGACGCGGTTCAGAATTTCGAGCGTGCGCGATTCCTCGCGCAACTTCATCTCGGTCTCGCGGCGCAGCCGCGCGAGTTGCAGGTTGCCCGCCACGCGCGCGAGCAGTTCGCGCGCGGAGAACGGCTTGGTCAGATAGTCGTCGGCGCCTTGCTCGATACCGCCGACCCGCGCTTCCTCGCCGGCCCGCGCCGACAGCATCAGCACCGGCGTATCGCACAGATCGGGATCGGCGCGCAGCTCGCGCAGCAGACCGAAGCCGTCGAGCCGCGGCATCATCACATCGGATACGACGATGTCCGGTCGCGCGGCGCGGGCGGCTTCCAGCGCAGCCTGGCCATCGGTCGCGACGAGCACGTCGTGGCCCGCCGCGCTCAGAATGCGACGCATGTATTCGCGCAGATCGGCGTTGTCGTCCGCCACCAGCACGCGCGCCGCGGCGGGCGACGCGGAATCGTGCAACGCGGTGCCGTTCTTCGGCGCGACCGGCGCGGCCGTCATCACTTCGTTCTCGGGGCTCCAGCGCAACGCCGCGTCCACATAGCTGCGCGCGTTCTTGCTCATCGCTGCGCGCACGGCTTCGTCGGCGGCATGCGGCACGCTGGCGCCGCGCGGCAGACGCACGCCGAAGCGCGCGCCCTCACCCAACTGGCTCTCCACCTGCACTGTGCCGCCGTGCAGCTTCACCAGTTCCTGCACCATCGCGAGCCCGATCCCACTGCCTTCGACCGAACGGCCCGGCGCACCCGCCACGCGATGAAAACGCTCGAACAGCCGCGGCACTTCTTCTTCGGCGATGCCGATGCCGGTGTCGGTCACGCTGACTTCGGCGCCGCCATCATCGCGTGCGCGCACTGCAACGCGGATCGTGCCGAAGAACGTGAACTTGTACGCGTTCGACAGCAGATTCATCATCACCTTTTCCCACATCTCGCGGTCGAGCTGCACGACGACCGGCACGGTGGGCACCTCCACCACCAGTTGCATGCCGGCGGTTTCGATCGCGGACTGGAATAGCGAAGCGAGCTCGGCGGTGAAACTCGCGACGTCGGTGGGCTGCGTATTGATCTCGATGCGCCCGGCCTCGATGCGCGAAAAGTCCAGCAGCGCATTGACGAGCTTCAGCAGACGCAAACCGTTTCGATGCGTGATTTCGATCAGCGCGCGGTCGTCGGCGGCGTTGCTACCGGTTTCGCCGCCCGGCTCGCTCGCGGCGAGTTGCGGCTTCGCGAGCAATTCTTCGAGCGGGCCGAGCATCAGCGTGAGCGGCGTACGGAACTCGTGACTGATGTTCGAGAAGAACGTGGTTTTCGCACGGTCGATTTCGGCGAGCGCCTCGGCGCGCCGTCGCTCTTCTTCATACGCATGCGCGTAGCCGATTGCCGCGCCGATCTGGCCGGCGGCCAGGTTCAGAAAACCGCTATAGGCGTCGTCGAACAGACGGTACGGATTCAGACCGGCGATCAGCAGCACCGTGTGCGCGGTATCACCGCCGGGCGACACCGGCACGATAGCCGCCTGCTCCGGCGCGACCGGCCACGGGCCGCCCGGCAGCGCCTTGCCGAACCGCTGCGTCAGGTCTTGCACCGTTTGCGGAAGCTGGCTTTTCAATACATCGGTTACGGGCCACACGGCTGCGTCGTCGTTGCTATCGATCGCGATGGTGGCCGGCGCCGCTGGATGGCCGGCTTCGATGCCGCTCGACGCCATCAGCGTGAGCGTATTGCTGCCGGGCTCGGCGGCGTACAGCAACGCGAACGGGAAGTCCTGCGGATTCGATTGCAACGCCCGCATGCTGAGTTCGCACGCTTCGCGCCAGTTCCGGCCGTTCGGGCTGGCCGCGGCGAGTTCTTTCAGCAGCGCGAGTTGCCGTTCGCCGACCACCCGCAAGGTGTCGTCGCTGTTGGCGCAAATGATCCCGCCGGGTTCGCCGTCGTCGCCGGGAATCGGGCTGTACGAGAACGTGTAATAGGTCTCTTCCGGAAAGCCGTTGCGCTCCATGATCAGCAGCTTCTGCTCGACGAACGTGCCTTCGGCGCGGTTCAACGCAGTGCTCAGCAACGGCTCGATTTCGGTCCAGATTTCACGCCACACCACGTGCGTCGGCTGACCCAGCATGGCCGGATGCTTGCCGCCGATAATCGACTTGTAAGGATCGTTATAGAAATACAGCAGTTCGTCGCCCCAACCGATCCAGATCGGCTGACGCGACGTGAGCATGATACGGATCGCGATCTTCAGGCCTTGCGGCCAGCTCTCGGGTTCGCCGAGCGCAGTGCGGGTCCAGTCGTAGGCGCGGATCAGCTCGCCCAGTTCGCCGCCACCGGCCAGAAAGGACGGCGAAGCGGAATGGGCGGCAGAGACGTCCGACAGGGAGCTGTCCGGCTTTTTCAACGCGATCTCCTCGACGCGACGGGGTCAGGTGCGAAGCGGCATTGCAAACGCAATGCCTGGCTGGCGGCCGGCTGCACGATGGCGGCGCGAACAGGCACAAATAGGCGCACATGACCTAGCGCGATTCTCGCACGGAGGAGCGCAGCGGAGGAAGGCGTGACGGGCGCGAACGGCCCGCTCGATGAAGGGGTTTCGTGCGAGCGGGCTTCGCATGCGGTCAATGCAGGCAGCGCATCGCCGTGGTCTTGCAAAGTCTTCACTCGCTACCGGTAAAACGTACCTCGACTGGAAAGTTCGGCACGGCGAACTTTCCAGCTATAGGTATCCAGCTACAGCAGCCGCGGGTTAGCGTTAGCTCAATCCCATGCAGACCGCCGCGACGATCGAACCGATCACCAGCACTGCACCGACCGTCTTGCGCTTGTTCAACTCGGTCCAGAGCAACACGCCGGTCAGCGACAGCAAAATGATGCTGCCCGCGAGCGTATCGATCAGCAGCACCCAGCCGACGCTCAAACCGTTGCCCTTGTGCAAATTGGTGAGCGTCGCGAGAAACGAGTTCTCGTTGCGCTTGACCGTCACGTAGCTGTTGCCCACCCAGTATTCCGCCGACGTACTTTCTTTCGGCGACGTGAAAGTGAGTTGCCAGTGCTCCGGCTGCACCACGCTGCGATCGCCCCATGCGACCGGATGCGACGGTTCCTTCTGCACGCGCCCCGGCATGCCGGCCACTTTCAGTTCGTGCCTGAGCCACTTGCTCAGATCGCGCGGCGTTTCAGGCGCCGGTTGCGGCAGCGGCACCTGCATGACGGATACCTGCGGCTCGCCGGTCGACACGCGCAACGGTCCGGCGCGATGATTCAGCAGAAAGCCCGTGGTGCCGAACAGCAGACCCAGCGCCGCGCCCCACAAGCCGACCCAGCCGTGCACCTTGCGCAGCCATTTGATGAAGGTCGCGCGGCGCGAACGCTGTTGCCGCGCTTTCATTTCGTCGCCGCCGAGCCGCCGCGATTCGCGGGAGACGGAGTCGATGGCCGAAGCCGGTTGAGTTTCGATAGCCTCGGGGACGCTCACGTTTCGCTCCAGGTACGCAGTAAGTTGTGGTAACAGCCGACGAGGCTGCGGCGCGCGGCATCGTCGGCGTGAGTGGCGTTCAGACGTTGAATCGCGGTGTCCATGTCGAACAGCAACGCGCGGTGTGTGTCGCTGCGCACGAGGCTCTGCGCCCAGAAGAAACTGGCGATGCGCGTGCCACGCGTCACCGGCGTGACCTGATGCAGACTGGTCGCCGGATAAACGATCATGTCGCCCGCCGGCAGCTTCACCTGTTGCACGCCGTAGGTGTCTTCGATCACCAGTTCGCCGCCGTCGTATTCGTCCGGCTCGGAAAGGAACAGCGTGACGGAGACATCCGTGCGCAGCTTCACGCCGTTGGGCAGCACGCGCACCGCGCCGTCGACATGACTGCCGAACTGCATGCCGCCTTCGTAGCGGTTGAAGAGCGGCGGATACACCTGATTCGGCAGCACCGCGCTGATGAACAGCGGATTGCGTTCGATCGCGGCGACGATCACGTCGCCGAGTTCACGCGCAACCGGCGAATGCTCGGCGATCTGCTGGTTGCGTTTGACCGGTGCGCCTTGATAACCCGCGGTTGCGCGGCCGTCGACCCAGGCGTCGCCGGCCTCGTCGAGCCGCTTGCGGATAATGCGCAATTGCTCGGCGTTGAGCACGTTCGGTATTTGCAACAACATGGCGTTTCCTTTCGGCAGCCGACAGGCGGCAGGCGCGCTGGGTTCTGGAACAGCGTATAGAACAGCGAGCCTACCGCATCCGTATGACGCGCTTCAGAAACGGTAGTCGAACGTGGCCAGCAACGTACGTCCGATGCCCGGCACCGAACGGCCGCCGTCCGACTGGATCAGCGCGTCGTAGTACATCTTGTTGGTCAGGTTCTGCAGGTTCAGGCGTACGTCGTATTTCTTCGCGTGATACGCGGCGGTCGCGTCCCAGCGCGTGTAGCCCGGCACCTGCACGTAGTTCGTGTTGGACGCAAAGCGCGGCGACATGTAAGTCGGGCCGCCGCCGATCTCCCAGTGCGGCGTGATCAGGTAGGTCGTCCAGAGCGTCAGCGTGTTGCGCGGCGTGTTGGCCGGCACATGACCTTGTGTGCCGTCGAGCGCCTTCAGCACGATCGCATCCATGTACGTATAGCCGCCGAAAATCTGCCACTTGTCGGTAATGTGGCCGGTCACACCCGCCTGGAATCCGTCGACGCGGATGTCTCCGTCGAGTTCGTATTCGGTCGGCGAAACCTGGGTGCGCGCGTTGTCCATTTCCTCGCGGAAGAACGCCGACGTGACCGACAGGCCGCCGCCGAGCAGATCCCATTTCGCGCCGACTTCATACGATTTGGTCGACTCGGGCGTGAGGTTCTGCGTGAGGTTGGTCACCGTCAATGCTTCGAGCGACGGATCGAACGACGTGCCGTACGACACGTAATACGATTGCCAGTCGCTCGGCTGATAGATCACGCCGGCGCGCACGCTGGTGAAGAAGTTGGTTTGCGCTGCATAGCCGGGCAAGCTCACTGTGTTGTGAATCTCCGCCTGGAAGCGATCCCAACGCAAGCCGCCGATGAACTTCCAGTCGCGGCCAACCGAGACCGTGTCGTTCAGGTAAGCGCCGATCTCGTTCGAGCCCGAATCCGCGTAGTTGCCGACCGTCGTCGTCACGCCCGCGGGCGACGCCAGATACACCGGATTCACCATCGAGACGATCGGCAAATTGTTGCGGGTGTACGCCTGATTCGAATAACTATCGTGCCCGAGGTCGACGCCGGCAATCAGGTCGTGCTTGATCGGGCCGGTGTCGAATTTGTATTCGAGCATCGTGTCGTTGTACAGCGAGTGGTTCTCGATCACGCGGTCGTGGCTTTGCAACTTGATGAACAGTTGCGACGGCGAGAGCGTCGTGAAATTGCCGTTCGCCAGCGCCGGGCTCGTTGCGAGCGGGCCCGTCAATACCGATTGCGGTGCGGTTTCGCGCGCGTCGGTCATCGAGTGCGAGAACTGCGTCTGGTTCGTCAGGATCAGGTTGTCCGAGAACTTGTGCTTGATCCCCGCGGTGAAGGTCTGAACGTCCTGAATCGTGCGGTCGGTGGTCAACCCGTAGAAGGTGTTCTTCGGCACCGGCGACGGATGGCCGTTCAACGCCTGCACGCCGTAGTCGGGCATATCGTCGTTGTGCTGGATCAGCGCGGACAGCGTGATTTCGGTCGGCGTGCCGATGCCGAAGCGCACTTCCGGCGCGATACCGTAGTCCTTGTTCTTCATCTCGTCGCGCGACGACCCCATGCTCTGACCGAATGCGTTCAGGCGGATCGCCGCGGTGTCGGTAAGCTGGTGATTGACGTCGACAGTCGAGCGATAGCGGTCGTCGGTGCCTATCGTGCCCGACACTTCAGCGGAGTCTTTCAGGTTCGCTTTCTTGCTGACCTGGTTGATCACGCCACCGGTCGAACCGCGGCCGAACAGCATCGACGACGGACCGTACAGCACTTCGAGTTCTTCGAGGTCGAAAGTGTCGCGATAGTACTGGTTGCGATCGCGGAAGCCGTCCAGATAGATGTCGTTCTGCGCGCTGAAGCCGCGCAGGTTGATGTTGTTGCCGATCTGGCCGCCTTCGGCGCCGCCGATCGTCACGCCCGGTGCATTGCGCAACGCGTCCTGGAACGAAGTTGCGCCCTGCGATTCGAGCACCGACTTATTGATTACCGTGACGGTTTGCGGAATGTCGCGCAACGCGGTGGGCGTCTTCGCGCCGACGGTCGAGCGCTCCGGCTGGAAATCCTGCTGTTCGGCTTGTCCCGCGACGCCGATGGCCGGCAGCGTCGTACCGCCGGTCGGCGTAGTTTGCGCTGAAGGTTGGGTCGCAGTCTGCGGCGCGGTCTGCGCGAGCACAGGGGTCGCAAACGGAACGGCAAAAGCTAGCGCTAACGCAGTCGCGAGCGGCGTGTGGTTGAACATTGGAAATCCCGTCAGATAGGCGTGTGCCGGTTTGCGTTAAGGGCGCGAATCGTTGGCAAAAACCGCATTTGGCTGGCTGTGCCGCTCTTCGAGGAGACCCGAAGACGACGGGATGGCTGGCTGGTTAAATGAGAATCGCTATCATTCCATACGCATAAAGACGCATCAATCGCGGGACGGTCGTTTCCCAATAATTCAGGTGTTTCGAAATTTTACGTGTGAAGTCTATTTGTAATAATCAGATGATAATTCGAGATTTTTTATTACTTCTGGAAAGGTTAAATCCTTTAATAAAGGTATTTCTTCACGCGATAAACCTTTCTATTTGCTAACTGATTGCGAGTGTTTGGGTGCTGTAGGCCTGCGAAGAAATATTGAACGTTTGACCTTTTTGCAACACCCGCTCCGGTAACGCGGTTTTTCCGCCTCTTCGCGAGCACGCGAAGAAGCGAAGAGGCGAACCTTACCGCCCGTAACGAACCACCGTGCTCGTCGCCGCCAGCACGTGATCCTTGAGCGCCGCGAGCAACGCATCGCGCGTCAGACCGGCCGGCAATGCGTCGGTCGGCAAATCCAGCGCATAGACCTGCACGACATAGTGATGCGGCACCTCGCCGACCGGCGGACACGGTCCGTAGTAACCAGGCCCGCCGGTCCGGTTCGTGCCGGACACACTTCCCGCCGGCGGCGCAGCGCCGCCGGCCAGCGCCGTGATCGAAGGCGCGATCCCGTACAGAATCCAATGCACGATCCCGAGTCCCTTCGCGCCATCGGGATCGAAAATCGTAATCGCGTAGCTTTTCGTGCCGGCCGGCGCGTTGCGCCACTCCAATCCAGGCGACACATTTCCGCCGCCGCAATTGTTGGCGCTCGCCGCATGGCTCGAATCGAGCGTGCCGCCGTCCGCCAAACCCGGCGACGACAACTCGAAGGCCGGCGGCGCCGCGCGGGCAGCCGCTGCGCCAAGCGTCAGCGCGGCGGCAAAACCGGCCGAGGCAATGCATCGCAGCACGGCGACATGAGTTTTGCGTTTCATCGTCGTGGTCGACGGCAAGATGGACTGAGCGCTCACTTGAATACACCTGTGCGCTGATTCGCTTCCGGCAATTGCCGCGTCTCACGTAGCGACTTCGGATGCCACAAGCGCGCACCGCCTTCGATACCCGCATCGTTCGATACCGTCGCAACGTTCGCCGGCAAGTCGATCGTGAGACGCGACGCGTTGCCGCCGCCGATCCACAGCTTGTCGTAATTCACCAGCGCATCGAGAATGCCGATCACCTTCGCGACCCGGCGATTCCAGCGCTTGTTGCCTACTTTCTCGCGCGCCGCGTCGCCGATGTATTCGTCGTACGCAACGCCTTTCTTGCTGACCGGATGATGCGCAAGCTCGAGGTGCGGCATCAGTTCGCCGTCGCGATATAGCGCCGTGCCCGCGCCGGTGCCGAGCGTCAGCACGAATTCGAGCCCGTGACCTGCGATCGCGGCAAAGCCTTGCACCTCGGCGTCGTTGATCATGCGCACCGGCAGGCCGCCCAGACGCTGCGCGAGCGAGTCGGCGAGCGGAATGTCGTGCCAGCCTTCCACGCCGAAATGCGGCGCCGTCAGAATGCGGTTGTTGCGCACCACGCCCGGGAAGCCGATCGAGATCAACGTCGGCGGCTCCTGCGTGACGAGCGGTTCCACCAGCTTCGCCAATGCGTCCACCAGTTGGTCCGGCGTACACGGATGCGGTGTGGCCACGCGCACGCGTTCGGTTTTCATATTGCCGTCGGCGTCGATAATCGCGGCCTTCAGACCGGTCCCACCGACGTCGATCGCCAGAATCCGCTCGGTACTGCTGGTCTTGCGGGCCGCTTTCTTCCTGACTGTCTTACGTGTCGCCACGGTAACCCCCGATCATGGTGTTGCGTTTCAAGAAATCACTTCTTGCCGGCCGGTTCCTGTTTCAACGGACGCCATGCATGCCCGTCGCGCGCGAGCAGCGCGTCCGCTTCGGCCGGACCTTCGCTGCCGGCCGGATAGCCGCGCACCGGCATCGCGCCGCCGCTTTTCGGATGCAGCACGTCGTCCACGGCGCACCAGCTCGTTTCGATACTGTCGGCGCGCTGGAACAGGGTTTCGTCGCCGAGCATGCAGTCGTAAAGCAAGGTTTCGTAGCCGACGTTGGCGCTTTCCGCGAAAAAGTCGCCGTAATCGAACGACGACTGCACCGCGCCCACCTGCATGATCGGCCCCGGCGTTTTCACATTGAAGTCGAAGCTCGTGCCGTGTGCAGGGTCGATGCGCAAGGTCAGCACGTTCGGCGTCAATGCATCGACGGGCGTATCGCGGAACAGACGGAACGGCACCGGCTTGAGTTGCACCGCGATCTCGGTGCGGCGCGCGGCGAGCCGCTTGCCGGTGCGCAGATAGAACGGCACGCCGGCCCAACGCCAGTTCTCGACGAACACGCGCGCGGCCGCATAGGTTTCGGTCGTGCTATCCGGCGCGACGTCTGGCTCCTCGCGATAACCGACGCCCGCCGGACCTTTTTCGTATTGCCCGAAGACCACGTCGTCGCGGGTCAACGGCTGGATCGCGTCGAAGATCTCGGCTTTCTTGTCGCGCACGGCTTCGGCGTCGAATGAATTGGGCGGCTCCATCGCCACCATCCCGAGCAACTGGAACAGGTGGTTCGGCAACATGTCGCGAAACGCGCCGGTCTGTTCGTAGAACTTGCCGCGCCCTTCCACGCCGATCGTTTCGGCGGCCGTGATCTGCACGCTGTCGATATATTCGCGCCGCCATATCGGCTCGAATAGCGCATTCGCGAAGCGCACCGCGAGAATGCTCTGCACGGTGTCCTTGCCGAGAAAGTGATCGATCCGGTACACCTGCGACTCTTTCGCGTACGACAGGATGTGTTCGTTCAGATCGCGTGCCGAAGCGAGGTCGGTGCCGAACGGTTTCTCGATCACGATACGGCGGAACCCGGCTTTGTCGCCTTCGCCTTCTTTCAATAGCTCCGCTTTGCCGAGATGTTCGACGATCGGTTTGAAGAAGCGCGAACTCACCGCGAGATAAAAGATCACGTTGCCGCCCGGCGCCTGGTCGAGCTTCTGCTTGAGTTGCGCGAACGTGTCGTCGGTTTCGAATTCGCCGGCCATGTATTCGAGCCGTTGCGCGACCCAGTCCCACGCTTTGTCGTCGAGCTTGCCGGCGTGGAAGGTGCTGGCTTTGTCGGCGGCGAACTGTTGCAACGATTGATGCAGATCGTCGCGCCATTGGCTGGTCTCGCGTTCGCCGTGATTGACGCCGATGATCTTCATCCCGCCGTCGAGCAGGCCATCTACCGCGAGGTTGTACAGCGCCGGCATCAGCAGCCGTTTGGTGAGGTCGCCACCGGCGCCGAAGATCACCAGCGTGCACGGCGGCGCAGGCCGCTTGCCGGCAGGCGAGGACGGCGAGCTCTGCGGACTCGCGCTAACTTTGCAGCTCGGTTGCTGGGTGGCGCTGGCAGGAGTTGAGGTGTTCGGAGTAGTCGACATGGGATTCGCTTAAGGAAGCCAATGGAACGGACGTGGCGGTACATGAAAGACCACGCTGGAACCCGCACAGTTCAAAAACACGCGTTAAACCTGTTAAACCTGCTTGCCGCGCGAGTTGTAGGGCTTATGTAACCTCGCGCGGTCTTGTTCATGTCCGCGGCTATTTGGCCACGGATGCCGCCGTCGCGGTAGCAGGTTCCGGCTGTTGCACCGGCGCCGACGTAGAAGCCGGAACCGGCGCGGGTACCGGCTCCGGTTCGCCGGCCAGCGGCACATTGCCCGAAGCCGCCATCGCGCGCGGCTGCAACAGCAACGCGACGAGACCGCTCCAGCCGGTTTGATGCGAAGCGCCGACGCCGCGCCCGTTGTCGCCATGAAAGTACTCATGAAACAGCACGAGATCGCGCGAACGCGGATCGGCCTGCAACAGCGGGTAAGCGCCCATCACCGGGCGATCGCCGTTCCTGTCTTTCAGGAATAGCGTGGTTGCGCGGCGTGCCAGTTCGTCGGCGATTTCGTTGAGCGAAAATTTCTGTCCCGAACCCGTTGGATATTCGACGCGGAAGTCGTCGCCGTAATAGCGATGAAATTCGTATAACGATTCGATCAGCAGATAGTTCACCGGCATCCACACCGGGCCGCGCCAGTTCGAATTGCCGCCGAACACGCGCGAGTCGGATTCGGCCGGCAGGTACTTGACCGTGAAGCTGTCGCCGTTGTGATTGAACACAAACGGATGGTCGCGATGAAAACGCGACAGCGCCCGCACGCCGTGATCGGAGAGAAACTCGCTTTCGTCGAGCGCGCGGCGCAGCAGTGCTTTCATCCGATGTCCACGCAACAGCGAAAGCAACAGCGCATTGCCCTTGCCGGGCTCATTCCAGCGCGACACCAGCTTCGCGAGGTCGGGCCGATGTTCGAGGAACCAGCTGAGCCGCTCGCGCAAACCTGGCAGGCCGCCATGCAGGCGATGTTCGAGCACGTGCACCGCGAACAGCGGAATCAGACCGACGATCGAGCGCACCCGCATCGGAACACTGCTGCCGTCCGGCAGGCGCAGCTTGTCGTAGAAGAATTCATCCTGGCTGTCCCATAGGCCGGTGTCGCAATCGTCGTCGCAACTGACGGCTTCCGCGATATACAGGAAGTGCTCAAAAAATTTCACGCCGATGTCGACGAACACATGGTTCGCATACGCGAGTTCGAGCGCGATCCGCATCAGGTCGAGCGCGTACGCGGCCATCCATGCAGTGCCGTCGGCCTGATCGATGTGGCCGCCAGTGGGCAACGGCGACGAGCGATCGAAAATGCCGATGTTGTCGAGGCCAAGAAAGCCGCCCTGAAAAATGTTGTGGCCGTCCGCATCCTTGCGGTTCACCCACCACGAGAAATTCAGCAGCAGCTTGTGAAAAACGAGCTCCAGAAAATCGCGGTCTGCCTTGCCGGTCAGTGCGCGATCGATTTCATAGACGCGCCATGTGGCCCACGCGTGCACCGGCGGATTAGCGTCGCCCAATGCCCATTCATAGGCCGGCAACTGACCGTTCGGATGCTGATAGCGGTCTTTCACGAGCAGCAGCAACTGCCGCTTGGCGAAAGCCGGATCGATCAGCGCGAACGCGGCCGCGTGAAACGCCATATCCCAGGACGCGTACCACGGGTACTCCCACTTGTCCGGCATCGAAATGATGTCTGCATTGCACAGATGCCGCCAATCGGCATTGCGGCCATGCTTGCGCGCCTCTGCCGGTTTGGGTTGCAGCGGATCGCCTTCGAGCCAGCGCTGCACGTCGAACTGGTAGTACTGCTTGGACCACAGCATGCCGGCGAGCGCCTGGCGCTGCACGAGGCGCGCATCGGCGTCGGCGATTTCATGCTGCAGTGCGCCGTAAAACTCGTCGGCCTCGGCGATACGCTGCGCGAATACCGCGTCGGCGTCGAGCAGCGTGTTGTCGGGGCTCGATTGCGGACGCCAGCGCATATAGACCACCGCGCGGCCATGCGGACCCAGTTCGAGCGACGCATGCGCGGCGGCCTTGGTGCCGTGCTCACGGCGTATCGCGTTTTCGTCGCCGTGCACGAGATAATCGTTAAAGCCATCCTTGAACGGACCCGCGCTGTCCGTGTTGAACAGGCGCTTCACGTTTGTATCGTTTTCGCAGAACAGCCAGTTCATTTCCGGCGCGTCGTGGGACCACGCGGTCACGACAATTGCTTCCTGACCATGCTGATGACCGACCACCAGCGCGCCGCCGTTGTGATCGCGGCCGGCGACGAGCGAAGGCTTGTCCTTATTCTCTTTCCACGACCATGAATTGCGCGCCCAGATTTGCGGCAGCACGTCGAGCGATGCGGCCTGGTCCGCGCGGTTCTCGATCGTCACGCGCATCAGGATGTCATCGGGCGCATGCTTCGCATATTCGACCTGCACGTCGAAATAGCGCGAATCGTCGAACACGCCGGTGTCGAGAATTTCGTACTCCGGCATATCGCTGCCGCGCCGCGCGTTTTCTTTCACCAGGTCGTCGTACGGAAAAGCGGCGTGCGGATACTTGTAGAGCATCCGCATATAGGAATGCGTGGGCGTGCCGTCGACGTAGAAATACAGCTCCTTTACGTCCTCGCCATGATTGCCCTGCGAGTTGGTGAGACCGAACAGACGTTCCTTCAGGATCGGATCTTTGCGGTTCCACAGTGCGAGCGATACGCACCAGCTCAGCGTGTCGTTGCCGAAACCGGCAATGCCGTCTTCGCCCCAACGGTACGCGCGGCTGCGCGCATGGTCGTGCGGAAAGTAGTCCCAGGCGGTGCCGTCCGGGCTGTAGTCTTCGCGCACCGTTCCCCATTGACGCTCGCTGAGATACGGACCCCAGCGTTGCCACTGCGGGCACGCGGCCGAATGCAGGCGGGAACCTTCGATAGTGGCGAGCAGATTGGCAGCGCGCAGCGGTGGCATGACGACGTCCTTGCATCAGGCTTGGCGACGGGACTCACATCCTAGCGCGGTTTAGGTGGCCGTGGGCTCTAACCCGGCAAGCAGCCGCTCCACGCGCAGCAATTCACCAAGCGACCACGCCTGAAACGGCGTGCCGGCCGGCGCATGCGGCGCGTCGCCGTCGGCGATTTCGGACAGGTGGTCGAGGCCGGCGTGGTCCAGATGCGCGTAGAGCGGATCGAGGAAGCGGGATTGGATGTGTGTGCGGATGCCGGGGACGGTTGTTTGTGCGTCAGCGTCAGCTTCAGCTTCAGCGCTATGAACCCGCAGCCAGGCTTCGATAAAAGGACCCAGCAGCCATGGCCAGACAGTGCCTTGATGATAGGCGCCGTCGCGCGCCAACGGAGAGCCTGCGTAACGTCCGCGATAAGACGGATCGGACGGCGCGAGCGTTCGCAAGCCAAGCGGGGTGAGCAACTGCGCTTCGACCTGCTCGACCACCGCGCGCGCCGCTGCGCCTTCGAGCAACGGAAACGGCAAACCGCCCACCGCGAAAATCTGGTTCGGACGGATGGCACGGTCGATCGAGCCTTCGACGAAATCCACGTCGACGTTATCGAATAGCGCTTGCGTGGCCGGATCGATGAAGCGTTGACGAAACGCTTGCAACGCGCGCTCGGCCGCCGCGTGCCATTGCGGACTCCACGTTGCTGCAATGCGCAATGCGTTGATCCACAACGCCTGAACTTCGACCGGTTTGCCGATGCGCGGCGTGACGACCCAGTCGCCGACTTTCGCGTCCATCCATGTGAGTTGGACGCCGGGTGTGCCGGCGTCCAACAGACCGTCTTGCGACGACATCCTGATGTTGAAACGCGTGCCGTTCGTATAACCCGTGAGAATCGCTTCGACAGCCTGCTGCAAACGCGTGCGCGTCCCGGCGCTTGCGTGACCCGTCGCGAGGTAATCGTGCACGGCGACGATGAACCACAACGAGGCGTCGACAGAATTGAATTCCGGCGTGTCGCCGTAGTCGGGAAAGCGGTTCGGCAGCATGCCTTCGGACAGCGTGCCGGACCATTCGAGCAGGATCGCTTCGGCGTCATCGAGTCGACCCGATGCGATCAGCAAGCCGCGCATTGCGATGAAGGTATCGCGGCCCCAATCGGTGAACCACGGAAAGCCCGCGAGGATCGTACGCCCGACGTTACGCGCGACGACGTAGGCATCGGCAGAACGTTGGAGACGTGAGCCGAGCGCGCTGCGACGTTGTTGTTCGAGGCGGGCGAGGTCCGCTGCGTGTGTTGTGGCAGACGAAGCATCAGCGGTTGGTTTAGCGCTGAGAATCATCACCGCCTCCGCAGCGCCCAGATCGAAGCTGAACACGCCGGGCGTAGCGAGATCTTCGCTGAAATCGAGGCCACGTTCCTGCTCGCGCACGTAGCAGAAGTTCCGATACCAGTCAGGCGCATGGGTGTACGCGCCGTTCGTCACGGCGTGAATGACCGGCACGTCGCCATACGGTTGCCAACTCACGCACGACTCGTCGCCGCTCGTTTGCGCATTGAAGTTGAACGCGGGATTCTCGTGATGCAGCGCGTGATAATCGCGGCCGGACAGCAACGGCCTGATCTTCAGCGTGAACGCTTGCCTAGCCGCACTCGCCTGATCCGATTCCAGACGCCAACGCAATACCGTCTCACACGTCCCCTTGCTCACGAATACTTCGCTCACTACCGCGATAAGCGGTTCGATCTGCACACGCCATGTCGGCCAGGGTTCGCTATCGAAGCTGACCAGACTCGCACTCAGATCCGGATAGACGACGTCCGGCACATACCGTTGCATGCTCAGCGGATACCGCTTGCCGTTCACTTCGAGCCACGCTTCCACACCGTTGACGAGCACCATGCGCCCACCCGGCGCGCGCGTCGCGCTGAGCAACAGCGCGTGATAACGACGCGTGCGCAGCGTACCAACCGTGCCCGATGCAAAACCGCCGAAGCCGTCCGCTTCGAGCCATTCATCTTCGAAACGGGTGGAGTCGAAAAGATTACCGCTCTGTCTGTCGATGCGTGTCATGAACTTACCGATGTTATGCAAACAGCAAATAGTTCGGTGTGCCTGGACTTCAGGCGCGTGGCGTTACCGTGACCATTTTCCTGCCTATCGCTTTCTTTCGCCTTTCGATTAACCGACATTTCGTTGGGGATTTTTTCGCGCAAACGTTTCACAATTATTTCTCGAAAGAAATAGAGACTGCACGCGCCCCCACAAAAATGGATGCAGCCATGAGAAGAGACACTCAACTCGTTCGTGCGTGGCTACTTGCACTCGCAACTTTAGCGCTGGCCGGCTGTGGCGCAGACGACTCCGCGTCGACGTCTTCGTCGTCGAGCGTGGCCCATAACGAAGTTGCGCCCGCCGCCGCTCCGACACTCGACGCATCCGCGCCGCTCGCTGCCGACCCGGCCGCCGCATCCGACGCGATCACGCAGAACATGCAAGCGAGTCTCGCCGCGGACAACCAGCAAATCGCGCCCGTCATGCACTACGCGCCGGGCGACAACGGCAGCGCCAGCAACTGACCTGACTCCACCGGTGCGCGAAGCGCGCTATTCTTCCTCCCCCGCAGAAGGTGATATTCGATGACATCAACTAGCCGTCGCCGTTTCCTGCAGACTGTCGCTTCATCCGCCGGCGCTGCCGCCGCGTTGACGGCTCTGCCCGAGTCGATCCGCAATGCGCTCGCCGTTCCCGCGTTTTCACGCACCGGCACGATCCGCGACGTCGAGCACATCGTCGTGTTCATGCAGGAAAACCGCTCGTTCGACCACTACCTCGGCCATATGCGCGGCGTACGTGGCTACAACGACCGCTTCCCGATTCCGCTGCCGAACGGCAAGCCGGTGTGGTATCAACCGTCGAAGGAAGATCCGACCAAGCCGGTGCTGCCGTTCCATCTGGACACGTCCACCACCAGCGCACAATGCGTAGGCGATCTGGACCACACCTGGTACAAGACCCACGCCGCAATCGACGGCGGCCGCTACGACCAGTGGCCCGCGAACAAGACCGACATGACGATGGGCTATCACCTGCGTAGCGATATTCCGTTCCACTATGCACTGGCCGACGCGTTCACCGTCTGCGATGCGTACTTCTGCTCGCTGCCGGGACCGACTCACCCGAACCGCTCGTATCTGATGACGGGTATGGTCGATCCGAGCGGCACGCTCGGCGGCCCGCTGCTCGACAACAACGATTTCGTCGACGGCGACGGTCCGCCGAACTATCAGTTGCTCTCGTGGACCACGTATCCGGAACGCCTTCAGGCCGCGGGCATTTCGTGGCAGATTTATCAGCAAGGCCTGACCGGTTCCGATCCGCTGAACGGCAACTACGGCACCAACATCCTGCAGAACTTCACGAACTTCATCAACGCGCAGCCGGGCTCGCCGCTGTACGAGCGCGCGCAAACCGTGCGCACGATCGACGACCTGAAGGCCGATGTGCTCGCGAACAAGTTGCCGCAAGTGTCGTGGCTGTGTCCGCCGGCTGCTTACTCCGAGCACCCGAGCTATACGCCCGCATACGGCGCGGAATACACGTCGCAGATTCTCGACGCGTTGACGTCGAATCCCGAAGTGTGGAGCAAGACCGTGCTGTTCATCATGTACGACGAGAACGACGGCTTCTTCGATCACATGGTGCCGCCGCAACCGGCAACGACACCCGCACAAGGCCAGTCGACGGTCAGCACCCACGGCGAAATCCACAACGTGGTCAATCCCGCGCGTGGCGGCAGCTACACCGCCGACGGCCTGCCGTACGGCCTCGGCCCGCGCGTGCCGATGACGATCGTGTCGCCGTGGACCAAGGGCGGCTTTGTCTGCTCGCAGGTGTTCGATCACACGTCGGTGATCCGCTTCATTGAAACGCGCTTTGGCGTGCAGGAGCCGAACATCACTGCATGGCGCCGTGCGGTGTGCGGCGATCTGACCACGGCATTCGACTTCCGCACGCCGGATTCGAAAGTGCCGCCGCTGCCGGATACGAGCAACTACAAGAGCATCGCCGACAACCAGTGCGCGACGCAGCCGAAGCCGACTGTCCCGGCGACGCCCGGCGCGATCGACCCGCAGGAAAGCGGCATCCGTTTCGCGCGCGCATTGCCGTATGAGCTGCACGTGAACGGTCATGCCGATGCGAAGAAAAACACGTTCGAAATCGCACTCGCCAACACTGGCGATCAAGGCGCGCATTTCTACGTGTACTCGACGAACCGCACAGACGGCCCGTGGCGTTATACGGTCGAAGCGGGCAAGTCGCTCAGCGAGACCTTCGATCTGACAACCACGAACGGCGTGTACGCGTTCGAAGTGTTTGGTCCGAACGGTTTCGTGCGCAAGTTCGCGGGGAACACTCAGCAGGCTGTGGCCTCGCAGGGTCACCAGAAGCCCGCGCAGCCCGAGATCAAAGTGCAATACGACGTGGCCAATGGCAACGTGTTCGTGAAGTTCAGCAACAAGGGCGGCGGCTTCGCGCGCTTGACGGTGACGGACAACGCGTATGGCGCGCGGGTGCGTCCGGTGTTCGTGCCGGCCGGCGTGAATATCGAGGAGGCGTGGGTGCTGGCTTCGAGCCATCATTGGTACGACCTGACGGTAACGAGCAACGATGATCCGAGTTTCTCGCGGCGTCTGGCTGGGCACGTCGAGAATGGCCGGCCGAGTATCAGCGATCCGGCAGCGGTCGCGCCGGTATTGGTGGTCAATTAACGGGTGATTGGAGTGGTGGGCTTCGGTTGGGTGACTGCGGCAGTGGGTCGCGCGATCGAGGCCCGCAGCATCGCTGCAGTATGGGCCGAAGGGTGTGACGTATCTGGTTGGAAGGAAGTAGGAACGGTGTAATGGCAAGTGCACGACGATCGACGCGCAGTTGAGTCTCCTGCGCGCCCCCGTTGCCTTCTGATCAACGACATCCCACCGCGATGTTACGGAAAACAGCCTAGTAGCGTTGCGTTCAACGCCGGAAGGTGTGATACGTCCTGAGTATTCTTGAACGTCTGCAGAACATCAAGGAACGACTCAAATGAGCGCACCCTTTCTGCCCCGGGTGTGTCCGCAGCCATCGGCTGCCCGATTCGCTTATTCGTTACGGCTTGAATAAGGCTGTCGACAGCCTCATCCGTGAGCCTGTCAGCGTGCGCGGGCTGCAATGCTTTAAACAACTGAACAGTCGTGGCGACCTGGCTTCGCGATCTGCTTTGCTCTTCTCTTAATTCGACGGAATGACCGAGAGGATTGGTTGCGAGACTTTCCAACCGGCTCAGAACTTTTGGATCCGTAATGGAAAATTCTTTTGCCGCCTTGTCGGGCGTCATTTCACCTCTCAATACCGCATGTTCTGCCTTGAAACTGTTGACCGAAATGCTGTACTTTGCTTGTGCTGCACTCGTCAGCGCAGTTCGAGGTTCGTCCTGATACATCTTTTGAAGAGAACCGATAGCCCCTTCGAACGCAGCGAAAGCAGCATCACGGTCGGTATCTTTAACGGAGCCTAACTTTTCTCCAAGTGTCTTTATACATGGCGCCGCAAACTTTGGACCAAGGCTCAGGCATTCGCTTAGGTAGGCCTCGACGTCGGAGAAATTGAGCGATGCCGCATTTGATATGCGTGCTGTCAGGCGGAGACTTCCGATTTCAGGCTGCAAGGCCTGGTTGCTTTGCCTGTCCAGCAGGGCAAGCTTTTTCACGTCGGTTGCACTGCTATGCGATGCAACAATACGAAGGACGTCATCAGGCAATCTACGCTTCAAGCTTGCCGTTCCCGAGGCGAGCGGCGAAATTTCCCTCTTCAGGGGCAATTCCGCCAGTAGTCCCCCTCGCTTCAGTTCTTTGCTTTGACTTGCCGGTCGATTTTTTTGAACATCCGGTTCAGTTCTTTGCTCTATTGACAGCGCTACAGGTTCAGGGCTGGAAGACCTGCCCACGCTTGTAGAGTTGCTCATCACCACTCCTTGCCTTACGGTTCAAATGCGTATTGAACACACGCTCGAAGTGGCCCGTCGCTCAATCTGCGCAATGGAGTCGTCACA
>NZ_JAQQBV010000018.1:0-147543 GCF_046030735.1 Paraburkholderia xenovorans
ATTCCACTGGACCGAGTCGAAAATGAAGAATTCGGGTTCCGGGCCGAAGAAGGCGGTGTCGCCGAGGCCCGTGCTCTTCAGATACGCTTCAGCGCGTTTTGCGAGCGAACGCGGGTCGCGCTCGTAGCCGCGGCCATCCTGAGGCTCGACGACGTCGCACGTCATGACGAGCGTCTGTTCTTCAAAGAACGGGTCGATAAATGCGGTATTCGCATCGGGAATCAGCAGCATGTCCGATGCTTCGATACCCTTCCATCCGGCGATGGATGAGCCGTCGAATGCGTGGCCGCTGGTGAATTTGTCTTCATCGAATGCCGACACCGGCACCGAAACGTGTTGCTCCTTGCCGCGCGTGTCGGTGAAGCGCAAATCGACAAACTTGATTTCGTCGTTCTTGATACGTGCCAATACGGAAGCGTTCATTATTGCCCTTGCTGTTGAAAAATAGTAACGATCTCTGCATGCCCGCCACGTTGGGCGTCCTGCAGCGGCGAGTTTCCCCAACGGTCTTTTGCTTCAGGACTTCCACCGTTCTGCAAAATGTATTTCACCGATACTGCCTGGCCCTCCGATGCCGCGATATGCAATGCGGTCCGCCCGTCATAATCGGCGCCGTTGAGATCGGCGCCCGATGCAACGAGTCTTTGAATTTCACGGGTGTCGCCCTTGGCGGCCGCCCAGCACAAGTCGACGATCCTGGCGTTGTTCACCGATTTACGGCGTTGCGTCGGATCGATTTTTTGCGCATCCGATCCCGCGACGATGTCGAAGTTATGGAACGAATACTTCGACATCAATCGCTTGCAAAACTCGATACCGCGTACGCTGTTGCCGAGTACATCGAGTGGCGGCGACCAGATGCAAAAGCCCATGACCTCGGGAATGACGACCATGATGCCGCCGCCTACGCCGGACTTCGCAGGAACGCCGATCAGGAACGCGAATTCCCCTGAGAAGTCGTACATGCCGCAGGAGTGCATCAGCGACAGACAGTTCTTGACGGTCTCGGTCGAAAACACGCGTTTGTCGGTCAGCGGGTTGACGCCGCCGTTCGCCAGCGTTGCGGCCGCGATCGCCATCGAATCGCAGGTCATTTCCACGGAACAGCACTGGAAATAGAAATCCAGCGTGGCTCGGATGTCGGTGTTCTTGGGGAATGCCGCGTTCTCGCGAAGGAAATACGCCAACGCGAAATTGCGGTCTGCCGAATCGCGTTCGGACAGGAACACGGTGTTGTTGAACGACACGTCCCCGTCTGCGGTCAGGTCCTTCCAGCGGTCGAAAACGTGAGCAAATCGCGTGGACGCGGACTCGTTGCTGCGGATCAGCGAGCAACTGACAATTGCGCCGGCATTGATCATCGGGTTATGAGGACGGCCGCGCGAATCCAGCGTAATCGCATTGAACGAATGTCCGCTCGGCTCTCTCCCGATAGACTGGTGCAGCGTTTCTGCGCCGACTTCTTCGGAAGCAATGCAGTAACTGATTGTCTTCGAGATGGACTGGATGCTGAACTGATCTTGCGCGTCGCCGAAATGGGCGCGTTGACCGTCTACCGTGCAGAGACTGAGTCCAAATTTCTCGGCTGGAACACGCGCGAGTTCGGGAATATAGGACGCAACCTTTCCGCCTGTCAGCTTCGAAATATCGGTGACGATACCCTGTACCGATACGGAGAATTGATCCCAGTTCGGAATTACCAGCGAGTCTTCGGCTACACGCTGAAACAGGCTGGGATTCAACGCAAACAGTTCGCCGAATTCCTCAAAAGACACGGCGGACTTGTCATCCCTGTGTGCGAGGAGTTTTTTGAAAATCTCCCGTGCTCGAGGGTCGTCGTCGAGAATGCCCGCGGTTCTGAGCTTGTTCATCAGACGGCCTGACGTCAGCTCCGATTGACCGGGGCTGATAAAGAGCTTGTATAAAGCAGCTTCCTCGGCTGCCGCCGCGCTATCGCCTGAAGGCGCGGTAGCGGCAGGCGGACTGGCGCGTTTGCTTTGATGAGTCGATGGCTTGTTCATCCGGTTTGTCCACAGAGGTATGTCGGGTTGCGGCGACGGCTAGAAATTGAAGTTCGCGTGCAGGCCGCTGTCGGCAATCACTATCGATATCGTTCCGTGCCGCGCTGTACGGCACATCTCCTGAGCGGCGCTCACAATCTGTTCGACACGATCCGTGCTCGCGGTCAGATGAACAGCGAGCTTTTTCGCATCGGAAAAGACCCACTCCAATGCGGCATCCCGGGTGTCGCCACGCCTTTGTTCGTCGTGCACCAGAACCTTGCACACAACCGCATCGTTCATCTCGTGCGGATAAAGAATCTGCTCAAGATAACTAATAAAAGTCTTCGAGATTGTGACAACAATATGTTTCATGTCGAGCGCCTTTCAGGCTCGCCTGTTTCCAGGCAGTAGCAACGCAAGTTACGGAATCGATGTCATCGGCGGGATCCGGACCAGAATCCCGTCACGTTTCCTGCGCTTTCAAAACACGCGAGCACGCCGACTTATTCCATCGGCATGAATATGTGTTGGCGCGACAACGAAAGCGGCAGCCTGGTTTCGTGAGAGAAACCGCTGCGCCCGAGGTTAAGTCGCTGATCTGAATAGGATTCGATGCATACGACGCGCTGCGTGCGTGTTTTGATGCATCCGTGATGACTGATATGCGGGGATCGGCTACGACCTTGTCGCCGTTCAGAATGGGGATGAATGTGATGGGAGAAAAGCGCGCCGGTAACAGCCCACGCTCCCGCGCTCACCTTTCACACAAATGACTTCGAAAGCTAATAAGCGGCATCCGCCGCCGGCTTCAAAAACAGTTCGTGCGTCGGCGCGAAATGCGCGTACAGCGGCAGAATCGCGCCGCCCATCGCGCGCGCGTCGGCGCCGATCGTGCCTTCCAGCAACTGCGGCCGCACCATCCCTTCCCATTCGAAGCGATCGAGCACGCGCTCGGTACGTCGAATGATTTCGCGCACCAGTTGCCGGTCGAGTTCGCCGTCGATCACGACCGCTTCGAGATCGAGCAGCGCGGCCGCGTTGGTCAACGCGTTTGCGATAGCAGGGCAGGCGGTGTCGAGCCATTGCTCGGTTTGCCGCCACACGTCCGGCGCCAACGCACGATGATCGTGCGCCGCCGCAGCGGGCGCGCCCGCGTCGCTCAACAACTGTTCCAGCACGAAGCCCGATGCCGCGTGCAGCAGTTGCCGCGCGGGCTTGCGCGCGCTACCGTCCTTCAGCGGAATCGAGCCGACCGCGCCCGCGTTGTCATGCGGTCCGCCGTGCAGGCGGCCGTCGATCACGAGGCCGCCGCCGATGAACGTGCCGACGAACAGATACAGAAAATTGTGAATGCCGCGGCCCTGACCGATCACGAGTTCTGCGGCGCAAGCGGCGGTGGTGTCTTTCGCGAATTCGACGGGTAAGCCCGTCATCGTGGCGATGCGGGTGCGCAGGTCGATCTCGTGCCACGCTTCGAGCGCGTCCTGCGGCGCGCCGAGAAAGTCGCGCCAGCCGCCGAGCCACAACGGCGCGGCGACGCCCACACCGACCACCTTGTTCGCCTTCGCGCCGAGCGTTTTGTTCACGCGTGCGAGTTTGCTTTCCAGTGCGGGAAACAGCGTGCGCGGATCGGGATAGGAATACTCGAATACATCGCGGCATACCACGTGGCCCGCGAAATCCATCGCCAGTACGTCGAGACTGCGGCGTCCCACCTTGATGCCGATCGTGTACGCGCCGTCGGCGCGCAGCGCGATCGGCACCGACGGCTGCCCGATCCGGCCGCGCACGCGCGCGTGCTTTTCGAGCAGGCCGTCGTCGATCAGACGGTCGACGATCATCGACACCGTCTGCATCGACAGACGCGTCAGACGACCCACGTCGGCTTTCGGCAACGGTCCGTGCAAGCGGATCGCCTGCAACACGATCCGCTCGTTGAACTGCCGCATGCCGACCTGGTTCGAGCCGACCGTGCGTTTGAGCGGCGAGCGGGCGCCGGTGCCGGTGGTATCCATCGTCGTCATGCGCCGTTCAGTGGAGTGCGTGCATCATGCAATGGCCTTGACGTCCGCTTCCTTCGCGCCCGTCATGATCGCGACGGCCTCCGACATATGAATGTCTTTCGTGTTGACGAGTGCGGCGCGCCGGCCGAGCCGCTGAATGTGGATGCGGTCGGCGATCTCGAACACGTGCGGCATGTTGTGGCTGATCAGGATCACCGGCAGCCCGCGGTCGCGCACGCGCCGGATCAGTTCGAGCACCATGTTGCCTTCCTTCACGCCGAGCGCGGCAGTGGGTTCGTCGAGAATCACCACGTGCCGCGCGAATGCGGCGCTGCGCGCCACGGCCACGCCTTGCCGCTGGCCGCCCGATAGCGTCTCGACCGCCTGCCGCATCGAGCGGATGCCGATCTGCAAATCCTTCATATGGGCGGTCGCTTCTTCGAGCATCCGGCGCTTGTCGATCATCTTGAAGATCGAACCGCGCCAGCCGGGCTTCAGCAATTCGCGGGCGAGAAACAGGTTTTCGGCGATGCTCATCGCGGGCGCAACCGCAAGTTCCTGATAGACGGTCTCGATCCCTTGCGCGCGTGCGTCGAGCGGACTGCGGAATTTGACCGGCTTGCCGTCGAGCAGAATCTCGCCTTCATCGGGCACGACAGCGCCGGACAGCGCCTTGATCAGCGACGATTTGCCCGCGCCGTTGTCGCCGATCACGGCGAGAATTTCGCCGGGCAGCACTTCGAAATCGCAACCGTCGATCGCGGTCACGTTGCCGTAGCGTTTGACGAGGCCACGCGCCTGCAGCACAGGCATCGGCGCGGAAGCGGAAGTCGGTGTCGACATGATGGATGACTCCTTGTGCTCAACCGCGACGATGGGAAAGTTTGTCCGCGGCGACCGCGAGAATCACCAGCATCCCGGTGATCAACACCTGGTACACCGACGACACGCCGATCAGCGTCAAACCGTTACGAAACACGCCGACGATCAACGCGCCGAGCAGCGTGCCGACAATCGAGCCGCGTCCGCCGAACAGGCTCGTGCCGCCCAGCACGACCGCGGTGATGCTGTCGAGATTCTCGGTTTGACCGGCCTGCGGATCGCCGACGCCGGTACGCGATACCGACAATAGCGCGGCGATCCCGTAGATCGCGCCGGCGAGCGAATACACGGTGAGCAGAATCTTTTGCGACGACAGTCCCATCAGCCGCGCGGCTTCCGGGTTATTGCCGAGCGCGTACAGATGCCGCCCCGGCACCGTATCGCGCAACACGAACCAGGTGGCGAGATACATCAGCAGCGTGAGCACGGTGCCGTACGTGACATCCGCGGGCCCGAGCCTGAACGTGTTGCCGAAGAACATGATCGCGTCCGGCAGATTCGACACGCTCTCCGCGTTCGAATAGATCTGCGTGAGCGCGAATGCAATGTTCAGCGTGCCCAATGTGACGATGAACGCGGGCAGCTTGATGCGCGTGATCAGCAAGCCGTTGAGCGCGCCGAACAGCGTGCTCGCGGCGATCCCGCACAGAATCGCGAAGACCGGCGGCACGCCGAGCGTGACCGCGAATTTGGTCATGATGATCGAGCCGAACGCCATCACCATCCCGCACGACAGATCGATGCCGCCGGTCAGCACGATCAGTGTTTGACCGATTGCGATGACGGCGACCACCATCGTCTGCTGCAGGATCAGCGAGAGGTTCTGGAACGACAGGAAACGGTTGCTCTGCGAGATGAAGAACCCGCAGGCCAGCACCAGCGCGATCAGCGGTCCGATTTCGGCGAGCGACGGCAAGCGGTCCGCCAGGGGGCGCGAGTGGCCGGCCGGCGCGGAGGGAGTCGACATGATAGGTGTCCTCGATACATGAACGTGGCGCGCGGGCCACGCGGCAAATCAGCCGGCGGCGCACTCGCGTGAGCGCGGCCGCCGGATCGTGCGCTTTACCTTGATACGTTGTTACGTTGATACCTGCCTGGTCGGCCGGTTACTTGTTGCCCCAGCAGTTGTCGAGGCCGAACTTCGTGTCCTTGCTGTCGATGCCGGACATCGCCTTGTCGGTGATCAGCGTGACGCCGGTGTCCTGATAGCCGGACACTTTCTTGCCGGTCTTCGCATACGCGACGCCGGCTTCCATGCCGAGCGAGGCCATCTTCAGCGGATATTGCTGCGAGGTGGCGGCGATCGCGCCGGCCTTCACGTTGCGCACGCCTTCGCAGCCGCCGTCGATCGACACGATCATCACGCTCTTGTCCTTGCCCGCGGCCTTCAGCGCGCGATACGCGCCCGCCGCGGCCGGTTCGTTGATCGTGTACACGACGTTGATGTCCGGCGATTTCTGCAGGCAGTTCTCCATCGCCGTTTGTCCCTTTGCCTGATCTCCGCGCGTGTCCTGGCTGCACACGATCGACGCATCGCCTTCCTTCACGCCGAAGCCCTGCAGAAAGCCGTTATGCCGCAATACGCCGACCGACACGCCGGGCGCCAGATCGAGCGTCGCGATCTTCGCGGGCTTGCTGCCGAGCGCGGCCTTCGCGTACTGGCCGATCAGCACGCCGGCCTTGAAGTTGTCGGTGGCGAACAGTGCGTCGGTGGCGTCCTGCGGATCGGTCGGCGTGTCGAGCGCGACCACCATCACGCCGGCCGCACGCGCTTTCTTGATGCTCGGCACGATTGCCTTCGTATCGCTCGGCGTGATCAGAATCGCTTTAGCGCCGGCCGTCAGCATGTTTTCGATCGCAGTGACCTGGCTCGCGTTGTCGCCGTCGAACTTGCCGGCTGCGGTGATCAGCTTCGCGCCGTCTTTCTGCGCGGCCGCTTCGGCACCCTGTTTCATCTTCACGAAGAACGGATTCGTATCGGTCTTCGTGATGAGGCCGACGGTCGGCTGGTCGGCCGCCTGCGTGGCGCTCGCGCACCACACGGCCGATGCTGCTACGCATAGCGAAACGATTTGCCTCGCGACGGGATGCCGGCGGGAATGCTGGTTCATGGGACGCTCCTCCAGTTATTGGCAACGAAGTTGTGGACTGCTGGACTTTGCGGGCGCGATCGCTGCGCGCCGGCAACCTAAATCACTTGGATTGATTTAGTACAGCAGGCGCGCGCGGCTTCGTCAAGAATGCGATCTCGACGGATAGCGCTGGGCCAAAACCGTTCGACGAACGGCGACCCTTATGCGGCGGGACTGGACGGGCGTGATGCGGTGCAAGATCGCGTGCCGGGACTTGGGGAAAGTCCCTGGCTCGCTTGAAAGTCGATTGAAAACAAGGCGTGGTTTTTGTGGTGCTGAATGAATGGATTGAGTCGGGCAGAAGAAAGCGGCGATCACGCGCGCGACGGTTTCGTAAAGCCGTCGCGCGTGTAATCGCGGTGACGAATGCGTCTAGCGTCGCGGCGCCAGCGTTTGCCGCTTCGTTTCGAGTTGGGTGACCACGCGCTGCAAGGTCCGCTCGGCCAGTCCTGGCGTAGCGACGAACTTGCAGCCGATCACGTAGCGTCGATCGCCCTTCGGCGTAATCGAGTGACGCGGCGCGACGATTTCCAGGTCGAGTCGCAGCGTGCCGAAGCCGCCGAGTTGCAGCGTGACGTCGCGCAGCACGGTGCCGGTTTCGAGCGAACCGAAGCGCTCGTCGCCGGTTTTCAACGCGATGCCGCCGAGCGACAGGTCCTGCAATTCAAGCCGGAACGAGCCGCCGTCCGTATACGGGCCGCTCGCGATGTACGGATCGAGCACGGGCGTTTGCACGCGGAAGAATTCGCGGCGTTGCACGGAGTAGAGCAGGGCGGGGAAGGCCGCTTCGAAGGCGGCGCGTCCTTCGAATTCGATCGGCGTCGCGTTGAGTGTGGTGAACTCCGTGCGGATGCCGCCCGGCAGGCTGCGAAACGTCAACTGGCGGGCGTGCGGCAGCGCGTGGTTGTCGTCGGCTACGTTGCCCGCGTCGAACACGAAGCGCGCGTTGCGCGAATCGACGTCCAGCACCTGGGTGACGATCAGCCGGCCGTCGAATTCCACCGTCACGAAGTCTTGTCCCGCTGCCAGATTGCGCAGGCAGACGGCGATCTGCAAAGGGTGGCGCTGCGCGAAGTCGGCGTCGGCGTGGTCGGTCGAGGTGGCAGCGTCGGCGTCCAGCAGAAGATCGGCAATCATTCGAATATCCATGCGTGTTGTAGGCCTTGGCCTGGCCGGTTAGGGAGCGCGGGCGGCATGTGGATCACACCGGCGCGCGGCCTTTCCCTGCCTGATTGCAGAGACCGTGCCAACTTGCATGGAGGGTTTGAAACGATGCGGGCGGTCAGCCGCAAAGCGTTGTGCCGCAGGCGTTTGCGGGCGCAGCGTCAGGCGTGCGAACGCGCCCGCATGACGGCCGCGCTACGTAACGCGGCCGACGCTGTTACGGCCACGTTACGTCGAGCGCGGCGCGCCGGTGGACCCGCGCACGACGAGCTCCGGCGGCGACGAAATCCGCATCGGCACACTGGCTGCGGGCGCGCCCGTCTGTCCATACGACGACTCGATCAACTCGCGCAACAGCGACACCGCGAGCTCGGCGACTTCGACCGTCGGCACCGCGACGGTGGTCAGCGCGGGGCGCGATTCGCGCGCGAGTTGAATGTCGGTGATGCCGATCACGGAGAGATCGCGCGGCACGCTCAGGCCGAGATCGGCGGCGGCATAGATCGCGCCGAGCGCGGGCAGGTCGTTGGTCGCGTAGATCGCGGTGAGTTTCGGATGGGCTTCCAGCAATTCGCGCGCCGCCGTGTAGCCGCCCTGGATCGAGTCCTGCGCGTGCTTGATGCGCGCGCGAGCGGCGCCGGCTGCGTTCATTGCGTCGACGAAACCCGCGTAGCGGGCCGCGTGAATCCCGGAGGCTTTGCTGGCCACGATCGCGCCGATGCGCTGATGACCGAGCTCAAGCAGATGCCGTCCCGCCAGTTCGCCGGCGAGCCGGAAATCCACCGCCACGCAGGGCAAACCGGGTGGCTCCTGCGGCTTCTCCCACATGCACAGCACGACGGGCGTGCCGCGCGCTTCGGTTCGATGCAGGTCGGCGAAATCGAGGTTCGCGTTCGTCACCAGCACGCCTTCGGACAGCGTGCCGGCGATCTGGTCGAGATACGCGCGGCCGCTGTGCGGATCTTCGTTCGTATTGCAGATGATCACGAAATGGCCGCTGACGCGCGCCGCGCGCTCGACGGCCAACGCGAATTCCGGATAGAACGGATTGGCGATGCTCGACACCATCAGTGCGAGCGTCGGCGCGCGGCCTTCGGCGAGCGCGCGGGCGGCGAGGTGCGGACGATAGCCGAGCGCGTCGACGGCGTCGAGCACGCGCTGACGCGTGGTCGCGCCGACCCGGCCGCGATTGCGCAACACGTTGGACACCGTGGCCGGGGTGACGCCAGCATGAAGCGCGACTTCGCTGAGTGTAGGCATAGTTATTTCATTATTTGGGATGGCTGTTCGACATTTGCATCGACGCCGAAGGCGCGGCACCATTTGCCGCATACACAAAACGATATCGGAGACAGGCAGGGCCCAACGATCGCACGCGATCGATTTTTTTGGGCTAGCTGATTAAGCGCTTAATCTCCGACATCGAGCCGATTAAATCACGGAGTCGAGGCGATGGCGAGCATTTCGTTGAGAGGCGTGCAGAAAGCGTATGGAGACGGCGCGCTGGTGATTCGCGATGTCGATCTGGAGATCGGCGAGAACGAGTTCTGCGTGTTTCTCGGTCCGTCCGGTTGCGGCAAGTCCACCTTGCTACGGATGATCGCCGGTCTCGAAGACGTGACCGACGGCGACCTGTCGATTGGCGGTCGCATCGTCAACGACGTACCGGCTGCGCAGCGCGGCGTGGCGATGGTGTTCCAGAGTTACGCGCTGTTCCCGCACATGACCGTGTACGAAAACATGGCGTTCGGCCTCAAGCTGGCGAAAACCCCCAAAGACGACATCGACCGCAAGGTGCGCGAAGCCGCGCGCGTGCTGCAACTGGAAGCGTTGCTCGAACGGCGGCCCAAAGCGTTGTCCGGCGGTCAGCGGCAACGCGTGGCGATCGGCCGCGCGATCGTGCGTGAGCCGGGCGTGTTTCTGTTCGACGAACCGCTGTCCAATCTCGACGCCACGTTGCGCGGCCAGACGCGTGTCGAAATCGCGCGGCTGCACAAGCAGTTCGCGAAAGCGAGCGTTGTCTACGTGACGCACGATCAGATCGAAGCGATGACGCTCGCCGACAAGATCGTGTTGCTGCATGCGGGCAAAGACACCGAACACTACGGCAGCATTGCGCAGATCGGCGCACCGCTCGAGCTCTATCACCATCCGAAGAGCCGCTTCGTGGCGGGCTTCATCGGCTCGCCGCGGATGAATTTCCTGGCCGCGCGAGTCGCGTCGGTGAATGCGCAAGGCGTGCTCGTCACGCTCGACCAGACCGGTGAAAGCGTGCGCGTGCCGGTGAGCGGCGAAGGGCTTCAGACGTTGCAGCCGGTCACGCTGGGCGTGCGCCCCGAACACCTGGTGTTCGTCGACGCGGCCGAGCCGGACAACGCGCGCGACGCGGTGCTGATCCGCAGCGTTTCGTTCGTCGAACAACTCGGCGAACACAGCTATGTGCATCTCGATCAACCGGGCAGCGCCACGCTGATCGCGAAGGCTTCCGGCGATACGCGCCTTCTGCCGGGCGACCGCGCGAGCCTGCGCGTGCCCAGCCGCGCCTGCCATCTGTTCACCGAAGACGGCTTTGCCGCCGCTTCGCTCGAATCCGTCGAACACTACGCATAAAGGACATTCGGATGCGCGTTGGAGTCTGTTATTACCCGGAACACTGGCCCGAGTCGATGTGGGAAGACGACGCTCGCCGGATGAAAGCGCTCGGCATCGAGCAGGTGCGGATCGCGGAATTCGCGTGGAGCCGGATCGAGCCCTCGCCTGGCGAATACGACTGGGGCTGGCTGGATCGCGCTGTCGACGTGCTCGGCGCAGCTGGTTTGCAGGTGGTGATGTGCACGCCTACCGCGACGCCGCCCAAGTGGCTGATCGATCGTTATCCTGACATTCTGCCGGTCGGCGCGGACGGGCGTCCTCGTGCGTTCGGCTCGCGGCGTCATTACGATTTTTCTTCGCCGTCGTATTTCGCCGCGTCGCAGACAATCTGCACGGCTGTGGCCGGGCGTTATGGTCGGCATCCCGCTGTCGCGTACTGGCAGACCGATAACGAATTCGGCTGCCACAACACGGTGGTCAGCTATTCGCCCGCGGCCGTGGCGCGTTTTCGTGAATGGCTGAAGGCGCGTTACCGGACCATCGACGCGTTGAATCAGGCCTGGGGCACCGTGTTCTGGAGCATGGAGTACCGCAGCTTCGACGAAATCGATGCGCCGGTCGCCACCGTCACGGAAGCGCATCCGTCGCACCGGCTCGATTACCGGCGTTTCGCGTCGGACGAAGTGGCGCGCTACAACCGGATGCAGGTCGAGATCATTCGCGCGCATTCGCCGGGGCGCCCCGTTGCGCACAACTTCATGCAGGCTTTCACCGAGTTCGATCACTACAAGGTCGCCGCCGATCTCGACATCGCGACGTGGGACAGCTATCCGCTCGGCGCGCTCGAGGAGCTATGGTTCGCGCCGGAGATCAAGTCGCGCTGGCTGCGCACCGGACATCCCGACTTCGCGTCGTTCAATCACGACGTGTATCGCGGCATGTCGAAACTGCCGCTGTGGGTGATGGAGCAGCAGCCGGGGCCGGTGAACTGGGCGCTGTGGAATCCGGCGCCGCTGGCGGGCATGGTGCGGCTATGGAGCTGGGAAGCGTTCGCGCACGGCGCGGGCTGCGTGTCGTATTTCCGCTGGCGTCAGGCGCCGTTCGCGCAGGAACAGATGCACGCGGGGTTGAATACGCCTGATAACCGGCTCGACGTGGGCGGTCGAGAAGCCGCGCAAGTCGCTGCCGAGATTCGCACGGTGCTCGCCGCGGACGCCGACGCGAACGCCGCGATTCGTTCGAAGGTCGCGCTGGTCTACGACTACGAAGCGAAGTGGCTGTTCGAGATTCATCCGCAGGGCGCGGACTTTCACTATCCGCGCTTCGCGTTCGAGTACTACTGTGCGCTGCGTTCGCTCGGACTCGATGTCGATGTGGTGCCGGTCGATGCGCCGCTCGACGGTTATCGTCTGATCGTCGTGCCGCCGTTGCCGGTCGTGCCGGCCGATTTCGCCGCGCGTCTCGCGAATTCCGGCGCGCAGGTGGTGTTGGGGCCGCGCACCGGCTCGAAGACCGAACATCTGCAGATTCCGGCGAATCTGCCGCCGGGCACGCTGAGCGCGGTGTTGCCGCTGCGCGTGTGGCGTGTCGAATCGATGCGGCCGAACGTGACCGAAGCCGTGCATAGCGCGGACGGGACAGCAGACGGTTACGCGCGCCACTGGCGCGATTTCATCGAGAGCGATGCGCACGCTCCGTTTGAAGTGCGCGCGAGTTTCGCTGACGGCCACCCTGCGTATGTGAAGAGCGGCGCGTTCCACTACTTCGCGAGCCTGTTCGACGACGCGCTGAGCGCGCGTCTGTTCGCACGCATCGCCGACGAAGCGGGCCTCCCGACCACGCCGCTCGGCGACAGCGTGCGGATCAGCCGGCGCGGCGCGCTGACCTACGTGTTCAACTACAGCGCGGCTTCTCACACGCTGAGCGGCGTGCCGGACGACGCATTCGTATTCGGCGCGCGCGAAGTCGAACCGCAAGGCGTAGCCGTTTATCGAACCACGTAGCGACGCTGGGCGTTTTTCCGACGGAATTCCACGTAGTAAAGACAACGAAGACCACGACGCAAGATCACGGTATAAAGGAGACACGCAACATGACACTGAAACCACGCAAGATTCTGCTGGCGCTCGCGCTGGCCGCGGCGGCCGCCGGCACGTCCTTCGTCAGCACCGCGCAGGCCGGTACGCTGTCGCTCAACATCGCGTTCAAAGGGGCGAGCCAGCGTGCGGTGTGGCAATCCACCGTCGACGAATTCAAGAAAGCGCATCCCGGCATCGACGTGAAAGTCGCGTTCATCGACGAAGAAGCGTACAAGGTGCAGTTGCCCGGCTGGCTCTCGACCGTTGCACCCGACATCGTCAACTGGCACGACGGCGAGCGCATGGCGTATTACGCGCAGCGCGGCCTCTTCGAAGACCTGAGCGGCGACTGGGCGAAGAACGGCTGGAACGACATGTATGCGTCGACGAAAGAGGCGTCGTCGTATAAGGGCAAGCAATATGCGGCGCCGACCGTCTATTACTCGTGGGGCATGTTCTACCGCAAGGACCTGTTCCAGAAGGTCGGCATCAACGGCGAACCGAAAACCTGGGACCAGTTTCTCGACGACTGCAAGAAGCTGAAAGCCGCCGGCATCACGCCGATCGCGGTGGCAGGCCGCGACGCGTGGACGCTGGCAGGCTGGTTCGACTACCTCGATCTGCGCCTGAACGGCAATGCGTTCCACCAGAAGCTGATGGCGGGCGATATCGCGTACACCGATCCGCGTGTGAAAAAGGTCTACACCACGTGGAAGCAGTTGATCGACGCCGGCTATTTCATCGACAACTCGCTGTCCTACGATCTCGATTCGGTGCAGCCGTTCCTGTTCCAGGGCAAGGCCGCGATGATGCTGATGGGCACCTTCATCACGGCGGGTTTCCCGCAGAACGTGAAGCCGGAAATGGGCTTCTTCCAGTTCCCGATCATCGACGCGAACGTGCCGACTGCCGAAGACGGTCCGGTCGAATCGCTGCATATTCCGTCGAAAGCGAAGAACAAGGCGGATGCACACACGTTCCTCGCTTTCGTCGAGACGCCGGAGATCGGCGCGAAGCTTGCCGTCGGTCTCGGCTCGTTGTCGGCGAACAGCAAATCGCCCGAGCCGGAAGATCCGATTTCGAAGATCGGTTTCCAGATTCTCGCGAATACGAAGGGCGGCATCGCGCAGTTCTACGATCGCGATATGACGAAGGAAATGGCGGACGAAGGGATGAAGGGGATGCAACAGTTCGTCTCCGATCCAACGAAGCTCGACGACGTGCTCGCGCAACTCGAGCAGACGCGTAAGCGCATTTACAAGAAGTAAGCGTCGGCGTCGGCGGCCCGGCTGCGGGCCGCCGGTCGCATCTGTTTTTGCTCGGGAGGATTGATCGTGTCGCACTCCGTCACCCGCTCCACTGTCAGCGGACCCCCGCGTTCCGGCGGTTCCGATGGTACGGGCACGCCTTCACCCGGCGGCGCGTTGCGCGGCGGTTCTGCCGTCGCGCGCAAGCGGCGTCCGTCGCCCACGGCGCGCCGGCAGCGCCGCGCCGCTTTCCTGTTTCTCGCGCCGGCCTGCGTGATGGTGGCGATTTATGTCGTCTGGCCGATCCTGTCGACGATCCGCCTGAGCTTCTACAACTGGGACGGGATGAGCGACGCGTCGTTCGTCGGCCTCGCGAACTATGTCGAGCTGTTCCATACGCACACGTTCTACACCGCGCTCAAGAACAATCTGATCTGGCTGCTGCTGTTCCTGCTGGCGCCGCCGATGGGGCTCGCCGTCGCGCTGTATCTGAATCAGGCGGTGGCCGGCATCCGCATCGTCAAGTCGCTGTTCTTTGCGCCGTTCGTGCTGTCGGGCGTGGTGGTCGGCCTGATCTTTTCGTGGTTCTACGACCCGACCTTCGGTTTGCTCGCGCTGATTCTCGGGCACGGTGTGCCGGTGCTCGGCGACCCGCGCTATGCGACCTTCGGCATCGTGTTTGCGGCGCTGTGGCCGCAAACCGCGTATTGCATGATTCTTTATCTGACCGGGTTGACCTCGCTGAACGCGGAGCAGATCGAAGCCGCGCGAATGGAAGGCGCGCGCGGCTGGTCGATGCTGTGGCACGTGATCCTGCCGCAATTGCGGCCCACCACGTTCATGGCGATCGTGGTGACGATCATCGGCGCGTTGCGCAGTTTCGACCTGATTTCGGTGATGACGGGCGGCGGTCCGTTCGAAAGCTCGACCGTGCTCGCCTATTACATGTACGACCAGGCGATCAAGTACTACCGGGTCGGCTATTCGGCGGCGGTGGCGGTGGTGCTGTTCGGGATCATGCTGGTCTACATCGTGTATCACCTGCGGCGCATGCTGCGCGCCGAGCAATAAGGAGCCGACCATGTTTCCGATTCCAATCGACAAATGGAAGCCGGTATCGCGCCGCGTGTACAAGCTCACGTTGCCGCTCGCGCTGCTGATCTGGCTGTTGCCGATGATCGCGGTGCTGGTGACCTCGGTGCGTTCGTCCGAGGAACTGAGCGAGGGCAATTACTGGGGCTGGCCGAAGCACTTCGCGATGTTCGACAACTATCGCGAAGCGTTGACCACGTCGCCGATGCTGCATTACTTCTGGAACAGCGTGTTGATCACCGTGCCCGCGGTGGTCGGCTCGATCGCGCTCGCGGCGATGGCCGGGTTCGCGCTCGCGATCTATCGTTTTCGCGGCAACTCGGCTTTATTTGCGACTTTCGTCGCGGGCAATTTCGTGCCGGTGCAGGTGCTGATGATTCCGGTGCGGGACTTGTCGCTGCAACTCGGTCTGTTCAACACGGTGAGCGCGTTGATCCTGTTTCACGTGTCGTTCCAGACCGGTTTCTGCGCGCTGTTCCTGCGCAACTTCATCAAGCAGTTGCCGTTCGAGTTGATCGAGGCGGCGCGCATCGAAGGGGCGAACGAATGGACGGTGTTCTTCCGGATCGTGTTGCCGCTGATCCGCCCGGCGCTCGCGGCGCTGGCGATTCTGGTGTTTACGTTCGTGTGGAACGATTACTTCTGGGCACTGTGTCTGACACAAGGCGACGACGCTGCGCCGATTACGGTGGGCGTCGCCGCATTGAAGGGGCAGTGGACCACCGCATGGAATCTCGTCTCGGCCGGATCGATTCTCGCGGCGTTGCCGTCGGTCGCGATGTTCTTTGCGATGCAGAAGCATTTCGTCGCCGGTTTGACGTTCGGCGCGACCAAAGGTTGAGCGCGCTGAACCGTGTGCCCCGCGCGTCGCGTCAGAACGACGTGCCGATCTGGAACTGGAACTTCTGATAATCGTCGCCCGCATGTTTGACGATCGGGAAGCCGAGCGACAACTTCAGCGGCCCGATCGGCGAAATCCATTCGAGCCCCGCGCCGTAGCTGTAGCGCAAACCGTTGGCGCCGGTGCTGTTGCCCTCGCTGCCCCACACGTTGCCGCCGTCGACGAACGTAAACACGCGCAGCGTGCGGTCCCAGCCGGTGCCCGGCAGCGGGAAGGTCATTTCCACATTGGCCACGACCATTCGCGAGCCGCCGATCGGGTCGCCCGTGGTGGCGTCGCGCGGGCCGAGCGAACCGGCTTCGTAGCCGCGCACCGAGCCGATACCGCCCGCGTAGTAGTTCTTGAAGATCGGGTACGCCTTGCCGGCAAGCCCGTTGCCGTAGCCGCCCTGAAGATTGAGCCCGAGAATGAAGCCGCGCGCGAACGAGTAGTAATACTGCGTCTGCGCGTCGGCCTTGTAGTATTCGGTGCCGCCGGCGGGCGTGCCGACTTCGCCGTTGGCTTGCACGTAGTAACCGCGGCTCGGCACCAGCGCGCTGTCGCGATCGTCGCGCGACCAGCCCGCGGTGACCGGCACGTTGTTCGACACGCGGCCGAATTCGGCCACGTAATCCTGATAGCTTTGCGGCGTCGACGAATCGATCGACAGCCGGTTCTGTTCGATGCCGACGCCGAAGTACACCGTATCCGCTTCGGAAAACGGAATGCCGAATTTCAGGTCCGCGCCGAGCGTAATGATCCGGAAACTCGTGTCCGTGAAGTTGTAAAGCGGATAGGTGGTGCGATAGTAGACGTCGGTGATCCGCTTGATCCCGTCGACCGTAAAGTACGGATCGGTCTGCGTGACGGTTAGCGTGCGGTACGTCGTCGCGGTATTCACGTTCAGCGCGAGGCTCGTGCCAGAGCCGAACACGTTGTCCTGCGAGATGCCGGCGGAGAGGATTACCTTGTCCGTCGACGAAAAGCCTGCACCGAGCGTGATCGAGCCGGTCGGCTTTTCAGTTACCTTGACGTCGATATCGACCTCGTCGGTGGTGCCTTCGACGGGAACCGTGGTCACGTCCACGTCCGTGAAATAGCCGAGACGGTTGATGCGATCCTTCGATAGCGCAAGCCGGTTCGAGTCGAACCACGAACTTTCGAATTGGCGCATTTCGCGGCGCACCACTTCGTCGCGGGTACGTGTATTGCCGACCACGTTGATGCGGCGCACGTACACGCGGCGGCTCGGGTCCACTTGCAGTGTGATGCCGACCGTGTGGTGTTGCTGATCGATCTCAGGCTGCGCGTTCACCGTCGCAAATGCATAACCGTATTCACCGAGCTTGTCGACGATCGCCTTCGTCGTGGCCTGCAGTTTGTCGGCGGAAAAGCGCTCGCCCGCCTTGACGCCGACGAGCTTCGTCAATTCCGCTTCACGGTTCAGCAGATTGCCCGCCAGTTTGACCGACGAGATCGTATAAGGCTCGCCTTCGTGCAGCGTCAACTTCAGATACATTTCCTTGCGATCGGGCGTGAGCGACACCTGCGTCGATTCGATATTGAATTCGAGGTAGCCGCGATTCAGGTAATACGAGCGCACGTGTTCGAGATCGCCGGTGAGTTTGTCTTTCGCGTACAGGTCGTTCTTCGTGTACCACGAGAACCAGTTCGGCGTAGACAACTGCATTTCGTCGCGCAGCGTGTCGCTCGTGAACACCTGATTGCCGATGAAATTGATCTGGCGGATCTTCGCGTTCGGCCCTTCGATGACCGAGAACAGCAGCGCCACGCGATTGCGGTCGATCGGCGTGACCGTGGTGGTGACTTCGGCCGCGTAATAGCCGCGTGTCAGATATTGGCGCTTCAGTTCCTGCTCCGACTTGTCGACCAGTTCCTTGTCGTAGTAGCGGCCTTGCGACAAGCCCACTGCGTTCAGCGCCTTGGTCAAATTCTCCTTGTCGAACTCGTGGATGCCCGCGAAGTCGATCGTGCCGACGGCCGGCCGTTCCAGCACGTGCACGATTACCACGTTGCCGTCGGAGGCGATTCTGACGTCGTTGAAAAAGCCGGTGGCATACAGCGCGCGAATGGCTTCGGAAGCCTTGTCGTCGCTAAACGTGTCGCCTTTTTTGATCGGCAGGTACGCGAACACGGTGCCGGGCTCCACGCGCTGCAATCCCTCGATCCTGATGTCCTGCACCGTGAATGGCTGCGTCGCGTAAGCGGGCGCGGCGGCCAGCGCGAGACCCGTGAGTGAAAACGCGCTGGCGATACGGCTCTTTAAAACTTGAAAGTTCATCTTGGGTGTCAGGTCCTGAGGCGGCGCGCGGCGGGCGGAAGAGAGTGGCGGGAGCCGGGTGGCGTGTTCGACGCGACGTTCCATGGCTCCAGGAAGGGCGAAGTATAGGGACGTGCTTCTTGCGTCGCGTTACCGAAAACTTTCTGACCATTAGGCCTGCTGATGTGCGTTACGTATGAGCAGCGGGGGCCGCTGCGGATTTCAACCTCTCCGCTGAAATAATGCGTTACAGAACCGGGGCAAGCGTAGCGCTCGCGTAACGCAACGGCCGGCGTGGACGGGTATTGTCGGGTCTTCGATTCCGTTCGGCGTCTAGCGCGCCCAGGAGAAGTGACATGATTGAGTTTCTTTCGCCGGCCGTTCTTTCGGCAGTTTTGCGCGCCAGTTCATCGCCGATTTTTTCCGCATGGCTCGCGAGCGCGTCGAGACTCACGCCGCGTAGCGCGAGACGGCGCATGGCCGAGGCCGTGAGCACGAAGCCGGCCGCGACGGAGGGCACGCATCGTGTCTGATCTGTCGACGCTGGTAGTGAACTCGATCACCGACATGCAACTGACGGCCGACGGCCAGTACCTGTTGATCCACGGCCATCAACCCACGGCGGCGCTGCACCGCTCGGTGCTCAACGATCTGCTGGTCGCACTGCCGAATGCGATCGAGCATGCCGATCGCGTGCTGCACGACAACCAGGAAATGGGTTTCGCGCTGCATTGTCAGGGGTGGGAAGTGGGGCGCCTGAACGGCACGGAGATGGTGGTGATCCGCTTCCGGCTGTCGGGGAGCGCGGGGCTTTCGTTTTCGCTGCCCGCCGGGCAGATTCCTTTTCTGTTGCAGGCGCTCGGCGGCGCGATGACCGCCACGGCCGCGGCTGTACCGGATCGCGAGAGCGACGTCACGCTTCAATAACGCCGACTGGCCGTCCGGCCGTCGATTCCGGCGCGCGTTGGCGGTGCGTTCTCGCGGCGCGTCCGTCTCTTTCTTTCCGATACTTTCTATTTTGATCTTACGCGGTGCATTTCGACGCCTACGTTTAAGGCCTCTCGTTTCGTTGATCCTGTGTGCGTATGGATGCGTGCCGGTTGTCGTCAACGCCCAACTGAGCGGCGCCGCGGCGCAGCCCGAGCGGATCGATGGCATCTGGAGTTTGCGGATCGCCCCGCAGCTGGACGAGCAGGCGCTCCCGCCCGGCGCAAAACCGGCGGTCGCGGTCGCGGCCGATTCAGTGACCGCGACTACGGCCACCGATATTTCGCTGAAGGGTGCTGCGCAATTGCGACAAAGCGCGTCTATCGTGAAAGGCGACGCGCTGCACTACGACGTCGATCGGGACAAGGCCGACGCGTATGGCTCCGTCCGCCTGGTCAATAACGGCAACGTGTTCGACGGACCCGACGCGCATCTGTTCGTCGCGGCGAACGAGGGCTTCATCAGTGTTCCAAAATATCGTTTCTATCTGACGGGCGGCTGGGGCAGCGCGCAGCGCGTGGATCTGATCGACAACGAGCGTACGGTGGTGCGTCACGGAACGTATAGCGCCTGCCAGTGCGAAGACGACCCCGCGTGGTATCTGAAGGCGTCGGAATTCGACATCGACAGTGGCGAAGATGAGGGCATCGCGCACAACGGCATCCTGTTTTTTCAGGGCGTGCCGATCATCGCGAGCCCGTGGCTGTCGTTTCCGCTTTCCGGCGCGCGGCGCAGCGGCCTGTTGCCGCCGACGTTCTCCGTGAGTTCGACCAACGGCGAAGACATCGCGCTGCCGTACTACTTCAACATCGCGCCGAACTACGATCTCACGCTGACGCCGCGCATCATGTCGAAGCGCGGCGAAATGTTGAGCGCCGATTACCGCTATCTCGGGACAGACGCATCGGGGTCGATGTCGTTCGCGTACCTGCCGAACGACAGGATTACCCACACCGACCGTTACTCGATCTCGCTCGATCAGCACTGGAACCTCGGTGCGGGTTTCAACGCCTATGTGGAGTACAACCGGGTGTCGGATGCGAACGTGTCGACCGATCTTGCTTCGGGCGTCGCGTTTCCGACCGGCTCGACCACGCTCTACCAGCAGGAGGCCGGGCTCACCTGGTCGAACGGACCGTGGAGCGTGCTCGCGCGCGAGCAGCGCTGGCAGAGTTTTTCGAGCGACTCGACCTACAACCGCGAACCGCAGGTCAACGTCAAATACGCGCGCTATAACGTGGGCGGCTTCGACTTCGGCGCCGAAGCGGACGCGACACGCTTCACGATCGCCACCGCCGATGCGACGCAGGGCAGCCGCTTCGTGTTCAACCCGTATGTGAGCTACACGGCGGAGCGGCCGGGCTGGTTCATCACGCCAAAGCTGCAATGGCATTTTGCATCGTACGATCTGACTTCGATCGGCGCGGATGCGCCTGCCGGGCAGCCGAAAACGCTGAACGTCAATGTGCCGACAGTGAGCCTCGACTCGGGCTTGCGTTTCGAACGCGACGTGCGGCTCTTCGGCACCTCGTACATCCAGACGCTGGAGCCGCGGCTGTTCTATGTTTACACGCCGTATCGCAATCAAAACTTCGCGCCGTTGTTCGACACCGCACAGGCTGATTTCGGCCTGACCGAAATGTTCACGACCAACAGCTTCGTGGGCGACGACCGGGTATCGGACGCGAACCGCGTGACAGCGGCGTTGACCACGCGTTTCATCGACGCGGCCAGCGGCGACGAGCGCGCCCGCTTCGTACTCGCGGAGCTCTACGATTTCACCAATCCGCAAGTGACGCTCGATCCCGGCGATGCGCCCGCCACTGTTTCGCGCACCAGTGTGATCGGCGGCGCGTCGTTCAAGCTGGGCGCGGGCTTTTCGACCGAAGAGGCGGTGGAGTACAGCCAGGCAGACCGTTACCTGACGCATACGGCGTTGGGTTTCGGCTGGTCGCCGGCCACGCGCGAAGTGCTGAACGTCGCGTACCGCTACACGCGCGCGAACAGCACGCTCGACTATGAGCCGGTCAACCAGTTCATCATCTCGGAGCAATGGCCGCTCGCGCGCAATGTCGTCAGCGTCGCGCGAGTCAACTATGACATGAGCACGCACCATCTGATCGCCGGGCTGCTGGGGTTTCAGTACGACGCGAGTTGCTGGTCGCTCGGCATCGCATTCGAGAAGTACACCAACGCGACGAGTTCGACGACCTCGCCGAGCACGGGCACGCGCGTGCTGATGCAACTTCAGCTGAAAGGTTTTTCTCAACTCGACAACGGTCTGCTCAATCAGTTTCGCGCGAACGTCCCCGGTTATACGCCGGCGAGTACCGACAGCGCGCCGACCTCGCGTTTCAGCGATTACCCATGAGCGGCGCTGTCGCCAATACCTTCATAACGAAACCCTTACCGGAAATCCCCCCGTATTTCGGGTTTACGTAATAATTGCGGCGGCCCATGTAGCGACCCACCAACTTCAAAAATGTACAGGTCATGGCTTTCAGCGAACCAAGGTCTCCATTTTTCAAGTGGGTCGTGTCTTCCGCTCAGGATCTGAGCGTTGGAAACCGCCAGATCCTTCTCGCTAATCTATTTACGCGAACCGCGTCGATTATCTTCGCGTCGATCTGCGAAATCAGCGTTTGCGCGACCGCTTACACCCTTTATCCCACCGCTTTGTATGCCGCCTGGGGCAGCGCCGTCGTCGCGCTGCTGGTGATCCGGCTGCTGTTGATCTGGCTGTGCTGCCGGCGCAGCGCGAACAACGAACCCACGCCCACATCCGCGTTCCTGCTGGCCAGCATTCTATGGAGCGTGCTGTTCGGGCTCGGCGCGCTGCTTTGCAATATCAGCGGCAGTCAGACGCTGTTCCTGCTCGGCAATGTTTGCGCGGTCGGCGTGGTCGGCGGTCTGGCCGGACGCAACGCGGGCACGCCGCGGCTCGTGATGATCCAGATCGTGTGCATTCTCGGACTGCTGGGTTTGGGCGCGGCGTTGTCGCCGGGCTCGGGCAAACTGGTGCTGCTGTTTCAGGCGCCGTTCTGCGCGGCGGGTTTTTTTACGGTTGCCTTACGCAGCAATCGCGACACCGTCGCGCTGCTGCTGGCGCGCGAAACCAGCCAGCGCCTCGCGCGTCACGATAGCCTCACCGGCTTGCCCAATCGCTCGGGCATCAACGAATTGCTGCTCGAACGCACGGCGGCGGACTTCGCGCGCGGGCGTCGTTCGTTTGCGGTGCTACTGATCGATCTCGACGGCTTCAAGGCAATCAACGACAGCCTCGGCCACGCCGCGGGCGACCGGATTCTTCAGGAAGCGGCCACCCGTTTGTGCGAGTTGTTGCCGGGCGGCGAGTTCGTCGGGCGTCTGGCCGGCGACGAATTCGTCGCGATCGCCGACGGCTCGGGATCGAACGGCGAGATTCAGACGCTCGCGGATCGCATCGTCAAGACGCTCGCGCGTCCGTTTGTGTTGAGCGAAGCATTGGTGCATATCGGCGCGAGTGTCGGGGTGTCGCTTTATCCGGCGCACGGCAACAGCGGCCCGCAATTGCTGATCTGCGCGGACCGAGCGTTGTATGCGGTCAAGCGCAGCGGCAAAAGCGCGTTCGCGGTGTTCGACGCAGATCGCCATACGTCAGACGAAAATCTGAGTTTGCTGAGAAGCGACCTTGAAGGCGCGCTGCGTTCTTTCAACGGGCTGCGAGTCGAGTATCAGCCGATCGTCGATCTGAAGGACGGCTCGATCTCGGGCCGCGAGGCGCTGCTGCGCTGGGCGCATCCGACGCGCGGCGAGCTGCCGCCCAACGCGTTCATTCCCACTGCGGAGCGTACGGGCCTGATTCTCGCGCTCGGAGAGTGGGTGCTGCGGCAGTCGTGCCGGGAAGCGGCGAGCTGGCGCGACGCGGCCACGGTGGCTGTCAACGTGTCGCCGGTGCAGTTGCGCGAGGAGTCGTTCGCGTCGACGGTCGCGGCGATTCTTCGCGAGACCGGGCTGCCGCCCGCGCGGCTCAATATCGAAGTGACGGAAACCGTGCTGCTGAGCGACGATACCGCGACGCGGCGCAACGTGGCGACACTGCGCGCACTCGGCATCGGCCTTGCGCTCGACGATTTCGGCACCGGTTTTTCGACGATGTCGACGCTCACGCGTTTCTCGTTCGACCACCTGAAGATCGACAGTTCGTTCGTGCGGGAGTCCGTGCACCGGCGGGAATCGGCGGCGGTGGTGCGCGGCATCGTCGCGCTCGCGCGTGAGATCGGCATGCCGACCACGGCCGAAGGGATCGAAACCCAGGAGCAACTCGACTTCGTGATCGTCTGCGGATGTACGTATGCGCAAGGCTTCCTGCTCGGCAAGCCGGAGCGCGGCGAGCTGATTCCGCGCGACGGCGACCTCGTCCGCGTGAATACCGCGCTCTAGCCGCGCGGTAACATAGCCTCTGACGATCGCGCTGCTGTTGCGGCGGCGATCGCGTCTCGACTTGAAGGAACCCCCCATGGGCAAGAATTCATCCGGCCATGCCAACGACCTCGCGTCGGGCGGCAGCCGTTACCATCAGGTGTATCCGACGCTCGACGACCGCCAGATGGCGATCGTCGAGCGTTACGGCGAACGGCGCAAGCTGAAAGCCGGCGACGTGCTGTACTCCGAAGGCGAACGGCATATTCCGATGTTCGCGATCGTCAGCGGCTCGATCCAGTCTACCCGCTCGTCGTTTCAGGGGCCGCAACCGCTGGGTCAGCATGGCGCGGGCAGTTTCACCGGCGAAGTCGGCACGCTCGCCGGCCGCGCGGCCGCGGCCACCGCTTATGCGCTCACCGACTGCGACGTGATCGTCATCGACGAAGAGTCGCTGCGCTCGCTGGTGATCGCGGAAGCGGAACTGAGCGAAACGATCATGCGCGCTTTCATTCTGCGCCGCGTCGCGTTCATCCAGGCTCAGCATGCCGGCCTGATGGTGATCGGCAGCAGGGCTTCGTCGCATACGCATCGGTTGCGTCATTTTCTGAGCCGCAATGGGCAACCGGCCGCTTACTTCGATATCGTCGACCACGCGGAGACGGCCGAGATTCTGACGCGCTACGAAGTGGCGGAGGCCGATATTCCGATCGTCGTCACGCCGCAGGGTACGGTGCTCAAGCAACCGACCAACCGGGCCGTGGCCGATGCGATCGGCTTGAGCCCGGACCGATTGAACGGCCAGGGCTTCGATCTGGTCGTGGTGGGCGCGGGACCCGCGGGGCTTGCAGCTGCCGTGTATGCGGCGTCGGAAGGGCTGAGCGTCGCGGTGCTCGATGCGAAAGCGCCGGGCGGCCAGGCCGGCACCAGTTCGAAGATCGAAAACTACTTCGGCTTTCCGACCGGCATCACGGGCCAGGCGCTGGCGGGCCGTGGGCTGTCGCAATGCCGCAAGTTCGGCGCGGAAGTCGGCGTGCCGATCGAGGCGCTGGCGATCGACTGCGAGGACGGCGGCTCTTTCCATATCGGACTCAATCACGACGAGAGCGTGCATGCGCGCGCGGTGGTGATCGCGAGCGGCGCGCGCTATCGCAAGCCGACGTTGCCGCGTCTCGAGCATTTCGAAGGACGCGGCGTGTACTACAGCGCGACCTTCATGGAAGTGGCGTTCTGCAACGACGAAGAACTGATCGTGGTGGGCGGCGGCAATTCGGCGGGCCAGGCCGCGGTGTTTCTCGCACGCTACGCGCGGCACGTGCATGTGGTGATTCGCGGCGAGGGGCTCAGCGCGAGCATGTCGGATTATCTGATCCGGCGTATCAACGCATCCGCGAATATCACGCTTCATACGCGTACGCAGCTCGTCGAGCTATGCGGCGAGTCGCGGCTCGAAGGGATCAAATGGGATCGTCAGGGCCGCATGGAACACAAGGCGATTTCCCATGTGTTCCTGTTCCTCGGCGCGGAACCGAGCACCGCGTGGCTCGGCGACTGCGTCGCGCTGGACAAGCATGGCTTCGTATTGACCGGCGCCGATACGGCGGGTCAGTGGAATTCGGATCGGCCGCCGCATTTTCTGGAGACCAGCCGGCCTGGCATCTTTGCTGCCGGCGACGTGCGCAGCAGTTCCGTGAAACGCGTTGCTGCCGCAGTGGGTGAAGGCGCCGCTGCGATTCAGGCGGTGCATCAATATCTCGCGCGGCGAGTGTAAAGCCGGCGTGAAGCGGATGTAAAACGAACGTGAGCGCGGAATGATCTCCGCGCTCACGTCGTATTTACTGGCTGAATACGGCGGGACTGCCGCGCTTGAGAAGAAATACATCGCACTGAATCGCATCGCTACGGCCGCAAAATATCGTCTTAGGTCATGGAGTGATATATTCGACGGATGCACACGATGATAAACAATCTTCGCCGCGCCACCGGCGGCGTCACCGGTCGTTTCGCGCTGCTGCGCGCGCGCCGCTTGTGGCTTCACTACGGCGTGTTCTGGCTCGGCGCGGTCGCGGTGGGGCTGGTTGCGGTGGCCTATGCGCGGCTGATCGATTTCGGCTACGCGGAGTTCGTCGAATACACCACACGCTATCGCTGGCTGCCGTTACTGTTGACGCCCGCCGTCAGCGCCACCTGCGTATGGATCACGCTGAAGTTTTTCCGCGGCGCGGAGGGCAGCGGCATTCCACAGGTGATTGCCGCATTGCACGGTCCCGCTGAAGTCGCCGCAGGTCTGCTGACGATCCGGATTCTGGTCGGCAAGATTCTGTTGTCGTTCATCGCGATTCTGGGCGGCTTCACGATCGGCCGCGAAGGTCCCACCATTCACGTCGGCGCTGCGTTGATGTACAACCTGCGCGTGTTCTATCCGAAGCGCTTCCAGGCGATGCGCGGCGCAACCCTCGAAAAGCGGCTCGCGTTGGCGGGCGCGGCGGCGGGTTTGTCGGCGGCTTTCAACGCGCCGCTCGCGGGCGTGGTGTTCGCGATCGAGGAATTGACGCGCAGTTTTTCCCAGCGCACCAGCGGCGTGCTGATTACCGCGATCATTTTCGCGGGCGTGGTCGCGCTGAGTATCCAGGGCAATTACACGTATTTCGGCACGATCGACGTCGGTGGACATTTTCCCGATCTGCTCGCGCTCGCGGTGGTGCTGATCGGCATTCTCACGGGCATCGCGGGCGGTGTGTTCTGTTGGCTTCTGCTCAATACAAAACGCTGGATGCCGGAACGCGTGCGGTTGTTGCGCGAGCAACGGCCGGTCGCGTTCGGTGCGCTGTGCGGGCTGGTAATCGCGGTGATCGGGATTGCGTCGAGTGGGCATACTTTCGGCAGCGGCTATCTGGAGGCGCGCAATCTGCTCGAAGGCCATGCGCAACTCACGGTGCTGTATCCGGTGTTCAAGATGGCGTCGATGATCGGCTCGTATCTGCCGGGCGTGCCGGGCGGACTCTTCGCGCCGTCGCTGGCTATTGGCGCGGGCATCGGCAACGTGCTGCATCTCGTGTTCGGACAGATGCAGTTGCCGATGCTGATCGCGCTCGGCATGGTCGGTTATCTTGCGGCGGTCACGCAGAGTCCGATCACGTCGTTTGTGATCGTGATCGAAATGATCAACGGGCACGCGCTCGTGATCTCGCTGATGGCGACCGCACTGATCGCGAGCCAGGTGTCGCGGTTTTTTGCGCCGCCGCTGTATGAGGCGTTGTCCGCGCGATACGACGTGGTCAAGCGTCCGGAGGCCTGACAGATGGCTGCGCGCAGTAAATCTCCGGCGGCCGCCGGCATGCCGGCCAAACAGGACCTCGAAGCGATGTCGCGGTTTCGCTACCAGTTGCGGCAGTTTCTGCGTTTCTCCGAAGAGGTGACGCACGCAGAGGGCGTGACGCCCTTGCAATATCAGATGCTGCTGCATGTGCGCGGCTTCGAAGGGCGCGAATGGGCGACGGTCGGCGAACTCGCGGAACGCTTGCAGGCTGCGCCGCACGGCACGGTCGCGCTGGTGTCGCGCTGCGAGGCGAGTGGGCTCGTCGAGCGGCGTGCGAGCCGTGCGGACCGCCGTCAGGTGGAAGTGCATCTGACCGCAAAGGGCGAGCAATGTCTTGCGCGGCTCGCGTCGAAACATAAGTCGGAAATCGAAGCATTCGGCTGGGTGTTCGATCGTAAGGACGCACCAGATTAATCGAGTGACGCCGTCGGTCTCGCAACGCTGATTGAAGCAGGACATCGTGTGCGTCGTCGCGATCTGGCGTGCGGAAATTGAGTGGCACGTCATCTTGCACAGACGTTTGCGCGAGACCTCGTTGCCACGCGTCGAGCCTCGTCGACGCAAGCGTTGTTCCGAGCGATGGCGATTCAAAAAAGCGTTCGCGCGTCGATAAAAATCATCGCGCTTCGACCCGGATCAACACGATCCGTCAGCCTCAAGTCAATCCCCGATGTGCGGGCCACCGCACGTTCCCATACAAGCTTGCGCCGTGTCTAACTCGCGCCATAGCGGGCATCACTGCGTCTCCTCGTCGCAAGCGTGAGACAAACCGGACAGCGGCACGTAAGAGCTACTTCCTCGCATCGAGCGACGGAAGATTTGACCGGGGCACGCGTCAAACCGTTACCAGCTAACGAGCCTACGGGTTTTCCAGCCTCCAGAAATCACGCATCACGCGTTGCGTCGCGCGGCCAGACGCGTCGCCAACCGCGTCTCAAACACGAGTCATCGTACGTTGCGAACTGCTGCGAAAACGCCGCGACAGATTCCACATCCGCTTCCAGCAAGGCTTCGAGGCCACATGGCACACCCGTTGCAATAAGCGAATCACACAGCGAAACACGCTGCGGCCGGAAAGCAGAAAGCGCAGTACAGCAGAACATTCCGGCAGCGGCAAACAGTCTTCGTGGATCGCGCTGGGGGAAGCCAACGCGTTCTACGAGGGTGCGGCGGGGCCAACGAAAAACGGATGTCCATAACAACGGCACGAATGATCGACATGGGGTTGTCGGTCATTCGCGACCGGACGACGCGAAGCGAAGACCTCGCCACTTTTTCCGTCCTCGCGGACGGATTTGAATGCCGCGCGAACACACCTGTTTTGCAGGCTCGAACGGGCGGCGCAACCGAAGTCAAATTCACTCTTACGGGGGTTAGCATGAAGAACACGATCCAGCAGTTTCTGCGCGACGAAGACGGTGTGGCAGCGATCGAATACGGCCTGCTGGCCGGACTGATCGCGGTGGCGATCATTGTGACGACCCGTGCGATCGGCACGAACCTGAACAACGTGTTCACGTACGTTTCGACTGCACTGGCGGGTGTGGCCAATCCGGCTGCCTGAGCTGCGGTTCAGCAGCGGCGGCATGCGCAAATCCGTTCGCTCGCCCTGTTTCGACGGTCCTTCGAAACAGGGTAGCGACGGCCTCGCGCCGGACGATTCGACTCCAGAAGGGCAATTCGATCCTTGAAACGGAGCAGACGATGAACGGGGTTCCTTTTCCGGTAGGTCCATGCGTGATCGTGCTGGCGTTGCTTGCGGCGTTGTGGGACTTGCAAACGCGCAGAATTCCTAACTGGTTGGTGGCGACAGGTTTGATCGCGGCGATACCCGTGCAGTGGTTTACGCAGGGCGGTGTCGACGGGATGCAGATGTGGTTGGGCGGCCTTGCGGCGGGCGGTGCGATTTTCCTGCCGGGCTACGCGATGCGGCTGATGGGGGCAGGCGACGTGAAGCTGATGGCAGCGATCGGCGCTTTCTGCGGCGCTTACGGCGCATTCGAAATCGGCTTGGCGACCTGCGTGATCGGTGCGCTCTGGTCGCTGGCGTTGCTGTACCGGCGTCGCCAGGTGCGCGCCGGACTGAGCGGGGCGGCGGCTCTGCTGGTCAGTTGCGCGACGCCTCAAAACAACGCAAAAGACGACGAAAAAGACGACACAACGCGACCGCACACCAGCGTGGCCGCGAACAGTATCACGGGGACCATGCCGTACGGCGTGGCCATAGCGATAGGTAGCGCACTGGTGTTGTTCTACAGCGTGTGACGCATACCGGCAGGGCAGGCCAGCAAATCTCGGGGGTTTGAAAATGAAAAACGCGCGCGCTGTAACGATGCTGCTGATCGCGACACTGGCCGGCCTCACCGCCGTGGTGTTCGCGTCGCGCTGGATGGTTTCGCAGACGTCGAACGTCACGACCAAGGTCGTCGTGGCGGCAACCGACATCAATCTCGGGCAGCGCATCGGCCCGGACTTCCTCAAGGTGATCGACTGGCCGTCGGGCAGCGTGCCGCCCGGTTCGTTCGCCGATGTGCAGAAACTCGACGGCCGCGTGCTGAAGGAAAGCCTGCTGCACGGCGAGCCGATTCTCGAAGCGAAGCTGACGCCGGTGGGCACGCTCGGCGGCCTCTCCGCGGTGATCGGCGAAGGCAAGCGGGCGATCACCGTGCGCGTGAACGACGTGATCGGTGTGGCGGGCTTCGCGCTGCCGGGCAACTACGTCGACATCATCGTCAATACGCAGAAAGATGCACGCGACCCCGGCGCGCAGCGCGATCAGAACATCTCGAAGATCGTGCTCGAAAAGATTCTGGTGCTGGCCGTCGCGCAGGAAGTGGGCCGCGACGAGACCAAGCCGAAAGTGGTCGATGCGGTGACGCTCGAAGTGTCGCCGGAGCAGGCCGAGAAAATCGACCTCGCACGCAGCATCGGCACGCTTTCGCTGGTGTTGCGCAACCAGATCGACCCGCTGGCGATCGACACGGCCGGCGCGACCAAGGCTTCGCTGTTGAAGACGCCGGTTGCAGTGGTCGCGGCGCCCGAACCGAAGCCGGTGCATATCGTGCGCAAGGTGGCCGCGCATGTGCCGGGCAACTGCGTGCGAGTACTCGACGGCGCTGACGCAAGACAGGAATGCTTTTGACAGGCTCAGCCTGCAAGCCGTGACCGATGCGCGACCGGAATCTACGGCCGGCGCGTAAAAAAAGCGGCACATAACGGGGGTAGGACATGAACGCCAGAAACGAACAGCGCGCACGCGCGCCGCAGGACCCGCTCGCGTCGAGCGAAGCCAATCCGCGCTCGCCGCGAGGCCGTACCCGGATCGCCGAAGCATGTGCCGGCGTGGTGCTGGGACTGTACCTGGCGATGCTGCCGGTCACGCAGGCCGCTGCTCAGAACGCCGCCAATCTGCCGGGCTTGCCCGACGTGCCGCTCACCGTGGCGGCCAACGGTCCGGTGCGTCTGACCATCGCCGCGAGCGGGATGAACGGCGGCGCTGCGTCGGGCGGTGCGGCGCAAGGCGCGCGGGGTCCGAACTGCAGCGGCCCGGTCGCCGAACATAGCTCGGTGACGATCCCCGTCGGCAAATCGGCGATGGTCGACGTGCGCGAACCGGTGAAGAGCCGCACGGTCGGCAATCCGTCGATCGTGCAGGCGATGCTGGTGTCGCCGCAAACGCTGTATCTGCTCGGCTCGGATGTCGGCACCACCAACATGATCGTGCAAGGCCGCAGCGGCTCCTGCACGATCATCGACGTGAGCGTCGGCGCGGACCCGGGCGGTCTGCAACAAACGCTCGCCGCGCTGATGCCGGAAGAAACCGGCATTCAGGTGAAGGCCGCCGCCGACACGCTCGTGCTGACCGGCACCGTCTCCGACGCGGTCAAGGCCGATCGCGTGCTCGAACTGGCGCGCGCGTTCGTCGCGCGGCCGACCACGGCGCTGCAAGGCGCCGCGTCCGGCGCGCCGATGGGCGGTCCGCTGCCCATCGGCGCGGCACCGCGTGCGCTGGGTGCACCGGCGCCGTCGCTCGGTGGCGCGGGCGGCGAACGCATCATCAACATGATGCAGGTGGCCGCGCCGCAGCAGGTGATGCTCGAAGTCAAAGTGGCCGAGGTCTCGAAGACGCTGATCGATCAGCTCGGCGTGGCGGCCAACATCAATGGCGGGATTGGCAGCTGGAGTTTCGGTCTGCTGGCTAATTACCTGTCCGGCGGACTGAGCGCGTTGACCGCCTCGAAAGCGAACAACTCGCCGCTCGCCGCGGCCGTGGACGCGCAGAAAACCGATCAGCTCGTGAAGATCCTCGCGGAGCCGAACCTGATGGCGATCAGCGGTCAGGAAGCGAGTTTCCTCGCGGGCGGCAAGGTCTATATTCCAGTGCCGCAAAGCAACGGCTCGGGCGGCACGACCATCGTGCTGCAGGAAGAGCAATACGGTGTCGGGCTGACCTTCACGCCGACCGTGCTCGAAGGCGGGCGCATCAATCTGAAGGTGTCGCCGGAAGTCTCCGAACTGTCGTCGACCGGTGTGGTGGTGAGCGCGGGCAACTCGAACACGACGTCGATCCTGCCGCTGATCACCACGCGGCGCGCGTCGACCACGCTGCAAGTGTTCGATGGGCAGAGCTTCGCGATCGGCGGGCTGTTGAAGAGCAACGTGACCGGCTCGATCAAGGGCTTGCCGGGCGCGGCCGAACTGCCGGTGCTCGGCGCGCTGTTCCGCAGCACGAGCTACGAGCAGGACAAGACCGAGCTGGTGTTCGTCGTGACGCCGCGTCTCGCGAAACCGCTGCCGCAGCACTATCCGCTGCCGACCGACGGTTTCGGCGACGCCAGCGAAGCGAACGTGTATCTGACCGGGCACATGGAAGGGACGAAGCGCGCGCCGACGCCTGTCGTGCCTGCCGCTCCTGCATCGCAAACGCCCGTCGCACCGACTCAGCCCACACCGACTCAGCCCGCGCCGACGCCGGCCGACACCACACCGGCTCCAGTCGCCGCAACCAACGCGCCGCGTGTTGCAACGACAGCGCGTTCCGACGGCATGGCGCCCTCGCTGACGCCAGCCCAACCCGACCCGGCCGCCGCGCAACAGACCGCGCTAGCCGTCCCGACGCCCGTGGCCGGCAACGACTCACACGCCGCACGCTAGCAAGCACGGCTCACCGGAGATCGACATGACATCCACCCACACACTGATCCGCGCCGCGTTGTGCGCGGCCCTGAGCGCGGCGCTGGCCGGCTGCCTGAGCTCGACGCCGCACTGGGACGCCACCTTCGGCGACTCGGTCAACCAGATCAAGGAAATGCAGACGCTCAATCCGCAAGGCTCGGCCAACACCGATCCGGTTGCGGGCATCGACGGCAAGGCGGCCGTCGCGGCACAGAAGAGCTACAACAAATCGTTCACCGCGCCGTCGCCCGCACCGACCTTCACGATCGGCGTCGGCGCGTCGAGCAGTTACTGAAGCGACGCGGCCAACCGGCCGCGTCAAGCGAGCGGAGACACATCATGATCGACATCCTGCTGATTTCGTCCAGCGCGGAGCGCACGCCGCAGATCGCCGCGCGTCTCGAGGCGAGCGGCGTCGCATTCCGGCTGCGCACGCTGCACGGCGCCGCGAAGCAGTTGCGCGTGCATGCCGCGGCGATCAAAAGCGCGGATCTGTTGATCGTCGACGACGCCGAACTGACGCCGCGTGAACTCGGCGGCGTGGAAGAGGCGTTGTCGCACACGCCGCATCTGCACTGCATGCTGGTGACACCCACGCCGTCCACCACGCTGCTGATGGCCGCGATGCGCGTCGGCGTGCGCCACGTGCTGTCCTGGCCACTCGACGAACACGAACTCGCCGACGCGCTCGCCCATGTGTCGTCGAAGAAAACTGCCGGCGTGCGCCGCGACGGCCGCGTGGTGTCGTTCACGTCGTGCAAGGGCGGCAGCGGCACGACGCTGATCGCCGTGAATCTGGCCTACACGCTCGCCGCCTTGCGCGACAAACGCGTGCTGCTGATCGACCTGAACCAGCAGTTCGCCGACGCGAGCCTGCTGGTCGCCGACAAACCGCCGCCCGCGACGCTCGCCGATCTGTGCGCGCAGATCGACCGCCTCGACGTCGCGCTGTTCGAAGCCTGCGTGATGCACGTGCACGCGAATCTCGACGTGCTGGCAGGCGCCGGCGATCCGGTCAAGTCGGGCGAGTTGCGCGCCGCGCACCTGGAGCGGCTGCTGACGCTGGTGCGCGAGCAATACGACGCGGTGCTGATCGATGTCGGCCAGAACATCAACCCGCTCGCGATCCACGCGCTCGATCACAGCGACTCGATCTGCATGGTGGTGCGGCAAAACATGCTGTATCTGCACGCGGGGCGCCGCATGCTCGACATCTTCAAGGAACTCGGCTATCCGGCGAGCAAGCTGAAGCTGATCGTGAACCAGTACGACCGGCACGCGCGCGTCACGCTCGCGATGCTCGAAGCGACTTTCGGCGTGAAGGTCGCGCATCAATTGCCGCGCGACGAAAAGCAGGCTACCGAAGCGCTCGATCACGGCGTGCCGTTGATGACGTCGGCGAAGGGCAGCGCGCTCACGCAGAGCATTGCGCTGCTGGGCGATCTGCTGTGGCCGCGTACGACCGGACCCGACAAGAGCGTGCTGGCCCGCCTGTTCCCCGGCCGCGTGAAGGCACAACGCGCATCGAATACGGCGAGCGTGCCCAAGGCGCCACCGCAACTGAAAGCCGGTCACTGAGCCGCGCTGCCCACGGCTGCCCACGAATAGAAAGCGGAGACCACCATGTCATTGCGCGAACAGTTGATGATGCAAACAGGCGGCGTGCCGTTCGACGGCGCGAGCGCCGCGGCGGTCGCCGGTGTGGCGGCCGAAAGCCTCGCGGCGCGGCGCGCTTACCAGCAGCTCAAGATGAACATCCATCAGGCGATCATCGACCGGGTCGAACTCGACAAGCTGCAACGCCTGTCGCCGGAACAGATCAAACGCGAGCTGGCGCAGCTGGTGGAAAAAATCGTCGACGAAGACAAGCTGCCGATGAACGAGCTCGAACGCCGCCGTCTCGCGCAGGACGTGCACGACGAAATGGTCGGGCTCGGTCCGCTCGAACCGCTGCTCAACGACCCGACCATCTCGGACATTCTGGTGAACACGTCACAGCACGTGTACGTGGAGCGGCGCGGCCGCCTCGAACACACGGACGTGACCTTCTACGACGACGCGCATCTGATGAAGATCATCGAGCGGATCGTGTCGCGGGTGGGCCGCCGTATCGACGAATCCACGCCGATGGTCGACGCGCGGCTGCCCGACGGTTCGCGCGTGAACGCAATCATTCCGCCGTCCGCAATCGACGGCCCGCTGGTGTCGATTCGCCGTTTCGCGGTGAATCCGCTGACCGTCGACGACATGGTGAACAACCAGAGCTTCACGCCCGCGATGGCGCAACTGCTCGAAGCGTTGATCAAGTCGAAGCTGAACGTGCTGATCTCGGGCGGCACGGGCAGCGGCAAAACGACGTTGCTCAATCTGCTGTCCGGCTTCATTCCCGAAGACGAACGCGTGGTCACGATCGAAGACGCCGCCGAATTGCAGATGCGTCAACCGCATGTGCTGCGGCTCGAAACGCGGCCACCGAACATCGAGGGCAAGGGCGAGATCTCGCAACGTTCGCTGGTGCGCAACGCGTTGCGGATGCGCCCGGACCGCATCGTGCTCGGCGAAGTGCGCGGTGCGGAAGCGCTCGACATGCTGCACGCGATGAACACCGGCCACGAAGGCTCGATGGCGACGCTGCACGCGAACACGCCGCGCGACGCGTTGACGCGGCTCGAAAACATGGTCGGCATGGCGGGCCTGACGATGCCGATCAAGGCGGTGCGCCAGCAGATCGCATCGGCGATCACGGTGGTGGTGCAGGCCTCGCGGTTGACCGACGGCCGCCGCAAGCTGATGAGCATTCAGGAAATCACCGGCATGGAAGGCGACATCATCAACATGCAGGAGATTTTTACGTTCAAGCGGACGGGTGTCGACGAAAACGGCCTGATCAAAGGCTATTTCTGCGCGACCGGCGTGCGGCCGAAGTTCTGCGAGCGGCTCGCGGGCTTTGGGATCGTGTTGCCGGATCAGATGTTCGACCCGGCACGGCGCTTCGAAGTTTGAGCGCGGTGAATGCAGTAAGCGCAAGGAGGCGGAAATGAATACGTCGTTTATCGGCTTTGCGGTGCTCGCGTTTCTCGCGATCGTGCTGCTGATCGAAGCCGCGTACCTGTTCTGGAACAGCCATCACGGCACCTCGGTCAAGCGCATGGACGAGCGCTTTCGCGCGCTTTCGGCGGGCGGCGTCATCAGTTCCGAAAAACTGTCGATCCTCAAGCAGCGGATGTTGAGCGAATCGCCGTTCGTCACGCGGCTTCTGCTGCGGGTGCCGCGCGTGCATGCGCTCGACCGGCAACTTCAGCAGTCCGGCCTCGACTGGTCGGTCGCGCGTTTTGCCGCTTATACGCTGCTGTGCGCGCTGGCCGGTGCGATGACCGGTTTCATGCTCGCAGCGCCCGCGCTGCTGACCGCGACCGCAGTTGTAGCCGCCGCTTTGCTGCCCGCTACGCTCCTGCGCCGCAAGCGCGCCAAACGCGTGCTGCAACTCGAGCGCCAGTTGCCCGACGCGGCCGATCTGATCGCCCGTGCGTTGCGTGCCGGCCATTCGTTTCCGGCTGCGCTCGGCATGGTCGGCGAAGAACTGCCGCAACCGCTCGGCGGCGAATTTGCGATCGTGTTCGACGAGATCAACTACGGCGTATCGATGAACGACGCGCTGCTGAACATGGTGAACCGCGTGCCCGTCGACGATCTGCGCTACTTCGTGATCGCCGTGCTGATCCAGCGCGAAGCCGGCGGCAACCTCGCGGAGATTCTGGGCAGCATCAGCGGGATCATTCGCGAACGGTTGAAGCTGCTCGGCAAGGTACGTGTGCTGTCGGCGGAAGGGCGCCTGTCCGCGTGGATACTCGGCGTGCTGCCGTTCGCGATCGTCGCGCTGCTCAGTTTGCTGAATCCGGACTACGTAAGCGTGTTCTGGACCGATCCGGCCGGCATGCAACTCGCGGGCGGCTCGATCGCGATGATGCTGTTCGGCATTCTGTGGATGCGCAATGTCGTGCGCATCCGTATCTAGACCAGCGGTTCGTCGCGAGGAGCAGGCCATGAGAACAGAACAGATCCTCTTGCTGGGCGTGATGTTCCTGATCGTGTTCGGCGCGGTGCTGAAAGCGATGACGCTGCTGCGGCCCGATCCGGTGCAACGCCGTCTGGAAGGACTCGCGTTGTCCGGCGACGCGGACGAAGCCGACACCGGCGCGCAGAAAAACTGGGTCGAGACGGTGACCAAGGTCTCCGAACGCGTCGCCAAACTGTCGTTGCCGAAAGACGACTGGGACAAATCCGCGCTGCGCCTGCGCTTTGCCAATGCGGGCATCCGCACGCCGTCCGCGGCGGCCGTCTACTTTGCCGCGAAAACCGTGCTGGCGATGCTGCTGCCGGCGCTCGCGCTGGCGGCGGTAGGCCATCTGTTCGAAGCCGACGAACGGCTTTTCCTGCTGCTCACGGTGCTGGGCGTGTCGGCGCTCGGCTTCTATCTGCCGAACTTCGTGCTCAGGCGGCTGATCGCGAGCCGTCAACGCAAGCTGTTCGAAGACTTGCCCGACGCGCTCGATCTGATGACCGTCTGCGTGGAAGCGGGCCTCGGCCTCGACGCAGCGTTGATGCGCGTCACCCAGGAGATCGGCGTGAAGAGCCGCGCGTTGAAGGACGAGTTCGACATGGTGCTGCTGGAACTGCGCGCCGGCTCGGGGCGTGACAAGGCGCTGCGCAATCTGTCGCTGCGCACCGGCGTGGAGGACATCGATACGTTGGCCGCGATGCTGATCCAGGCGGACCGTTTCGGCACCAGCGTCGGCGATTCGCTGCGCGTTTATACCGATAACCTGCGCACCAAACGGCGCTTGCGCGCGGAAGAACAGGCTGCGAAGATCGCACTAAAGCTGCTGTTTCCTCTGATGTTTTTCATCTTTCCGACGCTGCTGGCCGTGCTGGTGGGGCCGTCGGCGATTCAGGTGGTGCGGCAACTGTTTCCGACCCTTCACGCGATTGCAGGCGGTTGAGCGGATTGCGGCCGATAGAAGCGACTTCACCGGGGATTCCCATGTTTGCGTCGAGTCAGTTTGCGGATCTGTGGCACCACGCCGGCCTCTGGCTGCGCGGCTACGCGCTCGTGCTGCTGATGATGGCAATCGGCGCGGTGCTCGAACGGCGCCGGCCGGTCGAACTGCTGCACTCGCGCTCGGTGCAACGTTTGAATCTTGTTTACGCCGCGCTGTATATGGCTGTTGTCGAAGGTCTGAAGCCGCTCACCGCGGCGGCCAGCGTCGCGATCGTCAACGCGCTCGGCGGCGGCATGGTGGTGCTGGCCTCGCACGGCTGGGGCGCGCTGGCTTCGTTCGTGATCGTGCTGCTGACCGTCGACCTGCTCGAATATGCGTTTCATCGTCTGCAACACACATGGCCGCTGTTGTGGAAGCTGCATTCGCTGCACCACAGTGCGGTGGATCTGAACGTCACGGTCACGTTCCGGCATCACTGGCTCGAAGCGGCGATCAAGGGCTGCCTGTTGTACCCGCTGGTCGGCGTGCTGTTCAAGGTCGATCCGTGGATCGTCGGCGCCACTAGCCTCGTGTTCATGTTCGGCAATTATTTCGCGCATCTGAACCTGCGCGTGGACCTCGGCCGTTACACGACGTGGGTCAACAATCCGCAGTTTCATCGCTTGCACCACTCGGCGCGTCCCGAGCATTTCGACCACAACTTCACGCAACTGCTGCCGTTGTGGGATCACCTGTTCGGCACGCTGTGGATTCCGGCAAAACATGAATGGCCGGCCACCGGTCTCGACGACGGCGCAGAGCCGCGCTCGCTGCTGGCCGCGGTGAGCTGGCCGCTCGGCATGCACGCCGCGCGGCGCGGCACGCTCGAGCGCAAGCCGGTTCCGGCGCTGGACGAGGAGGCGAAATGAAAACAGCCCGAGTGCGGCTCGCAGCGAGCTGCAAAACCCGAAGTCAGGCCGGGCGCGGCACGCGCAAGCAGCGCGGCGTCGCGACGATCGAATTCGCATTGCTCGCGCCGCTGCTGTTCCTGCTGCTGTGCATCGCGATCGATCTCGGCATCGCGCTGTGGGTGAATCTGACGATGCAATATGCGGTGCGCGAAGGCGCGCGCTACTCGGTCACGGGGCAGAGCAACCTCGATCCGAACGCGACCAACCAGCAGCGCTACCTCGCGATCGTGCAGGAGATCAAAAACAGTTCGATGGGCCTGTACTCGCTGGTGTCGCCGAGTTACGCGATCACCATCAACGGCGCGACGCAAACCTACACCACGCAAACGAGCTACAGCACCGGCATGTTCGGCAATCCGGGCGACATCGTCGTGTTGCAGATCAACTGCATCTGGCCGCTGCTCACGCCGCTCGTCAAGCCGTTCTTCGCAAACGGCAAGTTCAGCTTCAGCGTCGCGGCCACGATGCGTAACGAGGGCTTCTGACATGCGCACACGTTCTTCACGGGGAAGCCGGCGCGCGCCGACGCGGGAACAGGGCATCGTCAGCGTGGAAATGGCCTTGCTGCTGCCGATGCTGGTCGCGCTCGCGCTGCCGGTCTACGACATTGCGCGCAACATCCAGGCGCAGATGATCCTGATCAACGTGAGCCGCGAGGGCGCGAGCCTGTCGTCGCGCGCGGCGCTCACGTATCCGATGCAAACCATCATGTCGTCGCTGACGTCGACCACGCCGCCGCTGAACATGAGCGCGCACGGAATGATCTACATCACCGAGATCATGGGCAACAACAACTGCGACAGCAACGGCAATAACTGCACCGGCGTGGTGGTCGCGCAGTATCGGTGGAACGGCGGCAGCTACGCGCCGGCGAGCCAGTTGTGGAATTGCGGCACCAGCGGCACGCGCTGGGCGAGCGACGGCACCGGCAGTTGCAGCGGCATTCCGGCGGCCGGCAATGCGTCGCCGGTGGTGAGCCTGCTGCAAGGCAAGCTCTCCGACGGCCAGATTGCCTACGCGGTGGAAGCGTTCTATCTGCAAACACCGCTGCTCGGTTCGTTGAAGCTTGGCGGCGGGATCAAAACACCGGCGCTGGCGCCGAATCTGTATGCAATGACGGTGTTCTGAGTCGAATAAAAAAGCAGGTCGGGGGATGAGATGAAAAAAATAACCGTACGAAACGTACAGAAAAGGCGGCAACGGGGTTCGGTGAGCATCATCGTCGCGGCCTCGCTGATCGCGCTGCTCGGCATTCTCGGTCTCGCGATCGACTCCGGCCTTGGCTACATGATCAAGGCGCGTCTCGACGCCGCCACCGACGGCGCGGTGATCGCCGCCGGCGAAGCGGTCACGCGCGGCAGCAACCAGACCCAGCAGACCGCCAACGCGCAGCAGGCGGCCACCGCGTTCTTCGCGGCGAACTATCCGGCGGGCTTTCTCGGCTCCACGGTCACGGCCGGCACGCCGTCGATCGTGTTCAATGCGGGCACGGTCACGATCGGCATGACCGCGCAGGCGAGCGTGCCGGTCACCTTCACGAAGACGCTCGGCTTCAAGGTGCTGAACGTGAGCGCGTCCTCGCAGGCGATCCGCAAGACGCTCGACATGGCGTTCGTGATCGACACCACCGGCTCGCTGAACACGTCCGGCGTGCCCGCCGCGGTGCGTGCGAACGCGGTGGCCTTCCTGAACAATTTCGACGTGACGAACGACCGCGTCGCGCTGATGCACTTCGCGTACGGCACCGTGGTAGACGTGCCGTTCAACGGCAACGAGCGCGGCTTCGATCGCACCACGATGACCGCGGACATCAACGCGTACACCTTCAACGGCAGCACCAATTCGGCCGAAGCGATCTGGAACGCGCGCAACCAGTTGAACAACGTGATCACGCAGCCGTCGAGCCTGCGCGTGATCGTGTTTTTCTCGGACGGCGCACCGAACAGTTTCGCGTCGTTCTTCACGACGAATCAGAGCGGCTGCAACAAGACGGCCGGCACGCTTGCGAGCCCCGACAGCGCGGGCACGATGTCGGGCCTCTACAGCATGAATGCGTTGAGCCAGCAGCTCGGCTCGCCGTGCTATCAAAGCAACGTCACCAAGCTCGTCACGGCGATGCCGCAGTGGTACAACGCGCACAACGTCAACGAACAGATTTTCCCGATCTGGCCGGTGACTGCGCCGCGCGCGGTGCCCAACGGCAACATCACCTATGTGAACGTGAACCGCGCGTCGCGCAATCTGCTCGAAGCGATGGCCGCCGCGGCGCGCAACGAGGGCACCTACGTGTTCACACTCGGCTACGGCCCGGAACTCGTCGCGCCGGCCGGACCCGACAACGAACTGGGTCAGGACGTCCTCAAATGCATGGCGAATACGCCGGATTCGCTGGCGCGTTGCTACAACCCCAAACAGCCGGTCGGCGTGTATTGTTACGCTGCGACGCCGTCCGATCTGAAGCCGTGCTTCACGCAACTGGCTTCGCAAATCCTCCGTATTTCCAAGTGAGCGAAGTGAGCGCGATGACACCGACCAAGCCGATGCAGGACCTGGAGCCCTCCGCGAACCGCGCCGATGCCACGCCTGCCGATGCGGATAGGCGTCCCGGCATGCGTGACTCATTGATCGAAATCGCGTCGCGGGTCGGCGCCGCGACGATGCTGAGCGTGTTCGCTTACGCGGCGATCGTGCAATGGCGCGCGGCGCCGTCGCGCGTCACTTTGTTGTTGCTGGTGGTGTCCGCGGCGGTGACGGTCGGTTTGTCGCTGTTCGCGCGGGTGCCCGCGAAACGCGACTGGCGGCCGTTCGCGTTCATCTGTTCGATGGGCGGCACCTACTACTATCTGTTGGTGCGACTCGCGCCCGGCACGCACCTCGTGCCGGAAACCGCCGGCGTCGTATTGCAGGTGCTGGGGATCTTCTGGCAACTGTTCGCCAAGGCGTCGTTGCGCCGCTCGTTCGGGATTTTGCCGGCCAATCGCGGTGTCGTATCGCGTGGGGCTTATCGATTCGTGCGTCACCCGATGTACCTCGGCTACTTCGTCACCGACATCGGCTTTCTGCTGGTGAACTTCGGCTGGCAGAACCTGTTGGTGTATGGCTGCCAGTTCGCGTTGCAGGTGGGGCGAATCCTCGGCGAGGAAAAGCTCTTATCGGCCGACGAGGGGTATCGCAGCTATAAGGCGCGGGTGCGTTACCGGGTGATTCCGGGCGTGTTCTGACGCACCGAGGCTGGCCGCCGGCTGTCAGATCTGGAAAGCTGAGGGGCAAAACGCACTCAGTTCGGGGGCTTGGCGGCGGCCCGTCTGTCGTACTCTGTGGGCACATGTCGTTCCCTCGCCCAAAGACTCGATGACCTTCACGCCGACGCGCGATCCCGTGCCTGCCGACCTTGACCCGCTCCGCCACCTCAACCAGCAGGCGGTCGCCCTCTGTTCGACCGGACAGTTCGCCGACGCGCTTTCGCTCGTCGCGCCGCTGCTCGACGCGCGGCACAATGCGTCGGCAAACGCGTCGCTCGAAGGTTTCGCCGATACCCTGAATATCGCGGGAAGCTGCTCGTTCGCGCTGAACCGGTTCGATGACGCCGAAGCCTACTGGCGCGAATGTCTGCGCGCGAAGCCCGACTATGCCGAGGTGTGCAGCAGCCTCGGCATGCTGCTGAAGTCGCTCGGACGGCTGTCGGCGGCCAAGGCGATGTACCGGCAATGGGTCGCGCTACGCCCGGCGCAGCCCGAAGCGCACCTCGGCCTCGGCGGCGTGCTCTACGGTCTCGGCTACAAGGAGGAGGCAGAGGCGTCGTATCGCGAGGCGCTCGCGCTGCGTCCGGATTACGCCGAAGCCCACTACAACCGTGCGATGGTCCTGCACGACCTGCGGCGTCTGAACGAAGCCGAGGCGGCTTATCGTCAGGCGCTGCGCCAACTGCCGGGCCACGCCGAAGCGCATAACAATCTCGGCAACGTGCTGGTCGAACTGGGCCGGCTCGACGAGGCGGACGGCGCGTATCGGCAGGCGTTGACGATCCGGCCGCAGTATCCGGAAGCGCTCAACAACCTCGGTGCGGTGCTGAAGGCGGCGCGCCGCTTCGCCGAGGCCGAGCTGGCTTGCCGGCTCGCGCTGGCGATCCGTCCGGATTACGCCGAGGCGCACCTCAATCTCGGCGCGACGCTGGCCGAGCTTCAGCGTCCGCAGGAAGCCGAAGCCGCGTACCGCGATGCGCTTGCGCATCGGCCGGATTACGCGGAGGCGTATTACAACCTCGGCGTCGTGCTGTCGAAGCTCGAACGCCTGAACGACGCCGAAATCGCGTACCGGGAAGCGATCCGCTGCCGGCCCGATCTCGTCCAGGCGCACAACAACCTGGGCTGCGTGCTGCGCCTGCTGGATCGTCTGCCGGACGCGGTCGGCGCGTTCGCGCAGGCGCTCAGTCTGTACCCGGATCTCGCGGAGGCGCACTACAACGTCGGGGCGTCGCTTGCACAACTGGAACGGTTGCCCGAAGCGGAGAGCGCGTATCGTCGCGCGATCGCGTTACGGGCCGATTACGGCGACGCGCGGTTCGGTCTGGCGGTGTTGCTGCTGGGGATGGGCCGTTTCGAAGAAGGCTGGCGTTTGTACGAATGCCGCTACGATCAGCCCGATTTCGTTCATCACGCGACGCGCGCCGCGTTGCACTGTCCGCATTGGCAAGGCGACGCGCTTGCCGGCAAGTCGCTGCTGGTCTGGCAGGAAGACGGTCTCGGCGACATGATCCAGTTCAGCCGCTATTTCGCGTTGCTGAAGGCGCACGGCGCCACGCATATCGCGTTTGCCTGCGTGCCGGCGCTGCGCCGGTTGATGAGCGGCGTCGACGGGATCGACGCGGTGCTCGATCACGACGCAGCCCGCGCGAGTTCGTCCCGCTACGACTGCTGGACGAGTCTGCTGAGCGTACCGACGCATTTGGGTACGACCGTCGATACGATTCCGGCGCCGGTGCGATTCGCCGCGCAGGCGCCGCTCGACGATGCATGGCGTGCGGCGCTGGATGCATTGCCGGCGGGGCGCAGAATCGGCCTCGTGTGGAAGGGCAATCCGAAACACCATAACGACGCGAACCGGTCGCTACCTTCGCTCGCTGCGCTGGCGCCGCTCTGGAGCGTGCCGGGTGTGAGCTTCGTGAGCCTGCAAAAAGGCGAGGGCGAGGACGACGCGCGGTGCCCGCCCGCGAATCAACCTGTGCTCGATCTCGGCTCGCGGGTCACGGATTTCGCCGACACCGCCGCGCTCGTCGCGCAGCTCGATCTGCTGATCTGCGTGGATACGTCGACCGCGCACCTGGCGGCATCGCTCGGCAAACCGTGCTGGGTGATGTTGCCGGAGAAGGACGTGGACTGGCGCTGGTTGCGCGAGCGCGCCGATTCGCCGTGGTATCCGCAGACTGTCCGGCTGTTCCGGCGCAAGCCCGGCGAGAGTTGGACGGTTAGCGTCGAGCGGGTGAGGCAGGCGCTTGTGGATTGTGTGGCGGCGGATGTGCTGGATGGGGACGCGAGGCGCTAACTGAACGGGTAGTACGGGATGCGGGCTCGACTATCTGGCGGCCGGTCGCCGCTCACCCCGTTGCCGCTACAATAGCTCCCCGGAGATGGCATTCCTCCGTTAACCGCCGACCCTGCGCCGGCTGATGATGCCTACGAATTCCTGGGTCAGGAAGCCGTAGGCACGCGTCGTCGAGTATTACTCGTGTGTCTCCAGGCGGTGTTCGCTGCCCGGGTTTGAATCCTTCAAATCTGAAAATCATGAAACGTTTTGCTTTGCCCGAACAGGTGGCGATGCTGCCTCATCTCGGCCGCTGGATCGTATTGTCGGGTCTCGTCGGCATACTGGCCGGAAGCGCTTCGGCGCTGTTTCTGTGGATGCTCGATCTGGCCACCGACACCCGCGTCGGTCATCCGTGGCTGATCGGGTTGCTGCCTGTCGCGGGCTTCTGCGTGGGCTGGGTTTATCTGCGCGTCGGTACGAGCGTCGAGGGCGGCAACAATCTGCTGATCGACGAAATCCACGACCCGAAGAAGATCGTCCCCAAACGGATGGCGCCGCTCGTGCTGATCGCGACAGTGATCACGCACCTGTTCGGCGGTTCGGCCGGCCGTGAAGGCACCGCCGTGCAGATGGGCGGCGCGCTCGCCGATCAGGTCACGCTTCGCTTCGGGCTCGGTCGCGAGGATCGCCGCATTCTGCTGATGGGCGGGATTGCCGCCGGCTTTTCGTCGGTGTTCGGCACGCCGCTCGCGGGCGCGATCTTCGGGCTCGAAGTGCTGGCGATCGGCCGTATGCGTTACGACGCACTGCTGAGCTGCTTCATCGCCGCGATCGCCGCCGATCTCGTCACGCGGGCGTGGGGGATTCACCATACCGTCTATACGATTCCGTTCGTGCCGCACGTGGGCTTGCTCACGCTCGGCGCGACCGTGGTGGCCGGTATCGCGTTCGGTATTGCCGGCATGCTGTTCGCCGACGCGACGCATGGTCTTTCGGCGTGGATCAAACGCCGTGTCGCTTATGCGCCGCTGCGTCCGTTGCTGGGGGGCGTGGTGGTCGTGTTGCTGGCGCTCTTGCCGGGTACGTCGCCGTTTCTCGGGCTGGGCATTCCGACCATCGTGGCGGCTTTCCATCAGCCGCTGCCCGTCTACGATGCGTTCGGCAAATTCGGCTTCACCGTGGTCACGCTCGCTTCGGGTTTCAAAGGCGGCGAGGTCACGCCGCTGTTCTATATCGGCGCGACGCTGGGTAATGCGCTCTCGCATGTTCTGGCGCTGCCGTTGCCGGTGCTGGCGGGGTTAGGCTTCGTCGCGGTATTCGCTGGTGCGGCCAATACGCCGATCGCGTCGACGGTCATGGCGATCGAACTGTTCGGCGCCGATATCGGCGTGTATGCGGCCGTGGCCTGCGTGGTGGCCTATCTGTTTTCGGGGCACACGGGCATCTACCGCGCGCAGCGTGTCGAACACGGCAAGCTCGACACCGTGCCGCACGGAATGCGGCTCTCGGAACTCGCGGTCTGGCGCAAGCGGAAAGCGGATCCGGACGGCGCGGGTCATTGAGCGCGCTGGATGGTTTAGGTGTCCGCTCGCTGTTCTGTCAGAGGCGTGACGGTAGCCGGTTTCTATTACATCCGAGGTAATTGGCGAGTGTTTCGCCGACGCCTAATCTTCGGTCATCGCGCGGTTCATTTCGGATCGCGCTCATGACCGAGGACACATCATGTCGACGTTCCAGATTTACACAATCGAATCCGCGCCGGAACAATCGAAGCCGGTACTCCTGCAATTACAGCAGACCTTCGGCCTGATTCCCAACATCGCGGGCGTGATCGCCGGATCGCCGGTGCTGATCGAAAGCTTCAGCGGACTGTTCAAACGCGTGCATGCAGGCAGTTTCAACGAAGCCCAGATCCAGACGTTATTGCTGACCAACGCTGTGACCAACGCTTGCGCATGGGCCGTGGCGTTTCACACCGCATTAGCGTTGCACGAAGGATTGACGTCCGCGGACGTCGACGCCATACGTGCCGGCCGCGCGCCGGAGGACCGCCGGCAGGCGGCGCTTTCCGCATTGACGAAGACCGCGATCGAAAAGCGCGGCCATCTGGATGAGCAAGACGTTAGCCGTTTCATCGAAGCAGGCTTTCGCGAGGACCAGGTACTCGAAGTGCTCGCGGTGCTGGCCGCATCGACGATCACGAACTACGCAGGCAACATCGCGCGGCCGCCGGTGGAAGCGCCGTTTGATGCGCATCGCTGGAGCGCCTAGCGCGTCGACCCGGATCGTGCGGAAGCACGGAGTATGCTTGCCCGCATGGTCCGATCACATGATCACACGATCACGATCGTCGATATCAACTTTGCGGATGAGAGTGCGATGAATCCCGCGAATCCGGATAAGAAAGTGCCGCCGAACGAACTCGGCGCGTTGCTGCGCCACTGGCGTGACATGCGCGGGACGAGCCAGTTGGATTTGTCGTTCAATGCGGGCGTTTCGCAACGGCATATCAGTTTCATCGAAAGCGGCCGCAGCGTGCCGAGCCGCCAGATGCTGCTTGACATCGCGCAGACACTCGACGTTCCGCTGCGCGAACGCAATACGCTGCTGCTCGCGGCAGGTTACGCGCCGATGTATTCCGATGCCGCATGGAATGCGCAGCAGATGCAAAGCGTCACGAATGCGTTGTCGCGAATGCTGCGGCAGCATGAGCCGTTTCCGGCGCTCGTGATGGACCGCTACTGGAATGTGCTGATGACCAACGAGTCGGCGCCGCGCTTTTTCAACTGCTTCATCGATATGGCTGCGCGCAACGGGCCGCGCAACATGCTGCATCTGATTTTCGATCCCGCGGGCATGCGTCCCTTCGTGGCCGACTGGCAGGCGGTGGCGGATAGCTTGATTCAGCGAGTGCATCGGGAAGCGGTGGGGCGCGTAGTGGACGATCGGACCCGCGAGTTGCTCGCGGCGCTTCACGCGTATCCCGACCTGCCGCCTGGATCGAAGCTGCCGCCAGTACACAACGCGACGGTGGCTTCGCCTCCACTGCCGGTGATTCCGATCGGCTTCGTGAAGGACGGCGAGGTGCTCAACTACTTTTCGATGGTCGCAAGCGTCGGCACGCCGCAGACGATTGCGGCGCAGGAATTGCGCATCGAATGCATGTTCCCGGCCGACGATGCGACCGAAGCGCGTCACCGCGAGATGCTCGGGGCGCTCGAACAGCAACGCTGATCTTTTAAAGGTATCGGCGAAAAAAATGCCGCCCGTTCGAAAACGGGCGGCATTGCTATTTCTACTTCAAGTCGACGCGATGCATTGCCCCGCATTCGCGAAGCACGCATGCGTGCATGCATCAGAAGCGGTGACGAATGCCGACGCGGAATGCCAACTGGTTGTCCGCACCCTGACCGGACGGGCCGAAGAAGCTCGTGTTGGAACCGATCTGCGCCTGCACGTCCTGCGTACCGTTACGACCCGACGCGATCTGGTAGATACCCAGTGCGTAGACGTCGGTGCGCTTGCTCAGCGAATAGTCGACGCTCAGGTCGGCCTGATTCCAGTGGCCCTTCGTCGCGTTGCTCAGATGCATGTACGTGTAGCCCGCACCGACGTTCAATGCCGCGGTGAACGAGTACTTCGCGCCCACGTCGTAAGCGGTGAACGTGGATGCCGCACCCGAGATCGCTTCGAAACGCGTGTTCGTGTAGAGCGCCCACAACGTTGCAGCGCCGATTGCGTAGCGGCTGCCGATACCGAACGTGCGCAGGTCGCGAATATTGCCGGTCGCGACATTGGCTGCCGGCACGTTGGCGAGCGTGGTCGAGAAGGTCGGGACCGCCTGGTTCGGGTAACGGATGTCCGTGTACGCCGCGCCGACGCTGAACGGGCCGTTCGCATAGTTCGCACCGAAGCTGTACGCACGCGACGAACCCGCGACCGGTGCGGCTGCCGTGCCCGTTGCCGGTGCGCCGGCAAATGCGCCTGCCTGATTCGAGAAGCCGTACAACGCGCCGAACGTGAAGCCCGAGAAGTTCGCGCTGGTGAACTTGACTGCGTTGTTGATCCGGCTCGACGTCAACTGGTCGACGTCGTTGATGTGATAGGCGTAGTTGCCCGCGGCGGTCTGGCTACCGGTCGAATAGTTGCCGCCCAGAAAGTCAGTCGAGAACGAGTATTGACGGCCGAACGTCAGCGAGCCCACGCCGTTCTGCGACAGACCGACGAACGCCTGACGGCCGAACATCGCGCCGCCCTGGCCGGCTGCGCCGTTGGCGGTGCTGAAGCCGTTTTCCAGCACGAACAGCGCCTTCAGGCCGCCACCGAGATCTTCCGTGCCGCGCAGGCCCCAACGGGTGCCCGAAGCGACGCCGTCGTCGTACTTGAAGAGCTTGTCGTGGCTCGTGCCGGCACGGGCATGGTTCACGTAGCTGATACCGGCATCGATCAAACCGTACAGCGTGACGCTGCTCTGTGCATGCGCGCTGATCGAGAGGCTTCCGAGTACTGCGGCGGCGAGGAGGGTCTTTTTCATGTTTCCTTCTTTTTTTCTAATCTGGCTCGCGTGATGCATCGACAAACAGCGCCGGGCGAGCCAGGGTTGGCAATGTGTTCAGACATGAGGCGAGCGCCCACGGCGAAGCCGCACGAGGCCACGCTGGAGCAGGTCGATGTCTGGGGAATGCGATGGAGCGATGGACGTAGCGACTGCCGCGTTGTGCGCGACCGGCGTCGTCATTGAAGCGAATTTCAACGAGACAAAGGTTAAATCTCGTTATGCGCAGCGAAATATAACGGCCTGTTACATTTCCGTAAACCTTATCGTAGGTAATTGTCGTCTTTCTGACACACCTGTTAAACGTGGGGGCATTGAGGGTGAGATGTCGCGGTGGTCACTCTGTCTGGCGAGTGTTTGGCGATGTTCCGCTTTAACGGACGAATCATCGTTTCGGGAGAGATCCATACATGCAGTCGGATTTCTCGTGCAGCGTAATATGACGCCGATATAGCCACGGGCAAGCCGCTTCGTCCGCGCTTGTGAAAGCTTTACCGCTAACCGTCCTCTCGCGCTATCCATGGAAAACCTGCTCAAGAAACTCGACCTGACCTCGCTGCGCCTGTTCGTCGCCGTATGTCAGGAACACAACATCGCGCGCGCGGCCGAGCGCGAATTCATCGCGTCGTCCGCGGTGAGCCGGCGGATCGCCGAGATCGAGGCGTTGATCGGCTTGCCGGTGATCCAGCGGCAGTCGCGCGGCATTGCCGTCACGCCGGTGGGCGAAACCGTGTTGCGCTATGCGCTCGCGATCATCGGCAACATCGAGCAGATGAGCGCCGAGTTGTCGCGCTTCTCGTCGGGCGCGAAAGGGCGCGTGCGGGTCGTTGCGAATCTGTCGTCGATCGTGCAGTTTTTGCCGGAAGACGTGGCCGCGTTCGGTCGGGTCTTTCCTGAAGTATCGATCGAACTGGAAGAAGAAAATAGCGCGGACGTGCTGCGTATCGTCGACGAACATGGCGCGGACTTCGGCATCTGCAACGCGGTGGCCGGCAGCGAAGCGTTCGAGCAGGTGCCGTATCGCGAGGACCGCATCGCGGTGTTGGTGCCTGGTGCACATCGTCTTGCCGGTGTGTCGCGCGTGGCGTTCGATGAACTGCTCGGCGACAGTTTTGTCGGGCTGCGCAGCGAAAGCGCGCTGACGCAATTGCTGGCGCACCAGGCGGCCAGTGCCGGGCGGCAGATCGAGGTGAAGATTCGCGTCAGCAGTCTCGATGCGTTGTGCAGAATGGTCCATGCCGGGCTCGGCATCGCGATCGTGCCCGAACAGGTGGGACTGCTCTACGTGAACGCGCTCGACGTGCGCTTGTTGTCCCTGAACGATGCGTGGGCGCTCAGGCGGCTCGTGATGATCTTCAGGACGCGCGAGCAGTTGAGCGCGAGTGCGGCTGCGCTGGTGAGTTTTCTCGGCAACCGGCGCTAGCGGGTTTTCGCGAGCTTCTGCGCTGCCGTCGCCAAACGAGACGTCAGCTTTGCCGCACCGGCACTTCGGCATTCACGCGGCGCTCCGTATAGTGGGCGCAAGGAGAATGCTGATGAACGATACGATTCGTCTGGACGGCCGCGTGCTGTACCTGTCTGAAGACCCCGCGGTGATCGACGCGCAACTCGCCGGGGAGAACGTCACGCGCGAGTGCGCCGGCGCGCTGCGCGACAATGTATCGACCGACGAGATCACGCCCGTCACCGTGATGCTCACGTATGACGAACGCCTCGGCCAGTATCCGTATGTGGGCTTCAAGGCGGGCGAGCGTATGCCGATCGGCCGCAACGCAATCAGGAACGGTGGTTTCCAGGTGACGGTGGCGGGCAAGCGCTACGGCAAGGGTTCGTCGCGCGAATCGAGTCCGCTGGCGGAATTGTCGGCGGGTATCCGGTTGATCGTCGCGGAGAGTTTCGAGCGGATCTATCAGCAGAATTGCGACAACATCGGCATTCTGACCACGACGGATTTCGCGGTGCTCGACCGGCTGATCGCGGGCGAAGCGGTGCCGATCGACGAATTCCTCAAAGGGCGCGACGCGCTCACGCAGCAGATCATCCGCAGCGGCGGCCTGCTCGCGTACAGCAAGTTCGCCGACTGGCCCGCGCCGCGCGCACGCGATATGGCCGATAGCAACGAGCCGAAAACGCTGGTCGAGAAAATCATCGAGCGGCATCTTCATCCGGGTATCGAAAGCGCGCGGCGTGGCGACGGCGTGTTCATTGCCGCCGACTGGCGCTTCAGCCATGACTATTTCACCGGCATGTGCGCGCATCTGATGCATCGCGCGTTCGGCAAGCCCGCGCCGTTGCATGCACCGGATCACATCATCGCGTTTCAGGACCACCTGGTGCTGGCCGCGCAAAGTATTCCACACGTGCGCGACGGCCTGTTGCCGGGTGTCGCGAATCTGATGGAAGGGCATTCGACGTTCTCACGCGATTACCCGGTGCGTTCGCACGGCGCGCTCGACGGCACGCCGGGCTCTGAAGGCATCTGTCACGCGTTGATGGCCGACCAGTACGCGTTGCCGGGGCAAGTGGCGTGCGGCACCGATTCGCACACGCCGCATTCGGGCGCGCTCGGCTGCCTTGCGTTCGGTGCGGGCGCAACGGAAATCGCCAATAGCTGGGTGACGGGCTACGTGCGTTGCAAGGTGCCGGAGACCTTGCGCATTGAAATCGACGGCACATTGCGCAAGGGTGTGACCGCGAAGGACGTCGTGCTGCATCTGCTGCAGATGGACGCGATCCGCTCGGGCGGCGCGATCGGCCTCGTGTTCGAGTACGGCGGCGTGGGCGTGCGTGCGATGTCGATCGACGAACGCGCGACGCTGACCAACATGGTCGCGGAATTGGGCGGCTTCACCGGTATCGTCGAGCCCGATGAGCGCACGGCGGCGTTTCTGAAGGAACGTCGCGGCATCGATTTCGCTATTGAAAGCTGGATGAAAAGCGATGCAGGCGCGGTCTATCGCGACGTCATTCGCATCGACGCTGGCGCGATCGAACCGATGCTTGCACGCCCCGGCGATCCGGGCAACGGCGTGCCCGCGCCGCAACTCGAGCAGGACGTCGCCGTCGATATCGCTTATGGCGGTTCGTGCACCGCCGGCAAGCGCGAAGACTTCGACTTCTATCACGAGGTGTTGCGCTGGGGCGTCGAGCGGGGCATGCGGGTTCCCGACAGCACGCGTCTTTTTCTGCAATTCGGCACGATGGCGGTACGTACGTATTGCGAAGAGCAGGGCTATTTGCCGGTCTTCGAGCGAGCCGGCGTGACGCTGGTGATGCCCGGCTGCGGTTCGTGCGCCAACTGCGGGCCGGGGCAATCGGCGGATGCGAACGATGTGACTATCAGCGCGATCAACCGCAATTTTCCGGGCCGTTCGGGCCCAGGCGACGTGTGGCTCGCGAGTCCGTACACGGTTGCCGCGAGCGCGTTGGCCGGGAAAATCACGACGTTCGAACAATTGAAGAGCGCGCGCGGCTAGAATGCTGGCCGGACCTTGCGGTCCGGCATTGTGGTGCGCGTGACGCGCAAAAGTACCCAAGGCCGGCGCAAGACCGGCTAGGCGTTGCATGGGACCAGAGTAGTGCGCTAAAGCGCGAACTCTGGTCGACAGCTTTGCATGGGACCAGAGTAGTGCGCTAAAGCGCGAACTCTGGTCGACAGCTTTGCATGGGACCAGAGTAACGCGCTAAAGCGCGAACTCTGGTCGACATTGGAGACAAGACAATATGACTTCACCCGATCACGCCGGGTCCGTCGCGCGCGGCGCCAGCAGTGCGGCGTTTTCCGCAACGGCCTCCGCCGCGCCCGCGAGCGCCACACTCGACGCCGGCAGCATTTCCGCGCGCCTCGACCGCTTGCCCGCCACGCGTTCCATCTGGACGCTGGTCGTGCTGCTGAGCCTCGGCTTCTTCTTCGAACTCTACGACCTGCTGTATTCCGGCTATGTCGCGCCAGGCCTCGTCAAAAGCGGCCTGCTCACGTCGACCACGCACGGCCTGTTCGGCTCGACCGGCGTCGCGAGTTTCATCGCGGCGCTATTTAGCGGGCTGTTTATCGGCACGATCGCGTGCGGCTTTCTGGCGGACCGCTTCGGGCGTCGCGCGGTGTTCACGTATTCGCTGCTGTGGTACACGGCGGCCAATGTCGTGATGGCGTTTCAGGAAACGGCCACCGGACTGAACTTCTGGCGTTTCGTCGCCGGCATCGGTATCGGTGTGGAACTGGTGACGATCGGCACATACATTTCCGAACTCGTGCCCAAGCAGATTCGCGGACGCGCATTCGCGTGCGAGCAGGCCGTCGGTTTCACGGCGGTTCCCGTGGTGGCGTTCCTGTCCTATCTGCTGGTGCCGCGTGCGCCGTTCGGTCTGGACGGCTGGCGCTGGGTCGTGCTGATCGGCGCGCACGGCGCGTTGTTCGTCTGGTGGATCAGGCGCGCGTTGCCGGAAAGCCCGCGTTGGCTCGCGCAGCAAGGCCGTCTGGCCGAAGCCGACCGCGTGATGAGCGAGCTCGAAGCGAAGGTGCGCAGCGAGTACGGCCGTGAACTGCCGCCGCCCGCGCCACCGGTGCCGGTTGCGCCGCGCGGCCGGTTCCGCGACATGTGGGTGCCGCCGTACCGCAGCCGCACGCTGATGATGACGATCTTCAATATCTTCCAGACAGTCGGTTTCTACGGCTTCGCGAACTGGGTGCCGACGCTGTTGATCAAGCAGGGCATCACGATCACCACGAGCCTGATGTACTCGAGCGTGATCGCGCTGGCAGCGCCGCTCGGTCCGGTGATTGGCCTTTTCATTGGCGACCGCTTCGAGCGCAAAACGGTGATCGTGGTGATGGCGGCCGTGAATATCGTCTGTGGCTTGTGGTTCAGTCAGGCCGCAGGCGCGGTGTTGCTGGTGAGCCTCGGCGTGTGTCTGACACTGGCGGGCAACATCATTTCGTACAGCTTCCACGCATATCAGACCGAGCTTTTTCCGACCAGCATCCGTGCGCGCGCCGTGGGCTTCGTCTATTCGTGGAGCCGCTTTTCGGCGATTTTCACGGCGTTTCTGATTGCCGCGGTGTTGAAGCACTTCGGCACTAGCGGCGTGTTCGTGTTCATCGCCGGCGCGATGCTGATCGTGATGCTGGCGATCGGTTTGATGGGGCCGCGCACGAAGGGGCTCGAGTTGGAGAAGATTTCCCGGTAGCCGATTCGTGCGCCAGCGTTGCGCTGCAGCGCGTTATTTCGCCGTCCCGACCTGGCCGCGAATTTCGCCGCCCGGATTCTTTGCGGTATGCACGTTGAAGTACCAGTTGCCGGCCAACAGATCCTTGGCTTGCGCGTCGGTCAGCGTAGCGTGACCGTCGATCGGGCTCGGCAGGTCTTTTGCGTCGATCGGAATCATCACGCCCGCATTCTTGCCGACCGGCGCCGGGCCGTGGAAATGCGCCATGGTCGCCGGGCCGGTCAGGTCCGCGTAGACCACATGCCAGCTCAATTCTTTCGACGACGTGTCGTAGGTGCCCGTCAATTGTCCGCGGCCGTCGCTTGCCTTGGGCGGCACTTCGGAAGCCGCGGTCAGATCGGCCTGCAGGTTGAGCACGTCGGCGAATGCGACGAACGGCGAGCCGAGGCCGAGCGTCAGCGCGATGAGGGAGAGGGTGCGGTTCATTTTCATGATTTTTTCCAGATGGGTTGCGATATTGGGCGCTTCCGTCGGGGAAATTTTCCTGCGCCCGATTCCAGAACGCCTGGCGCGAGGAATTATTCCATTCGCTCGTGTTGTTTCTGTTACCGCGACGGTTCGCAGCCTGCGTGAGTCAGAACAACTGTCGCTGACCGCTGATCAGCGTAGTGAAATCGTCTCGCAACAGCGGCAGGATCGCATCGGCCACCGGTTGTAACTGACGCGTCAGATAGTGTTCGTAATCGATCGCGGAGCACAGCGTTTCCAGCGGCTCGGGTCCGGCCGTCGTGATCACATAGCTGATCCAGCCGCCGTTCTGATATTGCAGCGGCCGTCCTTGCCGGCGGTTGAACTCGTCGGCCACGCGCGCCGCGCGCACATGCGGCGGCACGTTGCGTTCATAGTCGCCGAGCGGTCTGCGCAGCCGTTTGCGATACACCAGTTGATCGTCCAGCTTGCCGGCGAGCGTATCGCGCACATAGTCGCGAACGTAGTCCTGATACGGCTGTTGCTGGAAGATGCGCCGGTAAAGCTCTTGCTGGAACTGCTGCGCGAGCGGCGTCCAGTCGGTGCGCACGGTTTCCAGCCCTTTGTAGACGACCTCTTCGCTGCCGTCCGGCAATACGATCAGGCCGGCGTAGCGCTTTTTGCTGCCTTCTTCCGCACCGCGAATCGTCGGCATGAAAAAGCGCTTGTAGTGCCGCTCGAATTGCAACTCGAGCGCGCTCTCGATGCCGAAACGTTCCTGCAGATTCTGCCGCCACCACGCGTTGATATGTTCGACGAGCTCGCGGCCGATACGGCTCGCATCTTCCTCGCCATGTGCGTGTTTTAACCAGACGAATGTCGAATCCGTATCGCCGTAGATGACTTCGTAGCCCTGTGCCTGAATCAGCCGGCGTGTGCTGTGCATGATTTCATGGCCGCGCATCGTGATCGACGACGCAAGGCGTGGATCGAAAAAGCGGCAACCCGTTGAACCCAGCACGCCGTAAAACGCGTTCATGATGATCTTCAGCGCTTGCGAAAGCGGCGCGTTGCGCTCGCGTTTGGCCGTCTCGCGGTTTTGCCACACCTGCGCGACGATCGACGGCAAACAGTGACGGGTACGCGAGAACCGTGCGCCGAGAAAGCCCGGCACCGATTGTTCGTCGGTGGGATCGAGCATGCCTTCCACGAGACCTACGGGGTCGATCAGGAACGTGCGGATGATCGACGGGTACAGGCTTTTATAGTCGAGCACCAACACCGAATCGTAGAGCCCCGGGCGCGAATCCATCACGAAACCGCCGGGGCTCGCGGCACCGGCGACGTCGCCGAGATTCGGTGCGACATAGCCGTGCCGATGCATGCGCGGCATGTACAGATGCGTGAACGCGGCGACCGAGCCGCCGCTGCGATCCGCCGGCAGGCCGGTCACGGTGGCGCGCTCCAGCAGGAACGGCAGCAGCTCGGTCTTCACGAAGATGCGCGTGACCAGTTCGCAATCCTTCAGGTTGTAGCGTGCGAGGGCGGGCTTGTCTTCGTCGAAGCGACGCTGGATTTCGTCCATGCGCTGATACGGATTGTCGATCGCCTTGCCTTCGCCGAGTACCGAACGCGCGACGTGTTCGAGGCTGAACGACGGGAAGCTCCACGTCGCGGAGCGCAGCGCTTCGATCCCGTCGATGATCAGACGGCCCGCCGCGCCCGCGAAGAAATGATTCTGCTTGAGACCGTGCTCGCGCCACTCCATCACCGCACCGCCGCGGCCGAGCCGCAACGGCACGCGATAGTGTTCGGAATGCTGCTGCAACACGCGCAGATCGAACTGCACCAGATTCCAGCCGATGATCGCATCGGGGTCGTACCGTTCCAGCCACGCATTCAGTTTTTCCAGCATCTGTGCGCGGCTTTCGCAGTATTCGAGATCGAAGTCGAGCTCACCGGTCACACCGTTCGGCGGGCCGAGCATATAGACCTGCCGCTGTCCGCAGCCTTCGAGCGCGATCGAATAGAGCTCTGCGTGAGCGCTGGTTTCGATGTCGAGCGACACCAATTTCAGCGACGGCCGGTAATCCGTGGCCGGCTTCAATTCGCAGTTCAGCAGTGGGCCGTTTTTTTGCGGTTCGCCGCTGAACAGCACGGGCGCGGTGATGAAGCGCTCCATCATGTAGCGCTCATGCGGGAACACGTCGGCCTCATACACGTCGACACCGCCTTGCTTCAGGCGTTTTTCGAAGCCGGTCAATTGCCGGTACTGCGGGCAGTAAAGGCCCAGCACCGGACGATGCTGGAAGTCGCGCAAATCGAGCGGGCGCAGATCGAGCGGCGCGTCGCGGCGCAGGATCGTCTCGGCGCGCTCGCGATGCTCGGCGGGTACGAACGCGACTGAAGGCTGCGGACGCAGGCGTACATGGCGTGGGCCGCCGTTGGTCGCCAGCCAGAAATCGACTTCTGTGCCGGCCGCGGTGTCCCGCCAATGTCGGGTCAAAATGAAACCCTGTTCAAACTCTGTCAAACCGCCACCTCTAAACGGGCATCATCGCCTCGAGTGATTTTACCGTTTTACATGTGTTGTCACGCTCGCGCCTTCGAGGGCACTCGCGCATGCGATGCGTCAATGCGGGGGAGCAAGTTGAATGCAAGGTCGATGCGTAGTCTGTATGATCCCCTTGCAGCGATTCCTTCGGCGCACAATGCGCCGGTCAAGTCTGTTAACAACGGAGCGAACGATATGACCTTGAGCAAACTTGCTGTGGTAGTCGCGGTGGTTGCAACCAGCTTTGGTGCACAGGCGCAAGTCGCCGGCACGCAACCGTTGAGCGTGACAGTCGAGCAGTCCAATGCGCTGCTGAGCGGCTGGAGTGTGAAGAAGAGCATTCTCGGCAAGGCCGTGTACAACGATCAGAACGAGAAGATCGGTTCGATTCGCGACCTGGTGGTCGCTCCCGATGGTTCGTTGTCCGCGGCGATCGTGTCGGCCGGTGGCTTCCTTGGTGTAGCGTCGCATGACGTCGCGGTGCCGATCGCCGCGCTCGATATCCGTTCGGGCAATTTCTATCTGGCCGGTGCGACTAAAGATGCGTTGAAGGCTACGCCCGAGTTTCAGTACAACAAGGTTCAGGCGCCGCCGAAGCCCAAGAAGCTGTCGGGGCAGTGATGTGTAAGCCGGTGGATTAGCCGGCCGAGTTGCAGCGAAAGAGATAATGGCGCCGCGGCGTAAATCGGTTGATAGCCCTAACCGATTTACGCCGCGGCGCCGTTTTGCATGCGGGGTGTTGAATTGTCGCTGCGATTACGCTTCCAGAGCGAGCGTGGCGAACGTGCCCAACCAGTGTTCCCCCATATAGTCGCCCGCCACGTGTTGTAAAGCGCTTTGTAGATGTCGCTCTGCCGAATCGAACAACACGGTGCGCCGCACGTCGCCTGCGGGCAGCGAGCGCGCGAGCGAGCGTTGACACCATGCGCGGCTCAGATTCAGGCCGTCGAGGTGGGCGATCTTGCCGTCGGTACGATCGGTCACGGTGACGGGTTCGAACAGCGTGGCGGGCTTCTTCGCGCCGAGATCCGGCAGAAAGCGGCCGAACCACGTGACGAACTGCGCGGGCGGCAACACGCGACGCATCAATTCTGCTTCCATCAGCGAGGGCGACAGGAACTCGTCGCCGGCGGGTTCCCAGGCCTGGCAGCCCACGTCGTTGAGAAACCAGCGTTCTGCTGTATTCACTACCAGCGCTTCGAGCGACTCACGCGAGGTTTGCCGCGCGAAGTCGAGCGTGAGCGACAGCGCGAACGCCATGTTGAAGTGCGTGCCGACCCGCAGCGGGTAGGTTGCCTTCGGCAGAAATTCTTCGAAGCGTTCGACAAAAGCCTCGGTGAGCGGTGCGATGGTTTGCGACCAGCGCGCGGCATCGGAGAGCTTCATCTTGTGGAGTTGCGCGCTCAATGCGAGCAGCCACGCCCAACCATACGGACGCTCGAAGCCGCGATTGTGCGGCAAGTCGAGATACGCGAGTTCGCCCGCGACATTCGCGGCGGTGAAATGCTCGTCGACCACGGCGACGATGCGCGGTGCTTCGGGCAAGTCGGGAAAGCAGTCGAGCAGATGCAGGATCAGCCAGTAGCCGTGTACGCATGAATGCCAGTCGTAGCTGCCGTAGAAAATCGGATGCAACGCGCGGGGGCCTTGCACGTCCTGCGGGCCGTCCAGGGAATGCGTCAGCTTGTTCGGGTACTCGCGGGTGAGATGGGCGAGTGCGAGGTTGGCGAATCGGGACGCGAAGTCGGGGGTGAGTTGGGCGGGCATCGGGTGCCTCCTGGAAAGCGGGATATGGACTAGGGCGACAGTATGATGCCGGTAATCTGCAATAGTAAAGCAGGTGGGGCAGCTATCGCATCCAAGGGGGGCCGTGGGCGTGGGCGCGGCCCGCTCCGGATAATGGACTTGGCTCAAGATTTTAGGGTGATCGTCGATAAGAGGTTATATAGTTCCGCGCCGTCTTTTTGGGTCTATTCATTCGACATAGTCCTGCCGTGGATTTGCTCCTGACAGGTTGTGTTTCTTTGAGGAGTTGAATTTGAAGAAAGAGCAGCAGGAGAAATCCTTTACCATGAGCGGAGAGAAAAGGTCTAAGGTATACGAAGAAGAGGCCGCGTATTTGAGAAACCGGAGAAGTGTCGCAGGAACACACACTACCGACCGTTCAGGCATTGCATTCTCCGGTGGGGGCATCCGGTCGGCGTGCTTTTCGCTCGGTATTCTCAACTGGCTTGAACGATCCGGGATGTGGAAAGAGTTCGATTACGTATCGAGCGTATCGGGTGGCGGTTACGCGGTCGCCAGCGTTCTCGAACGTGAGTTCGATGGGGAAGGCTCGGGGAAAACACGCGCGGAGATGGTCGTCGACAAACTTCGTCACGACGATGGATATCTTAGATCCAAGTCCGCGACGTTATTTTTGCTGGTGATATCGGCATCGATCTCGGGTTTGCTGACGTTTTCCCCGATCATGCTTCTATGCGGACAGTCCGCATCGCTGATGATTAATATCTATCCGAGGACGGTTGATAACTGGGCCTCGGGGATATTCTGCGCGGCCTCGGCAGTGATAAGTCTCAGCACGTGGAGAATGCCCGGTATGGTCGGGAAACTCACGCTTTTTATCGCGGTGTTCTTTGGGTCCATTCAGGTGGCTTGGGTGACGGGATACTTGCCGCCAAATCTCCGCGTAGGGATGGGAATTCTGTTGATCCTATCGTGGCTGATTGTTCTGGGCCTACTCGGTCTGGGGCTAAGCCATCCATTAATCAAACGTATCCAGCGTGCGTCGTTTCTCGGATTGATGGCAAATATCGTCCTGACGTTTGCGATCGTCTTGCACCTTGTCATCGACGGTACGGGCAAGACCCACACGAACGACGTTCTTGCTTGTCTATATATCGTTAGTCTCGGTCTGATCTTCCTGGCGTTGTTAGCCAGTCCGAACCGGTTAAATCCATTTCTGGTGACTTACTACAAGAGCCTTCAGACGGCGTTTGGTAACGGCCGGGACGATGCCATTTGGAGAAACCGCGCCCAACAAGGGGATCCGATCCATCTGATCAACTGCTTTGTTCAATCACCGCGGACTCGCGAGGAACCTGTCCGGAGCAGAGGCGGAGAGAACTTTTGCATTAGCCGCTTCTTTTGCGGGTCGCAGTCCCTTGACTATTTCAGAACTGCGACGTGGTCGTCCGGCCGGGAGAAAAAACCGGTATGGCGCCATCAAACGATCTGGAGGCTGATCACCACGTCTGGAGCGGCAGTGGACGTCCATCCCACACGGCAGAGTCCAATTGTGAATGGGCTGCCTACCATGTTCAACATCGGACTCTGTAGCTGGGTTATTAACCCGTCTTTCAAGAGAAAGCATCGCAAGGGGGGGCCAGTTTTCGTGCTTAATTTTGCTGCGGCTGTCGGTGGCAACAGCATAAAGCAAAAATGGATCCGTCTAAGCGACGGCGGTCATTTCGAGAATCTAGGCTTGTACGAACTTGTGGCCCGGCAATGTATGGATATCATTGTAGTGGATGCCGGTTGCGACCCGGAGTATCGGTTCTCGGATCTTGCATTGGCGATGGAGAAGTGTCGGGATGATTTTGGAGCTGAGATCGATATTCCGGGACTATTCCCGCAGCGCTCGCCGGGAAGGTGTCATCAGTCGAAATTCGAAGGGTATATTCGCTATCGCGGTGTCGACAAGCCGGCAAAGCTGACCTACCTCAAGCTGGTTGTGACGGAGCATCATTCGATGAGAATGCGACTTCAAAGCTCGATTGACCCGAAGTTTCCGCATGAACCAACGCGCAATCAGTTTTCGACAAAGGCTTTTGTCGACGCGTACTATCAACTGGGATGCGAGACGGCAGCGCTTGCTTTTCCTGTGACGGGGACGGTTAAACGCGCGGCTTGAAATACAGAGATCGTTTCGTGACCCGGAGTGAAATGCGGATGGCACGCGCCGTTGCATGTTTGACGCCGGGTGGACGTTGATATGCGCTCTATTCCAGATAGTTCGTGGACATGATATTGAAAGGAAGCCAACATGCCAGACAGCCTGAACTTGAACTCCCCGTTTTCCGAGGGTGACGGGGATCAATTCGACTTGCCATTTGAGTTCAAGCTCAAATCAGCCCTCTTAGGCTGGAACGATGAGGAGCTGCCGTACTCCAGAACTGAAATGACGTACTTTCATGCATCGGTTCTAGCCGATTTCTGGAACGAGTTTTTGACGTCTGTCACCGACTTAAGTTATTTCCAGCCGGGCCGCTTCACGGATCCGGGGCCGGAGTGGCAAGCCGTATTGCCGGAACTCAGAATGGTTGCGCGATCACCTGTGCACTATTTCCTGGGACAGATTCTTCGTGACTTTACAGCGCCGAACGAGGTACCCGGATTCGATCTGAATGAGTATTCCATGTCCAGGCTCCGCCGGCCCGGCGAGACGATTGGTTTGTCGTTGAATTTCGCCCATTCGCTGGCTGCGGGCAACCGCTTTTATATGTCCCCGCAACCGGAGTTGATCTGCGTTGGACAAGTCGATCAATCATCTTTCTATTGGGGCAAAGAATTCCGGTCGGTTCATTCCGAGGCATGGCTGACTGAGAGCATCTACGAATACGGCAGCCTGGGGCATTCAGGACGAGGCAGGTTGAAATGGGTTGGCGTATCGGTGCTGCTGCCAGTGATATTGGCAGGGTTTTCGACTTCGCTTTGTGAGCCGATCAAGGTTGGCTGGAGGCAGATAGAGATCCATCGCGAGGTAGGAAGTTTGCGGGGCGAACCTTGTATTCTCAAAGGCACCATCCAGTTGGACCTGAGTCAGATTGAAGCTGGTATGGGGGCCGCCTTGCACAGCGGTGGACGGCAGGCTATCTGTATCGAACAAGTCGCATTGCGTCTCGTCGGCCGCAATCCGGGTGCAGTAGACGGGATTGATGGAAAAGAGACCGGCTCGGCACGCGCAACCTTCAAAACACAATGGCAGATCAGCGACAAGAAAAAATACTCGTGGGAATACATCGCTGCGCTGACGGCTGCCCTGCAGGGACGAAATCCTCCCGGAAAATAGCCGGGAGGGTGGCGCGGCCATCTCACCACCCCGCGCCCTAAAACAACTCCAGCACCCGGTGATACAACATCCCCAACTCCAACGCCGGCCCACGCAACGCCGCGCCGCCAGGAAAGCGCGCATGCCGTAACTGCGCAAACAGATCGAACGCAGCCGTCTCTCCGGCCATAGCTTGGGCAATCACACGCCCGGCAATGCCGGTCAACGCCACGCCATGCCCCGAGAACCCTTGCACATAAAAATAATTCGGATCGATCGAACCAAAATCGGGCGCGCGATTGCGCGTCACATCGACAAAACCGCCCCATGCATAGTCGATTCGCACATCGGCGAGTTGCGGAAACACGCCGATCATGCGCTTGCGAATTTCCTCCCCGAGTTGCACAGGCGACGCACCGGTCGAGCTCGCCCGTCCCCCGAACAGCACCCGATGATCGGCCGACAAACGGAAGTAGTCGAGAAAGAAGTTGTTATCGCAGATCGCTTCACGGCCTTTTATCAGTGCATCGGCACGTGCTTTGCCGAGCGGTTCCGTCGCCACGATATACGAAGCAATCGGCGCGATGCGCGCGGCCACAGGAGCCGGCAACACATCGCCGATCGTCGCGTTACCGCACGCGGCGACAAAGCGACAGCGCACTTCGCCGCCGGCAGTGCGCACGATAGGCCGCGCACCGCGCACCACCTCGATCACCGGCGAATGCGCGAACAGTTGCGCACCTTCACGACGCGCGGCGTCGGCGAGGCCGAGACAATATTTGAGCGGGTGCAGATGCCCGGAAAACGGATCGTACACGCCCGCCAGATAGCGTCGCGACGCGACGCGTGCGCGCACTTCATCCGTATCGAGCCAGGCGAGCTTCGTATAGCCCCAGCGCTGCGACGCCGATTCCATCCATGAACGCAGATCGGGTACGCGCTTCGGTTTGGTCGCGACAGTCAGATAGCCGGGCGTGAAATCGCAATCGATGCCGTAGCGCTCGATGCGCTCGCGCACCAAAGCCACGCCTTCCACCGACATCGCCCACGCAGCGCGCGTGCCGTCGAGCCCGAGTTGCCGTTCGATGATCTCGTCTTTTGCGAAACCCACCAGCGTTTGCCCGCCGTTACGCCCCGACGCACCCCAACCCGGACGATGCGCATCGAGCACCACCACCGACAAGCCACGTGCCCGACATTCCAGTGCCACCGACAAACCGGAGAAGCCCGCGCCGATCACGCAGACATCGGCCTCGAGCGTGCCCGCGAGCACGGGATCGTCGGCGAGCGGCCGCGCGACGCTCGCTTCGTAATAAGAGTTCGCGATCAACGCATCGGCGCGACGGTCGAGAGTATTGATGTGAGGCGTTGGAGCATTCATCAAAGCAGGTCCTTCATTCGATACCAGGCCATCGCGAGTACGAGGGCAGGGGTGCGCAGTGTAGCGCCGCCGGGAAAATCGCGGTGACGAATCTTGCCGAACAGATCGAAACGCGACGCCTGGCCATCGATCGCTTCGGCGATCAGTTTGCCAGCGAGCCCTGTTGTGTTCACGCCATGACCGGAGAACCCTTGCGCGAAATACACCGTAGGCGAGAGCCGGCCGAAATGCGGCGCGCGATTCATGGTGATGTCGACAAAACCGCCCCACGCATAGTCGATTTTGACGTCGGCGAGTTGCGGGAAAGTCTTCAGCATATCGCGGCGCATCGCTTCACCGAGGTTGCGCGGCGCGAACGTCGAATAGCTGACCTTGCCGCCCCACAGCAAACGGTTGTCGGGAGCGGGCCGGAAATAGTCGAGCACGAAGCGGCTGTCGCATACGGCTGCTTTCGCGGGCATCAGCGCTTCGGCGCGATCGGGATCGAGCGGTTCGGTAGCGACCACATAGGTGCCGACCGGCATGATCTTGCTGGCAACATCCGGCGCGAGCTTGCCGAGATAGGTATTGCAGGCGAGTACGACGAATTGCGCGTGTACTTTGCCGCGTGCGGTTTCGGCCACATGCCGGCCGTTTTCTTCACGCAACGCGCTCACGCAACTGTCCTCGAAAATCCGCACGCCGGCGGCGCGCGCGGCCCGCGCCAGACCCAGCGTGTAATTCAACGGATGCAGATGACCGCTGTCCGCATCGTATAGTCCGCCGAGATAGCGTTGCGACTGCACGTATTCGCCGATGTGATCGGCGTCGACATAGCTGAAACGGTCGTAGCCGAAGCGGCGTTGCGCGTCGTCGCGCCATTTTTGCAGCGCGTCGGTATCGCGTGGTTTGTTCGCCGCGGTCAGATAGCCGATGGTCAGATCGCAATCGATCTGATGTTTCGCGATGCGCTCCTTCACGATATCCAGCGTTTCGATGCCCATGTCCCACACGCGCTTCACATCGTCCGCGGGCATGAACTTCGCGAACGTATCGATATCGCACGCAAAACCGCCGATCAATTGACCGCCGTTGCGGCCGCTCGCGGCCCAACCGACTTTCGATGCTTCGAGTACCGCGACAGAGTGGCCGCGTTCAGCGAGATTCAGCGCGGTGGAGATGCCGGTGAGACCGGCGCCGATGACACAGACGTCGACGGTAATAGCGTCTTCGAGCGGGGGATGGCGGGTGGTGTCGTTGGCCGTTGCGGCGTAATACGAGTCGACGTGAGGCTGGTTTGAGAATCGGAGCATAGGCAGGGCATGCAGAAGGGTCCCCGGCGCGTGACCCGTGTTGAAGCCGGGCCACGCGATGAGGCGGTACGGATTAGAACGAGTAGATGAACTGCGTCGCGAGCAGGTCGTTGGACTTGCCGTACGAACCGTCGTTCTTCAGGAACACCTGTTTGTTGGCCCAGTCGTGGCGATATTCCACCTTGACCGTGATCTGCTGGGTCGGATAGAACAACAGATCGAGCGCAACGTCCTGATGGGTCGCGCCCATGCATTCGAAGCCGAGACCGCCGTTGGTCTTCGAATTCGCGAGACAGTCCGCGCCGATACCGAAGCCGTCGGCCGTATCCATGCCATTGCTGTTCAGCGCGATGCCACCGCCGCCGCCGCCGTTCTTGCTGTCGACCAGCAGGTCGTAACGTGCGGTCGCGCCCATGCGGCCCACCACCGGCAGGTTGAACTTGCGGTGCGCGAGCAGCGACAGGCCGTACCACTGCGCCTGGCCGCCGTTGAACGCAGCGTTCTGCTGCTGACCGTAGTCGACTTCCGCGTTGTACTGCACGTCTGCGAGCGTGTACGTCAGATCTGCTTCGCCGAAGAAGAAGGTGCCGCCCGCGCTCGGCGAGTTGCCGCCTACGCCGTATTTGACCGGAATCGGATTGCCGTTCGCATCCGTTGCCGGTGATGCAGACAAAGTCTGGCGTCCGATGTTGAACGAGCCGCCCACATCGAGCGCGCTAGACCAGGTGTAATCGACTCGCGACGTGAACGTCGGAATCTTGTTGCTGGTAGTGATCGGGTCGCCGAACGCATTGGTGCCGATCTGCGTGGTCGCGCCATACGTGCGGTACTGTTCGTTGCCGAGGAAGAACTTCCACGCCCAGTTACCCGTGGTGTAGTTTGCGCCGACGCCGATATAGCTGCCCGGATCCGAGAAGTCGTACAGCAGGTTATGCGTGAGCGTCACCATCTGGTTCGATTGCTGCACTTCATAGCCGCCGAAGCTCGGAATCAAACCGGCTACGAGCGTCGTGGTCGCGGACACCGGCACATTGACCACTGCGGTGTTCAGGATGTTGTTGCCGATGTTGCCGTGCGAATTCTGCAGCAGCGTAATGCCGTTGCCGCGGTTCGGCATCAACGTGATTTCGGCGGACGGCGCCATCGGGCCGACGCCGAACGTCTTCTTGATGTCGAGGTACAGATCGCCGAACGTGCTGTTGAAGTAGTTGTAGGCGCTTTCGTGGTTCGCGAACAGGAACGACGAACTGCTCTGCGCGCGGTTGTACATGTAGGTCGGATCGATATAACCCGTCACCGACAAACCGGCGATCGGCCCGGTTTGCGCGGCGTCTTCGAGCGAGTCCACCTTCAGTTGCTGGTTGGCGATCTGCTGCTTCATCGACGTGACTTCGTCGTTGGTCAGCGTGGCCTGCGCGCGGCCGTAGTCCGGCGACGAAACATCGACCGGCGCGGCTGCCACGGCCGGCGTGGCCGGTGCTGCCGGTGCATTGGCGGCCGTTGCCGCCTTCGGTTTCGTTCCGACTTCGGCCCGCAACTGCTTGACCTCCTTTTGCAGCGCGTTGAGCTGGGCCTGTAGCGCCTTGATCTGGTCGCTGGTGGCATCTGCCATGGCCATGCCAGGCAAACTCCCCGCCACCAACAGACAGATAAGCTTCTTTCTCATTGCAGATTCTCCTTATGGGTCGTATTGCAAAAGGACTTCTTATGCGCGTGCCGTATCGAGCGATTGACGTACGGCGGCTTGTTGTGGTGCCGAGGGCAACGGGTCGGCGGCTTCGGCGAGCGCGAACGCCATCTGCATGTCTTTATTGCGCTTGCGCTCGCGGAGCTGCATCCAGCGATTCACGGCAATCACGCCGATCGTCACGGTGGTAATGAAGATCGTCGCCAGTGCATTCATTTCCGGATTCAGGCCGAGACGCACGCGTGAGAACACCACGAGCGGCAACGTGGTCGAGCCCGGACCGGAGAGGAATGCGGACAGCACGAGATCGTCGAATGACAGCGTGAACGACAGCAGCCACCCCGACATCAGCGCTTGCGAGATCAGCGGTAGCGTGATCAGAAAGAACACTTTGAATGGTGTGGCGCCGAGATCGAGCGCCGCCTCTTCGAGCGACTTGTTCAGTTCCTTCACACGCGATTGCACGATGATCGCCACGTACGACACGCACAGCATCACGTGACCGATCCAGATCGTGAACAGGCCACGGCCCTTCGGCCAGCCGAGCATCTGTTCGAGCGCGACGAACAGCAACAGCAGCGAGATGCCCTGGATCACTTCGGGAATCACGAGCGGCGCGTTGATCATTCCGGCGAACAGCGTGAAGCCGCGAAAACGTCCAAAGCGCGCGAGCACGAAGCCCGCCCACGTGCCGATCACGACAGAAGCGCACGCGGTCAGCAGACCGATCTTCAGCGAGAGCCATGCCGCGCTCAGCAGTTCTTCGTCGTGGAGCAACGCGCCGTACCATTTGAACGAGAAACCGGACCAGACCGTCACGAGTTTCGATTCGTTGAACGAGTACACCACCAGGCTGATGATCGGGATATACAGAAACAGAAACCCGACGGTCAATACACTCGCGGAAAGCGTCTTATTAGGTTTGATCATTTCGCGCCCTCCAGTTCCTTGACCTGGTAGTACTGGAACACGGCCATCGGCACGAGCAACAGCAGCACCATCGCGACGGTGACGGCGGATGCCATCGGCCAGTCCATATTGTTGAAGAACTCATCCCACATCACGCGGCCGATCATCAGCGTGTCGGCGCCGCCGAGCAGTTCGGGAATCACGTACTCGCCCACCGCCGGAATGAACACCAGCAGGCTGCCGGCGATGATTCCGTTCTTCGACAGCGGCAACGTGATGCGCGTGAATGCGGTCCACGGTTTGCAGCCGAGGTCGTACGCGGCTTCGAGCAGCGTCAGATCCATCTTCACGAGGTGCGCGTAGAGCGGCATCACCATGAACGGCAGGTAGGAATAGACCATGCCGATATAAACGCCAATATCCGTGTGGTAGAGGCGCAACGGCGAATGAATCATGCCGATCGCCATCAGCGTGTGATTGAGCAGGCCGTCGTCTTTCAGAATGCCGACCCACGCGTACACGCGAATCAGGAACGACGTCCAGAACGGCAGCATCACGCCCATCATCAGCAGGTTGCGTCGGGCCGGCTCGGACCGTGCGATGTAGTACGCGATCGGATAGCCGATCAGCAGGCAGAAGAAAGTCGACACCGCGGCCATCTTCAGCGAACTGATATACGTCGCGATGTACAGGTCGTCCTGCAGCAGGAACGCGTAGTGGCTCAACTGCATCGCGAAGTGCACCATGCCGTCCTTGACCGTCACGAGATCCGTGTACGGCGGAATGCCGAGGCGCAGATCGGCGAAACTGATCTTCAGCACCAGCACGAACGGCAACGCGAAGAACACCGTGAGCCACAGGAACGGCACGCCGATCACCGTGCTGCGGCCGGACGGCACGAACATCGCGAGGCGTTTTTTCAGCGCACCGGCGACGCGGCCGCTCGACGGCGCGCCGAGCGCCGCGGGGGAGGAGGTGGCGGGATTTCTCATTGCGTCAGCACCACGCCGCTAGCGGGCGACCAGTAGACGAACACGTCGTCGTTATAGGACGGCGCACCTTCGCTCATCAGGTGCGAACTGGACAGATTCGACACGACTGTTTTGCCGCTCGGCAGGCGCACGTGATACAGCGAATAGCTGCCCATGTAAGCGACATCCGACACCACGCCGCGTGCCCAGTTGTGCTGTGCCGACGGCTTTTCGAGCGAGACCTTCACGCGTTCCGGGCGCACCGAGATGCCGACCGGCATGCCGAGCGGCCCGGTGATCCCGTGGCTCACATAGATGCGCGCTTCGAGGTCTTCGCTCTCGACGAAGATGTGATCCGGCTCGTCCTCGACCAGCGTGCCTTCGAACAGATTGGTCGAGCCGATGAACTCCGCCGAGAAGCGGCTGTTCGGATGTTCATAGACCTGGCTCGGCGAGCCGATCTGCACGATGCGGCCTTCGCTCATCACCGCAAGGCGGCCGGCCATCGTCATCGCCTCTTCCTGGTCGTGCGTGACCATCACGCAGGTCACGTCGACCTTCTCGATGATGTTCACGAGTTCGAGCTGGGTTTTCTGGCGAATTTTCTTGTCGAGCGCCGACATCGGTTCGTCGAGCAGCAGCAGCTTGGGGCGCTTCACCAGCGAACGGGCCAGCGCCACACGCTGCTGCTGGCCGCCGGAAAGCTGGTGCGGCTTGCGCTGCGCGTATTTGCTCATCTGCACGAGATGCAGTGCGTCGGCGACACGTTCCTTGATTTCGTTCTTCGGCGTGCCTTCCTGTTTCAGGCCGAACGCGATATTCGCCTCGACGCTCATGTGCGGAAAGAGCGCGTACGACTGGAACATCATGTTGACCGGCCGCTTATACGGCGGCATCGCGGCGAGATCTTCGCCGTCGACGTAAATGCGCCCGGACGTGACCGTCTCGAGACCCGCGAGCATGCGCAAAAGCGTGGACTTGCCGCAGCCGGAACTGCCGAGCAACGCGAACAGTTCATTCTTCGCGATGCTGAGATTGACATTGTCGACAGCGGTGCTGTCGCCGAATTTCTTCACGACGTTTTCGATCCGGACGAATTCGTCGGGTTTCGATTTTGTCGAGGCGGGGCGGGCCGTCTGGGCGGCGCCGGCCGCGCTATTTGAGGTCGTCGAGTTCATGGTGTAACCGTTCCTTGCGGATCGCGGGCGCAAGTGTCTCCCTACGAGGCGCGCAAGGCGGCTCGCAAGATGCGCTGCGATCGGAAAACATGGGACTGCGCGCGGGTAGGTGGAACCCTGAAAGCGCGCAGGCTGACTACCGTGACTGCTATTTCATGCGCTCAGGGTTCGAGCAATCCCTGAGCGCGGGATCGGGATTTATCGATTGGCGTTTGATCAATGGCCGGTTTTGAGCTGCGCCCACAGACGGTTTTCCAGACGCAGAATGTCGGTCGGCATCGGTTTCATCAGCGTCATCTTGCTCAGGACGTCGTCGCCCGGATAAACGGTCTTGTCCTGTGCGACGGCCGGCGTGACGAACTGGCGCGCTGCCTTGTTCGCGGTCGGGTAGAACACTTCATTCGTGATCGCGGCGTTGACCTTCGGATCCGAGATGTAGTTGATCCATTTCAATGCGGCTTCCGGATGCGGCGCGTCTTTCGGGATCACCATCACGTCGAACCACAACAGGCCGCCTTCCTTCACGTTCGAAAACCTGATCTGATACGAACGCTTGGCTTCTTCGGTGCGGCGGCTCGCAATGCCGACGTCGCCCGACCAGCCGAGTGCCACGCACACGTCGTTATTGGCGAGGTCGTTGATGTAGCCCGACGAGTTGAATTGCGTGATGTACGGGCGGATCTTCTTCAGCACTTCGAAGGCGGCCTGATAGTCCGCCGGGTTCGTGCTATTCGGATCTTTATGCATGTATTGCAGCGTGGCTGCGAATACGTCGACGGCCTGGTCGAGAATCGACACGCCGCAGCTCTTCAACTTCGACAGATTGGCCGGCTCGAACACGAGTGCCCAGCTATCCACCGGTGCGTTCGCACCGAGCGCTTTCTGCACGGCTTGCACGTTGTAGCCGATGCCGTCCGTGCCGTAGGCCCAGGGCACGCCGTACTGGTTGCCCGGATCGGCGTCGGAGATCATCTTCATCAGCACGGGGTCGAGATTCGCGAGGTTCGGCAGTTTCGACTTGTCGAGCTTCTGGTACACGCCTGCCTGAATCTGCTTGGCCATGTAGTTCGAGGTCGGCACCACGATGTCGTAGCCGGAGCTGCCCGCGAGCAGTTTGGCCTGCAACGTGTCGTCGCTATCGTAGTTGTCGTACTTGACCTTGATGCCGTCCTGCTTCTCGAAGTTCGGAATCGTGTCCTTCGCGATGTAGTCCGACCAGTTGTACACGTTCAGTTCCGTATCGGCCGCAAGCGCCGGCGTCGCCGACAGCGCTGCAAAACCCGTGAAGGCGAGAAGCGCGGCCCCCGCGACCGCATGACGAAGATGACAAACGCTCATGGTTTTTTCCCTTGATGTGAAGAGTCGGCATGAGCGCGAGAGGTGGATGCGCGCATGCCGGAACGAACTGCCGTTACGAAATACCGAGTTGTTGTGCTGTCGCGTCGATGGCCTTTCTGGCCTTCGAAACGATTTCGTCGATTTCCAGTTTGTCGATCACGAGCGGCGGCGACAGCAGCATCCGGTCGCCGGTGGCACGCATGATCAGGTTGCCGTTGAAGCAGAAGTCGCGGCAGATCGTGCCGACGTCACCGCCGTTGGCGAAACGCTTGCGCGTTGCCGGGTCTTCGGCGAGTTGCAAGCCGGCCACCAGCCCCGCGCCCGAAATCTCGCCGACGATCGGGTGATTCGCGAAGGTGTCGCGCAGCTTCTTCTGGAAGTACGGACCTGTATCGTTCTTCACGCGATCGACGATCTTCTCGTCGCGCAGCAGCTTGAGGTTCGCCACGGCGACGGCGGCCGCGACCGGATGGCCGGAATACGTGAGGCCGTGATTGAAATCGCCGTTCTCGATGATCGCTTTCGCGACGCGATCGTGCAGGCCGACTGCGCCCATCGGTACATAGCCGCTGGTGAGGCCTTTGGCCAGCGTGATCAGATCCGGTTCGAAACCGAAGTGCTGATGCGCGAACCATTCGCCGGTGCGCCCGAAGCCGCCGATCACTTCGTCGGCCACGAGCAGAATGTCGTACTTGCGGCAGATGCGCTGGATTTCCGGCCAGTACGTCGAAGCCGGGAAGATCACGCCGCCCGCGCCCTGGAAAGGTTCGCCGATGAATGCGGCCACATTGTCCGCGCCGATTTCGAGAATCTTCGCTTCGAGTTGCTGTGCGCGCGCCAGCGCGAATTCTTCGGGCGTCAGGTTGCCTTGTGCTTCGCCGAAGAAATACGGCTGGTCGATATGCACGATGTTCTCGACTTTCGACGGCATCTGTTCGTGCATGTAGCCCATGCCGCCGAGCGTGCCGCCTGCGATCGTCGAACCGTGATAGCCGTTCTTGCGCGAGATCACGAACTTCTTCGCGTGCTTGCCTTGCGTCGCCCAGTATTGATGGACGATGCGCAGCACGGTGTCGTTGCCTTCCGACCCGCTGTTGCAATAGAAGAAGTGATTGAACGGTTCCGGCGCGAGTTCGGCGAGCAACGCCGACAACTCGATCACCGGCGGATGCGTGGTCTTGAAGAACGTGTTGTAGTACGGCAGTTCCTGCATCTGCCGGTACGCCGCGTCGGCCAGTTCCTTGCGGCCGTAACCCACGTTCACGCACCACAAGCCGGCCATCCCGTCGATAACCTTATTGCCCTCCGAATCCCACAGGTACACGCCTTGTGCCTTGACGATCACGCGGCTGCCGGCGCGATTGAGCGAACCCATATCCGAGAACGGATGGATGTGATGCGCGGCGTCGAGCGCGCGGTATTCGGCGGTGCTGCGTTGCTGCTGTGCGGCTTGTGTGCTTGCGGCCGGCTGGGCCGGTTGCACGTAAGCGACTTCTTCTGTTCTGTAGCTCATACTGCCTCCAGGTTTTTCTGCATTCGGCGATTTGCTGGTGTGCCGGCTTACACGTGCAGCAGCAAATGCCGGCGTTCCCACGAACTGATCACACGGAAGAACGCTTCATATTCGGTTTCCTTCAGCGCGAGATAAGCCTTCACGAACTTCTCGCCGAGTACTTCGGCGATCGGCTCGCAGGCGCCCATCAGCGTCAGACCTTCTTCGAGATTGCGCGGCAACTGGTACGGCAATTCGTAGCCGTCGCTGAGCAGCGGTTCAGTGGCTTCGAGCTTCTGCGTCATGCCCAGATAGCCGGCGGCCAGCGTGGCGGCGATCGCCAGATACGGGTTGCAGTCCACGCCCGGAATGCGGTTTTCGATGCGCCGCGCGGCCGGTCCCGAATGCGGAATCCGGAAGCCCACCGTGCGGTTGTCATAACCCCATGCGACGTTGATCGGCGCGGCCATGAAACGCGACAGGCGGCGATACGAGTTGATATACGGCGCAAAAATCGGCATCAGCGCGGGCGTGTACTTTTGCAGACCGGCGATATAGCCCGTGAACAACGACGTGGGTTTGCCGTCCGGACCGGTAAAGATGTTCTGGCCGGTTTCTTCGTCCACGAGACTTTGATGCATATGCATCGCCGAGCCCGGTTCGCCTTCCATCGGTTTGGCCATGAACGTCGCGTACATCTTGTGACGCAGCGCGGCCTCGCGCACCGTGCGTTTGAACAGGAACACGCTGTCGGCGAGTTTCAGCGGATCGCCGTGCATGAAGTTGATTTCCATCTGCGCGGCGCCGACTTCGTGAATCAGCGTGTCGACTTCCAGTTCCTGCACCTCGCAGTATTCGTAGATGTCTTCGAACAGCGGATCGAATTCGTTGACCGCTTCGATCGAATACGCCTGACGTCCGGTCTCCGGGCGGCCGGTGCGGCCGATCGGCGGTTGCAGCGGCAGGTCCGGGTCCTTGTTCATATCGACCAGATAGAACTCGAGTTCCGGCGCGATGACCGGCTTCCAGCCCTTGGCCTTATAGAGTTCGAGCACGCGGCGCAACACGCGGCGCGGCGAGATCGCGACGGGCGTGCCGTCGAAGTGGACGCAATCGTGGATCACCTGGGCGGTCGGATCGACGGCCCACGGAATCATGCGAATGGTGCTCGCGTCGGGCACGCACACCATGTCGGGATCGGTCACGCCGGTGAGCGTGCCGTCTTCCGGATAGTCGCCGGTGACGGTCTGGATCATCACTGCTTGCGGCAAGCGCATGGACTCGCCGGATTCGAACTTGCTGCGCGGAATGATCTTGCCGCGTGCGATCCCGGCCATATCGGGGATGATCGCTTCGATCTCGGTGACGCGGTTCTTTTTCAGAAAATCGTCGATGTCATGCATGGTTTTTCTCTCTGTTTTGGTGCGCGACCGGCTCAGGCATGCGTGGCGGCGGCGGATGCCGCGCCATAGCCGGCCCTGGTGCGCATTCGATCGCGGCAGGCGTTGCCGAAGGCACGGAAGATCTCGGTGGACAGGGCATCGTTCGCGTGCTTCCACTCCGGGTGCCACTGCACACCCAGCGCGAAAGCGCGCGCGTTCTGCACGCTCACCGCTTCGATCAATCCGTCCGGCGCCGTGGCTTCCACCACGAGCCCCGCACCCAGCCGCTCGACGCCTTGACCGTGCAGGGAATTCACCCGCGCTTCTTGCGCGCCGGCCGCGAGGCGCTGCAACAAGCCCCCCTGCGTCAGTGCGATCGGATGCGAGGGTGCGTATTGCACGTCGAGGTCGTCTTCCTTGTTCTCGCGGTGGTCGTTTAGACCCGGCACCGCGTGAACGCTTTGATGCAACGTCCCGCCGAATACCACGTTCATTTCCTGGAAGCCCCGGCATACGGCCAGCACCGGCACGCCGGCATCGATCGCGGCACGCATCAACGGCAGCGTCGTCGCATCGCGTGCGGCGTCGTGCAGCGTGCCGCGTGCGCTCGGGTAGCCGCCGTAGCGGTGCGGTTCGACATTCGAATAGCTGCCGGTAAACAGCAGCCCGTCGACTGCGGCCAGCACCTCTTCAGCGGCTTGCCGTTCGCCGAGCGCCGGCAGCAACATGGCCAGCGCCTGTGAGCCGTCGACGATCGCGGCGATGTACTTCTCGCCGACCACATGCGACGGGTGGACTCCCATCATCGTTCTGTCGGCGCTGATGCCGACTAGAGGTTTGGTTCGCATAACGAATAGACGTGTGTGGTCCCCGCGGGACGCGGCATGGACAACGTTAAACACAGCGCGGCACGATTCCGCAGCCGGACGCAAGGCGTCAAGCCACCGGATGGGTGCAGGCAACGACCAATTGGAACGTGCCGCGCGTGATCTTCGGATTGGCCGTTCGATTCGATCCGCTGCGAGGCGCAACTGATCGGGTCCGCGTGAAGCGTATGGGCGGCAGACAGCACCGCCCATACGGGAACGCCTGGCTCAAATGAGCGCGCTCACGCAAACGGATGAATCGAACGGCGGAAAAAGGGGGAGGCGCTACGGCAGCAGCGAGGCGACTTCGTCCGTGCGCACCGCAATGAAGGCGCGCGCGGAGATGGAGTTGTGACGTCGAACTGAACGGCGGGACAGGATCGTGAAGACGGACAGGAAGCGGCGGAACGCAAGGCTGCCGTTGCTGCCGTCGGCGATGGCGCTGTCAGCGCGAGGACTGCTCGCCTGACTACGATTCCATCTCACCAAAGGGCCTCGGACTCTCACGATTACACTCGACTAGCGACGTTGAAAGTATTGAACGGTCTGCTCGAAATCCGCACGGGGCGTTTAAAGAAACAGGACGTTGGGATGACCGTTTCATACCGCAGCGAACCAGGTTCGCTGTGCCGCCAGGCACTCCCGGAGTGCTTCGTGACTTAGGTATGACGATCGCCTGTGAACCAGCATATACGAGCCAATAAAGCCGTCAAATCATTTTTATAAAAGATTTATCAGGGCTTTCCCCAAGCTCTCGCTAGAATCTCAGCCAGTGGGAACATTCGTTGCGCACCGAATATTTCGGAATGCTTTCAGGGTTTTCCCCAGCGGCGCAACGATTAAAGTGATTAGAATATTCAACACTCGCGGGCACACTGTTGTCCGAGTCCACGCGCCCCGATCGTCTTCATGTCAGAGAACCTAGCGATGTCCTTAGAAGTAGCGACCCGCCTGCAGTACATCCGCAAGAAGCACGGTTTGTCGCAGCGCGAGCTGGCCAAGCGGGCGGGCGTGACCAACGGCACGATCTCGCTGATCGAGCAGAACCGCGTGAGTCCTTCGGTCGGTTCGCTGAAGAAACTGCTCGAATGCATACCGATGAGTCTCGCCGAGTTCTTCACCTTCGAAGTCGAAGTGGAGCGCTCCGTCGTGTCGCGTCGTGCGGACATGCCGAATCTCGGCAACGAGTCGATCGAGTTCTATCTGGCGGGCTCGAGCGTGAAGGATCGCAACATGGGCATCCTGCGCGAGGTGTATCAGCCTCTGTCGGATACGGGCCCGGAAATGCTGGAGCACGCGGGGCACGAGGGCGGCGTGGTCGTGCGCGGTCAGATCGAACTGACGGTGGACGGCGTCACGTGGCTGCTCGATCCCGGTGACAGTTACTACTTCGAAAGCCGCTTACCGCATCGTTTTCGCAATCCCAGCGCGGAGCATCTCTGCGAGATCGTGTCGGCGAATTCGCCGCCCACGTTCTAGGCACTCCGCGTCAACGCGCTGCGGCGCAATTCAATGCCGGATGAAGCCGGGGCGCGTGAAGCGTATCCCGGCCGGCATGCGCCGGGCGCATAACATTGAGGCATCCTGATGGACAAGAAATCACTCGCCTTCTGGCAAGACAAGGCCGCTACGCTTTCGATCGAAGGCCGCGCGTTTATCGACGGCGAATATCGCGACGCTGCAAGCGGCCGTACATTCGACTGCCTGAGTCCGATCGACGGCAAGCTGCTCGCGAAAATCGCGGACAGCGGCGCGGCGGATGTCGACGCAGCCGTCGCGTCCGCGCGCGCAGCGTTCGACTCGGGTGTATGGTCGGGCCTGAATCCGCGTCAGCGCAAAGCGGTATTGCTGCGCTGGGCCGCGTCGATTCGCGAGCATGAGGACGAACTCGCGCTGCTGGAAACACTCGACGCGGGCAAGCCGATCGGCGACACCACGACGGTGGACGTGCCCGGCGCCGCCTATTGCGTCGAATGGTTCGCCGAAGCGATCGACAAGATCGGCGGCGAAGTCGCGCCGGCCGATCATCATCTGGTGGGTCTCGTTACGCGTGAGCCGATCGGCGTGGTCGCCGCGGTGGTGCCGTGGAATTTCCCGATCCTGATGGCGTCGTGGAAGTTCGGTCCGGCATTGGCCGCCGGCAATAGCGTGGTGCTCAAGCCCTCGGAGAAGTCGCCGCTCACCGCGATTCGCCTCGCGCAACTCGCGGTGGATGCAGGCATTCCGCCGGGCGTGTTCAACGTCGTACCGGGCGCAGGCGAGCCGGGCAAACTGCTGGCGCTGCATCAGGACGTGGATTGCCTCGCGTTCACGGGTTCGACGAATGTCGGCAAGCTGATCATGCAATACGCCGGCCAGTCGAATCTGAAGCGTGTGTGGCTCGAACTCGGCGGCAAGTCGCCGAATATCGTGATGCCCGATTGCCCGGATCTCGACCGCGCGGCAAACGCGGCCGCGGGGGCGATCTTCTACAACATGGGCGAGATGTGTACCGCGGGTTCGCGTCTGCTCGTGCACAAAGACATCAAGGACGTGTTCCTCGACAAGCTGATCGCCGCGGCGCGTGCGTACACGCCGGGCAATCCGCTCGATCCGAAGACCTCGATGGGCGCGATCGTCGATAACGTGCAACTCGAGCGCGTGCTGGGTTATATCGAAGCGGGCCGCGCCGAAGCAAAGCTGCTGCTGGGCGGCGCGCGCGTGAAAGAAGAGACGGGCGGTTTCTATATCGAACCGACGATCTTCGACATTCCCGCTGCGGGCGCGAAAGTGGCGCGCGAGGAAATCTTCGGACCGGTGTTGTCGGTGATCACGTTCGACACGGTTGAAGAAGCGATCAGGATTGCCAATGACAGCGAGTATGGTCTCGCCGCCGCGGTTTGGACCTCGAACCTGACCACCGCGCACGAAGTGTCGCGCAAGCTGCGCGCGGGCACCGTGTGGGTCAATTGCTACGACGAGGGCGGCGATATGAACTTCCCGTTCGGCGGCTACAAGCAATCGGGCAACGGCCGTGACAAGTCGTTGCACGCGTTGGAGAAGTACACCGAGCTGAAGTCCACGCTCGTTCGGCTGCGCTAAAGGATTCGCAAGCCAGCGCGGCGGCGCGCTTTTTAACAGGCGCCGGCGCGTTCCCAATGAATCCGCCGCCGGCATCGCACGCATCACCAGGACGCCCCGCGTGCGGCGCCGGCATGTTTATCAGGTATCAGGTCAGCCATGACTGAACTCATCTACGGCGACGGCGCGCTGCGCCGTCCGTCGCTTTACGGCTCGTCGATCGAAAACACCTATGCGGGCGTGCTGTCGTTCATGCGACGCAAGTACACCCGCGAACTCGACGGTGTCGACGTCGCGGTGTCCGGCGTGCCGCTCGATCTCGCCACCACGTTCCGCCCGGGCGCGCGTCTCGGACCGGCTGCGGTACGCGCGGCAAGCGTGCAGTTGTCCGAGTTGCATCCTTATCCGTGGGGTTTCAATCCGTTCGACGACCTCGCCGTGACCGATTACGGCGACTGCTGGTTCGACGCGCACAATCCGCTGACGATCAAGGCATCGATCGTCGAACACGCGCGCACGATTCTGCGTTCCGGCGCGAAGATGCTGACATTGGGCGGCGATCACTACATCACGTATCCGTTGCTGATCGCGCATGCGGAGAAGTACGGCAAGCCGCTTTCGCTGATTCATTTCGACGCGCATTGCGATACGTGGGCCGACGACAGTCCGGACAGCCTGAATCACGGCTCGATGTTCTACAAGGCGGTGAAAGACGGTCTGATCGACCCGAAGACCTCGGTGCAGATCGGTATTCGCACGTGGAACGACGACTTCATGGGCATCAACATTCTCGACGCGGCGTGGGTCCACGAGCACGGAACGCGTGCGGCGGTGGAGCGGATCAAGGCGATTGTCGGCGAGCGGCCCGCGTATCTGACCTTCGATATCGACTGTCTCGATCCGGCGTTCGCGCCGGGTACGGGCACGCCGGTGGCGGGCGGTTTGTCGTCGGCGCAGGGGCTCGCCATCGTGCGCGGGCTCGGCGCGCTGAATCTGATCGGCGCGGACGTGGTGGAGGTGTCGCCCGCATATGACCAGAGCGAGATCACGGCGATCGCCGCCGCGCATATCGCGTGCGATCTGCTGTGCTTGTGGCGGCAGCGCAAGGTCGCCGAACGCTAGTCGTTCCGCTCAGCGATAACCGTGAGCTAACGCCGGCATCGACCCATCGACGACGATCGATCCGGTTGACGCCGGCCTTCGCGCAAACCGGGCGCGAGGGCATGGCCCGGTTCAGACCGAAGTACGAAAAACCGGCGCTCAACTGGCGATAGCGTTCCCCGGTTCGCGGCGCCTGAGCGCGACTAGCGCGGCCACCGCGCACGAAGCGAGACGCGTCATCACCGAATCGGCGCGGCTTGTCAGAATGATCGGCACGCGCGCGCCGAGCACGATACCCGCCGCGTCCGCGCCGGCCAGAAACGACAGGCTTTTGGCGAGCAGATTGCCGGCTTCGAGATCGGGCACGACGAGCACGTTGGCCTGACCCGCGACAGGCGAATTGATCTTCTTCACGCTCGCCGCTTCGAGACTGATCGCGTTATCGAGTGCGAGCGGGCCGTCGAGTATTGCGCCGACGATCTGTCCGCGATCGGCCATCTTGCACAGCGCGGCCGCTTCGATCGTCGACGGTACTTTCGGATTGACGGTTTCCATCGCCGACAGAATCGCCACGCGCGCCGCAGGAAAACCGAGCGCGTGCGCGAGATCGATTGCGTTCTGCACGATGTGCATTTTGTCTTCGAGCGTGGGCAGGATATTGACGGCGGCGTCCGTGATGATCAGCGGATCGGCATGGCCCGGCACGTCCATCACGAAGCAGTGGCTGATGCGCCGCTCGGTGCGCAGACCCGTCGCGCGCGCGACCACGGCGCTCATCAGTTCGTCGGTGTGCAGCGAGCCTTTCATCAACGCCTGCGCGGTGCCTTCATGCACGAGCCGCACGGCCGTTTCGGCCGCGGCATGGCTGTGCGGCGCATCGACGATCGGGAACTGCCCGACGTCGATGTCAGCCGCGCTCGCGACCGACGCGATCTTGTCGCGAGGCCCGACCAGAATCGGCGCGATCAGGCCGAGCCGGGCCGCTTCGACCGCGGCTTCGAGCGTGCCTGCATCGCAGGGATGCGCGATGGCGGTCGGCGTGGGTGGCAGGGTGGCGGCAAAATCGATCAGACGCCGATAGTGGGTGTGGCTCGCTGCCATAGTGCTGCTCCCGCAAATTGGAGGTTATTTCGCCAGTGTTGCGCGCACGGTGTATTCGCCTTCGTCGGCCTCGTCTTCGTCTTCGATCATATGGGCCTTCGCGGTTTCGAAGTCGGGCGGCAGCGGCTCGACCGGATAGCCGCGCTTTTCCCACGCATCGAGCCCGCCCTTCAGCGCGCGGACGTGATGCAGCTTCTTGCGATGCAACTGGCCGATGATCCGCTTCGCGCTCGCCTCGTTCGGACAGACGCAGTAGACGACGATCGGCCGCTTCAGCAAAGCCGGATCGATCGCGTCGGGCGAATCGAGATCGAGCGGCCGCGCGCCCGCGATCCGGTGCGATTCCTTCGCCCGTATGCTGCGCGGCCGCGCGTCGAAGATCAGCGGCGGTTCGTTGGACTTCATCATCGCGTCGAGCTGGTCGGGCGAAATCCGCACGTGAGCGAGCCAACGGCGAAATTGCCAGCGGCGTACCCACCGATACAACATGACGGTCGCGAAGATGGCCGCGAATGCGTCGACAATCGTGCCGCCGTTCTGACGCACGAGCAGAATGGTTTGCACGATCTGGTCGTGAAACGCCGCGCCGCCGACGATCCACACGCTGGCCCACAGCGCGGCGCCGAGCAGATCCCAGATCAGGAACACGCCGACGCTGATCGCGGTCGTGCCGAGCAGCGGCGCCGAGATCAGGCCGAGACCGGGCAGGAACTTGGCGAGCGTGAGAATCGGCGCGCCGTAACGTTCATAGGTGTTGCGCGTGACGCGGATCGTGGTGTCGAGCGACAACGAAAAGCGCACCAGATAATTCAGCAGACGCCGGCCGTAGGTTCGTCCGGTGAAAAACCACAGCGAATCGGCGATCAGCGTGGCGCTCACCGCGGCGCCGAACACGCCGGCGTACGACGCTTGTCCCATCGCCGCCATCGTGCCGCCGAAGATCAGCATTGGCGCGGCGGGAATCGGCACGCCGAGTTGCGTGACGAGCACACTCATGAAGACGGCCCACACGCCGAGCGAAGGTGGAATAGCCACGGGGAAATGCCACACGACCGCGCTCCTTTCAAATCTCGAATGCGGATTTAAGCACAGGTTGATGAAAGTGCGTGACGAGGAGGGCGAAAAAACGTACGCATTCGCGCGGCGGCTGGTCCAGGTGGGGCGAAAAAAATTTCGGCAACGGTGTCGATCCGGCAGCGCGCCGTTCGTCGTTCGTATGGAAGGCGCGACAAGCGCTGAAGCGCCGCATCGCACCATTCGTCCTGTTCAACGCACGAGGAGGTTGCTGATGACTGACATCAATCCATCCGGCCACACGCTGAAATCCGCCCGTTTGCTGGCCGAATTGCCGAGCCGGTTTCCCGGCGAGAGCGCGGAATATCGTCGCGCGCGCAACGATCTGCTGGCCGAGGAAATCGAGTTGCGCCGCCATATCGAACGGGTCGCCGCGCAACGCCGTATGCTGCCGCCCGGCGGCGTGGTGCCCGAAGATTATCGTTTCGTCGGCGAACAGGGGCCGGTCACGCTCTCGCAGATGTTCGGCACGCACGACACGCTCGTCACCTATAACTGGATGTTCGGCCCGCAGCGCGCGCGGCCGTGCCCGATGTGCACGTCGCTGCTGAGCGCGTACGACGGCGAAATGCCCGATATCCTGCAGCGCGTCGCTTTCGCGGTGATCGGCCGTTCGCCGATCGAGAAGCTGGTCGCTTTCAAAAAGGAGCGCGGCTGGCGGTATTTACGGCTGTACTCGTCGGGCGGCAACACGTTCAATCGCGACTACGCCGCGGAAGATCCGGACGGCGACGATCATCCCGAATTCAACGTGTTCACGCGCTCAGGCGGCGTCGTGCGGCATTTCTGGGCCGAGGAGATGGGGCCTGCCACGGCGGACCCCGGTCAGGACCCGCGCGGCGCGCCGGATGTGATGCCGATCTGGACGGTGCTCGACATGACGCCGGGTGGCCGCGGCACGGACTGGTATCCGAAGCTCGACTATGGGGCGACCGCCGTCGACAGATAGCCGGCCACCGCGCCGGCCCGCATCGGCCGCGCGAACAGGTAGCCCTGCACGGCACGCGCGCCGAGCGCCTTGACGACCTCTGCCTGCGACACCGTTTCGAGCCCCTCGACCACGCATTCGAGGCCGAGGTTGCGGCACAGATCGAGCACCGACTTGACGATCTTCTTCGACGCCGTATTGGTGTCCACGTCGGTCATGAAGCTGCGGTCGATCTTGATCGTATCGAAGGGCAGGCGGTGCACGTAGCTGAGGCTCGAATAGCCGGTGCCGAAATCGTCGAGCGACACGCGGCAGCCGGCCTCCTTGATCATCGTGAGCGAACTGTGCGCCTGCTCGAAATCGCGCGTGACCGCGGTTTCGGTGATCTCGAAGGTCACGCGATGCGGCGGCACGCCGCTCGCCTCGACGATGTCGACGAGGCGCCGCGCGCGCGGCGACGTGCAGATATCGATCGCCGACAGATTGAACGACAGATACAGCTCGGACGGCCAGCGCGCGACTTCGGCGAGCGCCTTGTGCAGCAGCACTTCCGTAACCGACAAAATCAGTTCGGTGCGCTCGGCGATCCGGATGAACTCTTCCGGCCTGACCGCGCCGAGCCGCGCGTTGCTCCAGCGGCCGAGCGCTTCGAGACCGATCGGCCGTTGCGTGAGCACGTCGCAGATCGGCTGGAATTCGAGGAACAGCTCCGTATGGAGGTCCGCATGGCGCAGCTCCTGCGTGACGAGACTCGAGCGGCGGATGCGCGTTTCGTGCTCGGTCGAGAAGATGATCGGCGTGCCGCGGCGGCTCTCCTTGCCGACGTACAACGCGGCGTCCGCGCGCTCGAAAACCTGTGCGACCGTGTTGCCGGCTTCCGGAAACGCGGCCCAGCCGATCGTGCCCGTCAGCTCGGCGACATTGCCGGCCACCCGGTACGGCTGCCTGAGCGTGTCGCAAATGCGCTGCCCCAACTCGAGCAGCGCGTCGCTCGGCAGCCTGGTCTGCGTGAGGATGCCGAACTCGTCGCCGCCGAGCCGCGCGAAGAAAACGCCCGGCTCGGCCAGCGCGAGCAGGCGGAAGCCGACTTCCTGAAGCACGATGTCGCCGCTTGCGTGGCCGTACACGTCGTTGACCTGTTTGAAGCCGTCGAGATCGATCAGTCCGACGTTGAAGCCGTCGCCCGGGCCGGGCGCCTGTTCCGACAGCGCGCGCAGCGACGCGAAGAAACTGCGGCGATTAGGCAGATCGGTGAGGCTGTCGATGCTGGCGAGCCGGAAGTTGTCGTCGCTGAGTTTTTGCGTTTTCTGCTGGCTCAACTGCAACTCGCGCTGCGCCTGCACGACGCCCGCGAAGGTCCGGTAATACAGTTCGATGATGAACGCGAGCGCGCCGGCAACGAGCGTCATGTCGACCGCCATCGCGATGAACACGGGGTGTCCTGTCAGCACCATGAATGTCGCAAAGCTCAGAACGGCGATCGACAGCAGCACGAGCGCCGCCGCGCGCAGATGCATCAGGCAGAACACGCAGCCGACCACGGTTGTCGCGATGTAGAAAGCGACTTGCGCCTGCTCGTATGCGCTGCCGTACGGAAACAACGCGAGCGACCACGCGCTGAACGCGGTGCTGAACAGTCCTGACAGCCAGATCAGCTTGCGCAGTTCGGGCACCGCCTTGTCGTGCGTCAGCACCCGGTGCCGGGCACGCCACCAGCGCGCACAGCGGACGATGCACAGCGAGCACAGCAGCGTGGGCACGTAGATCGCCAACCACGCCGGCGCGAGGCGCCAATGCGTGATCGCGACGGCCATCGTGTTGACGAACAGGATGAAGTAGAGCAGCGGAGTCTGACGGCCGAATGCATCGAGTTGCGAGCGCACGAGTTCCGGATCGCCGGCGGCAACCGAAAGCGTTTCTCTCAATCTGGCAAATCCGACCATTCTCATCCCTGTCAACGTTTGCGCGGCGAACGCAGCTTTGTATATCGGCAGCGCGGGGCGGGAGCTTGAGCCTGATTTGAAAAGAGAAATCCGGCGGGGCGGCGTGGTCGGCGTCGAAGAGCCGGTAAATACGACCTCGGTTATTCGATGTCAAGTCATTTGTGCTGGATCGCGGTCTGGCGATTCAATTGAGGCCCGATAATCAGCGGCGACCCTGCGATGTTTTTCACCGGTTTGAAACTCGCTCACGCGATTAAACGTTTCGCAGTGTGGCGAAATGTGATTTTTTTTTAGATGTTCAATTCTTTTGTTGCGCTGTTCCTGCGGGCGATCAAAGCGGCCTGCGTCATTTGCCATGAGATAGGACAAACCCCCGTCCGCACTCGGCTGGACGGCGCTAAATCACTGAAATTGCAACGGATTGTGAAGCGCGGCGAGCGGCTGTAAAACGGCTTGCGCACCTAAGCACGCGATTCTTATGGCACTTTGCCCTCAAAAAACGTCAAATCCCCGGTGCAAGCGTGATACAAGCCTTACAGGCAAGGTTTGCGCGAATGCGCGCCTATGCGTTAGTGTGTCGGTCCCGGCGCAACAGATGTGGCGCCGGTTCCATGATTACCATACGGGATGTGCTATGAACAAACAGGAACTGATTGATGCGGTCGCCGCACAAACGGGCGAAAGCAAAGCGGCCACCGGCCAGACCATCGACGCAATCGTCGAAGCGGTAACCAAGGCAGTGGTTGGCGGCGATACGGTGCAACTGGTCGGTTTCGGTTCTTTCTCGACCGGTGCGCGTGCAGCACGTGTCGGCCGCAATCCGTCGACCGGCGCCGAGATCCAGATTGCGGCTGCCAAGACGGTGAAGTTCGTTGCCGGCAAGGCGTTCAAGGAAGCCGTCAACGCGTCGTAAGCGTCAAAGCGTCGTCATGCAACGCGACTCACGCTGGCGCATCGATGCACGTCGCCACGATGCGCGACGAGCGATGCAGCGGGCGTGAGGAACAACGCGCTGCCCAACCCCCGTGAAGCAGGCAATCGGCGGTTGGCGCGGCGCGTGCGGTGCGTGCAGTGCGGGCGAGTGATCCGATCAACCCGCGCGGCGTTTGCGAGCCGCCTCGGCAAGCGTGTCGAGCAGCGGTTCGGTTTGTACCCAGCTCACGCAGGCATCCGTGATCGATACGCCGTGACGCAACGGCACCCCGGCTTTCAGGTCCTGACGGCCTTCTTCCAGATGACTTTCCAGCATGACGCCGATAATGCGGCGCTCGCGCGTGGACAGTTGCTGCGCAATATCCTGCACCACCTCCAGTTGACGCAAATGCGACTTGCCCGAGTTTGCATGCGAGCAATCGATCATCACCTGTTCACGCAGATTCGCTGAGCGCAGCGCCGCACAGGTCGCCTCCACCGACGCGCTGTCGTAGTTCGGCCCCTTCTTGCCGCCGCGCAGGATCACGTGCGCGTCGTCGTTGCCGCGCGTTTCGAAGATCGCGGCCATGCCCATCTTCGTCATTCCCATGAACGCGTGGCTCGCGCGCGCGGCGACGATCGCGTCCGCGGCGATCTGCACGCCGCCGTCCGTGCCGTTCTTGAAACCGATCGGGCAGCTCAGGCCCGACGCGAGCTGGCGGTGGCTCTGACTCTCGGTCGTGCGTGCGCCGATCGCGCCCCACGCGATCAGATCCGCGATGTATTGCGGGCTGAGCAGGTCGAGAAACTCGGTCGCCGTCGACAAACCAAGCCCGTTGATCTCGAGCAGCAGTTGCCGCGCGAGCCGCAAGCCTTCGTTGATACGGAAGCTGCCGTCGAGCCGCGGGTCGTTGATATAGCCTTTCCAGCCGACGGTGGTGCGCGGCTTTTCGAAGTACACGCGCATCACGATCAGCAGATCGTCCTTATAGCGGTCTGCCGCGACTTTCAGCTTGCGCGCGTATTCGATCGCCTGGTCGTGATCGTGAATCGAGCACGGGCCGACGATCATCACGAGCCGGTCGTCGCGGCCGTGCAGGATGTCGGCGATTTCCGCGCGGGTTCTCTCGACCAGCGTTTGCACCGGCAGCGGCACGGGCAGTTCGTCCTGCAACAGCGCGGGCGAGATGAGTGGGCGGACTGCGCCGATACGAACGTCGTCGATGCGCGTGGTGTCCTGGGTGGCGTCGGCCGAGCCGACTTCCTGATCGTGCAGAGGATTGTCGATGGCGCTCAAAATATTCTCCCGGACCTTGGGTGTCGAAATGGCCTCGCGGCCTGATTGCAGGGATGGTTGCTTTCTTCGGAAGCCGGGATTATGACACTCGCCTTGTGTTTGCTTCGTGTTTCCCCCACGTTCGCCGACGCGTTTGCCCGTCCGGTCGCGCTCACACCGATCAGATGCGTTTGAGCAGCGCCATCGCCGCGGCCGGATTGCGTTCCTTGAAGCCGCTGATCACGTATAGATAGACATCGCGCGCAGCGGCTTTCGCAGGCGCCTCGGCCGCCGCTTCCAGATCGCCGGGTGTCGTGCCGGCGGCGAGTTGGCGTGCCCGCTCGGCCCATGCGTCGAGCGCCTGGGGCGAATAGCCTTTGGTCTGTTGGTCGGTGGTGCCCATGATGCGGGCGTACACGAACGGCGCGGTGAGATCCGCGATTTGCGGGTACTCGCTGTCGGCCGCCAGCACGACCGCGACCTTGTATTTTCTGGCGAGCGCGATGAACGCGGGCGTCCTGAAGGTCTCGTTGCGGACCTCGACTGCATGCCTGAGTTTTTGTCCTTCGATGCTCGCGGGCAGCAGTTTCAGGAAGGCTTCGAAGTCTTCGGGGTCGAACTTTTTTGTCGGCGCGAACTGCCAGTTGATGGGGCCGAGCTTCTGCTTGAGCAGCAGCAGGCCGCTGCCGAAAAAGCGCTCGATTGTTTCGCCTGCCTCGGCGAGCACCTTGCGATTGGTCGAGTAGCGCGGCGCTTTCAGCGAGAACACGAAATCGTCCGGCGTTTCCTGATACCACTTTTCGTAGCTCGACGGTTTCTGCAAGCCGTAGAACGTGCCGTTGATTTCAATCGACGTGAGATGGCGGCTCGCGTATTCGAGTTCGCGGCTTTGCGTGAGATCGTCGGGATAGAACGGGCCGCGCCACGGCGCATAGGTCCAGCCGCCGATACCGATTCTGATGGTGCCGCTTTTCGCCGATGGCATGCTCGGATCTCCTCGTGGATTGCGCCGGGAGAACTAGAGTAGCGCATCGGCGCGGCTATTTCTTGCGGACTTTCGGCGTTGCGCGTGGCGCCGCTGCCTGCTCGAAGCGCCGCGTGGCTTCGGCCACTTCCAGGTGGAACTGCTGCAACGCGTTCACCGCGACAGCCGGCGGCGTGAGCGCGGTCCACAGCACGTCGATCAATTGATCGGCGGTGGCGTCGATGTCGATATGCCGGTTCGCGAGCGTGGCGTCCCACAGCACATGTTCCATCGGACCGAAGACCATCGAGCGCAGCAGGCGCAACGGCATGTCCGTGCGAATCTGGCCGTCTTCCTGACCTTGGGACAGCACGCGCATCAGCGGGGCCGTATAGCGGCGCTGCAAGTCGGTGAGCGCTTCGCTCAATTCATGATGGCGCGCACGGCCCTCGGACAGCACCAACGCACACAGGTCGGTGCCGTTCACCAGCATCAGCCGCAAATGCGTTCTCACGATGAACGCAAACTGCTGGCGCACATTGCCGTCGCGCGGTAAGCCGGTTTCGATCGCTTCGATGATCTCGTCGTACCAGTCGCCGATCACTCGCGCGCACAACTCGCGTTTGCCGCGGAAATAGCTGAATACGGTCGCCTCCGAAATGCCCAGACGCTGCGCGATCTCCGCGGTCGTCGCGCGCTCGTAGCCCTTCTCGGAGAACACGTCGCGACCCGCCTGAAGAATCTCCTTCACGCGCTGTTGCGATTTGCGTCCGGCCGGCTGGCGGCGCGACGCGGGGAGCTCGGCGTTCATCGTTGCCGTCATATGAGTCGAGTTCAGATTTGTGAGGCCAATACGACCGGTGACGACGATCCTATCACGCTATAGCCTTTCCAGTAAGCGTATCCGCCAGTTTCTGAGTAACACTCAAAAATACCTATTGACGCTTACGTAAATCTGGCGTGAAATGCGGCATTGAACGAAGGCGCTTCGTGCGCGGCGAAAGTTTGCGCGAAGGCGGCGTCGCGAATCGGCTCACAAGGCCGGTGCCGTCGGCCCGATCGCCCCATCGGCAATCATCAGACTCGCCGGCACGCACCCAGGCCGGCCGTCAACGAACTCTGGAGACACGACAATGAGCAATCTGCCCGGTTTGCAATTCCCGCTCGGCGAAGAAATCGAAATGTTGCGCGACAGCATTGCGGGATTCGCGGCCAAGGAAATCGCCCCGCGCGCCGCGGAAATCGATAGTACGGATCAATTTCCGATGGACCTGTGGCGCAAATTCGGCGATCTGGGCGTGCTCGGCATGACGGTCGCGGAAGAATACGGCGGCGCGAACATGGGCTACACCGCGCACATGATCGCGATGGAAGAAATCTCGCGCGCGTCGGCCTCGGTCGGTCTGTCGTATGGCGCGCACTCGAATCTGTGCGTGAACCAGATTCATCGCAACGGCACGGACGCGCAAAAACAGAAGTATCTTCCCAAGCTCGTCTCCGGCGAACACATCGGCGCGCTGGCCATGAGCGAGCCGAACGCCGGTTCCGACGTGGTCAGCATGAAGCTGCGCGCGGACAAAAAGGGCGACCGCTACGTATTGAACGGCACGAAAATGTGGATCACCAACGGACCGGATTGCGACACACTGGTGGTCTACGCGAAAACCGATCCGGAAGCGAATTCGCGCGGCATCACCGCGTTTATCGTCGAGAAGGGCATGAAGGGCTTTTCGGTCGCGCAGAAACTCGACAAGCTCGGCATGCGCGGTTCGCACACCGGCGAACTGGTTTTCCAGGACGTCGAAGTGCCCGAAGAAAACATCCTCGGTCAACTGAACGGCGGCGTGAAGGTGCTGATGAGCGGCCTCGACTACGAGCGCGCGGTGCTCGCGGGCGGCCCGACCGGCATCATGGTCGCGGTGATGGACGCCGTGGTGCCGTATATCCACGATCGCAAGCAGTTCGGCCAGTCGATCGGCGAGTTCCAGTTGATCCAGGGCAAGGTCGCCGATCTGTACACCACGTTGCAGGCGTGCCGCGCGTATCTGTACGCGGTGGGCCGTCAACTCGACACGCTCGGCAAGGAACACGTGCGCCAGGTGCGCAAGGATTGCGCGGGCGTGATTCTCTATACCGCGGAAAAAGCCACGTGGATGGCCGGCGAAGCGATCCAGATTCTCGGCGGCAACGGTTATATCAACGAGTATCCGGTCGGCCGTTTGTGGCGCGATGCGAAGCTCTATGAAATCGGCGCGGGCACGAGCGAAATCCGCCGCATGTTGATCGGCCGCGAACTGTTTGCGGAAACGGCTTGAGCCTCGGGAGAACCACTCAATGCCGATCATCGAATCAAAACTGAATCCCCGCTCCGACGATTTCCGCGCCAATGCGGCGGCGCTCGAAGCGCTGGTCGCCGATCTGCGCGAGAAGATCGCGAAGCTGTCGCTCGGCGGCGGCGAGGCGGCGCGCGACAAACACACGGGCCGCGGCAAATTGCTGCCGCGCGATCGCATCGAGAAACTGCTCGATCCGGGCACGCCGTTTCTGGAGTTCTCGCAACTCGCCGCATACGGCATGTATAACGACGACGCGCCGGGCGCGGGCGTCGTCACCGGCATCGGCCGGATTGCCGGGCAGGAGTGCGTGATCGTCTGCAACGACGCGACGGTCAAAGGCGGCACTTACTATCCCGTCACCGTGAAAAAGCATGTGCGGGCGCAGGAAATCGCCGCGGAAAATCATTTGCCGTGCGTGTATCTGGTCGACTCGGGCGGCGCGAATCTGCCGAATCAGGACGACGTGTTCCCGGATCGCGATCACTTCGGCCGCATCTTCTACAACCAGGCGAATCTGTCCGCAGCGGGCATTCCGCAGATCGCGGTCGTGATGGGCTCGTGCACGGCGGGCGGCGCTTATGTGCCGGCCATGAGCGACGAATCGATCATCGTGAAGAATCAGGGAACGATTTTTCTCGGCGGCCCGCCTCTGGTGAAAGCGGCGACCGGCGAAGTGGTCAGCGCGGAAGACCTCGGCGGCGGCGACGTGCATACGCGTCTGTCCGGCGTGGTCGATCATCTCGCGCAGAACGACGCGCATGCGTTGTCGATCGCGCGCCGCATCGTCGGCAATCTGAACCGCGCGAAGCAGCCGCCGCTGGTGTTGCAGGAACCGAAGCCGCCGCGCTACGACGTGAAGAGCATGTATGGCGTGATTCCGGTGGATACGCGCAAACCGTTCGATATTCGCGAGGTGATCGCGCGCATCGTCGACGATTCCGCTTTCGACGAATTCAAGGCCCGTTACGGCACCACGCTCGTGTGCGGCTTCGCGCATATCTGGGGGCATCCGGTCGGCATCGTCGCGAACAACGGCATTCTGTTTTCCGAGTCGGCGTTAAAGGGCGCGCACTTCATCGAGCTGTGCGCGCAGCGCAAGATTCCGCTGGTGTTCCTGCAGAACATCACCGGCTTCATGGTGGGCCGCAAATACGAAAACGAAGGGATCGCGCGTAACGGCGCGAAGATGGTCACGGCCGTGGCTACAGCCAAGGTGCCGAAGTTCACGGTGATCATCGGCGGCTCGTTCGGCGCGGGCAATTACGGCATGTGCGGCCGTGCGTATTCGCCGCGCTTTCTGTGGATGTGGCCGAACGCGCGCATTTCGGTAATGGGCGGCGAGCAGGCGGCTTCGGTGCTGGCCACCGTCAAGCGTGACGGGATCGAAGCCAAGGGCGGCGCGTGGAGCGCTGAAGAGGAAGAGGCATTCAAGCAGCCGATTCGCGATCAATACGAGCATCAAGGGCATCCTTACTATGCGAGCGCGCGTCTGTGGGACGACGGCGTGATCGATCCGGCGCAAACACGCGACGTGCTCGGTCTCGGTCTGTCCGCCGCGATGAATGCGCCGATCGAAGAAACGCGTTTCGGCGTGTTCAGAATGTGACAGCGCGCGATGCGCAAGGAGCCATGAAGATGCAATACGAAACGCTGAATCTCGCGTTCGATGCTCAGATCGCCACGGTCACGCTGAACCGGCCGGACGTGCGCAACGCGTTCAACGAAACGATGATCGCGGAGCTGACCGCGGTCTTCACAGCGCTGAACACGCGCGACGACGTGCGCGCGATCGTGCTCGCCGCGAACGGCAAGGCGTTCTGCGCGGGCGCCGATCTGAACTGGATGAAGAAAATGGCCGGCTACTCGGACGACGAGAACCGCGCCGATGCGATGCTGCTGGCGAACATGCTGTCGTCGATCTATCGCTGCAACAAGCCGGTGATCGCGCGTGTGAATGGCGATGCGTACGCGGGCGGGATGGGCTTGATCTCGGCGTGCGATGTCGTCGTGGCGGTGGAGAGCGCGCGCTTTTGTTTATCCGAGGCGCGGCTCGGGTTGATTCCCGCCACCATCGCGCCGTATGTGATTCGCGCGTTGGGCGAGCAGGCGTCGCGCCGTTACTTCACGACGGCCGAGCAGTTCGATTGCGCGACCGCGTTGCGTCTTGGGCTCGTCGCTGAAATGGTCGGACCGGAGCAACTGGATGCCACCGTGAGACAGATCGCCGACACGCTTTGCGCGAACGGTCCGCAAGCGGTGCGCGCGTGCAAGCAACTCGTGCAGGACGTCGCCGGGCGCGAGTTGAACGCGGCGCTGATCGAAGAGACGGCCGCGCGCATCGCGCGCACGCGCGCCGGCGCGGAAGGTCGCGAAGGCGTCGCGTCGTTCCTCGAAAAACGCACGCCGTCGTGGCGCAACTAGCGCGGCAACACACATTGGGCCTTAGTCCGCCTTCACCAGAACAACCGCCCCTAATCCGACACATCGGGGCCCTTGATCGAGACACCTCATGTTCAACAAGATTCTGATTGCGAACCGGGGCGAAATTGCGTGCCGTGTGGCCGCGACCTGCAAGCGGCTCGGCATCGCGAGCGTGGCCGTGTATTCCGACGCGGACGCGAACGCCAAGCATGTCGCCGCGTGCGACGAAGCGGTGCACATCGGCGGCGCGACGGCCGCTGAAAGTTATCTGCGTGCAGAACGTATCGTCGAAGCGGCGCGCGCTACCGGCGCGCAGGCCGTGCATCCGGGCTACGGCTTCCTGTCGGAAAACGAGGATTTCGCGCAGGCTTGCGAAGCGGCCGGCATCGTCTTCATCGGACCGCCGGTCGAAGCGATTGCCGCGATGGGGTCGAAGGCCGCCGCGAAGGCGCTGATGCACGCGGCTGCAGTGCCGCTCGTGCCCGGCTATCACGGCGACGATCAGGACCCGCAACTGCTGCATCGCGAGGCTGACGCGATCGGTTATCCGGTGTTGCTGAAGGCGAGTGCGGGCGGCGGCGGCAAGGGCATGCGCGTGGTGGAGCGCAGCGAGGATTTCGCGGCGGCATTGGCTTCGTGCAAACGGGAAGCGGCCAGCAGTTTCGGTAACGACCGCGTGCTGATCGAAAAATATCTGACGCGGCCGCGTCACGTGGAAGTGCAGGTCTTCGCGGACCGTCATGGCAGTGCAGTTTATCTGTTCGATCGCGATTGCTCGGTGCAGCGGCGTCATCAGAAGGTGCTGGAGGAAGCGCCCGCGCCGGGCCTGTCCGCCGAGATCAAACGCGAGATGGGCGAGGCGGCGGTGGCGGCCGCGCGCGCGGTGAATTACGTCGGCGCGGGCACCGTCGAATTCATCATGACGCCGGGTGGCGAGTTCTATTTCATGGAGATGAACACGCGCTTGCAGGTCGAGCATCCGGTCACCGAAATGGTGACCGGGCAAGACCTCGTGGAATGGCAACTGCGCGTCGCGGCGGATGAACCGTTGCCGCTCACGCAGCAGCAATTGAAGATCGATGGTCATGCGATCGAAGCGCGGATCTATGCCGAGCATCCGGCGCGCGGTTTCTTGCCGTCTACCGGTACGTTGAAGCATCTGCGCATGCCTGAGGGCGTGGAGTTTGCGATCGGAGCGGAAGGTTCGGCCTCGAGCGAATCGAGCCGCAAAGCGCCTGTGCGGATCGACAGCGGCGTGCGCGAAGGCGATACGATCACACCGTTCTACGATCCGATGATCGCGAAGCTGATCGTCCACGGTGCGACGCGCGAAGAAGCGCTGGCGCGGCTGAATCGCGCGTTGCGTGCGTGCGAGGTGGTCGGCCCGCATACCAATGTCGAGTTCCTGCAGCGAATCGTCACGAGCGAGCCTTTTGCGAGCGGCGATCTCGATACCGGCTTGATCGAACGGCATCACGACGCGTTGTTCGCGCCCGTGAAAAAGCCGTTCAGGGAAGCCCTGGCGCTCGCCTGCGCGGCGCTGCTCGCGCGCGAAGGCGGCAGCGCGCATGGCGCATCACCGTGGGACGCGCTATCGCATTGGCGCCTGAACAGCGGCTATACACAGACCCTCGGTTGGCGCGCAATCGACCACGGCAGCAACGACAACGAAAGCGCGTTTACCGTGACGTTCGCACGCGACGGCGGCACACAAACGCTCGAGCACGACGGCGTGCGCGAAAGTTTCGACTGGTCGGAGGGCACGGGCCAGCACGCATTCCGCGCGACCATCGGCGATGCGCGCGTGACGGGCCGCGTGTTCGTCGACGGCGATACGTTCCATGTGTTCTGCCTCGGTGAAGCGCTCGCGTTCGAGTGGCAGAACCTGCTCGCGCATGCAGCGGATGTGGAAGGCGGCGAGGGCCGTTTGACCGCGCCGATGCCGGGTAAGGTGATCGCGGTGCTGGTCGAGCCAGGCGCAGTGGTGGAGAAAGGCACGCCGCTGATCGTGATGGAAGCGATGAAGATGGAGCACACGATTGGTGCGCCGGCGGCGGGAACGGTGTCGGAGGTGTTGTATGCGGTCGGCGATCAGGTCGCGGATGGCGCGCAGCTTCTGGTGCTCGACGTGGGTTAATGGCGGCGCGCGGCGTGCCGCATGCAATTAACACCGCGCTCAGCGAGCCGGGCTCACACGCCGATTAATGTCTGACCATTCTGAATTCGTCGAGGTCCAATCGCACGGGCTCGACGGGCTCATCCGGTTTGGCCGCGCCTTTGCGCGCGGCCACGGACAAGATCTCGAACTGCGCGTCCTCGAACGCGACCAGCAGGTCGCGGCGCCGTTTGCTGGCCGCTCCGCAATAGGTCACCAATGCGTCGGCACTCACTTCGAAGATCAACGCGCGGTCATCGAAACACACCCGGAACGCGACGGTCGCGCATTCGGTGACACAGGGCCGGAACCCTTCATCGACATAGACTGACATCGCGATCTCCCTCGAGCGCCCGAGCACCCAACATAACGGAACGTAAGGTTCGGGTATGTGGGAAAACCGGCACTCCGCGCTAAATGACCGCTGCCGTCCGGTGGCCTGTCCGGTGGCATATGTTGCACGCGGTGAGGGACGCAAAGTTTGGTAAGTGGCACGGTTTTATTGCCCGGTATTCGGGTCTTTTGCGCGGAAGGACGCTGGCTAAACTCGCTGCAACGAGTCGGGTTGGGTCGACCCATTTCACGCGGAAGGAAGCACCATGCCCCACAGCAACCAGCACGGCATCATTCGTACCGGCGCGCGGCGAATCATGTTCGCCGTGGCCTTTGCGCTGACCTTCGGTCTGCAAGGCTGCGCAAGCTCACTCGAAACCTTCGGACTCGGCGCGGGAGTCGGGATTGTCAGCGCGTTCAGCGCGCTCGGCTGCGCGGTGGGTTGTCACTGACGAACAGGTTGGATGGCGTTGGCCGCGCGCGCACCATGGCTTTTACGCCGCGCTGCTACCGCTCCTGCTCGACCCTACCGACACCGAAGCGCCGGTAAGCGACGCGCGCCGCGAAATCGAGCAGAAACCCGAGCGCGCCGATCACCAGAATCACCGCGGTCAACTCGGAATATGCGAGACGGTCGCGGCAATCGAGAATCAGATAACCGAGGCCGGAACTCACGCCGAGCATTTCCGCGGGCACCAGCACGATCCACAGAATGCCGATTGCGAGCCGCACGCCGGTCAGCACATGCGCGGCGATGCCGGGCACGAACACGTGCCAGAGCATTTCGCTGCGCGTGGCCGCGAGACTTTCGCCGAGTTGCAACCAGCGCCGGTCGATCTGCGCGACGCCGGCGGCGGTGCTCATCATCAAAGGCCACACGGCGGCGAACGCCAGCAGGAAATACACCGCGCGGTCGCCGACGCCGAGCGACATCACCGCAATCGGCATCCACGATAGCGGCGACACCATGCGCAGGAATTGCAGCGTGGGCGACAGCGCCGTATCGAGCGCTTTCACACGGCCGATCAGAAAGCCGAGCGGCACGCCGACGATCAGCGCCCAGATGAGACCGATCGCGATGCGCCGCAAGCTCGTAACGATGTGAACGGCAAGACGATCGTCGGTGATCAGCGAAGGCAGCGTGGCCGCCGCACGGGCCGGCGAAAATTGTGCGGCGAGCGTGCCGGGCGCGGCGAACAGCGTGATCGCCAACCACCATATCGCGACGACGCCGACGAGCCCCGCCAGTCCGAGCGCGGCGCGCGCCAACCAGTTCGACGAGGCGCCGCCCGCGCGTGGGGAAGAGGTCGCGGCAGGCGTGGCAGCGGCGCGTGTCGACAGACTAGACAACGATCGTCTCCGTGCGCGCAAAACCGTCAGGCAAGCCGAACGCCTTCATGCCGCCGACCGCCTGGATACTGTTCTTCACGAAGCGGTCGTCCACGAGATCGCGCGCGACGAAAGCGGGATCGAGTTTGGGCAGGAACGGCGCGTTGCCTTCGAGTTGTGTCGACTTCAGGCGCCGCACGAGTTCTTCGGTGTACCCCGGATACGGATAAGGCTGGAAATCGATCCGCTTCGCGTGCCAGTCCGCGTGAACGATCGCGCGATCGGCCAGATAGCGGCCCTGATCGCCGGCTGCGGGCGCGAGCACGTCGGTCAATACCTGGGCCGTGTGCGGCGTGTAATGGTTCGGGCCGGTCTTCGACAGAAGCTGGGCCGCTTCCTGCGGATGAGCACGAGTCCACAACTGTGCCTTGACCACCGCGTCCACGACTTTCTGCGACCACGCGGCGCGTTCGGTCAGATCCCGCTCGTGCATGAACACGACGCAGCACGCGTGGTTTTTCCACACGTCGCCGGTGAAACGCAGCACCTTGCCGACTTTCAATCCCTCGGCCGCCGCGTTGAACGGCTCGGCGACGATAAACCCGGCAATCTGCTTCGACGCGAGCGCAGGCGGCATGTCGGACGGCGACATCACCACCAGCCTCACTTCGTTCGGCTTCAGGTCGCCGTCTTTCTTCAGGACCGGCACGAGTCCTTGCGCACGCAACAGGTCTTGCACGACCACGTTGTGGATCGAATACCAGAACGGTACGGCGACGGTTTTTCCGGCGAGGTCCGCGACTTTGTCGATATCCGGCGACACGGTCAGCGCGGAGCCGTTCACGTGATTCCATGCAACCACCTTCGCCGGCGCCTGGCCGCCGTAGCGCGCCCAGATCGTCATCGGCGCGAGCAGATGCACGACGTTGACCTGGCCCGACAGGAACGCCTCGACGAGTTGCGCCCAGCTGCGCAGCAGCGTCGGTTTTTCAACGGCGAGGCCGGCGGCTTCGAAATAGCCGTTGTTATGCGCGACCAGCAGCGGCGTGGCGTCGGTGATCGGCAGATAGCCGATGCGCACCGGCGCGTTCGGGTCCGTGGCGGCGCGCGCGTTGAGCGTGCCGAGCAACGGCGCGGCGCCGGCGACGGTGAACATCGAAGCGAGCTTGAGCCACTCGCGGCGGGACATCGGAAGCTGGCACATGCGTGGTTTGCCTTCTAGTTGGAAGCGGCGAGGGCCGGACGTGGCACTGGATCGCGCAGCGCCTGAAGAATCTGGATGCGCAACGCGCCGAGCGCTTCGAGGTGCGCGTCGCGTGGCGACGGAATGTCGACGCTCAGTTGCAGGACCGGCTTGCCGCGATGGCCCAGCACGACGATGCGATTGGACACCAGCAGCGCTTCGTCGATATCGTGCGTGACGAGCAGGGTGGCGGCGCCCGTTTCGCGCACCACGTCCACGAGAAGTTGCTGCATGTCGGCGCGGGTGACTTCGTCGAGCGCGCCGAACGGTTCGTCGAGCAGCAGCGTGCGCGGTTTGCGGGCGAGACAGCGTGCGAGCGCCGCGCGCTGCGCCATGCCGCCCGACAACTGGCGGGGCGAGTACTGACGGGCGTGAGCGAGTCCCACCTGATTCAACGCGGTGGTGACGCGCTCGCGCCGCACGTTGCGCGGCAAATCCGGTTGACGCGAAAAGCCGAGCCCGAACGCCACATTTTTTTCTACCGACAACCACGGCAGCAGACACGGGTCCTGAAACGCCAGCGCGACGTCGGGCCGCGGGCCGCGCACGGGCGTGCCGTCGACGGCGACCTCGCCGGATTCCGGCTGCTGCAAACCGGCGACGATACGCAGCAACGTCGATTTCCCGCAGCCGCTCGGGCCGAGCAGTGCAACGAGTTCGCCCGCGCGGACGTCGAAGTCGATGCCGTCCAGCACGCGACGTCCCGCGTAACCGAGCCGGACCTGGCGCACGTCCACGCGCGGTGCGTGCTGGCCGATGCTGTCGTTCAAGCTCATGCGGCCTTGTTCTGTCGATGCTGCGCCAACTGGTTTTTCAACTGCACGACGCTCGGGGTGACGATCGGCACGAACGCGGCTTCGCGAGTGCGTCGCGCGGTGCCGCCCTGGCCGCGCAGATAACCGCGCCCGCCTGCGGTCACGACTTCGAGGTGCGCTGCCTGCTCGACCACCGCGGTGAGCCCGATCCGCACTTCGAACAGCGCGGCCGGCGTCGCGAGGAAAGTGCCGTGTTGAATGCCGTCGAACAACCTCTTCGTCAGCACGTCGAGTTCGTGCGCGAGCGGCGCGACTTCGTCCTCTACGGCTTCACGCGCGGCGGGGCTGCTGGCGTCGACGGCGGCAAGCGCGCGGCGCGCGAGTCCGATCGACAACCCGCATTGCAGGCCGAGAAAAGCCGGGCGCACGCGCGCGAGAAAAGAGGGCGCGTCGGCGGTGATCTGCCAGCTTGCGTCGAGCCATGCGCCTTCCAGCGCAAGCGCGGCGGTGTTGCTCGAACGCAGCGCGATCAGATCGAGATCGTCGCTGCGCACGACGCCGGCTGCGTCGTGAGGAATCGCAAAAATCGAAGGCGGCGCGCCGTCGCTGTGGTCGAACGCGGCGGCGGCAAGGAAACCCTCGCGGCGCAGGTTCGTGATCCAAGGCAGCTTGCCGTCGAGCTTCCAGCCCGCGCTTGCTCCGTCGCCGGAGTGGGGCGTCGCGTTCATCCGCAGCGGCTCGATGTTCGACAGATACTTCATCGCGTTCGACAACCCCGTCGCGCCGGCCAGTTCGCCGGATAACAACGTGGGCAGCCAGCGCGCGCGCAGCGCTTGGTTCGGACTCTGCAACAGGTATTCGATGAACGTGCGCTGTCCCCAGAACACGAATGCCGCCGTCAGCGAATGGCTGGCGACGCTCGCGACCGCTTCGATCGCATCGACCGTCGTGCCGTCCACCCCGCCTTCATGCGCCGCCACGCCGATCCGGAACAGACCTGCGCGTCCGAGCCGCGGCAGGATCTCGCGCGCGAGATCCTGGCCGGCATCGATCGCCTCGGCGTTGGCGTCGAGCCAGCTTGCCAGGTCGGGCGCCGTGGTAGTCAGCGGCAGCGTTTTCATGCGGCGTGCGCGCCCGCTTCCCAGCGATAAGCGGCCAGTTGCGGATTGAGTTCGTTCTGCGCGAGATTGTTCGCGAAGTTGCACAGCGTGGCGAGGCTTACGCCGAGCACGACTTCGAGTGCGTTGGCGTCGCTGAATCCGGCCGCGCGGAAGGCGGCGAGCGCATCGTCGGACACCGCGCCGCGTGCGGCGATCACCGCGCGCGTGAAGATCGCGACGGCATCCAGGCGCGCATCGGACAGCGGCTGCTGCTCGCGAATCGCTTCGACCAGTTCGGGCGCGAGTTGGGCCTTCTTCAGCGCAACCGCCGTGTGACCCGCGACGCAGAATCCGCAGCCGTGGATGCCCGCCGCGGTGATCTGCACCACCTCGCGTTCAGCGAGCGTCAGACCGCTGCGGCCATTGATCTCGGCGACGGTCAGATAGGTTTCGAGCGCGGTCGGCGCGTTCGCGAGCGACGCGACCAGATTCGGCAGGAAGCCATTGTTGGCCTGTGCGCGTTCGAGGTAGGGGCGGCTCGCTTCGGGCGCGCTGTCGAGGGTGTGCAGCGGTAGACGGCTCATGTCGGTTCCTCACAGATAGGTGCCCATTGTGGTGGCCGGAAGGGGGCCGCACAATGCGCCGCTGTCTGCGATTTCTGCGAGTTTGTCTCGGCGCGGCGGCGTGCGCGTAGCGCGGTCAATGCAGCGCGGCGGAGCTTGTTGCATCGGCTGAAACCTGCAGGTTGCCGGAATCGTGCGCGATGGACGCGCGCCGCCACGCACCCGGTTGAATGCCTGTGACACGTTTGAATGCCTGCGAGAACGCGGATTCCGACTGGTAGCCGACCCGTTCGGCGGCGTCCGGCGTGCGGGCGCCGCTTCTGAGCATCGCCGCGGCCAGTTTCATCCGGATCAGCGTGACGAATTGCGCGGGCGGCTGACCGGAGATGTCGACGAACTGTTTGCAGAAGCGCGCTCGCGACATATGGACGAAGTGCGCCATCGTCTCGGTGGTCCAGCGCTCGGCCGGCGCCTCGATGATCGCGGTGACGAGCGGCGCGAATTCCGGCCGCCGCATTAGCGACCAGAAGCACGGGGCGACTTCGTCGCGCGCGCCGAGCGAGCGCAGCGCGTACACGAACAGCAGATCGGTGAGACGCGCGATGACCGGCGACGGCATCGGCGCGTCGCGCAGCGCTTCGGCGCGGATCAGGTCGAAAATGGCGCGTGCGCCGTCGAGCGACGGATGATTGCGCCGCGCGACGATGAAATCCGGCAACAGGCTGAGCAGCATGTCGTCGAGTGCGGAGCTGAATTCGAAGAATCCGCAGGCGATGCCGACACTGCTGCTATTGGCGTTCATACCCGTCGACGAATCGGCCGGCGCGGCCAGCAGCGGCGACATCGTGCCGAAGCGCGCGCTCTCGTGGCCGCTCGCGGGCGGGCGTGGGTCGGGGGAAAGACAATGCGGCATGTCGCGCAGCAGGAACACCGCGTCGCCGTGCGACAGATGCAGGCTGTGCGCATGGCGCTCCGCAGCGGCCGGGAGATGCAGCCAGCAGTCGCCGTGCAGCACCACGTGAAAGCTCGCGCGCTGACGTCCGGCAGTCGACGCCTGCCAGGTGCCGCAGTATTGTCCGACGTGAAAAACCGTGCTCTTCAGTTCGAGGCTGGAGAGCAGCCAGTCGGCTAACTTGTCGGCGTTGTGCTGCATGACGTTCGGAATGTGATGACGCATGCGTGGATCGGCATGCAAACTCGTCACCTTAGCGGAGTTGCGCTCGCTGGCAACCAATATTTCGTGCTTAGCTTATATGCGTGAATGGGCTTCTTCTGGGGCCTATTTCTTTCAGGCCGCATAGCGGAGCTGGGAGATCTGCGCCTGAATCCTCCCGCGTCGAAGTCACCCCTCCATTGCAGTTAGATTGCGATCACCATATAATAAAACCAGATCGAATCAATGGGGAGCGTCATGAGGGTCAGTCGTGCACAGGCGGAAGAGAACCGCCGCGCCGTCATCGAGGCGGCCGGCCGGCTGTTTCGCGAGCATGGTTTCGACGGCATAGGCCTGAATGACTTGATGGGTGCGGCCGGTCTGACGCAAGGCGGCTTCTACAAACAGTTCCGCTCGAAAGACGATCTGGCGGTTCAGGCCTGCGAACGCGTGCTCGCCGAGAGCAGCGAAAAAATGGCGAGCGTAGTCGAGAGCGGCGCCGACGACCCGCTTGCCAGCATCGTCGGCCAGTACCTGTCTTGCGAGCATCGCGACAATGTTGGTGAAGGCTGCCTCTTCGCGGCAGTCGGCCCCGATGCCGCACGGCACAGCCCTGCACTGGTCCAGACTTTCGAAGCGAGTATCAAGTCGTATCTGCAGATACTCGACGCAGCGATACAAAGCTCTCCCCCCCACGGCGCGCAGAGCGACCCCGCCGCCGTCCTTTCCACAATGGTGGGTGCGCTCGTGCTATCCCGCCTGGTCAAGGACGAAAATCTTTCCAGACAGATACTCGATTCCGCCACCGGCAGTCTTCTCAATCGCGACGGCAGCACCGAAGCGGAAGCTAGTTAGATCGTCCCGTTTGATCGTTCGAATTCATGTCGAATTCGATATTCACACTAAGGAGTACGATTCATGCGTTACAAACTTTTTGGCAAGCATAGCGGCCTGCGGGTCTCCGAACTGGTGCTGGGAGCGGGTAATTTCGGCACGCGCTGGGGGCATGGCGCGGAGCTCGACGAGGTCCGCCGGATCTTCAACGCGTACGCGGACGCAGGCGGCAATTTCATCGATACGGCCAATGGCTATCAGTTCGGCGAGTCCGAGGAAATCCTCGGCGATCTGCTCGAAGGACGGCGCGAAGATTTCGTGCTCGCCACCAAGTTCACGATGCGCTCGCAGCCGGATTCCGGCATCCTCGTCACGGGCAATAGCCGCAAGGCGATGGTCGCGTCGGTCGAGGCGAGCCTGAAGCGGCTCAAGACCGACCGGATCGATCTCTACTGGGCGCACGTGTCCGACGGTGTGACGCCGGTCGAGGAAATCGTGCGCGGTTTCGACGACCTCGTGCGCGCCGGCAAGATCCTGTACGCGGGCCTGTCCGATTTTCCAGCATGGCGCGTGGCCCGGGCGGCGACCCTTGCCGAACTGCGCGGCGCCGCGCCGATCGCGGGTCTGCAGGTCGAGCACAGTCTCGTCGAGCGCAGCACCGAGCAGGAGCTTCTGCCGGCCGGACGCGGGCTGGGTCTGGGCGTCGTCGCGTGGTCGCCGCTCGGCGGCGGCATGCTGACCGGCAAGTATCGCCGGGGCGAGAAGGGCCGCGCGGAAGGGTTCGGCGGCAAAGTTTTTCAGGCTGAGAACTCGCCGCAACGCACCGCCATTCTCGACACGCTGATTGCGGTCGCGAATGACGCGGGCGTCACGCCGAGCGAAATCGCGATTGCCTGGGTGGCGGCCAAGGGTTCGCTTCCGATCATCGGACCGCGCTCGCTGGCTCAACTCGAAAACAATCTCGCCGCCGCAAACGTGACGCTGTCACCGCAGCAGATTGCCCGCCTCGACGAAGTGAGCGCGATTCCGCAAGGTTTTCCGTACACGGTGATCAACGATCCGTCGACGCGCGATCTGTACACGGGCGGCAAGTTCGATGAGGTCGACGCGCCGGCGGAAACCGTCGCGTAAAGCGTAAAGACAGATCATCGCGATAGACGTGACCGGCGGCCCGGCGCGCGGGAGGCTGAAAGTCAACACCTGCCGCGCCGGCTCACGCCGGTCCAGCGATCAGAACCCGGGGTTTGAGACCCCGCCAGCGATTTCCTCCGATGAATATCTCGCGTCGCCTGCGGCGCACCCACGATATTTTTCCCACATTGCACTTTCACGCGGTAAAAATGCAAAAATCGGCGCTGACGACCGCCTGCACCGGGGCTTCGCCCGGCTGACGCACCGTTGGGGCAGCGCCGAGGCGTATGGTGATCGAAAAAGTAGATCACGATATTTTGTCACGACTTCCTTCGCTTTAGCGGCGTGCTTAGGATCGCGGCAAATGGTCGATGTTCACAAACCCAATCAGATCGATCCCCCTGCACGGAGACCCGATGTTCCCGCCCAATCTATTCCCGCGAACGTGCCTCGAACGTGCCTCGTCACTGCGCCGCTTCGCGTCGACTTCATGCCCGACCCTAACGCGCGGATCATCGTGGAGTACTGTTCGTGACTGATCGCAGGACACGTTTCTCCCGACTTCTGCTGCAGATCGCCGCGCCGCTCATCGGATGTGCGGCGGCGTCAGCCGTTTACGCGTCGGCTTTGTCGACGGCGCCGGCGTCGGCTGCCGCCGCCGCAACCGCGCCAGTCCGGCACGAAATCAGAGTGGCCGAAGGCACCGACACGCCGACCTCGATGCCCGGCAACGTGGCGCGCAACACCGCGACCGACAACATCCTCGGCAATGTGGTCGAATCGCTGGTCGCGCTGCGCGCCGACCTGAGCGTCGGTCCGATGCTCGCGGACAGCTGGACCATCTCCCCCGACGGCAAGACCTACACGTTCCATCTGCGCCACGGCGTGCTGTTTCACAACGGCGCGCCGATGACCTCGGCCGAGGTCAAATGGAGTTTCGAGTTCCTGATGAAGCGCAGTTCCGGCTTCGAGTGCCGCAGCGTGTTCGACGGCCGGCGCGGCGTGAAGGTCCTCGCGGTGCGCACGCCGGATCCGTACACCGTGGTGTTCGAACTCGACCGGCCGCACGCGCTCTTTCTCAAGCAGACGGTCGATCCGCGCTGCCCGCTGGCGGTGCTGCATCCGTCCAGCGTCGACAGCGACGGCAAATGGCTGAAGCCGGTTGCGACCGGCCCGTATGTGTTCGCCGACTGGAAACGCGGCCAGTACGTGCTGCTCAAACCGTTTGCGCAATACAAGCCGCGTGCGGAGCCGCCGAGCGGCGGCGCTGGCGCCAAGATCGCGCATGCCGACGTGCGCTTCGTCGTGATTCCCGACGAAGCCGCGCAGAAGTCCGCGTTGACGGCCGGCCAGATCGACGTGATGGCAATCGACGAAAACAGTCTGCTGCCGCCCGATCCGCGCTGGCATATCGTCGAAGGCCCGAGCGCCGATCCCGCCTTGGTGCTGATGCAAACCCGCGATCCGTTGTTGTCCGACGTACGGATGCGCCGCGCGATCACGCTCGCGCTCGATCTTCCCGGCATCGTCAACGCGGTGACGGACGGTCACGCGCGCTACAACCCGTCGCTGGTGCCGGACGCAAACGAGCTGTTCTCGCCGATCGACGCAACCGGTTATACGCAGAACCTGGCCGAGGTCAAGCGTCTGCTTGCCGAGGCCGGTTATCACGGTCAGACGCTGAAGCTCGAAACGAGCCGCCGTTTCGAGCACATGTACACGCTGGCTATCTATGTGCAGTCGCTGCTGACCAAAGCCGGCATTCGCACTGAACTCGACATCGTCGAATGGGGCAAGCAGGTGAGCGATTTCCGCTCGGGCAACTTTCAGATGATGTCGTTCGGCTATTCGGCGCGGATCGATCCCGCGTTGATGTTCGGCGACATACTCGGCGACAAATCGAAAGCGCCGATGACGCAGTGGGAAAACCCGGCGGCGCGCGAACTGCTGCACAGCCTCGAAGGCGTGACGGACGAGGCGACGCGCAAGCAGACCTTCGAGCGTCTGCACCAGATGATGCTCGCCGACGCGCCGATTCTCGGCATGTACTACACGCCGGATCTGCTGCTGGTCAGCAGCCGGCTGCATGGTGTGACGTCGTGGCCGATGCGCCGCATCCGCCTGTTTAACGTTAGCAAGGACTAGAGAACGCGATGTTTTTCTACATGATCAAACGCATCGCGATGGCGGTGCCTACCGTGCTGATCGTGACATTGCTCGTGTTCGGCATGATGCGGGCGATTCCGGGCGATCCGGCTTCGCTGATGCTCGGCGACGTGAACGATCCGGCGTTGCTGGAGCAACTGCGGCATCAGTTCGGCCTCGACCGTTCGGTGCCCGAGCAATTCATGTTGTGGGTCACGCATTTGATGCATGGCGACCTCGGCATGTCGATCGCGCGTCATCAGCCGGTTGCGGAACTGATTCGCTCGACGTTCCCGGTCACCGCGGAAATCGTGCTGTCCGCCACGTTGCTCGCGAGCCTGATCGCGATTCCGGCGGGCCTGTTCGCCGCGTGGTCGCAGAACCGCCGCGCCGATCCGGCCATCGTGTTCACCAGCATTCTGCTGGTGTCGCTGCCGAGCTTCTGGATCGGCATTCTGCTGATGTGGCTGTTCGGCGTGAAGCTGCAATGGTTGCCGACCTTCGGCTATGAATCCTTCAGCGACGTCGGCTGGGGTACCGTGCGCTATCTGGTGCTGCCGGTGATCGCGGTCGCGCTCGGCGAAATCGCGGTGCTCACGCGGATGATGCGCGCAAGCAGTCTCGAAGTGCTGCGGCTCGAATACATTTCCCACGCCCGCGCGAAGGGTCTGTCGGAACCGCGCGTGTTGCTGCGCCACGCGTTGCCGAACGCATTCGGTCCGGCGTTGACGGTGGTCGGGCTGATCCTCGGCCATCTGTTGGCCGGCGGCGCGGTGATCGAAACGGTCTTCACGCTGCCCGGCATGGGGCGCCTGCTGGTGGAAAGCATCTACGCTCGCGACTATCCCGTGGTGCAGGGCTGCCTGCTCGTGATCGCGTTGCTGTACGTCCTCGTCAATCTCGTCGTCGATCTGCTGTATCCGGTCTTCGATCCCCGGATGAAGCTCTAAATGAAACTGCGTTCCTTCAAACGATTCAATCTGAAGATCGGCGTGGTGCTGGTCGGGCTGCTGGTGGCGACCGCGCTGATCGGGCTCGTCTACACGCCGTACGATCCGACCGAAGTCGATCTGGTCACGCGTTACGCGGCGCCGGGCATCCATCATTGGCTCGGCACCGACGAATTCGGCCGCGACGTGCTGTCGCGGATCATGGCCGGCGCGTCGGTGAGCCTGACCGTCAGCATCGGCTCGGTGCTGTTCGCGCTCGCGCTCGGCACGTTGCTCGGCACGGTGTGCGGTTATATCGGCGGCTGGCTCGACCGGTTGATGCTGGTGCTGGTCGACGCGCTGATGGCGTTTCCAGGGCTGCTGCTGGCGCTCGGCATCATGACGGTGCTCGGACCGTCGAAGTGGTCCGTCGTGCTCGCGCTGGGTCTTGCATACACGCCGTCGGTCGCGCGGCTCGCGCGCGGCGGCACGCTGTCATTGCGCAGCCGCGATTTCGTGGTCGCGTCGCAGGCGATGGGCAACAGCGGGGTGTGGACGCTGTGCCGCCACGTGCTGCCGAATTGCGTCGCGCCGTTGCTGATCTTTTCGACTTCGCTATTCGGCTCGGCGCTGCTGGCCGAAAGCGCGTTGAGCTTTCTCGGGCTCGGCGTGCCGCCGCCCGCGCCGACGTGGGGCGGCATGCTCGCCGACAGCCGCAACGCGATCGACCGCGCCATCTGGCTGGCGATTTTCCCGGGCATGTCGATTTCGCTCGCATTGCTCGGCATCAATATGCTCGGCGACGCGGTACGCGATCTGCTCGACCCGCGCATGAACGGAGGGGCTAAATGATGACGCGTGAATCCGCGCTCGATATTTCGACCAACGCTGCATCCGTGCAGCGAGCTCAGGCGGCAAGCGGTCAATCAGGCCGGCCGCTATTGAGCGTGCGCGATCTGACGCTGGGTTTCCGCACGCCCGACGGCAACGCGAAACCGGTTGTTCACGGTGTCAGTTTCGACCTCGATGCGGGGCAATCGCTGGCGGTGGTCGGCGAATCCGGCAGCGGCAAGACGCTGATCGGCAAGACGCTGCTCGGCTTGTTGCCGGACGCGGCGCAGATCATCGGCGGCAGCGTGACGTTCGCAGACCAGCCGTTGCTCGACCAGACGCCGGCGCAATGGCGCGCCACTCGCGGCATCGGCATCGGCATGGTGTTTCAGGAGCCGATGGTGTCGCTGAACCCGGCGTTCCGGGTCGGCGAACAGTTGACCGAAGCGCTCGTGCGGCGCCGCGGCGTGCCGCGCGCACAAGCGTGGGCGCAGGCCGTGGCGATGCTCGAACGGGTTCGCGTACGCGATCCGCAAGGCTGCATGAGGCGTTACCCGCATGAGTTTTCGGGCGGCATGCGTCAGCGGATCATGCTCGCGGCCGTGATGCTGTTGCGGCCACGGTTGCTTATCGCCGACGAACCGACCACCGCGCTCGACTGCGTGGTGCAAAAAGAAGTGCTCGATCTGATGACGGAGCTCACTCGCGAAGAAGGCACCGCGCTGATCTTCATCAGTCACAACCTCGCGCTGGTCGCGGCTTATACCGAGCGCGTTCTGGTGATGCGAGCGGGTGTGGCCGTCGAAACCGGCGCGGCCGAGCAGGTGCTGTCGCGGCCGTCGCACGACTACACGCTGGCGTTGCTCGATGCGTTGCCGCGGCGGCTGCCTTCTTCTGAAGCGCCCGAGACTGCCGGGTCGTCTGAACCGGCTCAATTGCCCGCTCCGGTGCTTGATGTGCGCGATGTCGTGATCGACTATCGGGCCGCGAGCAGCGGTGTCGCGTCGTGGTTCGGCGCGAAGCGCAGCGTTCGCGCGGTGCATCGCACGTCGTTCAGCTTGCGTGCGGGCGAGACGCTGGCGATCGTCGGCGAGTCGGGCAGCGGCAAGACCAGTCTGACGAAAGTGGTGCTCGGTCTCGTCGAACCGGCAGAAGGTGAAGTGCTGCTGAACGGCGAGCGCTTTCTGCACACCGGCGCGAAGCAGTTGCAAACCGCGCGCCGGGCGATCCAGATGGTGTTCCAGGACCCGTATTCGTCGCTCGATCCGCGCATGCGGGTCGGTGCGCTCGTCGCGGAAGGCTTGCGTGCGGACAGCACGCTGAGTGCCGCGCAACGCGCCGAGCGTGTCGCTACCGCATTGACCGATGTCGGACTCGGCGATCACGCGCGGCGCTTCGTGCATGAGTTGTCCGGCGGACAGCGGCAGCGCGTGGCGATTGCTCGTGCGCTCGCGAGCCGCCCGGCGGTGATCATCGCGGACGAACCCGTGTCGGCGCTCGACGTGACCGTGCAGAAACAGGTGCTCGATATGCTGGTGTCGCTGCAAGCGCGTTACGGCTTTGCCTGTTTGCTGATTTCGCACGACCTCGGTGTGGTCGAACAGATCGCCGACCGGGTGCTGGTGTTGCTGCGCGGACATATCGTCGAGGAAGGTTCGCGCGACGCCGTATTCGACGATCCGTGCCATCCGTACACACGCCGCTTGCTGCAGGCGGTGCCGGAGTTGCGTGGTAATCGCCGGGACGGTTTCAAGGTGCTGTCGCGCGAAGTGCCGACACAGCGTCTCGCGGACGACGCGTACTTCAATCCCGATCAGGCGCAGCAAAGCGCGCAGTACGGTGCGCCGCGACTCGTGGCGGTGGCGCGCGGCGCGCAAGGGCATCGTGTCGCTTTGCATGCGGCCGCGTGAGACTGCGTGAATCGGACTGAAGCGAACTGAAGCCGCCTTTATCGCCCGCTGGAAGCAGGCAATGAAGGCGGCGCAAAAAAATAGCAGTAATAGCAGTAAAAGAAAAAGGTGCCCGGAGGCACCTTTTTCAACTGCGGTGGAGAACGCAGCGCGTTAGAACTTGTGACGGATGCCGACCACGACAGCGGTCTGCACGTCGGTCGAAGAATTCGACAGATTGGCGATTGCGGCTACAGCCTGCTTGCCGGTCGAATCGACGCCGCTAGCATGTTCATAGATACCGACCAGATACAGGTCGGTGCGCTTCGACAGGAAGTAGTCCGCGCCGAGATTGACCTGGCTATACGATGCACCGGAAATGCTGCCGACCGAGCTGCCGCGCGTGTAGGTATAGGCCGCGCCGAGTTGCAGCGCGGGCGTCACCAGATACGCGAAGTTCAGTTCGCCGATATTGAACGATGCGGTGCCGCTCAGGTGCTTCGGGTTCAGTCCTGCGCCGGCTTCGCTGCCGAGGTTCTGGAACGCGACATTGCTGTAAACACCGCCGATCGTCGCATTGCCGATCCGGTAAGCGGCGCCGGCCGAGATCACCTGCCATGCACCGGCGGACGCGAAGCCGCTGTACACCGGGCTCGACATGTTCAGCGCGTTCGTCGACGTCGACGAATTGGCGTTCGGGTTGGTGCCGAACACCGAGTAGTTCGGATCCTTGGCCTTTTCATAAGCGAGGCCGAGGCTCAGCGAACCGTTGTGATAGCCGGCGCCGACGCCGAACAACTGGTTGCTGGTGAAGTCGCCGGCTTTGCCGCCGAGGCTGTACATGCCGCCGAACGTGAAGCCGCCGTAGTTCTTGCTCGCGTACTTGATGGAGTTGTTGATGCGGTCGGAGTTGTCGAGGTTGTCCATGTCGCCCGGGTGAGCGCCGTAGATGCTGCCCCATTCCGTGCCGGTTACGAGTTCTTCCGCGTTAGCCGATTCGAAGCTGCCGACGTAGTCGCCGAGCGGGTCGTACTGGCGGCCGAGGGTGACGGTACCATACGGACCGGACAGGCCGACGTAGGCTTTGCGCCCGAACAGCGCGCCGCCCTGGCCGAGCGTGCCGTTGTCGATGTTGAAGCCGCCTTCGAGACGGAAGATCGCGCTGAGACCGCCGCCCAGGTCTTCCGAGCCGCGCAGGCCCCAGCGGTCGCCTTGCAGGTTGCCGGAGGAAGCCGAGTACTGACGGCCGCCTTTGGAGTTTGAATTGAACGTCAACCCGGTGTCGACGAGGCCGTACAGCGTCACGCTGCTCTGAGCGTGTGCGACGCTCGAGAAGGCAGCGAGTACGGCGATCATGGGTATGGTCTTTTTCATCGTATTTATCCTCGGCATAGCCGGATGCAAGTAAGGTGAAGTGAAACGGGTCGCAGTGAAGCGGGGCCTGCGCGCTAGCACGGGTTGCGGCAAATCCTATGTGGTCATTTTTTTAGTCGGAAGACCGATCCTTGGCATCACGATCTAAACCGCAGATCACAGAATTACCCGTATTTGCAGCGAGCCGAAGAGCTGTTATGACATGCAAAAATCAGCACAAAACAGACGCAAAATCAGTGCAATCGCATAAGGTGATCCCATGACGTTGAGCCAACTCAGAGTGTTTTGCGCGGTCGTCGAGCAGGGCAGTTTTCGTGCGGCCGCGCGCTCGCTGGATATCGCGCAAAGCGCGTTGACCCACGCTATCCAGAGTCTCGAAGCCGAACTCGCGGTGCCGTTATTGACGCGCTCGCATCTGGGCATCAGCCTCACGCCGTTCGGCGAGAAGTTGCTCGCGCGCGCGTCGTCGATCATCAAGGATTGCGAGCGCATCGATCAGGACATGCGCGAACTGGAAGGAGAGCCGACCGGACGCATCGCGGTGGGTCTCACATCCGAGCCGCTCGCCGAGCTGCTGGTGCCGACGCTCAAGCGCTTCAGCGCGAGCTATCCGCGCGCGCTCGTGCATCTGTCGAACGGGTCGTCGCAAATGCTGATCGAGAGGATTCGCGACGGCCGCCTCGATTTCGCGCTCTGTCCGCTCGCGCCGGAACTGGACGACATCGTCGATCTGCACATCGACCGGCTGTACCGTTCCTCGCCCGCGATTCTCGCGCGCGCCGGTCACCCGAAGGCCAACGCGACGTCGATTGTCGAACTGGCCGATTCCGAATGGGTGGGCTTCAGGCGCGAAGGGGTGGTGGGGATCGCGGCGAACCGTCTGGTGGGGATGTTCGCGGCCAGCGGGCTGGGCATGCCGAAGATCGTCGTGACCGCCGAGACGCTGCTGGAGTCGCTGTTTCTCGTCTGCGAAACCGACTATCTGACGATGGACCCAGGCGTGCTCGCCGACTTCAAACTGTTCTCCGGGTCGCTCGTCAGAGTGCCGATTCGCGAGAGCTTTCAGCCGCGCGACATCTGCCTGATCCGCCGCAGCAATTCGCCGCTGACCTCAATCGCGCAGGAACTGGCGAGCATGCTGGTGTCGTATGCGCGGCTGAAACGCGGCGTGTCGCGAAGCAGTTGAGGCCACGCCGGCGCGCGCCGATTAGCGCCGATGAGCGTCGGCGTGCAGGCGATCTAAATTACCGATCACGATAACCCGGAGCACGCTTCCTGCTGTGCGCCCGAATGCTTAGCATCCCACCTGTGCCTCGACGTTGCTGGCGTTCATCAGGCAAGGCGGAAACCCGCCGGGCGCGCGAGGTGAGCTGACCCGGCGCGCCCGCCACCATCGTCGCGGTCTGTTGATGAACCACAGGACGATTCTTTTAATGCACAGCGCTAAACACCGCCTTCTTGCCGCCACCGATGGCACCGCGCATCAGTTGATTTCGCATCACTTCGGCAGCGAAGCGCACGGTAAGAAGATCTATATCCAGGCCGGTCTGCACGCGGACGAAATCCCCGGCATGCTGGTGGCACTGACCGTGATGGACAAGCTGCAACAGATCGAGCAGCAAGGGCGCTTGCGTTGCGAAGTGGTGCTGGTCAGCGCGGCCAATCCGATCGGCCTGAGTCAATATGTACTCGGCTACGGGATCGGCCGGTTCGAACTGGCGAGCGGGCGCAACTTCAATCGCGGCTTTCCGCTGCTCGCGCCGCAAATTGCCGATGCGGTGGAAGGCAAGCTGGGCGCGGACGCTGAAGCGAACCGCGCGGTGATCCGTGCGGCCTGGCGCGAGCTGTTGCTCGCGCAACAACCTCGCCAGACGTTCGACGATATGCAGCGCACGTTGATGTTGCTCTCGATCGACGCGGACATCATTCTCGATCTGCATTGCTCGCGGGAAGCGACGATGCATCTGTACACCGGCGAAGCGATCTGGCCGGATGCGGAGCCGCTCGCGCGCTATCTGGGCGCTCGCGCATCGTTGCTGGCGGTGGATTCGGGCGGCCAGTCGTTCGACGAAGCGCACAGCTTCACGTGGTGGAAACTGCAACAGCGCTTCGGCGAACAGTTCCCGATTCCGCGCGGCAGCACCGCGGTCACGGTCGAGCATCGCGGCCAACGCGACGTCACCGATGAACTGGCGCAGCAGGATGCGACGGCGATCATCGAGTACCTGACGTATTGCGGCGCGATCGACGGCCCGGCCGCGCCGTTGCCGCCGCTCGCGTGGCCGGCGACGCCGCTGGCCGGCAGCGAACAGTTCCACGCGCCGTCCGCGGGCATCCTGCTGCATTGCGTGGATGCCGGCGCCGAGGTCAGCGTCGGACAACAGATCTTCGTGATCGTCGATACGGCTGACGGCACGAGAACATCGATTCACTCGCGTACCGCGGGCATCTTCTATATGCGAAGAGACGCGCGATACGTGCGGCAAGGCGATCCGCTTGGGCGGGTGTCGGGCCACGAAGTGATCCGCTCCGGCAATCTGCTGAGCGCATGACCTACTTCGAATGTTGATAAGGCTGGGCAAAAAATGACGAGATATATTGATGTAAGCGATGTCCGCAAGCTGGTGACATCGATCGGCGCGGAAGCGTTCATCACCACGATGGCAGAGTACATCCGCGCAGACTATCTGCGCTGGAACGAATTCGAGAAGTCGGCGCGCGTCGCCAATCATGTGCCTGGCGGCGTGATCGAACTGATGCCGGCGTCCGACAGCACGTTGTATGGTTTCAAGTATGTGAACGGTCACCCGAAAAACACCCACGTCAATCTGCTGACCGTGATGGCGTTCGGCGTGCTGGCCGAAGTCGATTCCGGTTTCCCGGTGCTGTTCAGCGAGTTCACGATCATGACCGCGCTGCGCACCGCTGCGACTTCGGCACTGGTCGCGAAAGCACTGGCTCGCCCCGATTCGCGCTCGATGGCCTTGATCGGCAACGGCGCGCAAAGCGAATTTCAGGTGCTCGCGTTCAAGGCGATGCTCGGCATCAAGGAGTTCCGTCTGTTCGATATCGATCCGGCGGCAACGGAAAAACTGATCCGCAATCTGTCCGGTTTCAAGGATCTGACTTTCATCCGGGCCGGCAGCGCAGCCGAAGCGGCGCGCGGCGCGGATATCGTGACGACGGCAACCGCGGATAAAACCAACGCGACGATTCTGACGCCCGACATGATCGAGCCGGGCATGCACATCAATGCGGTGGGTGGCGATTGCCCCGGCAAGACCGAGTTGCATGCTGATGTGTTGAAGGGCGGCCGCGTGATTGTCGAGTTCGAACCGCAAACGCGGATCGAAGGCGATATCCAGCAGCTTCCCGCGGATTTCCCGGTGGTGGAGTTGTGGCGTGTGCTGTCGGGCGAAGTGGCGGGCCGCCAGAACGCAGCGCAGGTCACCGTGTTCGATTCGGTCGGATTCGCGCTGGAAGATTTCTCGGCGTTGCGCTATCTGCGCGACGTGACCGACGCACAGAACATCGGCGAACACATCGATCTGATTCCTGCACCGAAGGATCCCAAGGATCTGTATCAGTTCGTCGCGCCTGTGGTGGAAGCGCCGGCCGCGCAACTGCGTGTTGCGCTGACGGCGTGAGCGCGCGCCCCTTCGCCAACGCCTGCTGACGGGATCGACGTGATGCAATTCATTCACACGATCCGCTTCAGGATCATGCTGGCATTCGCCGTCTGCGTGTTGCTGATGGCGGGCATCGGCGCGTTTGGCGTAGTGGGCTTGTCGCGGCTGACCTCGGACATGAGCGAGCTGTACGACGGCAAAGTCACGCCGATTGCGCAGCTCTGCAATGTCCGGGTTGCGCAACTCGACATCCGTTTGCAGTTGCGCGCGATGCAGGGCGTAAGCAGCGCCGCGCTCGCAGCGCCGATGATCGCGAAGATCCGCCTGGATCAGCAGAGCATCGGCAGCTCGTGGAGCGAGTACTACGAGAAAGGCGCGTTCGACGACAAGGAACGCCCGCTCGCGCGGCGCATCGACGATGCGCTGCCGGAATTCACACGCCTCACCGACGCCGCGCTTGCGGCCGCCGCCGCTGAAAAATTCGACGCGCTCAACGTGTCGATCGGCAAACTGGTGCCGGTTTCACACAACCTGCAAAAGGCGCTGGACGAAGACGCCGTGCTGAATCTCGCGCAGACCAGACAGATCGCGATCAACAGCACGGCGACTTTCCGCACACAGATTCTGGTGGCGATCGCCATTGTCGTTGCCGGCATCGTGGCGGCGATCGGCATTTCGATCTATCTCGTCAGGGCGATTTCGGCGCCGTTGCAGCGCGCAGTCGGCGTCGCGAATCAGATTGCGAGCGGCAGACTGGACAACCGGATCGAGGTCGATTCACGCGACGAATTCGGCCAGTTGCTCGAAGCGCTGCGCAAAATGGACCGGCAGTTGTGCGATACCGTGGTCGGCATCAAGGCGTCGGGCGAGTCGATATCGGTCGCGGCGGATCAGATTTCGCAAGGCAATACCGACCTGTCGCGGCGCACGGAAGAACAGGCTGCGTCGCTCGAGGAAACCGCCAGCAGCATGGACGAACTCACCTCGACCGTGCGTCACAATGCCGACAACGCGAAACAGGCGGTGATGCTGGCGAGCGCGGCATCGGAGGCGGCAGGGCGTGGCGGCCAGTTCGTCGGGCGCGTGGTCGAAACGATGCAAGGCATCTCGGACAGCTCGGGCAAAGTCGGCGCGATCGTCGACGTGATCGAGAGCATCGCGTTCCAGACGAATATCCTCGCGCTCAATGCCGCAGTCGAAGCAGCGCGGGCCGGCGAGCAGGGCCGTGGTTTCGCGGTGGTGGCGACCGAAGTGCGGATGCTCGCGCAACGCAGTGCGGCCGCGGCGAGAGAGATCGGCGAGTTGATCGGCGAATCCGTGCGGCGTGTCGATGTCGGCTCGGCGCTGGTCGGCCAGGCCGGCGAGACGATCAGCGAGATCGTTGCGTCGGTGCAGCGCGTGACCGATATCATGGGCGAAATCTCATCGGCTTCGGCCGAGCAAAGCGTCGGCATCGAACAGGTGAACCAGGCCGTCAGGCAGATGGACGAAGTGACGCAGCGTAATGCGGCTCTGGTCGAGGAAGCCGCCGCGGCGGCGCAGGCCATGGCCGATCAGGCGCACTCGCTGCGTGAGGCCGTGTCGGTGTTCAGGCTCGGCGAAGCTTTGGCGTAGGCTGTCCAACGTTAATCATTCTGTAGACAACATGTCAGACTCTTTTTCCGATCGCGCTGTAGAACCCTCGGCGCTGTTGAGCGGCACCGCGCTGGATGGCCTGACGCGTGCGAAGCCCTCGTCCATGGGTGTGGATGCCGACGCGATCGTTGCCTTCCTGAACGATGTCGAGGCCGCGAACCTCGACATGCACGCCTTGATGATCCATCGCAACGGTCATGTGGTGACGGAGGCGTGGCGTTGGCCGTATCGTGCGGAGCGGCCGCGCAATCTGCATTCGGTCGCGAAAAGCTTTACCGCCTGCGCGATCGGTCTCGCGCTAGAAGAGGGCCATTTCCGCCTCGATGACAAGGTCGTGTCGTTCTTTCCCGAGGCGCTTCCGGAAGTGGTCGACGACAGGCTCGCCGCCATGACGATCGAAGATCTGCTGACGATGCGCGTGGGTCACGAGACCACGACCTCCGGCGCTCGCTGGCGCGGGATGGGCACGAGTTGGACCGAGGCATTTTTCCGGATTCCGCTCGCCGGACAGCCGGGGGGCGCCTTTTTGTACACGAGCGCCGCAAGCTACATGCTCTCGGCCCTGTTGAGCCGCGCGACAGGCGAAACGCTGCACGACTATCTGAAGCCACGCCTGCTCGAACCGCTTGGCATTACCGGTGAAACATGGGACGTGGGTCCGGACGGCATCAATCCAGGTGGCAACGGACTGTGGGCGAAAACGGCCGATCTGCTGAAACTCGGCATCCTGCACGCGCAGAATGGCGTCTGGGAAGGCAAGCGCTTGCTGCCCGCCGCGTGGGTGGCCGACGCAACCAGGTCGCATGTCGAATCGGGACGTTACGGATATCACTGGTGGACACACCCGGACGGCGCTTACAGCGCGAGAGGCGTATTCGTTCAGTTGGCCGTGGTGTTCCCCGAACATGGTGCGACGCTGGCGATCACCGGCGCGATCAAGGGCAGCGCGAAGCTGTTGCCGTTGATCGATCGATACTTTCCTGCGGCATTTGACGCAGCGTCGAAAGACGGCGCCGATGCGCGGCTCGAAGCGAAAATCGTCGAGTGGCAGAAAGAGGATGCGCCGGTTGCGTGGAAAGAGGGATATCTTCGGCAGCCGCAACCCAAGGGCACGATTGACGGCTCCGGTGTCCGGCGATTCGCGATGGAGCCGAACGCGCAGGGCATCGAGGAATTGCAATTCGAATTCACCGACAGCGAATGCACGTTTCGCCTGACCGATGCGGACGGCCCGCACGTTATCGTCGCGGGCCTGGGGCGCTGGATCGAGACGCCAAACGAGATGCCCGGCAGCGATCTGCACCACAACTACCATTTGCGTGGCAGTCCGGTGGTGGCGCGCGCGTGCTGGCTCGACGCATCGCGTTTGCAGATGACGTGGATATTCGCTGAAACCGCCTTCCGCGATACGATCGTCTGCGAGTTCAGCGAGAACAAGCTCGTCTTCAAACGTGAAGTCAATATCAACAGCGGCGCACTGCAACACGACGACGTGACGGGAACGCTGCGGGCATAAACACGACGGCGTGCACAGCCACGCCGTAGCAGCAACGCAATCGGGATGCGAATGCAGAAGCAGGCAATCGTCCTTCAACAGGTGATCGGCGCGATCGGCGAACAGGACTTCGCTGCGGTAGTCGCGCGCGCCGTGCTCGATTGGCTGCATTTCGATCTGGCGACTGTCGTCGTGCATCGTCGGGACCATGCGCCGGGTCTGATGTTCGATAACTTCGACGCGGTGGGTGCAAACGCGGGCGTTCGGAACTACGTTGCTACGACTCATCGTCTGAATCCTTTCCTTCAATTCTTCGACGAACCTCGCGCATTCCGCGCGCGGGACTTCCGGATTCGTGATCACGGAATCGACGCCGATTTACGGCGCTATCTGGTCGAAAGTCCCGATGAAGAACTCGGCTATCGCACGATCGGCTGGCCTGAAAAGCTGGAAGAGATCGGACTTTATTTCGAAGCGTGTACAGGTGTCGTGGAGCTTGGAATCTATCGTGAGCGCGCGACGCGTTGTTTACCCGATAGCAGCCTGAACGAACTCACCGCTCTTTGCTTACCGGTCGCGGCCGCGTTCGATCGCCACGCGATTCTCGTCGACCGATCGCCGAGGCGCCGCGCCGCGATGCCGTTCGCGCATCTGTCTGTACGGGAACGCGAAGTGACCGAGCTACTTCTGATCGGTTGCAGTTCCGACGCAATCGCATTGCGTCTCTGCATTAGCCGCCATACGGTGAAGGATCATCGCAAGCAGATATTTCGCAAGCTCGGCATTGGGACATTGGCCGAGTTATTTGCGGAGTATCACAAGCGCGGGCACTGATTGGCGCTTGGGCGAACACCCCCTCTGCAGAGGGATAGCGGCGAGTTTCAGGCACTGGCACGATGAACGCTTCAATCCAAGGAGAGTGTTCATGAAATACGTGCGGATGCCTATCGAAACGGAATCGCCCGAAGAGTACGGGTATGGCCGGATTCAAAACAACCTGTCGGAGAGTTCGATTGCGGATCGGACGCTTTCAGGACTCGATCTGCAGATTCCCGATCTCAAACTGCTATACGGCGAACATCGCGGCGGCAAGACCTTACGTGCGCTGATCGCGGAAGAAAGCCCCGGTCTCGGCGCCGACGATGTGCTGATCACCACAGGCGCCGCAGGCGCGCTTTTCATCATTGCCACCGCGCTTCTCGGCACGGACGATCATCTGGTCGTGGTCCGTCCGAACTATGCGACGAATCTGGAAACGCCTAAAGCGATCGGCTGCAAATTCACGTACGTCGATCTATTCTTCGAAGAAGCATTTGCAATCGACTTCGACAAACTCGCTGCGGCAATCACGCCCGCCACGAAGATCATCAGCGTCACGTGTCCGCACAATCCCACAGGTGTCATGTATTCCGAGGCTGATCTATTGAGGCTCGTAGAACTCGCGCGGAACAACGGCTGTTATCTGCTGGTCGACGAAACCTATCGCGATCTTTCGTACGGGCGGAAGTTGCCGCTGGCCGCGTCGCTGGGCTCACATGTGATCAGCGTGTCGTCGTTATCCAAAGCGTACGGCGTGCCGGGCATCAGGCTCGGTTGGATCGTCGCGAAGAACCCCGAACTGCAGGAGATTTTTCTGGCGGCGAAAGAGCAGGTCAGTATTTGCGGAAGCGTGATCGACGAATGGATCGGTGAACAGGTCCTCGCGAAACGCGCGGCGATTCTCGAGCCGACGCTTGTGGAAATGCGCAGACGTCTTGCGGTCGTCACCGAATGGATTGCCGGTGAAGAACATCTCGACTGGGTCGCGCCGTCGGGCGGCGTGGTTTGCTTTCCGCGCATGCGCTCGGAGCCGGTGGGCGGTACCGGCGCTTTTTATCGTCGTCTGATCGACGTGCATGGGACCTACGTCGGCCCCGGTCACTGGTTCGAGATGCCGGACACGTATTTCCGCCTGGGCTATGGCTGGCCGACCGCCGCCGAACTGGAAGCCGGCCTGAAGGGCATCTCGCTCGCGTTGCGAGGTTGAGCCGGGGGTAGCATGTCGGCGGCGGGATCAGGTGGTGAATTCGCATCGGCGAACGCCGGAAGTGGTAGATGTCAGGTTGTCTGTGCCGTTGCCGGGTCCTGAATGCCCCGACGATGAACGCATTTAGAATGCGGAGGACATTCGATCATTCTTAAACTCGCAGCCTCGCAAATCGAGCGGACAGTGGAGCGATAACTTGACGATCTCTAAGCAGACAAGCCCGGCGAGTACGCTGCGGATTCCGCCGGTGAACGCGCTGGAAGCTTTTGAAGCGGTCGCGCGGCTTGGGAGTTTCTCCAAGGCGTCCGTCGAGCTGTCGGTGAGTCAGAGCGCAATCAGCCATCGGATCAGCCAGCTCGAATGGTTGCTGGGCGGGCCGCTTTTTGTGCGAGTGGCGCAATCCGTGTCGCTGACCGCGCAGGGGGAAGCTTTTCTGCCGCACGTCAAACAGGGTCTGCACCATCTGCGCAATGGCATTGCGGCATTTGGCGGTGTGCAGCATAAAACCATTCGGCTCAGCATCGCCCCTGCGCTCGCTTCGAATTGGCTTGTCCATCGGCTCGGCGCATTTCAGCGGATGCATCCGGATATCGTCGTCGACATTATCGTTACGTCGAAGATGTCGAACCTGAAGGCGGGCGAGGCCGATGTCGGATTGCGATTCGGCACAGGAAACTGGGAAGGCCTGGATGCGATCGAACTCGTTCCCGTGCGGATTCTGGCCGTTTGCAGCCCGGAGTACAAAAGGGCACATCTATCGCTGCGAGAACCCGGCGACTTGTCTCAGGCGACACTGCTTCGACAGACCATCGTTCCGTGGAAGCCCTGGTTCGAAAGCGTCGGACTCGATTGGCCGGAACCGAAAACGGGTCCGTCTTTCAGCGAGGTTTCACTACTGATCGACGCCGCGGAATGCTCGCAGGGTGTTGCGCTCGTGTTGAGTGCGCTGGTCGAGCGGCAACTGGAATCGGGCTCGCTGGTCAAGCTGTTCGATATCGAGCGAACTTCGGATCGGTCGTACTACATCGTCACGCCTCGCGGTGAGCCGCGCGGAGCCGAGGTCGATGCGCTGGTCGACTGGCTGAGGACTTCGACCGGACGGTAACGTGATCGACGCATGAAAGAGTTTCATACCCGTCGTCGAATTCTTCATCGCGGTCATAACGGAAATCGCTAATCTCCACTCACTGTGATCAATCAGGAAGGAGATCGAGATGAGCGAAAGTTCCGAAGTACTCTGGCAAGAAGATGACAGCAAGATCGGCGTCATTACGCTGAATCGGCCAGCCGCACTCAATGCACTCAACGTGGAGATGTTGCAGCGTTTGTCCGCGTTGCTCGACATGGCGGCGCGCGCGCCGGAGATCGACGCGTTGATACTCACCGGCGCCGGAGACGTCGCATTTTCCGCGGGCGCGGATATCCGGCACTTGCATGCGTCGTCGCCATTGGACGTGCGGGAGTTCGCGCGACTGGCCGTGAGCGTGACGCGCAAGATCGAAACGCTCGGCAAACCTGTCGTCGCCGCATTGAACGGCGCGACGCTCGGAGGCGGCCTCGAAATTGCCGAGTCGTGCATGATTCGCATCGCGGCGCGCGGCGTCCAGCTCGGGCATCCCGAAGTGAAGATCGGCGCGGTAGCGGGATTCGGCGGGACGACTCGTTTGCCGCGGCTCGTAGGACGCGGGCGGGCGGCGGAAATGTTGCTGACCGGCCGTACTGTGGATTCGGAAGAGGCGCTGCGTATCGGCCTGGTGCAATTCGTTTTCGAACGTAATGAATTGCTGGCCGCGACGAAACAGATCGTTGCCGACATTCTGGCTCAATCGCCAACGGCGGTCCGTTTGACGTGGGAAGCGCTGCATCGTGGGCTGAATCTGTCGCTGGAAGAAGCGGCCGAGCTCGGCGCGGACTATTTCGGTCTGGTTGCCGCCACCGAAGATTTTCGTCGCGGCACGTGCGCATTCATCGACAAGGAAAAGCCGGAATTCATCGGCCGATAATCAATGAGGCGGTGTCGTCCTCGCCAGGCACACGTTCGCCGTGCACCAGCCTCGATCAGGCCGGCCGCACAGCGAACGTGTGCGTCACACACACTCAGCTCAAGGCGTCACGTCGATACGACCGTACACGCCGGTGGTCGGCGTCGGGCCGGCCGCAAAAAACAGCGTATTGAGCGGCTGATTCGCGAAGTTGTTGCCGAACGAGATTCCCCAGATGCCGGGTTGTTTGAACGTCGTGCCGTCGGTATTCGTCAGGGAGCCCGCAAACGCGCCGGTAGTCGGATTGAACACATCGATCGTGCCGTCGCCGAAATTACCCACCAGCAGGTCGTTGCTCGCCGCGCCGAAATTCGCCGGCGCGAGGGCGAGGCCCCACGGCGAATTCAACGTGGCGCCGGTGGCGATGCGTTTGACGAAATTGCCGGCGGTGTCGAACGCGTCGACCACGCCATTGCCCGCGCCGTTGACCTGCGTGTGTCCGTCAGGACCGAGCAGCGCATACGTCACGTATACCGTGCTGCCGATTGCCGCAATGCCGAACGGCGACAAGCCGGCCGGAAGATTCGGATCACTGAATGATCCAGCGACCTGAAGTTTGTTGAACGACTTATCGAACATATCCACTTTCTTGTTGTGGAAGTCCGCTGCGTACAGCACGTTCGCACCGCCGTTCACGCCGATCGCGAGACCTTTGTAGACAGCACCGCCGGCGCCGTCGTCATAGGCATTCACGGCCTGCGTCGGCAAGACCTTCGGCGACCATGCGGCGATCGTGCCGGCGTCGGTGGCCCACAGGAACACTGCGTTGGCCGCTGCGCCGCCGTTCGCGCTGATCTGGAAGTCGGTGCTCTTGTTGAACACGATGCCGGTCGGACCCGCCGCTTTGCCGGCCGCATTCGGCGGGATAGTGACGACCAGCGACTGCACCACGCCGTTGCCGTCGTACAGCGTCGACTTCTTCGTGTTGTTGTCCGACACCCACATCACACCGGTCGGATTGAACGCGATGCCCCAGCCGTTCTTCAGATTGGGATCGATGTTCGCGGCGGTCGCGCTGCCGTCGGAGACGAGCGTGGTGGCCTTGAATTGCGGTGCAATCGTCGGCGGCGACGGCGGGTTGACGTTGTCGCCGCTGCCGCATGCTGCAAGCGTGACTGCCGTTACACCGCACAGCGCGGCGAATACTGCGTTTCGATGTAATTTCATGATGGACTCCCGATAAATGGATAAGTGTTGTGTTGGCTCGTCATGCGATCGCGAGATCAGACGAGCCAAGCGACGACTCAGACGGCAGAGACTGCAATCCCGGCGGGAAAGAGTCGCGGATCATTCGATCGTCCTTTGCAAAACGCACGGCAACGCGCTTTATTCCGCTGCTTCGGGAAGGAATGGAAAGATTTTTTCCGGCTTTCAGGTTGGCAAAAAATTGATGATCGACAGTGGAATAGATCCACGGCCTCGGCTGTTCTGGGGGGAGTGGCTATGAGAGGCCGCGGCTATAACGCGTGTTTCATCGTTCATTCAAGGTGCGATCCATGTTCAGAAATCATTTGCAATCAGCTTTCATGATTGCGCTCGCGGTGAGCGCGTCGGCCTTGGGCGCATGCGCAATGGCCCCGGCCGCTCCCGCGTCGTCCTCGATTGATCCGCCGCAGGGCGAGCGCGTGATGACGCTGACCGCGTCGGGTGTGCAGATTTATTCGTGCGAGTTCGATTCACAGCAGCGTCTCGGATGGGTGTTCAAGAGTCCGCAGGCGACGCTGTTCGACGCGAGCGGCCATGCGGCGGTGCGGCATTCCGCCGGACCTTCGTGGGAAGCGGAGGACGGCAGCCGGATCGTCGGACGAGTACTCGCGCAACGCCCGAGCGACACCCGCGCGAGCGTGCCGCAACTGCTGCTGGAGACGCATTCCACCGCGGGAAGCGGCGTGCTGTCGGCCGTGCGCTACGTGCAGCGGGTGCAAACCGTCGGCGGCGTGATGCCGGCAGCGCCGTGTACGGCGCAAGGCGAACTCGGCAGTTCGCCGTACCTTGCGAATTACGTGTTCTATCGGTAGTCGTGGGTGGCTTCGATTTCCTCGACCCGTTCGTGCTGTTTTGCGGTGTCGAGTTGCTCGCGGTATTTGCACTGGTCGTCATCGCGTTCGGGCTCGGCGTCAACTGTGTGTACATGGCATTGTCGTTGCATGGTTACGTGACGCCTGCGGTGGCCGACCTGTTATTGGCGCCGCAAGCCGAGCCCGAGCCGGATCCCGAGTCCGAGCCCGAGTCCGAGCCCGCTGGCGAGAGAGAGCCCGAAGAACAGCACAAATGACAAAAAAACCGGCCGCGCGTTATCGCGCGCCGGCTTACGTTACGTTGACGGTTGCCTCAGGCACTCGCACGTCGACGTCAGAACTCAGACCAATTAAAACGGGGCATTGAATCGTGATGCTGAATTGTTCAGTTCGGGGAAGCAGCGTGTTCAGCTTGCCCGGCGGCATGAGAGAGAGGCCGCTAGCATTTGCTTACAATTTGCGGCTGTCCGCGCGACGAGCCGCAATCCACGCACAGGCCGATTCCACGATGGTTTCGCGCCTGAACGGGCGGTTCGCACAGGTGTTGTATCGCACCCCACAAATTTTGTTGATCGTAACGGGGGCAGGGCTAACGTTGTACAATCCGCGGGCTTCCCGGGCCTACATGCAACGGTCATAACCTGGCCGCTTCGCCTGCCCGTAACCCTCGCTTTCAGCCAGCCAATCATGTCAACAGCAGATGTCGAGAATCTGCCCAATTTGCTTCCGGCCATGCTGCCGCGGCTGTGGGCATTCTCCCTGCGCCTGTGCGGGAACCAGCACGACGCCGAGGACGTACTTCAGCGTGCCTGCGTGCGTGGGCTCGAGCGTGCCAGTCAATTGCAGCCGGGCACGTCGCCCCTGAGCTGGATGTTCTCCATCGTTCACTCCACATGGATCAATGAGCTGCGAGCGCGTAGCGTACGCAGCCGTTCGAGCATGGAATGGGACGACAACTTCCTCGAGACCGTGGCCGATCCCGCCGCGCGTAATCCGGAAGCAACCATGCTGAGCGGCGAGATCATCGCGGCTGTCGAACGTCTACCCGAGGCACAGCGGATCGTCATGTTGCTGGTGGCGGTCGAGGGGATGAGTTACGCGGAAGCGGCCGAAACGCTCGGCGTGCCGATCGGCACGATCATGAGCCGGCTGTCGCGCGCGCGGCAGACGATCGGCGCGCAATTCGGCGACCGTGCGGCCCCGGCGGCAAGGTCGGCCGGCAGCAGTCAGGGAGCGGCGAGATGAATATCGATGACGCCATCCTGTTGGCCTACGTCGACGGCGACCTGCCGGGCGACGAGTGCGTGAAAGTCGAGCAGGCGATCCACGAATCCGCCGAAGTCGCTTCACGGGTGTCGATGCTGCGAGCATCGCAACTGCCTTATAAGGACGCGTTCGACCAGCAGTCGTTGCCGCCTGTGCCCGAATCGCTGACCCGAAGTGTCGAAGAACTGATCCGCCAGCATGCTGCGAAAGCGGCCGCGCAACACAACGCCGCTTCCACGGCTTCTGCCGCTTCCGCCGCTGTTTCCGCCGACGACGAACCGGAAGCGTTCCTCGGCACGAATGTGCATCGCCTGAAGCCGCGCGCGAAGGCGCTGCTCGGGCTGTCTTGGCCGAAGCTCGCGGTCGCGTTCGTCGCGGGCGCATTCTGCTGCGGTCTCGCGTTGCGGCTGGTGCCGCAACTGGCGGGCGGCAACGGTACGTTCAGCACCGCGTCGAACGATTCCGGCATGACGCCGTGGATCAAGGCGGCCGCCGGCTATCAGCAGCTCTATACGCGCGATACGGTCGCGCTGCTGCAACCCGACACGAACACGACGGCCGCTACCGTCGCCGACATTCATCATGTCGACGATCTCGCGGTGCAGATTCCCGATCTGCGCAGCCAGGGCCTCACGTTCAAACGCGTGCAGCGTTTGCGCTTTCATGACAAGCCGCTGGTGCAGATCGTCTATTTGCCGGAGAAGGGCAAACCGGTCGCGTTGTGCGTGCTGAAAGAGGCGAAGGCCGACTCGGCGCCGTCAGCCGGCAGCGTGCAGGGCATGAACGTGGTCGCATGGCGGCGCGGGCAGCTCGGCTATGCGCTGATCGGCGAGCCCGGCAGCGTCGATCTCGACGCGCTCGGCAAGCAGCTCTACAACGGCCAGGTCACGACCACCATCAGCGACAACGACACCGGTGACGCTGATTCGCGTGGTTGATCGCATCGCCGGCACATGAAATCCGCGAGCCCGCGCGAGTCGGCGCCGCGCGCGGCCGGTATCGACCTCGCGCTGCGCTGGTGCATCGTGCTGGCGGTGCCCGCGGCGCTGGCCGCGCTATTCGTGTGGTGCGGCGGCTGGCTGTCGCCGCGCCTGAGCGCACCGCGCATCGTCAGCGCATTCGAGGCGAGGACCGCGCCGCATCCTGGCTTCCGGCGCAATCACGCGAAAGGGATTTGCGTGGCGGGCTATTTCGACAGCAACGGCGCAGGGCAGGCGCTGTCGCGCGCGAGTGTTTTCGGGCGTGGCCGCTATCCGTTCGTCGGGCGCTTCTCGATGCCCGGCGGCGATCCTGGTGCGGACGACAGCACCGCCGCGGTGCGCAGCCTGGCGTTGCGGATCGCGCTGCCGCACGGCGAGGACTGGCGTCTCGCGATGAACTCGGTGCCGATTTTTCCGGCGCGCACGCCCCAGGCCTTGTTCGGCCAATTGACGGCGGACCCCGCGAAAATGCAGGCTTTTTTCGACACTCATCCGGATGCCCGTGCGTTTAACCGGTTTCTCGACGAGCATCCGCCGTCGTCCGGTTTCGACAACGCCACTTACTATGGCATCAGCACATTCAGCATGACCGACGCGCACCGCGTGCAGCGCTTCGTGCGTTGGGACGTGACGCCGGATCATCCGTACCGTGCGGTCGAATCGCGTGAGCAGCGCGATCCGGATTTCCTGTCGTACGACCTGCTGACCCAGCTCGCGAGCGGCCCGTTGCGCTGGCATCTGATGCTGAACGTTGCGCTGCCGGGCGATCCGCTCGACGACTCGACGCGGCAATGGGCGAGCTCGCCGCGCCGGCAACGGATCGACGCCGGCACCGTGGTGGTCGAGAGCGCGCGCACGCAGATCGACGGTCCGTGCCGCGATATCGTGTTCGATCCGACGATCCTGCCCGACGGGATCGCGCCGTCCGCCGATCCGTTGCTTGCCGCGCGCTCGTCCACCTACCGGGTTTCGTTCGAGCGCCGCAGCCAGGAAGAGGCGGCGGCGCGCGCGAATGAGCATTGATCGTGCGGTCAAAAACGGCCGGGTACATTGAACTCCGGTTATCATAGTTGCCTTATGCGCGCATGTATTCGTCGCGTTCCGACCGCTCTGATCCAGAGCGGTCACGTTTTTCTTTCCTCTAGCCTTGCGTTTCATGACACCCGACGATAGCCAACTGATCGCATATGCCGACGGCGAACTCGGCGCTGCCGAGGCGGCGTCGGTCGAGCGCGCGCTGGCCGAGTCGCCTGATTTGCAGCAAAGCGTCGAATGGTTGCGCGCGTCGCGTCTTCCGTATCGCGAAGCGTTCGCCGTGCAGAAGTTGCCGCCGTTGCCGGATGAGTTGCGTTTGCGCATTGAAGCGCTCGCGAGTGCGAGTTCGGCGAGTTCGATTGCGAGTGCGAGCGTTTCAACACCGCAGCAGCGCGATGAAACCGCCGCGCAGTCGCCGCAGCGCTCGCGGCCGCGCGCATGGCTCATCGCCGCGTTCGTCGCCGGTGCGTTCGGCGCGGGCCTCGTGCAATGGTTCGGCAGTGTGTGGCCCGGCGCGTCCGGCAACGGTGCCGTGAGCGTTGCCGCGGCGAATGCCCGGCCGTGGGTCGATGTGGCGGCGGATTATCAGCAGATGTATTCGCGCGAAACCGTCGCGGATGTGTCGCCCGATCCCGCGGTGTCGGCCGATACCGTCGCGGCGATTCGCAACGTCGACGGCATCCGTTTGCGTATGCCGGATCTGCAACGGGCCGGGCTGTCGTTCAAGTCGGTCGAGCGCTTGCGTTACAACGGCAAGCCGCTTGTTCAGATCGTCTATCTGCCCAGCCACGGCACGCCCGTCGCACTGTGCGTGATGAAGGATTCGCGGCCGGACCAGTCGGTCGCGCAACGGCAGTCGCACGGCATGGCCGTGGTGAGCTGGCGGCGCAATGAGCTCTCGTATGCGCTGATCGGCAAGCCGGATTCCGGCGACCTGCAGGCGATCGCCCAGCAGATCGCCGACGGCGACGTCGACGCGCTGTTTGCCGCACGAGAAACCGCCGTCACCGCGCAACGCACCGCCGGTTGAGCCGGACTTCAGCGCGCGCGGCATGTTGGACAACGACAGGAGCCGATATTCATCGGAACTCCTGAGCAGACGGAGACGGCGAACCGCGCTCCGTCCCGCATCTTTCCCGCTTAATGCACCGAACTCAGGAACGCGGCAAGTTCCGGCGTCTGCGGCGCCCGGAAAAGTTCTTTCGCGTCCCCGCTTTCGTGGTTTCGGCCCTGATGCATGAACACGAGTTTGCTCCCGACATCGCGTGCAAAGCGCATCTCGTGTGTCACCATGATCAGCGTCATGCCTTCGGCGGCCAGTTTCTGGACGACGTTCAACACTTCCGCGACCAGTTCCGGATCGAGTGCCGACGTGATTTCGTCGCACAGCAGAACCTTCGGCTGCATCGCGAGCGCTCGCGCGATGGCCACGCGTTGCTGCTGACCGCCGCTCAGCTGATCGGGAAACGAATCGAACTTGTCCGCGAGCCCGACCTTCACCAGCATTTCACGCGCGATCTCCTTCGCCTCGCGCTTCGACGTGTTCTTCACGACGACGGGTGCGAGCGCCACGTTCTGCCCCGCGCTCAGATGAGGAAACAGGTTGAACTGCTGAAACACCATGCCGACGTTCAGACGCAGCGCGCGCAATTGGCGCGGCAGTGCGTCGCCGGGTTTCAACACTGCTTTATCGACGACGATCTGGCCGTCGTCGATCAATTCGAGGCCATTGATCGTGCGCAGCAACGTGCTCTTGCCCGAGCCGCTACGGCCGATCAGCGACACAACTTCACCGCTCGCGACGGTCAGGTCCACGCCCTTCAGGACATGGTTGCTGCCGTAGTGCTTGTGCAGAGCGCAGACGTCAACGAGTGGCATAAAGCTTCTTCTCCAGGTATTTGGCGAACAGGGACAACGGATAGCACAGCAGGAAATAGCCGATTGCCACGAGTCCATAAATGAGAAACGGTCTGAAGGTCGCGTTAGCAAGCATCGAGCCGACTTTCGCGAGATCGTTGAAGCCGATGATCGACGCGACGGCCGTGCCTTTCACGATCTGCACGGAGAAGCCGACGGTCGGTGCGATCGACAGGCGCAGCGCTTGCGGAAGAATCACGTGCCGCATCTGCTGGAAGTAGCCCATCGCGAGACTCGACGACGCTTCCCACTGGCCGCGCGCAATCGCCTGCACGCAACCGCGCCAGACCTCGGCGAGATAGGCGCTGGTATACAGCGTCAGGCCGATGGCCGCGGCCGTCCACGACGAGATGTCGTCGCCGAACATCGACGCGCCGAAAAAGATCAGGAACAACTGCATCAGCAGCGGCGTGTTCTGAAAGATCTCGATATAGCCGATGGTCAGCTTGCGCAGCACCTTGTTCTTGCCGACACGCGCGAACAGCACGATCAGACCCGCGGTGCCGCCGAGCACGAAGGCCAGCGCCGACAACTCGAGCGTCGACAGCATGCCTCCGGCGAGCGCGCTCAGCAGCGCGCTCCAGTTCAGATCGACGATCATGCATTGCCTCCTTCGACGCTGAACTGCGTGACCACCGCTTTCGCGGGCCGCGCGACGACCCAGCGCCGGCCGATCCACATCAGCAATTGCCGCAGCAGCAACGCGAGCACGCAGTACATGAGCGTCACGACAATGTAGGTTTCAAGCGCGCGGAAGTTGCGCGACTGGATAAAGTTGGCGACGAAGGTCAGATCTTCGGTGGCGATTTGCGACACCACCGACGAACCGAGCATCACGATCACGATCTGGCTGGTGAGCGCGGGCCAGACCTTCTGCAGGGCGGGTCGCAGAATCACGTGGCGGAAGATCGCGAAGCGGCTCATCGCGAGCGCGGAGGCCGCGTCGATCTGCCCGCGCGGTGTTTCCTGAATGCCGGCGCGCACGATCTCCGTGATGTAGGCGCCCAGGTTGATGACGATGGTGAACACGCTGGCCTGCCATTCGTTGATCTGTATGCCGAGCGAAGGCAGTCCGAAAAAGATGAACAGCAACTGGACGAGAAACGGCGTGTTACGGATCGCTTCGACATAAACAGCGAACACGTAATTGAACGGGCGCACGCGCCACGCGCGACACCCGCCGCCGATGACGCCGATCGCGCCCCCGACGATCGTGCCGATGGCCGTGAGCGCCAGCGTGGTTCCCGCTCCGTGGAGAAGCGCCGTGCTGTACTCGAAAACAGCGGAGAAATCGAATTGATAGGCCATGGCAGAAGACGGTGCTAGTAAATCCGCGGCTGGGCGCATGCCCAGCCGGCGTGTTTCGTCAGAACGCAGCAGGCAGCGGCGCCTGCATCCACTTGACGGACATCGCGTTCAGGCGACCATCGGCCTTCGCCTTGTCGATAATCGCGTTCACTTTCGCGACCAGCGTGGCTTCGCCTTTGCCTACGCCGATGTAGCAGGGCGTCTGCTCAACCGGGAACTTCAGGTCGAATGCTTTCTGCTTGCTCTTTTCGCGAACCGCGTTCGCGACGATGTTGCCCAGCGTGACGAGTTGCACCTGACCCGTCAGATAAGACGTCGCGGTCGCGTTGTTGTCTTCGTAGCGCTTGATGGCGGCGCTCGGCGGCGCCACCGCGGTCAGCGCGAGGTCTTCCGTCGAGCCGCGCGTCACGCCGATCGTCTTGTTCGCGAGGTCTGCCGGCCCCTTGATGACGGCTTCGCGCGGGCCGTACACGCTCTTCGGGAAGGGCGCGTAGGCGTTGGTGAAATCGATCACCTTCGCACGCTCCGCGTTCTTGCCGAGCGACGAGATGACGAGATCGACCTTGCCCGTCGTCAGATAGGAGATGCGATTCGTGCTGGTGACCGGCACGAGTTCAACCTTGGCCCCGATCTCCTTGCCGACCAGTTCGGCCATGTCGATGTCGTAGCCCTGAAGCTTCAGGTCCGAACCCAGCGAGCCGAATGGCGGAAAGTCCTGCGGGATCGCAATGCGGATGACACCCGCTTTCTCGACCTTCTGCAGCACGTCCGCGTGGGCGAGGCCGGCGAGGCTTCCCAGCGCGACGGTGGCGACTGCCTGCAGCAACCGGCGACGACCGGCTTGATGAAGAAACGTAGGCATTGATCAAACTCCTTGGCTAGGCAAATGACGGAAGGGGGGGGTTTGCGATTGCGGCATGCGACGCAAATCAATGTGGTCGTACTGGTACGACCAGTTGGTTGCAGATAAAAGCACTAACCATGCCATGTGGATTGGATCGTGGCGGAGCAGCGTGAATGGAGGTCGAATGGCCTTGTTGGTCAAGGTTTCGGTAGGCCGCGATGTGCGTGGGACTGAAGGTATAGGCCGAACAGGAAAGGAATTGCGGAGGCTTGAGTGCGCACCGCAGGTCGCACTCTGCACATAACCCGACGCTTTCTGCACCAAAAAGGGACGGGTCTCAGGACGGACAGGTGCATCCCGTGAGATGTGAGTTGGGTTTGCTTCCGAGTGGTTAAAAGCCAGCTGGTCTGAACAGTAGGGGCGTCAAGCGAATAAAGAACCTCGATTGATCGCCGCCGCGCATCGCCCGAGAAATTGTCGATTTGAAAATTGCTGTATTGACCGTTAATGTGGCATTTTGTTGTAACAATTGATCTGTAAGCTCCGCTGACTTCTCAACCACCCGCTGACGCCAGGCACCTCTTGGTGCCTTGTCAGCTCTGTCCGGGAGCGACGGATGTCTTGCAAACAACAACGCATGTGGGGCAGTAGGAGCGCCGTTCTGACGGCATTGATATGTTCTCTCGGGTTGGCAGGATGTGGCGGTGATGCGGCGAAATCGTCTGCGTCAGCCGTCACGCAACCCGCCGTTCCTGGCGCCGCCAGCCAGAAAGCGCTCGTGATCGGGGTGTCGGGTGTGCAATACACGGCGTTGCAGCAGGCGATCGCGCAGCAGAAAGCGCCCAATCTGGCCAGGCTCGCCATCGTGCCGGCGCTCGCCGGCGGCGTGAGCGGCACGACGACGCAGCAGGCCACGCTCGCGGGCCCAGGCTGGGCGAGCGTGCTGACCGGCACATGGACCAACCGGCACGGCGTGCGCAACGACTTCTCCGGGCAGGCGATTCAGGCCGATACCGTCTTCAAGCAGGTCAAGCAGGGCGCCGGCCTGAAAACCGCGGCCTTCGACAGTTGGAGCACGCTGAACGCGCTGCTCGCGCCCACGATTGCCGCAGGCTACCTGGACGCGGCGGTGGATTGCGCGGGTGTCGATAGCTGTGTGGTCGACGCGGCGAGCAAGTCGATCGGCGCGGGCAGTGCGGACCTCGTCTTCGCGAATTTGAGCGGGCCGGCTACGGTTGCCGCCAGTTCCGGTCTGCAAGGCGACTATCCGAATGCGCTTGCCGTCGCCGACCAGAAAATCGGCCAGTTGCTCGCAGCCGTTTCGGCGCGCCAAAGCCAGCCGGGCGTCAAGGAAAACTGGCTCGTCATCGTCACGACCGACGAGGGCCTCGACTCGACCGGTTCGGAAAGCGGCTTGCCGCTGCTGTCGAGCGAGACCGCCTTCATCGGTTCGAATCAGCCACTGACGGTGGCCGGCACGACCGTCGCACCCGGTACGATTGCCGCCGCGCCGACGCTCGCGCAACTCGCCGCCGGCGCAACCCAGGCCGACGTCACGCCGACTGTTCTAGGCTGGTTCGCGCTCAAGCCAAACCCGACCACGTACGCGATGGACGGTGCGAGCTTGCTCGGCAACAACGCGCCTCGTGCGCTGACCTCGACGCCCGGCGCGGATCAGGTGAGCCTCGCGCTGTCGTGGACCGCGCCGGCCACCGCGCCGTCGCAATACCAGTTGTATCGCGACGGCAAGCTGATCGCGACGTTGCCCGGCAACGCAACTTCATACATCGACAGCCAACTCGGCGAAACGGCCAGCGGTTTCTATACGTTTAACTACACGATCGTTGCCAACGGCATCGCGGTGTCGTCGCTTGCGCAGATCAATTACGTGCAGCCGGTCCTGCTCGACAGCACGCTCGCGAGCGGCCTGATCCATTTCTTCTCGTTCGACAACGGCCTGACCGACGCCATCACGCCGTCCATTTCGCTGCAACAGTTCGATCCGAGTTCGACCACGACCGAATCGCTGAGCGCCGACAACTTCAGCGGCAAAGCGCTGCAGGTCGCGTCGCTGAATTCCGCGAGCGCGGCGCTGAACGGCATGAAGCTCGCCGACGATGTCAGCACGCAAGCGCAATTCTCGATCGGCTTCTGGTTCAACTCGAACGACGCGCAAAACGATTCTCCGGCAATCGGCAACAAGGACTGGAATTCAGGCCTGAATCCGGGCTTCGTCATCGCGCAGGAGAGCAATGGCACGTTCAAGTTCAACGTCGGCGACGGAGCAAAGCGTGCGGATCTGTCGATCGCATTTACGAAGAACGCGTGGGTGTATGTGGCGATGACCTTCGACACGACGGCACTTACCGCAACGGCCTATGTCGACGATCCGACCTTCGGCTTGCAGAGCGGCACGCTCAGTCTCGCCGGGATGAACGTGGCGAAGATCGCGGGAATCTACTCGACCATCGGCCTGAACGAAGATGCGCGCGGCAACTACTATTCGCGCGGCAACGGCGTGCTCGGCACGATGACCTACAACGACCTGGCGATGTGGAACAAGGTGATCACGCAGCAGCAGGTGCTGTCGCTGTTCGCGTCGAAGCGCTCGCTCGCTTCGCTGTTGCCTTGAACGGGAGGATGCGATGAACCGATATCAACTGCGGGCGGATCGCTTCGCCCTTATCAGGTGCTGCGGCGCGGCCGCGCTCGTGTTGCTGCTGGGCGCGTGCGGCGGCAGTAGCGACAGCTCGAAGAGCGCCGCATCGGCGAGTCAGCCGGGCTCGGGGGCATCGACTCCCGTGGTGGCGAAGGCGGCGCTGCATTGCGCGCCTTGATCAGTGCCCAACGACAACCCTGAGCATCCGATGCACACCCAACGCGCCATGCCTGCGCGTGGGTGCGTCGGCACGTGAAACGCGCTCTGACTTTTCAAGGTGACCCGATGACAACTTCGAATCAACGACGTCAATTTTTACGTCTCGCCGCCGGTTCGGTCGGCGCATCGGCGGCTGCGGCGATGATGCCCGCGCTGATCCGCGATGCGCTGGCGACACCGGCGAACAACACCACCGGCACGATTGACGACATTCAGCACATTGTCGTGTTCATGCAGGAGAACCGCGCATTCGATCACTATTTCGGTTCGCTGCGCGGCGTGCGCGGCTTCAACGACCGGATGGCGATCACGTTGCCCAATGGCAACGCGGTGTGGCAACAGCCTTACCCGGGCAACCCGGACGGCTATATCCTGCCGTTCCACATGGACTCGACAACGACCAGCGCGATGTGCATCGACGCGCCGGCGATGAGTTATCCGGTCGACATCGCGATGTGGAATCACGGCTTGTATAACGCGTGGAATACGGCGCGTGCGCCGGGGCTCGGCATGAGCTACTTCACGCGTACCGACCTGAACTTCTACTATTCGCTCGCCGACGCCTTCACGATCTGCGACCAGTATCACTGTTCCGTGTTCACGCAGACCAACCCGAATCGGCTGCATCTGTTCAGCGGCAGCAACGGCCTGTCGGTCGGTCAGTTGCCGACGCTCGATAACACCGAGCCGACGCCAGGCTTTAGCTGGCCGACTTTTGCCGAGACGCTCGAAGCCGCGAACATAAGCTGGAAGGTCTATCAGCAAACCGATAACTTCGACGACAACGCGCTCGCCTGGTTTCAGAGTTTCAAGACCGCGCCGGTCGGCAGCAACCTCTACAACAAAGGTCTCGCGACAGTGCCCGACATCGCGCAGGCATTCGCCGCCGATGTCGCGGCGGGCACCTTGCCGCAAGTGTCGTGGATCATCGCGCCGGCGGCCTTGTCCGAACACGCGAACTACCGTCCGTCGTACGGCGAGGATCTGACCGCGCGTTTGCTCGCGGGTCTGGTGGCGAAGCCGGACGTGTGGTCGAAAACCGTGTTTCTGTTGAACTACGACGAGCAGGGTGGATTTTTCGACCACGATCCGCCGCCCACGCCGCCCGGTTCTGCAAGCGAAGGCAAGACCACGATGACGACGACCGGCGAGGTCTACGCGGGCCAGCCGATCGGTTTGGGGTTTCGCGTGCCGATGACGGTGATCTCGCCGTGGAGCAAGGGCGGCTACGTATGTTCGCAGGTGTTCGATCACACGTCGGTGATTCAATTCATCGAAAAGCGTTTCGGCGTGCATTGCCCGAACGTGAGTGCGTGGCGACGCGCGGTGTGCGGCGATCTCACGTCGGCGTTCAACTTCAATGCACCCGACGCGACGTGGCCGACTTTGCCGGATACGAGCGGCTATGTGGCCGCGGCGAACCTGCAATGCAGCACGTTGCCCGCACCCACCATCCCCACTACGCAATCGATGCCGAAGCAGGAGTCCGGCACGCGCCCGTCAAAAGCTTTGCCGTATGAGTTTCATGCGAGCGCGCGGGTCGATCCGTCGAGTGCGACGGTGTACCTGATTCTCGCGAACGGCGGCGCGCAAGGTGCGGCGTTTTCCGTCTACGACGTCGCAACGCCGGCGAATCCGCCACGTCGCTATGCGGTCGATGCGGGGATGCAACTGTCCGATGCGTTCAACGGATCCGCGTTGACCGGCACCACATATGGGCTCGCGTTGCGAGGCGCGAATGGCTTTTTGCGGCTATTCGCAGGCGACGTAGCCGCCACTCAGGGCAACGCCGTAGCCAATCCGGAAGTTCGCGTCTGTTACGACGTCGACAACAGCGCTGTCTATCTCACGCTGATGAATAGCGGCACAGGGCCGTGCACGTTCACCGTTGTACCGAACGCGTATCGCACTGACGGCCCCTGGACTTTCACGGTTGCGGCGGGCGGTACGGCGGAGACGAACTGGCCGGTGGCATCGAGTGGCAACTGGTACGACTTCAGTGTCACGGTCGACGTGCAGCATGCTTTCTTGCGGCGCTTCGCAGGACGGCTGGAAAGCGGGCGCGACCTCATTAGCGATCCAGCCGCGGGTTAGTCCGCTTCGCGACGGCTCTGACGCGACACCAGATTCTCTGCAACAGAGACGATCTGCTCCATAGCGGTATGCAGATGGTCGCGCAGCAGCCGCGCACCGAGGCGAGTATCGCCGGCACGCGACGCGTCGACGAGTTCGACGTGCTCGCGATGCGTGTTCTCGCGAATCGGCACATTGACGACCTGGAAGCGAAAGAAACGCTCGTTCCTGTCGTTCAGCCGCTTGAGCGTTTCGATCGCAAGATTGAGCCCGGACGGCGCATAGAGCGTTTCGTGGAAGCGCCAGTTCAGCGTTCCCCAAGTGGATTCCGTCGCATGGTCCATCTGTTCCACGATGGCAAGCGCGGCGTCTCGTGCGACCTCGGTCGTGGCGGGAATGGCTCTCGAAAAAATCCACGGTTCGAGGCGCAGGCGCATTTCAAAGGTCTCGCGAACCTCGTCGACCGAAATCCCGCATACGTACGCTCCTTTGTGAGCAATCACCGTCACGAGCCCTTCGCCTTGCAGTCGCGTAATCGCTTCGCGCACCGGCACACGGCTCACGCCGAGTTCTTCGGCCAGCGCTTCCTGCCGCAGTGCTTCGCCTGAGCCAAGCTCGCCGCGCAAGATTTTTCCTCTGATGGCTTCAAGGACGAGATCGACGGTCGTCGAGCGGACTATTTTTCCCCGCCGCGGGGTTTCGTCGGGCGGGAGTTCGGGCGTTTTCTGAGTGGCGGGCAGGGCGCGGGGCATAAGACTGGCTTCATGGGCGACAGTTGCATCATGCCATAACTGGATGTTGGATCCATCTTTTGCGTGTGTGCCAAAACGCCATGCGCCGCGTCCCGATTGAGTTTGAAGGCTTACGGCCGAACTCGTGGACCGAGGTAAACCCGCAAATCTGCAAATGCCGCTTGACCTCAAAAATTGGAGACAGCATATTGGATACAATCTTCAGTGTTCGGGGATGAAACTTCCCGCTAGGTCATTCAAACGCGTTTCGAGGAATTTATGCGCTGGAACAGGGTACTGAACTTGGTTAATTGCCATGCGGAAGGGGAGGTCGGCAATGTGGTGACGGGCGGCGTGTTCGACGTCCCGGGCGCCAGCATGTTCGACAAGATGATGTATCTCGAGGAGCATCTCGACGATCTGCGCAAGATCTGTCTGTTCGAACCGCGCGGCTCGGCCAATCAAAGCGTCAATTTCATTCTTCCGCCGACGGATCCACGCGCGCAGATGGGCTATGTGATCGCGGAATCCACCGAATATCCGGCGATGTCGGGCTCGAATACCATTTGTGTGGCTACCGTGCTGCTGGAAACGGGCATCCTGCCGATGACCGAACCCGTCACCAATCTGGTTCTGGAGGCGCCTGCGGGCCTGATTGCCGTGCGATGCGAATGCAGCGGCGGCAAGGTCACAAAAGTCGAGTTCACGAATCAGCCGGCCTTCGCCAATCATCTCGACCGCGATATCGAAGTCGAGGGGCTCGGTACCCTCCGTGTCGACGTCGGGTATGGCGGCATGACCTACGTGCTGGTCGACGCCGAAGCGCTCGGCTTCGCCATTACGCCCGATGAAGCGCGCGAACTTTGCGAAATCGGTCAACGCATCAAGACGGCGGCCGCCGAGCAACTGCCGTCGCCGCATCCGTTGAATCCGTTCATTAAGGGCATCACGCAAACGGAGTTCGTGCTGCCGCTGCGCCGCGAGTCCGGCGTCCTCAAATCGCGCAACACGGTCATCGTGTCGCCGGGCCGGTGCGATCGCTCGCCATGCGGAACCGGCACCTCGGCGCGTCTTGCCGTGATGCACGCGAAAGGCCAGATCCAGGTCGGCGAAACGTTTGTTCACGAGTCCATCATCGGCTCGCTGTTCGAAAGCCGGATCGATTCGGTTACGCAAGTCGGCGCCTATCCCGCGGTGGTGCCGGTGGTTTCGGGTCAGGCGTGGATCAGCGCGATCTCGCAGGTAGGGGTGGATCCGAGCGACCGCTTCCCGACCGGTTTCACATTGTCGGACACCTGGCTCGAAGCAGTCGACGACAAACTCATCAAATCCCGGCTTTGAATGCAGGTCGGGACACATGTCCGCTCAAGGACAGTCTTAAACTAAGGACCAGAAATCATGTGGCACGGTGTTTATCCAGCAGTCACCACCAAGTTCAACCCTGATGGTGGTCTCGATCACGATGAGATGGCGAGAAGCTTTGCCCTTCAACTCGATGCGGGTTGTGACGGACTGATCGTCTGCGGCTCGCTAGGTGAGGGCCCCATGTTGACTCACGCCGAGCGTATCGAAGTCCTCGATACCGCACTGTCGGTTGCCGACGGCAAGCCGGTGCTGATGACCGTGGCCGAAGCATCGACCCAGGCGTCCTGCGCATTGGCGAAGCAGGCCCACAAGAGCGGCGCCGCAGGGCTGATGGTGGTGCCCAGCATGGTCTATCACACCGACGAGCGCGAGACGGTCGCTACGCTCAAGGCGGTCGCCGCTGCGGGTGACTTGCCGGTCATGATCTATTCGAATCGGCTTGCCTATCGTGTCGATGTCACGCTTGCGATGCTCGAAACGCTGGCTGGCGACGAGCACTTCGTCGCGATCAAGGAGTCTTCCGACGACATCCGCCGCACGACTGAAATCCTGAATGCGTTCGGTGAGCGCTACGACGTGCTGACCGGCGTGGACAACCTCGCATTCGAGGCGCTGACCGTCGGCGCGCACGGCTGGGTCGCGGGATTGTGCTGTGCGTTTCCGGTCGAAACGGTCGCGATCTACAAGCTGGTGAAAGCAGGTCGCTACAGCGAGGCGCTCGATATTTACCGCTGGTTCCGTCCGCTGCTGGACCTCGATGTCAGCACGTATCTCGTGCAGAACATCAAGCTCGTCGAAGCCATCGCCGCGGACTCGAATGATCGTGTGCGCATGCCGCGCATCGCGCACGAAGGCGAGCGGCGTGCGCAGATCGAAGCCCTGGTGCGTCGCGCGCTCAACACGCGTCCGTCCATGCCCGCCGATCTTCATTTGCTATAAGCGCCCACAGAGGCAGCCCCGAGGACTCCCATTCCATTATCCGTAGGATTTGACATGCGCTCGATCAGAAAGCTGGTTCTCTTATGCGGTATTTCGATAGTCCCGGGGTGGGTGCTGGCGGATACGACCGTCACCATCGGCTTATCCGGTCCGCTTACCGGCGGCCAGGCCGGTAGCGGCAAAGACAATGAAAACGGTGCGCGGCTCGCGATTCAGGATCTGAATGCGAAGCCGCTCACGGTGAATGGACAGAAGGTGACATTCAAGCTCGACTCCGAGGACGATCAGGGCGACCCCAAAGTAGGCGTTCAGGTCGCACAGAAGCTCGTGGATAGCGGCGCGCTCGCGATCCTCGGGCCGAACAACTCGGGTGTCGCGATTCCGGCCTCGCGTGTCTTCAATTCGGCAGGCGTCGCGATCTTGCCGGTTGCGTCGAACCCGGCGCTGACGGCGCAAGGCTTTAACGATATTTTCCGGATCGGCGCGAGCGACGCGCAGCTTGGCGGCGCGATGGCGGACTTTGCGAAGAACGTGCTCAAGGCGCAGCAGGTGGCCGTCGTCGACGATCGCACTGCTTACGGTCAGGGCATTGCCGAGCAGTTTTTGCAGGAGGCGAAGAAAATCGGCCTGAACGTGGTGGCGCAGGAATATACCAACTCGCAAGCGGTGGACTTCAAATCGATCCTGTCGACGATGAAACCGAAGAATCCCGACGCGGTCTTCTACGGTGGCTATTCGGCGCAAGCGGGCCCGATGCTGAAACAGATGCACGGGATCGCCATGCACACCGCGCTGTTAGGCGGCGACGGAATCTGCTCGGTCGAATTGCAGCAACTGGCCGGCGATGTGTCGTCGGGCGTCTTCTGCGCGCAGGGTGGGTCGGCGCTCAACAAGACTGCGGCGGGACAAGCGTTCATTCAACGCTACAAGTCGACGTATCACATCGACATGCTGGTCTACGCGCCGAACTTCTACGACGGCGCCATGTTGATCGCGAAAGCCATGCAGGCGACCGGCACCACGACCGACCGCTCGAAGATTCGCTCGTATCTGGCCGGTGTGGAATACGACGGTCTCGCCGGACACTATTCGTTCGATGCCAGCGGCAATCTGAAGGGCGCGCCGACGACGATCTATACGTTCAAGAATAATCAGCTCGTGCCTTACTGACCTGCCGACCTGAAATTCTCTCTTCTGCCGCCAAGCGGGTTAACCCCGCTTGGCGGCACGTCAAAACACCCCTACCTTTGCACACATTGATTGAACGACCGGACGGTTTATTAATAACCTGACGGATCAATCATGCGGACGTGTTCCTCCAGATTACCCGTCTACTTCCCGTTGCCGGGCAGCGATCCTGCTCATGCCGACGAAAGCGAAGAACCCGACGCTTCGGCCGCGGCGGTCACGAGTAAGAAACCTACACATCTGGAGAGAACAACGTGAAGAGCTGGATTGACGGCAATGCTATGCGACTCGTCATCGCATCGGCAGTGGGAGGGTGCGTCCTGGCGTTTTCGGGCTGCGGCAACTCGGAGGTTTCGGGGTCGTCGACACCGGCGCCCGTCGACTATGCGGCGCAGTGCACGAAGATAAACGGCCAGCAGTTCAACGGCATTACCGTCACAGCGACTTCACGCATCGCTGCGGCAAGCGGGAATCCGGCTTATTGCAAAGTAAGCGCCACGGGAGCCGCCAATACCACGCTCGACATCGAGGTCGATCTGCCGGACAACTGGTCGAATCGGTTGCTCCAGCAGGGCGGCGGCGGCTTCGATGGGACTATCCCAACGGTCGAGGCGACCTCCGCACAGTTCCCGCTCATCAAGCCACTGGCCCGTGGAATTGCCTATACCGCGTCGAATGGCGGAAACCGCACGGGTAATCCTGCGGACCTGCTCACGAATGCAACGGCGGGGAAGGACTACGCGTATGCGTCCACCGGTATCACGGTTCACTTCGCCAAGGCTGTGATCACCGCTTTTTATGGTTCCGCGCCGAAATATACGTACTTCAACGGCGCATCGAACGGTGGACGGGAAGCCTATCTTGCCGCGCAGAATCAGCCGGGCGATTACGACGGCATCATCGCCGGCGACGAGAGCATGAACATGGGAACGCAGGTAACGGCAATGCTGAATACAGCGACGCTTGCCGGGTCCGCCGCGATGCCCTCGAATGCGCAGTGGACAGCGGCATATTCCGCGGCGGTCGCGCAATGCGGCAATGCCAACGGCGTGATCCTGAATCCTGCTGCGTGCACGTTTGATCCGTCGACGTTGCAGTGTGGCGCCGCTGGGGCACCCGCGGCCACCTGTCTTTCGCCGGCGCAATTGCAAACTGTGCAGCGCCTGGTCGCGCCCTTGTCGACGAGCGGCGGCCAGCTACTGTTTTCGGGGTACAACTGGGCGGATTTCGGCTCGATGTTCGGCGTCGGGTCATACGGCGGCCTGGGTGGCGGCTTCGCGGCAATCGCGACGGGTAACGCAAACTGGTTGCTGCCCGCCACGGTACCGGGCAGTTTGCAGGCGAACTTCAACGTCGATACGTCATATCCGGTCATTGCGGCCGGGCTGCAGAACGCGGGCGCGGATCACAGCCTGCAGGCCATCGCGCAATACCTGATGTCCGGCAAGAAGCTGATCTCGTTTAACGGTGCGGCTGATCCGTTGATTTCACCGCGCGACCATCTGCGCAACTGGCAGACCGTTGTGCAACTCGCCGGGTCCGCGGGAGGCAATGCGCGTTTCTATCTGGAACCGGGAGTGGGTCATGTAGTCGGTGGCAATGGTCCTGACCAGACCGACTATCTCGGCGCGATGATCGCGTGGGTCGAACAGGGTACAGCGCCGGGGCAGTTGCTGCTGTCGAAATTCGATGCCAACGGCAACGTGACTTCGTCGCTGCCTGACTGCCCGTACCCAACCGTGCCGCACTATTCGGGCTCCGGCAACGTGAGCGACGCGGCCAGCTACACCTGCGCGGCAAGCTAGACGCGCGTGCTATGTATTGCTGCAGGGAGGTTTCATAGACGTGTCGAAGCGCGAACCAGGGGAGCAGGACGCGCTTGCGCTTGAATCGCATCGCCGCGAAGGCCATCGAGGCAGTTTATTTCAAGGAGCAGATCCTGCCGATTGATCGATGCGGTGTTCGATTCGAGCGGCGTCGAGCGACGCATTCGCGCGGAGACCCCGCGGGCATCGACGGTCTGCTTGCGCGGTTGACAGGTTTTTAGGTCGACAGTTGGCCGTATTTTTCGCTGCGCGCTGTCATGCCAAATAGGAATGCCTCATCTATCGATTTAAGTCGCGGTAAGTAAAGGATCGACGGGATAGCATCTCTTACCTTGAGGATGCATTTGAACCCGGCGAATTCGTGCTGGTTGTCAACAGCCGAGAAACCTTTTGGGTCGGCTTAAAACTGAAGTATGGGGATGGAAAATGATTGGTTTTCAAATCAAAAAGCGGGAACGCTGTGTGAGTCCGGAGTTGACAGAGCGATTCAGGTCGCTACCCGTCGCTAACGTAAGCGACGTGATGTCGCGACTTACTGCGGCCGGTGCCTCGCTGCGGCCCATGCACGACGGAACCGCGATGGCAGGGCCGGCTCTCACAGTTAAGTGCCGTCCCGGCGATAATCTGATGGTACACAAAGCACTGGAGTGCGCTGTCCGGGGAGACGTGATTGTCGTTGATGCCGGCGGCGACCTGACCAACGCGATTATCGGCGAATTGATGACGGCGTACGCAGCAAAGAAGGGCATTGCTGGCATCGTCATCAACGGCGCCATCCGCGACAGTGAGATTCTGCGCAAAGGGAGTCTGCCGGTCTTCGCGGCAGGTGTCACTCACCGGGGACCCTATAAGGATGGTCCGGGTGAAATCAACGTCGCGGTCGCCATTGGTGGCATGTGCATCGAACCCGGTGACTTGATCATCGGCGATGCCGACGGCCTTCTTTGCGTGCCGTTTCAACTTGCGCAAGAGGTCTACGAGGCCGCGAGCGCAAAGCATTGCGCCGAGGAAACGACGATTACTGAAATCTCGGAAGGAAGGCTCGATACGAGTTGGGTCGATCAGCGCTTGCGTTTGCTGGGTTGTGCAGGCGTGTAGCACTGCGGCGAGAAACGCTCGTGCGCTCGACCTTGTGCCATCCCGGCCGCAACTGTTTGCGACGATTGAACCGGCGAGTTTGCGCTGTCAACGATGGCCGCTTGCCGCTGCCACTGCCGCTCGCTGAGAATCGCTTTAACCGTTTCTGAAACACTCACTTCTTGTAAAAAGAAGCACTCTTCGTAGGCATCCATGAGCCAAGAGAAACTTCACGTTGTTTTTCTCGATAGAGAGACTATTTCGCCTCAAACCGTGCTGAAGCCATTTCAGTTCGAACATTCAATCGAGGTGTTCGAACGAACGTCTCCCCAGGAGCTTGCGAGCCGAATCGCCCATGCGGATATCGTAATCACAAATAAGGCAAGGCTCGGTGCCGAGGCCATCGCCAGGGCTAAGAGGTTGCGAATGGTAGCCGTGGCGGCAACGGGCACGGATGTGGTTGACCTGGCAGCCTGCTCCGCACGGAATATTGTGGTAAGCAACATTAGGAACTACGCAACGAATACTGTACCTGAGCATACGTTCGCCTTGATATTTGCATTGCGGCGAAGCCTCGTCGCGTACGCGAACGCAGTCAGGGGCGACCGGTGGCAGGACTCCGGTCAGTTCTGCTTCTTTGACTACCCCATCCGGGATTTGAAGGGTTCCACCATCGGCATCATTGGGGATGGCGTGCTGGGGCGCGCGGTCGGTGCTCTGGCGGGAGCGTTGGGGCTTAACGTACTGTTCGCCGCCCATAAAGGCCGAAGCGATATGGGGCCGCTCTACACGCAGTTCGAAGATGTCCTGCGAGACAGCGATATCATCACGTTGCATTGCCCGCTCATCCCGGCGACTCGCAATATGATTGCGGCACCAGAATTCGACCTCATGCAAAGAAAGCCGCTCATCATTAATACTGCGCGTGGCGGCCTGGTCGATGAGTGTGCGCTTGTGCAGGCGCTGCGAGAGGGGAAAATCTCCGGGGCGGGTTTCGATGTAACGGTTCAAGAGCCTCCCCCAGAAGACCATCCTTTCATGGAACTCCGTGATGCCCCGAACTTTATCCTGACGCCTCACGTTGCGTGGGCGAGCGATGAAGCCGTGCAAGCATTGACGGACCAACTCGTGGACAACATCGAAGCGTTCGTAAGCGGTCAGCCTCGAAACGTGGTCGTGTAGCACTCCCGTTGAATCTTCCAGTCAGGGCTTGTGGACAAACTTTTGTCGCAAGCCCTTGCCACTGCCCGACATGGGGAACGCACGTAACGCTCGTGTAGCGGGCGCTGTGCGGTTGGCAACTCTTCCTTCAATTCTCGTCTCACCGGGTAGTTCCCGGCACCCGCACATTGGCACCCCAATTTCCGGTGCGGTGGCACTTCATTAGTGCGACTTCGCTTGTCTGTTCCGAAACTGCGTTGTTCCTGATCTTTGCGGCCTCCCGTGCGGCTGCGGCGAAGGGGACGGCGCTGAAAAGCGTTTTGACGAAGTCACTCGGTATGGAAACAGGGTGTTCGGCGGGTTTGGAGAAAAAAAGTGATGCTACTGATATAGAAAAATGTCGCTTTTTAGGTGTTTTTGGTGCGCCAATACTAGCCCCTAATACGGTGAACAAGGCGTCGGATGCGCTCCGGACGAGACAACTTGCGCAGCGGTGAAGAGAAACTTAGCCAGCGACCTGGCATCTAGAGGGGACATGATGACATCGATTCAAGCGACACCGGCGATTGAGGTCGGCGCAGTTGAAACAGGCAGCGGCGGGACACCCATATCAAAACGGCTTGACGCGCTGCCGGTGGGCAGTTTCCACTACAAAATGATGGCCATCCTCGGCGCCGGTTTATTCCTGGACGGATTCGAGTTGGCCCTTGCGAGCGGCGTGCTTGGGCAGTTGCTTCACACCGGTTGGAGCACCCTCAAATACAACGGCTATTTCGTCACCGCGACTTTCATCGGATTCATGATTGGCTGCTGGGCGGCAGGCATTATTGGTGACCGATTCGGTCGCCGCGTCAGCTATCAGATCAACCTCGCCATATTCGGCGTGGCCTCTTTGCTTGCGTCGATGGCACCCAACATCGAAACGCTCATCGGCTTGCGTCTGTTGATGGGAGTCGGGCTTGGCGCAGAATTGGTGCTTGGATTCGGCACCCTGGCTGAATTTGTTCCACCTCTCAAACGAGGCCGCCTTGTTGCAACGCTCTCGTTCATTTCCCAGTGCGGCGTGTTCACCTCCTCGTTGGTCGCTCTATGGGTCATTCCGAATCTCGGGTGGCGGTACATGTTCATGATTGCGGGCGTGGGTGCGGGCATCGTCTGGTTCATGCGAAAGTTCATGCCCGAGTCTCCGCGCTGGCTTGAAAGTAAGGGGCGCTTTGCTGAAGCAGACAAAGTTGTGCGTGACATTGAGGCGTCGGCGGGTGTTCGTTCTCCTGTGGTTGCCGCCGAAGCTCCCCGTGATGTCCAGAAAACTGAAGCACCACGCCTCGGCATATCGGCGCTGTTCAGCAGGGAGTACGTGCGCCGCACCATCATCGGCATGGCAACGCTCATCGTCATTCAGATTTGTTTGTATGGCATGGTCAGCTGGCTCCCGACCTTCTTCGTGCAACAAGGCTTTGACATTGTGAAGTCGCTGAAGTGGAGCATGGTGATGACGCTCGGCGGACCCACGGGAGGTCTGATCGGGCTTCTACTTGCGGACCGGCTTGGGCGCAAGCCTATTCTCGCGGGCGCAGCCATTATCGCCATCGGGCTCTCGTACCTTTATGTGCAAGCTCATTCAGAACCACTCCTGATGGGACTCGGTTTCCTGCTCCTGACCTCCTTCTATGTGATTGTCGTGGTTGGACAGGCGGTCTATGTATCGGAACTGTTTCCCACTGCCCTTCGCATGCGTGGTACGGGGTTGTGCAGCACGGTTGCACGGGTCGTTGCCGCGTCGATTCAGTTCGTCATTCCCTCCTTGTTTTCGTGGGGCGGCATCAGCGCCATCGTCATTGCGGTCGGTATCTCCTTGCTCGTATTCGCCCTGATCGTCCTCTTCATCGGCGTCGAAACAAAGTCGAAATCGCTCGAGAGCATTGAGGTTTAAGCGGGCCCAATACAAACATCAAATCATGGAGACCGTTTCGGTGCTACGCGTTACATCCGCTGAACTGAAGGTGAGCCTGCTCGCGGCCTCTGCCATTCTTTGCGAGAGTACTGGTCCGCTGGACGTCGTCTGTCAAGCGAAGTTCTGGTCCCTGGCAACGATAGTCAAGGGGTGGCCAGAGGTGGATGAGTGCACGCCTGGCATGAACAACCTGATGCTTGTCTTGAAGCCAGGCACCAGGAACATCCGGCAGCTTATGGACGACCTTGTTCACGAATGGAAGCACGTCGAACCCCTCAGTGCTAAAGCCAAGGAGATCGAGGTGCCAGTCGTCTACGGCGGCGAGCGTGGAGTGGACTTGCGCTCTGTCGCTAGCCACGCCGGGCTGTCAGTGGATGAAGTCGTATCTATCCACTCATCTTCCAGATACACCGTGTACTTCCTCGGCGCGCATGCCGGTTTCGGCTATCTCGGTGGGCTGGACGAGAGACTGACCACGCCTCGGCTGGATAAGCCGCGGCTTTCGGTGCCGGCCGGCACGGTAGCGATTGGTGGTGTCCAGACTGCCGTCATTGCACAACCGGGACCCAGCGGCTGGAATTTGATTGGGCGTGCCGAAGTAGATTTCTTCGACCCAAAGAAGGAGCCGCCGGCACTGCTAAGTCCAGGCGATACGTTTTTCTTCCGATGCGAGAGGATTGAGAAATGATGGAGATTCTCGCGACCGGGCCGCTCTGCTCGGTCCAGGATATGGGCCGCAAAGGCTATCGCAATCTCGGTGTGAGCACATCGGGTGCGATGGACCAGGTCGCCTTGCGTACAGGAAATATTCTGGTGGGCAATGACCAGAACGCTGCGGGAATCGAAGTCACTGTCTTCCCGTTCAAGGTACGGTTTTCGGGCAGCGCGCGTATCGCGGTGACGGGCGCAGACTGCAACTCGAAGCTCAATGAGAAGGCGCTCCTGCCGTGGTGGAGTTTCGACGTTGCAGACGGAGACATCCTCTCCCTGAGTCCCCCAACGTCAGGCGCTCGAGCGTACATCACCGTTTCTGGTGGGGTTGACGTACCGTTTGTTCTGAACTCGCGCAGTACGGACATTAAAGTGGGATTCGGCGGTTTTGAGGGACGCTGCCTGCGCCGCGGCGATGTGCTCAGCTTTACCTCCGCGCCAGGTCTGTCCGGTAGCTTCGGTGTCTTTCCTCCAGGGGACGCACTCGGCCGCGCGACGCTGCCAGCGACTGAACGCGGCACGACATTCGTTCGCGCAGTGGTGGGGCCGGAATATGACAGGTTTCCCGAGGCCACGCGTTCAGCGTTCTGGGACAGGGCGTGGACTGTGACGCCAGACAGCAACCGTACTGGCTACCGTTTGGACGGCCATGAACTGCACCCGTCCGCGCCGTTGTCACTGCTCTCCCACGGCATCGTTCCCGGGGTGGTCCAGGTGCCGCCAAATGGCAAACCCATCGTGATGATGAGCGATGCGCAGACATCGGGAGGATATCCCAAGATAGCGACTGTTATCGACGCCGACCTCTGGAGACTGGCGCAGGCTCCGCTGGGAAGCAAAGTCCGGTTTATGGAGGTCGACATCGATGCTTGTGTCGAAGCCTCGATCGAGGTGACAAACCATCTGTCGGCGTTGGCATGTAGCAGCTGGAGGGGACCTTGGAAACAGATGTAGTCCGACACCTCACCGCGCATTTGTGCCAATCGCAGATGCGTGAACTCGAACTTCGTGTCGGCGGTTCGACACTTCTACTGGTTCGCTCTGCACAGCAACAAGTCGAGACCTCATCGACGGCGACACAGCAACCCGTCATCACATGCGAGCGTTCAAGCCCAGTTGAACTGGTATCGCCCGCGGTCGGCACTTTCATTGCCGAGCATCCTGTCACCGCTCAGCGGTTCTCCGAGTTGGGTGGCGAAGTGAAGGTTGGGGACATCATGGGACTCGTTTCCTACGGCAACTTTCTGCGTGCGGTGGAGGCGGGGAGTACGGGGCGGATTAGCGCCGTGTTCGTCGAAAGCGGCGAGAAAGTCGGGTTCGGGCAGAAACTGTTTGAGTTAAAGACACGGAGTCAGGCATGAGCATCGTAGATTTGAATTCGGATATGGGGGAGGGTTTCGGCCCCTACAAGATGGGCGACGATGAGGCCATGCTTGGCATCGTGTCGTCCGCGAACATTGCGTGTGGCTTCCATGCCGGCGACCCAGACATCATGCACAAGACGGTATCCATTGCCCTTGCGCGGGATGTCGAAGTCGGCGCCCACCCTGGGTTCAACGATGTGTGGGGATTCGGCCGACGCGTCATTGTGGGCGACAGCATGAAAACGATTGAGAACCTGATTGCGTATCAGGTTGGCGCATTGCAGGCCATCGCTCACGCCGCAGGGCATAAGGTTACCCACTTCAAGGCGCATGGTGCGTTGGGCAACCTGATGTTCAATGACGAGGCGATCTCCGAGGCGGTCGTGCGCGCGGTGAAGGCCGTTGACCGGGACCTGCTCTACGTTATACCGGTCAACACCGAAGGCGAGCGGGCTGGAGAACGGGCGGGATTGCACGTTATCCGGGAGGTCTTCGCCGATCGGGCCTACACGGACGACGGGCATCTTGTCTCCCGCCGATTCGAAGGGGCAGTCATACATGACAGCAAGGTCGCGGCCGAACGCGTACTTCGTATGATTGAAGACCGGTGCGTCACTTCTCAATCCGGAAAACGCATACCTGTCTCCGTTGACACAATCTGCGTGCATGGCGACACGCCTGGTGCAGTCTCGATGGCATCTGAGCTTCGGCGGTGCCTCGTGGACGCCGGCGTGACCATCCAGTCTATTTCGAAGACACACCAGTAAGCCGCTAGCTTCCTCTCTGAAAGGAGAGGTAATTTATCATTAAATAAGTATAGCGAAACAATATTTGAAAACTTTGGATCGACAACAATGAAGAAACTGCTTCTCGGCGTCTCTGCGACGCTCGCGTGTTTCGCCGTGCCCGCCTGGGCGCAATCTTCTGTCACGTTGTATGGACTTATCGACGAGGGGATTCGGTACTCGACTAATCAGACGGCCACTCATGGCAGCAAGCTCTACATGTCGGAGGGAGTCGGAACGGGGAACCGCTGGGGCATCAAAGGAACGGAAGATCTCGGCGGGGGAACTTACGCAATCTTTGATTTGCAAAGCGGCTTCAATCCCGCGACGGGCGTGTCCGATCAGCAGGGTCAATTGTTCGGCCGGTATGCTTACGTCGGCGTCGCGAATAATCGTTGGGGAACCGTGAAGCTCGGCC
>NZ_JAQQBV010000019.1:0-147075 GCF_046030735.1 Paraburkholderia xenovorans
GTGACGAGGAACTCGTCTCGATGCCTTTTCATTTGGGTGGCTATCTCCCGGTCGCTAAAGAGGTTTGTTGTCAGCGAACTGGCGCTCCCAGCGCGGAAGCCTAGGTATTGTCCTATGTGGACTAGTAATATGTCTCGCTCCGCTACAAGCGGTGACTGCGAATGCTCATCGAAGTAGGCTGCGAGGTCACGCATTTCATCCTGGGTCGACCAATGCTGGCCGTACGCGGTTCCGTTGGCGGTCGTTGCGAAGCAGAGCGGATATCTATCCTCAAAAGTGGGCTGCGTCTGGACGTTGGAAGCGGAACTGAGGCAGCTACGTATTTGGTAAAACATCGTCCAACCCACTAGGTTGTCGGCGTAGCACACGGTATCTTGTGCCCAGACGTAGAGGCCGTAAATGCAAATCAATTTTTTATTGACAGTTTTTTGATTGGCGTCTTCGTCGTCCTTTGAGGCCGGATTTGCCTTCACTCGAGCAAGTTCCCAATCGCGGTATTGTTCGAGGAACGCGCCATCAATGTCCAGCCAATGCCTGATATGAGATGGCAGTGGCTCTGCGATTTCTTCCGTCTTCTCAACCTCCCCTAGCGGTGTCTGTTCGTTTTGCCAGTCTACGCCTCGCGAAGCGAGATACTCGGCAAAATGCGTCAGCGCGTTGACCAACGGGTCCATGACCGACCGGTATGCGGTTTCGCTCTTTCTCTGGTCGTAGAGCGCTTTCGCAATTGCTTGCACGTGGTCAGTCAAAGGCTCGATTAGCGCTCCGTTTTTTGCCCTGAACGTGGGCCCATGTGCGCCCTTGCGCCCAGGAGGCCAGATTACCGTCACTTCATACATGGCAACCTCAGAGTATAGGAGAGGGTCGACCTCGAACAGGATGGTTTGGCGGGTCATCGAGAGTCGATAGCGAACCCGGATGTCTTTTTTTTGCGCTGACTAAAAGGATTGAGCGAGTGGCGGACGCGATTGCCTTCGACATCCATAGACGGTCGATAGGCCGGGGACTCTCAAGAGGAACAATGATGTGGTCCCATTCGGAAAACTGCGCTCTTTGCAACGTCAACGCATAGCCGAGTGAGAGGGTCTTCAACTCTTCGGCTGTCAGGAATGCTTCTCCGATGCTTTCGAAGTGAACTCGAACGCACTGCCGCACGGGACCAGAATCAGCAATGGTAAGCCGGGGTTTAACAAGAATCTCGACAATCCGTCCCAGTGTCCCTTTGGTAACCGACAGCCGATGCAGATGTGAGTTACAAACGAAAGGCTCTTCCTCTGTAGCAGGCTCGCGATAGCGGAGGTACACGAAATGATGGTCGCGTTTTGAGGCGGCAAGAAATGCGATTTGCTCATTGTGGAATTCAATGTTGTATCTTCGACATGCTGCAAATGTACGAACTAGCACCACTGCTGTTCCTGTCGAACGCCCTGCGTAAAACGCAGCTTTAACTTCAGCAAACATTTCATGGACGCCGGCGCATTCCACAATCGCAGCTCCATCGGTGACTGTCGTTCCAGCTTGAATTTTTTCGAACGACGGCATTTCGTCACGAATCAGCGCTTCGGACACGTTCGCCATAGAGTTGGCCCCCCTCGCTTGGGTAGCGGTCGGAATGACGTGGGGGTCGGGCAGTTGCAGTTTGCTGTTGATTTCGCCTGCAATAACCGCTGGCAGCGAAGAGGGCTGGACGGGCCATTTAAAGCATAAGTGTAGAAGGCCGCCCAGCGGTAGACGCTGAACGAGTTTTGCAAGCGTCAATATATCGAGCCCGGCACAGTTATGTATGAACATCGAACGATGGGACTTGCGCGGGGGATTCGGTAAGCGTCCGAGTACCTCGGCGATTGTCACCGCCGACCGGGGCCAATGGGCATTGATTGCATTGCGTTGTGAGAGTGTGGCAACTATATGTAGAGGTCGTTCGGTCGCGTCCCTGGCTGCAGCGAATCGTGCTGCTGGCATGCAAGGTAACGCCAGTAAGACGACCGACGTGGTAGGAGTGCGCTCTGGCGAGGTCAGCGTGCGGGACGAGTTAGGAAGCCGCGCCTGCAGTGCGAAATCGCGGAGCCTCTCCCCAAACCGTCGCAGAACAATGCTCATCCCGGCGCCTTGAATCATCTCGACGCCTCCGGAACTTAGTGGAACAAGCCGGCCCGCCTTGACAGCGGCAGTCCGCGCACTTTCTGCAAGCTGAGGGCCGACGTTTTTTGCCAGTAGTTCTTGGAAGGTCTTTTGAGTCATTGCAACTCGGCCGGCCTTCTCACCTAGTAGAACCACAGACTCGGCTGCCGCAATCAATCGCTGTTCCGATTTCTCGGGAATTCTATAAATTTTTCTCGATAACGTGTCAACCTCGCGCCATTTGCAGAAAGGAACAAGCAAATATGGGTTCTTGCAAATACGCTCTGCTGCGTTCTCGCCGAGAAGCGTCACCAGTTCGATTGCGAGCGACGGACGTATGCCACCGGTACTTAGAAGTTCAGCAATCCGCTTTGTCGAGAAATACAGTTTCCATTGTTGGACGAGAGCAACCGCAATACGAAGCTCCAGATGTGCTTCGACCAACGTGGCTATATCACCTTTATCGAGGGCTTCGATGAAACTCTGACCTAGCTTGCCTACAAAGTGACGGGCTCGTTTGGTTGACATTTCGGCGAAACGAGGATGGTGGCCGATGAAGCGAGCCAGTTCGTGAATGTTCGGCCGCTCTGCCCGCACGTCGTGGGCATGAAACTGCTCGTTGTAGACTGGATGAACGTCGTAACGCCCCCAAACAGTTAGGACCTCACCAACGTACGGTTGCTCGACTATCTTGTCAAAGGGAATCACGACGCGGGTGTACTTCTGTGGAGCAGTGCCTAGCGCGACGATTGCGCCTCCACCCGCTCCTACTGAAAGCACTTTTTTTACGACACCCCGCATTTTGGGCATGGACCGCGACATAATTAATCCTGCAGAAGGTGGCCTGTGTCTTCGAGATAACGCAGGCGAGCACACCTCAGCTCGGAATCCTGGAGCCTTTCCTCCAGGGCTCGCACGAACTTCGCATCATCGGCTCGTCGGCTCAATTTCGCCTCACTTCCCGACCGGGATGCAATCAATTTCTTTAGGGCCGTGTCGAGCTCCGTAAACAGCTCGCCGATGCGTGAGTTGCTATGAACCGTAGAGCGGGAGATTTTTAACCCTGCGCATATCTGAGTTCGCGAGCACTCGCCAAACTGATTCCGAGGTACGTCTTCGATGGGGGTTGTTGCTATCCACTTTTGCAAACGGTCGACGTTTTCGACAGCCCGTTTTTTCCGGTCATGTTGAGTATGCGTGCTCATTTCAGTTTGCCCGTCGAACGAAAACTCGTTACCTTCTTTAGTGTAGCTGTTAGCGCGGAGACCTCTGCGGAGAGTGATTGAATTTGTTCGTTCAGCGCCGCGTCGTTTTGCATTCGAGCTCGCCGCTCAGCTCGGTACTTCGCTTCGGCCTCAGCTGCCTTCGCTCGCTGGTCGCGAACGTCCGTCTCCTGTTTCTCCGCTATTGCTTTCCATCGGTCACGGTCCGCGATTACATCAGCAAGCTTTGTAGCCGGTTCCGATATCGTTAGCTGTGCTTTGGCCTTTTCTGTCAGTGCGTCAAGTACGTCAGAGACTCTATCCCGAAGGAGCACGTGAGCTGGTTGAACAATCGTTGAGCGGCTCAACGATTTAATTTCAAGCAACTCCGGAAAGCGTTCGACGGTCCGAGTGCAGTTTTGCTGAGCGGTCCATGCGCAAAAGGCTTTCTCGTCATCGGGAAAGTAGTCAAGCTGCATCACCTTCGATTGCGTCGTCTTGGGGCCCGGCCGCCGTGGAATGACAGGGATACCTCCACATACCCACTTGGTCAGGATAGCGAGCTTGGCGTTGATTTTGTCAGCGGCCTCTTGCTTGAGGCGGCGCGATACATGGTTTTCACTCATTTCGCTTCTCCTGAGCCACGTTGATAGGTTAGACCTGAAGGGCATCGCGGTCGTCAGGCCGCTGCCTGTGTCAGCGGCCATGTAGCTTCAACGGCCTGGTATTGATTAGCAGTCTCTTCGGAAAACTGCTTTTCGAGTGCAATGATGGCGTCCATCTGGTCAGCTTGCCGTTGGTATCCGATGCGGATGCTCGGCGCCAGACGCAAATTGTCGGCGCACGCGCGGGCCTCGTCACGGTCTTTCTCGAACCATAGAATGGTAGTGCTGGTGGTCAGCGAGAAGGTGCATTTTTGGCATCGCTTGGGTGAAGCTGTTTCTGGATGAATGTCGCCGTCTCTGGCGCAGTTTGCATTTTGTCTTCCCCGCCGCGCATCACCAGCCATGCACGCGCCGTTTTCCTTTTCACTGACTTTGTACCCGATGTGCTCCAGCCGCTCGGTGATTAGGCGAGCTTTCTCCTCGTTCGTAAGTTCGAGGAAGTCGCTGAATTTTGACAGTTGTTTCACGAATCTCAGAACTACTCTAGGGAAGGCGCCACCCAAGAGCTTACCGTTGAGCAGGTCCTCGATTTTTTCTGCGAGGAAGCGCGTACGAGTCTCCGATAGCAATTCCTGAAGGTTTTTTTGGTCTTCCCGGCCTTTCGCGAAGAGCTCCGCGATTCGGTTCTTTTGCACGCGCGACTTTGAATCAGTCACGTAGATTCTGGTCTGGTCGACAGTAAGATGAAAGAAGTGCTGGCTCAGTGCAAGAAGTTCCGGACAATCGTAGCGGTATACAAAGAGCACCGCGAACAGTCGACGGAATGGGTGTGTCCGAGCGGCGAAGTCACGGACGTCAACCCCGGCCATGGTGAAGAATTCGGGCGCGTAGTTGTCCCAGTTATATTCGGTGTTCCCTCCGGTAAGTCCGCGCTTCGAAAAGTTTACGAGGGTGAAGAGCTTCTGTGCCCGTTTGATTTTAAGCCGTTCCTCGCGCGAGAGTTTAGCGTTGCCTCCTGCCGATGAACTTGGACGCCTATTGGTTGCCCGGCTTGATGGTTTAAACCGGTTAAATAGAGTGTGCAAAGTTTCAAGCTTCTCGACACAGCGTTGGACTAGGATATTGCACCAAAGCGTTGCGTAGTTCCTGAGAGACTTCTCGATGTATATGTCGATTTTCTTGTTATCTGACTCTGGCGCAACCTCTTGGACGCATCCGACATACAGGCCGTAAATCTTCTCATGTCCTAAGATTTCATTTCTGCGACGCCCGTGGTTGAGTGCAATAAGGCAGGTTATGGCGGTCATCACATAGCCTACCATCGCATGGAGCGACTGATTCCCATGATTCATGTCTATTTCGGGAAACGGCAGTTGGTACTTCTCGCGTATGGCGGGGTAAGCGTTTCGTAGTGCCGTGCGCATAGCCGCATCGCATTCGTCGGCGTTCTTGTTCCTGTTTTTTTTAAACGCATTGAGCACTATCTGCACCAACTCTGTGACACCAGGGAAATAGTCAAAAGCCCATTTCAAAGATGTTTCGAGCAACGATATGGCTTGTGGCAATGGGAGGTTCAGTGTGCGGCCATCGTAATTCGCGCGAAGCGAATGGACCTTCTGATACCTTCTCTTCGCCGCTTCAGCATTCTGAAACGGGAAAAATGGGATGCTGTCCGCGTACGGGGGAAATAAGGCAAGAAGATTTAGCGTACGAATAAGCGAACCGGTGTCGACGAGGCGCTGACTGAGGCGTGCGGGCTGCTTGCGCTTGTCGTCGTATATTTTGCACATGGCGCGTGAGAACCAGTCCGGCAGAGCGCTTCGAGGGAGCGGAAGTCCAATTTGAGCCGAAATCCTAGTATGATTGAACGTCGTATACGGCACGTGGTCACTGGTGCCTTTCAATGAAATCGCAAATGCGTGGTCTGCTTTGGCGCGTTTCAATAGTGCACGCAAAGCTGAGTCATAGCCGAGCACGCCCCACCAACCCTTTTTGCCGACTGATGCGACGCAACTCGTCACATCTTCCGGCGTCAGGTCGGACAGTTTGTGGATTCCCTTCCGAATACACCAGACAAAGAATCTTATGCAATTCCACAGGAACATACCGACCTGCTGCCAAGCGTCCCCGTCATCATTTCTTGCTAGGACTGTGTTAATACCGATTTTGACGGCTTTGAGTAACCTGGGGAAATCCCGCAGACGCTTCATTTTGCGATAGGGACTTCGTCCACCACGGACGTCCATTACGATTTCGCCAAGATTAATCTGTCGAGTCTCACTCGAACGAAAGGTCGTGTGCGAGATGTTCACCGTAATTATGTTGTCTTCCCACGCGGTTTCGTATCGCCAGAATCTTTCCGGCCATTGCGCGGATGAATGCTCGACTCCGAACGGGGAGGTGACGTTGCGCGTATTATGCTGGCGCGGTCGCAGATAGTTACGCGGCATTTAACACCTCCTCACATTGCTCGAGAATGAAGCCATAGCGACTGCTCTTGATGAACTGGTACAGCGCGACACAGAACACGAGGCGGGGCAAGTGAAACGTCTTAAAACGAAGTTCGTTGTCGTTGATGAGTCTTCTTAGATTGGTCTTATAGAACAGCATCTGAAGCGCGCAATGTTGAATTTCATTCGCACCCAGTTTGAGTTGCAAATTTCCGTTACTGGAAATCCATTGGTCCGCAAGAGAGTTGTCCTCCTCTGCTGTCATGCTGCTTACTGGGAACAGCAAGCGGTCGTCGATTCGATTTGTGTCCATTTTTAGAGCTTCTACGGCCGAGCGACCTCGACACGCAAATACAATTGTCGGTCCCAGAATGTCCATATAACGCTTCAAATTCGCCTCGCCCAGCAATCGAATTATTGTGGTGTTGAGGTAGTCTTCGGTTGCGGAAAGGCTGGCGTGGCCCATCACGATTGATACACCCTGAATATTCCGCCCGGTTTGGAGGTAGTAAATATTTGCGGCATGGTCGCGCAAATCATCGAGGGTGAATGAGGGTAGTTCATTCTTCTCTATGAAAGCGTGGAGGTCACGCGGATAATCGGGGATTTGAAATCGTAGCGGATAGGTCGATTTGAGATTCAGGGCGCAAAAGACAGACTCGCTGTCCCGAGTGGCGTATTTGCTGATGGCTCGGCTGTGGTCCAGAAGCAACCGGATGATTTTACAAGTGCGTTGGTCGGTAATTTCGTTCCAGCCAATTTCCGTAGGGTGCGGCGTTATCTCGTTGTCGGAAACTGAAACTGCGCCGTCCTGCTTGCTTCTAACTTTGCTTTTTATACCGAAGACTTCGACGCGATTGCGATGTAGTTTGATTCGCTTTGGCGTTAGCGACAACGCCGTATCCATGTTCCAAATCATCGCCGCTTGGACGATGATGAGACAAGCGATAAGAACATAGCGAGGGATGTACGTGGCGCTTAGCAAAACCTCGAATTTTGCTTGATTGGCAGTGCTGCAGACAAGGTTTTCTAACTCGCTGATGCCTTGGAAGGTGATATAGCGAGTCGGGTAGGACCGCGCAAAATTGTCCCGAATAGAGATATGTACCGCGACCCAGAATTGTGTCTCTTCGCTCAGACTCTTCCACACATCCTGGTTGAAATAGCCGCCGCGAGCTAGCACTATCTTCATTTTTCGTGTCAGTTCTTCTGGCACTGGCGCCGCTTGTAAAGCGTAGAGTCGCTCTCTAAGCGCAAGATATTGGTCGACAACTAATTCGCACTTTGCAAGCACTCTGTCGAGCCGGACTCGAAGGTGTGTCAACGCACTTTCGTCTCGGTCAGTTAGAGTCTTGAAGTCGACAGTCGAGAGTGGTTCGGCGAACGCCTTGACGTCGAAAGCATCGTCGAAATCTTCAGCTAACGGGAGGGTTCGTTTTCTTGGGAGCGACGGAAAGCGGGAATTAAATCCGCATTCAGATATGCTTCGGCCATCAGCGAGCGAGCGCCGGCAATATTGAAAAATGTGCCGCGCTTGTGCGGATAGTGACAAGTTTGCGTTGACGTTCCATCCAGCGATTTCATCTTCAAATCCGGCCAGTAGCGTGTCAATCTGCCACGTATAGAGGTCTCCCGGCGGGGTGCTGAGTATTTCCCTCAAAGTTTTTATCGCGCAAACCCCCTTGAGGACGCGTTTGAGTTTGCCGCCAGCGTTCACGTCAAGCGGGGTTGGCGAGTCTTGTATGCAAACGTCCAAAAGACCGCCTCGTGCAATTCCCAATTCGTCGAAGTCGAGGATGACCTCGCGACGTGATTCTCTCTTACGATGTTTGAGCCGGCATTCCAATGTGACGGTGTTTCCTGCCCAGACGTGGTGAGGTCGATAGTTCATACACTTTCCCTACCGAACGGGTATAGGAGCATTCGTCCCGAGCGGGACTCACCGTGCAAGTAGGGCCAATGCCGTTTTATGACGACTAGAAGGGTGACCGTACGTCGTCCACTGCGGCTGAGCGGTCGCGCGAAGCTTGGGCTAACGCGGCCGGAGAGGCCGATGCGGGCCTCGGGCAAGCCGTTTGGAAACCTTTGAATTGGTGTCCAAGTAGTAACAATGAATGCGACCATGACAGTTCCACCCCCACAAAGGAGAACAGCGTCTATCAGTCAGTCAGTCACCTTCACTATAGTACATAAGGCATTATACTCGCCGTACGAGTGCCCCTTCAGATACACGGGCGCGGCGGCCGCGAGTTTGCCGGTGCGCGGATCGGTGAGCGTGACGAATTGCGGCGCCCAACCGGTATCGGCGACCGCGCAACGAGTCGCGTGCAACGCGCTCAAGAACTCGTGCCGCAGAAACGGCGTGGGCTGCGTCTGCTGCGCGAGCAGGGCGTTCCATTCGGCAGCGTCTACCTCGGAGGGCGACGCCAGAATGCCCGTGCGATAATCAAAGCGTTCCTGGTTCAATCTGTGACTTGTTTCCGATGAGCGACGTAGCGCGCTGAGCGATGCGTCGTTCGTTTATCCGATTTGTCCGTTCCGTCGAGCTATCCAGCCGCGGTACTCGCAAGCTGTCCGGCTTGCCTGTCGATCCTGCCATGAAGACCCGAATCGCTCTTGCTCAAATCAATGTCACCGTCGGCGACTTCGCCGGCAATGTCGCGAAGATCGTCGCTGCCGCGCAAGCCGCGCACAGCGAGGGTGCGAAGCTGCTGATCGCGCCTGAACTCGCGCTGTCCGGCTACCCGCCCGAAGATCTGCTGCTGCGCCCCGCGTTCTATACCGCGAGCGCGGCGGCGTTGGCCGATCTCGCCGCGCAACTGAAGCCGTTCGCGGGCTTGCATGTGATCGTCGGCCATCCGCTGCGTGATGCGCCAAATGCCGTGGCACACACCGCGGCGCACGGCCATGTTAATGCAAACGCGCCGATCGAGCGCGGCGTGCCGCCGGTCGATACGTTCAACGCGGCGTCGCTGATCGTCGGCGGGGAAGTGGTCGGTACGTATCTGAAGCAGGATCTGCCCAACACCGAGGTGTTCGACGAGAAGCGCTACTTCGCGTCCGATCCGAAGCCGTTCGTGTTCGACCTCGACGGCGTGAAGTACGGCGTGGTGATCTGCGAGGACGCGTGGCACGCGTCGGCTGCGCAAATGGCGAAGGCCGCGGGCGCGCAGGTGCTGCTGATTCCGAACGGCTCGCCGTACCACCTGAACAAGGAAGCCGTGCGTTTCGACATCCTCCGCGCGCGGATTCGCGAAACCGGTTTGCCGATGGTCTACGCGAACATGGTCGGCGCGCAGGACGAACTGGTGTTCGACGGCGGCTCGTTCGTACTCGACGAACTCGGCGAGCTCGTCGCGAAGATGGCGCAGTTCGAAGAAGGCAATGCGATCGTCGAGTTCGAGAACGGCAAGCCGCTGCGCGGCGCGATTGCGCCGGAACTGTCGCTCGAAGCGCAGGTGTACGCCGCGCTCGTGATGGGCGTGCGCGACTACATCAACAAGAACGGTTTCCCCGGCGCGCTGATCGGTTTGTCCGGCGGCGTGGATTCGGCACTGGTGCTGGCGGTCGCGGTCGATGCGCTCGGCGCCGATCGCGTGCGCGCGGTGATGATGCCGTCGCGCTACACGGCCGACATCTCGACCACCGACGCCGCCGAGATGGCACGCCGCGTCGGCGTGCGCTACGACGAAATCGCGATCGCGCCGATGTTCGACGCGTTCCGCGGCGCGCTCGCCGACGAATTCGCCGGCCGCCCCGAAGACGCCACCGAAGAAAACATCCAGGCCCGCATTCGCGGCACGTTGCTGATGGCGCTGTCGAACAAGTTCGGCTCGATCGTGCTGACCACTGGCAACAAGAGCGAGATGGCAGTGGGCTACTGCACGCTGTATGGCGACATGGCCGGCGGCTTCGCGGTGATCAAGGACATCGCCAAGACGCTGGTGTACAAGCTGTGCCACTACCGCAACCAGGCCACCACGTTCGGCAAGACGGACGTGATTCCCGAGCGCATTCTGACGCGCGCGCCGTCGGCCGAATTGCGCGAGAACCAGACCGACCAGGACAGCCTGCCGCCGTACGAAGTACTCGACGCGATCATGCGCATGTACATGGAAGAGGACCGCTCGCTCGCGGAAATCATCGCAGCGGGCTACGCGGTGGACGACGTGAAGCGCGTCACTCGCCTCATCAAGATCAACGAGTACAAGCGCCGTCAGGCGCCGATCGGCATTCGCGTCACGCATCGTGCGTTCGGTCGCGACTGGCGTTATCCGATTACGTCGCGCTACACCGAACCGGTGGAATAACACTTGAAGCGGACGGGCGCGCACGTGCCCGACGCAAGCCCGCGCCGGAATGCCGCAACGCATCCGGCGCGGCGTAGAATCAAATCATCCATTTTCCTTTCACTCTTCCAATCACGAGACGAGGTTCGCCATGAAGCGCATTACCGCAGTCATCAAACCGTTCAAACTCGACGAAGTGCGCGAGGCGCTCGCAGAAGTCGGCCTCACGGGCCTCACCGTTACCGAAGTCAAAGGCTTCGGCCGGCAGAAAGGTCATACCGAGCTCTATCGTGGTGCAGAGTACGTGGTCGACTTCCTGCCGAAGGTCAAGATCGAAGTGGTCGTCGCCGACAGTCAGACCGATCAGGTGATCGACGCGATCATCGGCGCGGCGCGTACCGGCAAGATCGGCGACGGCAAGATCTTCGTCACGGATGTGGAGCGTGTGATCCGGATTCGCACTGGGGAAGAAGACGAAGCAGCGGTCTGAGCTTCACCGCCGCTCTTCACGCCGCACGCACCTGCGCGGTGCGTCGCAACCCGCGGCACAATCACGAGCAGAAATAAAAAACGGTGCGATACCCTTGCGGACATCGCACCGATACGCGCCTCTCGCAGCAGCGTGAAAAAGATTCTCTCGAAGACTGGTGACTTCGCTCCCAAAAGAAGACCTTTGGGAGCCCCGAAGGATATTCCTCCGGGGATTCCGTTCGCTTAGAACGAGTGTTGAATACCTGCGTACACGCCCGATTGCTGGTGACCCGGCAGCGGGTTGTCCGTCGCGACCGACGTACCTGCGTTGTTCGCGTTCAGGCCGTAGTTGGCCGTCTTGCTGTTACGCACCGTAGCGATCTGCAGGTCCAGCAGCGTGCGCTTGGACAGGTTGTACGAACCGCCGATCGTGTAGATCGTCGCATTGCCCGCGCCGTTGTTGCCGTTGACGTGGTACACCGCCGCGATCAGTGCCGCAGCCGGCGTTGCTTGCCACGTCACGCCGCCCCATTCGTGATCGAGGGTGGTCGGCTGGCCCGGCAGAACGCCCGTCGCACCTGCCGAACGGACAGCCTGGTAGGCGGCTTGAACCTTGAACTGGCCGAGGAACACGTTCACGAGAGCCGAGTATTCGCGCGATGCCGCGAACACGCCGGTGCCGATGTTAGCCGCGTTGGCGCCGACAGCAGCCGGACCGTACAGAATACCGTTGCCCGGGTTGCGGATTTCGTCGTACAGGCCGCGAACCTGGAACAGCGAGTTCGTGTAGGTGATCTGTGCGCCGGCTTCACGGCCTTGCGGGGTCGTGCCGTTACCGTTCCAGTTCGTCGCGTTCGACAGCGCGTATTGACCGTAGAAGTCAAAGCCTGCGATCTTCGGCGACTGGTACGCGAAGTTGTTGCTCGATTGCGGCCAGTTGCGGCCACGCACCAGCGATGCCGACGACCAGTTCGATTGACCGAACGGGTCGAAGTCCCACACGCCGTTCGAGATGTAGAGCATGCGGCCCAACGTGAACGTACCGTACTGGTCGTTCGACAGGCCTACCGTTGCCCAACGATTGAAGAGACCGCCGCCGCCAGGGCCTGCGCCCGTCATCGTGTTGAAGGAGCCTTCCAACTGGAACAGCACCTTGTTGCCGCCACCGATGTCTTCAACACCCTTCAAGCCCCACAGGCTGGTACCCCAGTCGCCGCTTTCCGCGCGGAAACGGTTCGTGCTGCCCGTTGCCTGGCCGTTTGCACCGACGCCTTGCGGAACGCCCGACATGTATTCCAGGCCGGCATCGAGGCGGCCGTACAGCGTCACGCTGCTTTGGGCGTGCGCAACTACACCGGCTGTCATCAGCGCAGCGGCGAGCAAAGCTTTCTTCATCTTCTCCTCCATACCCTGTCAAAAAGTGAAACCCAGTACTGCGAATGGTGTCCGGACGCCAGCAGCGCCGAACAGAAATCGTTGGTACCAGGGAGATTAGCGGGTGGATTGGGTCTCCTGCCGTGACGTGTAGCCTTGGGGCTATCTGGTCGTCATGCCGATCCCTCGCCGACCGGTTCTCCTCTGTGCTTTGAAGTGAAACTACTTTTAATCAACTTTGTTTTGCTACTTTGGTTACTAATTTATCAAAAATACCCCTACGTGGGAGAAGAAATTAGTACCGGCCTCCATGGATGTCTCAAAATTGCAATAACAATGTGCACAAAGACCCATTCCGGTCTCAGGGAAATGAGCTGGGAGCCTTATGTAGTAAGGGAATCACGGTTCACGGCCGACAACGTCAAGGATTGCCACTATTGACGCGTCCAAAGTGGCAGAGTAAGGCGAAAAGACGGGCTGCAGGCGGGGAGGAGGCGGGATTTCGCGGCCGGAATGACCGGAATGCACAGGTGAGCGAAACAAAAAAGGCGCTCGTAAGCGCCTTGTAATGCTACTTCGACTACAGCCCAAATACCGGGCTGTACGACAGTCTTATTTGAGGCTGCCGGAGAGGAACTGCTTGAGCCGTTCGCTCTTCGTATTCTTGAATACCTCGTCGGGATGGCCTTCTTCTTCGACGCGGCCCTGGTGCAGGAACATCACGTGATTCGACACGTTGCGCGCGAACGCCATCTCGTGCGTGACGACGATCATCGTGCGGCCTTCTTCGGCGAGCGTCTGCATGACCTTCAGCACTTCGCCGACCAGTTCGGGGTCGAGCGCCGACGTGGGTTCGTCGAACAGCATCACGTCCGGATGCATGGCCAGCGCGCGGGCGATCGCCACGCGCTGCTGCTGGCCGCCGGACAGATGCGACGGATACTGCTTCTCCAGACGCGGCGCGAGGCCCACTTTCTCCAGATACTCGCGGGCGCGCTCTTCGGCTTCCTTGCGCTTCAGACCCAGTACGTTGATCGGCGCCTCGACGATGTTCTCGAGCACGTTCATGTGCGCCCACAGGTTGAAGTGCTGGAACACCATCGAGAGTTTGGTGCGCACGCGCTGCAGTTGTTTCGGATCGGACACGCGCAGCGCGCCGTTCTTCGCGAGTTGCGTACGCACCTCTTCGCCGTCGACGAAAATGCGCCCCGAGTTCGGCTGTTCGAGGAAGTTGATGCAGCGGAGCATCGTGCTCTTGCCCGAGCCGGACGAGCCGATCACGCTGATCACGTCGCCGGCATTGGCTTTGAGCGACACGCCTTTGAGGACTTCGTTGTCGCCGTACTGTTTGTGAAGCTCGTCGACGAAGAGCTTTTGCTTCTTGGTGTTCATCGGGATCCTTGGCGGGCTGGGCTGCCTGGTGTTATTTGCCTTGCGGCCGCAGGTAAGCGAGCCAGCGGCGCTCGGCGCGGCGGAACAGCCACACGAGCGCGAAAGAAATGCACAGATAGAGCAGGGCGGCGAGGCCGAACGCGTTGAACGACTGATACGTGGCGGAGTTCACGTCGCGCGCGATCTTGAGAATGTCCGGCACGGTCGCGGTGAACGCGACGGTGGTGGCGTGCAACATCAGGATCACTTCGTTGCTGTAGTACGGCAGCGCGCGGCGCAGCGCCGACGGCAGAATCACCCGGCGGTACAGCGTAAACGACGACATCCCGTACGCGCGCGCCGCTTCGATCTCGCCATACGGCGTCGCCTTGATCGCGCCGGCGAAAATCTCGGTGGTGTACGCGCAGGTGTTCAGCGTGAACGCGAGCAGCGTGCAATGCATGCCGTCGCGGAAGAACGCGTTGGTCAGTTCGTGATTGCGGATGATCTCGAGGCTGTACAAGCCGGTGTAGCAGAGCAGCAGCTGCACGTAGAGCGGCGTGCCGCGGAATACGTACGTATACAGCCACACCAGCCCGGCGAGCCACTTCTTCTTCGACACGCGCGCAACCGCGAGCGGAATCGACAGGCAGAAGCCCAGACCGATCGACACCACCAGCAGCCACAGCGTGATCACGACGCCGGTGAGGCGGTAGCCGTCGCTATATAGATAGTTGCGCCAGTATTCCTGAATGATCTCGATCATAGATCCGCCTTTCGTACGCCGGTCGAGTAACGCTTTTCGAGGTACATCAGCACGAAGTTGGAGATTGTGGTGATGACGAGATAGATCGCCCCTGCAAACAGGGTGAAGAAGAAGAAGCGCAGCGTGCCCTTGCCGGCGTCCTGCGAGGCCTTGACCACGTCGGCGAGACCGATGATCGACACCAGCGCGGTGGCTTTCACCATCACCTGCCAGTTATTGCCGATGCCGGGCAGCGCGAAACGCATCATCTGCGGGAACATGATCCGCGTGAATACCTGCCAGCCGGTCATCCCATAGGCCGCGCCCGCTTCGAGCTGACCGCGCGGCACCGCCAGAAACGCGCCGCGGAAAGTCTCGGTGAAATAGGCGCCGTAGATGAAACCGAGCACCGCGACGCCGGCCACGAATGGGTCGATGTCGATCTGGTCCCAGCCGAGCAGGTCGGTCAGGTTGTTCAGCCAGATCTGGATGCTGTAGAACAGCAGCAGCATCAGCACGAGGTCGGGCACGCCGCGCACGAGCGTCGTGTAGACGGTGCCGACGCCGTACGACAGGCGGTTCTTGGACAGTTTCGCCGCCGCGCCGAGCAAGCCCAGCACGAAAGCGAACGCCAGCGACAACACCGCCAGTTTGACGGTTTGCCAGGTGCCGTTGAGAAGCAGCGGGCCGTAGCCTTGAAGGAACATAGGGGGTCCTTGACGATACGTGCGTGACGCACCGCGAAAGACGCGGCCAACCGGGCGCCGCGTGTGCCGTGAGCCTGGGGCTCGCCGATACTTGCGACGCACAGCGCACCGCTGTGCAAATCATGACTGCATGACCGTTGCCGGTCTCGCAGCGCGCGTTTCGAGTCTTGTTTGAAGCTGGGTGATGCTGCTTTGAATCTACTGCCGACTGTATTACCAAGCTTGGGGAAAGCCCATGCGGGTGAGCCCCGGGTCTTGCTGGTGCTGCGTGATGCCTGTGTGGTGCCTGTGTGGTGCCTGAGCGGTGCCGGCTAGTGCCGTGGTCCCGCTCAACGCCCCGGATAGATGTCGAAGTCGAAGTACTGCTTTTCGAGCTTGCGGAACGTTCCGTCCTGGTGAATTTCGGCGAGCGCCTGGTTGAACATCGCTTTCAGCTCGGGGTCGCTCTTGCGTAGGCCGATCGCCGTGCCGTCGCCGATCGTCTTCAGATCCTTCACTTCCGGACCGGCCCAGCCGAAGCCTTTGCCGCGCGGCGTTTTCAGGAAGCCGGCGTCGGCTTGCACTTCGTCCTGCAGCGCGGCGTCGAGGCGGCCCGACGCGATGTCGGCATACACCTGATCCTGGTTCTGGTAGGACACCACGGTCACGCCTTTCGGCTCCCAGTAAGCCTTGGCGTAGGCTTCCTGGGTCGAGCCCTGCTCGACGCCGACGTGCTTGCCCTTCAGCGATTCAGCGGTGGGCAACAGCGGCGAGCCGGCCTTGGCGATCATTCGGGCGGGGGCGTCGAACAGCTTGGCAGAGAAGTCGATCTGCTCGCGGCGCTTGTCGGTGATGGTCAGCGATGACACGATCGCGTCGAACTTCTTGCCCTTCAGGGCCGGGATGATCCCGTCCAGGTCCTGTTCGACCCACACGCATTTGACGTTCATTCTGGCGCACAGGGCGCGGGTCAGATCGACGTCGAAACCGACGATCTGGCCGCTCGCCGCCTTCGATTCGAACGGCGGGTAGCTCGCGTCCACCCCGATACGCACGGTTTTCCATTCTTTGGCCATGGCGGCGGTGGCCATGACGGCAAGCGCTACGCACAGTGCGAGCTTCTTCATGTTTCTCCAGGATCAAACTGATCGTCGGTGTAGGCCGATCTCGACGACCGCCGGCTTATGGCCGGCCGTCGCTATTCTAGGCGGTCAAAATTGTTGCGCCGCGTGGCGGAAGCCGCTCGGGTTCCGTCGGCGTCGGTTGATGCATGGCGGGCGATCGGCGCGGCCTTTCAGCGCTGTCGCCGTGCCGCAGGGCCACGTTGCCGGGCCGGCCGGCGCGCGTCTTGCGCCCATGCGTGCCGAAAAGCGCGGTATTTTACCCGAACAGGGACGACGCGCCAGTGCGGGATAACCGTAGCGGCGACCGTCGGCGTTTGCGCGGCCGCGTGCGTGGCGCATGCGCGACGGTTCCCGTGGGTCTGGCTGAATCCCGCCTACCCGCTGCCGATTACGCGGATTGGTGGAACGATCCGGTGCGGCGGTGCCGGTTGTTTAGCCTGTCGGGCGCCCATACATTCTGGGCATCGCTAATTATTCACTGGAGTACCCCATGATCGAGATTCGCCGTTCCGAAGAACGCGGCCACGCCAACCATGGCTGGCTCGACTCGTATCACAGCTTCTCGTTTGCCGACTACCGCGATGCGCAGCACGTGCATTTCGGTCCTTTGCGGGTGATCAACGAAGACCGGATCGCCGGCGGCCAGGGCTTCGGCACGCACGGCCATCGCGACATGGAAATCGTCACCTATCTGCTCGAAGGCGCGCTGGCGCACCGCGACAGCATGGGCAACGGGTCGACGATTCGTCCCGGCGACGTGCAGCGGATGAGCGCCGGCACCGGCGTGATGCACAGCGAGTTCAATGCGTCGGAAACCGACGAGGCGCATCTGCTGCAGATCTGGGTGATTCCGCGGCGTGCGGGCGATCAACCCGGCTACGAAGAAAAGCATTTCTACGCCGCCGACAAGCGCGGTCGTCTGCGGGTGGTCGCGTCGCCGGACGGGCGCGACGGTTCGGTGACGATACACGCGGACGCGTCGATCTACGCGGGTCTGATCGACGGTGCCGAACAGGTCACGTTCGCATTGCCGGAAGGACGCCAGGCTTATGTGCATGTCGCGCGCGGCGCGCTCACGGTGAATGGCGTGGCGCTGCGTGCAGGCGACGCGGCGAAGCTGAGCGGTACCGACACCGTGACGCTCGAAAAGGGCGATAACGCCGAGGTGCTGCTGTTCGATCTCGGCCAACTCAACGGCTGAGCGCTCGGCAACGAGCCTATGCCGCGTGTTGTTCGATGGTTGAAGTCGCAACGAATCGCGCAGCCATAAAAAACGCCACGGAAGACCTCCGTGGCGTTTCTACGTTCAGACGACGGCCGGCATCGGCCGCTATCGTCGCTTACTGAGTTGCCGCAGGCGCCGACGCCGCGCCTTGATGATGCTGCCAGCGCTCTTGCATCTTGTCGTGACGCGCTTCCATCTTCGCGAAGCGCTGCTTCAGCGCCGTGCTCACGACGGTTTTCTGCTGGTCGTTCAGGCCGTTATAAAAGCTGAGCCATGCATCCGACGTCTGCTTGCGCAACTGCGCGTCTTTCTGCTCGACCTGGTCGTGGGCGGCGGCCATCGCGTTCAGGTCGAGGATCGGCTGTTGCTGCGCCGCCTTGAACTGATTCTTGATCTGCTCGTGATTGGCGCGCATGGCCTCGTGATTCTGCTTCATCGTGTCGAGCGCGGCTTGCCACTGCTTTTCCTGGTCCGCATTCAGCTTCAACTGGTCATGCAGCTGGGTCAGTTGTTTCATGAACTGGCCGTGCCAGCCGCCGGGGCCGCCATGCGTGGCGGGTTGTGCCGCGTAGGCGGCGCCGGCGCCGATAGCGAGGGCAGTGGCTGCAACGGCGAGAGCGCGCGACATCTTTTTGGTGGACATATAAGGCTCCTTGTAATGGAATAGCCGACGATGCGGCCGGTTCGGTACGGCGGCCTGCATTCGGTAAGACACAGCGTAGAGAACTGCGTCCCGCACTGTGTTACGGGGGCAATTTCGGCTATTACCGGCCATTACGTATGGCTTTCACCGTAACACCCGGTAACCCTTGAGGCCCGTGTGAAATCCAAATCCCAACCTGCTGCGCGTTAAACTCCAACCCATGGCTACTCAAATACTTGTTGTCGACGACGACGTCGAATTGCGCGATCTGCTGCGCGACTATCTGGCCCGTCAGGGCATCGAAGTCTCGGTGCTGCACGACGCGGGCTCGCTCGAGCGCCGGCTGGAGCGCGAGCGTCCCGACCTGATCGTGCTCGATCTGATGATGCCCGGCGTAGACGGTCTCACCGCGCTGCGCAAGCTGCGCGCGTCGGGCGACGACATTCCGGTGATCATGCTGACCGCACGCGCGGACGACGTCGACCGGATCGTCGGCCTCGAACTCGGCGCGGACGACTACCTCGGCAAGCCGTTCAACCCGCGCGAACTGCTGGCGCGCGTGCAGGCGGTGCTGCGGCGGCGTCGCACGCTGCCGTCGGCGGCGGCGCCGGAACAGCGCGAGCCGTTCAATTTCGGCCGCTTCACGCTGGACTTCCAGTCGCGCACGCTGCACCTCGAAGACAAGCCGCTCACGCTGTCGGGCAGCGAATTCGCGCTCCTGAAGATTTTCGTCAATCACCCGATGCGCACGCTCACGCGTGAGCGTCTGCTCGAACTGCTGCACGGTCCGGAATACGACGGCACCGACCGTGGTATCGACGTACAAGTGTGGCGTCTGCGCCGCATCCTCGAAACCGATCCGTCCACACCGCGCTTCATCCAGACCGTGCGCGGCCGCGGCTACGTGTTCGTGCCTGATGGCGAACAGCATGCGCCGGCCCATTGATTCGCTGTTCGGGCGGCTGGCGGTACTGGTTGTCGCAGTGCTGCTGCTGTCGCATTTCGCGTGGTTCGCGCTCATGCGCCTCGAGCGCAGCCAGTTGCAAACCCGCTATGCGGTCGAAGAAGCCACGTTCCTCGTCGACGCGGTGCGCCAGCACGTCGCCCGTACGCCGGATCAGCCGCTGCCGTCACGCGTGAGGCTGGTCGACCCGGCCAGTCCCGACGTGCCGCCGGAAAACACCGATTTGCCGCCGCCGGTCGAGCGTTTCGTCGAAGACTTGCGCGACCGCATGCCGTCCGGCACGCTGGTGCGCATCGGTCCGCCGGCCCGGCCGCCGATGTTGTGGGTGCGCAGCCCGGACGATCACAGCTGGATCGTCGTGCCGTTGCAGCCGTTGCGTATGCCGCGTTCGCTCGACCGCACCGTGTTGTGGCTTGCAATCATTTTCTCGTTCGCGGTGATGGCCGCGCTGTTCGCCGCCTGGGCGTTGCAGCGGCCGCTGCGCTCGCTCGCCCAGGCCGTGGCGCGCTTCGGCCGAGGCTTGCCGGTGCCGCCGGTGCCCGAGCGCGGGCCACGCGAACTGCGGCAACTCACGCACGGTTTCAACCAGATGGTGCAGGAAGTGGCGCGCACCGAAAACGACCGCGCGGTGATGCTGGCCGGCGTCGCGCACGATCTGAAAACGCCGCTGGCGCGGATGCGCTTGCGCGCCGAAATGATGGAAGAAGTGAAGATGCGCGACGGCGTGGTCCGCGACGTCGATTCGATGACGCACATCGTCGAGCAGTTTCTGGTGTTCGCGCACGACGGCGCCGATCGCAGCGAAGCGGTCGAGGTCGACGCGCAATGCGAGCGCGTGGTGCGCAGCTATCGCGCGGTGGCCGCCGGTGTGCCCACGGTGCTCACCGAGCTCAGCGCGGGCGCGGGCTTCCTGTTGCCGGCCGCCACGCTCGACCGCATCCTGTCGAATCTGCTCGACAACGCGCACGCGTACGGCGCGCCACCGATCATCGTGGCCACGTCGCGCACGTCGCAGGGGTACACGCTGTCGGTGCGCGACAACGGCAGCGGCATTGCCGCGCAGGATCTGCTCAACGCGAGCCGGCCGTTCGTGCGGCTCGATCCGGCGCGCGGCGGCAATGGCCACAGCGGCCTCGGGCTTGCGATCGTCGAGCGGCTGGTGCGGCGCGCGGGTGGCGAGTGGGAAATCGGCAACCACGAAGGCCGTGGCTTGCGAGTCCTGATGAGCTTCCCGTTCGAAGCGGTGCCGCGTGTGACGGCGGCTTCGGAAAGCGTCTGGTAGGTAGGTGGTTGGAGCGGGCGGCGGTATCAGGCGTTTGCCCTGCCGCCCAAGTGTGACACTGCGTAGATGATATTAATGCATGCAACCCTGCATGCAGCCCTGCAGGCAACCCGCCTCGCTAATCCGAGAACAGCGTGTTCAGCGCATTCGCTGCATCGCTATCCACCGTATTCCACGTCACTGTTTCGGCTTCGAAAATATAGTGCGTGGTGTACTTGCCGAGCCGCGCGAGTATCTCTTCCTGAATCAGTTCCGGCGCAACAGCCAGCTTCAGATACCACGCGGTGGACGACAGGCGCGTCTGGAACGCGCCATATTCCGCGAGCAGATGGTCGAACGCGTCGGCGTCCTGATCGCGACACACGATCACCAGATTTCCCTTCATGCGAATCTCCCGTTAGAGCGGTAGCGGCAACCTCGATATCAGGGTCGATGATACCTGCTTAGTCTGGGCATATTGGCAGAAGGGATTTGTATCGATTGCGCCGGGTCAACGGGCGCGCATGCGGATAGCGTCGGCGAATCGTTCTGTTGGCGCGGCCCGGTGGCGGCGCTTCAATACGCGTTCGCCACCGTGCGCGTGGGCGGCGCGGTGTCGTCCGGCGGCAATGCTTCGATGCGATCGCGGCCGCCCGTTTTCGCCGCGTAGAGGGCGGTGTCGGCGCGGCTCATGATCCGCTCGGGCAGATCGTCCGGCGAGAGTTCGGTGATGCCGATGCTCACGCTCAGGCCGACCGAGGCCGGCAGCTTCGGCGAAGGCGTCGCCTTCAATCGCAGGCGCAAGCGCTCGACCACCTCACGGCCGCCCGCCAGATCCGTGGCCGGCAGCAGCAGCCCGAATTCTTCGCCGCCCAGCCGGCCGATCGCATCGGTGCCGCGCAACTCGGCACGGCAGGTGTCGACGAAATGTTCGAGCGCGCGATCGCCGGCGGCATGACCGAAGCGATCGTTGATCTGCTTGAAATGATCGAGGTCGGCGATCGCCATGCAGAGCGGTTCGTCGGCGGCGTGCGCGCGCTCGATCTCGCGACGCAGCAGGTCGAGGAAGTAGCGCCGCGACAACGCGCCGGTCAACGCGTCGTGACGCGCTTCGGCCGAGAGCAGCGTATTGGCCGACTGCAATTGCTCGGCGAGATCGCGGGTCGCGCGATGGTGGCGCCGCTCGCGCACATACGAAACGGTGATCACCCACGCGAGCGCGACCGTGCCGGCCAGCGTCAGAAACACCAGCAGATGATCGCGCTTATGGTTGCGCAGCAACTCGGGCCACGCCGCGAGCGGATCGACCAGATGCGCGGAGAGTCCCGAATTCAAACCGCCGCGAGCCTGATAGAGCGAAGGTTCCGGCCGCTCCGGCATCCCGTACAACTGCTGGGCGATCGCGCTGGGCACCCACGGCGCCTGCTCGCGGATCCGCTGGTCGACCTGAATACGAATCTCGGGAAACGTGTCGCGCCGATAGACCGTCTGACGCTCGGCACTGCTCATCTGCTGAATGCGCGAGTTCGGCAGGACGTGTCCTTCGAGGCGGCTGTCGTGCGCCATGATGGTCATGCCGTTCTCATCCGACACGAACGTGCCGGCATGCGCGACCCAGTGGCGCAGCCGCGCGATCCCGACCTTGGCGACCACCACGCCGACCAGCAGTCCTTCGGCATACACCGGCGCGGCGATGAAGATACCGGGTTCGCCGCTCACGCGGCCGACACCATAGGCTTCCGAGAAAGCGCCGAGCAACGCGTTAGCCAGATAGCCGCGCGTGCGCATGTCCACGCCGACGAACGAATGCTGCCCACCCTGGGGCATGGCGATCGTGCCGCTCGACGCGACGCAGATGCCGTTCGCATTGACGAGCCAGATCTGGTCGAGACCTGAGAAGCCCTGCGCATCGTGCAGAAAACCGCTGATCGCGCTCATTTGCGGATCTTTTGTCAGCGCGTCGTGCAGGGCGGGTTCCGCCGCTTCGCCGTTCGCGGCATAATTCTGAGATTGCACCAGCGCGCGCTGGACCACGTCCATTTCGGCCATGGTTGCGGGAATCGCCCGCGACATCGCAAGGTCGCTGGCGATCACCTCGGCCATGTTGTCGACGATCGACGTGGACATCTGCCGCTGGGTACGCAGGGCCGCGTCCAGCTCTTGCTGTACCATCCGGTCCGCGACCATGCCGGCCACGAACCAGCAAACCAGCACCACCAGCACGAAGCTGAGCGGTCCGGTTGCCTGGCGCAAGGTTGTCCTGTTCATCGACTCTCAGATCCGTCTGGCTGTGAAATGCAACTAGCTCATTCGTGGCAGCACGCCCGTGCTGTGCGGCGCCTGTGGCAGCGGATGGCGATACGCCGTCGTTGCGGCCCGGGATAAAGCCGTCATGCGGTGCGCCTGTCCTGATTTTAACCGTCGTGGGGCCTGACGCCACCGTTATTGCTGGAATGCGAAGTGCATCGGCCGCGACCATCAGGTTCTTAACGGCACGGCCTGGGGTTTCTGAATGACTTTGCGGGTTTTCCGCAAGAAGTCGACACTTTGGCAATAGTTGCGCTGCCGGGTGATCCGGCGCTACCCGCGGCATGCGAACGGTCTCAACCTGACACGTCGCTGACGGCCGCCAGACGGACGCTTTCGGTTTGTTGCTATTTGCCGCGAAAGGTTGTGTCTGAAACATAGGATGGTGTAGTGTCGCGCTGTCCAAATTAAGGAAAGCTCGCCAGCCCCCGGGCGGCGCCTGCGGCGACAGGAGTCCGGCTTGACGGTTTCGGTTCCGGGCAGCCAGCCCGCGGACACGTCCGGCCGGTCCACGTGTCTCCAACGCTAACGATTTACCGCGCACACGCGTTTTGCCATGCATGATTTCCGCTTTCCGGACCGACCTTCAGATTGCCGCGCCGAAGCCGCGGCCTCCTTCGCACGCTGCTACGACTGTATGAACCGGGGGAGTGTTTAATGGATTTCAGTTTTAACCTCAAGCGTACTGCCAATGCGTCGGCATGGCGGGTACTGCCCAATCGCTGGGACTTCGTCGCGTTTCCGCTGATCATCTGCATCATCGCGATGGCGGCGATCGGCTTTCACGAGACGCTGGCGCCGATGTCGACGTTGAAGACCCAGACGATCTCGCTCGATCCGTCGAATCTGCCTGAGTATGCGATGCGCACCACGCTGCGCATGCTGGCCGCGATGGTCGCGTCGCTGACCTTTACGCTGGTGTACGGCACGCTGGCCGCCAAGAGCCGCCGCGCCGGGCTCGTGCTGGTGCCGATTCTCGACATCCTGCAGTCGGTGCCGGTGCTCGGCTACATCTCGTTTACGGTCACGTTCTTCCTCGCGCTGTTCCCGGGCCGCGTGCTCGGCGCCGAACTGGCGGCGATCTTCGCGATCTTCACGAGCCAGGCGTGGAACATGACCTTCAGCTTCTATCAGTCGCTGCGCACGGTGCCGCGCGATCTGGATGAAGTCTCGCGCGGTTTTCATCTGACCTCATGGCAGCGCTTCTGGAAGCTCGAAGTGCCGTTCTCGATGCCCGGCCTCATCTGGAACATGATGATGTCGATGTCGGGCGGCTGGTTCTTCGTGGTCGCTTCCGAAGCGATCACGGTCGGCAACAACACGATCACGCTGCCGGGCATCGGCGCTTTTCTCGCGCAGGCGATCTCCGAGAAGAACCTGCACGCGATCGGCTGGGTGATCCTCGCGATGACGGTCGTGATTCTCGCGTACGACCAGTTCCTGTTCCGCCCGCTGGTCGCGTGGGCCGACAAATTCCGGATGGAAAACACCAGCTCGGGCAACGCGCCGGAGTCGTGGCTGCTGGATCTGATTCGCCGCACGCGTCTGATTCACCGTCTGCTGGTGCCGCTCGGCTGGATGTTCGCGAAGGCCGCGCGCGTGCCGTTCCGTTTGCCGGCGTTCAGCGGACCGCGCTTCCATATCCCGCATAGCCAGAAGAGCTCGCGCGTGGGCGACATGCTGTGGGCCGCGCTGGTGCTGATCACCACGGTGTACGTGGTGTACCGCGTGTTCACGTATGTGCGCACCGGCGTCTCGCTCGACGAAGTCGGCCACGTGTTCCTGCTGGGTCTCATCACGCTGCTGCGCGTGGTGCTGCTGATCGCGATCGCCTCGGTGATCTGGGTGCCGCTCGGCGTGCTGATCGGGCTTCGCCCGGCGCTGGCGGAGAAGCTCCAGCCGCTCGCGCAGTTCCTCGCCGCGTTCCCGGCCAATCTGCTGTTCCCGGTATTCGTGATCGTGATCGTGCGCTTCCACCTGAACCCGGACGTGTGGCTGTCGCCGCTGATCGTGCTCGGCACGCAGTGGTATATCCTGTTCAACGTGATCGCGGGCGCGAGCTCGTATCCGAACGATTACCGCGAAGCCGCCAAGAACTTCCATATCCGCGGCTGGCAATGGTGGCGTCAGATCATGCTGCCGGGCATTTTCCCGTACTACGTGACCGGCGCGATCACCGCATCGGGCGGCGCGTGGAACGCGAGCATCGTTGCGGAATTCGTGCAGTGGGGCGATACCAAAGTGGTCGCGCACGGTCTGGGCGCCTATATCGCGCAGTCCACCGCGGCCGGCGACTATCCGAAGATCATTGTCGGCATTGCCGTGATGTCCCTGTTCGTGACCCTGTTCAACCGGCTGCTGTGGCGTCCGATGTATGCGTACGCCGAAGCCAAGCTGCGGCTTGATTGAGAAATAAAGGCATAACGCGATGCAAAATCCTAAAGCTGCTATGACCGCCGCGCCGATCCAGACACCGCCGAATCCGCCGCGCCTCGGCGAAGAAATCCTGCGCGTGAAGGACGTGTGCCGCGGTTTCAACAAATCGCAAGGCGAATTGCTGGTGCTCGACGACGCCAATCTGTCGTTGCGCGAAGGCGAGATCGTCGGTTTGCTGGGCCGTTCGGGCTCGGGCAAGTCCACGTTGTTGCGCATCATCGCCGGTCTGATCGAACCGACCGACGGCGAAGTCACCTACCTGGGCAAGCCGCTCAGCGGTCCCGCGAAGGGCGTCGCGATGGTGTTCCAGACCTTCGCGCTGTTCCCGTGGCTGACCGTGCTGCAGAACGTGGAAGCGGGTCTCGAGGCGCAAGGCGTCGGCGCGAGCGAGCGGCGCACGCGCGCGCTCGCCGCAATCGACCTGATCGGTCTCGACGGTTTCGAAAACGCGTATCCGCGCGAGCTGTCGGGCGGGATGCGCCAGCGCGTCGGCTTTGCGCGCGCGCTGGTGGTCGACCCCACGCTGCTGCTGATGGACGAACCGTTCTCCGCGCTCGACGTGCTGACCGCCGAAACGCTGCGTACCGACCTGCTCGATCTGTGGACGCAAGGCCGCATGCCGATCAAGGCAGTGCTGATCGTCACGCACAACATCGAGGAAGCGGTGTTCATGTGCGACCGGATTCTGGTGTTGTCGTCGAATCCGGGCCGCGTGATCGCCGAGATCAAGGTGCCGTTCAAGCATCCGCGTAATCGTCTGGACCCGGCGTTCCGGCGGTTGGTCGACGAGATCTACGCGAAGATGACCGCGCGCCAGACCGACGAAAGCACCAAGAAGGGCCTCGTGCTGCATAGCTGGCTGCCGCACGTGTCGACCAACCTGATGGCCGGTCTGATCGAAACGCTGGCCGCCGCGCCGTATCACGGCCGCGCCGACATGCCGGAAATCGCCCGTTCGCTGCATCTGGAGGTGGACGATCTGTTCCCGGTGGCCGAAGTGCTGCAACACCTCGGTTTCGCCGACGTGCGCGAAGGCGATATTTTCCTGACGCCGCCGGCACGCGTGTTCGCCGAATTCGGCACTCAGGAACGCAAGATGATGTTCGCCGAGCATCTGCTGCGCCACGTGCCGCTCGCCGCGCGAATCAAGAAAGTGCTGAACGAACGTCCGGGGCACCGTGCGCCGCGCGTGCGCTTCGAACAGGAACTGGAAGACTTTCTGTCGGACAGCGCCGCGGAAGAAACGCTCGACGCGGTCATCAACTGGGGCCGTTATGGCGAGATCTTCTCGTATAACGACCAGACGGAAATTTTCAGCCTGGAAGACGTGGAGTCCTGATTCGCGGCTGCAGGCCTCGCGCTAACGCCGAGGCGAAAGCAAAAAAAGCGGCAAGGGGCGACCCTGCCGCTTTTTTCATGGGCGCACGGCTTACTGCAACGTGCCCCAGCGTTCGACCGCCGGTTCCGCCGATGCCCACTTCCAGCCCTTGTCCTGCTGACAGGCGCTGCCCGTGTACCAGGCCTCGTGCGCGTTGGGGCCGTCGCCGTCCTGCACCGAGAACACGAACTCCTTGCACAGCGCGAGCGCCGAGCCGAACGCGCGGGTGACACGCACCTCGCCGTGACCGTTCTCGATCGGCAGCGTGTGTTTGATTTTCCACGGCCGGGTTTCGCCGACCGGCATCGCGCCGGCCAATGCGGCGATCAGGTCCTGCTGATCGGTGTGCATGGAGCGCATGAAGCGGCCGACGGCTTCGTCGGTCGCTGCCTGCACGGCGATGCCGACGCCGATGCCGACCGCCGGATTGGACGTGACGAGTCCCGATGCGACGCCGGCGGCCGCACCGCTCGCGGCGCCGACCGACGAGCAGCCGCTCGTCAGCAGACTGGCGCCGACGCACAGCGCGCTGGCCAGCACGAGCCGCAGCCGGTGGCCGGCGAGCCGCGCGGGGACCGCTTCGGCAGCCTCGCGTGAAGAGCGCAACGCAAGCGGAAGGGGACGCGCAAAGGCAAGCGAAAGCGAACGCGCCGTCATTGCAGCGCGCCCCAACGTTCGGTGGCGGGTTCGGCCGACGCCCACTTCCAGTTGTCGCCGTCGCGGCAGATCGACGCGACGTAGAACGCGCTCGTTGCCGGCACGTTCTTGTTGGCGGCGCGGTCGACCGAGAAGACGATTTCCTTGCAGTCGAGCGCGCCGCTGCTGATCGTGCGGCTGACGGTGACGCGGCCGTGTTCGTCGTCTTCGATCGGCATCGAGTGCGTGACGCTCCACGGCGCGATTGCGCCGACCTCGAGCGGCCCGGCGATCTTCGCGATGCCGTCCTGCGTATTGGTGTGGACCACGCGCTCCGAATACTGCACGCCGGCGCGCGCGGCGGCGACCGCGCCGAGGCCGATGCCGGTGGCGACCGCCGCATTGCTGGTGACCTTGGCCGCGAGCGCGGCGCCTGCGATACCGGCGCCGGCGGTGGCGCCTTCCGAGTAGAGCGAACTACATCCGCTCAGTGCCGACGTGAGCGCGACGGCCAACGCGACGAGTGCAGTGGCGCCGGGCGTCGCTATATTGAAGTCTGCGCGGCGGGTTGCGCGTTTGGCCGTGCCACCATTGCCGCCTTCGACCGCTGTCTTTGCCGGTTCGACCCACACGATACTTTTTTGCATTTCCCTGTCCCTACTCCTGCAAGTACCTTTCGTTCACGCTTGAAGAGGAGCCTTGTGGACGAACGGCACGTCGATCCCGCGTGACTACGCGCGCAGCCGCATTTTGCAGGATGCGTTTTGTAATTGGCAGTGGGAAAGTGCAAGCAATTGCAAAAGATGGTGCGGGTCAAATAAGTTTCTGCTGCGCCGAACCGAATTTGATTGGTGGTACGAAAGGATTAAAAGCAGCGTAAACACGGCTTGAAACGCGCATTCGCCGACGCGCAAAAAAACGCTCACGCGAGAACTTCGGCGTGAGCGTTTCGTGTCGTCCTATTACTCGGTTTCTTCTTCGCCGGCTTCGTCGCCGCCGTATGCGCTCAAGCGGTTGTACAGCGTTTTGAGGCTGACGCCGAGCGCTTTGGCCGCGCGCCGTTTATCGCCGCCGCAATGTTTGAGCGTGCCGAGAATGATCTGCTTTTGCGCATCGGCGAGCGGTGTGCCGATCCACACGCTCATCGCATCGCCCTGCGTGACGGGCTTTTTCACGCGCGACGCGAGATGCGGATGCGGCAATTCGACGATCTTCTCCGCGAGAATGAACGCGCGATACACCGCGTTTTTCAACTCGCGCACATTGCCCGGCCAGGACCACGTGCGCAGCGTTTCGATCGACCGTTTGCTGAAGCTCTTGCTCGCGCCTTCCTGCTGATTGAGCAGTGCGAGGAAATGTTGCGCGAGCAGTTCGCGGTCGCTTTCGCGTTCGCGCAACGGCGGCGCCCGCAGTGGAAACACTGCCAGCCGGTACATCAGATCTTCACGCAGACCGTTTTCCTTGACGGCCACCGCCGGGTCGCGATTGGTCGCGGCGATCACGCGCACGTCGCCGCGAATCAGTTCGTTGCCGCCGACCCGATAGAACGTGCCGGTCTCGAGCGCGCGCAGAAGTTTCACCTGGCGCACCGGCGCCATTTCGGTGATTTCGTCGAGGAACAGCGTGCCGCCGTTCGCATGTTCGAAATAGCCGACGCGGCCTTGGACCGCGCCAGTGAAGCTGCCTTTTTCATGGCCGAACAGTTCGGCTTCGATCAGCTCGTCGGGAATCGCGCCGCAGTTTACGGCGACAAACGGCGCTTCCTTGCGATTGCTTTGATCGTGAATCGTGCGGGCGATCAGTTCCTTGCCGGTGCCGGATTCGCCGATGATCAGCGCGGTCGCGTCGGTGCCCGCGACGCGTTCGATCTGCTCGTACAGATCCAGCATCACGGGCGACGAGCCGTACAGCAGCCCGTAGGATTTCAGTCCCGCGATGCCGTCCGCGACACGCTGCTTCGCCAGTGCCGAAGTATTGCCGCCGGCGGAGACGGTGGGCGAGTCCAGATCGATTGACGCCATAAACGGGGAGTCCTGTGCAAATGAGTTCGTTGTTGCGGCGCGCAGGCCTTGGAAAGAGACGACCTGGGACAGTCGACGTCCCGGTCAATATCTCACAAATATTGATTTAACCACTTCGGCGACGCTTACGGCAATCGAACTGTCAGTGCGCGCAAGACATCGGTAAGCGGTCGGTCGAAAGTGCCTGAGAAGGGCATCGCAAATCGTGTAACAGGCAAATTTACCGGGTATGAGGCTTGCGGCTTACCCCCGACCCGCGTGTGCGTCGGGCTGGATTTTTTGCCCCCGAACCCTACGCGAACGCCGACCTCAGACACAGGAGTAAATGATGACTGACACCACGCACCAGCTCGCACTTGGCGGGCAGAAAATCGTCGAGGATCTGCGCGTGCTGCTGACGGACTCGGAAGAAATGCTGCGGCTCGCGTCCAATGTGCCCGGCGAGGGCGTCGACGTGCTGCGCGAGCGGCTTAACTCGCATGTCGAGACCTTGCAATCGGCGCTCGGCGACGCGCAGCAAACCGCACGGCGCGGCTACCGGGTGGCCACCGTCAATACGGAACGCTACGTGCGGCTCAATCCGTGGCGCTCGATCGGTATCGCCGCGGGTGTCGGGTTTCTGCTGGGCGTCCTGACCACCCGTTAGCACGCGCGAGGCGGCATGGCCGTACTGAAAACCGAACCGTTCACGAAACCAAGGAGTTCTCGATGGCACGACCCAAAATTGGCATCTTCGGCGCGCTGATGGCGCTCGGCGGATTTCTCGCGATCCGTTACGTGCAGCAACGCAACCGTGCAGCGCAGTTGCCGGTGGCGAACCAGTTGAGCCGCTGGGAAGACGAGGGCGGTGCGGTGGCGGTGCCTGCGCCCACGCCTTCGGCGAGCGCCATCCCGGCACAGCATGGCGCGAACGGCGCCAACGGTACGTCGCACCCGAACGGTAACGGCGGCGCATGGCCGTTTCCGCGGAGCTGATCGCCGGTGTCTTGCAACGCGTGTTCGGCCAGCGGCGCCTCGCTGCACGAAGGCCGGCATGCGTTTCTAATCTCTCCCGTTAAGGCCGTATAATAGGCAAATCGACAACAATAACGCGGAAAACCAGTAGGTTTTTCCGTATATTGTTGCGAAATCAGATTAAGTCCAAGATTCGGTATTTTTTGCCATATAGTAGATGGAGGTCTCGCTTCGGTGGGACTTGTATCGGGCAGAAGAGCCATCGTCCGGCTTGTTTCAGCGTGCTATTCAGCATGCTTCCCCATTCACGCTTTCGGGCTTTCGAGACGCGATGCCACACGTACTGATTGTCGACGACGACGCGAGCACCCGCGAGGCGCTTTCCGCCATCATCGGGGAAGACGGCCTGACTACCGCCACCGCAGCCGATTTGCGCGAGGCGCGCATCCAGCTGGTCCGGCAGATGCCGGACGTCGTGTTCACGGATCTGAAGCTGCCCGACGGCAGCGGAGTCGATCTGTTCGAAGACCTCGATCCACGCTCGGGCGTCGAGGTGATCGTGATCACCGGCCATGCGACGGTGGAATCGGCGGTCAACGCGCTGAAAATGGGCGCGACCGATTATCTGGTCAAGCCGATCAACATGCAGCGCGTGAAGGCGATCCTGTCGCGCCTGCCGCGCGCAGGCGACCTCAAGGCGGAAATCGGCACCTTGCGCGGCGAGCTGCGCCGCATGGGCCGCTTCGGCTTGATGCTCGGCAATTCGCCAGCGATGCAGGAGGTCTACGACCAGATCGGGCGCGTCGCCCCAACGGCGGCCTCGGTGATGCTGGTCGGCGAATCCGGCACCGGCAAGGAAGTCGCCGCGCAAACACTGCACGAACTCAGCCTGCGCCGTAAGCACGCATTCCTCGCGGTAAACTGCGGCGCGATTTCGCCGAACCTGATCGAATCGGAAATGTTCGGCCACGAACGTGGCTCTTTTACCGGCGCGGATCGTCAGCACAAAGGTTATTTCGAACGCGCGAACGGCGGCACGCTGTTCCTTGACGAAATCACCGAAATGCCGATCGAACTGCAAGTGAAACTGCTGCGCGTGCTGGAAACCGGCATGTTCATGCGGGTCGGCACGACCAAAGAAATCGAAACCGACGTGCGCCTGATCGCGGCCACCAACCGCGACCCGGAGCAGGCGGTGCTGGAAGGTAAGCTGCGTCTGGACTTGTACCATCGGTTGAACGTGTTTCCGATCAGCCTGCCGCCGTTGCGCGATCGCGGCAAAGACGTCGAACTGCTGGCTCAGGCCTTCCTCGACGATCTCAACGAGCGTCACAGCACGAAGAAGCATTTCCCGCCCGCAGTGAAGGAAATGCTGATGTCGTATCCGTGGCCCGGCAATGTGCGCGAGTTGAAGAACTACGTGCAGCGCGCCCACATCATGTCGGGCACGGATTCGGACAGCACGGCGACGGTGCCGCTGCAGATCACGCTGTCCAAGCCCGCGGCCGGCACGGCGATCACGATTCCGTTCGGCACGTCGCTCGCCGAAGCCGATCGTCAACTGATTCTCGCGACGCTCGAACAATGCGGTGGCGTGAAGACGCGCGCCGCGGAGATTCTCGGCATCAGCCTGAAGACGCTGTATAACCGGCTCGTCGAATACGGCAACGACGCGCGCGACGACGCCGATGCCGCGGACGAACGCGCTTTAGGTGGCGCTGACGCTTGAGTGTCAGCCGTCTGAGTACGCTTGTGTGGCGCGAGCACCAGGTATTTCTCGCGCCACACATCCTCTCCGCTTAAAGCCGCCCGCCACGCCAGCCATCCCGTCGTAGCGCACAGCCTCAACGGCACAGCCCTTGCTGCGGTCTCCTACAGAACGCTAAAACGAGGATCACTGTCATGCCGGAATACGCTGCCGCCCCCGCGCTTCCCCTTCCGCTGCACGCGCATCGTCCTGAGCCGATCGAGCCGCCTTCGCCGCCACCCATCGCACCGCCTGCACCGACTCCGCCCACGCCCGGCGAGCCCGACACGATTCCCGACCCGACGCCGAATCCGATCGAACCCGTAGGTCCGCCGATCGGCGACCCGCCGCCTGAGCCCACCCAGACGCCACAAGCCAGTCAGCGTCCGCCGCAAAGCGTGCAACTCTGACACGTGTAGACCGCTGCGCCTCATACTGGCCGTGCCGATTTATGTACTTGTTACAAAGCCGGCGCATCTTTTACCGGCAATTTACCAACGCGACCCCTAGACTGTATTGATGCCGCCTTCTCCGGCGGCTCGGCTTCCCTGGAGGCATCGATCATGAGACATCCCGCACTGCGGCGTTCCGCGCGCCACTCGAAGCGCGATTCCCGGCCGGGCGGCAAGAACGAGGCGCCGAACGCACCGGACCCGTCCGCGCAGAACCGGGTCGCCCCCGATGCGCCGCCGGACGGCGAACACAATCAGGGCGGCGTGCGGCCGGAAGGGCTGGAGTATCAGCGAGACCTCGGCTCCGAGCAGGACGCCTGACGCAGTCCGACGACCGGTAAGAAGCTTTTCCGGGGCAATCGCATAAAACAGAAAAAAATTCTTCGCGATGTGCGAACATCGCGTGCTTTTGCTCGTTCGTCACATTTGCATACATTTTTATTTCGGATATCGCAAAAAACGGCACGCGATTTGCATGCACCTTTTTGGCACATATCCGTATGCAACGAAACAACTGACTGAGGTGGAGCACCAATGAGCAGACTGATCGTGGTATCGAATCGTGTCGCGCCGACCCAGGAGGGCCGTCCTGCTGCGGGCGGACTGGCGATCGGCGTACTGGACGCGCTGAAGGAAACCGGCGGCGTCTGGTTCGGCTGGAGCGGCGAAACGGTGAGCGAGCCGTCCGCGCCTGTGATCGAGAAGCAGGGCAACGTGACTTACGCGACGGTGGGTCTCACCAAGCGCGACTACGATCAGTACTACCGCGGCTTTTCGAACGCGACACTGTGGCCGACATTTCACTATCGCAACGACCTGTCGCGCTACGACCGGCAGGAATACGCGGGCTATCAGCGCGTCAACGCGACGCTGGCGAAGCAGCTCAAGGAGCTGCTCAAGCCCGACGACATCATCTGGGTTCACGACTATCACCTGCTGCCGTTCGCGCGCTGTCTGCGCGAGCTGGGCGTGAAGAATCCGATCGGCTTCTTCCTGCATATTCCGTTTCCGGTGCCGGAGGTGCTGCGCACCATTCCGCCGCACGAGGAACTCGTGAAAGCGATGTGCAGCTACGACGTGGTCGGCTTCCAGACCGAAGCGGACCGGCAGTCGTTCGTCGACTTCATCGAGCGCGGCCAGCATGGCACCTCGAGCGAAGACGGCATGGTGCACGCGTACAACCGTTTCCTCAAAGTGGCCGCGTATCCGATCGGTATCTATCCGGACGCGATCGCCAAGGCCGCCGAGCAGTTCACCGACCGCAAGCCGGTGCGCAGTCTGCGCGACGGGATGCGCGGTCGCAAGCTGATCATGAGCGTCGACCGTCTCGATTATTCGAAGGGATTGGTGGAGCGCTTCCAGGCGTTTGAGCGGCTGTTGCTGAATGCACCGGGTTGGCATGGTCGCGTGTCGCTGGTGCAGATCGCGCCGCCGACACGTGCCGATGTCACCACGTATCAACGCATCCGCCAGACACTGGAAGGCGAAGCCGGCCGCATCAACGGCCGTTTCGCGCAACTCGACTGGACGCCTATCCAGTATCTGAACCGCAAGTACGAACGCAATCTGCTGATGGCGCTGTTCAGGCAGTCGCAAGTCGGTTACGTGACGCCATTGCGCGACGGGATGAATCTGGTCGCGAAGGAGTACGTCGCATCGCAGGATCCGGCCGATCCGGGCGTGCTGGTGTTGTCGCAATTCGCGGGCGCTGCCGAGCAATTGCCGGGCGCACTGGTCGTCAATCCGTTCGATCTTTCGCAGATGGCCGAGGCGCTGGAGCGCGCATTGTCGATGCCGCTCGCCGAACGGCAGGCACGCCACGCGGACATGATGGCGCCGATGCGCGAGAACAATCTGTCGGTCTGGCGCGATACGTTCCTGTCGGATCTGCGCAATGTGTCGACTGCGTCCAAGGTGACGGCCAAAGCTGTAAAGCTAGCTGACGTGACGGCGTCGTCGTAGCCGGTTCAGTGGCGGCGGCGCGAAAGTCCGTTTGTCGGAGCCGCGCACGCCGGTCACGTCGAAAATAGTGTGGGGCGTTGTGAGAGAAGGGCGCGAATCGCGGGTCAGGATTCGCGCCTTCTGTTTTTTGCCGAGGCCGCGACTCGGGCTTCCGCTTCCTGCCACTCAAGCCGCCTGCACATTCACCCGTTGCATCACGCGCATCGTACTGACCACGGCCGCGACCGCTGAAAAACCTGCGGCGACATATAACGCGACGGTCGGTCCATGCAGCGGCGCGACGCCGAAGATTAGCGCGACCAGCGCCGCGCCGAGCGTTTGCCCGGTTAGCCGCGCGGTGCCCAGCATGCCGCTCGCGCCGCCGCTGCGCTCGCGCGGCGCGGCCGACAGCATGGTCCGGTTGTTCGGCGACTGGAAGATGCCGAAGCCCGCGCCGCACAGCGCCATGCGCCACGCGATCTGCATCGGCTCGGGATGCGCGCCGAGCGTGGCGAGCAGCAACAGCCCCGCGGTCATCGCGACGAGGCCCACGCCACCCAGCCATCCGGACGACACCTTGTCGGACAGCGCGCCGGCAATCGGCGCGGCGATGATGATGACTGCGGGCCATGGCGTCATCAACAAGCCGGTTTCGACTTGCGACAAGCCTAGCGTTTCCTGCAGCAGGAACGGCAAGGACACGAACGCGAGCATCTGCGCGCAGAACGAACAGACCGACGTACCGATCGACAACGCGAACACTGGAATTCTCAGCAAATCGATCGGCAGAAGCGGCGCGGACTGCGTCAACTGACGGCGCACGAAGAAGTAACCGATCACGATGGCGCCGAGCGCTTCGGCGATGACCCAGCCGAGGCGCTCGCCGTGGCCGAGACCGTCGACCGCGAAAATGAGCAGGCCGAACACGAACGCGTTCATCACCGCGCTCAGATAGTCGTACGGCGAATCGTGGCCGGGATTCAGCGGCAACGCCTTGAAACCGCCGACGATCGCCGCGATCCCGATCGGCACGTTGATCGCGAACAGCCACGGCCACGACGCAATGGCAAGCACGCCCGAGGCGACCGTCGGCCCGACCGCTGACGATACCGCCACCACCATCGCGTTGATCGCGACGCCGCGCCCGAGATGCGCGGGAGGATAGATCATCCGCACCAGCGCGGTGTTCACGCTCATGATGCCGGCCGCGCCGAAGCCCTGGATCACGCGGGCGAGCGCGAGCGTGGTCAGCGAGTCGGACAATGCGCAACCGAACGACGCCACCGTGAACAGAATCAGCCCGCCCAGATAGATGCGCCGATAGCCGATGCGATCGCCGAGCGACGCGAGCGGCAACAGCGAAATCGTGATCGCGAGCTGATACGCGTTGACGACCCAGATCGAGCCGGCCGCGCTCGCGTGCAGATTGCGCGCGATGGTCGGCAGCGCGACGTTGGCGATCGCGCTGTCGAGCACGGCCAAAGTCAGCGCGAGCGCGATCACCAGCATCGCCCAATAGCGTTGCGGCAGCGGCAGGCCTTCGTTGGAGTGTCCGGGCGGCGCGCCGGAGGCGGGTGTCTCTGCGCCGGCGGACGGTGCCGCTGCGTCCTTGCGCGTTGGTTGTGCGTGCATCGTTTTTTGGATTTGTAGTGGGAGACTTGCCGACGCTTCGCTTCGGCGTGCCACGCGCGCTGCTTGCTCTTGCTGCCCATCAGCGGCGGCAGGCAGCGACGACGGCGGTACGCCGCAAAAGCGCGCCGCCGTCGCGTCTCCCGCGTTATTTCAATTCGTACAGACCGGTATGCGTGGTCGAGTCGAGTTCGTTCAGATGCGTCATGAAGCGCGCAACCGCATTGGTGGTGTCCGCGTCGATCGGCAGATGCGCGACCTTCAACGCATGCAGACGGAAGATGTAGCGGTGCGCTTTGTCGCCACGCGGCGGCGCCGCGCCGCCGAAGCCGACGGTGCCGTAGTCGTTGTGCAATTGCAGCGCGCCTTGCGGCAGCAGCGAGCCGTCGGGCTTGCCGGCATTACGCGGCAACGAGCGGGCGTCGGCCGGAATGTTCACCACGACCCAATGCCAGAAGCCGCTGCCGGTCGGCGCGTCGGGGTCGTGCACGGTGAGCGCGAAGCTTTGGGTGTCGGGCGGCGGCGCATCCCACTGCAGCGCGGGCGAGATGTTTTCGCCGTCCACGCCGAAGGCCTTGTCGTCGTATTCGTGGGCTTTCGGCATGAAGCCGTTGGTGGGGAACTCGTCGGACCAGAGACGGAAATCAGCCATGGTGTGCCTCCCTGCCTGGATTGTTCTGGGATGGTCGGGACGTGCTTTTTGCTGCGCATGCGCTGACGCGACAGCTTGCAAAAACGCCCCGGTGAGCCAATCGAGTGTATCACCAGCGGCCTGTGGAAGACCGTGCGAGCGGCGCAGTCGGCCGGTGTCGTTCAGGCGCGTTCCTCGAAGCTCGGCGCGTCGCTCGTCAGCCATTCGACGAGCCGCTGCAACACACCCTCGATATCGCGATTGGCGCCGCGCAATGCGCATTCCCACACCACCGCGACGCGCCAGCCGTGTGCGAGCAACGCTTCGCGGACCTTGTCGTCGTTGCTGCGATTGCGGCCGATCTTGTCGCGCCAGAATTCGGGCCGCGTTTGCGGCCATTTGAACAGATGACAATCGTGGCCATGCCAGAAACAGCCGTGCACGAGCACCACCGCGTGATAACGCGGCAGCACGATGTCCGGCCGGCCGGGCAGATCGCGCGCATCGAGCCGGAAGCGAAAGCCCCGCCGATGCAGCAGGCTGCGGATCAGAATCTCCGGCTTGGTGTTGCGGCCGCGGATGCCGGACATCATCCGGCTGCGGGTCGCGCTATCGACGATATCGACCATTGCTCAGCCGGCCGTCAGCGTTCGGGTGGCGTTTTCACGCGTACAGCGCGAGCTTCTGTTTCGAACCACGGGGCGACTCCTCGGCGAGCAGGGCTTGCACATGCGGCAGCATGATGCGCGCCACCTCCTGCATCACCGGCATCACGACGCTGTTGCCGAATTGCCGGTAGGCCTGCGTATCGCTGACGGGGATCTGGAACGTGTCGGGAAAGCCCATCAGGCGCGCGCATTCACGCGGCGTCAGACGGCGCGGACGCAGCGCTTCGCCCTGATAGACCAGAATCTCGGACCCGTCCTTGTGATAACGCGCCGACAGCGTGCGCGTGACGCTCTGCGGATACGCCATCCCGAAGCCGAAACCGTTGCCCGCCGCGCGATGCTTTTCCGCGTAGTTTTGCAGGTAGGTCCAGAGCTTCGGTGTGAGCGTGTACTTCGGTTGAACGCAGCGCGCGGCGTGGTCGAAGAAACGGTCGTGGTCCCACGGCAGCACCGGCTCGGTGCCGTCCGTGCGATGCAGGATCGCGCTCAGACGCGGGCCGCTTTCGGGCAGGCGCAGATCGTCCCACGAGAACGACGTCTTGCCGCGAAAACCGACGATGATGATCCGCTCCCGATGCTGCGGCGTGAAATGCTGGCCGTCGACGACGCGGTAATGCACCTCGTAGCCGAGTTCGTCGCGCAGGGTTTGCAGGATCACGTCGAACGTGCGGCCCTTGTCGTGCGACAGCAGATTCTTCACGTTCTCGAGCAGAAACGCGGCAGGGCGTTTCGCCGCGATGATTCGCGCGACGTCGAAAAACAGCGTGCCCTGCGTCGTGCACTCGAAGCCGTGCGGCCGCCCCATCGCGTTTTTCTTACTGACGCCGGCGATCGAAAACGGCTGGCACGGGAAGCCGCCGAGCAGCACGTCGTGGCTCGGCACCTCTTCGGCGGGAAAGGAGACGATGTCGCCGATCAGCGCATGGTCGGCGCCTGCCGCATAGTTCTCGCGATAGGTGCGGGTGGAAAACTCGTTCCACTCGCTCGTGAATACGCATTCGCCGCCGTGCGCCTCAAAACCCATGCGAATGCCGCCGATGCCGGCGAACAGATCGATGAAGCGGAACTGACTAGCGCCGCCAGCCGTGCCGGCGTGGGTTCGCATGGTGCCATGCAACAGATCCCGCAACGCCGGTTCGAGCATCGCCGGACAGGGCGTGTCGCCCTTTTCCCAACGACGCACCGTTTTGATGTCCTTGCCGACATGTGAGGCGATTTCGCGTTGAGTGAAGCGTGCGCGCGCCTCTTTGAGCAGTGCGAGCGGTGCGGCGAGGGTCACGGGCGTCCTTGCTGGGAATTTTTGCGGACATTATGACCTAACGTCGTCCCTTTTTCTCGGCTTTTGGCGTGTATGGGCAGGAAATTTCCGGTAAGCAGGCGACGTCACCGCGTAAATGTGGATGTCACAGTTGCGCGTGTACGCTTATGGCGTGACGCGAAATCCCCGCGTTGCGACGTGTTGAGGCCGCGCTTGTTTCGCGGCCTTTTTTTATGCGCTGGAAATGTGGTCGAACGGCTGCGAGTCAGGCTGTCAGAGATGACTGCTGGGGTTCGTCGTCACCGGTTGAGGCCGCGCGGCAGCCGCGGGCGCCAGTTCTTCCCACGGCGATTGGGCCTGCGAGACCGGAGCGAGCGACGAGTCGAATTCGTCGAGTTGGAGCAGGAGGCTGTCTACCGTGCAAAGCTGCGCGTGGGAAAGGTTTCCACTGTCGAGCAGGTCGTACAGGCGTTTGCGCCAGTAGGCCGCCGGCAGGATCGGGCCGCCAAGATCGCCGTGTAAAGACGGTCGCATCACGCGCCGGATATGCGCGATGTCCTGATCGATTAGCGCCGCGTGGGATGACCCTTTGTGTGCGGTGAATGTCTGGTCCATGACTCCTCCTTGGCACCATTACGGCACGCGGAGGCGGGACTTTAGGCTCTTCGGGAAATATTTTTAGCCGCCTATCGGGTGCGGAAGTTCGTCGCTGGCGGAGTGCGGGCACACCCGTTGCTCGACCAGGTTACTGGCGTAATGTCACGCCGGCATTCCAAACAGTGGAGCCGATCATGAACAAGGACCAGGTAAAGGGTGTAGGCGAGCAGGTCAAGGGTAAGGTCAACGAAGCAGTGGGCAAGGTGACCAACAACCCCGGCAAGGAGCTGAAGGGCGACTTGCAACAAGGCGCAGGCAAGGTGCAGAAGGCCTACGGCGACGCGAAGGAAGACGCGAAAGACAACGCCAAGCGCAACGCGCCGTAATCGGGCTCGTATGTTGAAGTTGGGTTGAAGTTGCGGTTAAGTTGACTGACGACGAAAGGCGCTGCGGCGCCTTTCGTCGTTTGCGTTGTCTTTTCATGCACGCTTCTCATACACGCGAGCTGTGATGGCGCGCTCGCGCACGCGATTTGTTGAGTCGGTTTATATTTGGCGGTCGCGCGCTCGGGCCGTTCTTTCGGCCCTCCAGTGATCCGCTTTTCAGCCCCCAGCTTTCGCAAGGATGACACCCTCACCATGACCGATCTCTCCGCTTTTCCGATCACGAAGAAATGGCCCGCGAGCCAGCCGGACCGGATCCAGCTTTATTCGCTGCCCACACCCAATGGCGTGAAGGTGTCGATCATGCTCGAAGAGACCGGTTTGCCGTACGAGCCGCATCTCGTGCGCTTCGATACGAACGATCAGATGTCGGCGGAGTTTTTGTCGCTGAATCCGAACAACAAGATTCCGGCGATCATCGACCCGAACGGACCGGATGGCAAACCGCTGCCGCTGTTCGAGTCCGGTGCGATCCTGATTTATCTCGCCGACAAAAGCGGCAAGTTCATTCCGCAGGACGCCGCCGGCCGTTACGAAGCGATCCAGTGGGTGATGTTCCAGATGGGCGGGATCGGCCCGATGTTCGGGCAGCTTGGCTTCTTCAACAAGTTCGCCGGCAAGGACTACGAAGACAAGCGTCCGCGCGACCGCTACGTCGCCGAATCGAAGCGACTGCTCGGCGTGTTGAACGAACGGCTCGAAGGACGTGAATGGATTCTCGGCGACGCCTACTCGATCGCCGATATCGCGACTTTCCCGTGGGTGCGCAACCTCGTCGGCTTCTATGAGGCGGGCGAGCTGGTGGGCATTCAGGACTTTCCGAACGTGCAACGTGTGCTGGCCGCATTCGTCGCGCATCCGGCGGTGGCGAAGGGCCTCGATATTCCGAAGCGGCCTTCGTAAAGCAGTTTCGCATCGATCGATGCGGCCGGTTGGGAATGCCACTGGCCGCGCTCGATCACGGCGATCAACGCATCAGGGCAAGGCATCAACGCATCAGGGCAAATCGCCCGGATCGCCGCCCATCGCGCGATAGAGATCGCGCACAAACTCCTCGCTGACGACGTCCCATTCGGCCGAACCATACAGCACGTCTTCGGGATTCTTCTTGCCCTGCGCGTGACGCAGCGTGCGCACGGTCATTTCGAGGGCCATTGCTTCTTCGTAGAGAGGGTGGCCCGGGCGGAGGCGGTCGTCGTTTTCCATGTTTGAATTTCGGCGGTCGCTGAGGAAACTTTAGGCGTGGTTGAGCGCTGTTTTTTTGCGAGCCTGAATTGGGAGTCGCACCCGGCGATGCGATCGTCGCGTCGATTGTCACGTTTATAGCAACTTTGATTTCAGGTTTTAGGGGTTTTCCCTGGGGCTGCTGACTCATAGACTCTCTTCAACGGCTGCGGATACCAAGGTTCGTCGCTTCGGAAAAAACAATCTCTGGAGGTAGTCATCATGAAATCGCTCATCAATGCTGTGGCTGTTGCTCTCGTTCTTGCTGCTCCGGCGGTGTCGTTTGCGCAATCGAATGGCCCGGTCACACGCGCTCAGGTTCGTGCAGAACTCGTTCAACTGGAGAAGGCGGGTTATAGGCCGGCTGCCGGACGTGACCCGTACTATCCGACCGATATTCAGGCAGCAGAAGCGCGTGTCGCCGCGCAGAACGGTGTCGCGCAAAGCAGTGGTTATGGCGCGGCAACGAATGGTTCGTCGCAATCAGGTAGCCGGGATTCGACCGTGAGTTCGTATTCGGCTCCGGTCGTGAACCGCGGTCATTGATTGACCACTTCCGACGCGGACTCGGATTCGCGTCGGGCGGTTTGAATGTGGTTCGAGCAGGCTTGTTTTCCACGCACAAGCAGGTTTGCAAAACGTATAGCCGAAACCCTCCGTCCCCGATGATTCGGTGACTTGGCCCAGCCCTCGTGCTGGGCTTTTTTACGTTGATCGTCCGCACGCTCCGTTTGCCGATCGCGTCCGTTGGTCTCTGAAAACCTGTTTGGCATTCCGAAGCATCGGAGGCCCGGCAGCGTCGTCGTTCGCATGCCATCGCAAGCCGATGCAGCGTTTGCGGAAAGGGCGCCGATTCCTTTCAATTAGATTTTCTTTTCAATTTTCGAACTATGCACAATGACTTTTTTAAAGATTTTATTTTTTAAACATGTTAAAAAGCGTTCCGTCGTCGTATATTGACATCAACGCTTCACGCAAGACGACCACACTGAGGCCGTCGAATGACAAGCGGTAGTGTTTTGAAATCATGCTTTCCAATTATCTATAAGAAATATCACGAGGCATCGAACGCCCAATTGAAGTGAACGTGAGTTTGAACACTTCATGACGGCGCGCCCGCAGCGCTTTGCGCGGTGCGTGTGTTCGGTGCAGCAGCGGTCGTCGCGGATCGGATTTGCCGGCGTAAAGGCAGATCGCATGGGCCTGGTCCGCGGTAGTACGGCCGCAAAGCGTCCGCTGGAGCGGGCGCGGTATCGGTACGCATTTGCTTTTGCAAGTGCATGCGAATACGCCATGCCCATCGAAAAACTCCTTGTTCCGCTTCCGGCGGGCCTGAAAGTCTACGTGGAACGTCACGTATTCGATCCGGCCTTCGAGAGTGTCATTCTGATCAACGGCGCGTTGGCCACGACAGCGTCGTTCGGACAGACAATCAAATATCTCGGCGAACGCTATAACCCGATCTGTTTCGATTTGCCTTATGCCGGGCAATCGAAAATGCATAACGAATGCGGCTTCATTCTTACCAAAGACGATGAAGTCGATATTCTTTTATATCTGATCGATTTATTCGAGCCGAGCTTCCTGCTGTCGGTGTCGTGGGGCGGCGTGGCGTCGCTGCTCGCGCTGTCGCGGGCGCGTACCAGCATCCGGCGAGCCGTGATCGCGTCGTTTTCGCCGCTGCTCAACGGGCCGATGACCGCGTACGTGATCGCGGCGCGCGACTACATCGCCGCGGGCGAAAACCTGAAGGCCGCGCAACTGCTCAACGACACCGTGGGCCGTCATCTGCCGCGCATCATGAAGCTCTACAACTTCCGCTACCTGGCGACGCTGCCTCGCGACGAGCAGAATCAGGTCGCGTTTCATGTCGACCAGATTCTGGCGATTCGTCCCGAGCATTATCTGCACGAGTTCCGCAATATCGACTGCGGGCTGAAGTTCATCAACGGCGAACTGGACGACTACACGACGCCCGACGACGTGCGCTCCCTCAGCCACCATCTGAAACGCGCCGAATTCGAGACCATCGGGCAGGCCGGCCATTTCCTCGATCTGGAAGGACGCGCCGCGTTGCGCCAGGTGCGTACGGCAATTCTCGATTACTTCGGCGCGGCAGCGGCAGCGCCGGTGCCAGCGTCGTTGCCGTTGCCGTTGCCGTTGCCGATCCAGTCATCCACGCAGCAACCCGGATACGCGTCCAACTGCTTCGATAACGTCGCGGCCATCGCATTGCAGGCCACCGCCGATCACTCGTTCCAACAGGTCGAACTACCGTGAATATCGCTCAGAGCATCGCCATCGTCGTGCCGTGGACCGTGTGGCTGCTGTACTGGATCGCCACGTCGAAACAGGTCAAGGAAACCGTGCGCAAGGAGGCTTCCGCATCGCGCACGTTGCAGTCCATACCGCTGATTGCCGGCGGCGCGCTGATCGTGTTGCCGGACTTCAGTGCCGCGGCATGGTCCTTCGATTGGCATTCGTTCGCAGCGCCGCAATTCGCCGGCGTTGCCGTACTCCTCGCAGGGCTCGCGTTTTCCGTCTGGGCGCGCCTGCACCTCGGCACCAACTGGAGCGTGTCGGTCACGTTGAAAGAAGATCACGAGTTGGTGCGCAGCGGCCCGTACGGGGTCGTGCGCCATCCGATCTACACCGGTTGCCTGCTGGCGCTCGTCGGTGCGGCGCTGATCGGCATGGAATGGCGCGGCGCGCTCGGCTTGCTGCTGATCTTCGCTTCTCTCGCCTACAAGGTTCGAGTCGAGGAAAGCTGGCTGACGGGCCACTTCGGCCGCGCCTACGCGCAGTATCAGCGCGACGTCGCCGCACTGATTCCCGGCCTTTTCTGAAGAGCCGGCTATGACGCGCGTCATCATCACGGCGATCGGCTCGGCGGGCGACGTGCATCCGCTGCTCGGCATCGGCGCGGCGCTCGCGGCGCGCGGCCACGAGATCGTGTTCTGCACGCATGCGCCGTTCGCGGAAGCGGCGACGCGTCGCGGCTTCCGCTTCGTGCCGATCGGCACGGCCGCGGAATATGCGCAGGCGTTGGCGAACCCGGCACTCTGGCATCCGCGCACGTCGTTTCGCACGTTGTGGGCGGTCGTCGCGCCGACCTTGCGCGCGCATTTCGACACGCTGGTCTCGTTGACCACGCATGACACCGTGCTGGTCGGTACGTTATGGGCTTTTTCCGCGCGGCTGATGCAGGAGTTGTACGGCGCGCCGTTCGTGTCGGTGCAGGTCTCGCCGTCGACGTTGCTCTCCGCGCACGCTCCACCGACGCATCCGCGGCTGACGATTCCGCGCGGCCTGCCGCTCGCGCTGAAGACCGCGCTGATGCGCACGATCGAGCGGCACGCGCTCGACAAGGTGTGCGCGCCCGCGCTGAATGCGTTGCGCGCGGAACTCGGTCTCGCGCCGGCCTCGCGTATTTTCGGCGCGTGGCTGCACTCGACCGACGGCGTGTTGTGCCTCTTTCCCGAGTGGTTTGCGCAACCGCAGCCCGACTGGCCGACGCCGCATCGCATGAGCGGTTTTCCGCTTTTTAACGACGCGCTGCCGTCCGCGCCCGATCCGCAACTCGACGCGTTTCTCGCCGCCGGCGAACGGCCTGTGGTGTTCACGGCGGGCTCGACGCTGATCGATCAGGCGCATTACGCGCGGGTCGTGCGCGACACGTTGCGAGCGAGCGGCCTGCGCGGCATTCTTCTGCGACCCGATGCGGACGATGCACCGGAGAGTGAGACGAGCGGTCCGCACGCCGATCCCTCCACACTACTCGAACGCCGCTACGTGCCCTTGCGCACGTTGTTGCCGCGTTGTCGCGCGCTGGTGCATCACGGCGGTATCGGCACGGCGGCGCTGGCATATGCCGCCGGTATTGCGCAAGTCGTGACACCGTTCGCGCACGATCAGTTCGACAACGCGCAACGGGTCGTCGCAAGCGGCTGCGGGGTTCGGCTGGATGGACCGATCGATGCGCGCACGTTGACGCGCGCGCTCAAGCAGGTGCTCGGCAGTCCGTCGATTGCGACCGCGTGCGGCCGCGTGCATGACCGGCTGGCTGCATCGCCGGACGGTTGCGAGGCGGCCGCGCGTTATATCGAAGGCTTCATGCAGGCGAACTCACGCGCCGCCCCGGTCGAGCTGCCCGCATTGGCATTCAACGGGCTGAGTGCATGAGCGCCGCCGCTCAGTCCTTGCCGAAGCAACCCGGCTCGCGTGATGGCACGCACCGTGACGCCGGTGGCGATCAGCGCGAACAAAGCATGCGCGGCGCGCGCCTCGCATTGCTGACTTTCGCGCTCTCGCTGGCGACCTTCATCGAGGTACTCGATTCGACGGTGACCAACGTCGCCGTGCCGGCCATTTCCGGCGGCCTCGGCGTGTCCAACAGCCAGGGCACGTGGGTGATCAGTTCTTACTCGGTCGCCGCCGCGATCGCCGTGCCGCTGACAGGTTGGCTATCGCGGCGGTTCGGCGAAACGCGGCTCTTTCTCGCGGCGGTGATCCTTTTCACGCTGACCTCGCTGCTGTGCGGCGTGGCGGGCGACGTTCATCTGCTGGTGGTGTGCCGCGCGCTACAGGGCCTCTTTTCCGGGCCGATGGTGCCGCTCTCGCAAACCATCCTGTTGCGCGCCTTTCCACCGGATAAGCGGGTGGTCGCGCTCGCGCTCTGGGCGATGACCGTGTTGCTCGCGCCGATCTTCGGACCCGTAGTGGGCGGCTGGATCATCGACAACTATTCGTGGCCTTGGATTTTCCTGATCAATCTGCCGATCGGCATTTTTTCGTTCGCGGTGTGCCTGACGCTGCTGCGTCCCGATGCACGTAAAGTAGACCGCGCGCAGGCCGCGCCGGTCGATCTGCTGGGCATCGTGCTGCTGGTGGTCGGTGTCGGTTCGTTGCAGGCCGTGCTCGATCTCGGTCACGAGCGCGGCTGGTTCGATTCGCCGCTGATCCTGACGCTCGCGATCGTCGCGGGACTCGCGATCGTGTCGCTGCTGATCTGGGAGGCGGGCGAGAAGCATCCCGTGATCGATCTGAGCCTGTTTCGCGACCGCACGTTCTCGTTCTGCGTGCTGATCGTGTCGCTCGGCATGATGAGCTTCTCGGTGGTCGGCGTGATCTTTCCGCTGTGGCTGCAAGCGGTGATGGGCTACACCGCCTATCAGGCCGGACTCGCCACCGCGCCGCTCGGCTTGCTGGCACTCGTATTCTCGATCCTGGTCGGCCTGTTCTCCGCGCGTTTCGATGCGCGCGTGCTGGTCACGTTCGGCTTTCTGATTTTCGCGGGCGTGCTGTGGTGGGACGCGCACTTCACGCTGACCATGACCTTTACGCAGATCATCACGCCCGGCCTGATTCAAGGTATCGGCCTGCCGTGCTTCTTCATTCCGCTGACGGCCGCCACGCTGTCGCGCGTGTCCGACGACAAACTCGCCGCGGCCTCCAGCCTGTCGAACTTCCTGCGCACGCTGTCGGCGGCATTCGGCACCGCGATGAGCGTGACGCTGTGGGACAACCGCGCGCTGTATCACTACGACGTCGTCGCGCAATCGGTGACGAAATCGTCCGGCAATACGCAGCGTTTCGTGCAGACGCTGCACGGCGTGGGCATCGAAGGCGTGCGCGAACTCAGCGCGTTGCACCATATCGTGCAGCAGCAGGCGTACATGATGGCGACCGGCGACATGTTCTACATGGCGAGCGTCACCTGCGTCGTGCTCGCCGCGATGATGTGGCTGACCCGCCCGAAGCGCGGCGCCGCGCTGGCAGCAGGTCACTGAAGGAGTTGCGATGACGATCCTGGGCGGCCTGATCATTCTGTTTCACCCGAGCGAAGCGCAACTGCTGCGCGTGGTGGCGATGCATGCCAAATGCGACCGTCTGCTGGCGGTCGACAATTCTCCGCAACCCGACAGTCGCGCTGCCGCGTGGCTCGGCGAAGCGGGCGTCGCGCTGCTGCATCACGGCAATTGCAACGGCATTGCCGGCGCGTTCAATTGCGGGCTGGATGCACTGTTCGAGCAGCGCGTGGACGCGGTTGCGCTGTTCGACCAGGATTCCGAAGCGCCGCCGGAATACTTCGACGTGATGCGCGACCGGTGCGCGTCGCTGAGCGGCGCTGCGTTCATGGCCGGCCCGCGCATCTTCGACGAAAACGATCGGCGCTTCCTGCCGGAATTGACGACGAGCGGGCTCGGCGTCGAGCGCCTGTCGCTGCGCGTCGATGCCAGCGTGCAACGTTGCGCGTTTCTGATCTCGTCCGGCTGCGTGATCTCGCGTGAAGCGTTCGTGCGACTCGGCCGCTTCGACGAATCGTTGTTCATCGATCACGTGGACACCGAATACTGTTTGCGCGCGCTATTGCGCAACGTGCCGGTCTACCTCGTGCCTGCGCTGGTGCTGCCGCATCGGATCGGCGCGCGGCGTCGTCACACACTTGGACCGATCGAGTTGACGAGCATGAATCACCCGGCGTTTCGCCGGTACTACAGCGCGCGCAACGCGATGCAACTCGCGCTGCAATACGGCTTGCGTCTGCCGGTCGCGGTCGTGCCGAATCTGCTGACACTCTGGCAGATCGTGCAGATCGTGCTGCTGGAAAAGGACAAACTGCACAAGCTGGGCGCGATCGTATTGGGTGTGATCGACGGGTTGTTCGGGCGCATGGGGCCGCTTGCGCGAACCCGTCCGTGGCTGGCGGCGAGAGCGGTGCGTGCCGCGAGGACTGGCGCCGTGAGCGCGCCGGCGTCTACCGGGCGCGCGCTGCGGCGCACGCGTCATTCATGAGCCGATCGATGCGAACCTTCATGCGCCGCTCGTGGCCTGTGTTGCTGTTGACGGCGGCGGCGCTCGGCGGCTGCGTCAGCGATGCCGGTCTGCATGCGAACGTTCAGCCGCGCAAGCCGGCGGAGGATGCGCTCGCACAGACTGTTGGGCCGAACGCGAACGGCGCGTGGCCCGCGCCCGATTGGGTGAAGCGGTACCGCGATCCGCAACTGGACGAGCTGGTCGCCGAAGCGTTGCAGGCCAATCCCGATCTGCAGATTGCAAAGGCGCGAGTAGGCGCCGCGCAGGCGCAACTCGAGCAGTTCGCGTCGTTGACCGGCCTGACCGGCACTGCGGCGGCGACCGTGAGCAAAACCCGTTTGCCGCAGCCTGCGGACGTGGCCAACGTGTCGGTCGGCGGCCAGCAGATTCCGGTGCAGGTGTTCAGCGATCCGACCGTGTCGCCGGCGGCGTTGTTCGCAGGTTTGAGCTATCAGCTCGATCTGTGGGGCAAGAATGCCGCGTTGACGCGCGGTTTGCTGTCGACGCGCGACGCGGCGCGAATCGACGCCGAGCAGGCGCGTCTCACGCTGACGGTGGCGATGGTGACGCTCTACTGCGAACTCGACCGCACGTTCGCGATGCGGGACATTCTGCGACAGAAGCAACTGGCGGCGCAGCAGGTCGACGCCGTGTTGCGCGAGCGCAGCGCGCGTGGCCTCGATAACGCGTACGACGCCGCCGACGCGACGCTCAAGCAAAGCCGCCTTGCTTCGCAACAGGCGCTGAACGACGAGCGCATCACGCTGGCCGAGTTGCAGATCGGCGTGATGACGGGGCGCGGACCGGAGCGTGGCTTGTCGCTGCGTCGCCCGCAACTTGCTGCGGCGGTGGACGCGCCGCTGCCTGCGCAACTGCCGGTGGATCTGCTGGGTCGTCGTCCCGACATCGTGGCGGCCCGCTTGCGCGCCGAAGCCGCGCTCGCCAACATCGACGCCACGCGCGCGCAGTTCTATCCCGACGTGAACCTCGTGGCGTTTGCCGGCTTGACGGCCTTGACGCCCGCCGCGCTTTTTTCGCGCGCGGCGCTGACGGGCTCGATCGGTCCGGCGATCTCGTTGCCGGTGTTCGACCGGACCCGTCTGCGTGCGCAACTCGGCGGCGACTACGCGAATGTCGACGCCGCGGTGAGCCTTTACAACAAGACCGTCGACGAAGCGCTCGGCGAGGTCGCGCGTCAGCTCACTTCGTTGCGCACGGTGGATACGCTCACGGGCGAACAGACGCGCGCGGTGAACGCGGCCACGCGTATCGTCGCGATCGCCGAAGAGCGACATCGGCGTGGCATTGCGATGCAAAAGGACGTGACGCTCGCCGATTTGTCGTTACTCGACGAGCGCGCGCAGCAGGTCGATCTGCAGGGTCGCCGCAGGATGTTGCAGGTTGCGCTGGTCGGCGCGCTGGGCGGCGGCTTCGACGAACGCAAAGTGGCCGGTGCACCGATCTCGCATTACCAGACCGCTTTTCCCTCTCACGCGCGCATCACGGATACGCACTTCGATTGAATGCACAACGATAAACAGGCACATCATGCCGCCGGCTGGACCGAAGAACAGGTCGCGGCGGCGAGCGCAGCGGACGACGCGCAGCAACTGAAACGCGCGGCGCGGCGGCGACGCTTTGCGATCTTTTTCGGTGTGGTCGCGCTCGCGGGGGCGGCGTGGCTTACGTGGTGGGTTTTGAGCGCGCGCTTCGTCGAAGAAACCGACGACGCCTACGTGGCGGGCAACATCGTGCAGATCGCCGCGCAGATTCCGGGCACTGTCACCGACATTCTGGTGGACAACACGCGCCAGGTGCGCGCGGGCCAGCCGCTCGTCAAACTCGACGACGCCGAAGCGGCCGCGGCTTTCGCCCAGGCGCGCGCGCAATTGACGCTGGCTGTGCGCCAGGTGGCGAACGCGACGATCTCACGCAAGCTCTACGTGCAGTCGATCGAAGCGCGCCGCGCCGAACTCGCGCTCGCGCAACGTGCGTTGGCGGCGCGCGATCATGCTTCGGTCGAGGTCGTGTCGCCGGAAGAATTGGCGCGCGCCCGCGAAGCGGTGGCCGTGGCGCAGGCGAATCTGGCGTCGGCCCAGGTTCAACTGGACGCTGCGCGCGCGCTCGGCGGCAAGGTTTCGATCGAGGCGAGTCCGCCCGTGTTGCAGGCGGCCGCGCAATTGCGGCTCGCGTATCGCAATCTGCAGCGCACGACTATTGTGTCTCCCGTCGACGGTACGGTCGGGCAGCGGTCGGTGCAGATCGGGCAGCAGGTTGGGCCGGGAGTCGCGCTGATGTCGATCGTGCCGCTCGAACGTTTATGGGTCGAGGCGAATTTTAAGGAAGGGCAGATTCGCAACATGCGCGTCGGGCAGCCGGTGCGGATCGTGTCGGATGTGTACGGCTCGCAGGTGCTGTATCGCGGCAGGGTGGAGGGTTTTTCGGCCGGCACCGGCAGCGCGTTTTCGATGCTGCCGTCGCAGAACGCGGCGGGGAACTGGATCAAGGTCGTGCAGAGGGTGCCGATTGTGATTTCGCTTTCCGCAGCTGATTTGGTGGCGCATCCGTTAAGGCTCGGGTTGTCGATGCAGGTGGCGGTGGATACGCGGGTGAGGGAGGGGCATCTGGTGGGGGAGGGGGCCGCGGTGGTAACGCAGAGTACGCGCGTGCATGACAATGTTTCGCGGGAGGCGGATGCGGTGGTTGAGGGGATTGTTCGGGAGAATATGGCCGGGGTGGAACACAATTGACATGACCAGATAGATAAATGACGTAATCGATGGACGCGGCGATATAACCGATCGGCCTATCCGCTCAATGCCTTCACCACGTCTGGTTCATCTTTGGCTGCACGTGGACGATCAATGCAGCAAAAAGCCCCGCAGCGCAAGGCATACGGGGCTTTCTAAGCAAACTCGGGCAACACCGGAAATCTAGTTGGTCCCCCTGACAGGAATCGAACCTGTATCTAGCGCTTAGGAGGCACTTGTTCTATCCATTGAACTACAGGGAGAGGACCGAACCATAAAAAATCGCGTCAATCCTGCAAACGAACGAAGACAAGGTCCGCGAGGAAAGGGCGAGTCCAAATTCGCCGGCGAGCGCAGAGTATATCAAACGCTCCCGGGCGGGAGGAGGGGCGGGAACCCGTCCTCAAAAAAGCAAACGGTCCGGCAGGAGTCCCCCATCGAGCCGTGCAAACCACGCGAAGCCCCAAGGCGCCTCAACCACGCCTCACCTGACCTTACCCCGCAAGCAAACTCACCAACCCACCCTCAAAACTCCACCACCGCAAACTCCGCCTTACCCACATCGCAAAGCGGGCAACGCCAGTCATCGGGAATCGCGGCGAACCGGGTACCGGGGGCGATCCCTTCCTCCGGCAAGCCTTCTTCCTCGTTGTAGATCCAGCCGCAAATCAGGCAGACCCAGCTTTTGTATTCAGTCACTTCGATTACTTCGCTCACGACGTACTCTTCTTTGGTTCGATGCATTGATCCGCTAAATCTGCCCCTTTTTAGGGCATAGCGGCGACCCGCAATATTACAGGAATTCGGTACCCGGACCGTCAACGACCCATACAAAGGCGCCGCAAAGCCAGCGAAATCAACCCCTTGCAAGCGCAAGCACACCGTCATACACAGCGTGTATGCTCTGATCGCTCTCGTTTCCCAAACAAGGAGAAAAACGATGTTGAAAAACAAATGGTTGGCCGGCCTCGTGCTGGCGGGGTCGCTGGCTGCGTCGGGTCTTGCGCAGGCTGCCGGCGTGTCGTTCGTCGCACCGAAGGACGGCGCTACCGTCAGCAATCCGGTGCACGTGGTGTTCGGCGTCGACGGCATGAAGATCGCGCCGGCCGGCACGATGACGGAAGGCACGGGCCACCACCACCTGCTGATCGACGGCAAGCCGCTGCCGAAGGGCGAAGTGATTCCGGCCACTGAAACATCGCTGCACTTCGGCAAGGGCCAAACCGAAACCGATCTGACGCTGCCGCCCGGCGACCACACGCTGACGCTGCAATTCGGCGACGGCATGCATCGTTCGTATGGCCCGGAGATGAGTAAAACCATCACCGTGCACGTGAAGTAAGCGCCGCTCGCGAGCCGCCTGCCAGACGCGCGCCGGAACCGGCCGCGTCATGGAAGCCGAATCGCCGCTCCGCAAAAAGAGCGGCCAAAAAACGCTTCCAGACCGCAACCCAGGCGGCTCATCCACCCAACCCGCCGCCGCCCGCCATCTGCGCCAGAATCCCAGTCCGCAAGCCAGCCGTTCAGCCTATCTCTTCCGACAGACAGGCACCCGCCGCTGCGCCCGGTACAATGAGCAGTTCCGACTCATCGCTGTCTTCTCCAATTCTCCATGTCGCTTTACACCATTACCGGGGCCCAACTGGCGTTCGGTCACGTCGCGTTGCTCGATCACGCGGATTTCTCCCTCGAAGCGGGCGAACGCGTCGGGCTGATCGGCCGTAACGGCGCGGGCAAGTCGTCGCTGCTGAAGATCGTCGCCGATCTGAGCAAGCCGGATGATGGCCTGATCACGCGCCAGCAGGGCCTCACTTCGGTCTACGTGCCGCAGGAGCCGGAGTTCGATACGGACGACACGGTGTTCGACGCGGTCGCCGCCGGCCTGACCCACGCCCGCGCGCTGCTGGACGAATACGACGCAGTCGCCAACCAGCTCGCCGACGAGCCGGAAGGCGCGCAGCACGACGATCTGATGTCGCGCATGAACACGCTGCAATCGGCGCTCGACCACTCGGACGCGTGGAACTGGAGCACGCGCGTGGCCACCACGCTGCAGCAGATCGGTCTGAACGGCGAGGCGCGCGTCGGTTCGCTGTCGGGCGGGATGCAAAAGCGCGTCGCGCTGGCGCGCGCGCTAGTCGTGCAACCGGACATCCTGCTGCTCGACGAGCCGACCAACCACCTGGACTTCGACGGCATTCGCTGGCTCGAGGAACTGCTGGTCTCGCTGCGCGCGGGTCTGCTGTTCATCACCCACGATCGCGCGTTTCTGGATCGCGTCGCGACCCGCATCGTTGAACTGGATCGCGGCCGTCTGCTGTCGTATCCGGGCAATTTCTCCGCCTACCAGACCCGCAAGGCCCAGCAGCTCGAAATCGAGCAGGTGGAAGCGGCCAAGTTCGACAAGCTGCTCGCGCAGGAAGAAGTGTGGATCCGCAAGGGGGTCGAGGCGCGTCGCACGCGCAGCGTCGGCCGGATCGCGCGGCTCGTGCAGATGCGTAACGAGCGCGCCGAGCGCCGCAACGTGCAGGGCAACGTGAAGCTCGACGTGGGCCAGGGCGAGAAGTCCGGCAAGATCGTCGCCGAACTCACCGACGTCACGAAGCGCTACGGTTCGCGCACGGTGGTCGACACGTTCACGGCCACGGTCATGCGTGGCGACAAGATCGGTTTCGTCGGCCCGAACGGCGCGGGCAAAACCACGCTGCTGAAAATGATCCTCGGCGAATTGCCGCCGGACGAAGGCGCGGTGCGCGTCGGCACCAATCTGCAAGTCGCGTACTTCGACCAGATGCGCGCGCAACTGGATCTGGAAAAGAGTCTCGCCGACACGATCAGCCCGGGCAGCGAGTGGGTCGAAGTCAACGGCCAGAAGAAGCACGTGATGAGCTATCTCGGCGACTTCCTGTTCGCGCCGGAACGCGCGCGTTCGCCGGTCAAGTCGTTGTCGGGCGGTGAGCGCAACCGTCTGCTGCTCGCCCGTCTGTTCGCGCGGCCGGCCAACGTGCTGGTGCTCGACGAGCCGACCAACGACCTCGACATTCCCACGCTCGAACTGCTCGAAGAACTGCTCACCGAATACGACGGCACGGTGCTGCTGGTCAGCCACGATCGCGCGTTTCTGGATAACGTCGCGACCTCGGTGATCGCGTCGGAAGGCGGCGGCAAGTGGCGCGAGTACGTGGGCGGCTTTACGGATTGGCAGATCCAGCGCGACCGTTCGCAGCAGATGGCGCAAGACGCGCTGAAGGAAGCGACGAAAGAAGCGTCCGGCAAGGACGCGGCGCAGAAAGACAGCGCCGCGGCAGGCCGCAACGCGCCGCGCGCGGCCAAGCTGTCGTTCAAGGAGCAGCGCGAACTGGATGCGTTGCCGGCCACGATCGCTGCGCTCGAAGCCGAGCAGAAAACCATCGGCGCCCAACTCGAAGACGGTTCGGTCTTCGCGAAAGACCCGCAGGAAGGTACGCGTCTATCCGAACGCTACGCGGCGATCGACGAAGAACTGCTGGTCGCGCTGGAACGTTGGGACGAACTGGAAAAGAAGCGCAAATAAGGCTGGAGGGGGCGTCCCGCCCCTTATCCAAACGGCCAATCCAGCGCGTAGTCAATTGCCGCCGGTATCGAAATCAGTAAAATACCCCGCGAACAGGCTTCCCCCGGCGTTCGCACCGGCGCTTACCAGACCCGGCTATAGTCGAGCCGGCATCGAACCGCCGTCGAGCGCGCCAAAGGGAAGCGGGGCATCGAAAGCAGTTTGCCCGCAGCGCGGGCACCTCTCCTAACCCCGTTGTTTCGTTTCGCTTTTTTTGAAAACTCAACGCATTGTCCACGGACCTGTCCACAGGACCTGTGGACAACGATGAACCGACGCACCCGAGTCAACCATGTCTACGAAAAAGCCAAACGCCGCGTATAGCGAAGCGTCGATCAAGGTGTTGAAGGGCCTGGAGCCGGTCAAGCAACGGCCCGGTATGTACACCCGCACCGAGAATCCGCTGCACATCATTCAGGAAGTCATCGACAACGCGTCGGACGAGGCCCTCGGCGGCCACGGCCGGCAAATCACGGTCACGCTGCACGCGGACCATTCGGTCTCGGTCGAAGACGACGGCCGCGGCATTCCGTTCGGCCTGCATCCGGAAGAAGGCGTGCCGGTCGTCGAGATCGTTTTCACGCGTCTGCATGCGGGCGGCAAGTTCGATAAGGCCGCCGGCGGCGCGTACACATTTTCGGGCGGCCTGCACGGCGTCGGCGTGTCGGTCACGAACGCGCTGTCCACGCGGCTCGACGTCACCGTGTGGCGCGAAGGCAAAGTCGCCGACCTGAGCTTCGCCAACGGCGACGTCGCGAAACAGCTCGAAGTGCGCGCGGCCGTGAAGGGCGACAAGAAGTCGGGCACGCGCGTCACCGCGTGGGCGAATCCGAAATACTTCGATTCGCCGAACCTGCCGCTCGGCGAATTGCAACGCCTGCTGCGCTCGAAAGCGGTGCTGCTGCCGGGCGTCGAAGTCACGCTGATCAACGAGAAAACCGGCGAGCAGCAAAGCTGGAAATACGAAGACGGTTTGCGCGGCTATCTGCTCGAAGGGATGAACGGCAGCGATCTGCTGATTCCGTTGTTCGAGGGCGAGCGCTATGTCGAAAACTCGCGCGCGAGCGAAGAGACGTTTGCCGAAGGCGAGGGCGCGGCGTGGGTCGTCGCGTGGAGCGAAGAAGGCACGCTGATGCGCGAGTCGTACGTCAATCTGATCCCGACTCCCGCCGGCGGCACGCACGAATCCGGTTTGCGCGACGGCCTGTTCCAGGCGGTGAAGAGCTTCGTCGAATTGCATAACCTGCAGCCGAAGGGCGTGAAGCTGCTGGCGGAAGACGTGTTCGCGCGCGTGTCGTTCGTGCTGTCGGCGAAGGTGCTCGATCCGCAATTCCAAGGGCAGATCAAGGAACGGTTGAATAGCCGCGACGCGGTGAAGCTGGTGTCGTCGTTCGCGCGGCCGGCGCTGGAGTTGTGGCTGAACCAGCACGTCGAGCACGGCAAGAAACTCGCGGACCTCGTCATCAAGCAGGCGCAGGCGCGCACGCGCGCGGGTCAGAAGGTCGAGAAGCGCAAGAGCTCGGGCGTGGCGGTGCTGCCGGGTAAGCTGACCGATTGCGAATCGACGGAAATCGGCCGCAACGAACTGTTCCTCGTCGAGGGCGACTCGGCGGGCGGTTCCGCGAAGATGGGCCGCGACAAGGAATACCAGGCCATCCTGCCGCTGCGCGGCAAGGTGCTGAACACATGGGAGACCGAGCGCGACCGGCTGTTCGCCAACAACGAAGTGCACGACATTTCGGTGGCGATCGGCGTCGATCCGCATAGCCCGGACGACAAGGTCGATCTGTCGAATCTGCGCTACGGCAAGATCTGCATTCTGTCGGACGCGGACGTCGACGGCTCGCACATTCAGGTGCTGTTGCTCACGCTGTTCTTCAAACACTTCCCGCAGTTGATCGAGCGCGGTCACGTGTGCGTCGCGCGTCCGCCGCTGTTTCGCGTCGATGCGCCCGCGCGCGGCAAGAAGCCGGCGCAGAAGCTCTACGCGCTCGACGACGGCGAGCTCGAAGCGATTCTCGACAAGCTGCGCAAAGACGGCGTGCGTGACACGCAATGGTCGATCAGCCGCTTCAAAGGCCTGGGCGAAATGAGCGCCGAACAGTTGTGGGACACCACGATGAACCCGGACACGCGGCGCCTGATGCCGGTCGCGCTCGGCGAGCTCGACTACGACGCGACGGTCGCGCGTATGACGATGCTGATGGGCAAGGGCGAAGCGGCGTCGCGCCGCAGCTGGCTCGAAGAAAAGGGCAACGAAGTGGAAGCGGATATCTGAGCGCGCTGGAAAGCGCCCCGACTACGCACAGCCACTTCACGCCAAACACGGATACGGAATCTAGATGGACGACGACAACACTCTCGACCTTTTCACCGAGCCGCCGCCCCCGGAGGGCGACTTCCTGACGCTCGGCAACTACGCGGAACGCGCGTACCTCGACTACGCGGTGAGCGTGGTCAAGGGCCGCGCGCTGCCGGACGTGTGCGACGGCCAGAAGCCGGTGCAGCGCCGCATCCTGTTCGCGATGAACGACATGGGTCTGTCCGACAACGCGAAGCCGGTCAAGTCGGCGCGCGTGGTCGGCGACGTGCTGGGTAAGTACCACCCGCACGGCGACCAGTCCGCGTACGACGCGCTGGTGCGTCTCGCGCAGGACTTCTCGATGCGCTATCCGCTGATCGACGGCCAGGGCAACTTCGGTTCGCGAGACGGCGACGGCGCCGCGGCGATGCGATACACCGAAGCGCGCCTGACGCCGATCGCGAAGCTGCTGCTCGACGAGATCGACCAGGGCACGGTCGACTTCATGAAGAACTACGACGGCGAGTTCGACGAGCCGAGGCTGTTACCCGCGCGTCTGCCGTTCGTGTTGCTGAACGGTGCGTCGGGCATCGCGGTGGGACTGGCCACGGAAATCCCGTCGCACAATCTGCGCGAAGTCGCGGCCGCCGCGGTGGCGCTGATTCGCAATCCGAAGCTGCAGCATGCCGAATTGATGCAGCTCATCCCGGGCCCGGATTTCCCGGGCGGCGGCCAGATCATTTCGAGCGAAGCGGAAATCTCCGCGGCATACGAAAGCGGCCGCGGCAGCCTGAAGGTGCGCGCGCGCTGGAAGATCGAAGAACTCGCGCGCGGCCAGTGGCAACTGGTGATCACCGAACTGCCGCCGAACACGGCCGCGCAGAAGGTGCTCGAGGAAATCGAAGAGCAGACCAACCCGAAGATCAAGCTCGGCAAGAAGACGCTCACGCCTGAACAACTGCAGACCAAGCAGACCATGCTGGCGCTGCTCGACGCGGTGCGCGACGAATCGGGCAAAGACGCGCCGGTGCGTCTGGTGTTCGAGCCGAAGTCGAGCCGCATCGACCAGACCGATTTCGTCAATACGCTGCTCGCGCATACGAGCCTCGAATCGAACGCGTCGCTGAATCTGGTGATGGTGGGCGGCGACGGCCGTCCGCGTCAGAAGGGTCTGGGCGAAATCCTGCAAGAGTGGATCGCGTTCCGCTTCACAACGGTCACGCGCCGCACGCGGCATCGTTTGTCGAAGGTCGACGACCGGATTCACATCCTCGAAGGCCGGATGATCGTCTTTTTGAATATCGACGAAGTCATCCGCATCATCCGCGAATCCGACGAACCGAAGGTTGCGTTGATGGCCGCGTTCGGCCTGTCCGATCGCCAGGCCGAGGACATTCTCGAAATCCGTTTGCGTCAGTTGGCGCGGCTCGAGAAGATCAAGATCGAGAAGGAATTGTCCGAACTGCGCGACGAGAAGGCCAAGCTCGAAGAGTTGCTCGGCAGCGAATCGGCAATGAAGCGTCTGCTCATCAAGGAAATCGAAGGCGACGCAAAGCAATACGGCGACGAGCGCCGCACGCTGATCCAGCAGGAAAAACGCGCGACGTTCGAGGCGCGTGTGGTCGACGAACCGGTCACGGTGGTCGTTTCGCAGCGCGGCTGGGTTCGCGCGCTGAAGGGGCACGGTCTCGATACCGCCGGCTTCACGTTCAAGGCCGGCGACGGGTTGTATGCGGCGTTCCAGTGCCGCACGCCGGATACGCTGGTCGCGTGGGGCAGCAACGGGCGCGTCTATTCGGTCGCCGTGGCGCTGCTGCCGGGCGGCCGCGGCGACGGCGTGCCGGTCACGTCGCTGATCGAACTCGAGTCGGGTAGTCATCTGATGCACTACTACGCGGCCCCCGCCGATCAGGCATTGCTGCTCGCGTCGAGCAACGGCTTCGGTTTTGTCGCGAAGGTCGGCGATATGGTGAGCCGCGTGAAGGCCGGCAAGTCGTTCATGACCATCGACGCCGGCGCTGCACCGCTCGCGCCGATGCCGATGCTGCCGGCGGCGACGCATATCGCGTGTCTGTCGTCGGGCGGCCGGCTGCTGGTGTTCGGTCTCGACGAAATGAAGACGCTGTCGGGCGGCGGCCGCGGCGTCACGCTGATGGCGCTCGACGACAACGAAACGCTGACTCAGGCGCTTGCCATCGACAACGCCGGCGTGGTGCTGATCGGCACGCGCCGTGGCGGCCGCGTCGACGAAGAGAAGCTGAGCGGCGCCGCACTCGCGCCGCATATCGGCAAACGGGCGCGCAAGGGGCGCACGCCGGAGAGCAAGATGAAGCTCGACGGCATGCGTCCGGTGCTGGCCTAAGTAAGCTGAATAAGCTGAACGGAACGACACGGCGCGCTACCTTCGCGAAAGAAAGAAGCGCGCGCGCCGTGCGCCGGAAAAAACAGAATGCAGCACCGCCGTCGCATCAAACGCGCTGCAATAACAACGACAAGCAACGTCAACCCACGATAATCCCCGACGAGCGGATGGAACTGCGCGAACATCGCGCGGTCGAATGCGCTCAATAGCCGCCGCAAATATCACTCGTCATAAGCGGTGTGGCATTGTCGGGAGAGAGGAAAACAACATGAACAAAGCTATCGAACTCGCGCTCTTTCTGCACCTGCTGGCCGTCGCGGTGTGGGTTGGTGGGATGATCTTCGCGCATTTCTGCCTGCGCCCGGCGATTGCCGATCTTTCGCCGCAATTGCGGCTGCCTTTGTGGGAATCCGTGTTCGGCCGCTTCTTCAACTGGGTCGCCGCTGCCGTGCTAGTGATTCTTCTGACGGGCGGCTTCCTGTTGATGCAATACGGTGGCGGCTATGCCACGTGGCCGTTGCATGCAATGGCCGGCCTCGGCATCGTGATGATGCTGATCTTCGGGCACATCCGTTTTGCCGTGTTCCCACGCATTCGCCGCGCGGTTCAGGCGCAGAAGTGGCCCGACGGCGCGCAGGCGGTGGGCACGATCCGGCGTCTGGTGCTGGTGAACATCGTGCTCGGCGTCGTGACGATCGGCGTCGCGGTGCTGTCGCGCGGTTTCTGACGCGGGCTTCCCCTTTGCAAACCCACAGCCTACGGCGTCGCGCCGTAGGCCAGCCATAGGCCGCATGCCACGGCCACGCTGCCATACACGACATACACCGGCACCCTCAGCTTCGCGAAGCACATGCCGGAAAACAATGCGGTCACCAGATACACGGGTTTGAACGGTACGTGCCCGGCAATGCGAAGCACGGCCACCGCGAGAAACGCCGTCGTCACCGCACGCAGGATTCGCATCCCATGTTCGAAGCGCGGATTGGCCTTCAACTGATGCAGATGCCGCTGCGCCAGCACCACCAGACAGCCTGACGGCACGAACAGTGCGAGCGTGGCAATCAGCGCACCCAGCCAGCCGTCCACCAGATAGCCGAAGAACGGCACCACATTCAGAAGCGGCCCCGGCGACAGCGGCGATAACGAAAACGCCAGCGTGAAGTCGTTGTCCGAGATGCCGATTGCCGGCGTGACGAACAGCGTCTTGAGCACGGGCAGCGCGGAGAAGCCGCCGCCGAACAGCGTCATGCCCGCGCCGGCGAGCCGCGGCCACAGCAGCGCCAGTTCATAGCGATGCGGCAACGGCAGCGCGAACAGCGCGAGCAACACGCACAGGCAGGCGAGCAGGCGCCAGTCGCCGCGTCCGAGCGACACCGCAATGCGCGTATTGCGCACCGGGCTGACCAGCCAGCCGGTGCCGAACGCCGCGCCGAGCATCAGCACATACGCCGCGGGGCTGCGTGCATAGAAAAGCGCGACGCAGCCGAGCACGGCGGCAATCCATTCGAGCTTGCCGCGCACCAGCGCGCGCGTCTGTTTGTACCAGGTGATCGCGATCAGCGTGGCCAGCACCACGCTGAAGTGATTGAGCAGTGTTTCCGATGCGGCGGCGCGCACGAGCGGCGTTCGATAGAAGATCGCGAACAACGTCATCAGCGTGAAGAAGGGCAGCACGCTTGCGATGCCCGCCACCCATGCGCCCACGCGTCCACGCAGCACATGGCCGAGTTGCACGGCGACGTTGCAGCCGACCGGCCCCGGCACCAGCCACGCGAGCGCGATCAGATCGGAGAAGGCGAGGCGCGAAAGTCTCCCTTCGCGTTCGACATAGTGGTTCTCCAGTTGCGCCATCAGCGCAAGGCCGCCCCACGACAGCGCCGACAAGCCGAGCACGACGCGAAACAGCGTCCATAGCCGCTCCCGTTCACCTCGTCTGGCTGCATCCTGGCTTGTGATCGTCTGCATGGCCTCGCGGACGCCCGGTATGCAGGCGCCCGTCCTCCGGGATCATCGTTATATGAGATTGGCGCGGCCGGTGGGTGGCATCGCGCGTGCGTTGCGGTATTGCGTGAATGTCGTCGTTTTTTATGGGGCGGTGCCGGCGTTATCGGCAATATGTTCGACACGGCGTTCCGCCATTCCGCATACGCCGAACCGTTCGAGCAGCGCCGGAATCGCGTCGACCGGCACCGGACGCGAGAACAGGAAACCCTGCGCCTCGATATGGCCGAGCGCGGCGAGCCACGCAATCTGCTCTTCGGTTTCGGTGCCTTCCACGACCACGGTGAGCCCCAGCGAGCGCGCCAGATTGACGATCGCGGTGACCATCACGCAGACGCTGCGGTCGCCCGGAATTGCCTGGATGAACGAACGATCCACCTTCAGCGTATCGACCGAGAAGCGGTTCAGATACGACAGCGACGAATAGCCGGTGCCGAAATCGTCGAGCGCGATCCGCACGCCGAGGCGCTTCAACGCGAAGATTTTTTCGGAGACGAGTTCCGGATATTCCATCATCGCGGTCTCGGTGATCTCGAGTTCGAGGCGGCGCGCGGAGATGCCGGTTTCTTCGATCGCGTGCGAGACCGTTTCGTACAGGTCGCCGCGCCAGAACTGCACCGCCGAGATATTCACCGCGAGCGACAGCGTGTCGTAGCCCTGTTGCTGCCACAGCGCCAACTGGCGGCATGCAGTTTCGATCACGAAGTCGCCGATCGGCACGATCAGGCCGGTCGATTCGGCGACCGGAATGAATTCGTTCGCGGGGATCAGCCCGTGCTGCGGATGATTCCAGCGCACCAGCGCCTCGAAACCGGTAATGCAACGCCGCGTCAGATCGATCTTCGGCTGATAGGCAAGAAACAGTTGCCCTTCGGCGAGCGCGACGCGCAGTTGCTGCTCCCACTTCATCAGGTGGTCCGCGCGGTGCGACAACTGCGGCGAGAAGAACTGATAGCAGTTCTTGCCGGCGTCTTTCGCGCTGTACATCGCGAGGTCGGCTTTTTTCAGCAGGTCGATCTCGCTTTCGTTCGCGACCGAGTACAGCGCGATGCCAATGCTCGCGTGCAGCACGAACGAGCTGCCGCGCACTTCGAACGGTTTCGCGAATGCTTCGGCGGCGGCTTCGGCGAGCGTCACCGCGCGCTTTTCCACATCGTCGCCCTTGATCACGACGACGAACTCGTCGCCGCCGATGCGGCTCAACGCGCCGCCGTCGCTGACCGCGGCCGAGAGGCGCGAGGCGGTCATTTGCAGCACGATGTCGCCGGCGTTGTGGCCGAGCGTGTCGTTGACGGTCTTGAAGTTGTCGAGGTCGATGAAGAGAATCGCGAGGTGGCCGAGATTGGCCGGTTGCGCGACGTCGTGCCGCAGGCTCTGCAACGTTGCGTAGCGATTGCGCAAGCCGGTCAGCAGATCGTATTCGACGAGATGCGTCATCTCGCGTTCGCGGCCGAGCAGCTTGCCGATCAAACCGGTGGCGACCGCGAAGAAGCTCAGCATCGCGAGCGAGATGAAGCCGGCCATCAGCAGATAGACGTTGCGCGTGTGGTTGTAGTCGGCGAATTCCTCGGCTTGCGAGAGGCCGACCAGCACGCCGAGCGGATAGCCGTCGATATGCCGGTACGACACGATGCGCGTGACGTTGTCGATCGAGTCGACGTAAGTGCCCGACACGTGTTCCGAAGTGGGATACGAACCGCTCGCCGAGAACGTGCCGTTGACGCTGTCCGCACTGCCGGTGCGCCGCGCGAGCACGGTGCCGTTGTCGGAGATCACCGCGATCACGCCTTCGCGGCCGATTGCCGCGTTGTTGTAGAAGTCGCTGGTGAAATAGCTCGGGTCTTCGGACACCACTACCACGCCCGCGAACGAACCGTCCGGGTGATTCAGGCGCCGCGTCATCTGCAAGGTCCAGTGGCCCGACACGCGGCCGAGCACGGGCTTGCTGATATACAACTGGTCGTCGTTTTCGTGTTCGTGGACCTTGAAGTGCTCGCGGTCGGACAGGTCGATGTGTTTCGGATTGAGTTCGGCCGTGTTGGCGATCAAGGTGCCGTGTTCGTCGATCAGCGAGACCTGCACCAGCGTTTCGCTTTGCACCACACCTTTTTCGACCGTGCTGGCCAGATCGAAACGATTCGGCGTCTTCTCGAACTCGTATTTGACGAAGCGCGTGATCTGGTCGACCTGGTGAATCGCCTTCACCGTATGCTGCTCCAGCGCCGCGGAGAGAATTGCAGCAGAGGCCATCGCTTCACGATAGGTGGCTTCTTTCTCGACCGACAGGCGCGCGAAGATGACCGTCCAGAGCAGGATCAGCACCAGCACGCCAAGCGCGGGAATCGCAAGCAGCGCGCGGCGGCGCGACACCGCGGGGTCGCGCCGGGTTTTGGCCTCGCGCTGGTCGGAGAAGCGGGGCTGGCTCATTGGGCAGCCTGTGCGCCGGTGCTGTCCGGTTGCAACTGCTCGAACATCGACTGCGCTGATTTCATGGATGGCTGCATGGTGACCAAGGCGCCGGAACTGCTGCGCGGGGGAAGGGAGCGTGGCGGCGTGGTGCCTGACCGTCCAAAGGTCATCGGATACGTTTCGATATTACTGAATGCCACCCGTTTAAGGAAGTGCCCAACCATCGGGTATACGCGGGCGCGGGCGCGCGGCCCGAACGCCCGGTTGCGCAACGCACGCGGCTCCCCGTGGAAGCGAAATCCGGTAACCGTCCCGAATGATTTATCGGGATTCGGGGTGGTGCGCTGTGGCGGCAGGCGATCCGGGGGGCGGCATGCCTGTGGCCGGTAGTGTGCCAGCGGGTATTCCCGCGCTCCGGTGTTCAGGTGTGCCAGGCCTCTCACGCACCGCATAGCATGCATTGCGCATCCATAGTGAGTGATGCGGCGTTTTGGGGTTGAGCGCGGCTGGAAGTGGCGTCGATCTGCTTGAAACGAACGGTGTGGGCGGGCATCGGGCGGCGTCCGGCGAATCCAGCAGGGTGTGTGGTTCGCGGATTCTACCTGGGGATGGGTGAACGATCCACCTTGCCACAAATATCAAAATGCAAAACGCGTCGCGGGTGATGGACACCTCGCGACGCGTTTCATACCGCCCGGCCCGTAAGCCGGCGTAAGGGATTTACTCGACTTCGGCGATCAGCTCGATCTCGACGCACGCGCCGAGCGGAATCTGCGCGACGCCGAACGCCGAACGCGCATGCTTGCCGCGTTCGCCGAACACGTCGGCGATCAGTTCGGATGCACCGTTCGTGACCAGATGCTGCTCGGTGAACTCGAGTGTCGAGTTGACGAGGCTCATCAGCTTGACGATGCGCGTGACCCGGTTCAGGTCGCCCACATGCGCGTGCAGCGTGGCGAGCAGGTCGATCGCGATCGAGCGCGCGGCGGCTTTGCCTTCTTCCGTGGTGAGCGTGGCGCCGAGCTTGCCCGCCCACACCTTGCCGTCTTTCTTCGCGATGTGACCCGACAGGTACACGTTGTTGCCGCTTTGGGCGCTCATCACATAGGCTGCTGCCGGCGCGCCTGCGCCCGGCAATTCGATGCCCAGTTCCTTGAGCTTGTCGTACACGTTCGTTTGAGCCATGGTGTGTCCTCTGCTTCGGTAATGGATTAAGTGGCGCTGAATGGCGCGCGGACCGTTAGCCGTGCCGGTTACGGCGTCAAACCTTCGCGCGGATCAGCGCGGCGAGACGCGACACGCCTTCGTCGATCTTCGCCGGCGGCACCGTGACGAACGACAGGCGCAGCGTGTTGTGCTGGGCTTCGTTCGCGAAGAACGGACCGCCCGGCACGAACGCGACATTCTGCGCGACGGCTTCTTCCAGCAGCTTCATGCTGTCGATGTGCTGCGGCAGATCGACCCACACGAACATCCCGCCTTCCGGACGATTCCAGCTCACGCCTTCCGGCATATAGCGTTCGAGCGAAGCCAGCATCGCCGCGCACTGGTCGCGGTACAGCTCGCGAATGGTCGGCACGTGCGTGTCGAGGAAGCCGTCCTTGATCACTTCATAAACAATGCGCTGCGTGAAGCTCGGCGTGTGCAGATCGGTGGCCTGCTTGGCCTGCACCAGTTTGAAGATCAACTCTTCGGGCGCGATGATGTAGCCGACCCGCAGACCCGGCGCCAGCACCTTCGAGAACGAGCCGAGGTGGACGATGTGGTCCGGCGCCATCGACAACATGGTGGGCAGCGGTTCGCCCGCGTAGTCGAGCGCGCCGTACGGGTCGTCTTCGATCACCGGGAACGGCGCGGTCTTCGCGAACTCGGCGAGTGCGCGGCGGCGCTCCACCGGCAGACGGCGGCCGGTCGGATTCTGGAAGTTGGGTTGCGCGTACAACAGGCGCGCGCCGGCGGTCAGTTCGGGCGTGAGGCCGGCGGGAATCAGACCTTGCTCGTCGGTGGGCACCTGCACGTAGGACGGCTCGTACATCGAGAACGATTGCAGCGCGCCGAGGTAGGTCGGCGTTTCGACCAGCACGGGGCTGTCCGGGCACACCAGCACCTTGCCGAGCAGATCGAGCGCCTGCTGCGAGCCGGTCGTGATCAGCACCTGGCTGGCGCGAATCTGCGCGCCGTTGACCGAGTAACGCTTCGCGATCCATTCGCGCAACGGCAGATAGCCTTCGGTCGCACTGTATTGCAGCGCCGCGGCGGGCGCGTCGCGCAGAATGCGGTCGGATGCTTCGCGCATGCGCTCGGCGGGGAAGGTGGCCGGCGAAGGCAGACCGCCCGCGAACGAAATGACTTCAGGCCGCTCCGTGACCTTCAGAATCTCGCGAATCGCCGAGCTCGTGAGCTTGCGTGCGCGTTCGGACAATTGCCACGTAGGGGCTTTCAAGTCGCTTTGGTCCATGGTCTCCTCTGCTGGTATCGCTGGAACAGTCAAAACTTCGATTATCGCGCGAGTCGGCGACCCGCGCGGGGGGCTTATTTGAGGGTCCGTAGACCGTCAGGTGTTTCGAATTCGGCGACGAGCGCCGCGGCGTCGTCGGCGGACTGCAGCTGAATCAGATGCGTCGCGCCGAGCCATTGCAATTGAGCCTGCACGGCATCCGCGTCGCGATGCGTGGCCTTCAGCGCTTTCAACGAGATCCCGCTTTCCGGCAACAGCGCCGACGGATGCCGCGTCGAATCCCACTGGATCAGCGACGGCAGCACGCCGTCGCCAGCGCCCTGCCATGCCGGGAACGCGCCGTCGTCTGGCACGGACAAGCCCCAGCTCAACTCGCCGCGCGACATCGTCACGATCGGCGCGATGCGTTGCGGATACTGCGTTTGCCAGACCACGAGTTGCTTCGGGCGTTCGACCCGCGCGACCCAGTGCGACAGATACGGGCCCTGTTCGAGCCGTGCGTGTGTCGCCGGGTCGTCGAGCGCGAACAGACGCGGGCGGCGCGCGGCGTCGTCGGCCGGTTCGGCCGCCTGCGGATCGATCGCGATCACCTCGAGATACACGCCGCCCCATAGGCCCAGCAGGCGATTGTGGGTGCGCATCAGCGGATGCGCACCGCCGCCGGCCGGCGCGACGCCGAGCGTATCGGCGACGTACTGCGTGCCCTCGTCGAGGGTACGGGCGGAAATCACGAGGTGATCGAGACGGAGCGAATGGGCGGTCATGGCAGGTCGGGAAAGCGGTTGCAGCGGGAGCCGGCGCGCGCGCCGGGATCGGGCGGCAGCGCTGCCGGGGCCATAAGCATAACCGTTTGCCGGACCGGCGGGCCAGCAGGAGCGGCCGGCGCCTTGGCGCTCGCTATCTCCAATTCGCGGCTGTGCACCTTGTGATGCGCATCTATCAGCCCGTCTGTCAGCTCGTCTGTCAGCCGTCGCTTATCTCAAATCTAGTCTTGAATGTAACGGCGGCGACCTGCACAGTAACGGTACAATCGACTCGATACTGTTCGGTACAGTTGGAGCCCGCCATGTCCGTCTCGCTTGCCCAGATTCCCGCCCCGCACGACACCGCATCGCTGACACTGGTCGAACAGCTCGTCCAGTGGGCGCGGCGCCGGATCGAGGAACGGGTGTTTCGTCCTGGCATGCGCATGCCGTCGATCCGCAAGCTGGCGCTCGACAAAGGCGTGTCGCGTTTTACCGTGGTCGAGGCGTACGAACGGCTGGTCGCGCAGGGTTTTCTCGAATCGCGGCGTGGTTCGGGTTTCTACGTGCGCGAGCGGCTGGCGGGCACGGCGGCCGCTGAGGTTCGTCCCGCGGCCGACGCGGCGCCGCTGTCCGCCACGCTCGACGTCGTCTGGCTCCTGCGCAATATGCTGCACACGAGCGCGCGCCCCGAGCGCAGCCCGGGTCTGGGTTTCCTGCCGGCGCGCTGGCTCGACGGCGATCTGATCACCAACGCGTTGCGCACGCTCGGCCGGCAGTCCGGTGCGCAAATGCTGGGGATCGGTACACCGCAAGGCTTTCTGCCGCTGCGCCAGCAATTGCAGACCCGCCTGGAAGAGCTCGAAATCGGCGTCGCGCCCGATCAGATCGTGATGGTCTCCGGCGTCACCCAGGCGATCGACCTGATTTCGCGCATCTATGTGAAGCCGGGCGATGCGGTGATCGTCGGCGATCCGGCCTGGTTCCAGATGTTCGGGCGTTTCGCGTCGCAGGGCGCGCGCCTCGTCGGGATGCCGTACACGCCGGACGGTCCCGATCTCGACGCGCTGGAATCGCTCGTGCAGACCTGGCGGCCGAAAATGCTGGTAATCAATTCGGTGCTGCAGAATCCGACCGGCACCTCGCTGACGGCCGCGCAGGCGTTCCGCATCCTGCGTCTGGCCGAGGCCTACGATTTCATCGTCGTCGAAGACGATATTTACGGCGACTTGTGCCCGCCGGGCTATCCGGGCACACGCCTCGCAAGCCTCGACCAGTTGAAGCGCGTGATCTACCTCGGCAGTTTTTCGAAGACGCTCGCGCCGAATCTGCGCGTGGGATTCATCGCGTGCGCGCCGGAGGTGGCCACCGCGGTGGCCGATCAGAAAATGCTGGTCGGCATGACGAGCCCCGAGCTGAACGAACGCGTGCTCTACAAGATTCTCACCGAAGGCCACTATCGGCGGCATGTCGAGCGGGTGCGCGCGCGCCTCGACGGCGTGCGCGAAAAGTCCGTGCGGATGCTGGAGAAGACCGGCCTGAAATTGTTCCTGACGCCGACGGCGGGCCTGTTCCTGTGGGCCGACACCGGCGTCGATGCGGACGCGCTGGCGGCTGCCGGCCACGAGGACGGCTTTCTGCTCACGCCCGGCAGCCTGTTTTCGCCGCAACAGTCGCCCACCACGTGGATGCGCTTCAACATTGCCAACTGCGGCGATCCGGAACTGGCGACCTTTCTGTGCCGGTATCTGGACAGCGTCGCGCGGCGCGCCTCTTGAAAGCGCTGCCGGTTGTCCCAATCTAGCCGCACGATCCGGCGGCTCAGGTTCAACACGAGACCAGGCCACGGCGCAAGCCCTTGCGGCCTGCACGATTCCGGGTCCGCCAGCAGCGGCAGCGGCGACTCGCGTGGTCAGCCACCGGGCGCCAGCCCCGATTTGAATCCGTTTTTGAATCCCATTCGCAACAGAGAGGAAATCCGACCATGGCACAAGAAACCATGAGCTTTCAGGCAGAAGTGAAACAGCTTCTGCATCTGATGATTCATTCGCTGTACAGCAACAAGGAAATCTTTTTGCGCGAGCTGATTTCGAACGCGTCCGACGCAGCCGACAAGCTGCGCTTCGAAGCGATCGAAAACAGCGGCCTGTACGAAAACGACTCGAATCTGCGCATTCGCGTGTCGTTCGACAAAGCGGCGCGCACCGTCACGATCGAAGACAACGGCATCGGCATGAGCCGCGACGAAGCGATCGCCAACCTCGGCACGATCGCGCGTTCGGGCACCAAGGAATTCTTCGGCAAGCTGTCGGGCGATCAGCAGAAAGACGCGGCGCTGATCGGCCAGTTCGGCGTGGGCTTTTACTCGGGCTTCATCGTCGCGGATAAGATCACGGTCGAAACGCGCCGCGCCGGCGTGCCGGCCTCGGAAGGCGTGCGTTGGGAAAGCGCGGGCGAAGGCGATTTCGCGGTCGAACAGATCGAGCGCGCGCAACGCGGCACGACCATTACGCTGCATCTGCGTGCCGATGAGGACGACCTGCTGTCGGCGCATCGTCTGAAGGCGATCATCCAGAAGTACTCGGACCACGTCGCGCTGCCGATTTTGATGGCGAAAGAAGAGTGGGACGCCGAAAAGAGCGAGATGGTCACGAAGGACGAAGACGAGACCGTCAACCAGGCCAGCGCGCTGTGGACCCGCTCGAAGAACGACATCACCGAAGAGCAGTACAAGCAGTTCTACCAGCATCTCGCGCACGATCACCAGGACCCGCTCACGTGGACGCATAACCGCGTCGAAGGCCGCAGCGAGTACACGCAACTGCTGTACGTGCCGACTCACGCGCCGTTCGACATGTTCAACCGCAATTCGCGCGGCGGCCTGAAGCTGTACGTGAAGCGCGTGTTCATCATGGACGACGCCGAGCAACTGCTGCCCGCGTATCTGCGTTTCGTGAAAGGCGTGGTCGATTCGGCCGATCTGCCGCTGAACGTGTCGCGTGAAATTCTGCAGGAAAGCCGCGATGTGAAGGCGATCCGCGAAGGCGTGACGAAACGTTCGCTGTCGATGCTCGAAGATCTGGCCAACGCGGACAACGACGCCGACAAGGAAAAGTACGCCGGCTTCTGGAAGGAATTCGGTCAGGTGCTGAAGGAAGGCATTGGCGAAGACTTCGCCAACCGCGAGCGGATCGCGAAGCTGGTGCGCTTTGCTTCCACGCATACGGAAACGCCGGAGCAGACTGTTTCGCTCGCCGATTATGTCGCGCGCATGAAGCCCGAGCAGACGAAAATCTACTACGTGACCGCCGATACCTGGCAGGCCGCGACCCATAGCCCGCACCTCGAAGTGTTCCGCAAGAAGGGCGTGGAAGTGCTGCTGCTGACCGATCGCGTCGACGAATGGATGCTGTCGTTCCTGAACGAATTCGACGGCAAGCCGCTGCAAAGCGTCGCGCGCGGCGACCTCGATCTCGGCGCGCTGAACGACGAGGAAAAAGAAGCGCAGGAGAAGGTCGGCGAAGAGCTGAAGCCGCTCGTCGAGAAGATGAAGGAAGCGCTGAAGGACAAGGCCAAGGACGTGCGTCTGACGTTCCGCCTGACCGATTCGCCGTCCTGCCTGGTTGCCGACGACGGCGAAATGAGCGGCTATCTGCAGCGCATGCTGAAGGCAGCGGGTCAGCAGGCGCCGTCGGCGCATCCGATTCTCGAAGTGAACCCGGAGCATGCGCTGGTGAAGGGCCTGCACGCGGAGAGCGCGAATTTCGACGACTGGTGCCATCTGCTGTTCGATCAGGCGCTGCTTGCTGAAGGCGGCGCGCTGGAAGATCCGGCGAGCTTTGTGAAACGGACCAATGCGTTGTTGCTCGCGCGTGCGGGTTGAGCGCGGGTTTTTGTATAACACCGGCGTCGTTTGACTGACGCCGGTGGGTAAACAAAGTTAAAAATGCGCTGCCTCGCTGAACGGCAGCGCATTTTTTTGCCCGTGCGTTCGCGTTCAAGCGCATCGCGCGCGAGCGCTTGGCGCCCGGCGCTCAACGTGCAGGCGCCTGCCCACTCAGATGATTCACCTGCGAGAGCACGGACCCGGCCAGTTCCTTGGCTTCCGCACAAGAGTGAATATCGGCCAACACTTTGGCCGCGAGACTGCCGATCGCCTTGCTGGTTTCTTTCGACGTGTGATGCTGCGACAGTGCCGAACCGGCGAGTTCCTTTTCCAGATGCGATGCGCCCACACGACGTAGAACGACCGAAGCCAGATGTGCGATACGGGCGGATGTTTCCTTCAGGTTCATAGTATTCAAGCCTTCAATGGTTAGTGTTGTTGTCGATTCAGACGAAGCCCGTTGCGGGTGAAAAAGTCGTCTGAAAAATAATTATGGTTAACTAATTAACTATCTTCAATGACCTTAAATTGAGATTGATTTATGAGCTTAAAAAATCCGGACTCGTCCTAATTTCACGCGTTTCGGTTTCGGAGAAATAAAGCGTTTTCTGAAATTCACAAGCTGAATAAGTGCAGAATCTCGGTTTTCCGATTCAGTCTTAATGTGATCTGGTCGCGCGAAAAACCTCGGCGCGACGATCCCGCGCGCGTCACCGAACGGTTGTAAGCATTGCCCTCCACGACGATCCATTCAGAGATGCGCCGTTATAATCGGACACCATGCCTATCCGTTTCGATGCCGCCGACGCCCACTGGCGCGTCGCGCCCCTAGCCGGCTTCAGTGCCGCTCAAAAAGACTGGTTGACCCGCGGCGGTTCGCTGACCGCGCATCTGCGCGCGCTCGGCGCGGTCGCGGTGCGCGTCACGCGCGAAGCGCTCGCGCTGCCGTGGGCCGACGAGCATGCCGCGCTCGGCCTCGCGCCACGCGCACCAGTGTGGGTCCGCGAGGTGGTGTTGTCGGTCGACGGCGTGCCGTTCGTCGCGGCGCATAGCGTCGTGCCGCTCGCGGCCAGCGCGGGCGTGTGGCAGGCCACCCGGCGCTTGCGCACGCGGCCGCTCGCCGAACTGCTGTACAGCGACAGCAGCGTTGCGCGTTCGGCGCTGGTGAGCCGTCAATTGACCGCGCGTCATCCGCTATATCGGCTGGCCGCGCGGGAACTCGGCGAAACGAAACCCCACGCACTGCTCGCGCGTCGCTCGGTGTTCGAACGGCACGGCGCGCCGCTGATGGTGACCGAATGCATGTTGCCCGCGTTGTGGGCGCATCTCGCGTCGCCGGTGCAAACGGCTTCGATGCACGGGCGGACCGCGCCGTCCGTTCATCCGCGAGACCATGGGCGGCCGATCGACCATACGGCGTCGCGCGCGCATGGCGCGCCCGAGCCCAAAGAGCCACGCTGATGCTGCGCGGCTTTCCTCCCGTCGTCGCGCCGCACACGCACACGCTGATTCTCGGCAGCTTTCCGGGCGAGGCGTCGCTTGCGGCGACGCAGTACTACGCGCATCCGCGCAACCAGTTCTGGCGGCTTCTGGGCACGGTGCTCGGCGAAGCGTCGCTGCACGAATTGCCGTACGACGCACGGCTCGAGCGCGTACTCGCACACGGGATCGGCATTTGGGACGTGCTCGATGCATGCCATCGCGAAGGCAGCCTCGATTCGGCGATTCGCCATGCGCAGCCGAACGATTTCGCTTCGCTGCGCGAGCACGCGCCGTTGCTCAAAAAAGTCTGCTTCAACGGTAAAACCGCGGGCCGCTTTGCGCCGGTGATCGGCGAGGCCGGCTACGCGACGCTCGTCTTGCCTTCGTCGAGTCCGGCGAATGCTATGCTCTCGTTCGACCAAAAATTGCGTCTCTGGCGAGACATCCTTACATGACGAAACTGATCAAGCGCGCTTCCGCTGAAGCGCGTGCCTTCCGCAATCGCGACGCCGACAGCGCCGACAGCGCCGGCAGCGCAACGAACCAGCCGGCCCGACAGAAAGCCGTGCGCAGCAAAAAGCGCGCGTTCGACGACGATCTGCACGACGCACCGCAAATCGAAACGCCGCGCAAGCCGCGTTTCGCGCCGGTGACGTTCTCGGAAGAAGGCGGTGTGCGGTTCCTGCATTTCGGCACGGAATGGGTGCAAGGCGCGATGCGGCTGCGCAAGCCGGATCACATCGAACTCGAATACGCGCAGCAGATGATGGCCTGGCTGCTGTTCATCGAAACGCCGAAGCGTATCGTTCAACTCGGTCTCGGCGCAGCCGCGCTGACCAAGTTCGCGCACCGCTTCCTGACGCGCGCGAAGGTCGAAGCGGTCGAGCTGAACCCGGCGGTCGTGGTTGCCGCGCGCACGATGTTCGAACTGCCGCACGACAATGCGCGTCTGACCGTGCACGAAATGGACGCGTGGGACTTCGTCAACGACAGCGCGAATCACGGCACGATCGGCGCGTTGCAGATCGACGTGTACGACGCCACCGCGCGCGGGCCGGTGCTCGATAGCGTCGGCTTCTATCGTGCGGTGCGCGCGTGCCTGACGCCGGCCGGCGTGGTGACGGTGAACCTGTTCGGCGACCACCCGAGTTTCGTGCGCAACATGAAGCGTCTGAACGAAGCATTCGACGGCCGCGTCGTCGCGCTGCCGGAAGTGCATGACGGCAATCGCATTGCGATCGCGTTCTCGGGTCCGGCGCTCGACGTGCCGTTCACCGCGCTGCAAGCACGCGCGAAGCTGATCGAAGCCGAACTCGGTTTGCCGGCGCGCAAGTGGATCAAAGGCTTGCAGGAATCGACCGGACAGAACGGCACCTCGTTCTCGGTCTGACGACCTGAGCAGTCGAGCCGGGCAAGCCGGCTCGACCCCATGCCATGCCGCGGGCCACAACGCCTGGCCGTCGTGCCCGCGCGACGCGCATCCATCATCCCGTTCATCACGTCAAAAGCACCGTCCCGCCTCGGGTCGTCCCTGCTTGACCGCACGTTCGCGGCTCCTATACTCTTTCGATGCTTTCGGGGCGCCCGTAGCCTATCCGCCGGGGCGGCCGTCCGCTATGGACACCACCCGTCAACACACGGGCCAACAATTCAATAATAGGGAAGAGGAGACGTCATGGCACACGACGCCGACGCGAACAAGGCCAGCAAGCACTGGCTCTGGTTGCTGCTGTTGCCCTGGATCGCGATGATCTGGGTGCCGTCATACAACAAGATCGAGCCGCAACTGTTCGATTTTCCGTTCTTCTACTGGTACCAGCTGCTGTGGGTGCTGATCAGCGCGATCATTACCGCGCTCGTGTACTTCAAGACCAAGACCCGCTCGGTGGGCAACTCGGGTAAGTCGCAAGGGGGCGCACGCTAATGAACGCCACCGCAACTTTCGTCTTCGTTCTGTTTTTCATCGGCGTCACGATTCTCGGCTTCATCGCGGCGCACTGGCGGCGCGGCGATCTCGCGCATCTGGAAGAGTGGGGCCTCGGCGGCCGGCGCTTCGGCACGATCGTCACGTGGTTCCTGCTGGGCGGCGACCTGTACACCGCCTACACCTTCATCGCCGTGCCGGCGCTGGTGTTCGGTGCGGGCGCAACCGGTTTCTTCGCACTGCCGTACACGATCCTGATCTATCCGTTCGCGTTCGTCGTGTTCCCGAAACTGTGGAGCATCGCGAAACGTCAGGGCTACGTGACATCGGCCGACTTCGTGTCGGCGCGCTACGGCAGCCGAATGCTCGCTCTGGCGATCGCGGTGACCGGTATCGTCGCCACGATGCCGTACATCGCGTTGCAACTGGTCGGTATCGAAGTGGTGATCGGCGCGCTTGGTTTCGACACCAAGGGCTTCGTCGGCGATCTGCCGCTGATCATCGCGTTCGCGATTCTGGCCGCGTACACGTACACGTCGGGTCTGCGCGCGCCGGCAATGATCGCGGTGGTCAAAGACATCCTGATCTACATCACGATCTTCGCGGCGATCATCGTGATTCCGCCGCAACTGGGCGGCTTCAGTCATATCTTCGGCGTGGTGCCGCCGGCCAAGCTGCTGCTGAAGGCGCCGGACGTGTCGAGCCTGAACGGCTACAGCGCGTACGCGACGCTCGCGGTGGGCTCGGCGCTCGCGCTGTTCCTGTATCCGCACTCGATTACGGCGGTGCTGTCGTCGAAGTCGGGTAACACGATCCGCCGCAATATGGCGATGCTGCCGGCTTACTCGCTGGTGCTCGGCCTGCTCGCGCTGCTCGGCTTCATGGCGCTGGCCTCGGGCGTGAAGGACATGCCGGAATTCGCGCCGTACTTCAAGGCGTTCGGCCCGAACTTCGCAGTGCCGGCGCTGTTCCTGCACTTCTTCCCGTCGTGGTTCGTCGGCGTGGCGTTCGCCGCGATCGGCATCGGCGCGCTGGTGCCGGCGGCGATCATGTCGATCGCGGCGGCGAACCTGTACACGCGCAATATCCACAAGGAGTTCGTGAACCGCAACATGACGCACGAGCAGGAGACCAACGTCGCGAAGCTGGTGTCGCTGATCGTCAAGGTTGGCGCGGTCGCGTTCATTCTCGGTCTGCCGCTCACGTATGCGATCCAGTTGCAACTGCTGGGCGGCATCTGGATCATCCAGACGCTGCCGGCGATCGTGCTGGGTCTGTACACGCGTGTGCTCGACTACCGCGGCCTGCTGGCCGGCTGGGCGGTCGGCATCGCAACCGGCACGTGGATGGCGATCTCGCTGAAGCTCGCCGGCTCGATCTTCACGATTCATCTGTTCGGGCTGGCGATTCCGGGCTATGCGGCGGTGTGGTCGCTGATCGTGAACCTGGTGGTGTCGGTCGTGGTGAGCCTGCTGGTGCGCGCGTTCGGCATGCAGCGCGCCGAAGACCGTACCCGTCCGGAAGACTATCTGGACGTGGTCGAAAGCTGAGCACGCGGGTTGATCCCGCTTATTTACCGCTCACTCACCCGCTCGAAACGCAGCGCCCGCAGACGAAAGTTTGCGGGCGTTTGTCTTTCCGGGGCACTCCGGGCACGATAGCGGAACCGTCCTTACCGCATTGAGTCGAGCCGCCATGGCTTCTGCCGATTCTGACCAAGACCGCGACCATGACCGCGACCGCGATTCCGATCGCCGTTCCGACGCCGATCCCAGCGCCGGTTCCCACACCGGTTCCCGCACCCTGATCGGCCGCCGCCCGGCCGTGAGCCGCATGGTGCGCGCGATCACGTCGCCGTACTACCGCTACCGGCACGCGAAGGTGTTGCACAGCCTGCGCGTCGGGCTCGCGATGCTGGTGTCGATCCTCGCGACGACCGGTATCGATATTCCGCACGGCATCTGGTCGTCGGTGACGCTGCTGGTGGTGATCGGCGGTCTGCAGCATCACGGCAACATCCGCAAGAAAGCGGCGGAGCGCGCGTTGGGGACCTTGCTCGGCGCGTCGATCGGATTGTTGCTGATCGTCGAGCAGAATCTGACGGGATCGTTGCCGCTCACCTACGGGCTGATGTGCATCGCCGCGGCGATCTGCGCGTGGTTCGCAATCGGCTCGTCCGGTTATGTCGGTCTGCTGACGGCGATCACGATGTGCATCGTCGCGGGCCACGGCGACAATCTGATCGACGTCGGCCTGTGGCGCACGCTGAACGTGCTGATCGGGATCGTGATCGCGCTCGCGTTTTCGTTCGCGCTGCCGCTGCACGCGACCTACTCGTGGCGCTACGGGCTGGCCGCCAATCTGCGCGATTGCGCGCGGATTTACACGCACTTGCTGGAAGGCGGAACGATTAGCGAAGACGAGCAGGTGAAGCGCTTTCTGGCGATCAACAAGCGGCTGGTGCAGTTGCGTTCGCTGATGCCGTCGGTTGCGAAGGAAATCGACGTGCCGCAAGCGCGGCTCGAAGAAATCCAGCGCTTGCATCGCTCGATGCTGAGTTCGCTCGAATTGCTGGCCACCGGTCCGCTGACGCGTACGGATGCTTCGGCACGAGCGGCGTACGCGCAGCAATGCGGGGTTGAAGTGCAGGCGGTGCGCGGCATTCTGCTGGCAATCGCGCGGGGCTTGCGCTTTGGGCGCGCGACGCACTTCGGCATTCCGGCCACGTCGCCGCTCGCCGCGCTCAGTTGCAAGGCGCCGCCGGAGCTGCCGCCCGACCTTCAAGGTCCTTACTGGCTCGGGCAGCGGCTCGCGGAGCAGGTGGACCGGTTACGCGTGCTCCTGCTGGAAACCGAACCGAACTGGAACATCGAGCGGCATTCGCGCAGTTTGCTGAAGACCTAGCTGGCGGCGCGTAAGCGCGCTGCTTATTCTTCGGGGGCGCTCACCATCCAGCCAAGGCCGAAACGGTCCACTACCATCCCGAAGCCTTTGCTCCAGAAAGTGGCCTGAAAAGGCAGATTGATCGTGCCGCCTTCGGCGAGCGCGTTGAAGTATTTCTCCGCCGATCCCGCGTCGTCGGCTGTCAGAGACAGGCTGAAGCCGTTCATCGCCGGCGTGGCCGGGTCGCAATGGCCGTCCGAGGCCATCCAGATCGTCGAGCCGAGCTTGATGCTCGCGTGCATGATCTTGTCTTCGATGCCGGGCTTGATATTGGCTTGTGCATCCGGCGGCGCGTCCTTGTAGCGCATCTTCATCTGGACTTCGGCGCCGAGTTTTTCGGTGTAAAAGTTGAGCGCTTCTTCGCAGCGGCCGTTGAAAAACACGTAGGGTTGCACGTACATGATCGTCTCCCGGGAAGTTGGGGGTGCCACTTGTGGTGCCGCGTTCCGGCAGCGGGATACGCGACCGAATGGGCGTGAAGACGATTGTAGTCGTCAGTTGTGGCCGTGTTTATGACGTTATTGCGTAGGGTGGGCTGAAGCACCGCGAAATGTTCGCCGGTAGTGCGTCGGTAGTTCACCGGTAGTTGGCCGGTAAACGGCGCGCGGCCCTGAACCGGAAGGCCCAGAGCCGCGAGTTTCTCGCACGCCGGCAACCATCAGCCGGCGCAGGTAACGCTTAACGCAGCGCTTCGATCAGCTTTTCCAGCTTCACCGCGTCTGCGGCGAACGCGCGGATGCCTTCGGCAAGCTTTTCGGTCGCCATGGCTTCGTCGTTGACGAGGAAGCGGAACGACGCTTCGTCGACCGGCACGCGCTCGATGTCCGCACCCTGCGCGATGTCCGGCGACAGCTTGCGTTCGACCTTCTCGGTGCTGTCGTGCAGCTTTTGCAGCAGATCCGGGCTGATGGTCAGCAGATCGCAGCCGGCCAGTTCCAGAATCTGACCGGGCGTGCGGAAGCTCGCGCCCATCACCTCGGTCTTGTAGCCGAACTTCTTGTAGTACGCGTAAATGCGACGCACCGATTTGACGCCCGGGTCGTTCGCGCCGCCGTCTTTTGCTTCGTCCCACGCGCTGCCGGCGTTCTTCTTGTACCAGTCGTAAATGCGGCCGACGAACGGCGAAATCAGTTGCGCGCCCGCTTCGGCACAGGCGGCCGCCTGCGCGAGTGAGAACAGCAGCGTCATGTTGCAGTGGATGCCTTCCTTCTGCAGCACTTCGGCCGCGCGGATGCCTTCCCACGTGGACGCCAGCTTGATCAGCACGCGTTCGCGGCCGATGCCGTGCTCCTTGTACAGCGCGATCAGCTCGCGGCCCTTGGCGATCGACGCCTCGGTGTCGAACGACAGGCGTGCGTCCACTTCGGTCGACACGCGGCCCGGAATGATCTTCAGGATTTCGGTGCCGAATGCGATCAGCAACTGGTCGATGATCGCGCCGACCGGTTTGGACGCATGCGCCTTGACGGTCTTTTCGAGCAGCGGTTTGTAGTCGTCTTTCTGAACGGCCTTCAGAATCAGCGACGGATTGGTCGTCGCGTCCTGCGGCTTGTACTGCGCAAGCTGCTGGAAGTCGCCGGTATCGGCCACGACGGTGGTGTATTGCTTGAGTTGCTCGAGTGCGGTTGTCATGTTCGGGCCTTCAGGGCGCGGATGCGCCGTGGTTCGGGAGAAATGAGGTTGCCGCCGCACTCGAACAACAGCCGGGTGCCGGCGGCCGCGGGTCACGCTGCAGCGTCTGCCCGCCATGTTGCCGGGAAACGCTGCCGGATGCTTCTATTCTATGGCGTATCGCCTGATGCAGTATTGACACTTGCCCCCGGCGATCCGTTCAAACGGATTGTTGGGTGCCGGCGGCGCGATACAACCCGCAGGCGCTTATTGTCGCAGACTGTCCCGCACGATTCACGCGCGCCGCGCGTTCAGCACCAGTTGCGTCAGTACGCCTGCCACCAGCCCCCAGAACGCGGAGCCGATCGACAACAGCGTGAGGCCGGAGGCCGTCACCATGAACGTGACCAGCGCGGCTTCGCGCTGCTTCACGTCCTGCATCGCGTTGGCGAGGCCGCTCATGATCGAGCCGAACAGCGCCAGCGCCGCGACGGACACCACCAGCGCCTTCGGCAACGCCGCGAACAGCGCGGCGATCGTCGCGCCGAAAATCCCGGCGATCAGATAGAAAATGCCGCACCAGACCGCGGCGGTGTAACGCTTGTCGCGGTTTTCGTGCGCTTCCGGGCCGGTGCAGATCGCCGCTGTGATCGCCGCAAGATTGATGCCGTGCGAGCCGAACGGCGCAAGCAGCAGCGACGCGATGCCGGTTGTCGAAATCAGCGGCGCGGACGGCGTGGTGTAGCCGTCCGCGCGCAGCACGGCGATGCCCGGCACGTTCTGCGACGCCATCGCGACGACGAACAGCGGAATCCCGATGCTGATGCTGGCCGCCACGCTAAAGCTGGGCATCGTGAACACCGGATGCGCGAGCGCAACATGAAAGCGGCTGAAATCGAGCAGCCCGAGCCCGCCCGCGGCGATCGTGCCGACGATCAGCGTCGTGACGATCGCATAGCGCGGTGAAATGCGTTTGACGATCAGGTAGGTGAAGAACATCGTCAGCACGAGCGCGGTCTGGAATTGCGCGGCGCGGAAAATTTCGATGCCGATCTCGAACAGAATCCCCGCCAGCAACGCGGCGGCGATGCCCGCCGGAATCTTTTTCATCAGCGTGTCGAACCAGCCGGTCAGTCCGACCACCGTCAACAGCACCGCGCACACGATGAACGCGCCGATCGCCTCGGGATAAGCCACATGCGGCAGCGACGACACCAGCAACGCCGCGCCGGGCGTCGACCATGCGATGACGATCGGCGCGCGAAACCGCAGCGAGAGGCCGATCGTGCAGACCGCCATGCCCATCGACAGCGCCCAGATCCACGAGGAAATCTGTGCGTCGCTCAGATGCGCGGCCTGGCCCGCCTGGAACATCAGCACGAGCGAGCTGGTATAGCCCGTCATCATCGCGACGAAGCCGGCGACGATCGCGGACAGCGACGTGTCGGCGAACGGTCTGAGCGGGCCGGCGTGCGCGCGGGCAGGGGACAGATCGGGCGATGAAGATGGACTCATACGGATGCTTTTTTATAGTTGGAGTGAAAACGGCGACGCGTTGTAGCGCACAAGCTGCACAACAACGCGCACTACTTGCTCAACGCGCGCATGGCTGTCTCGAGGCCGGCGAGCGTGAGCGGATACATGCGGTGGCCGAGCACGTCGCGAATCGCGCTGACCGACTGCCGGTAGGCCCACAAGCCTTCCGGCTCCGGATTGAGCCACGCATGATGCGGGAAATGATCGGCGAGACGGCGCAGCCACACGGCGCCGGCCTCGGCATTGTTGTACTCGACCGAGCCGCCCGGCTGCAGCACTTCGTACGGACTCATCGTCGCGTCGCCGACGAAGATCAGCTTGTAGTCGGGCGTGAATTTGTGCAGCACGTCCCATGTGGGCGCGCGCTCCGCGTGGCGGCGCCGGTTGTTCTTCCACAGGAAGTCGTACACGCAATTGTGGAAGTAGTAGAACTCGAGGTGCTTGAATTCGGCCTTGGCGGCGGAAAAAAGCTCTTCGGTGCGCTTGATGTGATCGTCCATCGAGCCGCCCACGTCGAGCAGCATCAGCACTTTCACGTTGTTGTGCCGCTCCGGCACCATCCGGATATCGAGCCAGCCGGCGTTCGCCGCCGTGCTGCGGATCGTGTCGGGCAGATCGAGTTCTTCGGCCGCCCCTTCGCGCGCGAAGCGGCGCAGACGCCGCAGCGCGACCTTGATGTTGCGCGTGCCGATTTCGACCTGGTCGTCGTAATCGCGGTACGCGCGCTCGTTCCACACTTTCACCGCGGTGCGATTGCCCGCCGCGTCGCCGCCGATGCGTACGCCTTCCGGGTTGAAGCCGCCATTGCCGAACGGCGACGTGCCGCCCGTGCCGATCCATTTGTTGCCGCCTTCGTGGCGCTCTTTCTGTTCGTCGAACAGTTCCTTCAGGCGCTCCATCAGCTTGTCGAGGCCGCCCATCGCTTCGATCTGCGCCTTTTCTTCCGGCGACAGATCGCGTTGCAGCTTCTTCTTCAGCCAGTCGAGCGGGATGTCGAAGGCCAGTTCCGAAGCGAGCGCGACGCCGTTGAAATAGGCGCCGAACGCCTGGTCGAACTTGTCGAAATACTGCTCGTCCTTGATCAGCGTGAGGCGTGCCAGATAGTAGAAATCGTCCAGCGACGGCGGGATCACGTTCGCCTTCAGCGCTTCGAGCAGCGTCAGGTATTCCTTCACCGACACCGGCAGTCTGGCGGCGCGCAGCGAGTAGAAGAAGTCAATCAGCATGCTGGGTCCTCCGCTGCGTTCCGGGTGTTCCGGGTGGGATTCGGCGCGCCGCGTGGCGTGTTCGGCCACGGCGCGCTAACGGGACGCATGGCCTTAACGGTTGTTGCGGTTCATGAAGATCAGCCGCTCGAACAGGCTCACGTCCTGTTCGTTTTTCAGCAGCGCGCCGTGCAGCGGCGGGATGATCTGCTTCTGGTCGGTCGAGCGCAGCGCTTCGGGCGGAATGTCTTCGGCGAGCAGCAGCTTCAACCAGTCCAGCAGTTCCGACGTGGACGGCTTTTTCTTCAGGCCCGACACGTTGCGCAATTCGAAGAAGCTCTGCATGGCCGCGGCGAGCAGGTCTTTCTTGATGCCGGGGTAGTGCACCTCGACGATCTGCTGCATCGTCACCGGATCGGGGAATTTGATGTAGTGGAAGAAGCAGCGGCGCAGAAACGCGTCCGGCAGTTCCTTCTCGTTGTTCGACGTGATGATGACGAGCGGCCGGTGCTTTGCGCGCACCAGTTCGCGGGTCTCGTACACGTAGAACTCCATACGGTCGAGCTCGCGCAGCAGGTCGTTCGGGAATTCGATGTCGGCCTTGTCGATCTCGTCGATCAGCAGCACGGTTTGCTGGTCCGCGTCGAACGCCTGCCACAGCACGCCCTTGACGATGTAGTTGCCGATGTCCTTGACGCGCTCGTCGCCGAGTTGCGAATCGCGCAGGCGCGACACAGCGTCATATTCGTATAAACCCTGCTGTGCTTTCGTCGTGGACTTGATGTGCCACTGCAACAGCGGCATGCCGAGCGCGGCGGCGACTTCTTCGGCGAGCATGGTTTTGCCGGTGCCGGGTTCGCCCTTGATGAGTAGCGGGCGTTTCAGCGTCATCGCGGCGTTGACCGCGAGCTTGAGGTCGTCCGTGGCGACGTATTGCGATGAGCCTTCGAAACGCATGGCGAGATGCTCTTTTTCGGGAAAAAACCCAGTATAAGTCAGAAGGCCTGTTGCGCTGAACCAGGCTCGCGTATGGTTTCACCCGCGGCTTCGGGCGGCGGCAAGCCCCGGCTGGCGTGCGTCGGGCCTTGCTTGGTGGACGTTCGGCGCAGCGTCGCGGTACAATTAGCCCGATTTTTTTGGCCTGCGTGGCTACCCTATAAGAAGAACGGCGCGGGCCGTTGCCATTCCGGGCGCCCGTTTCCCCTCATGCCAGGTTATATGCTATGAATAAACTCGTCGGCAAACACGTCATGATCGCAGCGCTGTCGGTGCTCGCGGGCTATACGGTCAGCACGCAGGCAGCGGATGTGGTGGGTAATGCGAAGGTGGGCCAGGGCAAGGTCGCAATGTGTATCGGCTGCCACGGCATCCCCGAATACCGCACCGCGTACCCTGAGGTCTACCGCGTGCCGAAGCTCGGCGGCCAGAATCAGGCATACCTCGAAAACGCGTTGCATGGCTACAAGAAGGGCGATCGCCACTTCGAAACGATGCGCGCGATCACCGCGTCGCTGTCCGACCAGGACATCGCCGACATCGCTGCTTACTACGCAGCACAAAATTCCTCTTCGAAAAACAATCCCGACAAGTGATCGGCTGCGCTCGTCCATCCAGTCACTCGGCAATTCAATTCGCGGGATAGGAGAATTCATGAATAAGCCCCAACAGGCACTCCACACGGTGTTCAAGACTGCATGTGCAGCGGCGGCGGTGTTCGGTCTGGCTGCAGCGAATGGCGCGTATGCGGCCGACGCCGGCAACGGCAAGGTGTTGTCCGAAAGCCATAATTGCGCGGCTTGTCACGGCATCAACCTGAACAAGCCGGTGAGCCCGGAATATCCGAAGCTCGCGGGTCAGCACGCCGATTACGTGTACTGGGCGCTGCGTCAGTACCAGATGGGCAACGGCAATCCGCACCTCGGTCGCAACAACGCGATCATGCAGGCGCAGGTGCAGAGCCTGTCGCAAAGCGACATGAAAGACATCGCGGCCTATATCGAATCGCTGAACGGCGATCTGGTCCAGAAGAAGTAAGCTTGCTCGCGCGGTTTCGCGCCGGTTACAAAAACAGAACACCCCGCTTCGGCGGGGTGTTCTGTTTTTGGGCGGTGAAACGGTTTTAGGCGTGTTGGGTGATGTTCAGTCGCGTGTGGCGCGGCGCTCGATGCGCTGCAAATACGCGTCGGTGTCCGGCGGCGTGCCGGTGCGCTGCGCTTCCCAGATGGTTTCGCCGAGACAATCCATGATCGCGTGCTGCGCCTCGTGGGTCGAGCCGAGACGCGCCGCGAGGCGCTCGTGAGCCGCGCGGATGCCCGGCGGCTGGTCGATCGACAATTGCTCGGTGATCGCGAGATGCATCGACAGATGCAGGAACGGATTGGTCTGGCCGCGCTCGGGCGAGTATTCCTGAGACTGTGCGGCTTCGCTACGCGTGAGGTCGGCGTGGTATTCGGGGTGTTCGACGATCCAGTCGGCGGCGATCGCTTCCAGCGGCGTCAGAATCTCGCCTTGACGCTGCTTGCGCCAGGTGTCGGTGAAAAAAAGACGAACTTCGTCGCGGCTGGGATTGAACATCGTGGGACCGGTGTGTTTAGTGTGGGGCGTGGACGTGCATCAGCACGTCAAGCGGGCATTTTACGCCGGGGCTGTGTGGCTTGCTGGTGCTCGCTTGTACGGCCAGGTGGTCTTGATGGAATGGACCGCGGCTGCGCAGCGCGGGTTGCGCCAACTCACCCAGGCGCGTCGTTCAAAGATCCGGTGGCGGCGTCTTCGGCCTGAACTCGCATAGCGGCTCGATCGCGCAATGCCAGCACTCCGGCCGGCGCGCCTTGCACACATAGCGGCCATGCAGGATCAGCCAGTGATGGGCGTCCTGTTTGAACTCGGCCGGCGTGAATTTCTCCAGCGCTGTTTCCACCGTGCGCACGTCCTTGCCGGGGGCGAGGCCGGTTCGATTGGCAACCCGAAAGATATGCGTATCGACGGCGATGGTCGGATGACCGAACGCGGTATTCAGAATCACGTTCGCCGTTTTCCGCCCGACGCCCGGCAAGCTTTCGAGCGCTTCACGATCCTCCGGCACTTCGCCGCCGTACTGATCGAGCAGAATCCGGCACGTGGCGATCACGTTCTTCGCTTTGGTCCGATAGAGGCCGATCGTCTTGATGTAGCCGGTGACCCCTTCCTCGCCGAGATCGAAAACCTTCTGCGGCGTATTCGCAACCGGAAACATCTTGCGCATCGCCTTGTTGACCGATACGTCGGTGGCTTGCGCGGACAGCAACACGGCAATCAGCAGTTCGAACGGTGTCGTGTACTCGAGTTCGGTCGTCGGGTGTGGGTTGAGACTTTGCAGCGTCTCGTAGATGGCGCGGCGTTTGTTCGCGTTCATGCGCAACGTGGCGGTTAGAGAGGTTGAATGGCGGCGAGCGTCAATGTTTCGTGGACGGCGTGTCGGCTTCGTTCGCGTCGTCCGCGTTGTTCACGTCGTTTGCGGCGAGACCGAGACGGCGGCGGCGTGCCTCGGCCGCGTCGATCTGCGCCTGCACGTCGGCACTGACGCGCTCGGTGTTCAGCGGGCCCTGGCCTTTGGCGGCCAGTTCCTCTTTCTTCTGACGCGCCCGTTCGAGCGCGGCCTGAATGATCGCGCGTTTCTTCGCTTCGGCGTCGTCCGCAGCGGGGGCTGCGGGCGCGGCTGCGTTGGCGGTGGTTGTTGCGACATTCGACGCCTTCGCGGCATCGGGAGCGTCCGCTGCCGGTGCCGTGCCGATTGCTCGCCGCGCCGCAGCACGCGCTTCGGCCGCTTCGCGCTCGCGTGCGAGACGCGCTTCCCGACGGTTGTGGCGCTCGCGCGCGGCGTCGGCCTGGCTTGGGCTCCACGCGTCCCAACCGGTTGCTTCGCCGGTGACGGGCGGCATCGCGATGCAGTCCACCGGACACGGCGGCACACACAGATCGCAACCGGTGCAGAGCTCGGCGATCACCGTATGCATCTGTTTCGGTGCGCCAACTATTGCATCGACCGGACATGCTTGCATGCACAACGTGCAGCCGATGCAAACTTGTTCGTCGATAACCGCCACAGGTCGCGGCCGTTCGATGCCGTTGGCGGAATTGAGCGGAATCACCGGTTTGCCGAGCAGCGACGCGAGCCGCGCGACGCCCTCGGCGCCGCCGGGCGGGCACTGGTTGTAATTGGCCTCGCCGCGCGCGACGGCTTCGGCGTAGGGGCGGCATGCGGGATAGCCGCACTTCGTGCATTGCGTTTGGGGCAGCAGATCTTCGATGCGGTCTGCGAGTGTATTGGAATCGATCACGGTCACGACGTTGGGGCTTGCCTCGTCGCAGCACAGCTTGCGGCACCCGGTTAGGGAAAACGCGCGGCAGGCTGGGGGCGGCACATAAGCACGGCACTAGCAGTTGGCAAAAGCACGGTTGGCAAAAGCGCATCTGGCAAACGCGGCGAGCCAAAAGTAGCGTGCAAATGCGCGCATACGCATCAATATAGGCAAATACGGACAGCTATAGAGACGTCAATGGCGGCGCATTTGGCGACGAGTATGTGCGGGCGCTGGGCTTGAACTAAATAGCACATTATCGCCGATTTCCCCAATTGCCATCCGCAATCCATGTGCCATAATCGAAGCGCTTTTTCGAAAGACCGCAGAAGGGTATTCCCCCAACCAGCCCGTTCAGTGCTGTCGGTGCAAGGCCCGAGGAGAGGCCGGCGGCGCGATCCGGATAACGCGGCTCACGAAGACGATGCCACCATGAATCAGCCGAAAATCAAAAGAGATCCTGAAGGCACGCGGCGCCGCATTCTGCTAGCGGCGGCCGAAGAGTTTGCAAATGGTGGGTTGTTCGGCGCGCGCGTCGATCAGATCGCCCGCCGCGCGGAAACCAATGAACGCATGCTCTATTACTACTTCGGTAGCAAGGAGCAGCTTTTTACTGCGGTACTCGAGCATGCATTCAGCGCGCTCAACGAGGCCGAACGTACGCTCGAACTGAACGGCATCGCGCCGGTCGAGGCGGTGACCCGTCTCGCGCATTTCGTGTGGGACTATTACCGCGATCATCCGGAGTTGCTGCGGCTCATCAATAACGAGAATCTGCATGAGGCACGCTACATGCAGAAGTCGACCCGCATCCGCGAGATGATCTCGCCGATCGTTGCCACGCTCGGCGGGATTCTCGAGCGAGGTCAGCGCGCCGGCCTGTTCCGCACCAATGTCGATCCGCTGAGGTTTTACGTGACGCTGTCCGGCATGGGCTATTACATCGTGTCGAACCGCTTCACGCTCGAAGCCACGCTCGGCCGCGATTTCAGCAGCGCGAGCGAACGCGGCGAGGTAATCCAGATGAACACCGAGTTGCTGCTCGCGTATCTGTTGCGCAAGTAAGCCGGCGTGGGCGTTCACGCCTCGCGTGGTTTGCATGGCTTGCGTGGCGAGACTTTGGGATCCTGATGAAACGGCAACGGCCTCCGCAGAGGCCGTTGCCGGTATCGACGCGCGGTGTTCAGGCTTCGACTTTTTCCTTTGCTACCTTCGGCGCCTTGTTGTGCTCGAGGATGAATTCGCGCAACTGCGGATAGATGATGGTGCGCCAGCGGCGGCCTGAGAAAATGCCGTAATGGCCGCAATTTTCCGCGGTGAAATGGCGCTTGTCCTTCTCCGGAATGCCGCTGCACAGATCTTGCGCGGCGAAGGTCTGGCCGTCGCCGGAGATGTCGTCCAACTCGCCTTCGATCGTGAAGAGCGCCGTGTTCCTGATGTCCTGCGGACGCACCGGCTCGCCGTCGATCACCCACGTGCCTTCGGCAAGACGGAATTCCTGGAACACCACGCGGATCGTTTCGAGGTAATAGTCGGCGTCCATGTCGAGCACGGCGTTGTACTCGTCGTAGAAGCGGCGATGCGCTTCGGCGTCGTCTTCGTCGCCGCGCAGCAGGCTCTGGTAGTAGTCCCAGTGCGAAGCCGCGTGCCGCTCAGGATTCATCGCGACGAAACCGGTGTGCTGCAGAAAGCCCGGATAGACCTTGCGGCCCACGCCCGGATAGTTCGGCGGCACCGTGAAGATCACGTTGTTTTCGAACCATTCGAACGAGTGCTGGGTGGCGAGCGAATTGACCGACGTCGGGCTCTTACGCGCGTCGATCGGGCCGCCCATCATCGTCATGGTGCGCGGCGTGTCTTCGCCGCGGCTCGCCATCAACGAAATGGCGGCGAGCACCGGCACCGTAGGCTGGCACACCGAGATCACATGCAGATTCTTCGCGCCGATGTGGCGAATGAATTCCTGAATGTACGCAACGTAGTCGTCAAGATGAAACTCGCCCGCTTCGAGCGGCACCATGCGCGCGTCGATCCAGTCGGTCAGATAGACCTTGTGGTCTTGCAGCAGCGTGCGCACGGTGTCGCGCAGCAGCGTGGCGTGGTGGCCTGACAACGGCGCGCACACCAGCACGACCGGTTCGTCTTTCAGTTGGGTTACGGCGTCGCTGTCGTCGGCGAAACGCTTGAAACGCATCAGGCGGCAAAACGGCTTCTCGATGATCGTTTGCTCGATGATCGGAATGTTGTGACCGTCTTTGACGATCTGATGGAGATTGAACTCGGGCTTTTCGTAATCCTTGCCGAGCCGGTAGAGCAGCTCGTAACCGGCGGAGAGGCGGGTGGCGCCGGGCACATACGCCAATGGACTGGCGGGATTGGCGAACTGTTTGGACGCCGCCTGGGCCCAGGCTGTGAGAGGGCTCAACAACGCCCGCTGGAATTCATGCAATTGGTAGAGCATAGGTGCTCCGTTTTTAAGCGGTTCGCATGGGGCTTCGCAAACACGCGTGTGGCGTTGCGGCAGGCCATATTGGTTGTTGTTGGCACATTGATTTTCGGCCGACAGACTTTTCGATCATATCGAACATGGCGTACTTGTGCAATGCAGCAATTTGCGCGCACCGGGCGCGCAAACTGTCATTAAATCATGCTACTGGCGATGTTGCCGCGCCGCTATCGGGGGTTGCCGCAGCCTTCAGTTCTTCCGCCATGCTGTCGATATGCGCCGGCTGACCGGTCGCCTCGGCCATTTGCTGCTCGTGCTTCATCAGATTCAGGCCGGTATGGACCAGCGCCACATGCGAAAACGCTTGCGGGAAGTTGCCCACCAGCCGCTTCGCCGCAGGATCGTACTCTTCCGCGAGCAGACCGACGTCGTTGCACAGCGCGAGCAGCCGTTCGTACATCGCGTGAGCTTCGTCGATACGGCCTTGCAGCGCCAGGTTGTCCACCATCCAGAACGAGCACGCAAGAAAGGTGCCTTCGCCGGGCGGCAGGCCGTCGTCGAATTCGGTGGTGCGGTAGCGCATCACGAAACCTTCGTGCGTCAGATCCCGTTCGATCGCGGCCAGCGTGCCCTTGACACGCGGATCGTCCGGCGGCAGAAAGCCGACCAGCGGCAGCAGCAATACGCTCGCGTCGAGCTGGTCGCTGCCGTAGTACTGCGAGAACGCGTTGAGTTCGGGATTCCACGCTTTCGCGCAGACTTCCGCGTGGATCGCTTCGCGGGTGGCGCGCCAGTCGTCGAGCGGGCCGTCCAGCTTGAACATCTCCGCCGACTGGATCGCGCGGTCGTACGCAACCCACGCCATCACCTTGGAGAACGTGAAATGCTGGCGGCCGCCGCGCGTTTCCCAGATGCCTTCGTCGGGTTCCTGCCAGATCGTGTCGAGGTGGCCGAGCAGCGCGCGCTGCACGTTCCACGCGGTGTCGTCCGCCTGCAGGCCGCCCACGCGCGCCAGATGCAGCGCGTTCATCACTTCGCCGTACACGTCGAGCTGGCGCTGGCCGACCGCGTTGTTGCCGATGCGCACCGGTTTCGAGTCCTCATAGCCGGGCAGCCAGTCGAGCTCGAATTCCGGCAGACGCCGCTCGCCGGCGATCCCGTACATGATCTGCAACTGATCCGGCGCGCCGGCCATCACGCGGCCGAGCCAGCTGCGCCACGCGCGCGCTTCGTCGTAGTAGCCGCCGCGCATCATCGCGAGCAGCGTGATGGTGGCGTCGCGCAGCCAGCAGTAGCGGTAGTCCCAGTTGCGCGAGCCGCCGAGCTGTTCCGGCAGCGACGTGGTGGGCGCCGCGACGATGCCGCCGGTCGGTTCATAAGCGAGCGCCTTCAGCGTGATCAGCGAGCGGCGGATCGGCTCGGCCCATTTGCCTTCGACCGTGCTGCGCGACGACCACTCGAGCCAGTGATTCTCGGTACGCGCAAGCGACGTATGCGGATCGCGCGCAGGCGGAATGCGCAGATGCGAAGGGGCATACGCGAGCGAGAACGGCACGCGCTCGCCTTCGCTGACGGTGAATTCGGCCACCGTCTTCATGTTCTCGCCGCGCAGTTCGACCGGCGTGCGCAGCACCGCGTTGTCGGGGCCGACGATCGCCTTGATGCCGCTGTCGTGCTTCAGCCGGTCCACCCACGGAATCGAAAATCCGTAATCGAAGCGCAGTACGAGTTCCATCTGCATGCGCACGGTGCCGCGTTTGCCGACCACGATCCGCACCATCTCCGACCAGCCGTTGCCGGGCGGCATGAAATCGATCAGCGTGACCGCGCCTTCGGGCGTTTCGAAATCGGTCTCGAGAATCAAGGTTTCGCCGCGATAACGGCGCGTGACGGTGGGCGGCATGTCCGAGACCGGCGAGATCAGCCAGCGGCCGTTGTCGGGCGTGCCGAGCAGCGCCGCAAAGCAGGCGCCGGAGTCGAAGCGCGGCCAGCAGAGCCAGTCGACGGAACCTTCGCGGGAGATGAGCGCGGCCGTGTGGCCGTCGCCGATGAGCGCATAGTCTTCGATGAGTGCGGGCATGGAGAGCGTGTCAGGATGATGCGCGGCGCAGGGCGTCGCGCTGGAGGTCGATGTTATTACCGGACCCGGCCGCCGCGCTTTGGTTCAGTACGCAATGCGGCAAAACGCCAGTTGGTAATCTGTCAAACCACTGCCTACAATCGGATGTCGATCCGGCGCGCATGGATTCCCGGCCACGGGTTTCACGGCGTGGGTCTCGCCCCCGCGAGCGCCGGCCACGCCCATGGCGCGCACAGACGCCGTTTCCGAGGACGAAAGCCATGCTGAACCCTTCGAAATCCGATTGCATCACGATTCTTTCGGCCGCCAGCAAACTCGCTGACGATTCGATGCTGCCGCTCGACCACGGCCGTCTGGGCCTGAGCCGTAACGGCATGCTGGCCGCCGCGGCGTTTCTCGTCGAGCGGGCCTGCTTCCGGCGTCATCAGCAAGGTGACGGTCATTATGCCGTCGGCGCGTTGTCGCTACAGGGACGCTTGCGGCTCGAACAACTTTCGAACGGCTAACGGTTCGCGCCCGACGCGCGCGGCTCGGCTTCGGGCGAGTGTACGCCCATGTAGCGGGCCGCTTCTTTTATCGGCACATCGGCGCCTTCACTCAAGGCGCGCGATGGCGCGACCAGCCGCTTTCGCACGACATGCATGTGAACGCACCGGGGCCGTCGAGGCGCCCGGTGCATCTGCGTGGCCGGCGATTTTGCGCGGCTTTCTGCTGCGGCCAGAAGGCCTGGAAATGCGGCCTGGCCGTGTGCCTACAAAAGCGGCCTAGAAATGCGACGACCCGACGCCAAAGATCCCAATGATGCCGATGATGATCAGATAGAGCGCGACGATGTAATTCAGGAGGCGCGGCATGACCAGAATCAGAATGCCGGCGATCAGCGAAACAAGCGGGCCCAGGCTGAGTGTGACGTTCATGAAGACTCCGTGGTGTGTGACTGAGTTGAAATAATGACCCGTCGGGCGGGACAATGGCTACCCATGCAAACCATCGGCCCGACCTCGGCCGTTGCCACCCTGGCTACATGAGTCGATGCAACGCTTTTATACTTGCTCCGATAAGAACCATGCTCGACCGATAGCGCGGCAGACCAGCGACACCATTACAACCGCAACAACCGAATAACCGATGTCAGGAGGTCTTATGCTTCGTACCGAACGGGCCGCAGTCCGTGCCGTTTCAGGTTCCCACCTTCCCGCTGTTTTCTCTGTTCGCACTTCTACCGCTGAATCCACTTCATCACGTGTGCGTCGGCCCGTTCCTCTGCGCGCCGCCCGCTCGATAATAAAAGGTTTCGTGCTCATGGTCTCGATTGCTGCGTCGCACGCGTTTGCGCAAGATTCCGGCCCGGTCCCCGCGGACGGTGTGTATGACATGCTGGTCGGCACGTACACCGGGGGCAAGAGCGAAGGCCTGTACGTCTACCGCTTCGATACGAAGACGGGCGAAGCCACGCGCGTGTCGGTCGCGCAGACGGTCAATCCGTCGTGCCTCGTGGTGAGCCGCGACCGCCGCTTCGTCTACGCGGTCAACGAACTGCCCGGCGACAACGGTCCGGCCTCGCAGCGCGGCGGCATCAGCGCGTTCCGCTTCGACGCCGCGAGCGGCCAGTTGACCTTTCTCAACAAGGTCTCGTCGGACGGCAACGATCCGTGTTATCTGAGCCTGTCGCCGGACGGCAAGTATCTGCTGACCGCGAACTACTCGGTCGCCGCCGATCCGGGCGGCAGCTTCGCGGTGTTCCCGTTGCAGGCGGACGGCCAGGTCGGCACGTCGGCGTTGACCGTGCATCACGAGGGCGGCGGTCCGGTGAAGGGTCGTCAGGACAACTCGCATGTTCACTCCACCGTGTTCTCGCCGGACGGCCGCTATCTGTTCGCGCAGGACCTCGGCGCCGACAAGCTGTACGCGTATCGCTACACGCCGGATGGCAGCCGCGGCCTGTTCGGCCCGACCGACTGGCGCTACACGCAGGAGAAGGCGGGCACGGGGCCGCGGCATCTGGTGTTCGGCGCGGACGGCAAGCATGCCTATCTGACGAGCGAACTGGCCGGCACGGTCAGCACGTTCAACTACGACGACGGCAAGCTCACGCAGGTACAAACGCTTTCTTTGACGGAGCCCGGCTTCAAGGGCGCGGTCGGCGCGTCGGCGATTCATCTGTCGCCGGACGGGCGCTTCCTGTACGCGTCCAATCGCGGCGATGCGAACGACATCGTGATCTTCTCGGTCGATCCGACGAATGGGCATCTGAAGAAGGTCGGGCATCAGTCGAGCCTCGGCAAGTCGCCGCGCGAGTTCGCGATCGACCCGACCGGCAACTGGCTGATCGTCGGCAATCAGAACAGCGATACGGTGTATGTGTTCAGGCGCGATCAGCAGAGCGGTTTGCTTGAAGCGAATCCGAAGCGCATCGATATCGGCTCGCCGGTGGACTTCAAGCTGGTGTCGCCGTCGTGATGCGTGGCGGTTGAATACGCTGCTTGTATAAGCGAAATGGGCCGCTCATCGAGCGGCCCATTTTCTTGCTGGCTTGCCGGCTGTGTAGCGCGTGTGTCGAGTGCCGCCCGATCAGGCTTATTCCGCCGGCCCCGGCGCCAGCACTTCGCGGCTGCCGTTGATGCCCATCGCCGACACGAGGCCGGCCGTTTCCATCTGCTCGACAAGACGTGCCGCGCGGTTGTAACCAATGCGCAATTGTCGCTGCACCGACGAAATCGACGCGCGCCGCGTGCGCACCACGAACGCGACGGCTTCGTCGTAGAGCGGATCGGCTTCGGCATCCGGCGTGTCGCCGAACAGATCCTGCGCCGCGCCGCCGTCGGTGGCCGGGCCGTCGAGAATGCCTTCCTCGTATTGCGGCTCGCCGAACTGCTTCAGATACTCGACGATCCGGTGTACTTCCTCGTCGGCGACGAACGCGCCGTGCACACGTTGCGGGTAGCCGGTGCCCGGCGGCAGGAACAACATGTCGCCCTGGCCGAGCAGCGATTCGGCGCCCATCTGGTCGAGAATCGTGCGTGAGTCGATTTTCGACGACACCTGGAACGCGACGCGCGTCGGAATGTTCGCCTTGATGAGGCCGGTGATCACGTCGACGGACGGCCGCTGCGTCGCGAGAATCAGATGGATGCCGGCCGCGCGCGCTTTCTGCGCGAGCCGCGCGATCAACTCTTCGATCTTCTTGCCCGCGACCATCATCAGGTCGGCCAGTTCGTCGATCACCACCACGATCAGCGGCAGCGGCGCGAGCGGTTCGGGCGCTTCCGGCGTGAGCGAGAACGGGTTGCCGAGTTTCTTGCCTTTGGCTTCCGTGTCGCGGATTTTCTGATTGAAGCCGGCCAGATTGCGCACGCCGACCGCGGACATCAACCGGTAGCGCTTCTCCATTTCGCCGACGCACCAGTTGAGCGCGTTGGCCGCCAGCTTCATATCGGTGACGACCGGTGCGAGCAGATGCGGAATGCCTTCATACACCGACAGTTCCAGCATCTTCGGATCGATCATGATCAGGCGGACTTCCTCGGGCGTCGCCTTGTAGAGCAGCGAGCAGATCATCGCGTTGATCGCCACCGATTTGCCCGAACCGGTGGTGCCCGCGACCAGCATATGCGGCGCCTTCGCGAGATCGGCCACCACTGGGTGACCGGTGATGTCCTTGCCCATCGCGAGCGTCAGGTGCGAATGCGAGTTCTGGTAGACGCTGGCTTCGAGGATTTCAGACAGGCGGATCGTCTGGCGCTTCGCGTTCGGCAGTTCGAGACCCATGCAGGTCTTGCCGGGAATCGTCTCGACCACGCGGATCGACGTGAGACCGAGACCGCGCGACAGGTCCTTCATCAGGCCGACGATCTGGCTGCCGCGCACGCCGAGCGCCGGTTCGATCTCGAAGCGCGTGATGACCGGGCCGGCCGAGTGGCCGACTACCGTGACCGGCACCTTGAATTCCTGCAGGCGTTGTTCGATCAGCAGGCCCGTTTCGATCAGCTTTTCTTCGGAGACGGGTTCGACGTCGGTGTCGGCGCGCGCGAGCAGGTCGAGCGTCGGCAATTCGACCATCGATGCAGCCGGGGCGTGGAACTCGAAGCCGTTGGCCGGGCTGTGGCCGCGCAGTGGCGTGCGGGGCACGACGATGGGTTCCTGCGGTTCGGGTTGATCGGTCTGTTCCGTCGGCGCGTCAGGGTACTGCGGCTCTGACGCGGACTCCGCTGCCGGTTCGGCCCGCGCGATGAAGCCAGGAAAGCGGACGATATTCGACGCGCTCGGCTCAGGCGTCGCGTCGGCGACGGGCGTCGGCGTGCTTTCCGTATGGTCCGTGACCGCCGGGGGGGCGATTGGGGCCGGCTCCGCGTCCCAGGGCGCCAGCGTTTTAGCAAATACGATTTCGGCATTCGGCACGGCGGCGGATTGGCCCTCCGTGCGCTGGGTCAACGGCGAGTGTTCGATCGGGCGCCCGGACGGTTGTGTCGGTTCGACGTGGGGAACGTCTGCGTCGGTTGCCTCTTGCGTGGCGTCCGATTCGACGACCTGCGGCGGCGCAATCGGCTGATGGACCGGTGCTGGCGCTTCAGGTGCCGTGGCCGGTTCGCTGACGGTATCGGGTGTGGGCTGCGTCGGGATTTCTTCGACGTGCGCGCTTGCCTCCAACTCTGCGGCGAAGATCTGGAACGGCGTCGGAGTGGGGACGGCTGCCGTGCGCGGCACGGGAGGTGTCGGCACAGGTGCGGGTGTCGGAGCCAACGGCGGCTGGATGATCGGCGGTTCGATCGGCCAATGCACGACCGGCTCGATGGTTTCATCGTGCGGCGTTGCCAGTGACGGAGCGTCGAGCCGTGATGTGTCGAGTGCAGCGATGGGCTCTGGCGTGCCTGATGCGGGTTCGGTCTGCGGTGTTACGGCGGCAGCCTCGACCTGCGGCGTCGTGGATATGGCTTCGACCTCGGGCGCATCCAATACGGCACCCGTCGGCGTCTCGAATGCCGCATCGGGTTGCCGTGCATCGAATCCGGCTTCGCCTCGCGGCACCTCACCCATCTGTTGCGCGATGACCTTGGCGCTATCCGCGCTGCTGCTACGTGCGAGACTCACCCCGGCTATGTCCGTCCAGCGCGCGGCGTTTTCCGCGATGCTGCGCAACGTTTCCTGCACGCTGGGCGGTGGCGCGGGCTGGCGAGTCGTCGTCATCGGTCGCGTGTAGCTCGGCGCGGATGAAACGGGACCGCGAGCGGTCGGCGTCGGCGAAGTTTGAGTGAGTGGCGCAGCCGCGAACGGTTGACGGGTCATCGCAGGTCGACTGTCGCGCGAAGCTGCATTGCCGGACCCCGGCATCGCCGACGCACGATTCGCCGCTGCCGGGGATTGCCGCATCGCACCCGTCGCCGTATTCGATACTGCACGCGTTGCGCTTGCCGCCGTTGCTGCGAGCGAGGCTTGCGCAGCCGCCGCTTGCGCCGTGCCCGCGGCGGCGGCCAAACCCGCCGCGCCTGCTGCGATACCTGAAACGCCCACTGGCCGTTGCTCGCCAACCGGGCGCCGCCCTGTCGACGAGCCGTCATGGCGGGCGGCCACCGACGCTGCCGATCCCGCAGGTCCGCCAGCAGTGACGGAGCCGGCCATAGCAGGAGATGTCGTTGCACGCGGAGCCGTTGTCGATTCGCGCAGCCAGCCGGTCGGCGCGACGGGTTCAGCCGGCTGCCACGCCGCGTGGTCCGTAGCGATCGGTTGTGTCGGCACGGGGCGCGGCGTCGAACGCGGCACACTTGCCGCGGGTGTCCGCATGCCCGGCTCGGTTTGCGTAGCCGTGGCATGACGCGACTTCGCGGAATCCGCACGCCAGTTCGTCGCGGCGCCACGCGTCGCGGCGTGCGCACCGGCGGCGCCACCGACACCACCACCGACATCCGCCGCGGCCCCAACACCACCCTTGCGCCCACGCGCCGGCGGCCGCCATACCGTAGGCCGCGCATAGCGTCCCTGGCTCTTCGGCGCCATCGTATTGGTGGACGCAGAAACGTGCTGCGGCAAACCGTCATCGACACTGCGATGGCGGCGCGCTTCCTCGTCGCGTTTGGCGAGACCGCGCGACAGGCCGAGGCCGAACGCGCCGTCGGCCCAGACGGCGACATCGCGCCAGCGGAAATCGATCAGCCACGGCAGGCTGATCAGAAAGAGCGCCAGCGCCGCGAGCGGCGTACCGATATGACCGAGCAGATGACCGAAGCCCGTCGCCAGCGCATGACCGACGCCATTCACGCCGGCCACGCCGATCAGCGACGCCTCCAGCGTGCAACTCGCCACCATCACGCAGACGAAGCCGAGCCACAGGCGGATCGTGCCCGGCCCGCGCAAACCCGCGCCGCCCGGCAGCACCGACTTCACGAGGCGCCACAAAAGAGGAATGAACCAGACGGCCGACCCGCCGAACCAGCCGAAAACTACCGTGTGCATACTAGACATCGACGTATGACGGACGCGAAAAAATGCAATCCGTCGAGTTTAACCGGCGAAGCGCAGTGCTTCGAAGGCGGACGCAAGTACGCTTGCATCGAATGGGAAAGCCGCGGCGCTTACGGGTTGCTGCGATCGAAACTCAGCGTATCGCCATTGTCCAGAATCAGTTGCATCTGCTGCGGCGCGCGCATCTGCACACCCGTGCGGTCGATGTGATTCAGCGCGTTCAGATACGCGCCTTCGATCTGGCCGCCCGGCGTCGCGCATGCCATGCGCGTGCCGCCCAGCGTGCTGAAGCTCAGCTTGCCGTCCTTCAGCGCATACGAACCCATGTAGCGGTTGCAGCCGGAAAAGCCGCTGGCGTGGCGCTGGCCTTTTTCCGTCGAGAGCGTGAGCGTGATCGGCGAGCCCTGATCGGCGGACGGCACCGCCCGCGGGGAGCCGTCGGCCTGTTTCCAGCCGCTCAGCACCCAGCTGGTGTCGTCGAGCAACTGCGTCGCAGCCGGGTTGAACGGATCGGGAGCCGGAGCTGCCGAATCGGGGTGTTTCGGGATCGCACAGGCGCTGCAAAGCGCGGCGACGCCCAGCGCGGCGATGGCCGTGCGCGCATAAGGGATGAAGCGCGCAACACGTCGCGCGGAGGAGCTTTGGAGCATGAGTCGTTCCTCTTCAGACTGGCGAAGGCGTAAGGGTAACGCACCGGGCACGCCGACGGGCGCTTCGGGGTGCACCTCGGCGCGTGCGCCGGGGGTGTGCATCCGGGATGTGCGTCGGGGCTGTGCGTCGGGGTGTGCATGTTAACATCGCGTTCTACCCAATCCCACCCTCATCCGACTTTTATCTGGAGCCCCCATGCAGATCGGCCAACGGATCGGCACGCCCCTTTCTGAATCCGCCACGCGCGTCATGCTGCTCGGTGCCGGCGAGCTCGGCAAGGAAGTGATCATCGCGCTGCAACGGCTGGGCGTCGAAGTGATCGCCGTCGACCGCTATCCGAACGCGCCGGGTCACCAGGTCGCGCATCGCGCGCACGTGATCGACATGACCGACCACGTCGCATTGCGCGCGCTGGTCGAGCAGGAGCGCCCGCATCTGATCGTCCCCGAAATCGAGGCGATCGCCACCGACGCGCTCGCCGCGATCGAAACCGACGGTCTCGCCGAAGTCATTCCGACCGCGCGCGCCACGCAGCTCACGATGAACCGCGAAGGCATCCGCCGCCTCGCCGCCGAGGAACTCGGCCTGCCGACCTCGCCGTATGCATTCGCCGATTCGCTCGACGAACTGCGCGCGGGCATCGCCAAAGTCGGCTATCCGTGCGTGGTGAAACCGGTGATGTCGTCGTCGGGCAAGGGGCAGTCGGTGCTGAAGGGCGATGCCGACGTCGAGCCCGCATGGCAATACGCGCTGGCGGGCGGCCGCGTGAATCATGGCCGCGTGATCGTCGAGGGTTTTATCGATTTCGACTACGAAATCACGCAACTCACCGTGCGCGCGATCGACCCGGCGAGCGGCGAAGTGAGCACCTATTTCTGCGACCCGATCGGCCACGTGCAAGTGGCAGGCGACTACGTCGAATCGTGGCAGCCGCAGCCGATGAGCGCGCTCGCGCTCGAACGTTCGCGTGAAGTCGCGCACAAGGTGACGGCGGCGCTCGGCGGCCGCGGCCTGTTCGGCGTGGAACTTTTCGTGCGCGGCGATGACGTATGGTTTTCGGAAGTGAGTCCGCGTCCGCACGACACGGGTCTCGTCACGCTGTGCTCGCAACGCTTTTCGGAGTTCGAATTGCACGCGCGCGCGATTCTCGGTTTGCCGGTGGATACGTCGCTGCGCGCGCCGGGTGCGTCGGCGGTGATTTACGGCGGACTGGACGAAGCCGGTATCGCGTTCGAAGGTGTGGCGGCGGCGCTCGCCGTGCCGAACGCGGATTTGCGTCTGTTCGGCAAGCCGGAGAGTTTCGTCAAGCGCCGCATGGGCGTTGCGCTCGCCACCGGCGAGACCGTCGACGAAGCACGCTCGCGCGCGAAACAGGCCGCAGCGGCCGTGCGGCCGGTGCCGGCGAAGTAACGCTGCGTGACGCGTCGGCATGACTCGAAGTAACGAGAAGCAGGCCGCACGCAATCCGATTGACTGAAGCGGAGGTCCGCATGGCCCTGAAATCCCGTAGCAACACGTGGCCCGGAAGTTTAGGCCGGCTTGGCGCACTCGCGGTGGTGCTCGCGTTGTGTGCCGGGATGACGGGCTGCGGCCTCGCGGCCGCACCCTGCCGGGTCGCTTCGGCGGGCCTGAAGATCGTGCCGCTGGTCGGCCATGTCGCCGCCGCGCCGACCGACGCGTGCGCCGACGTGATCGATCCATGATCGACCCATTCGCGAACCTGCTGCATGCCGGCGCTGCCGCGCCCGTTATTCGACAACCATCGAGGGATCCGATGAAAAAGTGGTGTGTTGCGTTAAGCGTGATGGCAGGGTTCGTGGCGTGGTGCGGCAATGTGTCGGCCGCGCCGCTGCGCTTCACCGAGATTCAGACGAAAAACCGGCAGACGCAAAAATACACATGCGCGACCGGCAAGATTCTTCAGGTGACTTACTGGAACACGGTGAACGGCCAGAGCTTCGCGCTGGTGCCGGTCAAGGGCCAGCAACTGCTGTTCGTCAACACGATGTCGGCCTCCGGCGCGAAGTATCAGGCCGGCAGCTACACGTGGTGGACCAAGGGCCCGCGCGCCGATCTGTACGACGCGATGGACGGCGAAAACGCGCCGCCCATGCTGTCCGACTGCATCACCATCAATCGCTGAGCGCGACGCCACGATGCGGCGGCTTCATTCAATGCCGCCGTTGGTTCCCGTTATCGTCTGCCACACACGCATGCAGCGCTGCCCGCGAGCGCACGTCATTCCCATTCGAGTAGTAAGCTGTCCGGCGTGACATGCGCCACGCCGCATGAAGCCCCATGAAGCCGCACCAGGCTGGCGTAGCGCCGGCCGCTGTTGTCGCTGTTGTCGTCGTCTTCGATTGTCCGTTTCAGGACCTCAACGGCCGGGCCGCGCTCGTCGCCCGATCGTTTCATCAAGCGAGACCCTCCATGAAAGCATCCGACCTGTTCGTCAAATCGCTGGAAGCCGAAGGTGTCGAGTACGTGTTCGGCATCCCCGGCGAAGAAAATCTCGATCTGCTCGAATCGCTGCGCCGCTCGAAAATCCGTCTGATCCTCACGCGTCACGAACAGGCGGCCGGTTTCATGGCCGCCACGTACGGGCGGCTGACCGGCCGCACCGGCGTGTCGCTCGCCACGCTCGGGCCGGGCGCGACCAACTTCGTGACGGCCGCCGCCTACGCGCAGTTGGGCGGCATGCCGATGCTGATGGTCACCGGGCAAAAGCCGATCAAGTCGAGCAAGCAGGGGCATTTCCAGATCGTCGACGTCGTGCGGATGATGGAGCCGCTCACCAAATACACGCGGCAGATCGTGTCGGTCGCGAATATTCCGGCGGCCGTGCGCGAAGCGGTGCGCCAGGCCGAAGAGGAGCGGCCCGGCGCGGTGCACCTCGAATTGCCTGAAGACGTCGCGCATGAAGAGGGCGACGGCAAGCCGATTCCGAAGAGCTACAGCCGCCGCCCGGTCGCCGAAGAAAAAGCGGTTGCGCGCGCGGTCGAGGCGATCACGCACGCGAAGCATCCGCTGTTGATGATCGGCGCGGGCGGCAATCGCAAGACCACGACGAAGATGCTGCGCGAATTCGTCGACCAGATCGGCATCCCGTTCTTCACTACGCAAATGGGCAAGGGCGTAATCGACGAATCGCATCCGATGTGGCTCGGCAACGCCACGCTGTCCGACGGCGACTTCGTGCACCGCGCGATCGATCACGCCGACTGCATCATCAACGTCGGCCACGACGTGATCGAGAAACCGCCGTTCTTCATGCGCAGCGGCGACGCGGGCGAGAAGACGGTGATTCACGTGAACTTCCTCGGCGCGGAAGTCGATACGGTGTATTTCCCGCAGATCGAAGTGGTCGGCGATATCGCGAACGCGGTGTGGCAACTGAAGGAAAGTCTCAAGGAGCGCCAGAAGCATTGGGACTTCACGCGCTTCAAGGAGATCAAGGAGCACTTCGAAGCGCATCTGGTGAAAGGCCAGCACGACGACCGCTTCCCGATGTATCCGGTGCGGATCGTCAACGACGTGTATGAGACCACGCCGGTGGACGGCATCGTCTGTCTCGACAACGGCATGTACAAGATCTGGTTCGCGCGCTACTACCGCGCGCACGAACCGAATTCGCTGCTGCTCGATAACGCGCTGGCTTCGATGGGCGCGGGGTTGCCTTCGGCGATCGCGACCAAGATCGTGCATCCGGAGCGCAAGGTGATGGCCGTGTGCGGCGACGGCGGCTTCATGATGAATTCGCAGGAGCTGGAAACGGCGGTGCGTCTGAAACTCGATCTCGTGGTGCTGATTCTGCGCGACGACGCGTTCGGGATGATCCGCTGGAAGCAGGAAAACATGAATTTCCCCGATTACGGGATGACGCTGAGCAATCCGGATTTTGTCGCGTATGCGGAGAGCTATGGCGCGAAGGGGCATCGGATCGAGTCCGCGGCGGAGTTCGCGCCGTTGCTGCGCGAATGTTTCGTCACGCCGGGCGTGCACGTGATCGATTTGCCGATCGACTATTCGGACAACGAGCGCGTGCTCAATCGCGAGATCAAGCGGCTTTCCGCGCAACTGTGACGCGCGGTGGGGCATAGCGTTTGCTGGTTGCTGTAGTTTTCGCCGGTTTGTGTTGGTTTGTGCTAACAGCTTCGGAAAGGAGAACGTGTCATGTTGAAGAAGACTTACCCGTACTATCTCGCCAACGAAGCGGTGGCGGCCAATACCGATCTCGAAGTCACCGACAAATTCAGCGGCGAAGTGGCGACCCGCGTCGCGATGGCGGACGCCGCCGCGATCGACAAGGCGATCGGCCACGCGGTCGACGCGATGCCGGCGTTGCGCGCTTTTCCGCCGTTCAAGCGCCAGGCGGTGCTCGAGCATTGTGTGAAGCGCTTTCGCGAGCGTTACGACGAACTGGCGCTGGCGTTGTGTATCGAAGCCGGCAAGCCGATCAACGATTCGAAGGGCGAAGTCACACGGCTGATCGATACGTTCAAGGTGGCGGCGGAGGAGGCCGTGCGCATCGACGGCGAAATCGTGAATCTGGAAATTTCGCCGCGCGCGAAGGGTTATCACGGGTATGTGAAGCGCGTGCCGATCGGGCCGTGCTCGTTTATCTCACCGTTCAATTTTCCGCTCAACCTGACCGCGCACAAGGTCGCGCCGGCGATCGCCGCGGGCGTGCCGTTCGTGCTGAAGCCGGCGAGCCGTACGCCGGTCGGCGCGCTGATCATGGGCGAGATTCTGGCCGAAACCGATTTGCCGAAAGGCGCCTTTTCGATTCTGCCCGCGCATCGCGACGGCGCCGATCTGTTCACGACCGATGAACGCTTCAAGCTGCTGTCGTTCACCGGTTCGCCGGCGGTCGGCTGGGATCTGAAGAAAAAGGCCGGCAAGAAGAAGGTGATTCTGGAACTGGGCGGCAATGCGGCGGCGATCGTCGACGGCGATCAGCGCGACAAGCTCGACTACGTGGTCGACCGGCTCGCGTTCGGCGCGTTTTACCAGTCGGGGCAAAGTTGCATCGGCGTGCAGCGGATTCTGGTGCACGCGAAGCTCTACGACGCGCTGCGCGAAAAACTGATTGCGAAAACGAAGTCGCTGGTGATGGGCGATCCGAAGGACGAAAAAACGTTTGTCGGGCCGATGATCTCCGAGTCGGAGTCGAAGCGACTTGCCGGCTGGATGGAAAGCGCGGTGCAGGCGGGCGCGAAGATCGTCGCGGGCGGCAAGGTGGAAGGCGCGATGTTCGAAGCCACGCTGCTCGAAGGCGTGAAGCGCGATACCGATCTGTACCGCAAGGAAGCGTTCGGCCCGGTGGCGATTCTGGAGCGTTTCGACGATTTCGACGCGGCGCTCGCCACCGTCAACGATAGCGATTTCGGCTTGCAGGCGGGCGTGTTCACCGATTCGCTCGCGCATGCGCATCGCGCGTGGGACGTGCTCGAAGTGGGCGGCGTGGTGATCAACGACGTGCCGTCGTTCCGCGTCGACAACATGCCGTACGGCGGCGTGAAGGATTCGGGACTCGGGCGCGAAGGCGTGCGCTATGCGATCGAGGACATGACCGAACTGCGGTTGATGGTGATGCGCGAGACGTGGTGACGCCGGTTCCGGTGGCGTGTGGCGGCGGGCGGGTTGCTGTCATGCAACTGTCGTCTGGGGGAATTACGCTCGGCTGCGGGCTGCCAGGACCCGGCGAAGCGGCGCCGGCCTCTTTCGCTGCAAAGCCGTCCGCCATCCGCCGACGCCGCCCGGTCGGCGGCCGAACGGCTTTCGCAATCGTAAGCAGAAAGTCGGCAGAAGCGCCATGAGTGTTTTTGCTGAAGTGCTACAATACTGGCCTTTCCGGCGGGTGTTTCCGCCGGCCGGAGCCGGCCGCATTTTTCCCGCGAAACTGACGGGTCCCGTGCGGAACGCCGTGGCTCCGCCTTCATCCTGATGCCCTCTGCGGTTCCGACCGCTGCCGCGCGCACCGCGCCAAGCGCATTTTTAGCGAAAGCCACCATGTCCGACACAGCCGTCACGCCCAGCACTGCGACTTTTGATCAATTCGGCCTCGCGCCCGACATCCTGAAAGCCGTCAAAGAATCGGGCTACACCATCCCTACGCCGATCCAGGCGCAGGCGATTCCCGTCGTGCTGGCCGGCCGTGACGTGATGGGCGCGGCGCAAACCGGCACCGGCAAGACCGCAAGCTTCTCGCTGCCGATCATCCAGCGTCTGTTGCCGCAAGCGAGCACCAGCGCATCGCCCGCCCGCCATCCGGTGCGCGCGCTGATCCTCACGCCGACCCGCGAACTCGCCGACCAGGTCGCCGCGAACGTGCAGTCGTACGCGAAGCACACGGCGCTGCGCAGCGCCGTGGTGTTCGGCGGGGTGGACATGAACCCGCAATCCGAGCAGTTGCGCCGCGGCGTCGAAATCCTGATCGCTACGCCAGGCCGTCTGCTGGATCACGTGCAACAGAAAACGGCCAATCTCGGCCAGGTGCAGATTCTGGTGCTGGACGAAGCCGACCGCATGCTCGACATGGGCTTCCTGCCGGACTTGCAGCGCATCCTGAACCTGCTGCCGAAAGAGCGCCAAACGCTGCTGTTCTCGGCCACGTTCTCGGGCGAAATCAAGAAGCTCGCCGCAACGTATCTGCGTGACCCGCAGACGATCGAAGTCGCGCGCAGCAACTCGACCGCCACCAACGTGACGCAGATCGTTTATGAAGTCGCAGAAGGCGACAAGACCGGCGCGGTCGTGCAACTGATTCGCGAGCGCGGGCTGAAGCAGGTGATCGTGTTCTGCAACAGCAAGATCGGCGCGAGCCGTCTCGCGCGCAGCCTGGAGCGCGACGGCGTGGTGGCCACCGCGATTCACGGCGACCGTTCGCAGAACGAGCGGATGCAGGCGCTGGACGCGTTCAAGCGCGGCGAGATCGAGGCGCTGGTTGCCACCGACGTCGCCGCGCGCGGTCTCGATATCGCCGAACTGCCCGCCGTGATCAATTTCGATCTGCCGTTCAACGCGGAAGATTACGTGCACCGGATCGGCCGTACCGGTCGTGCCGGCGCGTCGGGCGATGCGTTGTCGCTGTGCAGCCCGAACGAGAAGAAGCAACTCGCGGACATTGAAAAGCTGATCAAGCGTCCGCTGGATGTGCAACGTTTGACGGTGGATGCGCCGCCGCGGCATCACCACGAAGAACGCCCGCCGCGCCGCGAACGCAGCGAAGGCCGCGAGGGTCGTGAAGGTCGTGAAGAGCGCGGTGGACGTCGCCGTTCGGGGACTTCGTCGTCGGGTTCGTTCGATCGGCCGCATCACCATCGTGCTGCGCCCGTGGACGATTTCTTCCTGAAGCCGTACGAACCGTCGCCTGCTTCGGTGCGCAAGATCGAGGAAGCGGACGGTGCTGGGTCGGCTCCGCAGAAGTCGGGTTCGAAGCAGCCGCTCGCCGCGTTGCTGGGCGGTTTTGGGATGCCGGTGCGGAAGTCGCCTTCGTCGTCCTGATCGTTGTTTGAGCTGGCCGGTGGCGTGCGTTAGCGCACGCCCATCTGTGTTGCCCACGCTGCCGTTGCGGCGGCGTAAAAGCTTTCTAACGTCGGCTGTTCTGCCGCCGTGTTCAACTCGAGTCCCAGATGCCTTGCTGCCGCGCTCAGCGCAGCCAGCGGCTCGCCGGTATTCAGCGCCTTTGCGCCATTCTGCTTGCTGAGCTTTTCGCCCCGCTCGTTCGTCACGACAGGCACGTGCAGGTACGCCGGTGTCGGCACACCGAGGCAACGCTGCAGATAAATCTGCCGCGCGGTCGAATCCATCAGATCCGCGCCTCGCACGATATGGGTGATGCCCGCGTCCGCATCGTCGACCACCACCGCCAGTTGATACGCCCATTGATCGTCCGCGCGCCTCAGTACGAAGTCGCCGACTTCGGTCGCCAGATTTTGCGTTTGCGGCCCCTGCCAACGGTCTTCGAACGTGATCGCGGCGGCGTCGCCGTCTGGCACGCGCAATCGCCACGCTCGCGCGGGTTTGCCATGCAGACCGCTGCGGCAGGTGCCGGGATACGCGAGCGTTGTGTTGCGCGCGTGCGCATGCAGCAGCGAATCGGCGATTTCCTTGCGCGTGCAGCCGCACGGATAGACGAGGCCGCCAGCCTGCAACTGTTCCAGCGCCTGCCTGTAACGCGCAGTGCGGCGGCTTTGCCAGAGAGGCGGTTCGTCCGCGTGCATGCCGAAACGCTCAAGGGTCGCGAGGATGTCCTCAGCCGCGCCAGGGATGGTGCGCGGTCCATCGATATCCTCGATGCGCACGAGCCAGCTTCCACGATGCGCGCGCGCGTCCAGCCAGCTTGCGAGCGCGCTCACCAGCGAGCCGAAATGGAGCGGCCCGGTAGGCGACGGCGCGAAGCGTCCGCGATAGGTCATGAGCCTGAAACGGCCGCGATCACGCGGCGCGTGCGGCCTTGGCGTCCGGATGGCATGCCGGACAGGTCTTGCCCGCCACATACAGCGGCGATTGCTGCTGTTCCGGCGTGACCACCGCGCGGCAGCCGAAGCAGGTCACGGTGGCGGTGGGTTCGAGCTGCGGATTGAGCGCCGTGCGGTAATCGAACACGAAGCAGTCGCCCTGATAGTGCGCGCCGCCCACTTCCTCGAAATACTTCAGGATGCCGCCTTCGAGCTGATAGACGTTCTCGATGCCGACTTCCTTCATGTGGATCGCCGCCTTCTCGCACCGAATTCCACCCGTGCAGAACGACACCACCGTCTTGCCTTCGAGATCGGCGCGATTCTGCTCGATCACTTCGGGAAACTCGCTGAATTTCGTAATGCGGTAATCGAGCGCGTTCTCGAACGTGCCGACGTCGACTTCGAATGCATTGCGGGTGTCGAGCATCACGACCGGCCGGCCTTCGTCGTCATGGCCGCGGTCGAGCCAGTTTTTCAGCGTGGGTGCATCGACGAATGGCGCGCGGCCGAGCTCGGGCCGGATGGCCGGCTTTTTCATCGTGATGATCTCGCGCTTGAGCTTGACCAGCATGCGGCGAAACGGCTGCTTTTCCGACAGGCTTTCCTTGAACTGCAAGGTCGCGAACTTGCCCTCGAACAGCGGATCGTGACGGATGTAGTGGATGAAGGCATCCGCGGCTTCACGCGTGCCGGCGACGAACAGGTTGATGCCTTCCGGCGCCAGCAGAACGGTGCCGCGCAGGCGGAGCGAATCGCAGCGCTCAGTGACGAGCGGGCGCCATGCGGCGGTGTCTTCGATGGTCGCGAAATGATACGCGGCGAGATTGACGATACTCATGTGTGTCCAGCGGTGAGAAGCGGCGGGCGGCAGGTGGCAGCGAAAGAGGGCGCATCGTGCGACCCGCATTCGGATTCCATGCGGCGTGGCCGCGTCGAACAGGGCGAAACCCGTATTATCCCTCAAGACGGTCTTTCCTCCGACCCGGCCGAATGGCCAGGTCGTTGCGATAGCGCAAAGCGCGTGCAAATCTGGGTCGCGTGTGCCGCATCGTATTCGTGTTCTGGCGTGGGCCCGGCATCGCCTGCGGCCGGATAAGCCGGCCGCACGGCGCCTCGACGCTTGCGTCCCAAGCCGAACGGCTAACGTGCGGTTTTGGCCTGAAAACTCCGGAATGGTGGAGTTACAATGTCGCCCATGTCAGATCCACGCTTCGTTCACCTCCGCGTTCACTCCGAATTCTCGATTGCCGACGGCATCGTGCGCCTCGACGACATCGTCAAGGCCGCCGCCAAAGACGGTGAGGGCGCGCTCGCCCTCACCGATCTCGGTAACGCATTCGGCCTCGTCCGTTTCTACAAGGAAGCCCGCGGCAAAGGGGTCAAACCCATTGCCGGCTGCGATGTCTGGATCACCAATCCAGACGACCGCGACAAGCCCTCGCGTTTGCTGCTGCTGGTCAAGAACCGGCTCGGCTATCTGAATCTTTGCGAATTGCTCAGCAAGGCATCGCTCACGAATCAGTATCGCGGCCGGGCCGAAATCGAAGCCGGTTGGCTCGAAAGCGGCCTGGGCGAAGGTCTGCTCGCGCTTTCCGGCGCGCAGCAAGGCGACGTCGGGCTCGCGCTCGCCGCCGGTAATGAAGAAGCGGCCAAACGCAACGCGTTGCATTGGGCGAAGGTGTTTCCGGGCGGCTTCTATATCGAGTTGCAACGCTGTGCGCAGCCGGGCGGCGAGCAATATGTGCAGCAGGCGGTGGCGCTCGCGGCGTCGTTGAAACTGCCGGTGGTCGCCACGCACCCGATGCAGTTCATGACGCCGGACGACTTCACCGCGCACGAAGCGCGTGTGTGTATTTCCGAAGGCGACATTCTGGCGAATCCGCGCCGCTCGAAGCGCTTCACTGCCGAACAGTATTTCCGCACTCAGGACGAAATGGCCGCGTTGTTCGCGGACATTCCGTCGGCGCTCGCCAATTCGGTCGAAATCGCCAAGCGCTGCAACCTCACGCTCGAACTCGGCAAGCCGAAGTTGCCGCTCTTTCCGACGCCCGACGGCATGTCGCTCGACGACTACCTCGTGCATCTGTCGAAAGAGGGGCTCGAAAAGCGTCTCGAACAGTTGTATCCGGACGAGGCCGAGCGCGCGGCGCAGCGTGCCACGTACTACGAGCGTCTCGAATTCGAGTGCGGCACGATCATCAAGATGGGTTTTCCGGGCTACTTCCTGATCGTGGCGGACTTCATCAACTGGGCGAAGAACAACGGCGTGCCGGTCGGTCCGGGCCGGGGTTCGGGCGCAGGCTCGCTGGTGGCGTACGCGCTCGGCGTGACCGACCTCGATCCGCTGCGCTACAACCTGCTGTTCGAACGGTTCCTGAATCCGGAACGGGTGTCGATGCCCGACTTCGACATCGACTTCTGCCAGCACGGCCGCGACCGTGTGATTCAGTACGTGAAGGAAAAGTACGGCGCCGACGCGGTATCGCAGATCGCCACCTTCGGCACGATGGCCGCGAAGGCGGCGGTGCGCGACATCGGCCGCGTGCTCGATCTCGGCTATATGTTCACGGACGGCATCGCGAAGCTGATCCCGTTCAAGCCGGGCAAGCACGTCACGATCGCCGACGCGATGAAGGAAGAGCCGCTGCTGCAGGAGCGCTTCGACAACGAAGACGAAGTGCACCAGTTGCTCGAACTCGCGCAGCGCGTGGAAGGCCTCACGCGTAACGTCGGCATGCACGCGGGCGGCGTGCTGATCGCGCCCGGCAAGCTGACCGATTTCTGCCCGCTCTACACGCAGGGCGACGAAAGCGGCGTGGTGAGTCAGTACGACAAGGACGACGTGGAAGCCGTCGGCCTCGTCAAGTTCGACTTTTTGGGTCTGACCACGCTGACGATTCTCGACTGGGCCGAGCGCTATATCCGCCGTCTCGATCCGTCGAAGCAGGACTGGTCGCTCGCGCAGGTGCCGCTTGACGACGCCGCGTCGTTCTCGATCCTGAAGAAAGCGAATACGGTCGCCGTGTTCCAGCTGGAAAGCCGCGGCATGCAGGGCATGCTGAAAGACGCGCAGCCCGACCGCTTCGAAGACATCATCGCGCTCGTCGCGTTGTATCGTCCGGGCCCGATGGACCTGATTCCGAGCTTCTGCGCGCGTAAGCACGGGCGCGAAGTGGTGGAGTATCCGGATCCGCGCGTCGAATCTGTTCTGAAAGAGACCTACGGCATCATGGTCTACCAGGAGCAGGTGATGCAGATGGCGCAGATCATCGGCGGCTACTCGCTGGGCGGCGCCGACTTGCTGCGTCGCGCGATGGGTAAGAAGAAGGCCGAGGAAATGGCCGAGCATCGCGAGCTGTTCCGCCAGGGCGCCGCGAAGAACGGGTTGACCGCCGAGAAGGCCGACGAAATCTTCGACTTGATGGAGAAGTTCGCGGGCTACGGCTTCAACAAGTCGCACGCGGCCGCCTATGCGCTGCTCGCGTACTACACCGCGTGGCTCAAGGCGCACCATCCGGCGGAATTCATGGCGGCGAATATGTCGCTCGCCATGGACGATACGGACAAGGTCAAGATCCTGTTCGAAGATTGCCTGACGAACAAGATGGCCGTGCTGCCGCCGGACATCAATCAGTCGGCGTATCGCTTCGAGCCGGTCGCGGAGCCGGACGGCAAGCGCTCGAAAACGATCCGCTACGGCCTTGGCGCGATCAAGGGCAGCGGCCAGAACGCGATCGAAGAAATCCTGCGCGCGCGCGAAGAAGGCCCGTTCATCGACATCTTCGATTTCTGCAACCGGATCGACCGCCGCATCGTCAATCGCCGCACGGTGGAAGCATTGATCCGCGCCGGCGCGTTCGATACGCTGCACGCGAATCGCGCCCAACTGATCGCATCCGTTTCGCTGGCCATGGAGGCCGCCGAGCAGGCTAGCGCCAATGCGATGCAGGCCGGTCTGTTCGACATGGGCGACGCGCCGTCGCAAGGTCACGAACTGGTCGACGAAGCGGAATGGCCGGAGAAGAAAAAACTGCAGGAAGAAAAAGCCGCGCTCGGCTTCTACCTGTCGGGCCATCTGTTCGATGCATATAAGAACGAAGTGCGGCGCTTCGTGCGTCAGAAGATCGGCGAACTGAAGGAAGGGCGCGACAAGCTGGTCGCGGGCGTGATCGCTTCGCTGCGCACGCAGATGACCCAGCGCGGCAAGATGCTGATCGCGCTGCTCGACGACGGCACCGGTCAGTGCGAAGTCACCGTTTTCAACGAGACTTTCGAAGCGCACAAGCAACTGTTCAAGGAAGACGAACTGCTGGTCGTGCAAGGTCAGGCGCGGAACGACGCGTTCACGGGCGGCATTCGCTTTACCGTCGATACGGTGATGGATCTCGGCCGCGCCCGTTGTCGTTACGCGGAAGCCGTGAAGGTGCAGATGAACGGCAACGCGGACCCGCTGGCATTGCGGCGTGTGCTCGAAGCACACAGCGCGGGCAAGGACGAGCCGCAAGCCGCGCCGGCGCCTGCGGCGTCGGCGCGCGGGAATGGTGGCGGTGGTGGCGGCCGTAACGGCGGCGGCTATGGCGGCGGCGGTCAGCGCCAGGCCGTGCAGATCCCGAACGGTCTCGCGGTGCAAGTGGTGTACCGCAGCGAGAACGCGCAAGGAGAAATGCGTCTCGGCGACGCATGGCGCGTCAAGCCGACCGACGAACTGCTTGCGGCATTGCGCGGCGAGTTTGCCGGCAGCTCGATCGAAATCGTTTATTGATGCCCTTGCGGCCTGCGTTCATGACACAAGCCGCAGGCCGCACGCCGCATCGGCAACTACCGCGGCGCTTTTTCGTTCAGCCGTGCGAGCTTCAGAAACCGGTAGTACACGGTTTCCGCGTTGAACACCGCGATCATGAAACCGGCGCGGCCGTCGAGAAAACCGCGCCGCAGCAGGTAGGTGCGCACGAACGCCCACAGACCGCGTAATACGGCCTTGCCGAAACTTCCCGGCTTGCCCGTCGCATGACGTTGCAGCGCCCCTGCACTCGAATACGCGTCGAGCTTGCGCACCACGCTTTCGAAGTCTTCGTACGAGTAATGCATCAGCTTGCCTTTCAGGCGCTGTGCCGGCGAGTCGAACACCAGGCGCTCGTGCACGAGATCGTCGGAGAAACGTGCGGCGCCACGCTTGAACAGGCGCGGAATCCAGTCGGGATACCAGCCGCTGTGATGAATCCAGTGGCCGCAAAAACTCGACAGCCGGTCTACCGCATACACGTCCGCAGTGGGTGCGGCGAGCGCCACGCGAATGGCCGAGGCCAGTTGAGGCGAGACGATTTCGTCGGCGTCGATCGACAGAATCCAGTCGGTGTCGAGTGCATCCACCGCGCGGTTCTTTTGCGGCCCGAAACCAGGCCAATCGGTTTCTTCGATGACCCGGGCACCATGCGCGCGGGCGATTTCGGCGGTGCCGTCGGTACTGCCGCCGTCGATCACGACGATCTGATCGGCGAACGAAACCGCTTGCAGGCATTCGGCCAGTCGCGCCGCAGCGTTTCTGGTGATGATGGCGACGCCGAGGGTGGTTTCTTGCATGGCCTGGGTTGCGTGTAGATGAAGCAGGGTGGTGAAAATCGCGACGCGCAAGTATACACAGCACAGCGGCATGACCCGCTTGCACAGAGGGCACGCTTCACCGGCGGGTTCGCAGCGGGCGTATCGGCGAAGCAACCTGACCTGTTCTGACGCCCCTGTAACCGCCCGCAGCCTCCGTCACCGTTTACAATGCTTTTTTTGATATTGCGCATGGCCGACCTTCCGTCCCGTGTGCGATTACTGCCGCATTCCCAGAGGATTCCTTGAGCGCGAAGCCTACGTTAAGCAAAACCATCGGTTCCGGTGAGGGATCGTCACCTGCGGCCGTCATGAGTCGTCTTTGGCCGTATATCAAACCGCTGATCTGGATACTCCTCGGCGCGATCGTCGCCATGGCTGTCAGCGCCGCTACGGACGCGGCCATCCCGGCGTTGCTCAAGCCTTTGCTGGACAAGGGCTTTGGCACGCATGCCAACGACAAGGCCAAATGGTTCGTGCCGGTCGCGGTGATCGGCCTCGCCGTGGTGCGCAGCTTGTCGCAATACGCGTCCGGGTATCTGCTGGCCTATGTGACCAACAAGATCCTGCTCGAACTGCGCCTGAAGATGTTCAGCCGCATGATCCACACGAGTGTCGCGTTCTTTCAGCGCGAAACCGCGAGCACGGTGATCAACGCGATCGTCTTCGAGGTGAACCAGATCCTGAACGTGCTGCTGAGTGTGCTGGTCACGCTGGTGCGCGATTCGCTCACGGTGATTTTTCTGCTCGGCTATCTGTTCTATCTGAACTGGCGTTTGACGCTGATCGTCGCGGTGCTGCTGCCGGCGATCGGCTGGCTGGTCGGCAAGATCAACCGCCGGCTGCGGCGCCTGAATCGCGAGCAACAACTGCTGACCAATCAACTGTCGTACATCGTCGAGGAATCGGTGGGCGGTTATAAGGTCGTCAAGGTTCACAACGGCCAGCAATACGAAATGAACCGTTTCGAGACGATGAGCAAGCGGCTGCGCGGCTACGCGATGCGCGTGTCCGCCTCGGGCGGCCTCGCGCAACCGTTGACGCAGTTTCTCGCGTCGATTGCGCTCGCGGTGGTGATCACGATCGCGGTGGTGCAATCGTCGTCGGATCAGACCACGGTGGGCGGCTTTGTCGCGTTCGTCACGTCGATGCTGTTGATCATCTCGCCGCTGAAGCATCTGATGGACGTCAACCAGCCGTTGCAGCGCGGGATGACGGCGTGTGAACTGATCTTCGGCCTGATCGACGAGCCGTCCGAGCCGGACGGCGGCGGCAAGCCGCTCGATCGCGCGAACGGCGCGGTGGAGTTCCGCGACGTGTCGTTCAACTACGGCGCCACGTCGACACACAGCCGGCAAACGCTCGACCGCGTGTCGTTCAAGGTCGCGCCGGGTGAGATGGTTGCGCTGGCGGGTCCGTCGGGCAGTGGCAAGACCACGCTCGTGAACCTGCTGCCGCGCTTCTTCGATCCGACCAGCGGCGAGATTCTGGTCGACGGCGTCGCGCTGCCGGAATACGGCCTGCAGGCGCTGCGCAGTCAGATCGCGATGGTCAGCCAGGACGTGGTGCTGTTCAACGACACGGTCGCCAACAATGTCGCGTACGGCCAGACGGCCGATCCGGACAAGGTCAAGGCGGCGCTGCGCGCGGCCAACCTGTGGGATACCGTCGAGGCGATGCCCAACGGCATCGAAACGCTGGTCGGCGACAACGGCATGATGCTGTCGGGCGGTCAGCGCCAGCGCCTCGCCATCGCGCGAGCGATCTACAAGGACGCGCCGATCCTGATTCTCGACGAAGCCACCTCCGCGCTGGATTCCGAATCCGAGCGTCACGTGCAGTCTGCTCTGGAAACTTTGATGAAGGGCCGAACGACGCTCGTCATCGCGCACCGCCTGTCGACGATCGAGCGCGCGAACCGTATTCTCGTGATGGAGGCGGGGCGTATCGTCGAAAGCGGCAGTCATCGCGAACTGCTCGAGCAGAACGGCCTGTACGCGCATCTGCACCGTATCCAGTTCCAGCAGACCGCGGCGTGATTCTCCACGGGTTCACTGTCCGTGCCGCATGGCGCACGGACAGGAACGCGTGGGCGTGTTTCTCCGGCCGTATAACGCCATTTCACCGTCTGTTCACGTTTGCCCGCGCGTCGTCGCCTGAATCATGAAAATTGGACTTTCCAGCAATGCGCTGAAACATAGCGGCGGCCTCGAGCGTTATGCGATGGATCTGGTGGGCGGCTTCGCGGCAGTCGGCATCGAGCCGGTGTTTTTTGCGCGCCGCTTCGATATGTCAGTGCCGGAAAGCAGGATGGTCGAACCGCACCGTATCAACGTGTCGCTGCTGCCGGGCAAATGGCGCGACGGCTGGTTTTCCTGGCGTTTGCGCAGCGCGCGCCGGGCGGCGCGGGTCGATGTGCTGATCGGTTGCAACCGGGTCGATTCGTCCGAAATCGCGATATGCGGCGGCACGCATCTCGGCTTTCTGCGCGCCACGGGGCGCGCGCAACGGCGTTCGGACCGCTGGCAGATCGCGCTCGAGCGTCGTCAGTACGAGGCGGCACGCGTGATCGTCGCGCACTCGGAGCTGATGCGCGACGAATTGCGCGAGTTGTATGGCGTGGACGACGCGAAGATTCGCGTGCTTTATCCGCCGGTCGACGGCGCGCGCTTCACGCCGGTGGACAGCGAAGCGCGCGCGCTGCTGCGGCGCAAGTTCGGTTTCGCCGATCACGAGATCGTGCTGCTGTTTCCGTCGAGCAGCCACGAGCGCAAGGGTTTGCCGTTGATCGAGGCGGCCTTGCTCGACACGACGCTGCCGGTGGTGGTCGCCGTGGCGGGGCGCCCGCCTGAGCGAACTTCGGAGCGTTTGCGTTACGTCGGCTATGTGAAGGACATCGAAGAGGCCTATCGCGCCGCCGATTTCACGATCCTCGCTTCGAAGTACGAGCCGTTTGGGCTCGTCGGCGTCGAATCGGTGATGTGCGGCACGCCGGTGATTTTCCCGTCGAGTATCGGCTGTTGCGATGCGATTGCTGAGCACGCGAAGTTCGTGTTTGCGCCGGACGATGTCGCCGGCTTGCGGGCGACCATCGAGCGCGCGGTGGGCGAACGGCTCGCCGGGCCGGTGCCGTTGCCGTCCGCGCTGGCGCGCGGCGCGGTTCTGTATGACGCGCGGGTGGCGGAGCACGTCGATGCGTTGCTGGGATTGGCAACGCAGATTTTTCAGAGCAGATAAGCGTACGGGCCGAGCCGGGTGCATGTTGCACGGTTATGGCTGAAGCGCCGCACGCGGTGCCTAAGCGATTCCCCTCCCGGGGCGGCAAACGGCTTGCCGCGCTGAAGCGCTTCAGGCCTTCAGAAGACGCCGATAAACCGCCTCGGTTCCGTCGATGAAATGCTGGTCGCCGAATTCGGCGTCTGCCCGGCGCCGCGCCACCTGGCCCATTGCTTCGACCTCCGCGCGCCGCGACACGATATCCGCCAGGCGCGCCGACAGGCGCTTCGGCGCCTGAGGCTCGACGATCCAGCCGTCGACACCGTCGTCGATGTTCTCCGGCAATCCTGCATAGCGCGTGACGATCACCGGCTTGGCCATGGCCATCATTTCGCGGCACGCGAACGACACCGTTTCGATCGCGTACGACAGCACGAAACCGAGATCGAACGCGGCGATATAGCTGCGCACGTCGTCCTGCAGACCTGTCGCGGTGATCGCGCCGCGCATGTCGAGCGCGTCGATCTCGGCCCATTGTTCGGCGGTGGGCTCCGGGCCCACGACAACGAGATGGACCTGTTCGCGCAGCGCCGCGGGCAGCGCGGCGGCCGCGGCGACGATATCCATGGTGCCCTTGTACCATTCGAAGCCGGTCACGGTGCCGATGATCAGCTTGCCGGCATTCTCCTCGCCGACGATTTCGCGGCGCCGTTGCCGCATCGTTTCCGCATCGGGCGGCGAAAAGCGCGCAATATCGACGCCGTTCTTCACCACCGTCACGCCGCTCTGGTGATAGGGCGTCTCGCGCAGCATCGACGCGGTGAAATCGGACACCGCGATCACATGATGCGTGGCCACGCGAGCGCGGAGCCTGTTGGCGAAACCGCGGCCGACGGCAATCGAATTGTGCTTCGTGAAGACGATCCGCGGCTTCTTGCGGCCGAGGCCGGCGGTTGCGAGCATCACCAGCCGATGGTCCGCGGAACCGTTCACGTGCACGATGTCGATCTGTTCGCGCGCGAGCAGTTGGCGCAGGCCGCGCGCCGCGCGCCACATGCTGCCCAACTGGTTGATCTTGCTCGGAAAGTCTTTCGCGATCAGCGTGACGTCGGTCAATTCGCGGGCTTGTGCGTACAGCGTGCTGGTGGCTGGCGTCGCGATATAGATCGAATGGCGTTGCGCGAGTGCCTTGGCAATCGCGATCACATAGGTTACGTGACCGCCGCCTCGCCCCGAATGGAAGTTCGTCAATAAAATTTTCATTGTGCGTCGCTGTGCGGGCTCGCCGTTGGTTCGTTGAGCGCGCCGTTCTGGATCAGATCTTTGGGGCGCTTGAGAACCGTAGCGATAGCCTCGCGCACTTCGTCGACCGAGGCCGGCCGACCTTCGTCGCCGACGGAGGTCGACACGCCCGGCACCTCGATGCCGAAGTGCGGGCGCGAGGTCGCCGTGAAAATCATTACGGTCGGCCTGAGCAGCGCGCTCGCGAGGTGCACGAAGCCCGTGTCCGTACCGACGATCAGCGCCGCGCTGTCGATATGCTGCGCGACCGCTTCCACGCTCAGGCGCGGCAGCACGACGGCGCCCGGAATGCCTTCGGCAATCGCGATGGCGTCTTGATGTTCGGCCTCCGAACCCCACGGCAGCAACGGCGTGATGCCTTTATCCACCAGCGAGCGGCCGATGCTGCGCCAATGGCCGACCGGCCACTTCTTCTCGTCGTTCGAGGTGGCGTGGAAGAACAACGCAAACGGCGCGTGCTTCGCCGCGTCGAGCGCGACGGCCGGCGCCGGAATGCGCAGGCCGAAATCGGCCGCGCCTTCGAGCGGATAGCCGAAAACCTGGCTGACGGTGGTGCGCAAGCCGTCCCATGCGTTCAGATCGGCGCGCGGCAGGTAGCGCCGGGTATAGGCAAACGCCGCGCCGGTCTCGCCGAGATCCTCCTTGCGATAGCCGTAGCGGCGGCGCGAGCGCGCGAGGAACGCGATGATCGCGCTCTTGTACACGCCATGCAGATCGAGCACCGCGTCGTATTTCTCCTGACGCAACTCGCCGATCGACGCCGCGATCGCCTTCAGATCGTCAAGGCCGCGGCGCTTCTTGAAGCCACGCAGCGGCGCGCACAGAACACGGTCGATACCCGGATTCCAGCGCAGGATGTCCGCGAATGCCGAATCCGCGGCCCAATCCACCTTGACGCCGGGAAAGGCGCGATGAAGATCCGCCACGACGGGTTGGCCATGCACGATGTCACCCAGTGACGTGACCTTGACAATTAGGATTCTGTTCATCAGCACAGTATTAGGGGCAGGTCGGCGGCGGCATATTCTGTGGGGGCATGAGGCTTGCCGCCGCTTCGCCAGTTCTTGAATAGGAAAGCTCGGGGCGGCGTGGCACGCCGCGTCCAGATGAGCCGCCTCGCGAAACAATCGGCGGGACCTGGTCCCACCGGTGCGTTGGCTGGTGCTTCGATTGAAACAATCGCGTTGGCTGGTGCTTCGATTGAATCAATCTGTAAGCGCGCGATTATACCGGAGCGGCATTTTGCGACGCATTTACGCCCGCTAAGCCCCGCTGCGCGGGGCTCGGGCGCAAAACCGCGGCCTTGCGCAGGGAAGTGCACATGAAAGTGCGCCTCGTCGTATCAACGACCCTTGAGCCGTTTCAGCCACAGCGACGGCGCGTAGACGGCCGGGCAGGTGGTGTACAGGAACATGCGGAGCCGCAGTCCGAGCTTCACGGCGCGGCTGCCCGTCAGCAGCGCGACGCGCTCGCCGAGGCCGCGCGCGTTGAACATCGACTGGATGAACTGCTCGCGCGCGAGTTTCGGTGCGAGCGCCGCGCGCATCCGGTCGCCGAGACCGGCAATGTCGGCGTCGTGCTGGATCTGTTCTGTTTCCACGAGCGCAAAGCCGTTGCCCTGGCGCATGCGCGCCACCAGTTCAGCCGTGTTCCGATAGCGGCGCTTGCTCGACAGACCGCCACGCCGGTAGCGCACGAGCGGCTCGCGCAGGCTCAGCGCGCCGCCCGAGACGATCGCGCGAAACGTCATCACCTGGTCTTCCGCCGCGGAGCCGGGCAGCATCGGGCCGAAGCGCTCGAACAGCCGGCGCGACCACGTGTGCGCCGCGCCGACCAGCCACGGCTTGTGTGCGAGCCAGTCGTCGAAGCTGCGGTAATTGTCGAGTTCGGTCGGCGTCATCCGCTCGTGCACGTTGCCGGCTTCGTCCATGTCGGCGAGGTCGGTGGCGATCAGATCCGGGCGCCGGTCATGCTCGAGCCAGTAGTCGACGACCCGTTCGCAGCGGGTCGGCACCGACATGTCGTCGCCGGCGGCGACGAATAGCAATTCCCCGCGCGCCATCGCGGCGAGGCGTGACAGATGCGCGCTGATCCCTTCGTTGACCGTGTTGCGGCGCGTGATCACCTGGTGCGGGCCGGCGTAGTCGCGCACCGCGGCTTCGATCGCGGCGTAGGTGCCGTCGCGGGAGGCGTCGTCGGAAATGATGATTTCGAGCGGCGTATAGGTTTGCGCGAGCACGCTGCGTACCGCGTCCGCGATCATCCCTTGCTGGTTGTAAGCGATCAGCAGAATCGAAACAGGCGGCTGCGCCTGGGCGGAAGAGGGAGGGGTCGGAACGCTGCTGTTCATGGTGCGCATAGAAGGGAAAGGCGTCGATGAACCGCCGTTTCCGACGGTTCGCGAATCGTGCTACCGGCCGGCTTGCTCGCCCGCGGGCTGTTGCAGCTCGCGCTTGCGCGCGTCGATGACCGCCAGAAACGTGGCGCTCAGCAGTGCGAGCAGGGCTGTCACCATCACCGGCACGAGCACGTCGATCGTCAGGCCGAAGACGATCGTGCTGAACGATACCGCAAGGCCCGAGCAAGCCGCGGCGCGGGTCGCCGGGTCGGCCGAAGCGCGGTTGCGCCAGAAATAGACCGACAGGCCGAAGTACAGCAGGATCAGGCACAGCGTGCCGATCACGCCGGTTTCGGCGATCGTCGAGAAGAAGTCGCTGTGCGCCCGTTCGTTGACGATCTCGGCTTTGGCTTCGCCATGGTCGGCCATGTCGCCGAGCGCGTCGACCAGTTTGCCCTTGCCGACGCCAAAAACCGGGTGTTCAGTGAACAGCCGCCACGACGCGTGCCACAACTGGAGACGCAGGCCGACGGACGTGTTGTCGTCGCCGTGACGCAGCGATGTGACGTCGGCGGTGACCGCTTCGACCCGATTCGCGACGCGTTCGGTCGACAGCAACGCGGCGCCGCAGACGACGATCGCCAGCGCGGCGACCAGCAGGCGCTTCTTGTGCGCGAACCAGTGGAACTGGCCGCCGAGCAGGATCACGAAGATCGGGATGGCCAGCCAGCCGCCGCGCGTGCCGGACAGATACGACGCATAGCCGCCGCTTATTAGCGCGAGGAGTTTGAGCGTGAGCACGTACCCGTTGCGCGGGCCGTCCCAGCCGAGCGTGAAGATCGCGAGAAACGCCAGCAGCAGCGCGGTGTCGCCGAACGGAATCGCGTTCGTATAGTAATTGTTAAGACGGCTGGCGTCGGTCCAGCCGCCGCGCAGTTGATCCACGAGCGCCCAGGCGCCGGCGCCGAACGCGCCCGCCGCGCAACCCCAGCCGACCATGCGCAGATTGCGCGACGGAAACTGGCGCAGCAGCAGGAATAGCGGCAACGCGAAGACGAAGCGTGCGAGCGAGTCGAACTGGCGCGGCATCCAGTAGCCGAGCAGCAGTTGTTGCGCGATCAGCACGACGACGAACGCAAGCATGCCCGTCGTGAACCAGGAATAGGTCCGCAGTGCGGTGAAAAAGCCGGGCAGGCGCCGGTTGGCGATCGCGGCGCCGAGCGCCAGCGCGACGAGCGCGAAGAAACAGTAGCCAGTGCCGCCACGCCACACGAGGTTCACAGCGGGGGCGAGAAACAGCAGAGCTGTGCTTAACCAGATCAGGCTGGGAGCAAAAATCATAGGCCGAGAATTCTAGTGAGCATGAAGTTCCGGCCTGCCGGTGCGGCGGCCGGAGATTTAGTGTTTTTCTTTCAAGATAGCAGAGCGACCCGGATTATAACCGTGTGACAACACCCATTACCGCGATCGGCCGTCGGCCCGGCGAGAGGCGGAAATGGCGTCCAGCGGGGCCGCGCGACCTCGAACGCGTGATGCGTTGGCCGTGCAACGGGGCGAAATCCGGCGTGCGCCAGCCGCGCGTTCCGCAACATTGCTCCGCGGCATTTTGTCTTCCGGTATCTTTCCAGGCGCCGCGCAGCCCGTGCTGTGGCTCGCCGCGCCGCTAGACTCCGCCTGTGACCAGCGGCAACACCGTCAGGTCCGGGTGCGTCCCTTCAATGATGCTGCGACCCACGTGTACCCCTTCATCGAGCGCTTCTTCCTGATCGGCGAAGTTTTCTTCGCCATCCGCATGAAATGGCACCGCGTGGCCGGGAATGCGAGGGTCGGCGCCCGGGTGACACACGTATCCGACGTAGGTGTAACGGTTGTCGGACGCCGCCGACAGCCTGGTGCCGGTGGGCGGGTCGGTCGGAGAAACTGTCGGATCGGGCGCCAGACGAGGCGTCACGTGAATTTCGAAGCCCTCGTACTCCACTATCCGCCAAAGTGCCGTTTCGTCGGGCATGGCCGCCTCCGTCTGTTGCGCGCGCCTGTTCAAAGTCTAGGCGATCGGCATGCGCGGCGGGTTCGGCAAAACCATTAGGGCTGGTTTGCGACGAGCTGTTTGAGCCGCCCCTGGGTGGTCTTCCGGACGCGAGTTTTCGACGAGGCGGCCACGGTGCGCACGGTGCGCACGGTGTGTATCGCACCGCATGACGCATATCGCTATGTCCAATCACCCCAAACCGCCCGATTTTGCCCGTCGGATAGAATGCTGCGCTTTGCCCGAATTCGACAACATCGCCCATGTGGTTCAAAAACCTTCAGTTGCACCGTCTTCCCGCTCCGTGGTCCGTCACCCCCGAACAGATGCAGAAGTGGCTCGCGCCGCACGCGTTCGCGCCCGGCAACAGCGTCGAGATGCAAAGCCACGGCTGGGCGTCGCCGCGCGACAACGATTCGCTGGTCTACACGCTCAACGGCCAGATGCTGCTGGTGTTTCGCGCCGAAAAGAAACTGTTGCCGGCGTCGGTCGTCACGCAGGTGACCAAGGCGCGCGCGCTCGAACTCGAAGAACAGCAGGGCTTCAAGCCCGGCCGCAAGCAGATGCGCGAGCTCAAGGAGCAGGTCACCGACGAACTGCTGCCGCGCGCCTTCAGCATTCGCCGCGACACGCGCGTGTGGATCGATACGCGCAACGGCTGGCTGGTGATCGATGCGGCGTCCCAGGCCATCGCCGACGAAGTGCGCGGGCTGCTGGTGAAATCGATCGATCAGTTGCCGCTCGGCACCGTACGCGTCACCCAATCGCCGGTTGCGGCGATGACCGGATGGCTGCTGTCCGGTGAAGGTCCGGCCGGCTTCACGCTCGATCAGGACACCGAGTTGCGCTCGCCTGCCGAAGGCAATGCAACGGTGCGCTACGTCGGCCATGCTTTGGACGCCGAAGATATGCGTCGCCATATCGAGGCCGGCAAGCAATGCATGCGGCTCGCGATGACGTGGAACGATCGCGTGTCGTTCGTGCTGACGCCGTCGCTGACGATCAAGCGCATCGCGCCGCTCGATGTCATCAAGGAAGCCGGCGACCCGACCGCGCAGAACGACGACGAGCGCTTCGACTCGGACGTCACGCTGATGACCGCGGAGCTCGACCGGATGCTGGGCGATCTCGTCGATGCGCTGGGTGGTGAGCAGGGCATGCAGGGCAGCGCGATGCTCCAAGCCGCAGCGGCCTGACCAGGGCCGAACGGGGTCGCGCGCGGGGTTCAGGCGCCGGCCCCTGGCACCGAGGTTCGCGCGAAAGGCCGCCGCCGCGTGCAGGCCGACGGCTCTCCGAATGTGGTTAAGATGACGCTCAGATCGCGGCATCAATCCCGGAGAGTGTGCGATGGTTCGTCTGGTCATGATCCTGTTGGGCGTCGACTATTTGCGCACACGCTGGCGTTCGCTGCAACTGGCCGGCTGGGTGAGCCTGCTGTTCGGCGTGGTGGTGTTCATCGACGCGCTCGACGGCGCGCTCTACTTCCCGATCACGCCGTTTGCGCTGTTGCTGCTGCTCGAAGGCCTCGCCACGCTGGCGGTCGCATGGACCGGCATGGGCGGGCAACGCACGCTGCGCTACGTGAAGGGCTTCGCGTTTTGCGTGGCGGCCGCGTTGATTCTTGCCGGCCATCATTACGGCCACTTCATTCTGTCGATGATCTTCGGCTCGCTCTTTCTCGCCGACGGCCTGTTGCAGATCGTCTCCGCGAAGGTGGTGCGTTACCGCACCTGGCGGCTTGCGATGATCGGCGGCGGCGTCGAGATCGCGCTGGCGATTTTCTTCTATCAGCCGTATCCGACCCACTACGTGGGCACCGTCCCGTATTGTCTCGGCCTCGGATTGATCTTCGGCGGCTGGAACATGATTCTGCTGAGCACGCGGGTGCGTCGCCTTGCGTCGAACCCCGCGGTAGCGTCGGACGATCCGGGCGCGAATGCGGCCGGCGCCGCCGCCAGCGCGAGCCCTGCGGGGCGCACGGCGGCCGTCGTGTGGGACGGCCCGCCCGCCGCCGACGAAGCGGCGCTGACGGTTCATGTGTGGACGCCGGTCGGCTCGTCGAAAGGCGAGGCGCGCCGACAGTTGATCGTCGACCGCTATATCGCGGCGGTGGATCGCAACGGCGTGATCTCGACCGGACACGCCGCGCTCGAATCGCCGGAGGGCGTGTATATCAGTTTGTATCCGGGTGTCGAGATCGATCGTTCACCTGACGATTTCGCGCGGCTCCTGCGCGCAACCGCCGAGAATGACGTGCCCGGCCTGTTCCAGCCGGATTACCCGACCGAATCGAAAGCGTGGTGTCCGTCGACGGTTCAGGTGCGCATCCGCAATTACGACCCTGTGCGACTGCGCCGTTTCTGGGACACCTATCGTGAGAACACGACCTACAACCTCACGCACCGGAATTGTTCGAGCAGCGTGTCGCGCGCGCTCGAGGCGGCGCTCGAAGGTGCGTCGGCGCGCGTGTGGGGCAGCGTCGGCGGTTGGCGGCCGTTTCTGCGCGTGGTGACGACGCCCGAGTTGTGGGTCGCCGCGCAACTGCGCAAACGCGCGGCGACGATGGCGTGGACGCCGGGCCTCACGCTCGACTACGCGCGTGCTCTCAGTATGCTGGCCGACCCGCGGCCGTCGGGGTGGGTGAAGATGGCGCGGCTCGCCGTGCGCAGAATGGTGCGCTCGCGGCAGCAGTGGCGCGATGAGGCGCGCAGGGCGCCGGGTGCTTCACCGGACGCGGGGGCTGGGGCAGTGCGCGAATGATATTTGTCGTCGCAGATGAATGCGAGCGTTGCCGGGGCTGCCCAACTTCGGTGTGCCGGTGAAAATCGTATGCGCATCAAGCGCTTGGCGAGGTTGCTGGATAGTTATGCACAGGCTAGTCAACAAAAATTGGGGATAACGTTCAAGCTTGCCGGGCGTCTTCGCCGACTGTGGCAACGCGAGTTCGATCTCATGCGCTGTTCGATATGCACCCCGAATTTCCTCTGATCGTCGAGATCACCAGCCCTGAATCTTTCGTCCGCGCAGCACCCAATTAAACTCCCGACCCGAGCCGCCGAGCCACACCCCATCGCGCAACGCGATCAGCACGTCGGTGAGTTTCGTCTCGACATGCCGTGTTGCCGACGGCGGCATCGGCCGATTCAGCAGCGCCGGCTGTTCTTCGAGCGCGAGCACCGCCTCGTTCAGCGCCGACAGATTTGCGACCGGAGGCGCATGCAGTACACGCGCCGCTCGCAGCGTCACCGTATGAATCGCGCGCCGGAAACTCTGGCGATGCCGGTTAGCAGGCACGCAAGCGCGACGCGCAGCGCAGTGTGGAATCGGACGAGTCCCGGGTCCGCCGCTAGCAGGCGGTCAACGACGGCGGCGCTCAGCTTGCGTCGTGGAAGATCACGCCTAGCGTATGCCGCCGCCCCGAGCGGAGGCGGCTCACGCCGTGCCGCAGATTCACGCGATAAGTGCCGCGCGTGCCTTGCACCGGCCGGTGATGAACCGCGAACACCACGGCGTCGCCCTTGCCGAGCGGCACCACTTCGGTCCGCGACTGCATTCGCGGGCGCTGCTCGGTCATTACGAATTCGCCGCCCGTGAAGTCCTTGCCCGGTTCCGACAACAGAATCGCGATCTGCAACGGAAACACATGTTCGCCGTAGAGATCCTGATGCAGGCAGTTGTAGTCGTCGATGGCGTACTGGAGCAGTAGCGGCGTCGGGCGCGTCTGGCCGGCAGCGTGACAGCGCTCGACGAACCCGGCGTGGCTGGTTGGATATCGGACGTCGACACCCATCGCGTCGTTCCAGCGATTGGCGATCGGCACCAGATGCGGATAGAGCTGCGCGCGTATCTCGGCGACGAGCGGCGGCAATGGATACGCGAAATACTTGTACTCGCCGCGACCGAAGCCATGCCGCGCCATCACGACGCGACTGCGGTACAGATCGTCACGTGGATAAAGCGCGGCGAGCGCGTCGCATTCGTGCGCGTTCAGCAGCTTGGGCAGCATTGAAGAACCATAGCTGTTCAGCGTTTCTTCGACGTCGAACCATTCGATTGCGTCGATGCGCCGTGAAAGCGGCACGGTGTTCGCATCGGCGGGAGGTTTGTTCAAGAGTTGTGGCGAGGTTGGATCGCGAGGTTTTTCAAGCGTGTTCATGGAGCTTCTCCGTCAGGCTATGTTCGAGCGATGACGCAGTTTAAGTGCGCGCCTCGTGGTCCGCACTCCGACTCTTGCTGTGCAATTCGATGGCCTCTGAGTCGCTCCAGCCGTTGTGCTCGCACGCCTTGGTCAGTGCAAGCCGATTGGTTGCTGCGGTAAATCACGTTGATCTAGCAGAAGTCTCCTAAGTCAGCAGTGGCTAGGGCGCGTGTATGGTTAAGCACGGTCGATGCATGTCACTGCCAAAAAAGATGAGGAGGATTAATAGAGTGAGCTACGTGAGTACTGACGTGGCGGCTGCGTGGCTTATGTAACAGTGGTATGCCCTTCGTTGCCAGTCGCAGTTGCGGCCTGGAAAAAAGGGGCCGCCGTTAAGGGAAACCGATTTGTCCGTGAAGGGACGGTTATCGCGACCTTTAGCGACAGCGGAAAGTTTTACGGACACGCGGCAATTTACGTCAGAGAGGCGGCAAACGGCATCGTCGTATGGGACCAATATGACACTCCAATCAAAGGCATCGGCGAGCGCACACTACGTTGGAATTCCCCCACTTCTGTCAACAACGGCAACTTTTTTTATGTGGTGGAGTAAGGCCGGCGCAGCGCTAATTGCCATCTTGCCGGTTCTCGCCTATGCCGATGCGACAATCCCGTTGGAAATAACCTGTCCCGCAGTACCTGGAGCGCGTCAGACAAACGTGCAGGTGTTTGATGGGCCGCCCGCGGACGGCGCTTCGCTGATAGCCGATAGTGGTGACATGCACCATGGAACCTGGGCACTGGGTTACGTGTATGACAGCCGCCGCGTGGTTTCTGTCCAGTGCGGTTACGCAGATGGACAGACGCGTGAGATTGTCCTCAAAAGTCGAGCCGATACCTGTAGCTACCTGATCGACAAGTCCGGTTCCGCTCATCTGAGTTGCAAGTAGCGATGAATTGGATGTGCAGTCGTATAGATTACTTTCCGCTTCTGTGCTGCGAACTTCGCGCGGAATCCGTGCGCTGCTTCATAGTAGTGCCCTACCCGAACCTTGAGCGACTTCACCCATGTCCAACCTCCCGCAGAAACTCGACGACTGGCTCTTCAGGGAATCGGTGATGCGAGACGACATCACGGCCTTCCCGCTGAGCGCGCTGGCCGCCACGCTCGATCGCGACGAGGACGCGGACAGCCGCACGATACCCCCGCTGTGGCACTGGCTGTACTTCCTGCCAGTTGCCACGCTGTCCGAGTCCGGGCCGGACGGCCATCCAAAGCGTGGCGAGTTTCTGCCGCCAGTGCCGCTGCCGCGTCGCATGTGGGCGGGCGGTCGCCTTACGTTTCACGCGCCGCTCGAAGTCGGTGAGCGCGCCACGCGCACGTCGACCATCGTCAATATCGAAGACAAGACCGGACGTTCAGGGCGTCTCGTATTCGTCACCGTTCAGCATGCGATCGAGGTGGATGGAGAGTTGAGGCTCGAAGAGGAGCACGACATTGTCTATCGCGATGCGCCGCTGGAGGGCGCGCGAGCGTCGCAACCGGCGCTCGCGCCGGAAGGTGAAACATGGCGGCGCACGATCGACGCCGACCCCGTGCTGCTATTTCGCTACTCGGCGCTGACCTTCAACAGCCACCGCATTCATTACGACCATCCGTATGTGACCGAGGTCGAAGGCTATCCGGGTCTGGTCGTGCACGGTCCGCTGATCGCGACGCTGCTGGCCGATCTGCTGCGCCGCGAGCAACCCGGCGCGACGCTGCAAAGCTTCGCGTTCAAGGCGCTGCGTCCGACTTTCGCCGGCCGGCCTTTTACCGTCTGCGGCCGACCTTCGGCGGACGGCAAGAGCGTCGACCTGTGGGCCAAAGACCACGAAGGCTATCTGACCATGCGCGCGACAGCGGCGCTTGCGTGAACGTCGGGGCGCGCGCAAGAGCGTTGCGACGAAATGGAGCAGATGCTTCACAAGCGCGCAAACGATTGGCGTTCGTGCCCAGCTTCTGTGCGGACTTCGAGATCTCGACGCGTTCGTTCGTTGCCGCTAGCGGAAATACGTTCAGCAGGCAGCCGGCGCCGCGTGGCCGCCTTCGCACTCAGCCAGCAAGCTGAGCAGTTTGTCCAGCGCAAACGGCTTGCGCAGAAACCCTTTCACCGAGCCCTTCACCGGAAGGATGGGGGAGTCGCCGCTGCCACTCGTCAGAATCACCGGCACTGAAGCCAGTTCGCTGCTCGAGCGCATCGATTCGATCAATTCGGCGCCGTCCATATTGGGCATGCGCCAATCGCACACCACGGCGCTGACGCGCGTGCGTTGCAGCCGTTCGAATGCTTCGGCGCCGTCCGCAGCCGTGGCGACCGTGTAACCGCGGCCCACCAGCACGGCGCGCAGTGCGGACAATGTCTCGGGTTGGTCGTCGACCAGTAAAACGCGACTCATAGTGCTTATGCCTGAAGATGTTGGATTGCCAGCGGGAGGGGCGCTGGACGCGCCCGTTGCGACTGGAGACGGCGCGCGCGGGTAGCGGCGCTGCGCCGTCGAAGCGGCTTCATCAAGCACGATATATGCCAATGGTTAAAAGCCTGTACACGCGCTGGTTCGTGTTCGCAAAGAGGCCGCCGGTCCACAACGACGCGGATCGGCAACGCCGGCCGCACCGTTATTTCCAATAAGAAACGAAAACGCTCGCACGAAAAGCCGTCGTCACGTTTTTACAATCCAGCCGCCGACCCGCACGCCTTGATGCAGCCGCGACGTACACTCAAGCGCAGCAAGCCCAGGCGCCCTTGACCGCCCCACGCTCCGGGCAAATCCCCTTGTCGTCATAAAAACCCGCGTGTATAGTTTCCGAACTTACTCTTGTTTCGCATCGGAAATTAAAGGGATTCTCATGGACGCTTCGACCATCCTCGCCGACCTCGGCATCGCGCACGCGGCGCAAGCCGGCGACATCGCGGTTCACTCGCCGATCACCGGCGAACTCATCGGCCGCGTGGCCAGCAACACCGTGGCGGAAGTCGACACGGCCCTCGCTCAAGCGAAAGACGCGTACGCCGCATGGCGCAACGTCCCCGCGCCGCGCCGCGGCGAACTGGTGCGCCTGCTCGGCAACCGTCTGCGTGAAAAGAAGCAGGCGCTCGGCAGCATCATCACGCTCGAAACCGGCAAGATCCTTCAGGAAGGCATGGGCGAAGTGCAGGAAATGATCGACATCTGCGATTTCGCGGTCGGTCTGTCGCGCCAGTTGTACGGTCTGACGATCGCCTCCGAGCGCCCCGGCCACCGGATGGCCGAAACGTGGCATCCAATGGGCACCTGTGTCGTGATCTCGGCGTTCAATTTCCCGGCGGCGGTGTGGTCGTGGAATGCGGCGCTTGCGCTGGTGTGCGGCAATGCGGTGATCTGGAAGCCGTCGGAGAAAACCCCGTTGACCGCGCTCGCCGTCAATCAGATCCTCAACGAAGCGCTGCAGGAATTCGGCGACGCACCGGCCGGCCTCACTGCGCTGATCAACGGCGGCCGTGACGTCGGTGCGAAGCTGGTGGCCGATTCGCGCGCATCGATCGTCAGCGCGACGGGCAGCACGGAAATGGGCCGCACGGTCGGCGTGGAAGTGGCTAAACGCTTCGGCCGCTCGCTGCTCGAACTCGGCGGCAACAACGCGGGCATCGTCACGCAAACGGCGGATCACGAACTCGCGATGCGCGGCATCCTGTTCTCGGCAGTCGGCACGGCGGGGCAACGCTGCACGTCGCTGCGGCGTCTGTTCGTGCACGAGAGCGTGTACGACAAAACCATCGAACGTCTGAAGCAACTGTACGGCAAGGTGCCGATCGGCAACCCGCTCGAAAAGGGCACGCTGATGGGGCCGCTGATCGACAAACAGTCGTATGGCCGTATGCAGGAAGCGCTGCAACAGGCTACGGCCGAAGGCGGCAAGGTGTTCGGCGGCGAGCGCGTCGAAGTGAAGGGTTATGACGGCGGCTACTACGTGCGTCCGGCAATCGTCGAGATGCCGTCGCAAACGTCCGTGGTGTTGAAGGAAACCTTCGCGCCGATTCTTTACGTGCTGCGCTATGCGGATTTCGCCGACGCAGTCGAAGCGAACAATGCCGCGGTGCACGGTTTGTCGTCGTGTGTATTCACAACGGATCTGCGCGAAGCCGAGCGCTTCCTGTCCGACTCGGGCAGCGATTGCGGGATCGCGAACGTGAACATCGGACCGAGCGGCGCTGAAATCGGCGGTGCGTTCGGCGGCGAAAAAGAAACCGGCGGCGGCCGCGAGTCGGGTTCGGATGCGTGGAAGGCTTACATGCGCCGCGCGACCAACACGGTCAATTACTCGTCGGCATTGCCGCTCGCGCAAGGCATCGATTTCAATATCGGCTGAGCTCGAGCAGCGTCGGTTGCCGCTGATGCAGGCGGTACCAGGCAGCGGCCGCGTTCATGCGGCCGCCGTGCATCATCCTGCTTCACACGCTGTGCATCACTTCTTCCAGCAATCTATTTGCGCCGCCCGCCGTTCCAGAGCGGCCACGTTATTCGTGGAGTAAGACGTGAGTTCCAAAGTCGTGATCGTCGGCGGTGGAGTGATCGGCAGCTCGATTGCGTATTTTCTGCGCGCGTCTGACCCGACGGTCGACGTCACCGTGATCGAGCGCGATCCGACTTACGCGCGTTCGTCGTCGGCGTTATCGGCGGGATCGATTCGCCAGCAATTCTCCACACCGCTTTGCATTCAGATGTCGCTGTACGGCATCGAGTTTCTGCGCTCGATCGGCGAACGGCTCGAGATCGCCGGCACGCAACCGTCGATCGATCTGCACGAGGGCGGCTATCTGTTTCTCGCGACGCCTGCCGGCGCTGTCACGCTGCGTGAAAACCACGCGTTGCAGACGAGCCTCGGCGCCGACATCAGTTTGCTCGACAAACACGCATTGCAAGCGCGCTTTCCGTGGCTGAACACCGAAGACCTTACTGCCGGCGGATACGGCGAAAGCGGCGAAGGCTGGTTCGACGGCTATGGGCTCGTCCAGGCGCTGCGCAAGAAAGCACAGGCGCTCGGCGCACGCTACGTGGCCGACGACGTCGCCATGCTTCTGCGCGACGGCAAGCGCGTCACGCAAGTGCAAACAGCGAACGGCGAGACGTACGCGTGCGACGTCGTGGTCAACGCCGCGGGAGCCTGGTCGCGCAGCGTCGCGCAAATGGCCGGCATCGACCTGCCGGTATTCGCGCGGCGGCGCAGTGTTTTCAATGTGTCGTCGCCCGCGAAGCTCGAATGTTGTCCGTTGCTGATCGATCCGACCGGTGTGTACTTCCGGCCCGAAGGCCAATCGTTTATTTGCGGCACGTCGCCGTCTGCCGACAACGATCCGGACGATCTGCCGCTCGACGAAGTCGACCACGCACTGTTCGACGACGTGATCTGGCCGACGCTCGCGCATCGTGTGCCGCAGTTCGAAGCGCTGCGCGTGCAGAACTGCTGGTCCGGGTACTACGAGTACAACGTGCTGGATCAGAACGCGATCATCGGCTATCACCCGGACGTCGATAACTGCATTTTCGCCAATGGGTTCAGCGGCCACGGTTTGCAACAGGGTCCGGCGACTGGACGAGGGATTAGCGAACTGATCCTGCATGGCCGCTATACGACGCTCGACCTCAGTTCGTTGAGTTTCGAGCGCGTGCTCGACAACCGGCCGATCGTGGAGAAGAACGTGGTGTAGCCCGGCGGCAGATGATGCGGAAAACGCAATACGTAGTGCGTAGATATCGTTTGCCGCTCATTGCCGCGATGCCCACAATCGAAGCCGTTCTTTCGCCGGGGGTTATCGGTTGTCAGGCCGGTCAGCCAAGCGCTCAATAGCCGGGCCAACATCCAGTTCAGCAGCCAGGCCAACAGCCACGCCAATATCCAGCTCAACCGCACGGTCATCAGTTCCATCATCAGGCGCCTCATCATGTTCAAGTTCAGTCCCGCATTCGAAGCGCCGACCGGTTCGCCGATCCGCGAGCTCTTCAAGTATCTGTCGCAGCCCGGCATGATTTCGTTCGCCGGCGGCTATCCGGCGAGCGACCTGTTCGACCGCGAAGGCCTCGAGGCAGCCGCGGCGCGTGCGTCGCAGCAGACCGCGCTGTGTCTGCAATACGGTCCCACCGACGGTCTCGCGATCCTCAAAGACCAGCTCGCGCAATTGATGTCGCGTCGCGGCACGCCGTGCACACCGCAAGAATTGCTCGTGACGACCGGTTCGCAACAGGGCTTCGATCTGCTGTTGCGCGTGCTGGTCGCGCCGGGCGATACGGTGCTGGTCGAGCAGCCCGCGTATCCGGCCACGCTTCAGGCGCTCAAGCTGCAACAGGCCGACGTGGTGACCGTGCCGGTCGATCACGACGGGCTCGACGTCGCCGCGCTCGCTGCGTTGCTCGAAGCGGGCACGCTGAGTCAGACGCCGAAGCTGCTCTACACGGTGCCCACGTTCGCGAATCCGACCGGCGCGACCTTGTCGCTCGAACGGCGCCTCGCGTTATTGAAGCTGGCGGCGCAGCACCGCTTTCTGATCGTCGAAGACGACCCCTACGGCGACCTGCGTTTCAGCGGTACCGCGTTGCCGTCGCTGCTCGCGTTGAGCGCACAGGTGCCGGGCTCGCGCGATTGGGTCGTGCATTTTTCGAGTCTGTCGAAGATCGTCGCGCCCGGCTTGCGAGTCGGCTGGACGATCGCGCACGCGGAGATTTTGCGGCGTTGCGTAGTGGCCAAGCAGACCGTCGATCTATGCAGTTCGCCGTGGACCCAGGCAATCGCCGCCGACTACCTCGCGAGCGGCGCGCTCGAGCGTCATCTGCCGAAGATCGTCGACGCGTACGCGGTGAAGTGCCGCGCGCTGTGCGACGCGCTCGACACGCAACTGGCCGGCGCGATTGCATTTCACCGTCCGGCCGGCGGCATGTTCGTCTGGGCGCGGTTGAACGGCGGGGAAAATGCCGCCGATTATCTGCATGCCTGTATCGAACGTAATGTGATGTTCGTGCCTGGCGTCGCTTTCTATAAAGACAATACCGATACGGCGGCGCTGCGGCTGTCATTTGCGGCGCCGGGCGTGGACGATATCGAAACGGGCGTGCAGAGAATGAAACAGGCGCTTGAACGTGCTTGAACCTGGCTGCGATAGCGGCGAACGGCATAATCTACGCTAATCGATTCCGGCAATACCTGAAAACCCGGCTTGCTTGACAAAAGCAAACCGGGTTTTTTATGTGCCCGGTTAATCGTGACCATTTGACAAAAATGCACAGAATTGCTTAAAGGGACGGCAATCCAGGGCGGCAATCCGGGACGGCAATCCACGCCGAGCCGCGACGCACGGTGATTCCTGCACGTCCACGGCGCACATACTTATCACCGGCCGCTCACGCCGATGCGATATCGATTAACTAAAAGCCGTCGCTTCAAATAGCCGCGGCGCAGTTGAATCCACGTCACGAAACTCCCCAAACGAGGATAATTGTTAAATGCGTAACGCGACTGGTTTGCTGCAAAAAATATCGGTTATCATCGCTGCCTTCAGCGAGCGATTCCGGCGAATTAATGCCGCCGACATCCACGTTAATACCGTCGCATCGAACCAGAAAAAATCAGATGAAGATGTCGCGTAAAAAGATTGCAATCCTGGTAGTCGGGCTTCTGATCGTCGCCGGCGTGATCGTTCAGGCGGTATGGCGGCCATTCGCGCATCGCAAGGTTGCGGACACCGGCGAGGTCGTACTCGATATTCATCACCCGGACGCAGTGATCGACAGTGAAGCGCTCTCGCGCCTGCCGCGCGACATCCTGCGCGTGCCGCTGCTGCACGACGTGCTCACGCAAGACTTCGTCGACTATTACGAATCGAACAACACGCGGCTGTCCGCCGAGGGCGCGCTGCGGCGTCTCGCATTCGAACATCAACTCGATTGGCGCGACGAACTGATCCGCCGCGTGTTCGACGAACCTGCGCACGTGTTGCTGTGGCGCTCTCCGGACGGCCGGCTCGGTTACTGGCTGATGTCGATCCATCGCAACGGCCTCGCGAAGTTGCTGCAAGGTTTCGGCAACGTCGCCGCGAGCGATGCGCAGTTGAGCCAGGTCGCGAAGCTGTCCGGCGACGTGCCGGTCTATGCGCTGAAGCTGGCGGTCGGCCGCACGGTGCTGTTCGCGACAAAAGACGATCGCCTCGTCGTGTTGTCCGCGCCCGGCGTGCTGCTCGACGCGAAGGGCGGCTTGCTCGGCGAGCGTGCCGATGCGGTGTCGGAGATGCTGGCGTCGGGCCGCGACGACGCGGCGCGCGCCTATCAGCTCGACGCAGCGGGCGACGCGCCCAAGGGCCATCGCCTCGTGGTGTCGGCGAATTATCTGTCGTTCGGTTATCAGGCGTTTTTCTCCGGCATCGACGCATTGCGTTTCGACTTCGCGCCGAACGGCACGGGGGCGGCAAGCTGGCAGACCGCCGCGCTGATCCAGCCGGGCAAGCTGCCGCAGCTGTGGAACAGCGCGGACTTGTGGCGCGCGTTGCCGGCGAATCCGGCCGCGTGCACGAGCTTGCCGGCGGACTGGAAAGAAGCGTCGGGCTTGCTCGCGAAAGTCATCGAAGGCAGTGCGGACGGTGCCGCTGCAATCGGCGATCAGCTTGCGGGTCCCGCGGCCGTTTGCTGGTATGGGAAATCGACGCTGGTCGCGCCGGTGTTCGTCGCGCGGGTGAAGACGCAAGACGCCGCGAGCGCCGCGACGTTGAAGAGCGCGCTCGGCAAGATCTTTGCACAGGCGATCGGCGCATACGAGGCGAAGGCCGCGAAGAGCGCCGATGCCGATACGAACTATCGCCGCCTGCCGGTCACCACGCGCGAGCAGGGCGCGGACGTGACAGTGTGGCAGCGCCCGGTCAGCGCGCGTTCGGGCACTGCGCTCGCGAGCAAGGCGCCGTTCGCGTCGCAACTGTCGGCGGAGCGCTATTTCCCGGTGACGCTCGCGCTGGCGCACGGCTATCTGATCTTTTCGCCGGACGCGCGTCTCGTCGACGACACGCTCGCCGTGCTCGACAAGCGCTATCCGGCGCTTGCCGATACGCTCGCGCCGCAACGTCAGCCGCGCACGATTCTGGCGCTGACGCCTTCGTCGGCGGCGGCGTTGATCGAACGCGAAGCGGGCGCGGCATTGCCGGCGGATCAGGAGGCTGTGTTCCGCAATGCGTCGCGCACGCATCTCGTGCCGAAGTTGCATGCGCTCGCGCACTATCCGCCGGTGTCGTTGACGTTGCCGCAGAACCTGCCGGGTTCCACGGGTTGGGTGCCGGTCGACTGGTGGTTCGATCGCGCCAAAGCCGGCGCTGGTGCAGATCCGGGCGTCGTCGATGCGCCTGTCGATCAGCCCGGCACCGGAGGCGATTGAATGCGCCCGTTTCGCGTTCCCCGCGCGAGCCCGGCGAGCGGTGTGCCAGTGCCGGCCGCGGCTTGCGCAACCGGCTCGCGCGCGATCGGCACGAGCCCTCGGAGCATCGCGCGCCGCTGCTGGCTCGCGCGCGTGGCCTCGATATTCGCCATCGCCGGCGTCGCGCCCTACGCGCACGCATTAACCAGCACCACCGTATCACCCGATCCCGACGCGCTCTCCGCGCAGCAATCGGCGGCGTTCCGCGCGTGGTTCGTGCGCATCGTCGACCAGCAGATGCGCCGCGGCCCGACACCGCGCTGGACACAGCGCGATTGCGCGGGTCTCGTACGCTTCGCGGTCGGCGAAACGCTCAAGTCTCACGACACCAAATGGTTGCGCGCGAACGGCATGACGAGTCTCGCGGACGCGAGCAGCCTGCCGCCCGAACTGCAACTGTCCGCCTCGCAACGCACGTTGTCGAATCGCTGGACCCAGCTCGACGGTTCGACCGGCGCGTACGCGTCGGCGATCGCGCTGATCCAGCGCAACAGCCGTTTCGTCTCGAAGGACGTGAACCAGGCGCTGCCCGGCGACCTGCTGTTCTTCGATCAGGGCGACGACCAGCATCTGATGATCTGGCTGGATCGCTACATCGCTTATCACACAGGCACTGTCACGCCGACCGATACCGGTTTGCGCGCCGTGGCCGTCTCCGACCTGATGCAATGGAAAGACTCCCGCTGGCAGCCGCTCGACGGCAATCCGAATTTCGTCGGCGTGTTTCGTTTGGACTTTCTCACACCATGACCCGAATCGATTCCGTCACCGCGTCGCGCGCCTGGCTCGGCAAGTTGAAACGTCACGCGGGCCTTCCCGTGCTCGCGTTCGCTTTCGTCGCGGCATTGACGCTCGTCATGGCGCCAGCGGCCCATGCTGACGACGACGCGTCGGCCACTGCCGCCGACGCCAACATCGCCGCGAACCCGACGTTGCAAACCGCGCCGTCGAGCAATTTCGCGTCGCAGAAAGTCGACGGTCAGCCGTTCTTTCTGCTGTCGGACGCGAGCTTCGGCAGCGATCAGTTGGCACAGGTGCGTCTGGAAGCACCGGGCCGCGAGTTCAAGGACGCGCTGCAGGCGTACGGCGGCGCGGATGTCGTCGTGTATCGGGTGGCGAAGCCGCTGGACTTCCTGAAGGCGCAAAAGAACCTGCATCGTCTGAACGTCGCGCCGAATTACCAGGGCGAAGGACTCGCGAATACGCTCGCGTATCTGTGGGACCGCTGGCTCACCGAAGCGCGCCGCGCGTGGCAGCGGGTGCTGTCGTTCGCGACGCGCAGCAAGGCGACCGAAGCCGCGCCGCAATTCAAGCTCGGCGAGCAGACCGGCAAGCCGACGCAGTTCGCGCCGAACTCGCAGTTCGCGCCGCTCAAGGGCTACGACGTGGTCGCGCGCTTTCGCTATCCGATCTGGGACGCGAAGGCGATCGAGCCGCCGAAGGGCGTGAATCTCGCGGGCAGCAGCAGTAACTTCATCGAAGCGAGTTCGGGCAACGTGATGATTCCGGTCGGCAAGCTGCCGCCGGGGCTGTATATCGTCGAAGCCGTGATCGGCAACTATCGCGCGCATACGCTGCTGTTCGTGTCGGACACGGTGGCGGTCGTGAAGGCAGCCTCGAGCGGCATGCTGGTGTGGACCACGCGGCGCGACAACGGCAAGCCGGTCGCGAACACCGAGGTGAACTGGACCGACGGCGTCGGCGTGCTGCAAAGCGGTTCGACCGGCGGCGACGGCGCGCTGGTGCTGCAACACGTGAGCCCCGAGCGCAGCTACGTGCTCGGTACCGATCCGCAAGGCGGCGTGTTCGTGTCGGAGAATTTCTATTACGACAGCGAGATCTACAACACGAAGATCTACGCGGTGACCGACCGTCCGATGTACCGGCCCGGCGACCCGGTGCATGTGAAGTTCATCGGTCGCACGTTCCAGAACGCGACGCAATCCACCGCGCCTGCGGAAGCCGACATCAAGCTCGACGTACTCGACCCGAACGGCGCGCCGGTGGCGATCAGCACCGTGCATTTCGCGTCGGACACAGGCGCGGACGCGTCGTTCACGCTGCCCGCCGACGCGACCGCCGGCGGCTACACGCTGCGCTTCGACTACAACGGCGATGTCTACGGCAGCGCATTTCGCGTCGCCGACTATGTGAAGCCGCATTTCGACGTGAATCTGTCGATGGACAAAGCCGACTACGCGACCGGCGAGGCGCTGAAGGGCAAGATCCAGTTGCGCTATCCGGACGGCAAGCCGGTGCGCAACAGCAAGATTTCGGTCACGCTGCGCGCGCAGAAAGTGACGATCGTCGACGGCGAATTGCGCTATGCCGGACTATTTCCGGTCAAGCTCGACCAGCAGGAGTTGACCACCGACAGCGACGGTAACGCGAGTCTCACGCTGCCGGCCGCGAAGGAGCCGAGCCGTTATGCGTTGACGCTGTTCGCGCAGGACGGCGCCGCATACAAGGTGCGGGTGACGCGTGAAGTGCTGATCGCGCGCGGCGCGACGCCGTATCGGCTGTCCACGGCCAGATCGTTCTCGCAACCGAAGGAAGCGGTCAGCTTCGATCTGCAGGCGCTCGGCACGCTCGATCCGGCTTCGCGCGCGCCGGCGAAATGGGAATGGACGCGTCTCGAATCGCAGACGCACGGCGAGGGCGCGTTGAAGGGCGCGGCTGTGGGCGGCAAGCTGTCGTTCCCGGTGCAATTCGACGAACCGGGTTCGTACATGCTGTCTGTGAAGGACGCCGCCGGCAATCTGCTGGCCGCCGCCAGTCATTGGGTTGCGGGCGACGGCGTGAAGGCGATTCCGGGCAGCGTCGAAATCGTGTTCGATCGCGACCGGTACAGGATCGGCGACACCGCCGAAGCGTTGATCACGTTCCCGATGCCGGTGGACGACGCGTTGCTGACGCTCGAACGCGACAACGTCGAGCGCCGCGCACTGTTGAGCGCGGGCGGCGACTGGCTGCAACTGCAACGCGTGGCGCCTTCGCAGTGGAAAGCGCGCATCAAGGTGGGCGAAGCATTTGCGCCGAACATGACCTTCTCGGTGCTGTACGTGCATGCCGGCGAGTACGTGTTCCAGAACGCGGGCATCGTGGTCGCGCAACCGCAGATCGAACTGAACGTGAAGAGCGACAAGCCGGTGTACGGTCCCGGCGACACGGTCACGCTGAACTTCGACAGCACGCTGAACGGGAAGCCGGAAGCGGCGAATCTGACGGTGAGCGTGGTCGATGAAATGGTCTATGTGCTGCAGCCGGAAATCGCGCCGAACATCGTCGACTTTTTCTATCATCCGCGCCGCAACAATGTGCGGACGTCGTCGAGTTTGTCGTTCATCACATACGATCTCGCGCGTTCGCCGTTGAAGGGCGCGCCTGGCGGCCCGCAGCGCGCGAATTACAACGAGCGCGGCGTGAAGGTGCTGGAACGGCCGCGCCGCGACGATCAGGACACAGCCGCGTGGCAAGGCCTGCTTAAGACCGACGCGAACGGCCACGCAACGATGACCTTCAAGATGCCCGATTCGCTCGCGCGCTGGCGCATTACCGTGCGCGCGGCGGCGCCGGACGGCATGGTCGGCCAGCGCACCGCCTATGTGCGCTCGGACAAGGCGCTGTATCTGAAGTGGAGCGGGCCGTCGCATTTCCGCGTGAACGATCAGCCGGCCATCGACATGATCGCGTTCAATCAGACCGACGCGGATAAGGACGCCGAGTGGGTGGTCGACGGCGGCGGGCTCTCGTTGAATCAGAAGGTCACGTTAAAGCGCGGCGCGAATTATCTGCGTCTGCCGACCGGCGCGTTGAAGGCGGGTGTGGTCAATGCAAGCTTGCGGAGCGGCGGTAAAGACGTCGACCGCTTGCAGACCACGATCTACCTCGACGCGAGCGGCTGGCTCGATCTGCATCAGAACACGATCGCGCTCGACGGCGCGAACAAGCCGCTCAATCTGCCGCAAGACGCGCAGGACGTGAACGTGCGCTTCATCGGTAGCGCCGCGACCGAGTTCGCGCGCGTCGCCGACGATCTGATCAACTACCCGTACGGTTGCGCCGAGCAGACCTCGAGCCGGCTGATTCCGCTTGCGCTCGCGCATGACGTGATCGGCCGCGGCGACAACGCCAGTTCCGCGCAAGGACTCGAAGCGCTGCTGCGCAATCAGCGGCAACGTCTGGCGATGCTGGCGGGCGTCGGCGGCACGTTCGGCTGGTGGGGCGATACGACCGGCGGCAGCGCGTTGATCACCGCGTACGCGTATTACGCGGACTGGCTCGCGAGCCGCAGCCTCGGCATCTCGCTGCCCGCCGACAACTGGCAGCACACGATGGACGTGTATCGCGACAACGGCGCGAAGGAGCCGCTGTTGCATCGCGCGTTGGCGCTGTGGTTCATGCAGCAGATGGGTCTGCCCGTCGCGACGCCGGTGTCGGGTGTCGCCGCGGATCTGCTGAGCGATGCGGCGGCCACGGGCAACGCAGCGAGCAAAGCAGCGAGCAAAGCGGCCGTGAATGCAACCGTGAACGCAACCGCGCGCACCGCCACGTATGGTCCGTCGGACAGCCTCGTCTTCGCGCAAGCCGATTCGCCGCGCGGCAAGCAGATGGCGACGCTGCTGGTCGCGAGCATGGCGCGCAGCACGAACGCGCAGATTCCCGACGGTTTCGATGCTGCCGCGAGCGCGGCGCGCCTCGCGCTGGTGAACGACCCGGCGCCGCTGGTGCAAAGCCTGATCGCGATGACGGGCGATGGCGGCGCGAGCGCCGATGCGCCCGCGTTGCTCGCGAAGAGCAGCGCTGACTATCCGACGCTCGATCGCGCGTTGATGCTGCTGTGGCTGCGCAAATCGCTCGGCGCCGATCTGTCGCCGGCGTCGTTGCCGACGCTGCAAGGCGCGGGCTGGACGCGCGCCGCGACACCGACCGGCGCGGCGTTGTGGAAGTGGAGCGGCGCGCCATTGCCGGCCACGCTCGACGCCGGCACGCCGCGCACCGACGTGAACGCGCTGGTCTCGTTCCGCAGTCACACCAGTGAGGACAGCCGGTTGAACATCACCGTCGAACGCCGCTTCTACAGGCTCGAGCCGCTCGACGTGAAACCCGATCCGAAGAAGGCCGACGCCGACAGCCAGTTGGGACGCTCGGCGTTCACCGCGCGGCTCGTCAAGCAGGGCGACGCGATCGACAGCAACGCGCTGTATATCGACGAAGTCACGCTCACGCCGCGCTCCGGCAACGCGTATCACTATGGTCTGCTCGACGTGCCGCTGCCGCCGGGCGGCGACGTCGAGGCGACGAGCTGGGGCGTGTCGATCGACGGTCTGCCGGGCGGCAAGGACGGCGCGAGCGGTCCGCAGCCGTTCCAGCGGGTCGCTTCGTACGAGATGGGCGAGCTCGCTTATCACCAGCCGGTGCCGTTGCTCGATCGTCCGGTGACGTTGCGGCAGCTCGTGCGCTTCGCGTTGCCGGGCACGTTCTCGTTGCCGCCCGCGCGCTACTTCCGCATGTATCAGCCGGACGCGAAGGCGTTCGAAGGCGGCAAGAGCGATCGCATGACGACGCTGCGTATTCAGTAAGCAAGCGACGCCATGTTCCCCGTTCTCCGGCCTACGCGCGATTCTCTGGCAGCCACGCTGCGGATCGCGCTCGCCGTGGGGATGGCGGCGGTGAGCGGCGGCGCGTTCGCCAATACGGCGCTGCCGGGCGCAGCCGCAGGCGCGTCTGCGCCACGAGCCGCAGCGTCGCCACAGACACTGAGCTTCGCGTGGCTGCGCGACGCTCAGACGCAAGTCTGGCAGACCGATGCCGCGGGCGCCGCGCAAGCGCTCACGCCGTCGTCCGCACGGCCATTACCGGCGACCTTGAACACGCCGCTCGGCAGCGTCTGGAAGTTGTTCGTCTACGGTTATCTGGTCGATCGCAACATCGCGACGCCGGACTACACGTGCAGCGGCGGCGATCCCGACGAAGTGTATTGCTGCATGAGCGGCGCTCACGTCGACCGCGAACACGCGCTGGTGCAATCGTGCGGACTTTTTTTCGCCCCCGCGCGCCTGCAACTCGATCCCGCCGACTGGCGCAAATACTGGAGCGCGGCCCACGCGCCCGCGTGGCTGCGCGACCTGCACGCGATGACGCCGACGCGCCGCGTACCGGTCGCCGATCTGCTCGCGGCCTTGCAGGCGATGCCGGCGAAACCGCGCGAAGCGGCATCGAGCACGCTGGTGTCGGTGCTGACGAGCGGACGCGGCGAGGGCACGGTCGCGCTCTACGGCAGCGTGCTGCGCGCGAAGACCTGGACGATGCCCGACCCGGCGCGGCCGGGCGCGTCGATCGGCGGCGCGGCGGGCTGGCTCGCGGACGGCACGCCGATCTGGCTGGGCGGCCCCGGCGGCAGCGCACGCGTGCTGGCGGCCGCCGCGCCGCGCATCGCGCCGTTGCTCACGCAAGTAACGATCCCCGACGACGGCGCGTGCGTGCTGGTCGATTTCTTCAGCCGCTATCCGATTCGCCAGGTGCTCGCAGACGCCGGCTCGGCCAGCGTGCCGGACGGTCCGTTGCGCGGCAATGTCCGGATCGGTTTTACCAACGGCAACTGGGCGCGGGTGGAAAGCCGCGGCGAACTGCGGCTCGATCGCGACGCGGCCGGCGTGCCGCAGTTGGTCGGCCGCTTCGGCATGAACGACTACGTCGCACGGGTGGTCGAGCGCGAAGGCGACACGAGCCAGCCGGAAGCGGCGAAGGCGCTGGCGGTGGCCGCGCGCACTTACGCCGTGCAGCACGGCCGGCACGATCACGGCTGTCTGCGTATCGACGACAGCAGCAACACGCAGCGCGTGCTACCGCGCGCGCCGAGCGCCGATGCGCGCCGCGCGGCCGATCTGACCGATGCGCTGGTTCTGACCGGCGTGCCCGTCCAGTATCACCACGACAAGGCCGCGCCGGGGCAGATGAGCTGGCTCGCCGCAAAGGCCTCCGCGCAAAGCGGACTCGCGTTCGACGCGATTCTCGCGCGCACCTGGCCGCAGGCGACATTGACGTCGTTCGAGAGTCCGCTGTCCGGCGATTGCATCGCGGTGGCCGGCGCGCAGGCATGGCTGCAACGCAACGCGCCGTTGTGGGCGCGCCGGATGGATAGCGCCGCCGGTTACGAAACGCCTGATCTGCCCGCGGTGTGCGCGGTGCGCGAAGGGCGTCCGTACGCGGACGCGCAGCGCAATCGCGTGTACGTGTACCGTCTTCAAACCGAAGAAGACCGTATCGCGCTCGCCCATGAGTACATACATCTCGCGTTTCAGCATCATCCGCGTGGGCTCGATGAGGCGTTCGTCGAACGTACCGCGCGCACGCTGATTCGTACCGACAATCCGATTCAATGAACCGCGACGTGATCACCGCAACGTCGACGCGGGTGTTCAACGACAATGCGCCGAACGAACGGCGCGAAACGATGGTCGTGCCGCTGCGCAAGATCGGCGACCTGATGCTCGTGAAAAGCGAGCGACTCTGAAAGCAGGATGGGAGCAGTGACGATGAAGGTCAACACGACGCGATGGACGAAGGCCGGCTGGGTGGCGCTCGTCGTCGCCTGTCTGCAGGCTGCGCCGGCGGCGCAGGCGAGCGATATCGAATTTGCCGCGCCGCTGAACGGCTGGCGCAACACGGGCGGCGACAGCGAGCGCTATACGCAGGACGTCCACTATCCGGCGGTGACGGTGTCGACGCCGGAAGGGCAGTCGAAATTCGCGCTGATCGAAGGGCAGATCCGCAACGCGCCGAAGAAGAAGGGCACGACGGTCGGCACGCTGGTGGTCGACGGCACGCCGTTGCCGCAGCGCGTGGAAGAGGACGGCAAGTTCTCGCGGCCGTATGCGTTTCCGTCCGGCAGCAACGGCGTGGAATTGCGCGCACCGGACGGCTCGAAGAAGCGCGTGCAGTTTTACGACGCGTACAGCGGCAAGACGCAGCCGCGCTTGCGCGTGATTCTGGCGTGGGATACCGACGGCACCGACCTCGATCTGCACGTGATCTCGCCCGACGGCGCGCATGCGTGGTACGGCGACCGTGTCACGCCGAACGGCGGCGCGCTCGACGTGGACGTGACGACCGGCTACGGGCCGGAAATCTATTCGTCGGCCGCGCCGTTGAAGGGCACCTATCTGGTCTACGTGAACTACTACGGCAGCGGCAATACCGGCAGCGACATGACGGTCGCGCAAGTCACGATCATCACCGACGAAAACACCCCGAACGAGAAAAGCGAGACGATCCGGGTGCCGATGCGCAAGGCGGGCGAACTGACGCTCGTGAAGACTTTCGTCATACCTTAAATGCGTCGGAGTGCGATCGCGTATGCACTTCAGCTATGCGGGATCCGGCCGTAAACGTACTAAGAGGAGTTACGAAGCCGCGTTCAGCGCGGCTTCGACAAAGTCACGGCATTCCATTTGATGAGCTCAATCGATCTGCGCACCGTCATTCTGATGTCGTCCGTCATGCCCGGACTGATGTCGATCGTGTTGTTCTCGCTGAGCCGCAGCTTTCCTTCCAGCATCAAGGGGATACGCTACTGGGCCGCGGCGGCGGCGTTCATCGCCGTGACGGCCGTGCTCCTCGCGCTGCGCGGCGCCGTGGCGGACGGCGTGTCGGTTGTCGTCGCCAATACGAGCCTGCTGATCGGCATCGGTCTATCGCTGATCGGCACCGAGCTGTTCTTCGAGCGGGAGCCGTCGTGGAGCCTCGTGATCGTCGCGATCCTGTTCGGCGGCGCGTCGGTTTCGTGGATGCTGTGGGTGCATCCCAACTACTTCGGCCGCGTGAGTTGCATGACCGCGTTACTCACCGTGTTCTATGCGGCGCACACGAGGTTGCTGCTGTTCTGGGGTTCACGCAATTACAACACGCTGTTTCTCGGCGCGATGTTCCTGATCCTGTCGGTATCGACCGCTATCCGTTTCATCTCGAGCATGTCGCCGGGCGACGCCGCGCCTGACCTGTTCGCACACGATCCGTTCCAACTGACCTATCTCGCGGTCAACAACTTCATGTCGTTGCTGGTGACGGTCGGCTTCGTGATGGTCGCGACCAACCGGTTGCATGCGCAACTCGAACGCCAGTCGGCGACCGATCCGCTCACGGGCCTGCTGAATCGCCGTGCTTTCGGCATCCTGCACGCGAAGACCCAGGAACGTGCGCGACGCCTCGGCCAACCTTTGACGATGCTGATCGTGGATCTGGATCACTTCAAGACCATCAACGACCGCTTCGGCCATGACACCGGCGATCGCGTGCTGGTCGATTTCGCGGAGCGGGTAACCGCGGTGCTGGGACCCAACGACCATCTGGCCCGCTTCGGCGGCGAAGAGTTCGCGATCCTGCTGGCCGACGCGAACGCGCAGGAGGCGTTCGGCCGCGCCAGCGCGATCCGGCAACTGGTGCAACTGCGGGTGGATCGCGATCTGCCGATTTACACGTGCAGCATCGGCGTCGCCTGTCTCGACGCCACCGACGCCAGCCTTGCGCGTCTTTCCAGCGTCGCCGACCGTGCGTTGTATCGCGCCAAATCCAACGGACGCAATCGCGTCGAACTGACCGACGAAGCGCTCGCGGCCGGTTGACGACGCTGAATGCTCGAATGGCTTACGGCTCGGGATTCAATCTCTGTTCTTCGACTACTTCACGCGTCGCAGTCCAGTAAGGCGTGCGGTCGTAGTACGCGTGAACCGCTTGACCCCACTGCCTATCCGCCATCGACGGCCAGTTGTCCTTGTCGAAGCCCGGCGCATTTCTGATGCGCTCGGCGGGCGCGTCGAGCACGAAGCATTTGTCGTCGGTATCGAGCGTGAGCGCGCTCCACGGCAACGCGTGCAGCGTGTCGCCGATGCCGAGAAAGCCGCCGCTCGACAGCACCGCGTACGCGACTCGTCCGCTGCGCACGTCGAGCATGATGTCCGAGATCTTGCCGATCGCTTCGCCATCCGACGACATCACCTTGTTGCCGTCGAGCGAAGACGCGGCCATCACATCCGGGCCGGGACCGTCGCCGATGCCGGTTCCGACGATTTTCGCGCTTTGCCCGCTGACAGGCGCGGGCTCTTTGGGATCGAGCGTGCTCATGATGTGCTCCTGGTTGAAAAGGCAAAAAGGAGCGCGCAACGCGTATGCCCGCCGGATGTGTCCACTTCCTCTTACTTTGTCTTACCAGCCCTCAAGGTTTGGCCAATTGGGGTCGATAGAGTTCTAACCGGCCGTGCGTCGAGCGGCGGTTTCGGGAACGCAGATTCTTGCGTGTTGAATTGGAGCGCCGAAGTTGGGTGGCGCGTGACTTGAGCGAGAGAAAGAGAGGTTGCCATGCAGATCGACAGTGCCGTGCGCTCAGCGGTGCCGGAGCAAGCCAGCGCAGTGACGACAGGTTCGACGGCGCAGACCGACGCCGCGACCGTGGAGAAAGACGCGGCGAATCTGACGGATTCGGGTTCTTCTTCGACGTCTACGCAGGACGACGCGGTCCAGATTTCCACCGAGGGCGCGGCGGCGGCGCGAGATGCGAACAGCAGCGATTCGACGGACGACAGCGCGTCGGCCACCAACGTATCGGCAATGAAGTCCTTCACGTATGGCACGCTCGGGCTCGAGCGGCCCGATCTGCCACAGGAAAATCACAACGCTTTCTACACGGCGGGGCGTTGGCTGGCGGCGGGAATTACGATCGGTGGGGTGATCTCGCTGCTCGCCTGACGTGGCGGCTGACGAGCGGATGCGTGTCGCGGCGGCTTAATGCGGACGTAACCCGGTGTATGCAACCCGGCGAACGCAACCCGGTGTATGCAACCCGCTTTGGGAAAACAGGAGGAAGGTTAGGTTGAGCGATGCGGCTCGCGATCGAGCCAATCGGGCCGCTCGCTCGCGATTACTTCATGCGCCTGCCGCGCATCACGCACGGCAGGCGCACTGGTGCTGCTTAACGGTCGAGGAACGACTTCAGTCGATCGGCGCGGCTCGGGTGCATCAGCTTGCGCATGGCCTTGCTTTCGATCTGGCGAATCCGTTCGCGCGTGACGTCGAACTGCTTGCCGACTTCTTCAAGCGTGTGGTCCGACTTCGTGTTGATGCCGTAGCGCATGCGCAGCACCTTCGCTTCGCGCGGCGACAGCGAGTCGAGCGCGTCGTCGATGGCGGCGCGCAAGTCGGCCTGCATCGCGGCGTCGGCCGGCGACGAGGCCGCCGAGTCTTCGATCATGTCGCCGAGCGTGGCGTCGCCGTCGTCGCCCACCGGCGTTTCCATCGACACCGGCTGCTTCGCGATCTTCAGAATGCCGCGCACCTTCTCTTCCGACAATTCCATGCGTTCGGCCAGCACTGACGGATGCGCTTCCTGACCGGTCTGCTGCAGGATCTCGCGCGAAATGCGGTTGAGCTTGTTGATCGTTTCGATCATGTGCACCGGCACGCGGATCGTGCGCGCCTGGTCGGCGAGCGAACGCGTGACAGCCTGGCGAACCCACCACGTGGCGTACGTGGAAAACTTCCAGCCGCGACGGTATTCGAACTTGTCCACTGCCTTCATCAGGCCGATGTTGCCTTCCTGGATCAGGTCGAGGAACAGCATGCCGCGGTTCACGTACTTCTTCGCGATCGAGATCACGAGACGCAGATTCGCCTCGATCATCTCGCTCTTGGCCTTGCGCATCTTCGACTCGGCCGCGACCATCTGACGGTTGATTTCCTTCAGATGCTTGAGCGGCAGCGAAACCGTGGCTTCGATGTCGATCAGCTTCTGCTGCTCCGACTGGATCGCCGGCAGATGACGCTCGAGGGCCGCGCCGAACGACGACGTACCGCGCGCCGCGCGCTCGGTCCAGCCGAGATCGGCTTCGTGACCCTTGAACGATTCGATGAACTGCTCGCGCGGCATCCCGCTCTTCGTCACGACGATCTGCATGATGTTGCGTTCGATCGCACGAACCTGTGCGACCTGGCTTTGCACGTCGCCGCACAGGCGGTCGATCGTGCGAGCCGTGAAGCGGATCTTCGCGAGGTGCTGCTGGATCTCTTCGCGCGCGCGCTGATAGGCCTTCGACGTGACGTCGCCGCGGGTGTGCGACGCGTTCAGCTGGTCGGACAGAATGCCGACCTGCGCGAAGATTTCGAGGCAGTCGCTCGTGAGTTGCTTCAGACGCGCTTCGTCCGCTGCCGACGAGTCGGCCGGGCCGGAATCGTCGTCGTCTTCGTCTTCACTGTCGTCGTCTTCGGTGGCGTCGGCGTCGACGTCCGCTGCGGCGTCCGCGCTCGCGCTGGTGTCTTCCGCGGCGGCCGTGTCTTCGTTCAGACCGTCGACCAGTTCGTCGATACGCAGTTCGCCGTCGGCCACCTGCTGCGCGCTTGCCAGAATCGCCGAGATCGCGAGCGGGCAGGCGGCGATGGCCTGCACCATTTCGTGCAGACCGTCTTCGATGCGCTTGGCAATCGCGATTTCGCCCGCGCGCGTCAGCAGTTCGGTTGCGCCCATTTCACGCATATACATGCGGACCGGGTCGGTGGTGCGGCCGAATTCCGAATCGACCGTCGACAACGCGACTTCGGTTTCTTCGTCCGCCTGGTCGTCCGACACGACGGCCGGCGCGTTCGAGTTCAGCAGCAGGGTTTCCGCATCCGGAGCCTGTTCGTAGACCTGCACGCCCATGTCGTTGAACGCGCTGACGATGCTGTCGATTGCGGCCGTTTGCGCGAAGTTGTCGGGCAGGTGGTCGTTGATCTGCGCGTGGGTCAGGTAGCCTTGCTCCTTGCCCAGCTGGATCAGCGCACGCATCTGGCGTTGACGTTCTTCGGCTTGTTGCGGCGGCAGTTCGGCCGCTACGGGGATCGCTTTGCCCGCGCCCTTGCCCTTGGCAGTGCGACCGGGTGCCTTGGCGGTAAAGCCGGCGGTTTCGTGTTGCGAATCTTCGCGATCAAAAGGGTTCACGTATTCTCCTCTAGAGGCTTCGCTATGAGACGCAAGACGCGACCGTCAGGCGTTTCGAGCAATGGCTCAACATCACCTGAGTGACTCAACGCGGTTGTTTGGCTGTGCTCTGGGGAGCAAAAAAGATGAGCCCGCTTGAAGCGGGCCGATAGAAATGTGCGAAATTCGCGCGGCTCGCATTATATACGAGCTTGCGCCTTCGCGCGCATTGCAAGTGCACGAATTCTTGATGCACTTTTGTCGCAGGTCTTGCGTTGCCTGTCAGCCGTAGCTTCAGGTGGGGGCTGGAGGTAGAACTTCAACGGCTCGCACACGAGTTGACAGGGTCCTTAACTATAGACGATGTCAGCGCTGCTCACACGGTGGGATGAGTGATTGGACTTGCTCCATATAGTGAGGTGCATGTTTGGGCGCGGAAGTCCGCTTATCCAAAAGAAAATTCACCAAAGGGGCTTGACGACCTGCTGGTCGTTCTCCATAATCTCGTTTCTCTGCTGCTGATGCAGCGACGCAGAACGAAGCGGTGCCGGGTGGTGGATGTGTCCGGTGCGGGTTCGGTAGTGAATGCGTAATCGATCTTTAAAAATTAACAGCCGATAAGTGTGGGCGCTTGATGCGCGATGCGGCGGTGGGCCTTTCGGGGTCTGCTGCATAAAGCAGAAGTATCAAGTCTCACACAGTAATGAAAGGAAGGTTTGGTCATCGAGAGATGGTTA
>NZ_JAQQBV010000020.1:0-129434 GCF_046030735.1 Paraburkholderia xenovorans
CAACACGTTCAGATTCACTTCAACTCATTGAAAGCGAGGTTTGTATGGCAAATGATCCGCAGAAGAAACACACTCGAAGCTACGTCAAACGCGATGCGGCGCAAGCACGGGCCTACTCCCCCGCAGTCATCACGGAAGGTGGCAGGATCGTCTGGTTGGCAGGACAAACGGTGGTCGAGGACGAACACGGCAACTCCCTCGCCGGGAATTTCTCGGGACAGGCGCTGGAAATCTTTTCGCGCATTGCCAAAACGCTCGATCAGGCTGGCGGAACGCTCGCTGATATCGTCACGATGACGGTTTCGATCACCGATGCGCGCTTTGGCGACCAGTTCACCAAAATCCGTAAGGATATTTTCGGCGACAACTTCCCCGCGAGCGCGTTGATCACGGTGGCGGGTTTGGCAAAACCGGAAATGCTGATTGAAATACAAGCGATTGCCGTAGTGGACTAAAAGTCCTGAGCGGGCGGAGAACCCGCGGTGTCTCCGCCCGGCGCCTGCGCTTCGGCGCAGCGGGTCAACCTGCTAACGCGCCCAGCGAGTCGAACTCTGCGCCAGTTCGAGGTAGCGCAGATCCACGCAGTCCCGGCGCGACTCATACGTCGACACCGGTGCGTGCGCATCGCGAATGCGCGAAACCTGGTCGAGACCTGCATCCGGAATACTCATGTCATGGATGAGTCCGTCGTTCGGATCCATCAGATCGTCGAGTACGGCGCGTGCTTCGTCGTCCGTCAGCTCAGCGAACCCTGTTCTGAGTATTTCAACGGCGGCTTCGTGATTGCTCGCGTCGAAGATCCAGTTCAATGCTTCACGGTAGGCCAGAATGAAACCGATCAGTTGATCCTGATTCGTGGAGGCCCACGATTGCATGACCGCGCCGACTGTGCCCAGGTAATCCGGAAACAGCGCACTGCCGCGCACCAGCACGTTGAATCCATGACGCTCGGCGAGCCGCTCGAATGGCGCGCGCACCAGCGTACCGTCGTGCTTTCCCGCAACCAGCGCGCGATAGCGGTTACCCGTGCCTCCCGCCGCGTCAAACGTTACGTCGGTCAGCGCGACGTGGTTCGCCACGAGGATTTCACGCAACACGAAGGCAAAACCAGTGGTCAATGCATCGACCGACAGGCATTTGCCCCGCAACTGCGACACAGACGCGACTTCCGGCTTTGTCATCAACGACAGGAAGCCGTGATCGCCCCCCATGAACGCGACCAGATCAGGCGCGCTGCCGTCCGCGGTTTCCCCCTGCCCGGCGCGGTATGCGAGGACGTTGTCCACACTTGTCAAAGCCACCTGTGCCGAGCCGGACGTCATCCGGTTGATCATGTCGACGGAGCCTTTTACATACTCCAGGCCGACTTCGAGTCCGTACTTTTCGAAAAGGCGCTGCCGTTGACCCACCCATACCGGCAAGTTAAACGCGCCTTCGAAGCCGAGGACGGTAAGAGCGTTCAGATTGTCTTCCACGTGTCTTCCTGTTTTAATCTATGCAAACGATTGCATGCTACTGCTTCGCGCGTCTCGCCGTCAAGGCGACAAACGCGCAAGCGCCGACGCGCTCAGGATAGTTCAGCCCATCACAATCGGCACCTAACACCGCGTCGCACGCGCGTTCGAAACAGCACTCGAACGAGGCCATATTGCAACTTCGCTTTTCGCTCAGGTGCTCGCAGGTAAAATAACGTCTTTGCCTCGCTGGAGTGCGGCCCATCACGCCGCGTTATCGACTATATGCCGCAAAAAAAACGGACCACCCTCAGGGAATTGGCGGAATCCATTGGCGTTCATTCGTCCACGGTTTCCCGCGTGATGAACCCGGAGACTCGCCATCTGATCAGCCACGAGGTGGTCGAGCAGGTCCTCAAGGCCGCACGCCAACAGAATTTCTCTCCGAACCGGATTGCCGCCACGCTTCGCACGAAGCGCTCGCGGATCATTGGCGTGGTGCTGCCGGATATCGCCAACCCGGTCTTCCCCCCTATCCTGCGCGGCATTGAAGACGAGCTCGCCAAAAAAGGATTCATTCCGCTGATCGCCAACGCCGAAGGGGGCAAGGAACGGCAACGGTTCGTGATCGATCAGATGGCCGGGCGTCAGGTCGACGGCCTGATCCTGGCAACGGCCGGCAGGAAAGATCCGATCCTCGAGCATTGTCTCGAAGAGGGCTTGCCGGTGGTGATCGTCAATCGGAGCGAGGGCAGCGGTCGGGCTTCCTGCGTCGTCAGCGACAACCGCCTGGCGATGCTGCTCGCGGTCACGCATCTGGTCGAGCTTGGCCATACCAGCATCGCGCACGTGGCCGGCCCCAGCGACCTGTCGACGGGTTATGAGCGCCGGCTGGGCTTTCTCGATGCGATCAAGGCGCAAGGCCTGAAGAAAGCGCCGAGCCAGGTGGTCGAATCCAAAGCGTACTCCCGCGAGGAAGGCCGCGCCGCGTGCGATGCGCTGCTCGAGCGCCAATCCGGCATCACGGCCATCGTCGCGGCCAACGACCTGCTGGCGCTCGGCTGTTACGACGCCATTCGCGCACGCGGTCTGCGGTGTCCGGAAGACATCTCGGTGGTCGGCCACAACGACATGCCGCTGATGGATTCCGTCGCGCCGCCCATGACAACCGTGCATATCCCCCTTTACGAAATGGGAGTACGTGCGGCGACCTTGATGCTCGATAGTCTCGAAGACAGCACGGCATCGAAAATCAACATCGTGCTGAGGCCCGAACTCGTCGTCCGCGAATCCACGATCGCGCGATAACACCTGTGCGCGCGGCTTCCAGCCGCGCGCTTCCCCCGCCGCACCGCTAAGCCCGTACCTCAATGGAGTCATTCGAGTCAATTCGCAGTTTCCCTTGCAAACGATTGCCTGACGCGATTCGAACACGCTCTACCCAGCCCTTTTAGCTTCGTTAATCCCTCGTAAAAATCGCCTTTGACAACCAGAATGCGGGCCGCTATTCTATGCAAACGATTGCATAAGGAGTGTCAAATGTATGAATCTGAAAAGGCCGGCAGCATAGTGACCGATGCCGCGTCAGTCACCGACATCGTGCTGGCGGCTATGAGCAAGACTGAGAATCCCCGGCTGAAGGAGATCGTGGATGCGCTCGTCAAGCACAGCCACGCGTTCCTGAACGAGGTGAAGCTCAGCGACGAGGAGTTCGAACAGGGATTGGATTTCGTGAGGCAAGTAGGTCTCGCCTGCACGGACAGTCACAACGAAGTGGTGCTGCTGGCCGACGTGCTGGGCATCTCCACGCTGGTCAAGGCACTGAACAACTCGATTCACGACGAGCGCACCGGCGGCGCGCTGCTAGGGCCGTTCTTTCGCGGCGGATCGCCGCGCTATGAACTGGGCGCGTCGATCGTTCAGGACGATGCGCCGGGCGCGCCCGTTTTTGTCAGCGGACAGGTACTGAATACGCGCCAGGAGCCGATCCGCAACGCGAAGGTGGATGTGTGGCAGGCATCGCCGGTAGGGCTGTACGAGAACCAGGATCCGGAGCAACCGGACATGAATCTCAGAGGCCATTTCTTCACCGACGCGAATGGCAAATTCCATTTCCGCAGCGTGCGGCCGGCCGGTTATCCGGTGCCGACTCACGGGCCTGTGGGCGAGCTGCTGCGCGCGCAACATCGGCACCCGTTCCGCCCTGCTCACCTGCATTTCGTTATCTATGCAGAAGGCTATTCGACACTCATCTCGCAGATCTTCGCAGACGACGCCGAGTATCTCGAATCCGATGTTGTCTTCGGCGTCACTCGCGCATTGGTGGGCAAGTTCGAGCGGCATGAAGCGGGTACCACCCCTCAGCCCGAACAGAAAGTGCATTACTGCACGCTCGAATGCAAATTCGTGCTCGCGGAAGGCGTCGCGACCCACCCTATGCCGCCGATCAAATAAAAGGAGCTTCTCATGTCTCACACACTGGACCAGAAGGTCGCTGTCGTCATGGGCGGCACCGGCGGCATCGGCGCCGCCGCGGCGCACCGGCTTGCACTGGCGGGCGCTCACATCGTCGTGGTCGGCCGGGACAATCTCGACCATGCGCAAGCCACGGCCAACGCATTGCCGGGCGAAGGACATAGCGCCGCACTCGCATCGATCACCGAGAGCGCCACGCTCGACGAACTCGCTCGCACCGTGCGCGACCGCTATGGCCGCGCGGATATCCTCGTGAATTCAGCCGGCTTCACACAGCCGGTCAAACACAGCAATCTCGATGCGTTGACCGATGAACTGATCGACGACATTTTCAAGGTGAACTGGCGCGGCCAGTTTGCCGCGATCCGTTCGTTTCAAGCCCTGCTCGCCGAATCCGGCGACGGATTGATCGTCAACGTATCGTCGATCTCGGCCACCACCGGCATCGGCAGCAATATCGCTTATTGCGCGGCGAAAGCGGGACTCGACATCATGGCGGCGTCTCTCGGCCGCGCGCTGGCACCGCACGTCCGCGTCGTGAACGTGTCGCCCGGCGTGGTCGATACGGCATTCGTGCCGGGCCGCGGCGCGGATTTCAACGACAAGGTCGCGGCCACCACGCCGCTCGGTCGCATCGGAACCCCCGACGACATCGCTGCGGCGATCGAGGCGTGCGCCACTCATCTGAAATTCACAACCGGTACGACGCTCGTCATCGACGGCGGCCGCCGACTCGGCTAGTTCCAACCGGTTCCGGAGAAGCACATGCATGCACGCAAGACCATCCTCACCTGCGCGGTAACGGGGAATCTGACGAAACCCGAGCAACATCCCGGTTTGCCTATCACCCCCGAGCAGATTGCCAACGCATCGCTCGATGCGGCGCGCGCCGGCGCGGCAGTCGTCCATATCCACGTGCGCGAGCCCCATACCGGCCGGCCGTCGATGGACATCAAACTGTACCGCGAGGTCATTCAACGGATTCGCGCGGAAAATACCGACGTCATCATCAACCTGACGACGGGCCCCGGCGGCCGCTTCATTCCAGGCGAAGACGACCCCAAGGTCGCAGCACCCGGGACGACGCTGATGCGCCCCGAAGATCGTGTCGAACACATTCTTGCGCTGCGGCCCGACATCTGCAGCCTCGACCTGAACACGATGAACTCCGGCGGAGACGTCGTGATCAATACGCCGAAAAACGTCACGCGCATGGCGGCGGTCATCCGCGAAGCAGGCGTCAAACCTGAACTGGAAATTTTCGATTCGGGCGACATGCATCTCGCGCTGGACCTGATCAAATCGGGCGTGCTCGACGGCCCCGGTTTGTGGACGTTCGTGATGGGCGTGAAGTACGGATTCTCCGCTTCGCCCGAATCCCTGCTGTACGCGCGCAGCCTGTTGCCCGCGGGCGCACAGTGGGCGGCGTTCGGCATCGGCCGCTTCGAGTTTCCGATCGTTGCGCAGGCATGGCTGGCAGGCGGCCATGTTCGCGTGGGCCTCGAAGACAACATCTATATCTCCAAGGGTGTACTCGCGGAAAGCAATGCCGCGCTGGTCAAACGGGCCAGCGACATCGTGCAGTCGCTAGGCGGCGAATTGGCGACTGCGCAGGAAGCGCGCGAGCAGTTGGGGTTGTCACGGTGACCCAGGCGCAACCTCTTGTGCCGCTCGTCCCTTCAGTCGACCCCAGCGCTTTCGTCGCGCGAGGCACACAACTGATCGGCGACGTGACGATCGGCGAGCAGGCGTCCATCTGGTTCAACTGCGTGCTGCGCGGCGATGTCCAGCGGATTTCAATTGGACGCCGGACCAACATCCAGGACGGAACGATTATCCACGGCACGACGAATGGACTTCCGGCGATTATCGGCGACGACGTCACCGTCGGTCACGGCGCGATCCTTCACGCCTGCACGCTCGAAGACTGTTCATTCGTCGGATTCGGCGCTCGGGTGCTGGACGGCGCTGTCGTCCAGTCCGGCGGCATGCTTGCTGCGGGCGCCGTACTGTCGCCGCGTAAAACCGTCGGTACCGGCGAACTGTGGGCCGGCAATCCTGCGCGATTGCTGCGAACGCTCTCCGACGACGAGCGCGTCAATCTGAGTCAGGCCGCCTCACGCTATGTCGCGCTCATTGAGCTTTATAAATCCAATCAATTTGTTACTTTGTCTTTTTAGGAACCCAGAACAATGAAAGCAGTGCGTGTTACGGCGCCGAGCGCCAACGTAGACTCAATTGACCTGCAAATTGCGGCCCAGCTCGCCCCGACTGCCGGCGCACAGGAATGCCTGATTAAAGTGGTGAGTGCAGGCGTCAACCCGAGCGACGTGAAAGCCGTGCTTGGCGCAATGCCGCACGCCGTGTGGCCGCGCACGCCTGGCCGCGACTTTGCCGGCATCGTTCTCGAAGGCCCCGAAGAACTGGTCGGCCAGGAAGTCTGGGGCAGCGGCGGAGAACTCGGAATTCGTCGCAACGGCTCGCACGCGTCCTATCTGACCGTTCCGGCTTCCGGCGTGCGCAAGAAGCCCGCGAATCTGACGATGGAAGAAGCAGGCTCCATTGGCGTGCCGTTTATCACGGCATTCGAAGGACTGCGTCGCGCCGGTGGCGTAAAAGAAGGCGATGTCGTACTGGTGCTCGGTGCGAACGGCAAAGTCGGTCAGGCCACCGTGCAACTCGCGACCAACGCCGGCGCAAAAGTTTTCGGCGTCGAGCGGACTGCGCAAAACTATCTTGGGCATGCAAACAGTGAAGTGACGATGATCGATGCGTCGTCGCAAAACATTGCAGAGGTCGTGCGAGCAGCAACCCATGAGAACGGCGCCAATATTATTTACAACACAGTGGGCAGCCCGTATTTCGAACAGGCTAACGCAGCGTTGGCAAAGCGTGGCACGCAGATCTTCATTTCCACGCTCGATCGCGCCGTTCCGTTCGATATTTTCTCTTTCTACCGCGGGCAGCATACGTACGTCGGGATCGACACGCTTGCTCTGGACAGCGCCGACGGCGCCCAGATCCTGGATCAATTGCTGCCTCTTTTCTTGAGCGGCAAACTCAAACCGTTTCCGATCTACGGGGAAAGCGTGTTCTCGATCGACGACACCGTCCACGCCTATCAGGCAGTGTTGCGTGGCAGCACCCATCGCGTCCTGATCAATCCATGAACGTCACCCGCTTCGATTCGGCACCCGAGTACTTTCCGCAGAATCATTTTTCGATGCGCTGCGTGAGACTGCAAGGACATGAAGCTGGGGAGGCGGACACGCTTTGGCTGGGGGTGTCCATCATCCAGCCGGGCGGCTACACGACGCTGTCCGCATCCGATGTCGAGAAGCACTATGTGGTGTTGTCAGGCGAGTTGACCGTCGAAACCAACGACACTACCGTGGTATTGGGCGTCAACGATTCGTGTCGCCTTGCGCCGGGTGAAGCTCGCGCACTCCGGAATCTGACTTCGGCGCCTGTATCCGTTCTTCTCGCCATGCCGTTTCTGTAATCCCTCACCGGCCCGGTGGTCGACCGGGCGCAGGTGTGGCTGAAACCGGTTCGGCGGTGCGTGGTCATCACAGCGATGATTGCGCACCGCCGTGTGCCGTCAACCGTTGACGGCGATGCAATCAGAGCGGTTTCTATTGCTCGCCGGCAAGTGCAAACACCGCCACTGCTTTCTTCAAATCGACTGCCTGCTCCTCAAGCGATTGGGCTGCTGCTGCCGCCTGCTCCACCAGTGCCGCGTTCTGTTGCGTGACTTCGTCCATTTGCGTAACCGCCTGATTGACCTGTTCAATGCCCTTGCTCTGCTCCTCCGAAGCAGCCGCAATTTCTCCGACGATATCCGAGACCTGCTTGATCGCCTGCTTGACTCGCGCCATCGTCGCGCCGACTTCGCCGGCCTGCTTCGAGCCGCCCTCGATCATCGCGACAGACGATCCGATCAATTCCTTGATCTCCTTCGCCGCCGCCGCCGAGCGCTGCGCGAGGCTGCGCACCTCGCTCGCCACTACCGCGAAACCGCGTCCCTGCTCACCTGCACGGGCAGCCTCCACCGCTGCATTGAGCGCGAGAATATTGGTCTGGAATGCAATGCCCTCGATCACGCCCGTGATCTCCGAAATCTTGCCTGAGCTGCCACTAATCTGTTCGATCGTGCCGACCATCGACTGAACGGCCAGATTACCCGAATCCGCGAGGCTGGTCGCATTCACCGCGAGGCCGTTCGCCTGCCGCGCACTGTCGGCGTTCTGCTTCACCGTTTCGGTCAGTTGCGTCATGCTGGCCGCGGTCTGTTCAAGAGACGAAGCCTGTTCTTCGGTACGGGAGGACAGATCCAGGTTCCCGCTGGCGATCTCTCTCGAAGCGACCGTGACCGATTCCGCCGTGGTCTTTATTCCGCGCACCGTCTGCGTGAGTTGCCGATCCATTTTCTTCAGCGCTTCCAGAAGTTGCCCGAACTCGCCGCGCGAATCGACCAATACCTGATTTTCCAGCTTACCGCCTGCGATTTCGTGCGCGATGCCGATCGCCTTGTTAAGCGGCCGGGAGATCGATCGCAGCAAATAGACGGAGACGGCAACCGCCATCACCACACCCAGACTGACCAGCCCAATGGAAATGCCGAGGATGGTTTCGAAGGTGGCTTCGCTGTCGTCGGCAGACTGCTTCGCCTGGTTCTGGTTGACGACAATATCCTGATTGAACAGCGAGACCAGCGTCTCGTTCAAGTCGACCTGCCTGTCGATCAGTTTGCCGATACCATCGTAATCTCCACCACCTGACGCATTGATGATCTCGTTCATTCTGTCGACGAATTGTGCGAAGGTGACCTTGATCTTTTCCGCAATCACCCGCTCGTCGTCACCGGACACGCTTGCCGGATAGTAGTGATTCCACGCTTTATCCATACGCACCAGGTCGGCTCGCACGGCAGCGACCGCCGCTGCCGTCTTCGCAGGGTCGCGATACAACTGGATCAGCCTCAAGCGGAGCCGGCTGTCCAGTTGAGCTGCGCGGAAGTCGTTCAGATCGATGATGGACAACGTATTGTTGAAGTACGCATCCTTAACCGATGCATTCAGGGTCGCAATGCCGAACACGCCGAATACGCCGATCGCGGCCATGAATACAACGCATGCGCCCATCGCGAGAACAATTCTGAACTTGATCGTGTGAATAAAACTGTTCATTGCGCTTCCAATGAAATTAGGAGGTGGCCGAATCGTCACCGGTCAGGGGGACGTCGTTGGGTTGCAGGCTTTGAACGTGGCGCCGTTACCGGCTATAACGGCAGCGATGAGATTTTCTGATGCGTTCACAGGCAGAATCGATGCGGCCCCCGATTCCACAGGCAACGTGAAGCGCGGGCAATCAGCGGATAGCCCGCGTACTGGCGCTATCCGTGACTTGCCGTCCTCACTTGTCGATAGACAACGTGACCAGATGCTCCTTCTCGGCCGGCGGAATAGCACGGCCGTCATACACCGTGGCAACGCGAGAAATATGACCGCTCGAATCGAGCGTCAGCGACGTAATCCCGACACGTACGGGCGATGACGCAACGGCGCCCCATTCGAAACCACCGCCCTGGTCGCCGCCGACAATATGGCGAAGCGTCGATCCCTGCCCAAACGGTGCGACCGGCAGGATACGGGACAGGTACCGCTGAATCGCGGAGCGGCCGATAATCTGCGTATGAAGTACTGAATCCTCATATACAGCGTCATAGCTGAGCAGATCACCGGCCGCGGCGACGTCGCCCTTCGTCAACGCTGACTGAAAGCCTTTTGCCACTTTCGTCATTAGCGGGCTCGCGTTGTTACCTACCTCGTCTTCCCTGAAAGTCGATGGGAAATGGTCCTTCGGCACGATGATCTTCTGGAGAGCGGCCTCGTCATAGCCGGTACTGTCCCAGTAGTCGGCCCAACGATAGATCTTGCCGTCCTTGAAATCTACTGCACCCACAATGTGCAGTTCCCCGCCAAACAACTCGGGTGTATCGGTGAATTCGACGATAGCGCTCCTCGGGCCGCCGATCACCCGGGTTGGATAGGACTTTCCGTTACCCCACGTCGGCATGAACTTTTCAAATATCTTGCGCTGCGCGTCGTAGCCGGGCGTCACCCAACCCAGCGTGGTGTCGGCGTAAGCAAGCATGTCCTTGCGGAAGTAAGCCATCGTCGGCTCGACTTCCTTCCTGCTCTTCGCATCGAAGTAGGATTTGAAGATGTGAACCGCGGCGGGGTTTGCATGTGAAGTTTCCATGACACTGAAATCAGATTGTCCGGCGTGAGCAATGCTCGTCAGGTTCAGTAAAACCCACGCAGCGGCCAGACCCATTCTTATCGAAAATTTCATACGATCAATCTCCAGTTTTCCATTCCATTGTCATGGAGGTTTTTATTCGATGACGCCGGCAACATCGCCGTGTCGCCATCCTCTTTAGAACCGGACGTGCATGTCGTTCTTCATCCAGTTCGATTCATTGCCCGCAGGTTGCTCCGACCTATGCGCGGATAGCCAGTCTCAGACGTTTGGCATCGTTTTATGCAATCGATTGCATCGTAGCACAAGGTTTGCTGGAGAGTAGTCGACGAAAAATAAAATCCATCCCCACTCTCTTTCCGTTCTTTATTGACACCATTGCGATATCTTTTTTCCTGGCTACCGAACAGTCATAGACGTGGTGGATCAACACGCTTATCACTCGATGCAATCGGTTGCAATACCGCCAAAAATCCCGTTTCATCCTGAACGCTATGGATTTCCCTGGCTAGTCTGCTTGAGCAGCGGCACGCAATCTTCCGCCACTTGCGGCACTGCGTGAGCATGAAGATTCGCCCCCCCAACTTATTTTTGACATGGGATAACATGCGCGCTTTAATGCAATCGATTGCATCGATGTTTTCGCTGATCCCATCCATTCACCAATGGGTGCTTCGTCGCGCTCCGACGAGAAGAACCGTGTAGGCAATGTTTAAGAAAGTCCCGGTCATCATCAAATCCGCATTTATATTTTTATATTAGGATTGCCATGAAAAAGTCCCTGCTGTTTATTGCTTCGTGCCTCTGTGCGACTCCGGCCTTCTCTCAGAGCAGCGTCACGCTCTACGGCATTATCGATACCGGTCTCACCTATTCGTCTAACGAAGGAGGCTCGCACAATATCAAGGAAGACGACGGCATCAACTATGGCAACCGCTGGGGTTTGACCGGGACAGAAGATCTGGGCCGCGGTCTGTCGGCCATTTTTCAGTTGGAGAACGCCTTTTCTCTCGGCACCGGCAAGCAGGAACTCGGCGGATTGTTTGGCCGGCAAGCGTATGTGGGTCTCCGCGACCAGACTTTCGGAACGTTGACGCTCGGCCATCAGTACGATGCGGGTTCCGACTTTTTCATATCGACTTGCCTCGGCCTCGGTGCATGCGCGACGGGATATGGTGGACACATCGGCAATCTGGACGGACAGCTCTACGGGCTCAGACTGGACAACTCGATCAAGTATCAGAGTCCGAATATGAAAGGGGTGGAAGTCGAGGCGCTGTACGCGTTTGGCAATACGGCGGGGAATTTCCATCAGAACAGCGGCTATTCCGGCGGCGTTTCATACACAGGCGGTCCGGTGTATGCCGCAGCTTATTACACGCGCATCAACAATCCGAATTCATTCAACGGCGTGGACCCGTATGGCCAATTGGGCGTGACGTCGCTGCTCGGGAAGTCCGTCGCTACGGTTTCCGCAAATGGAACGGTCAGCGATCCCTATGCGTCGACACCGTTGAATCTCGACAGCAAATCGATTTTTGGCGGCGGAGTCAGCTATACGCTGGGGAACGTGACGGCCAAGGTCAACGTGGTCGATACGCAATTGAAGGGTTTTGGACAAACGGCAACATTGCGCGTTTATGAGGCCGGCGCCCTGTATGCGTTCAGCCCGGCGCTGCATGGAATCGTCGACTATCAGTACAGCAAGCTCGAATCGGTTCACTGGAATCAGTTTTCGGTTTCGCTGAATTACGCACTATCCAAACACACGTCGGTATACGCAGGGACGGATGTTCTGCAGGCCCATGGCGCGAATGCCGTGATCGGCGACTCGTTCGAACCGTCGTCGAATGGTCATCAGATGGATGTGCGCATCGGCATGGTGCACATGTTCTGAAATTCGGCACGGGTGACGGGCTGGAAACCGGCGGCCGTCGCCCTCCCCATCCCCAACAAGCCAATTGAAAGCATGAACGTTAACAATTTTGAGGGTAAACGTTAATTTGTCTGAAGAATGTATTTGTGCTGCCGTTAACTGAAGAGAACGAGCATTTGCCGGACCTTGGACGGTCCGGGGTCTAGGCATGTTGCCAGACGTCAAACGTTTTTTTCCAGTCGACGAAGCGAGCTATGAATATCGGCAACATGAAACTCGGCGCCAAACTGATTGGCGCTTTTATCCTCGTATCGGTCATCAGCGCAATCGTTAGCGTGATCGGCGTGCGCAGCATGGGACAGATCAGTACGAATGCGGATACGACCTATCGGCAGGATCTCATTGGGCTTAACCTGATCCAGCAGGCGAATGCCGACGTGCTGCGCGCCGGCACCTATCTGCGCAACGCCATTCTGGCGACCTCGATCGACAAGCGGAATGCGTCGGTGGCCCAGGCGGATAAAGCGATGGCCTCGGCACGCGATCACCTCAATCAGGCTGAGCCGCTTGTCTACTCCGCGAAAGGCAAGGCGACCTTCGCCGATCTCGATCAGGGCTGGCACGATTTCACGCAGGCCTTCGACGAAATGAAAGGCCGGATCAATGCCGCCGGGTTGCAGGATCAGGTCAATCTGACCAACTATCTGCTGGGCGAATACCACGACAAGGGTTTCAAGACCCTGGTTCTGATGGGCACGCTCGTCGATGTGAAACAGAACGACGCACAGGCGACGGCCGTCCTTAACGACAAGGTGTATGACGACGGCCGCAATCTGATGCTGGTTCTGGTGATCCTGTCCGTATTGATCGGCCTCGGCATCGGCATCTGGATGGCACGCAGGCTGACACGGCAGTTGGGTACCGAACCGGCGACGGCTGTCGACCTGGCCCGCAGCGTAGCGGCCGGCGATCTCAGCGTGAGTATCGACCTCCGCTCGGGCGACACGAACAGCCTGATGGCGTCGCTGAAGGCCATGCGTGATGCACTATCGCGGGTCGTGGCGGAAGTCCGCGAAAACGCCGAAGGCGTGGCGACGGCGAGTGCGCAGATCGCACAAGGGAATCTGGATCTGTCGAGCCGCACAGAGGAGCAGGCGGCATCGCTCGAAGAAACCGCGTCGAGCATCGAACAGCTGACCGCTGCGGTCCGTCACAACACGGACAACGCAAGGCAGGCGGCCACGCTTGCCGGCGCGGCGTCCGGCGTCGCGCAGCAAGGCGGCGAGGTGGTGGGCCGGGTGGTCGAAACGATGCGCGACATCGCCACCAGTTCGACCAAGATGTCCGAGATCATCAGCGTGATCGAAGGTATTGCTTTTCAGACCAATATCCTCGCGCTGAACGCAGCGGTCGAAGCAGCCCGTGCCGGCGAAGAAGGACGCGGCTTCGCGGTGGTGGCCGGCGAAGTCCGTGCACTCGCGCAACGCAGCGCCAGCGCCGCGAAGGAAATCAAGGATCTGATCGCCGATTCGGTCGATCGTGTAGAAGCAGGCTCGACGCTCGTCGAGCAGGCCGGCAGCACGATCAATGAGATCGTCGGGTCGGTGAAACGCGTCACCGACATCGTCGGCGAAATCTCGTCGGCGTCGCAGGAACAGAGTACCGGCATCGAGCAGGTCAACGTCGCGATCAACCAGATGGACCAGGTGACCCAGCAGAATGCCGCGCTGGTGGAAGAAGCATCGGCGGCGGCTCAGTCGATGGCGCAACAGGCCCAGGGCCTGCGTGCGGCAGTGGCGTTCTTCAAGATCGACGACCGGCAGGTATCCGCGCAAAAAGCCAACGCAGTGCCGACATTACCGCGGGTGCAGACGCGAACGCTCGGGTCCGCTGCTGCGACTTCTTCGAAGGCCACACAAAAGCCCGCACCAAAGCCCACGCCGAAGCCGCGCGCCACAACAGCGGAGCGCGTCGTTGTGGCGGCCGGTGCCGATGAGGCCGCCGAATGGGAAACATTCTGAACCGGTCAGCCAGCACGTTCAGATCGGGCAACAACCTGCAGTCGAACAGACGAAGGAACCAGGCTTCGCGATCCACGCGCGCCAGGATCAATAGCACCTCGCAGCGGTCCCAACGCATGCGAGCGACGTCGTAATCAAGCGCAGTCCAGCAAGAGTACTCATGGATGGAGACACGGGCCCGTTCCGCGCGGGCCCGACGAAGCAGCTCGAAGCGCGACTGCAATGAGAGTGCAGCGCGTTCAAGGCCGTCTCGCTGTCTCACATGCCGTTCGCCGACGTGGTCACGTTGCCGCTATAGGCCGCACGCAACGTGCCGGATGAGAGAAAGCGAGATCCGATTAAAGTTCTCTGCCCGGATCGTACTCGAAGAATATGGAAACACACGCTCCATTGAACGTATCGAAAACGGTCGTACAGTCGTTAGAAGCCGCGAAAATCGACCACGTCTTTCTCGTGCCGGGAAAGATGATCTACCCGCTTCTGGATGCCATCGACAAATCGCCATCGATTCGCGGAATTGTTTGCGCGCATGAAACCAGCAGTGCTTTCATGGCCGACGGTTATGCGCGAGCCAGCCGGAAATTCGGCGTATGCCTCGGCATCTCCGGGCCCGGCACGATGAATTTCGTGCCCGGCATGGCGGCCGCCAACGCAGACCGGATTCCCGTTCTCTATATTGCCGGCGGTGTATCGTCGCGCGCAGAAGGAAAAGGCGCATTTCAGGACGCCACGCTGAGCGGCATTTTCGAAAGCGGCGTGGTGAGAAGCCTGATGGGCAGCGTCGTCGAACTGAAGCACAAGGACAATCTTCAGGCCGAAATGCGCCGCGCGACCGATGGCTTGAACTGGATGCGTCGCGCCCAGTCTTTCGTCACGATTCCCGTCGACGTTCAGAACCAGGAAGTTCTGCCCGCTCAGCAGGTAGCGCGGCCACTGTACGATCAGCACGAGTTCAACACATCCGGGGTTCCGGCGAACCACGCCGCGTTGGAAGCACTGTGCGAGCAGTACTTGTTCAAATCGAAGAGCGTCGCTTTTCTGATCGGCAGCCGGGGCAACGACGCGGATACCGCAAAGGTTCTGCTCGAGGTAGCCGAAAAGTTCTGCATTCCCGTCGCGACCACGCTATCGGGGAAAGGCGCGTTTCCCGAAGATCACCCGCTTTCGCTCGGCCTTTACGGATTCTCGAGTCACTCGCGAGCCGTACGCGTGATCAACTCGGACGAACTCGACGTGCTTGTCGTATTCGGCAGCGATCTGAATCAGCGCGACAGTATGAATTGGACCGGCAAGCTGGCTGCCCAGAAAGAGTTGATCGTTTTCGACGACAGCTTCGACGCTCCCGCCATGGGGCATGTCGCGCGCACCACGATTTTTTCCGGAATCGGCGCTGCATTCCATTTCCTGTCGCAGATGGACACGAATCGGAGCGCCGACTTCTGCACCGCGCTGGAGAAAAGAAAAGCATGGGTCGCGGAGGTCAATCAAACGCCGCTGTACGACCCGCAATTCGAACAAACCGGTGGGCTGCGTTCACGCGACGAGCGCTCGCTTTATCCCGGCGATGTCGTCAAACGCCTGTGCGGACTTCTGCCGAAAGACAGTAACGTAGTGGTGGATTCCGGCGCGCACCGGATATTCATGGCTCACTACTGGCTTTCATCGGGCATCGGCAACTATTTTTCGTCCAGCTCGCTTGCGCCGATGGGATGGGCCATCGCTGCCGGAATCGGTGTGAAGCTCGCCGCGCCGGAGCGCCCCTGCGTGATCGTGACCGGCGACGGGTGCATGCTGATGCACGGCACGGAGATTCAGACCGCGGCGCGATACGGCGTCAAAGTACTCTATGTCGTTCTGAACAATTCCGCGCACGGCGCGGTTCATATCGATGCGATCACCAACGGCGCCATTCCGGCGCAATTCAGCCAGTTGCCGCGCCACGACTGGGCGGCTTTTGCCGTGTCGCTCGGTGTCGCTGCGCGTCGGGTCGAACACCTCGACGATCTGGACGATGCGCTCGGCGAAGCGTCCCGCTTGAACGGACCGTTCCTGATCGAAGTGTCGACCGGCGTCTTTCCGGCACCGAACCGGTACTACTCGGAATGCGCGGCTTGACCGTGAAAACGTGAGTGAACCAGGTTGCCGCGCGATGACGTGCGATGATGCGCGCCAACCTGGAACCGCTTCACCCCAGCATCAGCAATGCGCTTTTCAGCACGGCTTTCCTGAATGCTCGCGGCCGTCGCGGCAGCGACGAAAACGGGCTCAGCACGTGGCTGTACGAAACGGTTTTGCTGATGCCATTGGCGATCAGCATGAAGAAGATTTCGGGATCCTGCTGCGGCACCTCGCCCGCGTCGATCGCGTCGACAACGAGCGCCACGAACACGTCGTGAAACGGCCGCACTACCCGCTCGATCAATACGTCGAGACGCTCTCCCGTTTCCGTCGCGGCAGTCGAAAAAAACATGCCGACGTCCGGCGTCGAAAACACCTGATCGATCAGGATCGACACCGCCGCTTCGACGCGCGCTCGCGGCCCTAACGCGGCCGTCGCCCGCAACGCCGCGGTCTTTGCGATCATGGGTTCGGCTTCGTCGGCGATCTGCTCGACCACCGCCACCCACAACGCCTCTTTCGAACCAAAGTGATGCGCAACCAGCGCCGGGTCCACACCCGACACGCGCGCGATTTCACGCACGCTGGTCGCCTCGTAGCCGCTTCGCGCGAATGCGCCGCGCGCGCTGCGCAGCAACGCATCGGCACCGCTCGCGTCGCTGCACGCCGGACGCCCGCGTGAGCGGCGCAACGTGACAGGCTTTGCAACGCCCGCGGTCTTTTCGCTGGATTGTTTCATCACCGAATCTTGTATTTGTGAGTGCCCCGGATTTTACCTTCTGGCACGGCGCGAGCGACGACGGTCGCGGTTTGACATGCGCTCACCGAGTCCGTAGTATCGCATTAATTCATCACTCGTAGAATTTAACAATGCACAACAACAAGCGGATTGTCATTGTCGGCGGCGGCATTGCCGGACTTCTACTCGCAACCCGGCTCGGCAACACACTCGGCCGCAGCGGCCGCGCGCAGATCACGCTGATCGACAAAAGCGCAACCCATGTGTGGAAGCCGATGTTGCACACGATCGCGGCAGGCACGCGCGACATCCAGCAACAGCAGGTTATTTATCTCGCGCATGCCGCGGCCCACGGGTTCAATTACCAGCCGGGCGAAATGGAGGGGCTCGACCGCGAAGCCCGCGTCGTGAAGCTGGCGGAAATGCGTGCGCCGTCGGGCGAGGTCGTGATCGGCCCGCGCGTGGTCGGCTACGACGTGCTGATTCTTTCTCCGGGCAGTCGCGCCAACGACTTCGACACACCTGGCGTACTCGAACATTGCCATTTCATCGACAGTCAGGCGCAGGCCGAAGCCTTCAACGAGGCGTTGCGTATCCGCCTGTTCCAGAGCGTCGTCGCCAATAGTTCGTTGCGCGTGTCGATCGTCGGCGCCGGTGCGACCGGCGTCGAACTGGCGGCGGAGTTGAGCCGCCTGCTCGAAGTGGCCGCGAATTACGGCGACCCCGAGATCCGCTCACGTCTGAAGCTCACCGTCTTCGAAAGCTCGCCGCGCGTGCTGGCGGCGTTTCCGCCGGCGATATCGGAATCCAGCGAGGCCCTGCTGCGGCATATCGGCTTCACGGTGCGCACGGGCACACGTGTGACGCGGGCCGAAGCAGACGGACTTCATCTGGGCGACGGCAGCAAGCAGCCGGCAGATCTGATGGTCTGGGCGGCGGGTGTCAAGGCGCCGGATTTTCTGGGCAGGCTGGATGGGATCAAGACCAATCGTTCGAATCAGATCAGCGTGCGGCCCACGCTGCAGGCGCACGACGACGACACGCTCTTCGCACTCGGCGATTGCTCGACGCTGACTCTCGTCGGCCACGAACGTCCTCTCGCGCCCACCGCGCAAGTCGCCACACAGCAGGCACAGTTTCTCGCGAAGCACTTGCCGGATTGGCTCGATGGCGGCGCACTGCCCGACTTTGAATTTCGCGACTTTGGCGCACTGGTGTCGCTGAGCGATTACAACGCGTTCGGAACACTCGGGCAGTTCGGCTTCTTCCGTGGCGGCTTCATCAAGGGCCGCTTCGCGCAACTCAGTCACGCGATGCTCTACCGGCAGCATCAGCAGGCTTTGCATGGTTTCGGCAAGGCACTGATGCTGTGGACCGCCGAGCGCATCAACGGCCTCGTGCAACCGAAGATCCGGCTGAGTTGAACATCACAACCTGCTTCTGCAAGGACTCTCGCGATGAATCGATCCATCACCGCCGCCAGTGCATGGCAGCGCACCGTCGGCCAACTCGATGCCGGCTGTGCGCTTCAATGGGCGGCTCACGTCAGGGATATCGTCGATTCGCACGAATCGAGCCGTCCGGAAAACAGTCATGGCAACATTGCGATCGCGCTGCTCGAACGAATCAGCCCGAAAACCGCAACGGTCTCGTGGAGCGACCCGCGCGGCTGCAAATACGGCGAGCAGATCTGGCGCGTCGCCACGGCCAGACGATCCGGCATTTGCGCCTTGAGCGGACAGGCCATCGCCGCGGGCGATGCGATCTATCGACCGACCAAGGCCAATCCTCCGCCGACCAATGCCGCAGCGATGATGCTAGCCAGTGTCGTCGAACGAAGGTTTGCCGGCTCAGCTGGTTAGCGCACTGGTTAGCGCGCCGGGCCGATCGCTGAGATGAGCTGCGTCTCCAGTCACGCCATACCGTATCGCCATCACTGAGCCGGATTCATCGTCGCGATGAATGTGTCTCATCCGTTTCGACCCGTTTCAGGTATACGATCCGCGGCACCGCACCGCAGCCGGCCTCGCGCGAGGCCGCGGTCCTGCTCCATCCGCGATTCGATACTGTCATGTCTACCTCTTCCGACGTCATCGACGCCGCCGCCCGCCCTTCCATCGAACTGTCGTCTGCCCAGACGCGCCGCGCGTTGCTCGCGCTCGGCGTCGGCGGTTTCGGCATCGGCACGGGCGAATTCGTGATCATGGGTCTGCTGCCGGATGCGGCGCGCGATCTGTCGATCACGATTCCGCAGGCCGGCCACCTGATCAGCATCTATGCGCTCGGCGTCGTGATCGGCGCGCCGCTGCTCGCGATTCTCGGCGCACGCTGGCCGCGCCGCAGCTTCCTGATCGGGCTGATGCTGGTGTTCGCCTTCGGCAACTTCGTCAGCGCGCTTGCGCCCGGCTTTACGTCGATGGCGCTCGCGCGCTTCCTGACCGGATTCCCGCACGGCACCTACTTCGGCGTCGCCGCACTCGTCGCGGCCGGCCTCGTGCCGCGCGAGAAGCGCACCCAGGCGGTCGCGATGGTGCTGCTCGGCCTGACGGTCGCGACGCTGCTCGGCGTGCCGATCTGCGCCGCGATCGGCCAGTGGTTCGGCTGGCGCACCGCGTTCGCGATCGTCGGCCTGATCGGCGCGCTGACCGCATTCCTCGTGTGGCGCTGGGTGCCGTTCATGCCTGGCGATGCCGGCGCGAGTCCGCTGCGCGAACTCGGCGCACTGCGCCGCAAGCAGGTGATCCTCACGCTCGGCATCGGCGCGATCGGCTCCGGCGGACTGTTCTCCGTATTCAGCTACGTGAAGCCGACGATGACCGAGGTCGCTCATCTGCCCGTCGCGTTCGTGCCGGTCGTGCTGGCGTTGTTCGGCGTCGGAATGGTGAGCGGCAATCTGGTCGGCTCGCGATTCGCGGACCGCGCGCTCGAAAAGACGATTCGCTACGTGCTGATCTGGGCGGCCATCGTGATGGGCGCGTACACGTTCACCTCACACAGCCCGATCTTCGGGCCGCTGAACGTGCTGCTGGTCGGCACGATCGTCGCGCTGTCGGCGACGCTGCAAACGCGGCTGATGGATGTCGCCGGCGATGCGCAGACACTCGCCGCCGCGCTCAATCATGCCGCGTTCAACATCGCGAACGCGCTCGGCGCGTGGCTCGGCGGAATCGCGATCGAAGCCGGACTCGGTTGGCCGTCGACCGGCTGGGTCGGCGCGCTGCTCGCGCTCGCCGGGATCGGCGTGCATGCGTGGGCGCTGGCCGATATGCATCGACAGCGCGGCTGATACCCGCCCGCGTCCACTTCGTCTTTTCTCTCTTTTGGCTCTCACGATGCTTCTTCTCGATCATGCCGTCGCGGTCGTTGCCGCGGCGATCCAGTACACCCGCGAATGCGGTTTGCCGCCGGTCTCGGTGACGATCGTCGACGCCGCCGCGTATCCGTTGTCGTTTGCGCGAATGGACGGCTGCTTCCTCGGCGCGATCGACGTCGCGAATCGCAAGGCGCGCACCGCGGCATTATTCCGTGCGAACAGCGACGAAGTCGGCGCGAACTTCCGCCCTGGCGCACCGGCGTTCTCACTCGAAAACACCAATGGCGGCCTCGTCGGCTTCGGCGGCGGCGTCGTGCTGCGCGACGCGAACGGCCACATTGTCGGCGCGATCGGCGTATCGGGCGCGACGATGGAACAGGATCAGGAGATCGCCGAAGTGGCCGCACGGCGGCTGACGACGCTCGCCTGAGCGGATGCCGTGACGGAGTCAGGCGGGCACGTGTTGTCGCGGCCATTGACTTACGTTGTGCGGCACTCAAGAATCGCACGACCATCTCCGAGGACAACACCGTGCCGACCTACAGCCGCAATGATCTGGCGACGCTGAACGCGTTCTCCGTCATCTGCCGACGCAAAAGCTTCCGGCTCGCCGCTGCGGAACTCGGCGTGACCGCGTCCGCATTGAGCCATGCATTGCGCGGCCTCGAAGAAAAACTCGGCGTGAAGCTGCTGAACCGGACAACGCGCGCGATCTCGCCGACCGACGCCGGCGCGGCGCTGGTGAAAGAGTTGAACCTCGGCTTCGAACACATCGAGATCGCGCTCGCCGAGTTGTCGCAATTCCGCAATACGCCGTCGGGACTGATCCGCATCAACGTGCCGCGCGACGCGTCGCAATTGCTGATCAGTCCGGTGCTGGGCCGCTATCTGCATCGCTTTCCGAAATCGCAGATCGAGGTCATCGTCGACGACAACATCATCGATATCGTCAAAGGCGGATTCGATGCCGGCATTCGTTACGGACGCCGTGTGCCGCAGGACATGATCGGCATTCCGCTGACACCGGATCTCGAATGGGTGCTGGCCGCCTCGCCCGACTATCTGCGCGAACACGGCACGCCGAAAGAGCCGCCGGACCTGCTGAATCATTCGTGCATCCGGATGCGAATCGGCGACGAGTCCGTCTATCAATGGGAACTCGGCCAGGGCAAACACGCTTGCCGGATCGACGTGCCCGGCCGTGTGATCCTGAACGAGACAGACGCAGTGATCGAGGCGGCGGTCGCGAGCGTCGGCATCGCGTATTGCCTGAAGCGGCGCATTCGCCCGCATCTCGAGAGCGGTCGATTGGTTCTCGTGATGCCCGACTGGGCGCCGCCGGAAGAACCGTTCGTGATGTACTACCCGAGCCGGCGGCAATTGTCGGCGAGCCTCGCGCAACTCGTGCAGATGATTCGCGAGGACAACGGCTTGCCGGAATCGCGACGGTAGATCGCAAGGCGCGTGTGAATCGAAACGCGTCATCGGCACACGAGGCTCGTATGCAATGCGTCTCAACAGCTCGTTGAATTCAGCTCACGGGTCCGCGTTTTAGACTGCGGTTTTGAACTCAGACCGCGAGAGAACCATGCGCATTGAAACTACCCGAATCGCCGGCATCGATACGCCCGTATCGCGCGTCGGCCTCGGCACCTGGGCCATCGGCGGACGCATGTGGGGCGGCGCCGACGACAAGCAGTCGATCGCCACCGTGCGCGACGCGATCGAACGAGGCATCAATCTGATCGACACCGCGCCCGTGTACGGCTTCGGCCGTTCGGAATCGGTCGTCGGCGAGGCGCTGGTCGGCATTCGCGACAAGGCGGTGATCGCGACCAAAGTCGCGCTCGACTGGAATGACCAGGAAAAAGTCACGCGCAATTCGAGCGTCGCGCGAATTCGCAAGGAGATCGAGGATTCGCTGCGCCGTCTGCGCACCGATTACATCGATCTGTATCAGGTGCACTGGCCGGACACGCTGGTGCCGTTCGATGAAACCGCAACCGAACTCGAACGCCTGCGCCGCGACGGCAAGATCCTCGCGATCGGCGTGAGCAACTACAGCCCTGCGCAGATGGACGCGTTCGCTTCTGCCGCGCCGCTCGCCGCCGTGCAGCCGCCGTATAACCTGTTCGAACGTGCAATCGAGAAAGACGTGCTGCCGTATGCGAAGCAGCATGAACTGGTGGTGCTCGCGTATGGTGCGCTATGCCGTGGGCTGCTGTCCGGAAGAATGGATTCGTCGACGCGCTTTGACGGCGACGACCTGCGCCGCAACGATCCGAAATTCCAGCCGCCGCGCTTCGATCAGTACATTGCGGCTGTTGCCGCGCTGTCCGAACTCGCGCGCGATCGTCACGGCAAGTCCGTGCTGGCGCTCGCGATTCGCTGGGTGCTCGATCAGGGTCCGACGATTGCTTTGTGGGGCGCCCGCAAGCCCGAACACCTGCACGGTATCGACGACGTGTTCGGCTGGACACTCAGCGAGCAGGATCTGCGGGACATCGACGCGATCCTCGCAAAACACGTGACGGACCCGGTCGGGCCGGAGTTCATGGCGCCGCCGTTGCGCCAGAGCTGAGTTGCTTCTGGAATATTTTTTCGACCGCACCGCTTTCACGGACCTTGCAAACGTGTGAAAGCGGTGCGGGAAGGCGTGCATCGCGAGAACGGACGCCCTGGCGAAAACCTAGGATTGGGAGGGACGGCCCGTCTTCACCTGTTCGACGGCCGAGACCGCCGCCAACAAGCGCTTCGGCGCGGCCGATTCGAGCAGCAGCAATCCAGCCCGCAGAATCTCGCTCTTCTTCACCGACACACCGGCTGCCAGGCACTTTTGCTTCAGCGCGGCGATCTTGTCGTAGTCCGACTTCGGCATCGTGAAGCTGTCGCGCACGACCTTCTCTTTTCTTGCACGTTTGGCTTTCGCTTCCGCGGGGGCCTTGGCCGGCGTAGCCTCGGTAGCGGCCGGCGCACGCGATTTCGCCGCGGTTTTCGCAGTCGCTTTCTGCGCCGTTCGGGCCGCGGTTTTCGCCCCCGTTTTCGCAGTCGCATCCTTCTTCTTTTTGCCCGCGCTTACTGCGCTCACCACGGGCTCGGCCGCCTCGACAACCGGCTCGGCGGCACTATCGGCGCTCTTAGGGAAATGAAACGCCTTCTTGGACGGCTTTTTGACGCTAGGTTCTGTCATGGTGGTCTCCAGACGATAAAAGGTATAAACAGTATATACGGTTTATCGACGCAAAAAACCAGCACGAACCGCAACGCCGCGATTCCAGCTTCCAGCCGGGGTGAGCCTAGTGGCAATACAGATCGTTATCGGCGTTGAACATGTCGAAGGCGAGCTGGGTCGCCTGGTCCTGCCGCACCGTCGACAGCCAGCGCTGACGCCGCCAGTCGTTCACCGTCCGCTCGACGAACGCGGTACTTGCAGTATCGCCGCCACGCGTTGCGATGAAAGCGGGCGCGGGCGCAACCGTCCCCGGCAATGCCCGGTAATAAGCCCAGTCCGGCTGTTTGAGCAACGCGCGGATCACGTACTCGTCGTCGACGAGCGCCGCGCACTCGCCCGCCTGAAACGCGAGCAACGCATCGAGTGGACGATCGAAGCTTTGCAACGCCGCCCCCGCCTGCTGCGCGGCACGCGCGGCGTACGGGCTTTCTCGCGACGCGCAGATCGAGCGGCCGTTCAGATCGCGCCATGCCTGAACCTTGCCGTGCCGCAACACCAGCGCGACACCCCGGCCGGACGAATACGCGGCCGGCGCGAAAGCGATCGAGGCATCCGGGGAAAACGCCAGCCCGGCGATGGCGGCATCCGCGTGACCGGCTTGCACTGCGGCGCGCGCCTCCTGCGGCTGGGCGAGCAGCAACTCGACCGGAACGCCGATACGCCGGCCGAGGTCCGCGGCCAGCGCCGCCGAGAACACCTCGGGCGCCCGTTTGGAGCGATCGACTTTGCCGACGGTCAGCGTCGGCTGCGGCTGCGACGGAACCGCGACGATCAGCGTGCCGCGTGCGACGGCCGCAGCGAAAGGCCGCTCGACGCCGAACAGGTCACGCAGCGTGTCGCTCAACGGCGACCAGAGCGTCGCACCAACCAGCATGCAGGTCGCGACGACCGCAAGCGGCGCCCAGTGCAACCGCCTGCCGTGTGCCAGCGCCGCCGTCTGCGAAGCTCTAGCCATTCTGCGTGAGACCCACACGCCAGCGCAGCAGGCGCCGTTCGAGCAGCGAAAGACTCTTGTTGATCAGCAAACCGAACAACGCGAGCAGCACGATCCCTGCATACATGTCGGGAATCTGGAACGTCTCCTGCGAATTGAGCGTATAGAAGCCGAGCCCCGATCGCGCACCGATCATCTCCGCCGCGACCAGCGCGGTGATGCTGTACGCGCCGGCGATCCGCACGCCCGTCAGTATCTCGGGCAGCGCGGCGGGCAATACGACCTTCGTGAAGATGAACCCTTGCGACGCGCCCATCGAACGCGCACAGTCGATGAAAACGCGCTCGACCTGCTTCACGCCCGCAATCGTATTGAGCAGCACCGGCCAGAAAGCCGCCCACACGATGATCGCGATCTTCGACGACTCGCCGATGCCGAGAAACAGCATGAACACCGGAAACAGCGCGAACGCGGAGACCTGCCGCAGCAGTTGATACAGCGGATCGATAATGCGTTCGGCGCGGCGAAACCAGCCGAGCGCAAAGCCGCAGAACACGCCGCCAATAACAGCCAGCAACAACCCGCTGATCGAGCGCAACGCGCTCGCGCCCACATGCCGCCAGGCTTCGCCGCTGTCGAAGAGCCGCACGATGGCGAGCGCCACCTGCGACGGCGGGCTCAGATAGGCCGGACTGACGATACCGAGCCGCGGCAGCAACTCCCACAGCAGCACGAAAACGATCAGCGCGATGGAGCGCTCGAACGCCGCGGAAAACCGCACGCTGCGTCGGGCAACGCGCGGCTGGCGCGTCCTGGGTGCGATCAGAACCGGCAGATCACGAACACTGTTTTGCTCGGCCACGCTATGCCCCTATGGTTCGTTCGACGACGCGCTCGCTCGCGGGCGTCGGCTGCTCGCCGAGTTCTTCGCTCAAGCTCGCCCATGCGCGCTCCCGCAACGCGACGAACGCAGCGCTATGACGGATCGACGCAGGACGCGGACGCGGCAGATCGACGTCGACGATTTCCTTCACACGACCCGGCCCACGCCCCATGATCGCCACGCGGTCCGCAAGAAAAATCGCTTCGTCGATGCTATGCGTGACGAACACGACCGTCTTCGCACTCTTCTCCCAGATGCCGAGCAATTCCTGTTGCAGCGATTCGCGCGTCTGCGCGTCGAGCGCGCCGAACGGTTCGTCCATCAGCAGAATCTCCGGGCCGTAAGCGAGCACGCGTGCAATCGCCACGCGCTGCCGCATGCCGCCCGACAGTTGATGCGGGTAGTGATCGGCGAAATCGAGCAGACCGACGAGGCGCAAAAAGCGCTCCGCCTCGCTGCGCCGTTGCGCGCTTTTCACGCCGCGAATCTCCAGCCCGGTTTCGACGTTCTTGCGCACCGTGCGCCACGGAAACAGCGCATAGCCTTGAAACACCACACCGAGCTTCTGACGCGCGGCACTGACCGCCTCGCCGTCCACCGTGATGTCGCCCGACGTTTGCGGCACCAGTCCGGCGAGAATGCTCAGGAAGGTCGACTTGCCGCAGCCGCTCGGACCGAGCAACGCGAGGAATTCGCCGTCGCGCACGCTCAGCTCGAAACCGTCGAGCACCGTATGGCTCGAATCCGTTGCCTCGTTCGCATAGGTGAGCGACAGATCGCGGGCGACGATCTTGTCGCGCGAGCGGGTGACTTCGCTCATGTGTGGTTTCCGTCGGCAGGTGTCGCCACGTTCGCTTGCGACTGCTTCGCGGCAAACGGGTTGTACTCGTTCGTATAGACCTCCTTCACGGAGACCTTGCCCTTCGGAATCTTGCCGGCCTGTTCGAGAATGTCGATGTAGTACTGAATCGGCGGCTCCGTCACGACGAGATCCTTCACGTACGCGTAGCGCTCGACCAGCTTCACATCGATGCCGAGCCGCTCCGCCGTGAGCTGACGCGCCTCGTCCGGATGAGCGTTGACCCAGTTGCCGGCCTTCGCGATCGCGGTCACGAAATCCTTCACCGCCTGCGGATGTGCGCGCGCAAATGCGCCGTTCGCGCTATAAGGCGCCATCCCGCCGAGGCCGCCGTCTTCGTCCCAGTCGCTCCACAGCTTGTGCAGTTGCGGATCGGCTTCCGCCGCGCCCGAGAACGGCGGATGAATGATCGCAATGTCGACGTTCTTCGTGACGAGCGCCTGCTGCGACTGATTGTCGGGCACCACGAGCCAGTTCACCTTCGACACGTCCACGCCATGCTGCGACAGATACTTTTTGGTCACGAACTCGGCGCACGCGCCGAAGCTGTTGAACGCGACCGTTTTGCCTTCGAAGTCCTTCGGCGCGAGGATGCCCGAATCCTTGCGGGTGAAATACTTCATATGCGGCGCGTCGCGCAGCGTCTCGCCGCCCGCCGACACCACCTTGATATCCGCACCGCTGGCAATGGCCGAAATCACGAGCGGCACCATGCGTGAGCCGAAGTCGATTTCACCGGTTCCGACGAGCGGAATGATCTGCGGCGCGGCGATCTTGCCCACGTATTTCGGACGCGTACTGGTGTTCTCGAAGTAACCGAGTTTGTCGGCGAGATAGACGAGATCGAAGGACGGATTGTCCGGATACTTGAAGTAGGTGATTTCCTGCTTCGCCGGCTGGTCGCCGGACGCAGACGACGATGTGGCGGATGTCTGCACGTGATCGTCCTGAGGCTTGCAGCCGCTTTGCAGAAGAAGCGCCGCCGCGGCGCACGCCGCAATGAGAAATTTTCCGGCGACGCGTGGCCGGGAATGCGAAAGAAACGCGGTCATTGGATCAACCCGGGAGAACGGCATGGAATGGATGCGGAAACCGGCAGACGCCGATACCTTGCGCGAAAATTATGATCTGGACGCCGCATCAATCAAAACAACAAAACTTGCTTAGGTTAGCTGTCGATCGAATGATGTCGCCCTGGCGCGCAACACCCAGCGTCAGCGCTTTACGCCGGCATGCCCCGTCCACCGTTCCTGGACGACGCGCAGAACCAGGTCTCGCAACCATTGCCCCGATGCGTCCGAATTGTTGTTTGCATGCCAGTACTGGTGCAGCTCGACGGCGGGCAACTCGAACGGCGTCGGCCAGAAACGCAGCGCATAGGGCCGCGCCATCTCGTTGCCCAGTTCGACCGGCATCGTAAGAAGGCAATCGCTCGCACTGACGATCGCGAACGCCGAACTGTAGGTCTGGCAGCGCAATGCAACGCGCCGCTGGATGCCGAGATGGAGCAATGCGTGATCTTCGAGCACGATGCCGCTCGAGCGGCCCGATACCGACACATGGCGCGACTTGAGGTACTGATTGAGCGTCGGCGCGCGTTTGAGCGGATGCGTTTTCGACGCGACGATGCAAAATTTGTCGCGCAGCAGCGGCTGATGCTGAATCGGATCAGAGACAGGTTGCGCCACGTCGATCGCCAGATCGATCAACCCGGCCGACATGAGTCGCGACAGATTGGTGCGGTCGAAACTGACGCTCGCGAGCGAGGCTTCAGGCGCGGCTTCGAAGAACGCGGCTTGCAGGGTCGGGAAAAGCGTCATCTCCACCGCTTCGGGCATACCGATCCGGAAGGTTTGCCGGGTGCTGGCCGGATCGAAGCGTGTCCATTGCTGCAACAGCCTGCGCAGATTCGCCATCTGCTCGAACAACTCCGGCGCCAGCCGGTGACAGGCCGGCGTCGGCACCATCGTGTTGCCCTGACGAACGAACAGCGCATCGCCCAGGTGCTCGCGCAAACGACGTAGCGCGTGGCTTATCGCAGACGGCGTGAGCGCCAGTGCGTCGGCCGCCCGGGTCAGATGCCGCTCGCGGAACACGGCTTCGAACACACGCAGCAGATTCAGATCCAGACTGTCGGGCCGTGAATGAATTCTGTTCATTAAGATCGCTTAAAAAATATCACTTCATTCAATATAAATTCTTCCCTAGCATTCGTCAAAGATCGGCGATGCCCGCAGACCGAACACATTGGAGACGGATATGGATTTCACACCCGGCGACAAAAGCCGCGAATACCTGAGCAGGTTGCAGTCGTTCATCGACACGCACGTGACGCCTGTGGAAGAGGCTTACCGGAAGGAAAACCGCGAGATCAACGCAGGAGCGAACTGGTCCACGTGGACCACCCTGCCCGTGATCGACGAGCTGAAAGCGAAAGCACGCGCTGCGGGTTTATGGAACCTGTTTCTTCCGGACGCGAAACTCGGCGCCGGACTCACGACGCTGGACTATGCGCCGCTCGGCGAACTGATGGGCAGGTGCGAGATCGCCGCCGAGATATTCAACTGCAACGCGCCGGACAGCGGCAATATGGAAGTGCTCTATCACTTCGGCACGGAACAGCAAAAGGAACGGTGGCTCGAGCCTTTGCTTGCGGGCGATATCCGCTCGGTGTTCTGCATGACGGAACCCGGCGTCGCGTCATCCGATCCGACCAATCTTGCGGCAACGATCCGTGAGGACGGCGACGACGTGGTGCTCAACGGCCGGAAGTGGTGGAGCACGGGGCTCGGCCATCCGAACGCGAAGCTCGCGATTTTCATGGGCGTATCCGATCCCGACGCGGACCCGCATCGCCGGCACAGTATGGTGCTCGTGCCGCTCGATACACCGGGCGTGCGCATCGTCCGGATGCTGCCTACCTTCGGCGAATACGATCCGCCCTACGGGCATGGCGAGGTCGAATTCAATGACGTGCGCGTACCGCGGGAGAACGTCGTGCTCGGCCTCGGAATGGGCTTCGCGATTGCGCAGGGCCGATTGGGCCCTGGACGCATTCATCACGCGATGCGCGCGATCGGCGCCGCCGAGCGCGCGCTCGAGCTGACCATCGCCCGAGCGAACGAGCGGGAAGCATTCGGCAATCCGCTCGTCAGGCTCGGCGGCAATCTCGAACGCATCGCGGATGCGCGCATCGCGATCGATCAGGCGCGCCTGCTCACGCTGTACGCGGCATGGAAGATCGACACGCTAGGCGTGAAGGATGCGATGACCGAGATTTCCGCGATCAAGGTTGTCGCCCCTAACCTGCTGCAACGCATCGTGGATCAGGCGATCCAGATCCACGGCGGCGCGGGCCTGTCTCACGACGTGCCGCTGACCAACCTGTATCTGATGGCCCGTGCGCTGCGCCTCGCCGACGGTCCGGATGAAGTGCATCGCGCGATGGTCGGGCGCCGCGAGTTGGCCAGATACAGGCAGAAGCTGGCGGGCGCCGCATGACCACGACTTCGACGCTCGATCGGGCCGGCGCGGTGCGCTCCGGAGAGGAGCTCGACGCCGCTGCCGTCGACGGGTGGCTCAAGCAGCAGCTCAGCGGACTTCAGGGCACGCCGGAGATCACACAGTATTCGGGTGGCGCGTCGAACTGGACGTATCGCCTCAAGTACGAAAACGACGATCTGATTCTGCGCCGGCCGCCGAACGGTACGAAGGCGAAGTCCGCGCACAACATGGCGAGGGAATACCGGATCCAGCGCGCGTTGAAACCGGTGTTTCCATTCGTACCGGAAATGCGCGCGTGCTGCGCCGACGAGTCGATCATCGGCGCGGAATTCTATGTGATGCAGCGGCTGGACGGCATCATCCCGCGCAAGAATCTTCCGCGCGGAATGAGCTTATCGGCAGCGACAGCGCAGCAGCTTTGCCATACGTTTCTCGACACGCTGATTTCGCTCCACAAGGTCGACTACGAAACGGCGGGACTCACATCGATCGGTGCGGGCGCGGGCTACACGCAACGGCAGATCGAAGGCTGGAGCAAACGCTATCGCGACGCGCACACCTGGAACGTGCCCAAAGGCGATGCGATCATCGACTGGCTTCTGTCGAACCTTCCAGCGCGTGAACCTCTCTGCGTCACGCACAACGATTTTCGTTTCGACAACGTGTTGCTCGCGCCGAGCGATCCGACCCGGATCGTCGGCGTACTCGACTGGGAATTGGCGACGCTCGGCGACCCGCTGATGGATCTCGGCAACACGCTCGCTTACTGGGTTCAGGCCGACGACGATTTCATCGCGCGCTCCACGCGCCGGCAGCCGACTCATTTGCCCGGCATGCTCACGCGCCGGCAGGCGGTCGAGTACTACTGCTCACGCGTGGACTGGGCGCCGGACAATTGGGCGTTCTACGAGGTATATGGCCTCTTCCGGCTATCGGCGATCGTGCAGCAGATCTACTACCGCTACTACCACAAGCAGACGCGAAACCCGGCCTTCAGGAACTTCTGGATCATCGTGAATTACCTTCACTGGCGTTGTCGCCGCGCGATGAAAAAAGGCTGACCTCGTGGTTCGATGCCTGAACCGCGCTCAAATAAAACATCATGCGAAAAAACATACTGATCACAGGCGCCAGCTCGGGGCTCGGCGCCGGCATGGCGCGGGAATTCGCGAAGCGCAATTACAACCTTGCACTCTGCGCCAGACGCATGGACCGTCTCGTCGCGCTCAAAGACGAACTCGAGCGGCTCGCGCCCGGCATCGACGTGTGGATTCGCGAACTGGACGTCACGAACGACACGCAGGTCTTCGACGTGTTTCGAGCGTTTCGTGAAGACATGGGGCGCGTCGATCGCGTGATCGTCAACGCCGGCATCGGCTCCGGCGCACCTTTGGGCAAAGGACATTTCCACGACAACAAACGCACCGTCGAAACGAATTTCACCGCTGCGCTCGCGCAGTGCGAAGCCGCGATGGAAATTTTCCGCGCGCAGAACGCCGGTCATCTCGTGGTCGTTTCGTCGATGAGCGCGATGCGGGGATTGCGCGGCAGCATGACCGCGTACTCGGCGAGCAAGGCTGGCGTCGCCGTGCTCGCCGAAGGCCTACGCGCCGACGTGCTGCGCAAGCGCTCGATCAAGGTCAGCACTATTTATCCCGGCTACATTCGCACGGAACTCAATGAAGGCATCGATCAGCGCAAGACGCCGTTCATCATCGACGAAACGCGCGGGTGCAAGCTGCTGGCCGCCGCGATCGAACGCGAGCCGAACCGCGCCTACGTGCCGTGGTGGCCGTGGGCGGCGCTCGGATGGTTGATGAGAAATCTGCCGTTGCGGTGGGTCGTCAGGATCAGTTGATCCGCTAACGTCTACTCCGGTGCCGCCAGCTTGTCCTGCGTGCGGGTGTCGAAGTCGCTCGCGGCATGACGTTCGTGCAATTGATCCGCGAGCTCGCCAAAGAGCCGGTTGACCTTGCGCCCACGCTTCACCGCCGGACGTTCGCCGATCGCATCCGCCCAGCGCTGCACATGCTGATAGTCCTGCACCGACAGGAACTCGCCGCCCTCGTAAAGCCATCCCTTCACGAGACCGCCATACCAGGGCCACACAGCGATATCGGCGATCGTGTATTCGCTGCCCGCCAGATATTCGCTGACCGCAAGCCGCTTATCGAGCACGTCGAGCTGACGCTTCACTTCCATCGCGAAGCGGTCGATCGCATATTCGATCTTCGACGGCGCGTACGCATAGAAATGGCCGAAGCCGCCACCCAGATAAGGCGCGCTGCCCATCTGCCAGAACAGCCACGACAGACACTCGGCGCGCGCGCCGGCGTCGGTCGGCAAAAACGCGCCGAACTTTTCCGCGAGATAAAGCAGAATCGCGCCGGACTCGAACACGCGGACCGGCTGCGCGCCGCTGCGATCCAGCAGAGCCGGAATCTTCGAGTTCGGATTCACGTCGACGAAGCCGCTGCCGAACTGATCGCCTTCGTTGATCCGGATCGGCCACGCGTCGTATTCCGCGCCGCTATGACCGAGCGCCAGCAACTCCTCCAGCAACACGGTGACCTTCACGCCGTTCGGCGTCGCGAGCGAATACAACTGCAGCGGATGATTGCCGACCGGCAACGCCTTATCGTGCGTGGGCCCCGCGATCGGGCGATTGATATTGGCGAAGCGGCCGCCGTTGTCCTTGTTCCAGGTCCAGACTTTCGGCGGCACGTAATCGGCGGAATCGCTCATGATCGAGTCTCCTTGCGTCCATGCATCGTTGAAGTAAAGGTTCGCACGGAGATTAACAAATTGACGGAAAACGCGCTGACTAGCGCCAGTCGGCCGGCTTCGAGAAACCCTGAAAGCGTTCGTCGATCACACGTTTGAATTCCGCCGACCGATACGCATTCGCGATATCGATCACATAAGGCTTCTGCAAATCCGCCGTGCGCACCGCGACGAGATTAAGGTAGTAAGGCGGAATCTTTTCGAGCAGCAGCGCATCGGTCAGCTTCAGCCCCGCGGCGAGCGCGAAGTTGCCGTTGACGAACGCATAGTCGACGTCGTCGAGCGAACGCGGCAATTGAGCCGCTTCGAGCGGCAGCAGCTTGAGCTTGTGCGGATTGCCGGCAATGTCGCGCTCCGACGATTTCACCGGATCGACGCCCGGCTTCAGCGTCACCCAGCCGAGCTGCTGCAACAGGATGATCGCGCGCGCCTGATTGGTCGCGTCGTTCGGCAGCGACACGGTCGCGCCTTCCTTCACTTCGTCGAGGCTCTTGTGCTTGTGGCTGTAGATGCCGATCGGCGCGGTCGGCACCTTGACCAGTTCGGAGAGCTTCAGCTTGTGATCGTCCGCGAATTTGCGCAGATAGATTTCGTGCTGGAACGCGTTCGCGTCGAGCACGCCGTCCGCGAGCGCGAGATTCGGCTGCACGTAATCGGTGAATTCGACGATCGTCACTTTATAGCCCTGCTTTTCCAGCAAAGGCTTGATGCCGTAGCGAATCTGATCGGAATACGGACCCGCAGTCGCGCCGAAACGGATTTCCTGTTTGTCCGGATCGGCGGCCTGCGCGCTCACGCTGAGCGCAAGCACAAACGCAGTACCGAAGGTGACGGCGGTCAGCGTGGACCACGCGCGGCGGAAGCTTTTCATCTCTGGTTCTCCTCATCGCCGTTCGCTCATGCTCATGAGGTGGCGATTAGGAAATTACAAAAACGTCAGTCGAAGCCAAACCAACAAATCGATCTTTGGTTTCTCGTGGGAAGCAAATGCAAAAACGGCTGGACGCCGTCCGCGCTTTGCGCGCGTGAAATGTAAAGCCTAAAAAAAGCGGCGGCCATCGCTGGCCGCCGCTTCTCCATCGTGCTTACCGTCGTGACGACAACCGGCGCACCACCGACACCAACGCATCGACTTCATCGCAGGTGTTGTAGAACGCGAGCGACGGACGCACGGTCGCTTCCACACCGAAGCGCCGCAAAATCGGCTGCGCGCAGTGATGCCCCGAGCGCACCGCAATGCCCTCTTCGTTCAGCGCGTGACCGACTTCCTCGGTCTCGTAGCCCTTCAGCACGAACGACAGCACGCTTGCCTTGTCGCGCGCGGTACCGATCAGCCGGACACCCGGCACCGGCTGCAACACGCTTGTCGCGTATGCGAGCAGATCGTGCTCGTAACGCGCGATATTCTCGATGCCCACACGTTGCACGTAGTCGATCGCAGCGCCGAGACCCACCGCATCGGCGATATTGCCGGTGCCGGCTTCGAAACGATTCGGCGGCGGCTGGAATACCGTGCGCTCGAACGTCACGTCGGCGATCATGTTGCCGCCGCCTTGCCACGGCGGCATGTCTTCGAGAATCGCGCGCTTGCCGTACACCACGCCGATGCCGGTCGGACCGAACACCTTGTGGCCCGAGAACACGAAGAAATCCGCGTCGAGCGCCTGCACGTCCACCCGCATGTGCGACACCGACTGCGCGCCGTCCACCAGCGCCTTCGCGCCGGCACGATGCGCGAGCTCGACGATCTCCTTGACCGGCACCACCGTGCCGAGCGCATTCGACACCTGCGTGACGGAGACGATCTTCGTGCGGTCGTTGAGCAGACGCCGGTATTCGTCGAGCAGGACCTGGCCGGTGTCGTCGACTGGAATCACACGCAGCTTCGCACCCGTTTGCGCGGCAAGCTGCTGCCACGGCACGATGTTCGCGTGATGTTCGAGATGCGACACGATGATCTCGTCGCCTTCGCCGACATGCTTCACGCCCCACGTCTTCGCGATCAGGTTGATCGCCTCGGTGGTGCCGCGCACGAAGATGATTTCCTCCGGCGACGCCGCGCCGATGAAACGCTGCACCTTGCTGCGTGCGGCTTCGTACGCGTCGGTCGCGCGGCCGGCCAGCGCATGCGCGGCCCGGTGGATGTTCGAGTTCTCATGCGCGTAGAAATACGCGAGCCGGTCGATCACCGCCTGCGGCTTGTGCGTGGTCGCGGCATTGTCGAACCACACCAGCTGACGGCCGTTCACCCGCTCCTGCAGAATCGGAAAGTCGCGGCGAATCGCATTGACGTCGAACGGCGGATGAGCCGACGCTCCGGCGTGCGGCACGTGCTGCTGCGCACCGGCGCCTTGCGCGGGAAAGCGCGACGGCTCATTCAGATTCAGAAAGTAATGCGAATTGCCTGCGTGCTGCGCCGGGTTGGGTGCCAGTGATGGCGCTGCCTGCGTTGCTTTCGACGCATCCGGCCGGTCGTACGGAAAACGTTGCTCGGCGAGCGGCTTATCGACGCCAGGGAGGCCGAACGATTGCGCGCTCACTTCGCCCCAACCCGGCACGACGATATCCGGCGACGCCGGCGACGACGATTGCGGTTGTCCCGATTCGCCGAGGAAATAATAAGGCGACGCGGCGGACCCGGCAGAATCCGCCGCAGCAGGCGACGAAACTGGCGAAGCAGCTGACGAAGCAGCCGGAACCCCACCCGCCGACGGCCGCTCCGCGCCATGCGCTTGCGGCACACCGAGCGCGGCGCCGCCGAAGCGTGGATCGAGCGCGGGCGCAACCGTCACCGCGTTGTCCGGCAAGCCATTCGGCGCCGCGGCGTGCGGCGCCAGCGCGGGCGCGCGATTGCCGAGCGACAGCACATGCGTGGGCGCCGACGGCAACAGATTGCCGCCGGGCGCCTGCCCTTGCGGCAATGCCGCGCCGGGCACACCGGTGCCCGTGCCGCCCGGACCGGCGAGCAGCGAACCGGCGGGCGCCGGATTGCCGATCTCGCTCGTCAGCGGCGCGCTGAACGGCAGCGTGCCGGCGACGCCGGGCGTCGCGCCTGCTTGCGGCGCATTGCCCGGCAACGCCGAGAAAAATGCATTGGCCAGCGACGCCAGCACAGCAGGATCAGGCAACCCCGCAGGCAAACCCCCGGGCGGACCGCTCGGCACGTCGTGCGGCAGGACGCTATCCATGGGCTTACTTGTAGGTGTCTGGGTAGTCATGGTACTTGCCGATCTCCACGTCATCGAGAACTGCCAGCGCGTCCGGCGAATGCACCGCGAGCGAGCAATAGAGCGAGATCAGATACGACGCGATCGCGTGATTGTTGATGCCCATGAAGCGAACCGACAGCCCCGGACCCTGCTCGCCGGCCACGCCTGGCTGGAACAGGCCGACCACGCCCTGGCGCTTGTCGCCCACGCGCAGCAGCAGGATCTTCGTCTTGCCGTCGGCCACCGGCACCTTGTCCGACGGGATCAGCGGAATGCCGCGCCACGTCAGGAACTGCGAGCCGAACAGGCTGACGGTCGGCGGCGGCACGCCACGGCGCGTGCATTCACGGCCGAACGCGGCGATCGCGAGCGGATGCGTGAGGAAGAACGCCGGCTCTTTCCACACCTTGGTCAGCAGTTCGTCGAGGTCGTCGGGCGTCGGCGCGCCGGTCAGCGGAAACACGCGCTGTTCTTCGGCCACGTTCGCGAGCAGACCGTAGTCCGGGTTGTTGATCAGTTGGCTTTCCTGCAATTCCTTGATCGTCTCGATCGTCAGGCGCAGTTGTTCCTTGATCTGGTCGTGCGGGCTGCTGTACAGATCCGAGATACGCGTATGCACGTCGAGCACGGTGCTGACCGCATTCAGGAAATATTCGCGCGGCTGTTCTTCGTACGGCACGAAGGTGCGCGGCAGGATGCTTTCGTCTTCGCGCGCGGTGCAGGCGGCCACCACGGCTTCGGGATTCTTCACCTGATTCAGGCGGTAGATGCCTGCTTCGACCGGCAGCCATTGCAGCAGATGCGTGAGCCAGCGCGGCGTGATCGTCGCGAGTTGCGGTACGGTTTTGGTGGCATTGGCTAGTTGCCGTGCTGCGGTATCGCCGAGCGCCGTCAGGCCGCCCACTGTTGCTGTCATCTGAAGCTCCGGGGTTGATAGAAGAAAAACGGGAAAGCTTATGAGCGAAACAGATTATCGGGAGCCGATCCCGACCCTTCAACATGCTATAGACGGCAAAGCCGGGATCTAGGTCGCGGCGGCGGGATCGGCCAGCACGGCGCGCGCGAGCACGTCGATATCCGCACTGCCGTTAGAAGGGTTGAGCAGATGCTCGATCGGCACCTGGAACGCGCGCGCGAGTTTGTCGACGGTGACGATCGACGCGATCGCCGAGCCGCGTTCGATCTCGCCGACATACGAGCGGTTGAGTCCGGCGTGCTCGGCCAGTTGCTCCTGCGACCAGCCGCGTGTTTCGCGCACGCGGCGCACCGCGGCGCCGAACTCCCTGACGAGTCCGGTCATCGCGCGGCTCCGGTCGCGGCGGTTTCAGCGGTCGCTTCAGCAGTAGCTTCAGCAGCGGCCTGAGCAGCAACTTCAGCGGCAGCGTGCACACCCGCCTCGCCACGCGGCGCACGCTCCACGGCCACCGCCGCACCCGAGCCCTCGTTGCGCGACACGGCCTGGGTCACATGCGAGCCCGGCGCGACGTCCTGCGTGAGCCACACATTGCCGCCGATCACCGAACCCTTGCCGAGCGTCACGCGGCCGAGAATGGTCGCGCCCGCATAGATCACGACATCGTCCTCGACGATCGGATGGCGCGCGTGGCCTTTCTCCAGGTTCCCGTGCGCGTCGCGAGGAAAACGCTTCGCCCCCAACGTGACCGCCTGATAAAGACGCACCCGCTCGCCGATCACGGCCGTTTCGCCGATCACCACACCCGTGCCGTGATCGATGAAGAACCCCGCGCCGATCCTGGCGCCAGGATGGATGTCGATCCCGGTTTGCGCATGCGCGAGTTCGGCGACGATGCGCGCGAGCAGCGGCAAGCCCAGGCCATAAAGTTCATGCGCCAGCCGGTGATGAATCATCGCCAGCACGCCGGGATAGCACAGCAGCACTTCGTCCACGCTGCCCGCTGCGGGATCGCCGTGAAACGCGGCCAGCACGTCGCTGTCGAGCAGGCTGCGGATCGCCGGCAGGCGTGCCGCGAACGCGCGCACCGCGATGCCGGCCTGCGCGTCGATCACGACAGCCGGCGGCGGCTGATGACGGCTGCGATAGTGCAACTCCAGCCGCGCCTGGCCGAGCAGCCCGTGCAGCGCCGCGTCCAGCGCGTGCCCCACGTAGAAGTTTTCGCTTTCCTGACGCAGATCGGGCGGCCCGAGCCGCATCGGAAACAGCACGCCCTTCAGCGTATCGACGATCTCCGCCAGCGCTTCGCGGCCGGGCAATTCGCGCCCGCCCGGCTCCAGCGAGCGCTTCTGCACTTCACGCCATTGCTGGCGGACCGTCTGAAGTTCTTCGACGATCTCATCGATATCAAACACAGCCACAGCGATTACTCCTCGTTAATGGCAGCGTGGATCAGCCGACTTGTCAGTCCTGAGTCCACGGCAGCCCGTGAAAGCGCCAACCGTTGCTGGCGCCGCGCCGTTGCGCGCCGTCCAGCTCTCCTTCGAAACCTTCGAGAACATTGAAGACCTGCGTGAAGCCCGCCTTCGCGGCGGCTTCGGCGGCCAGTGCCGAGCGGTTGCCGCTACGGCACAGCAGCAGCACGACCGCGTCCTTGCCGGTCTTCGCTTCCAGTTCGCGGACGAAACGCGGATTGCGCGTCAGACTCGTGCCGGTCGCCCACGCGACATGCACGCTGTCCTGCACGAGGCCGACGAATTTCCGTTCTTCGGCAGTGCGCACGTCCACCAGCACCGCGTCGCCGGCCTGCACGAGCGCCCAGGCGTCCTGCGGCGACACGCCGCCCGCGTAGGGCAGGCCGGCTTCTGCCGCGTGCGAACGGGCCGCTTCGAGCAGCGCGTGAGTGGGTCGTTCTGCGAGTTCAAGCGTCATGACGTCTCCTTCGATATCGCGCGAATCCTTACGCGCAGGTTCAAGGCCATGGCGAAAGCAACCGCCTATAGCCATCAGGAGACACTATGAAAGATGTGCGGGCGAAGCCGAACCAATTAATTGTCATTTCTAAAGAAGCATCGGTTTGGTCGCTGCGGCTCAGGGTTGGCCGCAGTGGCCGGCGCTCGCCCTCCTTCGCCTCGTTCCCCAGCTATTGCGTTGCCGCAGCGCCGGCTGCGGCGTCACTCCGGTGGGAGATCGAGCGGCACGACGAACATGCCCGCGGTGTATTCCATATGAAAGTAGCCGCAGCGCGCGTACGCGGCGATCCGTTCGAGCCGTTCGGGCGAGGCGGCCCCATAGCGCACGACGGGCGGCTCGTCGTCCGGTTCGCTCCATGGGGACTTAACCGGTGCGGCCTGCGTCACCTCGCTCGCCTGAGTGAGCGGCGCGCGCTTCGACCATTGCTTCTGCAAGCTGCGCACAGGATGCCGGAGTCCGGCCCAGAAAACCGTCGTTGCAAGCGTGGCCATCGGGCCTCCGTCGATTCATTGCTGTACCGATGAATCTAGCGGCCGGAAAAACGAAGTGCAAACAAGGTTTTGTGGATTGGTTTTCGCATAACGCATCAAACGCTAATCACGCCGGGTGTCGATTCAACGCTTGCGCGCCGGGCGAATAAGGTTGCGACAATAAATCGGTTCAATCGCGCCGCGGCGAAAGATAAAGTGAGCCGGCATCGATACGGGATCCACACGCCCCCGCCACACTGAGCGTCGAACACGCTTTTCTCAGGAGCCAGCATGACAACATCGAACCTACGTACTGCCGACCACGCAATCGACCGTCAATTCCTCGACCGCTGGTCGCCGCGCGCTTTCACCTCCGACACGATTTCCGAAGCCACGTTGCTGACGCTGTTCGAAGCGGCCCGTTGGGCGCCGTCGTCTTACAACTCGCAGCCGTGGCGATTCGTCTACGCAAGGCGCGATACGCCGCATTGGGAGCGCTTTCTCACCTTCCTCAACGAATTCAATCAGAGCTGGGCAAAGCACGCGGCGGCGATCGTGATCGTGCTGTCGAAGAGCACGTTCACACCGCCCGGCGGCGCGGCTGAAATTCCGGCCCCCACGCATTCGTTCGACACCGGCGCCGCATGGGGCTACCTCGCGTTGCAGGCGAGCCTGTCGGGCTGGCATGCGCACGGTCTCGCGGGCATCGAACGCGAGATCATCCGCCGCGAACTGGCGGTGCCCGATGCTTACTCGATCGAAGCGGCTATCGCGATCGGCCGTGCGGGCGACAAGACCTCGCTGCCGGAAGCATTGCAGGCGCGCGAAGTACAAAGCCAGCGCAATCCGCTGTCCGCGATCGCATCGGAAGGACGGCTCGCGCTTTGATGAACGGTTGATCGGTCTCTTCCATCGGTACACAGGAGAAACGCATTGTGAGCACGGCACTGGAGTACGACACGTCTGTCCGCCCGACCGATCACGCGCCGCCGGGCGAGTTGTCCCGCGCGTTATTGTCCGAAGCGCTGCTCGATCGGATCGGCACGCGTGCGGCGCTATACGATCGGGAGAACCGCTTCTTCTTCGAAGACATCGACGAACTGAAAGAAGCCGGCTTTCTGCGCGCGAGCGTGCCGCTCGAACTGGGTGGCCTCGGGCTGACCTCGCCCGAACTGATCCGCGAACAGGTTCGGCTCGCGGGCCGCGCGCCCGCCACCGCGCTCGCGCTGAACATGCATCAATACTGGATCGGCGCGGCGTTGCATCTGCTGCGGCGCGGCGACACGTCCGCGCAATGGATACTGACCGAGGCCGCCGCGGGCAAGGTGTTTGCCGCGGGGCACGGCGAACCCGGCAACGATCTGGGCCTCGCGCATTCGTTCGTCAAAGCGACGCCGCTCGCGGACGGCGGCTACTGTTTCGAGGGCCGCAAGATCTTCACGTCGCTGGCGCCCGCGTGGGACTGGCTCGGCGTACACGGTCTGGACGATTCGGACCCCGTGCAGCCGAAGATCGTTCACGCGTTCATCGAACGCGGCACGCCCGGTCATCGCACGGTCAAGACGTGGGACACGCTCGGCATGCGCGCGACGCAAAGCGACGACACGCTGCTCGAAGGCGCGGTGGCGACGCCGGATCGCGTCACGCGCGTGCTGCCTGCCGGCGTGCCGAACGATCCGTTCGTCGACGGTATTCTGGGCGCCGTGCTGCCTGGACTCGCGGCTGTCTATTACGGCATCGCGAAGCGCGCGTTCGATCTCGCGCTGGCTTCCGCGAAAAGCCGCACGTCCTCCGCGCTGCAAGGCAAGACCTACGCGTATAAACCGCTGACACAGCACACGGTTGCCGAGGCGGCAATCGCGCTCGACAGCATCGAAGCGCTGCTCGAGCGCGTGGCCGACCAATGGTGGGCCGGCTATCCGGAAGGCGAACTCTGGATCGCGCGCCTGCTGGCCGCCAAACAGCATGCGGTGGACGGCGCGCTGCACGTGGTGAATCTGTCGCTGCAAATCGCGGGCGCGGGTGCGTTGGCGAAACGCGCCGAACTGGAGCGGCTGTATCGCGACGTACGTGCCGGCGCATTTCATCCGCCTAACGCCGATGCGTCGCATGAGGTGATCGGCCAGGCGTGGCTCGGCGTGCTCGGCAAGGTGTAGCACGCCTGCATCTTCACGTTCATCTTCACGTTCATCGTCATGCAGCGGCGAATCCAGGCACCGCCCCACGCTATCGCCCGCAATTCGCCGCTCGAACGAAATCGCCGTATAACGTCGATATGCATATGGCGTTTCGTTGTTTGATCAATCAGTTTGCGATGCTTATTGTATTGGGTCACCACGACCCTTCCCCCGATAAGCATGTCCACTTTGCCGAAGCAGTACGCTGGCGTTCCAGCTTCACATTCCGCCCCCGAAACCCACGCCGCACCCACCGACGACGCCGCATTGCTCGCGCGCTTCGCGCCGGTTTTCGAGCGTATCGCCGCGGGCGCGGTCGAGCGCGAACAGAACCGCGAACTCGCGTACGAAGCCGTGCAGTGGCTGCGCGACGCGGGCTTCACCGCGTTGCGCGTGCCGCGCCGCTACGGCGGCGAAGGCATCACGCTGCCGCAATTTTTCCGTCTGCTGGTCAGGCTCGGCGAAGCGGACTCGAATCTCCCGCAGATTCTGCGGCTGAGTTTCGGCTTCGTCGAAACCCGCCTCGAAAGCGAGGACGAAGCGTCGCGCGAACGCTGGCTCACGCTGGTCGCCCAACGCGTGCTGGTGGGTGCCGCGATTTCCGAGCGCACCGGTTCGACGCACAACTCCGTCACCCTCACCCGCGATCCGCACGACAGCAGCCGCTGGCGGCTGAACGGCGAGAAGTACTACAGCACCGGTTCGCTGTACGCCGACTGGATCAACGTGGCCGCGCACGACGGCGAGGACGACGTCAACCTGCTGGTGCGCGGCGACGCGCCGGGCGTCGAACGGATCGACGACTGGGACGGCTTCGGCCAGCGCCTGACCGCGAGCGGCACGACGCGCTTCACCGACGTCGAGGTCGCGGAAGACCAGATCCTGTTCCGCTATCGCTCGTCGGAAGCGCGCAGCAACACGTTCCAGAGCGCGTTCTATCAGACCGTGCACCTCGCGACGCTCGCCGGCATCGCGCGCGCCGCCTTGCGCGACGCAACCGCATTTGCGCGCAAACATACGCGCACCTTCGGCGTGCCCGGTCAATCGAGTCCGCGCGACAACCCGCTGGTGCAGCGCGTGATCGGCCGGCTCGCGAGTCTCGCGTACGCGGCGCAAAGCGTGGTCGACTCGGTGTCGGTGAGCCTCGAACGAATCCATCAGGCGCGCGCGGCCGGCACGACGACGCCCGCCGATTACATCGCGCTCGACGTCGAGGCTTATCAGGCGCAACAGATCGTGATCGGCCAGGTGCTCGAAGCGACCACGCTGCTGTTCGAAGTGGGCGGCGCGTCGGCGACCAGCGAGCGGCTGCGGCTCGATCGCCACTGGCGCAATGCGCGCGTGATCGCGTCGCACAACCCGGCGATCCAGCGTGAAAAAGCGATCGGTGCATTCCATCTGAACGGCGCGCGGCCCGACGAACGCTTCAGCCTCGCGCATACGCGCAACGAAATCGCTGCCACGCCGTTCGCGATCAAACGACTCGACGCCGCGCTCGGCGCGCAGGTCGTCGGCCTCGATGCCGCGACGCAACTGGACGCGCGGCAAGTGCTCGCGCTCAAGCAGGGGCTGCTCGATCACCGCATTCTGGTGCTGCGCAACCAGCAACTCGACGACACGCAGTTCCGCCGTCTCGCGTCTTATTTCGGCTCGGTGTACACGCCGCCGCGCGATGCGCCGGTGCTCGGTTCGAACGCGTCCGGCGCGGTGCCGGACATCGTGGTGGTGTCGAACGTCGACGAAGGTCTGCTCGGCAATCTGGACTTGCCCGCGCATTCCGATCACCACTGGACGCCTGAACCGTCGTCGGGCTCGCTGCTGTACGCGCTCGAAATTCCGCCCGAAGGCGGCGATACGAGCTGGTACGACCTGGTCGCCGCCTATGAAGCACTCGACGAAGCCACCCGCGCCGAAATCGACGATCTGCAACTGATCACCTACAACCCGTTCCTGCGCCGCCAGTTTCCGCTCGCAAGCGGCTTCCCGCTGTATCGCACGCCGGACATCACGCCGCTCGAACCGTGGACCGCGCATCCGCTGGTGCGCACGCATCCGCAAAGCGGCAAGCGCCTGCTGTATCTGGGCGCGCGTACCGAAGTCGAAATCGTCGGCTACGACCCGGTGGCAGGCGCCGCGCTGATCGCGAAGCTGCGCGCGCATCTGAGTTCGCCGCGCTTCTTCTACACGCACCGCTGGCAGGTCGGCGACATCGTCTACTGGGACAACCAGGCGACGCTGCACGGGCGCACCGAATTCGATCCGGCGCAACGGCGCGTGCTCAAGCGCATCAGCCTCGCGGGCAGCCGGCCGTTCTGACGGCTTCTGTATAGCTCACGACCACGCACGACAACTCACGACAGCGCCGCCTCGCGCGGCACACTGAATCTCATTCTGGAGAAGGTTTTGGATCGACGTCATTTCCTGCAGCTCTCGGCGCAAGCGGGAGCCGCAGCCTGGGTCGGCCTGCGGGCGACTCAAGGGTTCGCGCAAAAACGCAAGGACGTGGTGCGCGTGCTGGCCGAAGGTGCGCCGAACTCGCTGGACCCGCATGGCGAAGGCGTGAGCCGCGAATCACTCGGCGCGTTCACGAACGTGTATGACCGCCTGATCGCCTTCGATAGAAAGCCGATTTCGCCGGGCGTCTATCAATACGACTACTCGAAGTTCAAAGGCGAACTCGCGCAATCGTACGACGTGGTCGACGGCGGCCGCGCGCTGGTGTTTCATCTGCGCCCCGACGCGACGTTCCACGACGGCTCGCCGGTCACCTCCGAAGATGTGCGCTGGTCGCTCGCGCGCGCCGTCACGCTGGCCGCGTCGAAGCGGCAGCTCGCCACCGGTTCGCTGACCGATCCGGGCCAGTTCAAGGCGCTCGATCCGCACACGCTGCGCATCGACTTGCCGCGCGCCGACCGCTACACGCTGCCGAATCTGGCGCTGACCTTCGCGTCCGTGCTCAACAGCAAGCTCGCGCTCAAGCATGCGAGCGAGGCCGACCCGTGGGCGAGCGCATGGGTGCGCGGCAACGCGGCGGGCGGCGGCGCGTTCCAGGTGGGCGACTGGCAGGCCGCGCAGCAGATTACTTACGAGCGCTTCGACAACTGGAAAAGCGGCCCGCTGCCGCAAGTGCGGCGCGCGCTGTTCCAGCAGGTGCCCACCGCCGCGAATCGCGTTGCCGCGTTGAACAAGGGCGACGCGGACATCGTCGTGCAACTGCCGCCGCGCGATATCGATTCGCTGCGCAACGAAAAGCAGCTACACGTGCTGTCGATTCCGGTGACGAACACGTTCCGCTTCATCGCGTTCAACACGCAGACCGCGCCGTTCAACGACGTGCGGGTTCGTCAGGCGATCGCGTACGCACTGCCGTACAGCGCGTTGTTCCAGGGCGCGAACTACGGGCACGGCACGCCGCTCTACGGCGCGGCTTCCGCGCAACCGCGCTCGGCGGCATTCCCGCAACCGTATCCGTACACCACCGAAATCGCGAAGGCGCGCGCGTTGCTCGCGGCGGCCGGTTTGCCGCAAGGCTTCAAGACCACCTTCAGCTACAACGTCGCGGACGCGACGGTGGCCGAGCCGCTCGCGCTGCTGTTGCAGGAATCGCTCGCGAAGATCGGCATCCAGGTCACGATCGAGAAGATCGCCGGCGCGCAATGGGGCACGCGGCAGACCGACAAAACGCTGCCGTTCTACGTGGACAGTTCGTCCGCGTGGTTCAACGAGCCGGACTACTTCTTCCGCATCTTCTTCCAGGGCGACTGGCGCTGGAATTTCGGCAACTTCCGCGACGAGCGCTTCGGCAAACTGGTGGAAGCCGCGCGCTGGGAACCGGACCGCCGCAAGTACGACGACGACATTCGCAGCGCGATCGGCGTCGCGTTCGAGCAGTTGCCGATCCTGCCGCTGTGGCTGCCGTCGTACGACATCGCGTTGCAGTCCGATCTGACCGACTTCACGTACTACATCCACGGTCAGGTCGATTTCCGGCCGCTGCGCCGCGTCTGACATGGTCTGGTTCGCTCTCAGAAGAACGCTCGCGGCGCTGCCCGTGATCTGCGGCGCGGTGATCTTCACGTTCGTCCTGACGCGCCTGTTGCCAGGCGATCCGGCCGCCAATCTGCTGAGCGGTCCAGGCGCGGGCGCGGCGGACATCGCCGCGTTGCGGCATCAACTGGGGGTCGATAGCGGTCTGCCGCAGCAGTTGTTGCGCTACTCGACGGGCCTCGCTCACGGCGACTGGGGCAACTCGTTCGTGACCGGACAACCGGTGCTCGCCGAACTGCTCAAACGCCTGCCGGCGTCGCTCGAATTGACCGGCCTCGCGTTCGTGCTGTCGATCGCACTCGGGCTGCCGCTCGGCGTGGCCGCCGCGACGCGGCCGGGTGGTTTCGTCGATCAGTGCTGCCGGGTCGTCGCCAGTCTCGGCACATGCTTGCCGACCTTCGTGGTGGCGCTCGCGTTCGTCTATCTGTTCTATGTGGTGCTCGGCTGGGCGCCGGAGCCGACCGGCCGGCTCGATCCGCTGCTCGACGTACCGCCGCGCGTGAGCGGCCTGATGCTGGTCGACACGGCGCTCGCGGGCGATTTCGACGCATGGCGTTCCGCGTTCTCGCATCTGCTGTTGCCCGCCTGCGCGATGGCGCTGTTCGGACTCGCGCCGATCGTGCGCACCACCCGCTCGGCGATGCTCGACGCGCTCGCGAGCGACGCGATCCGCACCGCGCGTTCGCTGCGGCTGCCGCGCCGCACGATCCTGCTGCGTTACGCACTGCGCGGCGCGCTGCTGCCGATCCTGACCACGCTCGGCATGGTGTTTTCGTATCTGCTCGGCGCGAACGTGGTGATCGAAAAGATCTTCACGTGGCCGGGCATCGGCAGCTATGCGCTCGATGCGTTGCTGGCCTCCGATTACGCGCCTGTTCAAGGCTTCGTGCTGCTGGTCGCGCTGCTGTTCGCGCTGGTCAATCTGCTGATCGACCTGCTGTACGGTTTCGCCGACCCGCGCGTGCGGCTCGCATCATGAGCACGCTCTCCGCGCGCCGGCGCTTCCCTTCGCTGCTTCACACCTTCAGCCCGTGGACGCCGGCGTTCGCGCTCGTCGTCTTCGCACTCGTCGCGCCGTTCATCGCGCCATACGATCCGCTTGCCACCGACGTCGCGCACGCGTTGCAGCATCCCACGTCCGCGCACTGGTTCGGCACCGACGCATTGGGCCGCGATCTGCTGAGCCGCGTGATCGTCGCGAGCCGGCTCGATCTGGCGATCGCGTTTTCGGCCGTCGTGTTGTCGTGCGTGCCCGGCACGCTGATCGGTGCGGTCGCGGGCTTCGCGGGCGGCTGGTTCGACCGCGCGACCGGCCGCGTCGTGGATGCATTGATGGCGTTTCCGTTGTTCGTGGTCGCGATGGCGCTGGTCGCCGTGCTCGGCAATTCCGTGCTGAACGTCGTGATCGCGACCGCGATCATCAACCTGCCGTTCTATGTGCGGCTGAGCCGCGCGGAAGTCGCGTCGCGCCGCGACGCCGCCTATGTGCGTGCCGCGCGGCTGGCCGGCAACCGCCGCAGCCGCGTGCTGTTCGCAGTGATTCTGCCGAACGTATTCCCGTTGCTCGCGATCCAGGTGTCGCAGAATCTCGGCTGGGCGATCATGAACGGCGCGGGCCTGTCGTTTCTCGGTCTCGGCGTGCGGCCGCCGGCCGCCGAATGGGGCGTGCTGGTGAACGAAGGCGCGCAGTACATCATCACCGGACAATGGTGGGTCGCGCTGTTTCCCGGCATCGCGCTGTTCGTCGCGGTGCTGATTTTTACGCTGACCGGCGACGCGTTGCGCGACAGGCTCGATTACCGGAGGCGCGTGTGAACGACGGCTTGCAGATCGAGGACCTGTCGGTGCGTTTTCCGCTCGGCCAGGGCCAGCGCACGGCGTCGGTGCTGTCCGCACTGGATCGCGTGTCGCTGAGCATTGCGCCGGGCGAGCAGCTTGCGATCGTCGGCGAAAGCGGGTCGGGCAAATCGGTGCTCGCGCTGGCGATTGCAGGTTTGCTGCCGCGTAACGCGCAGCTCGAAGCGAGGAAGCTGCGCTACGGCAACCGTGAACTCGCCACCGAGCCCGCGGCACGCGAACGGATCGCGATGGTGTTCCAGCATCCGCGCCGCGCGCTGAATCCGTTGCGCAAAGTCGGCCAGCAACTGATCGACGTGCTGCGTACGTTGCCGCAATCGCGCAGGCTGTCGCGCGGTGCGTTGCGCGAACGCGCCGTCGCGCTGCTCGACGACGTCGGCATCGACCATCCCGCTGCGCGCTTCGCCGCCTATCCGTTCGAGTTGTCAGGCGGCCTGTGTCAGCGCGTGATGATCGCGCTCGCCCTCGCCCGCCAGTCGTCGCTGCTGATCGCCGACGAACCCACCACCGGACTCGACGTGATCAGCCAGCGAACCGTGCTCGATCTGATCGGCGAACTGGCGCAGCGGCATCGGATGGCGACGCTGTTGATCACGCACGATCTCGCGATCGCGGCCAATCGCAGCGAGCGGATCGCGGTGATGCACGCAGGGCAGCTCGTCGAAACCGCGCCGTCGCGGGTCTTGCTGAACGCGCCGGCGCATCCTTATACGCGCGGCTTGCTGGCGGCGTCGCCGCATCACGCGGCCAGTATCGAGATGCTGCGGGAAGTGCCGGGCGAAGTGCCGAATCTGTCGCTTGCGAACGCGCCGGCGTGCCGCTTCTTCGGCCGTTGCGCGTCGCGTGAGGATCGCTGCGCGCGCGAGACGCCCGCGCTCGTCGAGCGTGCAGGTGCGCAGCGCGTGGCTTGCTGGAGTGCAATCTGATGGCATGGCTGGAAATACGCGATCTACGCAAATCGTATGCGGGCAAGCCGGCATCGTCCGTATTACGGCGTGTGTTCGCTGCGCGCCGTGGCGCCCCGCCTTCGCCGCCCCCAGCGCGCGCCGCGCTCGACGGCGTGAGCCTCGATATCGAACGCGGCGAAGCCGTGGGTCTGGTCGGCGAATCGGGCTGCGGTAAATCGACGTTGTCGGCGGTGCTTGCGCGCCTGATCGATGCGGACAGCGGCCGGATTCTTTTCGACGGTCAGGCGATCCTGGATCTGCCCGCCAGCCACGCCGCGCGCGCACCGTGGCGCAGCCGGATTCAGATGGTATTCCAGGACCCGCTCGATAGCCTCGATCCGCACGCACGCGTGTTCGACGCGATTGCCGATCCGCTTCGGCAACTGTGCGCCGGGCGTTACCGCACACAGGCAGCGCTGCGCGCGCAGGTGGAGCGCGTGGCCGCACAAGTCGGCCTGCCGCTTTCGTTGCTCGAACGGCGGCCGCATCAATTGTCCGGTGGACAAGCCGCGCGCGTGGGCATCGCCCGCGCGCTCGTGCTCGAACCCGATCTGCTGATTCTGGACGAGCCGACTTCGGCGCTCGACGTGTCGATGCAGGCGGTCGTGCTGAGATTGTTCGACAGGCTGCGGCGCGAGACGGGGGTGAGCCTGCTGTTCGTGTCGCATGACCTCGGCGTGGTGCGGCTGCTGTGCCAGCGCGCTTATGTGATGCGCGCGGGGCGCATCGAGGAACACGGCGCGATCGACGCGTTGTTCGATGCACCGCGCAGTGCGTACACACGTGCTTTGCTCGACGCGGTGCCGCGTTTTCCCGATACCGATGCTTCAGCTTCAGCTTCAGCAAAGGAAAACGGGAACCTCAGGATTCCCGCTATCCAAAGCATCGACTGACGTCGGAAATTAAGGCTCGATATACAGGTCCGCGAAATTGCCGCGCACACCCTCGCCCGTCGGCGCGTAGTTCTTCACTTTCTTCGCAACGATCGTGATATTCGGGTTCGCGCCGAACTCGATCGACGGAATATCGTCGTGAACGATCTGCTGGAACTGGATGAACAACTGGCGGCGCTTCGCTTCGTCGGTCTCCACCGATGCGGCTTCGAGCAGACGGTCGACCTCCGGATTCGAATAGTGCGCGGCGTTCGAGAACGGCAGACCGATCTTGAAGTTCTTCGACCAGAACACGCGCTGCACGCCCACAGTCGGATCGAACACGTTGGCGAGTGCTTCGAGCGTGATGTCGAACGCGCGGTCCGTGTAGGCCTTCTTCACGTACGTCGCGAAGTCGTAGCTCTCGACCTCGCCGTCGATGCCGATGCGCGCCAGCGACTGCCGCACGAAATCGGCCGCACGCGGATCCTGGAACGGATTGAACAGCACGCGCAGCTTGAAGCGCTTGCCGTCCGCGCCACGCTTCAAGCCCGCGGCGTCGAGCGCGGCATTGGCCGCGGCGATGTCGTACGGGAAGTAATGGATATCGGCGTCGTGATACTTCGTGTTCGCCGCGCCGATTGCCGCAGCGGACACCGTGCCGTAGCCGTACCAGACCACGCGGTTCAATGCGTTGACATCGATCGCCTGCGAGATCGCCTTGCGCACTGCCTTGTCTTTCAACACCGGTGTGTCGAGGTTGAAGATCAACTGCTGGTGGTTGCTCACGTAAGGCCAGTTGGTCGTATCGACATTGAAGTTCGGCAGCGTGGTGAAGCGCTTCACGTCCGACAACGGAATCGCCTGGTCGCCCAGATTGGCCGCCCCGGATTCGAGCGCCGCCGCGCGTGCCGCGCCGTCGGGCAGGAAGCGGATCACGATCTTGTCGACGTACGGCTTGGGTTTGTCCCAGTAGTCCAGATTGCGTTCGAGAAGAATATAGCTGCCATGCACGAACGATTTGAACACGAACGGCCCGGTGCCGACCGGCGCGCTGTTATACGGATTCGAGACGATGTCGGTCCCTTCGTACAGATGCTTCGGGATGATCGGCGACTCGGAGCCGGACAGCGCGGTCAGCAGAAACGGCGCGGGCTTCGACAACTCGATGACTGCGGTGTACGCGTCCGGCGTCTTCACGTCGGTCACGTTCGCGAACGTGCTGCGGCCGCGCGGATGAACCTGCTTCAACGTCAGAATCGAAAATGCAACGTCGGCGGACGTGAACGGCTTGCCGTCGTGCCATTTCACGCCGCGGCGCAGCGTGAAGCGATATTCGAGACCGTCCTTGCTGACCGACCATGCGGTGGCCAGCAGCGGTTGAGGATTGAGGTTCTTGTCGTAGGTCAGCAAACCTTCGACCACCTTAGGACCGATCTCCGCGTTGCCGCCGGCGGTGGTGGTCAATGGAATGATCGTCGCCGGCTCAGGCGTGACCAGCCAGGTCAGCGTTCCGCCGTGATTGGGCGCGGCCGTGGGGGTGGCCGCCGCGGTGGCCGTGCTAGCGGTGGTCGCCGCGATGGAAACCGGACTGGCGCAGATCAGTACGGACGCTAACAGCGCGGTGAACATAGTGCCGCGCAACCCGTTTTTCGTGCTCATACCTACCCTCGTTATTATAAGAACGACGGATAGTAAGGCGCTTCGAAAGGAACGAAAAACAAGCAAAAGTGATTAGCTTTGCATCAGTCCGCGCTTGAGTCCCCGCTTGAGGCCCAGGTTGAGCCCTGTGTCGACGATGTCGCCGCGATTCATGCGCTGGCGAGACGGGTCTCCGAGATCGCGCGCACGTCGATACGGCGCGGCAGAATCGCGTCGCGCTGCGCGCGGTCGGCCACTTTTTGCAAAGCAGCGATATCCGCGTCGGTCACGAAATGCTGCTTCAACGACGCGCGCCGCGTGATCTCCTTCGCGGCTTCGAGCGGCGAACGCGTGAGCGTCGCGTAGATCTGCGCGTACGCGTCGGGATTAGCGATCGCCCAATCGCCCGCGCGCTGATAGCGCTGCAACACGTCGGCAATCGCCGCGCGTTTGCGCGGGTCCGCGAGGGACTCAGACGGCGCGGTGATGAAGCCCAGGCCGCTGTTGATGCCGGTGCCGTCGCGCAAGATCCGCGCGCCGCGCTGCACCGCGATTCCGTAGTACGGATCGAAAGTCGCCCACACGTCGATCGAACCGGACGCAAACGCGGCGAATGCATCGACCGGCAGAATGAAGCGGACCGTCACGTCGTCTTTCGACAAACCCGCTTCCGCAAGCGCGCCGTATAGCTGGTACTGCGAGATGCTGCCGCGCGCCGACGACACGAACACCGTGCGCCCTTTCAGATCCGCGACGCTGCGCACGGTCGAGTTCGGCGCGACCAGAATGCCGAGCTGCGCGCCCGAACCCACGCGCGTCGCGACGATCTTCAACGTGGGATCGCCGACGGCCGCCGCGAGCACCGGCAGGTCGCCCGCCGGCGCAAGATCGACGGAGCCCGCGCGTTGCGCTTCGAACAGCGGCGCGGCACCCTGAAAATTGGCCCAGCGCCATGCGTACGGCGTGCCGTCGAGCACCTTGGCCGCTTCGACGAGCGCCCGCGTGCCGCCGGCCTGATCGCCGAGCACCAGCGTCACGTTGTCGGCGGCATGTGCGCGCGAAGCGCCGAAAGTGCCGAACGCAGCGAATGTGCTGAACGCGGCGAGCGGCGCGGCCGCGAGGGCGCGCACCACCCGGCGTCGCGCGGAAAGAGACACGGGAACAGAAGCGGTCATAGGTCCTCGCCGATAAGAGATGGCACAGCGTAGCGACGATGGACCCGCGTGAGAATTATTCTATTTCGATATGTTTATCTTCAAACAATATTTATCTTTTGCATGTTCCGGCGCGACGTCGGTCAGCCGCCGCCCGCATCGGCGGCAGTACGTGCGGTCCGCTGCTCCCAGAACACCACGCGCCGTTGCAGCACGCGCACGATCTGCGCGCCGCTCACGCCGATTACCGCAAGCAGCACGACGCCTGCGAACATCGTCGACACACTCATGTTCACCGACGACGAACTGATCAGATAACCGAGCCCGCGCTGCGAGGACAAAAATTCGCCGACCACCGCGCCGATCAACGCCAGCGAGATGCCGATCTGCAAACCGCTGAAAATCTCGGACGCGGCCGAAGGCAGCTTCACGTGCAGAAACAAAAACGCCCGCGACGCGGAAAACGCCCGGCATGCGTCGAGCAGATCCGGATCGGCACGCCGCAGCCCGTTGACCGTATTGATGAACAGCGGGAAAAAGCACACCAGCACGACGAGCACGATCTTCGACGCACTGCCGTACCCGCACCATACGAGGATGATCGGTCCGAGCGCGACTTTCGGCATCGCCTGCAAACCGGCGAGCAGCGGAAACACGAAGCGTTCGAACATCCGCGATTCGGCGAGCAGCGCGCCCAGCAGCACCGCCAGCACGGAGCCGATCGCATAACCGGCCAGCGTCTCGACAAGCGTCGCGCCGATATGCGGCCACAGCGTGCCGTCGGCGAAACCGCTGGCCAGCGCGTCGAAAACCTGTTTCGGCGCGGGCAGGATGTAGTCGGGAATCGCGAACAGCCGCACCGCGCTCTGCCAGACGGCAATCACCACGAGCAGACTGACGAGCGGATAGACGAAGGCCGGCACCGCGGGTAACGCGCGTCGGGTGGTCATTGGAAATGTCCTCGCAGATAACGGCAGGCATCGACAAACGCGGCACTCGCCATCGTGTCGGCGTGACGCGGACGCTCGAGCGGCACCGCGAAATCGTCGACGATACGGCCCGGCCGCGCCGACATCACCACCACGCGGTCGGCCAGAAACACCGCCTCCGGAATGCTGTGCGTGATGAACAGCACCGACTTGCGCTGCGCCATCCAGATGCGTTGCAGTTCGAGCGTCAGCGCCTCGCGGGTCATCGCATCGAGCGCGGCGAACGGCTCGTCCATCAGCAGCAACTCCGGATCGTGCAGCAGCATCCGCGCGAGCCCGACGCGTTGCTGCATGCCGCCGGAGAGTTCGGCCGGATAGTTGTCCGCGAACGCGGCGAGGCCGACCAGTTCAAGCAGATCCCGCGCGCGCTGCGTCGCCGGGCCCAGCGCCAGGCGCAACGTGCGCGCCGGCAACAGCACGTTGTCGAGCACGGTTTTCCACGGCAGCAGGTTCGGCTTCTGAAACGCGACGCCCACGTCGCGGCCAGGCCGATCGAGCCGCTTGCCGCCGATCGTCGCGTGGCCGCCTGTCGGCGTGATCAGGCCGGCGGCGACTTTCAGCAGTGTCGATTTTCCGCAGCCGGACGGTCCGAGCACGGCCACGAACTCGCCGTCCGCGATACGCAGGTCGATGTCGCGCAGCGCGTCGATCGCGCCGCTGCGGGTTTGATAGCGCACCGAGATCCGTTCGGCGGCAAACGCATCGATCGAACTCATGCCGCGCCGCTCGCCGTCTTGATGAAATCCAGCACGCGCGGCCACGACGCCTCGTTCGCGTGCGCATTGGCCGCCGCCGTGCCGCCCGCGGTGATCCGCACGCCGGCCACCGGATGCGGACGCGCAACCAGCGTGGTCGGCACATGTGGGAACAGGATCGAGTGACCGGCGCCTTCGTAACGCAGATGCTCGACCGGATGCGTGAAGCCGCGCCGTTGCAGGTCGTCGACGATCATGTCGGCGTAACGGCTCGACGGCCAGAAGCCGTCGTCGGTGCCCGAGATCAGCAGGATCGGCGCGGCAATGCGCTCGACCGCGATCCGCGAGCGCGCGACCGCGTCCGCGTCGTCGAGCGCCGACACGAATGCCGGCGCCTGACGGATCGGCTCGCCGGGCGCGGGCGGATGCCGGAACGCGCTCCAGTCCGCGTGACGGTTGTCGTTCCACACATGCGGCAGCGCGTGGCCGTCGAGCGTCCATGCGACGGCGTCCGGCGCCTCGCCCACGGCCCCCGCGCGCAGCGTGCCGTGCAGCACCGCGCTCGGCACGTAGCCGATCACGGCCGACACACGCTCCGGATAAGTCGCGCCGAGCAGCAGCGCGAGTTCGCCGCCGCGCGACTGGCCCGCGAGCGCCACGAAGCCGTTGCGCGGCTGCACGGTCTGCCGCAGCCAGTCGAGCGCCTGCGCGAAGTATTCGAGCGGCGTGCGGGAAATGGCCGGCGGCAGTCCGGGCGCCTTGAAATAACCGAGCGCCAGCGCCGCGATCCCGTGCGCCGCATACAACGCGGCGCGCGGCTCGTTGATCCCGCCGCCGGAGCCGTTGAGCACGACAACGGCCGGATGCGGACCGGGCGCTGCTGGCAAGAACAGCGTGCCGACCACGCCATGCTCGCGGACCTCGCGACGCGTCACGCCTTCGGCCACGATCTGCTGCACGAACGAAGCGTGCGCGGTCGCACCGTGTGCATCGCGCGCGTCGATATCGACCTGCAACGGCTCGATGCTGTCAGCGCCCGCCACTTCCTTCACGCACCGCATCGACCACACGATGCCCAACGCCTGCGCGCCGCTTCCCGCATAGTCGCCGGACACCGGCGCGGCAGTGCGCAGATCGACCGTGCCGCTTTCGTCCGCAATGAAACGGTTGACGCTTTCCCATTCGCTGCCGTCGTGCTGCCGCTGCCGCGCGATCACGTCGACTTCGGCGCGCGGCGCAAAACCGGACAACTGAATCGCGCGCGCCACGTCGATCAGCGCGACGCGCGGCGTCACCTCGATGCGCGCGCTCATTGCTGCCTCGCACGTTCGCGCAGCGCCGCCGCATCGAAGCGGCTGAAGTCGGCGACGAACTGGTTCGAGAAAATCTGCTCGACGGGCACGTCGCCCTTCGGGAATTCGCCGACCTTCTGCATTTCCGCCAGATTCGCGCGCACGGCCGGCAGGTTGTACGCGCCGGGCTGGCGCGGTTTCCCGTCCGACGTCAGCAGTACGCGGTCGAGCCGGCGCCTGAGCAGTTCGACAGCATCCCGCAGGTTCTTCGCTGCGTCGCCTTGCGGCTTCGATTCCGGATGTTCGGCCCAGAACGCCTTCACGCAGAACGCCGGATTCGCCTGGCAGACGATCTGCGCCTTCGTGTAAGCACGGCCGAAGCGCGCGATCAGATCCGGGTGGTCGGTGAAGGTATCGCGATGTGCGATAAAGCCGTTGCCCGCGGTTTCGTCGAACACCGCCGGGTAGCGGATGCGGCGGATCGGCGTGCCCGACAATTCGAGCATGTCGTCCCAGCTGCTGTTGAAATTGAGTGCATCGACCGCGCCGGTTTTCAGCGCATGAAAGCCCGCGCCCAACGCGCCGACCGCCACGTAATCGACGTTGTCGCCGGGTTTGAGTCCGGCTTCGCGCAACGCCGCGCGGCCACCCGGAATCGTGCCCCAGCTCAGCGCGCCAACGCCGATCTTCTTGTCCTTCAGATCGCCGATCGTCTTCACCGGCGAGGACGCTAGCACCGCGAACTCCATCGTATTGGCCGGCACGCCGTTATAGAAATAGCGCACGGGCACCGGCGTGCCGCCGGTCAGATAGCTCGACAGCACGGGTTCCGCGGTCGGATAGCCGAACGTGATGCGCTTGCTCGCCACCTGCGGAATCAGCGCGCCCGCGCCCTGAAACACGATCAATTTCACGTCGAGCCCTTCTTCCTTGAAGAGCCCGAGTTTGTCGGCGGCGGCATACGGCGCACCGTCGTGCACGGCGGGTGGAATCGCGAGACCGACCGTGACTTCGTCGAGCGCGTGCGCGCTGACGGCGTCGAGAAGAAGCATCGAACTGCAAACAAGCTTGAATAGCGTAGCGCGGAGTGTTGTCATTTTTTACGGGTTCCTGCTGACGGAGGGATCGGCGGCAACACGTTCTGCCGCGATCCGTTTGAGGGCGGTCCGATCGACCTTGTTGGTCGACGCGAGCGGAATTGCGTCGACGAACCACACGTGACGCGGATGCTGATATGCCGGCGCATGCTGGAGCGCGAAACGCTTGACGTCTTCGGCGGCGAGCGACGTGCCTGGTTTCAGCACGACGAACGCGACGGGTTTGGTCCCTTTGATGTCGTCGGCAACAGGCACCACGCAAGCCTGCTGGATCGACGGATGACGTTCGAGCACGGTCTCGACTTCGCCGGGAAAAATGTTCTCGCCGCCCGACACGAACATATCGTCGCGCCGGCCGACGAACGTGTAGAAGCCGTCGGCATCGCGCTGGAACACGTCGCCGGTTCGGTAGAAGCCGTCCGGCGTGAACGGCTGCGAGAGTTCCGGGCGGTTGTGATAGCCGGTCATCAGGCCGGGGCTGCGCATCTGCAGTTCGCCTTCCTCACCCTCCTCTTCAACTGGCGCGCCGTTTTCGCCCACGAGCCGCAGATCGACGAGGGGATGCGCAAAACCCACCGCACGCGGCGGCGTCGGCAAACCGGCGGGATGCGGGCCGAACACCACCGGACCGCCTTCGGTCGTGCCGTAGGCGTTGATGACTTTCGCGTTCGGCAGCAACGCATGGATCTGTTCCAGCAACGCGTCGCTAACCGGCGCCGAGCCCATCCGCACATAACGCACCGACGAAAGATCGGTCTGCGCGAGCAACGCGCGCTCTTGCAGCATCATCGCGATCATCGGCGGCACGGACGTGAGCCACGTACAGCGCCACGCGTCGATCGCCTGGATGTATCGGCGCGCGTTGAACTGCGGCAGCAATACGGCCGTCGCGCGCGCGGCCAGCGCCAGAAACGCGAGCGCCAGCGCATTCATGTGGAACAGCGGCGCGGCGATCAGCAGACGCTCGTCGTGCAGCGCTTGTGCCGCGAGCCGCGTTTGCACGACCCACAGATGGCTTCGATGCGACAGCACCACGCCCTTCGGACGCCCGGTCGAACCCGACGTGTAGAGAATCAGTGCGGCTTCGTCCGGTGCGGGAACGAGCGCGTCGAACGGCGCCGACGACAGCGTGTCGCCATAGCCGGTGTACGCGGAAAACGTGACGGCGTCGTCGGGCAACGGTGTCTGCTGCGGGTAGTCGAACACCACGCGTTGCAATCCGCCCGGCACGTCCGCCGCGCGCGCCGGATCGCAAAACACGACGCGCGCGCCGCTGTCGGCGATCACGTCCGCGATCAACGCGCGTGGAAACTTGAAATTCACCGGCACCGCGACCCGCCCCGCGCGCATGATGCCGAGCACGGTCGCGATGTATTGCGCGGAATTCGCGGCCAGCACCGCAATGCGCTCGCCGCGGGAAACCGTCGCGCTGAGACGGCGCGCGACGGCGTCGGCCATCGCATCGAGTTCGCCGAAGCTGTAGCGAAGCGGCGGCTGCCCTTCCTCGAGGCCGATCAGCGCGAGCGCGTGCGGGTCCTGATCGCGATCGATCAACGCGCCGAGATTCAACGGAAACGTCATCGAACGAATTCCAGCAGCGTGTCGAAGCGCGGCAACGCCACCAGCGTGCGGCCCGGTTGCGTGACCGTAGGCAGGGCCGCCGCGGCCGCACGCTCGCCGATCTCGCGCCATTGCGGCGTGCGAACCGTGATCGCCGCATAGCGCGGCGCGCGCTGGACCACATGCTCCGCGAGCGGAGCGAACTGCGCGTCGAATGCGTCACGCGTGTGGAACGCCAGTTCGAAGCCCGGCGCGAGCGCGCCCAACCGCGCATAGGTATCCGCCGACGCATCGATCAGATGCAGACGCTCGAGTGCGTACGCGCCGTTCGGATGCGCGCGCCACGCGTCGCGAAACACCAGCTCGGGCGTCAGATGCTGGCAGAAGTACACGCGCCCGCCCGGCAACTGGCCTGGCGCGAGCCGCACCGTCGTGAACCGCGCGTCGCCGAGCGGCGGCACGGGGCGCGAGAAAGTTTGCGGCGGCGTCGCTTCGAGACCGGCGTCGCGCAACGAGGCGAACGTCGCGTCGGGGTCGTCGATACGAAACACCAGACCGTCCGCGCCGAGCGGGCTCGACGCGATTTCCTCGCGGATCGTCTTGCCGTCCGCCGGCAGGCCGATCAGTTCCAGATAGTGGTCGTCGAACACGATCGCGTGATTCAGCGAGCCGAGCGTATGGTAGCCGCGCGGCGTCAGCGTGAAACCGAGCTGCTCGAAAAGACCCTGAGCCGCGTCGGTATCGAAGCGCGTGTTGATGACGAGATGATCGAGTTTCAGCATCAGCTTTTCGCGGGCTGCGGGGCCGGGGTTGCTGTGGCTGCTGCCGTTGTCGCTGCCGTTGTCGAATAAACGCCGCGGCCGCTCGCGACGAGCTTGCCGTCCGCGTCGTACACATGGGCCTCGGCCGTCGACACCTGCGAGCCGAACTTGATCACCTTGCCCTTCACGCGCAAATCGCCCGGCAGCGCCGCACGGTGATAGTCGACCCGCAGATCGATCGTCGGCACGCCGCGGCCGGTCTTCGACACCAGCGCCCAGTCGGCGGCCAGATCGACGAGCGCCGCCAGAATACCGCCGTGCGTATAGCGTTTTTCCACGTTCACGACCCACTCTTCGCGCCACGTCGCGCTGAGTTCGATCTCGCCTTCGGCCACCGCGAGCACTTTCAGGCCCAGCCATTCATGAAAAGGCGCACGGCGCAAACGCGCCTCGATCTCGTGCGGCGCCGGTAATGTCGTTTCGCTCATGTTGTTTCCTTCGGATGCGGATGAGGTTCAGGGATTGACGACGACCTTGCCGAGCACTTCGCGGTCGCGAATCAGGCGCAGACCTTCGGCAGCCTGTTCGAGCGGCAGCACGCGATCGATCGACGGCTTGAGCTCGCCCTTCGCGATCTGGTCGAGCAACGCGCGCAGGTTGTCGTCGTAGAAACTGTTCGAGCCGAGCACCTTCAGCTCGAAGCTCCAGATGTAGCGCAGATCTTCGGCAGGCGCGTGGCCGGCGGTCGCGCCGCACACCAGCAGCGTGCCGCCGCGTTTCAGGCATTTCAGCGACGGCACCCACGTGTCGCCGCCGGTGAAGTTGACCACCACGTCGACACCGCCTTCGAAGCTGCGGCGCTGCGGCTTGCCATACTGGGCGACGGCCCACTTCGAGAAATCGGTGGTCTTGTAGTTGACCACGTGGTCCGCACCCAGCGCTTTCAATTGCGCAGTTTTCTCGTCGCTGCCGGCGCACGCGATGACTTCCGCGCCGAGTTGCTTCGCGAGCAGCAGCGACGCCGTGCCCACGCCGCCGCTCGCGCCGAGAATCAGCACGCGGTCGCCGGCCTTGACCGTGTTGTGCGTGATCAGCATCCGGTGCGCGGTGCCGTAAGCGACCGGCAATGCGGATGCATCGTCGAAGCCGACCGCGTCGGGCAACGCGATCAATTGTTCGGCCGACACCGCGCAGTACTGCGCCATCCCGCCGTCGAGCATTTCGCCCATCAGCCCTTTCTCGCGGTTCAGCGGATTCACCAGTACGCGATCGCCGACCTTCCAGCCGTCGACGTCCGCGCCGACCTGCACGATCTCGCCGGCCATATCGAGGCCGATCACGACCGGCAACGGCACCTTGATGCCAGGCATTCCCTTGACGGTGAACACGTCGTGATAGTTGAACGACGACGCGCGCACGCGAATCACGACGCCGCCGGCCGCCGCGCCCGGCACGGCTTTATCGGTGACGACATGCAACTGGTCGAGATTGCCTTGCTCGTTCAGCACGAGCGCCTTCATCGTCGACGGAATGGGTGATGCCATGATCTGCTCCAATGGGTTTGACTGAATAGTTATTGAATCGATTTCGATGCGATGTACGGGCCGGTCGCGAACAGATCGTCGGGCAGCTTGCCCTTGATCACCCCGCCGTCGACGAAAATCTGGTGCTCGCGTTTCAGCGTATCGAGATCGATCGGCTCGAAGGTCACGCGATTGATGTCCGACCAGCGCGCGGCGTACGCCTGCGCGTCGTTGGCCGGCAGATTGGCGCTCTTCTGCAGGATCGCCGCCACGTCGTTCTGATGCGTCGCGCCCCACTGCAACGCGGTGCGCAAACCGGCGATCAGCTTCGCGACGTCCTGCGGATGCTTCTCGAGATAGTCGGCGCGGATCGCGCTGACGCCGATATACGGCGTCGCGTCCGACTTCGTCAGCTTCTTCCATTGATCGCCGAAGCTGCCGAGCCGGCGAACTTTCAACTCCTGCAATTGCGCGATCGTCACCGAGCGCAGCGCGGCCGCGTCCACCTGCTTCTGCACGAGAAATTGCGCGAGGCGGCCTTCGTTGCCCGGCACGAGGGAAAAGTCGCCGCTTTTGATGCCGTCGTTGCCTTGCAGCACTGCGGTCGCGATGGCCGCAACCGAGCTGCCCGCGGGCGACATGCCGACCTTCTTGCCGCGCAGCTCCGCAAGCGTTTTGATCGGCGAATCGTCGGGCACGACGAAATCGACGTCGGCGGGTTGCGTGGCCAGCACGATCTTCAGCGGCACGCCTTCGGCCGCCGTGCTGAACACCGCCGCGGCCGGTGCGGCGAACGCGAAGTCGATCGCATTCGCGGCGAGCGCGCGGTTCGGTGCGTTGACGTCGGCAAAGCGCACGAACTGCACGTCGAGCCCGCGTTGCTGCAGGAATTTCTGTGCTTCGAGCACCGCGCCGAAGCCGAGGCTCACGCCGCTCGTCCAGTAGCCGACGCGGATCGGTTCGGCTTGCGCCGTTTGCGCCGTTTGCGCCGTTTGCGCCGTTTGCGCGGTTTGCGCGACCCCGAGCACTGCGCCCGCAACAAGCGCCGCCGACAGCACCGCGCGTTTGAGCAAAGGAATACGTTTCATGGTCCAGGCCCCGTTATGGTTAAGCTGTTTTTTTCCAGCGAAAGAGCCGCCGTTCAAGCGGCTTGAGCACGCCCGCTTCGAGCGCGAGCATCAGCACGACGAGCGTGACGGTCCACGCGAACACCTGATCGGTCTGCACGAGGTCTGCCGCCTGCCGCAAGCGGTAGCCGATGCCGTTCGACGAGCCGATCGTCTCCGCGACCAGCGACACGCGCCAGCCGAAACCGAACGCGAGCCGCGCGCCGGCGAAGAAATGCGGCAGGATCGTCGGCAGAAAAATCTTGCGCATGATCTGCGCGGAGTTCATCCGGAAACTGCGCGCCAGTTCGACATGCTGACGATCCACCGTCAACGCGCCTTGCCAGACGTTGGTCAGGATCAGCGGCATCGCGGTCATGAACACGACGAAAATCGTCGTCGCGTTGGAGATGCCGAACCAGATGATCGCGAACACCGCCCAGATCGCCGACGACACCGTATTCACGATCGACAGCAACGGCTCGAAAAAACGCGCCGCGCGCGGACTCGAACCGAGCACGATGCCGAGCGGCGCACCGACGAGCGCGGCCAGCACGAAACCCGCGAGCACCCGGTACAGCGTGATGCCGAGATCCTCGAAGAAGGTCCCGCTGTGCAGCAGCGCGATGAACGCGGTGCCGACTTTTGCGGGTCCGGGCAGCACGAATGGCGGCATCCGCAACGACGCGAGCCACCACGCGGCGAGCAGCAGCGCGACGAGCACGGCGCGCTGGACGAGCAGCCCGGCCAAAGAACGCGAATACGCAGTAGACATGGGTCAGATCAGCAAACGGAGTTGGCGGATCGCCTCGGCAACGGCGGGATCGGTGGCGACGCGCGGGCGCGGCAGGTCCACGTCGACGATGTCGCGCACGCGGCCCGGCCGCGGCGCGAGGACGACCACGCGATCGGCCAGCACGACCGCTTCTTCCACGTCATGCGTGACGAACAGCACCGTCATCTGTTGCAACTCGCGGATGCGCAGCAGTTCGTGGTGCATCTGCTCGCGCGTCTGCGGATCGAGTTTGGAAAACGGTTCGTCCATCAGCAGGATGCGCGGCTCGGTGACGAGACTGCGCGCCAGCGCGACGCGGCTGCGCATTCCGCCGGACAGTTGATGCGGATGCGCGTCGCCGAACGCGCCGAGGCCGACCAGTTCGAGCGCGGCCGCGGCGCGCGCGTGACGTTCGCGTTTCGGCACCGGCGGCTGTTGCGCCTCGAGACCGAACGCCGCATTCGCGCGCGCGGTGCGCCACGGCAGCAGCCGGTCCTCCTGGAACATGTAGGCGAGCGCGTGGCGCTCGCGCGCGCCTTCCGCGCGCCGGCCGTCGATCCACAGTTCGCCCGCGTCCGGATCGACGAGACCTGCGACGATGTTCAACAGCGTGCTCTTGCCGCAACCGGACGTGCCGAGCAACGCGACGGTCTCGCCTTGCGCGACATCGAACGCGACCTGCTCCAGCACCGGCAGCGCGCCATAGTGTTTGTTCACGCCGCGCAATGAAATGGCCTGCGTGGTCATCGGCGCAACTCCGCCACGCTGAACACCGGCAGCGACGCGCCGGCGCTCGACAGACTTGCGTAGACCTTCTCCATCGTCATGCTCTGGAAGGTTTCGATATGGCGGCGCGCGATGGTTTCGGCGCGGCGGCCGTCGCCCGCGTCGAACGCGTCGATCATCGCGTTGTGGTCGTGCTTGATCTCGGGCTTGGTGCCCTGCACGCCGAAGCCGAGCGCGACGAGCCGGGACATTTCGTCCATCAGGCTCGCGAGCGTGCGGTGCAGCCGTTCGTTGCCGCTCGCGGCCGCGATCGCCAGATGGAAATCGCGGTTCGCGTCGAGGAATACGCCGATCTGATCGGACAGCGCGCGCTCCGGATACGGCACCCGGCATGCGGCTTCGAGACGCCGCAGCAGCGCGATGTCCACTCGCCCGCACGCGAGCCGCGCCGCGAGCGGTTCGAGCTGCACGCGCAGCGCGAACACTTCTTCGACGTCGCGCAGCGTGACCGGCGCGAGACGGTAGCCCTGGCGCGGAATCGAGCGGATAAAGCCTTCCTGCACCAGACGCACCAGCGCGATACGGCAACTGTTCTTGCCGATCGCGTAGGTTTCCATCAACTGGCTCTCGCTGACGGTCGAGCCGGGCATGAAACGGCACGACAGAATGTCGCGGCGGATTCTCGCGTAAGCATCGTCACCGCGCGACAGCGCGGCACGGCCGTCGGCTTCGGTGAGATTCGCGTGGGGGTCTTCGTGGATCATCGACGATGGCAGTCGTGAGCTGCTCACGACCTCTCCTTGAAACACTCAAGCGGCCATCGTAGGTGTTCTGTCGGGAATAAGTAACGAACAAAACACGCTATCGATCTTATGCATTTTGCTAGCGTGGGCCGCCCAGCGGCGCGCCCCGCGCGGGGCGGGGAGCCGCCGCGCGTCGCCTTCGGAGGGTCATGGCAGGGTCACGGCGCAACTACCGCACAATGACATGGCACTTGCAGCGCAATTACAGCGCGCCGTGCCGCGGCGGCAACGTGTCGTTCAGATAGAAGTTGCCCACCGCGTGATATTTCCAGCGCACCGGATCGTGCAGCGTGTGCGTGCGCGCATTGCGCCAGAAACGGTCGAGACCGAGTCCGTCGAGCGTGGCCGCCGTGCCCGCGAGTTCGAACAGACGCGAGCCGGTGTCGAGCGAAACGGTGGTCGTCAACGCGCGGGCCTCGGCGACCGCCACGGACGCCTCCGCCACCGTGCGTTCGTTCGGCTGCGCCTGAGCGGCGTCGACGAAACGGCCGGCACGCCGCAACAATGCCTCGGCCGCGCGCAGCCGCACCGCGAGGTCGCCGAATTGCGCGACGGTGAGCGGGTCGTCCGCGGCGCGTTCGACCTTTGCATCGACCCACGGCCGCGAGCGCTCGCGCACGAACTGCAACGCCGCCGCGAACGCGCCGCGCGCCTGCCCCAGATCGATCGCCGCGTGGATGATCTGCGCGAGCGGGCCGATGGTCGTCGGCCGTTCGAACGAGGCCTGATACGGCACCAGCCATTCGGGCTCGACGCGCACGTGTTCGAACTGCACCGAGCCGCTGCCGGTCACGCGCTGGCCGAAGCCGTCCCAGTCGTCGGTCACGGTCACGCCCGGCGTATCGCGCGGGATGAACGCGAGATACGCGACCTCGCGTCCTGCGTCGTCGGCGACGACCAATGTCGGAATCCAGTGCGCGTACAGCGCGCCGGTGCAATAGAACTTGCGGCCGTCCACATGCCAGCCGCTCGCCGCGCGCGTCAGACGCGTACGCCGCTCGAAATCGCGGCTGCCGATTTCGGCAAGCGCATTGCCCAGACGGTCGCCGGCCAGCACCCGGGCGTAGAAAAAGCGCTGCTGCTCGACGGTGCCGCCCACGCGCAGCACTTCGAGCGCGTAGAAATGATTTTGCGGAATCTGGCCGAGCGAGCCGTCGGCCGCGGAGATCGTCGCCGTCACTTCGGCGAGCGTGCCGCTGCGCACGCCCGCACCGCCGAATTCGCGCGGCACCGTGATGCCCCACAAGCCGCTCGCGACGAATGCGTCGAGCTCCGCCCACGGCAGACGCCGCTCGCGGTCGCGCAATGCGGCGTCGGGCGCGAACTCATCCGCGAGACGGCGTGCGGCGGTTAGGGCTTGTGCATCGTCCGCGATCAGATCGGGGCCGTGCGGGTGCGGGGTGTTCGATACGCCGGGACGCGTAGTGTCAGGTGTCGCTACGGAGAGATCGAGGCTCATGTGTCAATTCCACGAATGCCGAGCCGGCAGCGCATGATTCAGGTGATAGTTGCCCAGCAGATGCAGCTTCCAGCGCACCGGATCGTGCAGTGTATGGGTGCGTGCGTTGCGCCAGTGACGGTCGAGGTTGTGAGCCGCGCGCGTCGATGCGGAGCCGGCGAGTTCGAATAGCTTTTCGCTCGCTTCGAGCGCGATGCGCGTGGTCAGCACCTTGGCCTCGGCCACCGCGACCGACGCCGCCGCGCTGCCCTCGGCATCGAGCGGCTGCGCGGCGAGAAGATCGAGCGCGCGGCCGGTTTCCTGCAGCACTTCGTGCGCGGCATGCAGGTCGATCTGCAAACGGCCGACATCGGCGACGATGTACGGGTCGTCGCTCGCGCGCGCGACGCCGGAGTCGACCCACGGGCGCGCGCGCTCGCGCACGAACGCAAGCGTGTCGGCGATGGCGGCCTGCGCGATGCCCTGATCGATCGCGGCCTGGATCAGTTGCGAGTTCGGACCGAACAGACCCGGGCGGTCGGCGAATTGCCAGATCGGCAGCACGTCGTCGGGGTCCACCGGCACGTGTTCGAACGTGACCGTGCCGCTCGCCGTGGTGCGCTGGCCGAACGCACTCCAGTCGTCGACGACGGTGAGACCCGGCGCGTCGCGCGGCACCCACACCTGCACGGCGCGGCCTTCGTCGTCGGTCGCGCGGGTCGGCACGCGATGCGCGAACAATGCGCCGGTCGAGTAGAAACGCTGACCGTCGAGGCGCAAACCGTCAGGTGTTCGACGCAAGCGCGTGGTGCCTTGCAGCACCGTCGCGGCGCTCGCGGAGCGGCGTTCGGGCCCGGCGTTGCCGAGTCTGCGGCCTGCGAGCACTTCGCCGTACAAGCGCGCTTGCTGCTCCGGCGTGCCGATCTCGCGCAACACGCCCAGCACGCCGAAATGATTCTGCGGAATCTGGCCGAGCGCCGGATCGGCCGCGCACAGAATCACGAAGACTTCCGCGAGCGTCGCATACGACACGTCGGCGCCGCCGTATTCGCGCGGCACGGTGATCGCACCGAGCCCGCTCTCCGACCACAGGTCGAGTTCGGCCCACGGCAGCAGGCGTCGCCGGTCGCGCTCGGCCGCGCCCTCGGCGAAACGCGCGGCGAGCGCATGGGCGCTGGCGAGTGCTTCGGCATCGTCGGCGATGCGCCGCACGCGGGCCGGATCGGGATCGCGCGGCAACAGATTCGGTACAGCGGGAGCTTGAGAATTAGACATGCTGGTTCGTACCGGCAGAGTGACGTGCGGACGTGCGGACGTGCTGATGTGCTGACGTGCGACCGCCACCCGCGCCGTCCGGCACGGCACTGGCGGCCTACGCGGGCGATGCAGGCCCGGATAGATCGGATGAGTATGCAGATCGCCGAAGCGCGCGGCGCCTGGAAAGCCCGAAAGCCTGGGACAGACAGTCCACCGCTTACAGCGGCTTGATATCGGCGGCCTGCTTGCCTTTGGGGCCCTGCTTCACGTCGAAACTCACCTTCTGGTTTTCCTTCAGCGACTTGAACCCTTCCGAGCGCACCTCGGAGAAATGCGCGAACAGATCTTCGCCGCCGTCATCCGGTGTGATGAAGCCAAAACCTTTTGCATCGTTGAACCACTTGACCGTACCTGTTGCCATGACCTTTCCTTGCTGTTTGTCGGACTGGACCTCGGCGAAGGCGTTACGCGCACAAGGCGCTCCGTTGCTGCCGGGTCCAGTTATGCTGGCGCGGGATCGTCGATCCACGTGCCGCAATAGACACGATACGGGTAAGGCGGCCGACTCGAAACCAAGAAATTCTTGAATGTTTATCAGCCGCAGCGCAGGTCCGCGACGCTCAGTCGGCGGCTGGAATCCATGCGGCGGTGGCCGCGTCGCTGGCGCGGAACGCGGAAAACTTCTGACCGAGCTCGGCGATCGTCCTGATGTTGTTCTTCACCAGATCGTCGCGCGTGATCAAGGTGGGTTTGACGACGATCCGGTGCTCGGGCTGCTGCCCGGCGAGCAGCAGCGCGGCGGCGCGCACCGACACCGCGCCGACCACTGCGGGATTGGTTGCCGCGGTCGCGACCCAGGCGCTGTTCGGCGCGCGGATCGCCTCGATATCGGAGGTCGAAATATCGGCGCTGTAGATACGCAGTTTCGACGACAGATTCGCCTCGTCCGCGGCGAGCTTCGCGCCGCGCGCGAATTCGTCGTAAGGCGCGAACACCACGCGAATCTCGGGATGCGCGCGATAAGCCGCCGCAGCCTGATTCGCGACGGACTGCGCGATCGGATTGTCGACCGTGCCCCAGCGCGCCTTTTCCTGAACCTTCGGATGCGCGGTCTTGAAGTCGCGCCACACCGCATCGCGCCGGTCGAGCGGCGCAAAGCCGGCGACATACACGTAGCCGGCCGCGAACGCGTCGCCGTTGTCTTTCACTGCCTGGTCGAGCAGCAGCGCCGCGAGGTCGTGATCGCTCTGCTCGATTTGCGGCACCTTCGGATTGCCGAGGTCGACATCGAACGCGACGACCTTGATGCCCTTGTCGAGCGCGCGTTGCACGACGTCCTTCAGCGATTCGGGCAAGCCGTGATTGACGATGATCGCCGACACGCCGAGGCTGATCGCCTGCTGGATCTGCTCGCGCTGCTCGGCTGCGTCCTGACGGCCTTCGTAGATGCGCAGATCGATGCCGAGCGCCTTCGCCTGTTTTTGCGCGCCGGCCTCGTAGGCCTGGAAGAAATCGCCGGTCGACAGATAGTTGACGAGCGCGACCTTCACGCCGCCTTTGTCGAACGGCGCGGGCGCGTCCTTGAGCGGCGCGGCGTGCGCGGCGGCGCCCGCCAGCATCGCGGCGGCAGCGACAGCCGCGGTGATCGCCGCGGTGACGGCAAGCGCACGCGGCTTCAGGCTCGTCTTCACGCTCGTCTCGAACTTACGACGCAGAAATGATTTCATCAGCGATCTCCAGACCGGAAAGGACAGCGTAGTAATGGATGGTTTTTTTATCCGGCATGCGCCGGTGTGTGGGTGGGCGCGTCGGTCTGCCCGTCGGCGTGCGCCTGGGTCCGCGCCGTCACCCGATAAGCCGCGCCCGGATGCGGCTCGGCGAGCCGCGGACCGCGCCCGTGCAACTTCTCGCGCAACGAGCCTGCCGCGTAGTCGGTTTTATAAACACCGCGCCGTTGCAGCTCGGGCACGACGAGGTCGACGAAATCCGTGAAGCTTTCGTGAGTCAGCGCGTATGCGAGGTTGAAGCCGTCGACGTCGGTCTCTTCGACCCATGATTGCAACTCGTCGGCGATCTCCTGCGGACTGCCGACGGACAGCGGACCCAGACCGCCAATGCCGCCCCACTTCGCGATCTCGCGCACGGTCCACACGCGCGTCGGGTCGGCGCTCGACAGCGCTTCCACCGCCGACTGCACCGCGTTGCTCTCGACGTAGCGCAACGGCTCGTCGAGGTCGTATTTCGACAGGTCGATGCCGGTCCACCCGGACATCAGCGCGAGCGCGCCCTCGTCGCTCGTGTAGCGGCGATAGTCGGCGTGCTTCGCGTGCGCGTCCGCCGACGTTTTACCGGTGATCACCGTGTGCAGATTGAAGATCAGCACGTCGTGCGGATCGCGTCCGAACGACTTCACGCGCGCCCGGATATCGGCGACAAAATTCTTCAGAATGGTGCGCGACGGCGCCGCGATGAAAATGCACTCGGCGTGCTGCGCGGCGAAATCCTTGCCGCGTTTCGATGCACCCGCCTGATACAGCACCGGCGTGCGCTGCGGCGACGGCTCGCAGAGATGAATGCCCGGCACGTCGAAATACTGCCCGAGATGCCCGATCGGGTGGACTTTAGACGGCTCCGTGAACACGCGCCGCGCGGTGTCGCGCACCACCGCGTCGTCTTCCCACGACGCTTCCCACAGCTTGTAGCACACCTCGAGATATTCCTCGGCGAGCGAATAGCGTTCGTCGTGATTGGCCTGGGCGGGCAAGCCGACATTGCGCGCGGCGCTATCCAGATACGACGTGACGATGTTCCAGCCGACCCGGCCGTTCGTCAGATGGTCGAGCGTCGACATGCGCCGCGCGAACGGATACGGATGCTCGTACGACAGCGAGCAGGTCAGGCCGAAGCCGAGATGCTCGGTCACGTGCGCCATCGCCGACACCAGCAGGATCGGATCGTTGACCGGCACCTGCGCGGCCTGGCGGATCGCGGCTTCGCCGTTGCCGTTGAAGACGTCGTAAATGCCGAGCACGTCCGCGATAAAAAGGCCGTCGAACTTGCCGCGTTCGAGCAGCTTTGCGAGGTCGGTCCAGTAGTCGATCTGCTTGTAGCGCCACGACGCATCGCGCGGATGCGCCCATAAGCCCGGCGATTGATGCCCCACGCAATTCATGTCGAATGCGTTGAGACGGATTTCTCTGGCCATGTTCGGATTCAGTGGAAAGTGACGACGGCGCGCCGGCACGGCCGGCCGCGAGCGATTGCGCAAAGCCCGGTCTCAGCCCGTCAATTCCACGGATGCCGCACCGGTTTGACGCCGTTCAGATAGTAGTTGCCGACCAGGTGATATTTCCAGCGCACTGGATCGTGCAGCGTATGCACACGCGCGTTGCGCCAGTGGCGATCGAAGTTGTGTTCGGCGAGCGTCGACTGCGTGCCGGCGAGCTCGAACAGCTTTTCGCCGGCGAGCAGCGCGACTTCCGTCGTCAGCACTTTCGCTTCGCCGACCGCGACCGATGCGCGCGCCACGTCGTCTTCGCTCGTTTCAGGTTTTGCCGCGATCTCGTCGATCACGCGTGCCGCACGCTCCAGCAGCGCTTCCGCCGCATGCAACTGGATATGCAGATGACCGATTTCGCGCACCGTCAACGGGTCGTCGCTCGCGCGTTCAACCCCGCTGTCGACCCAAGGCCGCGAGCGCGCGCGCACGAACGTCAGCGTATCGGCGAGCGCGGCCTGCGCGATGCCCGCATCGATCGCGGCCTGGATGATCTGCGAGATCGGCCCGTTCAACGTCGGAAAATCGGACACGCGATGCGCAGGCAACACATGCGATGCCGGCACGCGCACATGCTCGAGCGTCACCGTGCCGCTGGCCGTGGTGCGTTGACCGAAGCCCGACCAGTCGTCGATCACGGTCAGCCCCGGGGTGCCCTTCGGAATGTAGGCGAGCCAGCCCTTGCGCTCGGCGTCGAGTCCAAGCACCGGCACGAAGTCCGCGAACAGTGCGCCGGTCGAATAGAACTTCGTGCCGTGCACCACGTAGTCGTCGCCGTCGCGCGTCACGCTGGTCTTCAGGTCCAGCACGTTCTTCGTGCCCTTCTCCGAAAAGCCGTTGCCGAAGCGCTTGCCGCCCAGCACCTGCGCGAAGAAATACTGTTTTTGTGCTTCGCTGCCGGTCAGCGCGATCACGTCGACGAGACCGAAGTGGTTCTGCGGCAACTGTCCGAGCGACGGATCCGCTGCTGCAATGATCCTGATCACTTCGGTCAGTGTGACGAAAGACACGCCCGCGCCGCCGTAGGCCTTCGGCACGGTAATCGCCCATAGGCCCGACTGCGAGAACCAGTCGATTTCCTCGTGCGGCAGACGGCGCTCCGTATCGCGCTCCGCAGCGCCTGTCGCGAGGCGGCCTGCGAGTTCGTGAGCGACGGCGAGCGCTTCGGCGTCGTCGGCAATCACATGCGCCGCGGACCGGCTTGTATCGAGCGTTGTCGATTTCGAGGAAGCCGCTTCGTCAACTTCTGCCATCGGAGTCTCCGTTTGAATGACCGTTCGCTCAATCTATCAGCGGCCCTCGCGCGCGCAAACTGAACGATTCCGCAATCGATATTCCTTCGGACGGCAAAGGACTGGCGCGGACCGCTCGCGGCCACTTCGCCGAGCCTCGAACTCGACTCAAGCCTGAAGCCTGAAGCCTCAAGCGCGCGAGTCCACCCGCCGTCCGACGCTGAACGTGAATGCCAGCGCGAGCACCAGCAGCACGCCCTTGATGAAATCCTGCATGTAGTAAGGCGCGTTCAACATCGTCAGCCCGTTGAGCAGCACGCCGACGAACACCGCGCCCACCACGGTGCCGAACACATTGGGCCGCTTCGCGCCCCACACCGCGTAACCCATCAGCGCCGCCGCCACCGCGTCGAGCAGCAGCGAGTGACCGGCGCTGACGTCGCCGCGCCCGACCCGCGCGGCGATCAACACGCCGCCGAGCGACGCGATCGCCCCCGACGCCACATAGGCCGCGATCCGGTAACGCGCGGTCGGCGCACCCGCGAGCCGCGCGGCCGTCTCATTGCCGCCGATTGCATAGATCACGCGTCCCCAGCGGGTCGTCTCCATCACGACGCACGCAAGCACGGTCAACGCGAGAAGAACCAGCACGGGCAACGGCACCACGTCGAACAGACGCAGCCGGCCGAGCGCCAGAAACGCGTCCGGGAAAATCCCGCTCGCCTCGGTGCCGTCGGGCAAGATCGTGCCGGTGGCGAGCGATCGGCCGCCGGTCGGAATCAGTTGCAACCCGGCGAGCAGGAACAGCGTGCCGAGCGTCGCCAGTTGATCCGGCACGCGCAGCCGGGTGATCAGCAGGCCGTTGAACAGGCCGGCCGCGACACCGAGCACGAGACACGCGGCGACCGCCTCCAGCATCCCGCCGTGCCAGACGATCAGCACGTAGCTCGCCGCCATCTGCGCCGAAGCGGCCACGCTGCCCACGGAAAGATCGAAGCCGCCCGCGGCCAGCGTGATCGTCACGCCGATGCCGAGCAACGCGACGATCGATACCGCCTGGAGGATGCTGAACAGGTTGTCGATGTTCAGGAACGCGGGTTCTTTCGTCGCGAACACGACGATCAGGATCGCGAGCACGAGCAGAATGCCGGTGCGCTCCAGATGGTCGCGCAAGCTGCGTAAGCCACGCCGGGTGGGACGCGTATGGCGGCTTTCGGCGACGTCGCGCGCAACGGGAGGAGTGACGGATTTCATCGATCGGAAAGAGAACTCGGGTCGTGGATGGGTTGATGATCGAGCGTTGCGCGATCGAAACGGACGACGCGATCGGCGATCTCGAACGCCTCTTCGAGATCGCTGACGAACACGATCGTCGCGCGCTGCGGCGCATGGCGCCGCAACGTATCGGCGATGTCGGCGCGCGCGCCCGCGTCGACGCCCTGGAACGGTTCGTCGAGCAGCAGCAGCCGCGCGGGTTCGACGTGCCAGCGAGCCAGCACGACTTTCTGCTGATTGCCGCCCGATAAGCGCGTGAGGCGATCGTCGGGGCCGGTGCAGCGAATCCCGAAGCTGGCGATCGCCTGCGCGGCGACTTCGCGTTCCGTCGCCGGCTTCACCGCGCCGCGCCGGAACCAGCGCGACAGGAACGGAAAACTGAGCGTGCCCGCAATCGACGCGAACGGCACGCTGTCCGGAAACAGCGACGTGCGCCAACGGTCCTCGCCGGCAAGGAACACGCCCGCGCGAATCGCCGCGGCCGGCGAACGCGGACGCCACGGCTGTCCGTCGAGCAGCATCCGGCCGCCGCTCGCGCGCGTCGCACCGAAAATCGCACTCGCGAGCCGCGACTTGCCGCCGCCGACCGGACCCGCGATCGCGACGATCTCGCCGCGCCGCACGTCGAGATCGAACGGCACGCTGTGCGGGGTCAACTGGAAATCGCGCAGACTGAACGACGGCTCGCGCGGCAGCGCGCCGGCCGTCTGCCGGTTGCGTGCGTCCGGCAACGAGCGGCCGATCATCGTTTCGACAGCGGCGTCGAAATCGATCGGCGGGTGCAGGTCGGCCACCAGCCGTCCGTCGCGCACCACCGCGACGCGGTCCGCGATACGCCGCAAATCGCCGAGGCGATGCGAGACCAGCAGGATCGCGACGCCCTCCTGCCGCAACGGTTCGAGGCGTGCGAACAGCCGCTCGGCTTCGGCGGCGGACAGGCTCGCGGTGGGTTCGTCGAGAATCAGCAGCCGCGGGCGCGACGCCAGCGCCCGGGCCAGCGTCACGAGTTGCTGATTCGCGAGCGACAACGAACCGAGCGGCGCCGCCAGATCGACTTGCAGACCGACGCGTTCCGCGAGCGGTCGGGCCGCGGCGCGCCGCGCGGCAGGCGGCACGCGCCACGGCGAGCCCGGATCGCACAAACGATCCAGCAGCAGGTTGTCCGCAACCGACAGCGTGGGCACGACCGCATCGGCGATCGCCTGATGCACCGTTGCGACGCCGAGTTGCTTCGCGGCCTGCGCGGACGTCGGGCGATACGGCTTGCCGTCGAGCGTCAGCGTGCCGCCGTCGGGCAAATACACGCCGCTCAGGATTTTCACGAGCGTCGACTTGCCCGCCCCGTTCGCGCCCATCAACGCGACGACTTCGCCGGGATGAATCGACAGATCGAGGTTCGACAGCGCGAGTGTCGCGCCGAAGCGTTTCGTCACAGCGGCGGCGCTCAGAAGCGGCGCACGCGAGCCGCTACCTGCCGGCCGCACTGCGTCGCCGGCAGTTCTCTCCTGTGTTGCGTTTTCCGTGACGCTCTCCTGAACCATCCGATCGATCAGCCTGTAGTAACGGCAAACAGCGAGCAGCGAGCAGCGAGCAAGCAGCCGCTCTTCAACCGACCTATGCTAGCGGCGATTCGAGCGCGACTGAAACGATCATTTGTGATTTGAATATGGCGCCGCGGCTTTAGTCTCTGTCGACATATCGATGCCAGAATTGATTGGTGGCCCCGGATCGGCCGCCGATCGACAATGGAAAGATTCGCCCCGGCGCAGTTGCCCCTTCGCCATCGCTCCTCCTGCCGTCCTCTCCCGCATCCGACACGATCCATGACAACCGCCCCGCGCCGCCAGCTCCATCTGAACGTCAACATTCTCCACTCGGGTTTCGTGCCGTCCGCGTGGCGCGTGGCAGAAGCCGATCCGCGCGCGTTCGTCGATATCGACCACTACGTGCGCGTCGCGCGGATCGCGGAAGCCGCGAAATTCGACGCGGTGTTTCTCGCGGACAACGCGTCGATCGCCGATCAGATCGACTTCCGCCCGATCACCGCGCTCGAGCCGACCGTGCTGCTGGCCGGCATCGCATCGGCCACCACGCATATCGGCGTGATCGGCACCGCGTCGACCAGTTACAACGAGCCGTACAACATCGCGCGGCGCTTCGCGACGCTCGATCATCTGAGCGGCGGACGCTCCGGCTGGAACATCGTGACCACCGCCGATCTCGGCTCGGCACGCAATTTCGGCCGCGACGCGGTGCCGAATCACGCGGAGCGCTACGAACGCGCGGCCGAATTCACCGACGTGGTGAAAGCGCTATGGGATAGCTGGGAAGACGACGCGTTCATCGGCGACAAGGCGAGCGGCCGTTTCATCGACACCGCGAAAGTGCACCGCATCGAGCATCGCGGCAAGTACTTCAGCGTCGACGGTCCGTTCAATCTGCCGCGCAGCGCGCAGGGGCATCCGGTGCTGATCCAGGCGGGCGGCTCGACGGACGGCCGCGATCTCGCGTCGCGCTACGCGGAAGCGGTGTTCTCGGCGTCGCAGTCGTTCGACGAATCCGCCGCGTACGCGCGCGAGCTGAAATCGCGCGCCGCGGCGCTCGGACGCGGCGACGAAGCAATTCGTGTGCTGCCGGGTCTCACCACGATCATCGGCGCGACCGAAGCGGACGCGCTGCGCCGGCGCGACGAACTGGTCGATCTGATTCCGTGGAGCTATAGCCTCACGCGGCTCGCGGGCGTTCTCGGCGTGAGCGTCGAGCGATTGAAACTCGACGAGCGCCTGCCCGACGATCTCACGTTGCCCGGCGGCGGCAACGGCAATCACACGTTCTTCCACGCGACGCTCGCGCAAGCGCGCAGCAACGGCTATACGGCGCGTCAGTTGATCCGCGCGCTGGCGGGCGGCGGCGGACATCGCGTGATCGTCGGCACACCGGAACAGATCGCCGACGATATCGAACACTGGTTCAAAGGCGGCGCGGCCGACGGTTTCAACCTGATGCCGGACGTGCTACCCGGCGGCTTGCAGGATTTCGCGGACGGCGTGGTGCCGCTTCTGCAACAACGCGGGATTTTCCGCACCGAATACGCAGGTAATACGTTGCGCGAGCACTTCGGGCTGGCGCGGCCGGTGAGCCGGCATTTCGAAGCGAGACGGGAAGCCGCGGCGATCGCGTGAACGACGCCCACGGCAACACCGTGGGCCGACATTCAGCCCACGGCCGACTCCGCCTCCGCAACCCGAGCCGCTGCTGCGCGCTTCACGCGCCGCAGCGACGGCGAAGCCGCCATCAATTCACGCGTATAAGCGTGTTGCGGCGAATCGAAAATACCCTGTGCATCGCCGGCTTCCACCACCCGTCCGTTGCTGAACACCAGCACCCGATCGCTGACATGCCGCACGACATCCAGGTCGTGTGAAATAAACAGCAAGGACATGTCGAGCCGCGCCTGCAACGCGGCCAGCAGATCGAGCACCTGAGCCTGCACATAGACATCGAGCGCGGAGACCGGCTCGTCGCACACGATCAATGCCGGCTCTGTCGCGATCGCCCGCGCAATCGCGACGCGCTGACGTTGCCCGCCCGACAGCGTGCCAGGCCGCCGCGCGAGAAAACCCGCATCGAGTCCGACCTGTTCGAGCAACCCGACACTGCGATCGAGCAGCGCACGCTTGTCCAGCTTCGCCGGGAACAGCCCCTCGTGCAGCAACTGCTGCACGGTATGGCGCGGGTCGAACGAACTGAGCGGATCTTGCGGGATGTACTGCAAGCGCGGCCGCAGCGCGCGCCGCGCGCTTTCCTTCACGTTCGCGCCGTTCCAGTGCGTGCCGAGAAAAGTCACATCGCCTGCCGACGGCGTCACGAGTCCGAGCACGACGTTCGCGCACGTGCTCTTGCCGGAACCCGATTCGCCGACAATGCCGACCACCTCGCCTTTGTGCACGCTGAACGATACGTCGTCGAGCGCGGTGAACACGTCGTTGCTGTTCGCTCTGCCCGCGCCGCGCCTGGCATAGCGCTTGCCGATCGCGGCGGCGTGCAGCACCACCTCGGCCGAGCGTGCCGCGCGCGGCGGCAACGGTTCGCGCACGATCGACAATTCGCCGCTGCCGCTCAAGCGATCAGCGTCGGGCACCATGCGCGCCGAACTGAGCCGATGGCCACGCGACAGCGCGGACGGCTGCGCGGCCAGCAGTTGCCGTGTGTACGCATGCGACGGATTGTTCAGCACGCTCCCGGTCGTCCCGCTATCGACGACTTCGCCTTCATGCATCACCAGCACGCGATCGGCGATATCCGCGACCACCGCGAGATCGTGCGAGATCAGCAGCACGCCGACGCCTTCGCGCAAACGCGCCGCCAGCACGGCGAGAATCTGTGCCTGCACGGTCACGTCGAGCGCGGTGGTCGGTTCGTCGGCGATTACGAGCGCCGGCCCTGCCGCGATCGCCGACGCGATCAGCGCACGCTGCCGCAATCCGCCCGACAACTCGTGCGCATATTGATGCGCGCGCCGCTCGGGCTCGGGAATCCCGACGTCGCGCATCACGTCGCGCACCCTTGCCGCGCGCTCGGCGCGCGAGCGCAGCTTCGCGTGCAAGCCGACCGCCTCGCCGATTTCGGCGCCGACGGTACGCAACGGATCGAGCGACACGAGCGCGTCCTGCATCACGAGCCCGGCGAACGCGCCGCGCAGCGCGCGCCAGTCGCGTTCGCCGAAACCGGACGCGGAGCGTCCGTCGATCTCGAAACGCTGCGCGTCGATCCGCGCGCCCTGCCCGGCGAGACCTATCAGGCTGCGCGCAGTGAGGCTCTTGCCCGACCCCGATTCGCCGACCAGCGCGACACACTCGCCGGCGCGGATCGTCAGATCGACCCCGCGCACCAGCGGCCGGCCCTCGTTGGCGTGCGGAAAACGGATGCTCAACCCGCGGATATCGACGAGCGGCTGCGGCAACGGCAGATCGGTTTTCATCGTGTGCGCACTCCGTAGATGCGGGACAGGAACTTGCCGATCAGCGAAAACGCCATCACGGTCAGCGTGAGCGCCATTCCGGGAAACACGCTCGGCCACCACGCGACGCGCAGCACGTCGCGCCCTTCGGCGAGCATCACGCCCCACTCGGGTGTCGGCGGTTGCGGCCCGAGGCCGAGAAAGCTCAAGCCGGACACGGCGATGATCGCGCTGCCGATATCGATCGTCGCGATCACCGGCACGGCGGCGAGCACGTTAGGCAGGATGTGCCGGAAGAACACCTGGCCGCGCGACAGCCCGAAGGTCACCGCATGCGTCACGTAATCCGCGCGCCGCACCACGAGTGTCTGCGAGCGCAGCACGCGGCCGAACTTCGGAATGCCCGCGATGCCGACCGCGACCGCGATGTTCACGATCCCCTGACCGAGAAAAGTCACCACGAACAGCGACAGCAGAATCGGCGGAAACGCGGACAGCACGTCGAACACGCGCGACGCGCCCTCATCCACCGCGCGGCGGCCGAGGCCCGCCGTCACGCCGATCACGAGGCCGACCAGCAGACTCACGAGCGTGCTCGACAGGCCGATCAGCAGTGAATAGCGCGCGCCGTAGATCACTCGCGCGAACACGTCGCGGCCGATCCGGTCGGTGCCGAACCAGTGGCTCGCGTCGGGCGGCTGCATCGCGTGCGCGACGTCGCTGACAAGCGGGTCGTACGGCGTCACGACGCGCGGAAACGCCAGCGCGAACGCGAGCACCAGCAGGAAGGCCACGGCCAGCAACACAGGCGAAGGAATCCGCGAAGCGTTGCGGATGCACGCAGGCGACGCAGCGGAAGGAGCGGGAGAAGGAGCGGGAGCAATCGGTAGGTCGATCATTGGCTGCGCAGTCGGGGATCGATGAAGAGATAGGCGACATCGAGCAGCGTCGACATGACCACGTGGACGAACGCCGCCAGCAACACGACAGCGAGCACCACAGGCACGTCCTGCGACGTGACCGCCGTCAGCGTGACGCTGCCGATGCCGGGCCGGCCGAACATTTTCTCGGTGATCACCGCGCCGCCGAGCAGGCTGCCGATCAGCCAGCCGCCCAGCGTGACGACCGGCAACAACGCGTGACGCAACACATGCCGCACGCGCAATGCCGCTTCGGATACGCCGCGGGCCCGCACGGTCATCACGAACGGTTTGTCGAGCGTCGTTTCGAGCGCTTCGCGCATCACCTGCGACAGAATCCCCGCGGTCGGCAACGCCAGCGTCACGGCCGGCAGCACGAGCGAGCGCCAGCCCGCCGCGCCGGACACCGGAAACAGCCGCCAGTGAAACGAAAACGCGATCAGCAGCAGCATGCCGAGCCAGAACACCGGCGTCGACGTGAACGCGAGTTCGAGCGTCGACGCAACACGCGTCGCCCACGCGCCGCGGCCGGCATTGAACCCCGCGGTCGAGGTCGCGACGACGAGCGCGAGCCCGATCGCCAGCAAACCGGCCGCGCCCGCCAGTTGCACGGTCGGCCAAAGCTGGCTGCCGAGCACCGCGAGCACCGGCTGCTGCATCACGAACGAGGTGCCGAGGTCCGCGTGAGCGAGCCGCAACAGGAACTGTGCGTATTGCCACAGCAGGCTATGGTCGAGTCCCCACTGCGCGGCGATCGCCTCGCGCAGGCCGGGATACGACAGATCGCCGGCCAGCACGTCCTCGATCCGCCCCGGCAGCGCGTGAATCGCGACGAACGCCGCGCTCGCCGCGAGCCACAGCACCAGCAAGCCGGTCAACAGACGCGTGACGATTTTCCTCAACACGTCAGCCTCCCTGCTTGTCGACCCAGATGTCGTACGAACTGGCCGGGCCGTCGAGTTGCGGCTCGAAACCGATCCCATGCACCGACGACTTCGCCGCGAGGTGATACGCCGGCGCGAACAGCGGCACGATGAACGCCTGGTCGACCGCGCGCTTCTGCACGTCGGCGAGCAACTGGCGACGCGCGTCGCCGACCGGCAACAGGCGCGCGCGGTTGATCGCGTCGGTGATCGTCGGGTCGGGATTTTTGATCGCGTTGTACAGAAAGCCCTGGTCGCCGAGCATGTCCCACAGTTCCATCGCGACGTCCGACGGGTTGTCCGTGTTCGGGTAGATGGTCCAGTTGCCGGTCGCCTTCTGGTTCGTGAAGTCGCCCGCGGTGGTGATGCGCAAGCCGAGGTCGAGGCCGAGGTTCTGCCGCAACGCCGACTGCACCGCGCGGATCAGCACGTCGCGGCTGTCGCGCACATACGGCTGCGGATAACCCACTTCGATCGACAGACGCTTGCCGTCTTTCGTGCGGAACCCTTCGCTGTCGCGTTGAGTCCAGCCCGCGTCGTCGAGCAGCTTGTTGGCCGCGGCGACGTTGTTGCCCCACGAGCCCTTGAGCGCCGCGTTGTAGTCGGCATTGTCGGGGCCGATGTTCGACCACGCGCGCTGCACCGTGCCGAGATACACGCTCTTGACGATCGCATCGAGATCGAAGCCGTCGCGCAGCGCACGGCGCACGCGCACGTCGCTGGCCGGCGCGACCGTGTAGTTGATGTTCAGCGTGAACGAGGTGGTCGCCGATGGGCCGCTCAGGTACTGAAATCCATCGACCTTGTCGAACACGCTCGCATCCGTCGGCTGGACACCTTCGATCAGATCGACCTGACCGGAGCTCAACGCGCCGGTACGCACTGCGGCTTCGGGCAGGAAGCGGTACGTGACCTTGTCGAGGTACGCCGCGCCCTGGTGCTGCGCATTGCCCGGCGCCCAGTTATACGCGGCGTTGCGCGTGAAAGTGGCCGATTGCCCGCGCTGGTACGCGCTGAAAACGAATGGTCCGGTTCCGACGATCCCGGGTCCGCCGCCGCACAGGTCCTTGTTTTCCGCGAGCGCCTTCGGCGAAATGAAGCCGAGCTTCACGCTGGACAACGATTCGAGCGTCGTCGAATCGGCCTGCTTCATCACGAAGCGCACCACGTACGGCGACACGACCTCGGTATGGTCGTAATGAACCAGCAGCGATGCGGACGCGGCGGTCGTACTGACGTTGTTCAGGATGTAGTCGAAGTTGGCCTTTACGGCTTCGGCATTGAACGGCGTGCCGTCGGTGAAATGCACGTCGTCGCGCAGATTGAACGTGTAGCTCTTGCCGTCGTCGGCCACGCTCCACGACTTCGCGAGCCACGGTGCGTACGTGCCGTCGGTCTTCTTGCTGATCAACGAATCGATGTAATTGCGGATCACCCAGAACGCGTTCTGTTGCGACGAGCGATGCGGGTCGAAGCAGGCCGGCTCGGTGGTGACGCCCCAGGTGAGTGTGCCGCCGGCGGCGGGGTGGGATGCATGCGCCGACGCTTGCGCGGCCTGCGCGGGATCGGTTTTATCGCAGCCTGCCAGCAGCGCAACGGATGCCACGGCGGTCATGACAGACAGGCCGGCGAGAGAAAAATGGAACACTTTCATTTAACGAACGACCTCGGCGAGCACGGGTTGGCCGAGGCTTGCGCCCGCATCGGCTGGCGACGACGCAGCATTGTTCTGCACCGCATGCGGCAGACTGAAACGCTCGTCCGGCGGCGTGCCGTTCAGGTAGTAGCGCCCGATCGACGCCTCCCGTTGCGAGATCGGATTATGCGACGCGATCGTGCGCGCATTGCGCCAATGGCGGTCGAGGCGCCGCGTCTCGCTGGTGGCCGACGCACCGCCGACCTCGAACAGCAGCGTCGCCGCTTCGAGCGTCTGCTCGATCACGATCTGCTGCGCCTGATAGGCTTCGATGTCGACGGCGATGTAATCGTCCGTGGTCGCTACGCCCCGCTCGCGTTTTTGATGCACCGCTTCCAGCGCCTGCGCGACCGAATCGACGATGCTGCGGGTCGAATAGCCGAGGCTCGCGAGCCGGCCCACCACACGCTGAACCAGCGGATTGTCGCGCGGACTCGATTGGCCGGCCACGCCGAACGTGCGCGTGCGGCCTTGCGTGAATGCGACGCTGTCGCGGATGATCGCCTGCACGATGCCGGCGAGCGTGGCGAGATGCACGGTCTGGAAGTACGCGCTGAGAAACGAGTTGCGGCGCGGCTCCGAAGCCTTGTAGCGCGACACGATCCACTCCTGCGCCACGGCGACGGATTCGAAACGCGTCGTGCCGCTCGCGGTCAGGCGCTGGCCGAAGCCGTCCCAATCGTCGATGCGCGCGACGCCCGGCGCGTTCGCCGGAATCACCACGTTGATGTCGGTGTCGTCGTCGTGCGCGGCGACGCTGATCCAGTCCGCGTATAACGTGCCGGTGCTGTAGTACTTCTCGCCGTTCAGGCGCAGCACGTTGCGCGCGGCGTCGTGCGTCAGGGTCACCGAGTTGTGGGTCGAGCCGGTGCGCTCGGAGTGCGCCGAGCCGAACGTGTCGCCGTTCACGACCCGTTCGAGCCAGCGGCGGCGCAACGCTTCGTCGGTGTCTTCGAGACGGTATTCGATAAAGCCGAAATGCGAGCGCAGGCTCTGCGGCAGGTTGGAGTCGGCGGCGCCGAGTCTGCTCAATTGCCGGAAAAACTGCGGCAACGTAATGCCCCCGCCGCCATAAGCGCGCGGCACGCGCAGCGCGGTAAAACCGGACTCCTTGAGCCACTTCACCGCGTCGTAGGCGAGTTCGCGCTTCTGCTCGCGTTCGATGCTGCCCTCTGCGATGCGCTCGAAAATCGGCGCGTAACGCTCGTCGAGCTGCGCGTCGCTCAAAATAGCCCCGGTCATAGGTACGGTATCCTGAAGAGATAATCTTCTAGAATACGGGCCCCGTGATGCGGCACGCAACGAAGCAAACTTGCTTTGTATATCTCGATGCGCGTGCGAAGAATTCCCCCGGTACGCGAACCTCGGCTTATCCGCGTGAAAGAGCCTGAAAAAGCCTAAAAGAACAGTAGCGCGCGCAATTCGATGCTGCGCCGTGGCGGCGCATCGGCCGGTGTGGTCGGATCGTCGAACGCGGTGTGCGCGGTCAGCCGCGCGATCCCGTCGCCGGCCGAATCGTAGATCTTGAGCAGCAGGAATTCATCGGGCGTCATGTTGGGGAAGTAGTACCAACGATGACGCGGATTGAACACCAGCGCATACGTTTCGCCCACCTTGTCCGGATACACGAGATCCGACGCCACCAGATCGTTGAGCACGATACTGCGCGAATCGCACAGCGCGAGCGGCGACGACTGCGCAGGCGCGCCGATCGGACGCCACAGGTTGACGATCGCGACGCGCCCTTGCAGCAACTGCTCGGCCTCGTCCGCCGGCAGATGATCGCGCACGCGGCGCGGACCCGACACGAAGGTCTGGTCGTTGTGAATGTATTTGACCGGTTCGCGCACGCCGTCCGTGCGCCCGCTGTCGCCGTCGCGCAGCGTGTGATCGAACACGACGACGCGGCGCGCGCCGCTTGCCTGCTTCAGCAGTTGCCCGGCTTCGCGATAGTAGACGGCTTCGATCTGCGCCGGGTCGGAGAAGTCGCTCAACGCGCTCGCGTGCCGATGCAATTCGAAGCCGTTGCGATCGAGCGATAACCCACCAGGCGGCGGCGCGACGCGCGCATTCGACACGCTCACCCGATACGGCCGGTACACGCCGCTCCGCTTCGGCACGCCGGGCGGCGGCTCGTACTGATACGACACCGGCCTTTCGCCGTTGAATTCGAGGTAGTTCAGTTCCGCGTCGACCGCCGTGACGGCCACCGGTTTATCGATGACGATATCGCTCATGGTCACGTCCTCATCACGTCAAAACGATTCGTTGAACGGCCGCAGATCGATTTCCTGCGACCACGCACTGCGTCCCTGCTGATGCAGATGCCAGTAAGCGTCGGCGATGTGTTCCGGATTCAGCAGGCCGTCCGGCCCACGCTCGGCCACCCGCTGCGGCGACGAACTGCGCAGACGCTCGCCGTCGATGCCGCCGTCGACCACCACATGCGCGACGTGGATATTGCGTGGTCCAAACTCGCGCGCGAGACTCTGCGCGAGCGAGCGCAAACCGGCCTTCGCGGACGCAAACGCGGCAAACGGCGGACGGCCGCGCAGCGAGGCCGTCGCGCCCGTGAACAACAGCGAGCCGCGCCCGGCCGCCAGCAACGGCTGCAACGCCGCGCGCGCGAACAGGAAGCCGCCGAGCGTGGTGACGCGCCACGCCGCTTCGAACTGCTCGGCGCTCAGTTCGAGCGTCGGCGCGCGCGTCGCACCGGCGGCGTTGAAAATCGCGACTTCGAGCGTGCCGTGTTCGGCGAGTTGCCGCGCGATCGCGTTCAGATCGCTTTCGCTCGTCACGTCGCCGGGTAAAGCAAGCGCATGCGCGCCCGTCGCGCGAATTTCCGCGACGAGCGCATCGAGCCGCTCGCGCGAGCGCCCGGTGACCGCTACGCTGAAGCCTTCGCTCGCGAAACGGCGCGCGAGCGCCGCGCCGAGCCCCGCGCTTGCGCCGACACCTGCAATCCACGCGAGCCGCGCGCCGGATTCTTTATTGCTGACTGCTTCGGTCATGACTTTCTCCATGGCATCTGATCAGCGTAGGCGAGCGCCGCCACCGACGGAAATAACGAATCATGGAAAGTTAAGCGTCGGATATATGTTTTTCATCATTCGTTGGTTGCCCGGCGCGCGAACACGTCTTAGCCTCGGGCATCCGTGCGCGGATGGCGGTGATGTCGCGCCGTTCTCCATCCGCGCACCTCTCTTCAGCACACTTCGCGCACAACGTATGGTCACGTATGGTCACTTATGGTCACGATAGCCAGCCAACTCCCCGAACCCTTCAACGAAGCCGTGCGCGCGCTGCTGCCCGACACGCGCGTAATCGGCATTCCTCGCGGCGTGCCCGCTGAATTGCTCGCGGACGCATCGATCCTGGTGGCCGCGCCGATCATCGTGCGCGGCGCGCAGGCACCGGCTCATGCCCCGGCGGGCTGGCCGTTCGGACTGCGCTGGGTGCAACTGGGTTCGTCGGGCATCGACTTCTATCCGCGCTGGTTCTTCGACGGCCCGCCCGTCACCACCGCGCGCGGCACCGCGTCGCACGCGATCGCCGAGTTCGTGCTGGCGGCGATCTTCGCGCACGCGAAACGGCTCGACGAAATCTGGATTCACGACGCGCAGCAATGGAAGATGTCCCCGCTCGCAACGGTGCAAGGCAGCACGGTCGGCATTTTCGGTTTCGGTTCGATCGGCCAGGCGGTCGCGCAGAAAGCGCTCGCGCTCGGCGCGCGGGTTGTCGCGGTGCGTCGCCAGGCTTCGACGAAACCGCCGGTGGACGGCGTGAGCGTTGTCGCGGATCTCGGCGAACTGGTGCGGCAAACCGATCATCTGGTGCTCGCCGCGCCCGCGACGGAAGCGACGCGGCATGTCGTCAACCGCGCGTTGTTGCAGCACGCGAAGCCCGGCCTGCATCTGATCAATGTCGCGCGCGGCTCGCTGATCGACGACGACGCGCTGCTCGACGCGCTCGACCATGGACTGATCGGCGCGGCGTCGCTGGATGTCACCGAGCCGGAACCGTTACCTGCCGGACATCGCTTCTACACGCATCCGCGCGTGCGGCTGTCGCCGCATACGTCGGCGATCGGGCCGCAGAACACGATCGAACTGGCGCGCAAATTCGTGCGCAATTTCAGCGCGTTCTCGACGGGCGCCGAACTGGAAGATCGGGTGGATATACGTCAGGGGTACTAGCCGCCCGCCCCGGCTTACCGCTTAATGACCGGCGAGCCGGCGGCGGCAGGCGGCTCGTCGGCGGCATCGCTCGCTCAATGCGAGCGCGTCAGCAACTCGTAGCTTGCGTCCTGATCCGCGGTCGATTGCCGTTTGCTGCCCCAGCCGACCGCGCGCCGGTAATGGCCGAACGGGCCGAACGTGTCGCTGCTGGCGTCGCCGACCGGCATCGGCTCGATCTGCGGCGCGACGAACAGCGCGTCCTCCGGGCAATACAGCTCGCACATGAAACAGGTCTGGCAATCGCTCTGACGCGCGATGCGCGGCGGCGCATCCGCCACGATGTCGAACACGTTGGTGGGACACGCGCGCACGCAGATGTTGCAGCCGGTGCAGCGCGCGGCGTCGACGATCTCGATCATGCGGGCACCTCTTCGCTGCGGACGGCCGCCTGCGAGACCACGGTCCTGTCGATCCACACTTCATCCAGCCCGCCGCTCAACAAACGCTGTTGCTGCGCAGGATCGAGCGCCGCATGCTCGCGACGCCGATGCATCCCGCGCGTCTCCGTGCGTTGCTGCGCGCTGCGATACATCCAGCGCGACGTCGCCAGCATCGCCGCGGCCTCGCGCGCGCGCACGGCCTCCAGCGCGCTCTTCGCCGGCGCGGCGCGGCGCACGCTCTGCCACAGCGCATCGAGCCGTCCGAGCGAGTCGTCGAGCAGATCGCCTTCGCGGGTCCAGTTGCGCTGCGTCGGAAACACCTCGCGCTGCACGTTGCGAATCAGTTCGTGGCTATCGAACGGCGCCGCACCGCCGCCGTCGCGCAAACCGGCACCGCCCGCGCGCCATACCGCGCCGTCGCGCGCGCTGCGTCCGCGCGACCTCGCATAGTCCGCTGCGCCCGCGCCCGCCCAGAACCCCGACGACATCGCCCACGCCGCGTTATGACTTCCGCCGCCGGTGAAGCCGCCGCAGATCAGTTCGCGCGTGGATGCGTCGCCGGCTGCATAAAGGCCGTCGACCGACGTCGCGCAGGTCTCGTCGACCAGATGCAGTCCGCCGGTTCCGCGCACCGTCCCTTCGAGACGCAGCGTGACCGGGAAATGCTGTGTGAAAGGATCGATGCCGAGCCGGTCGAACGGCAGGAAGAAGTTCGGTTGCGCCGTGCGCATCCATGCGCGGATCTGTTCGTCGGCGCGATCGAGGCACGCGAACACCGGCTGCGTCTGCAAGGTCTGCGCGATCACGCCGCGACCGTGCGCGGAGCCTGCGCCGGGAATCGCGGAGCCGTCCCGGTAGTAGAACGTCGCCCACTTGTAGAACAACGATTTCGTCACCGACGAGAACGCCGGTCCCAAACCGTACGCATTCGAAAACTCCATACCCGATAGCGCAGCGCCCGCTTCGGCCGCCATCAACTGGCCGTCGCCGGTGAGCACGTTGCAGCCGAGCGCGTTGCTGAGAAACGCGCATCCGCCGGTCGCGATCACCACCGCATTTGCCCGCACGATCCACGGCTCGTCCGCCTGACGATCGACGCCCGCAGCGCCCGTCACCGTGCCGTGTTCGTCGACCAGCAACTCCAGCGCGGGGCTGTGATCGAGTATCCGCACGCCGGCCTGCTTGACGCGCTTGCGCATCAGACGCATGTACTCGGGCCCTTGCAACGACGTGCGCCGCTGCTCGCCGGTTTCGTCGACCGGAAACGGATAGCCCCACTCGGCCAGTTGCTGCGCGTTGGTCCACGTCTGTTCGAGCACGCGGTCCATCCACGACTGTTCGGCCAGCTCGCCGCCGAGCTTGAAGCGGCTCGCCTTCGCACGCTCGCGTGCGTCTTCATCAGGCGGCACGTACCAGACGGCCGTGCCTGCCGGCGCAGTCGCGCCCGACGTGCCGCAAAATCCTTTGTCCGCCAACACCACGCGCGCGCCCTTCGCCGCCGCGCTGATCGCGGCCCACGCGCCGGCCGGACCGCCGCCGATCACCAGAACGTCGGCGTCGTGATGTGCGCCACGGTCGGCGGCGCTCACCGCGATCTTCTGCTGGTTGCTCGTGTAGCCGCTCATGAAAGAGCGTCCATTACGTGACGGACGTGACGGCGCGAGCGAATCTGCTGCGCGTGTTGGACGCGGCGCGCGGCGCTGCGCGGCTGCCGGCATTCGGGCACGGTACTCATGGCGCTGTCCTCGAGAGCGATAACGCGGACCATGAAAACAGCACTGAACTATGCCGGCAACCAACGATTCAGCAAATCCATATACGACGGCGAACGAATCGATTAGTCGCGGGCGTCGTACATGGAATCCATCAGGCTCGTGCTTTGCTTCGAACAAAAGCTTATTTCGAAGCGTGTTGCGCTTTACCTAAATTAGAAGGTTTGGCCGCCAGACTCACGCATCGACCGCATCGTCCTCGATCGCTTCCCGCTCGACAGGACTCGCGATCGACCACACCGGAAACGGATCGTCGTAAGCGGCCCACGCCTGCGCGCCTTCGTTCATTTCCCAGTCGGTCAGCAGACACCGGTCGAAGCAGTCGCGAAGCACCACCTCGTCGATACCGGTACCGATGATCACGAGTTCCTGCTGCCGGTCGCCGTGAGGCAACTCCCAACGTTGCGCGATCATGTGACGGCTTTCGGGATCCTGCGGCCAGCGGCTCGGCGGAACCGCGGCCCACCATCGGCCGGCCAGTTCGTGCCGCGAAATCGCGCCGGCCTGCGACCAGTTGCCCACCAGATCGTTACGCGACGCCAGCCAGAAATAGCCCTTCGAGCGCACCACGCCCGGCCATTCAGCCTGAATCCAGCGCCAGAATCGCAGCGGATGAAACGGCCGGCGCGCGCGATAGACGAAGCTCGTGATCCCGTATTCCTCGCTCTCGGGAATATGCTCGCCGCGCATCTCCTTGAGCCAGCCCGGCGCCTGCGCGGCCGCGTCGAAATCGAAACGGCCCGTGCCCATCACCTCGCCGAGCGGCACCTGGCCGAACGACGCATCCACGATGCGCGCGCGGCTATTGAGGCTGCGCAGCACGCCTTTGAGCCGGCTCAAATCGTCCGCTGCGACGAGATCCGTTTTGTTGAGCACGATCACGTCGGCGAATTCGATCTGCTCGGTGATCAGATCGACGACGGTGCGCTCGTCCTCTTCGCCCATCGTTTCGCCGCGATCGTGCAGGCGGTCGTGCGAGCCGTAGTCGCGCACGAAGTTGTACGCGTCCACCACGGTCACCATCGTGTCGAGACGCGCGACGTCGGAAAGACTCTCGCCCGCTTCGTCGCGGAACGTGAAGGTTTCCGCCACCGGCAGCGGTTCGGAGATGCCGGTGGATTCGATCAGCAGATAGTCGAAACGCCCCTCGGCGGCGAGCCTGCGGATCTCGACCAGCAGATCTTCGCGCAACGTGCAGCAGATGCAGCCGTTGCTCATCTCGACCAGCCGTTCCTCGGAACGCGACAACTGCGCGCCGCCCTCGCGGACCAGCCGCGCGTCGATGTTCACCTCGGACATGTCGTTGACGATCACCGCGACGCGCCGGCCTTCGCGGTTGTTCAGCACGTGATTGAGCAGCGTGGTCTTGCCGGCGCCGAGAAAGCCCGACAGGACGGTAACGGGGAGCTTGTTCATGGTTTCTGGGACGAGTCGTGGGTGAGGATATTTATGTTATGTTATAACATTTATTCGACGCCAGAAAACTTTTTGCCGTTGCCATCACGGGCACTGAGCCGCCCACGCCTGCAGATCCCGCACTATGCATTCGACAATCCGTTGCTAGTGTTTTTGCGAACGGCTTCGCATACTTTGCGGCTCCCTCTTTCTGATGAGCCGACCGGCATGTCCCTTTCACTCGACCACATCGTGATCCGCGTGCAGGATCTCGAACACACCATCGCCCATTTCAGCGCGCTCGGCTTCACGGTGCAGCGCGGCGGCACGCATGCCGACGGCGCGACGCACAACGCGCTGATCGGTCTCGCCGACGGCAGCTATTTCGAACTGATCGCGTTTCTGCGCGATGCGCGCACGCATCGCTGGTGGGACGAGAACAATCGCGTCGGCGACGGCTTCGTCGATTACGCGCTGCTGCCGCAATCGGTCGCCGCGACAATCGAGGCCGCGCGCGAACGCGGCCTCGCGTACAACGGCCCGATTGCCGGCGGACGTTTGCGTCCCGATGGCGAACGGCTGGAATGGCAGCTCGGCACGCCGCACAGCGCGGACCTGCCGTTTCTATGCGGGGATGTGACGCCGCGCCGTTTGCGCGTCGCCGAAGGAGAGGTGCGCCGGCACGCTAACGGCGCGCGCGGCGTTAGAAATCTCACGCTGGTGGTGAACGATCTCGACGCGAGTCTCGTGCGCTATCGCGCGCTGCTCGGCGACGTGGATGCGCAGCGTGCGCCGTTGCCGGGTTATGGCGTCGAGATCGCGATCCTGCCGCTCGGCACGACGACGCTCACGTTGCTGAGTCCGTCGCGGGGGGCATTGGAGCGCGCCGAAGGTCTCGCAGCCGACGTCCGCGAGTACCTGGCGACGCGCGGTGAAGGCGTCTTCGCGGTCTCGCTGGAAACTCATCCGGGCGGCACGTCGCGTGCGTTCGACAGCGCGCTCACGCATGGCGCGACGCTCGAGCTCGTCGCCGGTTCCTGATCGGGCGGCGGTGCCCAATCCGGCGTCCCGTCGCACCATGCACGGGACGCTAAACGTCAGCCAATCTCAAGACGCCGTTTCCGCCGCGAGCGAGCCGCCGAGATACGCATCGCGAATCCGCTGATCGCCGAGCAATTCGCTCGCGGTGCCGGACAGCACCACACGCCCCGTCTGCAACACATAGCCGCGATGCGCGATCTGCAACGCGAGGCTCGCGTTCTGCTCGACCATGAAAAACGTGATGCCTTGCCGGTTGATGGTCTGGATCAGTTCGAGCACCTTGTCGACATACAACGGCGACAGCCCCATCGTCGGTTCGTCCATGCAGACGAGCGACGGACGGCTCATCAGCGCGCGCGCCATCGCGAGCATCTGCTGCTCGCCGCCGGACAACGTGCCCGCACGCTGGGTCAGCCGCTCTTTCACGCGCGGAAAGAGTTCGAGCATGTGCTCGTAGTCTTCTGCGATCGCGGCGCGGTCGTTGCGCGTGAACGCACCCATCAGCAGGTTTTCGCGCACCGTCATGTCGCCGAACAGGCGCCGCGCTTCCGGCACCGAAGCAATCCCGCGCCGCACGATCTGCGGCGTCGCAAGACCGTTCAACGGTTTGCCGTCGAAACTGATGGTGCCGTTACGCGGCTTGTGCAAGCCGAGGATCACCTTCATCGCGGTCGACTTGCCGCTCGCATTGCCGCCCAGCAAGCTGACGATCTCGCCGCGTCCAATGCTCAGATTCACGCCGAAGTGAACCTGAATCTGTCCATAGAACGTATCGATCTGGTCGAGTTTGAGCAACGGCTCGGTCATGGCGGCTTGAGTAGAAGGCGTAATGGGTAAAGGGTTCGACGCAACCCGATGCAGGCTGGACGTGTTCATGCTGCGGCGACCGTTTCGCCACGGCCGGCCTGCGTGCCAGGCTGTGTACCAGCGTGCGTGCCGACCTGCGTGCCGACCTGCCGGTGTCCGAGGTAAGCCTCGATCACCGCGGGGTCGTTGCGCACCTCATCGGGCAGACCGGACGCGATCTTGCGGCCGTCGTCGAGCACGAGCACGCGATCGGAGAGCCGCATCACGAGATCGAGCTTGTGTTCGATCAGCAGAATCGTCAGGCCCTCGCGCTTCAACTCGAGAATCAGTTCGAGCATCTCCGCGGTTTCGGACTCGTTCATCCCGGCGGTCGGTTCGTCGAGCAGCAGAATGCGCGGCCGCAAGGCCAGCGCGCGCGCAATCTCCACACGCCGGCGGTTCGCATAAGACAGGCTGTGCGCCGGTTCGTCGATACGCGGCGCGAGGCGTGTGCCGAAGCGCGCCAGCAGCGTCTTCACTTCGGCGCGCAGTTCGGCGTCTTCACGGCGCACCGCCGCGGACCCGAGCAGCGCGCGCAGCACTTCCGCGAATGCGCCGACCACGGGCCAGCCGCGCCGTGTCGTCGCGAGACGCGCATGCGCGCCAATCAGCACGTTGTCCAGCACGCTCAGATTGCCGAACACGCGGCCATGCTGGAACGTGCGCGCGACGCCGCGTGCAGCAAGCTGTTCCGGCGCCATGCCGGTCACGTCTTCGCCGTCGAAGCGCACCACGCCGGAGTCAGGCGTGTCAACACCGGTCAACAGATTGAACAGCGTCGACTTGCCCGCGCCGTTCGGTCCGATCACGCTCACGCATTCGCCGCGCGCAATCGACAGGTTCACTTCGTCGACGGCAACGAGGCCGCCGAAACGGCGCGTGACGCTCCGCACGTCGAACAGGATGTCCCGGCCGCCGGCGGAAAAAGTCTGGTCAGAAGAGGTCATCGTCGTCTCCGTCATACCGAGCCGAACAGGCCTTGCGGCCGGAAGCGCACCAGCAGCAACAGGATCACGCCGTAGATCAGCATCCGGTAATCGGCGGCGAAGCGGAACAGTTCGGGCAGGCTGATCAGCGCGAGCGCGCCCGCCACCGCGCCGACCACGCTGCCGAGGCCGCCGAGTATCACCATCGTCAAGGCGAGGATCGACACCTGCGAATCGAAGGTCTGATAGTTGATGTAGCTGTACAGATGCGCGGCGATACCGCCGCCGATCCCGGCCGCGAGACCGCCGCACGCGAATGCGATCGCCTTGTAGCGATTGGGGCGAATGCCGTACGCGCGTGCAGCGACGTCGTCCTCGCGGATTGCACGCCACGTGCGGCCCAGATGCGAGCGCAACAGCCGCACCTGCAACAGCGCGAGCACCACCAGCACCGCGAGCGTGAACCAGTAGACCGCGCGAACGCCGGTCAACTGCCAGCCGAATAGCGACAGCGGCGGAATGCCGGTGATGCCGATCGGCCCGCGCGTCAGGCTGTCCCAGTTCAGCACCACGAGGCCGATGATCTCGCCGATCCCGAGCGTCGCGATGGAAACATAGTGCCCGCGCAGCCGGAACGACGGATAGACCAGCAGCGTGCCGATCGCCGCGGTGATCAGGCCGGCGAGCGGAATCGTCAGCGCCGGCGACCAGCCCAGATTCACCGACAGCAGCGCCGACGCATACGCGCCGATCAACAGCAACGCCGCATGACCGAGCGAAATCTGCCCGACCGTGCCCGCGACCAGCGTGAGGCTGAGCGCGAGCAAGCCATAGATCCAGCCGTTGGTCAGTGTTTGCAGCAGATACGCGGACGGCGCGACGAACGGCAACGCGAACGCAAGCGCGACCACCGCGACGATCACACCGCGTGGAATCCGGACGGCGCGCCGGTTCGACAGAAAGGTGCCCGTCAGCGGCTCGGGCGGCAAACGGCGGCTCGAACTGAAGAGCCCGTTCGGCCGCCACACGAGGAACGCGAGCAGCAGCACGAACGCGAACAGGTCGCGATAGCTCGTGCCGAACAACGCGACGCCATAACTTTCGACGAGACCCAGCAGCAAACTGCCGGCGATCGCGCCCGGCACATTGCCGAGGCCGCCGATCAGCAACGCGACGACGCCCTTCAGCGTCGCCTGGAAACCCATCGCGGGATCGATGCTGTTGTAGTACATGCCCACCAGCAAGCCGCTCAAACCACCGAGTCCGCACGCGATCGCGAACACCGCCTGATTCACCGCATTCACGTTGACGCCCATCTGCTGCGCGGCGTCGCGATCCTGCGCGGTCGCGCGCACGGCCCAGCCGAGTCGCGTGAAGCGCAGGAACACATACAGCACGGCCGCCGCGCCCACGCCGATCGCCGCGATCAGCAGATCGAGCGAGCCGAGCGTCGCGCCGCCGAGCGACAGCGTCCAGTCCGGCAACGGGCTCGGCACCGGACGCGGGTCCGGTCCGAACACGATCTGCGCGAGCTGGTCGAGCACGAAGCTGATGCCGATCGTCGCCAGCAGCGGCGCGATGCGCGCGGCGCCTTGCAGCGGCCGCAAGCCGATCCGCTCGATCAGGATGCCGAGCAGCGCGCAGCCCGCGACCGTCGCGACGAGCGCGACTGGCAGCGGCAAGCCGAGCCGCGTCAGACACAGCCAGCCGATGAAGCCGCCGACCATGTACACCGAGCCGTGCGCGAAGTTGATCAGATGCGATACGCCGAAGATCAGCGCGAGGCCGACCGCCAGCAACGCATAGATATTGCCGACGATCAATCCGTTGATCGTGTAGTCGAACCAGGCGGTCATAGCGAGTCAGTCCTGTAGCTCACGGTGTGCATGGGTTCGATCATTGCGCGTGCACGGCGCTGGCACCGTCCCACAGCGCGAACTTGCCGTCCTTCACCACGAGTTCGAGATTCTTCGCACCGGCCACGCGGCGGGTCTGCGGATCGAACTTGAACTTGCCGAAGATCACGCTCGGCACGTCGCTGATTTTCGCGAAGCCGTCGTGCACGGCCGCGCGGTTCGCGCCGTAGCGGCGGATCACTTCGCCCGCGAGAATCATCGCGTCGTACGCGCGCGCGGCGAAGGTGTCCGGATCGGCGCCGTATTTGGCGCGGTAACGCTGCACGAAGCTCTGCACTTCCGGACGCGGATCGCCGGGGAAGAAATTCGATTCCGTGTACACGCCGTTCACCGCCGGGCCGCCCAGATCGAGGAACTTCGGCGAATAGACCGAACCGACCGCCGCGATCGGCGTGTGCACACCGGCCGTGCGGGCCTGACGCACGATCTGCGCGCCGTCGGAGTAGTACGAGATCAGCACGATCGAATCGGGATCGGCGCTGCGCACGCGCGTGAGCGTCGCGCGAAAGTCCTTTTCGTTCGGCTGATACGCCTCGGCCGCGACGACCTGCGCGCCGTCCGCGCTCGCGGCCTTCGCGAAGATGTCCTTGCTGGTGCGGCCCCAGTCGGTATTCAGATAGAGCACGGCAATTTTCTTGAAGCCGAGCCCTTTGGTCACGTAGTGCGCGAGCATCGGCTGCTCTTCAGCCTGGCTGATCGCGGTGCTCCACATATAGTCGCCGCCCTTCGTGAAGTCGGGATGCGAGTTGGTGAAGCCGAACTGCACGAGGCCCGCGCGCTGATACACCGGCGACGCGGCCATCGACGCGCCGCTCGACAGGTCGCCGAGTTCGAGCAGGATGCGTTTGTCGTCGGTGAATTTCTGCGCGATCGAGACGGCCTGGCGCGGGTCGCTGCGGCTGTCCTCGAAATCGTAGTTGAGCGGATGGCCGTTGATGCCGCCGTGGGCGTTGATCTGCTCGAGCGCGAGATCGAAGCCGCGCTTCCACTGCTCGCCGTATTGCGCGTCCTGGCCGGTCAGCGGACCGGTCACGCCGACCCAGTACGGATCGCCGGCCGCCGCATTGGCCGCGTGCGCCACATTAGCCGCGGGCAGCGCGGCGCCGAATGCAACGCTCAGTGCGCCGGCCAGTTGAAGGAACGTGCGGGCTGCACCGCGCTTGTTGTGCCGCAGAATCGACATGCTGTTCTCACGCCATGAATTAGGGTGAGGCGATGAAACCATGTCGCATGAAAGCGGGCCAACGAAGATAAGCGTCAAAGCTTATTCCAACATTCGCGCAAAGTTTATGACAAAACACGATTAAGGCGCTTATGCGTGTCGTCGTGCGTCGCTCCCATCTGCGTAAACCCCTTGTTTCATGGGCTTTTCCGCGCTGCGTGCCGTGGCTCGTGCAATCGCCCGGAGGCACGCGCGGCCCGTTCGATTGCAGAATTCGTCACTTGGATAGCTCGATTTATTATAAGAATTTCGCATTCAACGGCCACTAGAATGCAGCCAACACATGAACGGGATATCGCATGGAGCTGCATCAACTCGAGGCGTTTTCGGCAGTCATGTCGACCGGCAGCATGACTGGCGCAGCCCGTCTGCTCGGCCGCTCGCAGCCGGCCGTGACGAGAACCATCCAGGACCTCGAACAGGAAATCGGCTACGCGTTATTCGAGCGCAAAGGGCCGCGCGTCACGCCGACCAACCGCGCGTTTCTGCTTTACGACGAAGTCGAACGATCGCTGATCGGTCTCGCGGCGATCCGCGACAGCGCGCGCGCGATTGGCCGCGACGAGGCGATGCCGTTGCGCGTCGTCGGCACGCCCGCGCTCGCGGCAGCGTTGGCGCCGCGAGCGATCGCAAAGCTCGCGCCACCGGATGCGGCAACTCGCGCTCAACGTTACTCGCGCGCCGGCACGCAACTGCGCAGCGCTTCGGCCGAACAGGTCGTGCAGGCGCTGCTGTCGCGTGCCGCCGACGTCGGCATCGCGACGCTGCCGCTCGATCACGCGGCGCTCGACGTCCACTACATCATCGAAGCACCCTGCGTCGCGGTGCTGCACCGCGACGATCCGCTCGCGCAGGAAGCCGTGCTGCCGCTCGCACGGCTCGCCGGCCAGCCGGTCGCGACGCTCGCGAACCGCTACCGTCTGCGCAACCGGATCGATCGTGCGTTCGAACAGGCCGGCGTCGCGCTGCACGTGACGCTGGAAACGAATGCCTCGCTGAACGCGATGATGGCCGCGCAGGAAAAGCTCGGCGTGGCGATCGTCGATCCGGTGACCGCGTTCGGCATGCGGATCGCCGACGTCGAAGTGCGGCCGCTCGATGTGGCGATCCCGTTCCAGTTCGGCGTCGTGACGCTGTCCGGCCGCCCGCGCAGCGACGACGTCGACGCGCTGATCGACGCGCTCGCCGAGGTCTCGCATGCGCTGCTGCCCGGCGCGGTGCGCCACGCGGCGTCGCAGCACGGCGCGCTGGTCGCGCCCGATCGCGCGGACGGCAACCCCGATCCCTCCTCCACTCACCGCGACACCGGAGTCACGGCATGACCGCATCGAACCCTCCTCACGCCGCTGACGGATTGGCCGCGCTCGAAGCCCGGCTTCGCGAAGACCTCGGTTGGCTCGAGCTGCCCGCGCCCGCTTGGGTGCCCGCGCGCAGCGTCGACGCAGAGCGTGTGCTCGATGTCGCGATCATCGGCGCGGGCATGGCCGGGCTCACGGCGAGCGCCGAATTGCGGCTGCTCGGCATCGACAACCAGCAGTTGTTCGATCAGGCGCCCGCAGGCCAGGAAGGACCGTGGATCACCTACGCGCGGATGCAAACGCTGCGCTCGCCGAAGCAACTGACCGGCCCCGCGCTGCGCCTGCCCGCGCTGACGTTTCGCGCGTGGTACGAAGCGCAGTTCGGCCGCGAGCAATGGAGCGCGCTCTACAAGATTCCGCGCGCGCAATGGATGGACTATCTGCGCTGGTATCGCCGGGTGCTCGAACTGCCGGTGCGCAACGACACGCGCGTGCTGAAGCTGCAACCGCGCGCCGACGGCCTGATCGCGCTCGATCTGCTGCGCGGTCCCGCCGACGGCACCGGCCACGCTCAGCGCGAAACCGTGCTTGCGCGCCATGTCGTGCTCGCCACCGGCCGCGAGGGCCTCGGCGGCCCGTTCATTCCCGGATTGGCCCGCCATCTTCCCGCGCATCTGCGCGCGCATTCGTCCGACGCGATCGACTTCGCCGCGTTGCGCGGCAAGCGCGTCGGCGTGGTGGGCGCGAGCGCGTCGGCGTTCGACAATGCCGCGAGCGCGCTCGAAGCCGGCGCGGGCCGCGTCGATCTGTTCGTGCGGCGCGCCGCGCTGCCGCGTGTCAACAAGCTGACCGGAATCGGCAGCCCCGGCCTCGTGCACGGTTTCGCCGGTTTGCCGGACGACTGGAAGTGGCGCTTCCTGCATTACTCCGCGCGTACGCAAACTCCGCCGCCGCGCGATAGCGTGCTGCGGGTTGCCCGATATGAAGACGCGCATCTGCATCTGTCGAGTCCGCTGATTCAGGTGAGTCACACAGACGACACCGTCGTGGTCGACACGCCGCGAGGACGTTACACGCTCGATTACCTGATTTTCGGCACCGGCTTTCATTCGGAAATCGACACGCGCGACGAGTTCGCGCTGATCGCGCCGCACGTGCGCCGCTGGCGCGAGCGCTTCACGCCGTCGTCCGATCAGTCGAACGACGAGCTCGCCGCTTCGCCCGATCTCGATCGCAACTTCGCGTTCCAGGAGCGCGTGCCGGGCAGTTGTCCGGCGCTCGCGCGCATCCACTGCTTCAACCACGCGGCGAGCCTCTCGCACGGCAAGGTTGCCGGCGACATCCCCGCGATCAGCGACGGCGCGCAACGGCTCGCCCGCGCGATCGCCGCAATGCTGTTCGACGCGGACCGGGATACGCACTACACCGCGCTGCAAGCGTTCGACACCGCCGAACTCGCCGGCGACGAATGGGCCGACGCGGACATCGACGCCGAAGCCGGCTCCATCGACACCACCACCGCCTGACCTTACCTTTTGACGGACCGACACAGCATGTCTTCATCACCTCCATCACCGTCGGCCGGCGTGGCCGGCACGGCGAACGATCTCGTCGCCCAGTTGGCCGGACTCGCGCCCGACAGCCCGGTCGCGGCGCTGCGCGAGTTTCGCGGCGACACCACCCGCTACACGCAAGGCAGCCACGACGCGCTGTTCTCGGACGACGTCGTCGATCTGACGCTGCGCGAGCGGCTTTACGCGGCGTGGTACGCGGCGCTGCTGTCGAACGCGGATCAGGCCGCGCAGGCTTACCGCGAGCGTCTGCTCGCGTTGCCGACCGACAACCGTGACGCCACGAGCTCGCTGCTCGACGCGATCACCGAGCAGCGCGCGCTTCCCACCGAGTCGTTCGCGGCCCTCGACAATCGCGTGAAGCGGCTGGCGGCGATCCTGATTCATACGGAAGCCGTCGTGCAGCATCCGTCGACGGTCGGCAAACCGGCTCTCGAATCGTTGCAGGCGGCCGGGCTGACGACGCGCGCGATCGTCGCGCTGTCGCAACTGATCGCGTTCGTCACGTTCCAGGTGCGGATCGTCGCCGCGCTGCGCGCACTGGAGGCCAACGCATGAGCACCGCTCACGGCTTCACCTCGCAGACGCTCGGCTGGAGCGCGTGGCTCGATACGGTTGCGCTCGATCAGGCGTCGCCCGCGCAAACCGCGGTGCTCGAAACCAGCCACCCGCACGCAAAAACCTCCGACTACTACCTGCTGCTGGTGCACGAAGCAGAAATCCTGCGGCAACGTTCAGGCGCGTTCAACAGCATCATGTACGCGCCCGGCGGCCTGTCGCGCGCGGAGCGCGAACTCGCGAGCACGGTCGTGTCGCGAATCAATGGCTGCGTGTATTGCGCGTCGGTGCATGCGCAGCGCTTTCAGCAGTTGACGAAACGCGACGACGTGATCCAGCAGGTTTTCGCCGATCCGCAGACGGCGGGCACGACCGAGCGCGAACGCGCGATCGTCAGGTACGCGATCGATCTCACACTGCATCCGGAAGCCGTCAATGCCGAATCGCTCGACGCATTGCGCCACGCGGGTCTCGACGATGCGCAGATTCTCGATCTGAGCCATGCGATTGCGATCTTCGCGTGGGCGAACCGGCTGATGCTGACGTTGGGTGAGCCGGTGTTTCCTGGCTGACAGCGGCAAACATGCAGTAAAAGGCGGCGTGGTGCGGCTAGCGACAGCCGGCGAATATGGATATGCCAATCGCTTGGTTGTCGCACGAACCGATGCGTTAGAGACTCGTAGTCCAACTCCGCAGTCCAACTCATCGTGGGAACCACCATGTCTGCCTCGCGTCCTTCCGCGCTGGTCCGGCGATTCTTCGCGCTCGCCGGCGCCGTGCTCGCCTTGTCGCTCCATGCTCCATCGTTCGCGGCGCCCGCCAGCGGCGAGCCGGTTTTCTTCGGCGTGAGCGGACCGTTGACCGGTCCGAACGCGCAATACGGCGCGCAGTGGAAAGCGGGTTTCGACCTCGCGCTGGACGAGATCAACAGCCAGGGCGGCATCAACGGCCGCCCGTTGCAGTACGTGTTCGAAGACAGTCAGAGCGATCCGCGCCAGGCGGTCGGCATCGCGCAAAAGTTCGTCGACGACAAACGCATCCTGATCGAACTCGGCGACTTCTCCAGCCCCGCTTCGATGGCGGCCTCGCCGATCTATCAACGCGCGGGTCTCGTGCAATTGGGCTTCACCAACTCGCATCCCGACTTCACCAAGGGCGGCGACTTCATCTGGAGTCCGTCGGTCAGCCAGGCGGATGCGCAGCCGCTGCTGGCGGATCTGGCTGTCAAGCAGGGTTTCAAACGGATCGCGGTGCTGTTCCAGAACACCGACTGGGGCCGCGCCAGCAAGGACGTATTCGTGAAGGCCGCGGCCGCGCGCGGCGCGCAAGTGGTGGCCGCCGAAGGCTACCAGCCCACCGACAAGGATTTCCGCGCGACGCTGCTGCGCGTGCGCGATACGAAGCCCGACGCGCTGGTGCTGATCTCGTACTACACGGACGGCGCGCAGATCGTGCGTCAGGCGCGCGGCAGCGGCATCGAACTGCCGATCGTCGCGGCAAGCTCCGTGTATTCGCCGAAGTTCATGGAACTCGGCGGCGACGCGGTGAACGGCGTGACGACCAACACCAGTTTCTTCCCCGGCGACCCGAACCCCGAAGTCCAACACTTCGTGCATGCGTTCGAAGCGAAGTATCACCATCAGCCGGACGCGTTCAATGCATTCGCGTACGACGCCACGATCATCGCCGCGTACGCGTTGCGCAGCGGCGGCCTCGATCGCCGCGGCGTGCGCGATGCGCTGCCGAAACTGCGCGACGTGCCGAGCGTCGTGTTCGGCAAGGCGACGTTCGACCCGGCTACGCGTCGCGTGATCGGCGTGAAGAGCGTCAACCTCGTGATCGAGAACGGCCAGTGGGCACTTCTCGGCAGCAAGCCGACGGTGGCGTCGAAATAACGGCAACGCCCGTCACGGCGATCGCCGCGCCCGAGGTCCAGGCGGCTTCGTCGGAAGCCGGCGCAAACAGTCGGGCTGCAAGCGGATGTCGACGGGCGCTCGCGCCTACGCTGCCCGGTCGCCCGGATTCGTTGCCTGCATCGCACCGGTGTTGCGCGCCGCACGCCGTTGCCGGTGCGCGACGCGGTCTTCGTGCAGCACGCGGCGGCCCGTGCGGGTCGCCAGCACCAGCACGACGGCCAGCAACCCGGTGCCGAACAGATAACCCGGCGGAACGAAACGCGCGTCGGTAAAACGCGCGACCACCGAGATATAGAACGGCGCCAGGCCGCCGAACAGCATCACCGACGTGTTATAGGACATCGCCACACCGGTCGAGCGCCCTTGCACGGTGAATATCTTGACCAGCATCCCCGGATGCGCGGCGCCTTGCAGCGTCAGGAACAGCATGCCGATCAGTTGCACCAGCATCAAACGGGTAACGCCTGGGTCGGCCAGCAGATACCAGAACAGCGGAAACACGCAAACCAGCCAGCCCGCGATAAAAAAGCAGAACAGACGATACGCGCCGACGCGGTCCGCCAGCATTCCGAACACCGGCGACAGCACGCACGACACGATGCTCGTGACGAACACGCTTTGCAGCGTCGAGCTCAGCGACAGATGCAATTGAATCTGCGCATAAGCCGGCAAATACGCATTCCATACGTAGTTCAGCGAGGTCCCTGCGATCATCACGCCCATCGCGCACAACACGGCATCGCCGTTGTCGCGCACGAAATCGCGCAAGCGCGTGCCGACCGGTGCGCGCGCGGCGGGCCGCGCCTGCATCGCATGAAAGTCGTCCGATTCCTTCACGTGATGCCGTATGTAAAAACCGATCGGCCCGACCAGCGCGCCGATCAGGAACGGCACACGCCAGCCCCATGCGTCCAGATTCGCATGCGACAGATGGCTCGACAAAAAGTAACTGCATCCTGACGACAACAGCACCGCGATACCCAGCGACACCATGTTGAAGCTGCCGTAGAACATCTTCCGGTGAGGCGGCGCGACCTCGTAGATCGTCACCGACGACAGCGCGAACTGCGCGCCCACCGCGAAGCCCTGCACGAGCCGCCCGATCACCACCAGCAGCGGCGCGGCCAGGCCGAGGGTTGCGAAGCCCGGCGTCAACCCCAGCAGCAGCGAGCCGACCGACATCATGATCATGATCCACGACAGCACCTTCACGCGCCCGATCCGGTCCGCGACCATCCCCATCACGACACCGCCGATCGGCCGCGCGAGGAAGCCGACCGCGAACGTGGCGAACGTCAGCAGCAACGCGCCGCTACGATCGACACTGGGAAAAAACACCCGCGCGATCGTACTCGAGAAATACGAGTACACCATGAAGTCGAACCATTCGAACGTGCCGCCGATCACCGTCGACGCGATGGTCTTCCAGATTTTCTTCGTATCGTTTCCGGCATCCATCGGGTTACCCTCCGGCGCGTAACGTGCGCAAAGCCTGCGCGAAGAAATCCTGCACGACGTCGACCGCCTGCATGCCGTTATGCGCGACGTTCGGCAGTTCGTCGAAATGCACGCGAACGCCGGCCGCCTCGAACGACGCCTGCAACGTGCGCAGCCGTTCAGGACGCGTCGCGCCGGTGTCGTTGATGCCCGGCATATACAACGGGCTATCGTCGCTCACCGTGATTTCCCACGTTTCCAGATCCGCGCGCCCCACCACCATGTGCACCGGCACGCGCTGCAACGCGGCGAGATCGAAGGGCTTGCCGAAGTACCGCTCGAATCCGCCGACACCGAGCCACCAATCCTTCGACGTATCGAGCACCGTGACATTGCCGGGCGCGCCGATGGATGCAGCCCACAAGCGCTCGGGATGCGCATACGCAAAGCGGTTCACGAACTGGCCGCCGCCCGAATAGCCGAACAGCGCGAACGTGTCGAAGCGTTTGCCGTATCGTTCGCCGACTTCGCTCACCATGTCGAGCAGCACCGTGTCGTAGCGGATATCGCCTTCGATCAGGCGCTTGAAGCCGCTGCGATCGCCGTCGCCGCGCACGCCCACCGGAAACAGCGGGCACAGCACGATGCAGCGATTCCAGCGGCCGAACGGCGCGAACGCGTCGCGATACGGAATGAACTGGCGCCCGGTGCCGTGCACGACGACGACCAGTTCGACGTCGTTGCCGGGCGTGAGTACTTCGTGCGGCACATACAGCACGTACGGAAAGCGCGGATCGTGGCGGCTCGCATAGACGGTGGTCGATCCCAGGTCGTACAGCGCTTCTGCGTTGTCATGACCGGGAGCGGAAGGTTTTGCGGCGTCGAACATGTGTCGTTCCTCCATGTTGGTTGTAGTTGGTGTAATGGGTGTTCTCATTGCGTCGCGCTGAACGACGCATCAGGACCGTTCATGCCGCTGCGGCAAGCGGTTCATGGTGCAGGCTGTATCGCGTGAACACGCGGTTGAGCGCGGGCATCGGCGCGACATCCATCTCGCCCGCGGCCGGAATCATCACGATCATCGCGACCGTCGCGGTCAGTTTGTGACGCGTGCCCTCACGCGGCGGACGGCAGACCGAGAACGGCGTGCCGAAGTCGTCGAACAGCGCGGCCTTGACCGCGTCACGATCCAGTTTCGGCGCAGCGTTCAGCAATTGACGCACGCGCCAGTCGCGGTAATAGCTGTCCGGCGAATTCTCGCAACCGCTGTCCCGCAGCCTGGTGCGCGCCACCGGGCTCACCCAGTGATTGGCGTGCACGATCAGTTGATCGTCGCCCGGATAGATCGGGAACGCTTCGTCCGGCGCGCATTCGAAATCGATGCCGAAACCCTCGGCCATCCCGAGCATGATGTTGTTGGAACACGATTTCGGCGTGGTCGCGATCACACGCAACGCGTTCGCGAAAACCGGCTCTTCCAGCACGCGCCGGCGCAGCAGCGACAGCGGCACACCCAGTTGCATGAAGTCGCGTTCGGACTCCAGATAGTTGGCGGTGATCGACACGCCCGTCGCGTTGAAACCGCTGCGCGCAAGGCCGCCCGCTTCGACGAAGGTCAGAAAATCGGGACCGTCTTCATTGCGTACGCGCAGCACGATGCCGGTGTCCGCGCAATCGGCCTTCCAGTCCCAGTTCTGCGCGTGAATCAACTGCCCGCTCGCCGAGCGCGACGGCAACACCAGCACGCCGGTGCACCCGTCCTCGTCGTCGGCCGGCACCGTCTGCTCGAGGCGCGCTTTGGCGAGCACCTCGGTGCGCGCATTGATCATCACGATGTCTTCGAACGGCACGTCCGCGCCGACGGCGATGCCGCGCATCTCGTCCAGATACGCGGGCTGGAATTCGCCGATGACCTGCTCGAGCGAGCGGATCAACGCGGTCTGCGACGCTTCGCTATAGCCGAGATTGCGCAACGTCTGACCGTAGCGGGATGCGCTCAGGCGCACCCGCGCGGCCGCGGCGCGGCCGTATTGCACGCCGCGCTCGTACGGCTTGCCGGACACGCTGACGAAGGGGAACTGCTGGATTTGCGACATTGTGGGACTCCTCACCCTGGCTGCTGCCGACCGCGTTAGCGCATCGGCTCGATTCCTGACAAATCGATTTTCAGTGCCCACAAATAAAATAAAAAGCGTTATTTTCTTTACCGAAAAGAAAGAAAATTTTTCGTTTCGTGAGATGATGCGACGCACCGAACGTGACGAAAGCCGCGCGTTTCGTACGCATCCCAGAACAACCCGGAGGAGATCCCGCGATGAGTGAAATCCGCACACTCAAGACCTTTCTCGCAATCGAAAAGCACGGCACGATGGCGGCCGCGGCGGACCGCATGGCGCTCACGCACGCGGCGGTCGGCGCGCAGATGCGCACGCTGGAGCGCCTCTGCCAGCGGCAACTGTTCGACCGCAGCGGGCGCAGCGTGCAGTTGAACGACGCGGGCCGCTCGATCATCGAACAGGCGCGCGCCGTGGTGGCCGCGTACGATTCGCTGCTGCGCGGCGTAGGCGACGAACTCAGCATCAGCGGCTCGGTCACGATCGGTTCCACGGCGTCGTCGATGGGTTTTCTCGCGGCCAACGTGATCCGGCTGCGCGGCGCCTACCCCGGTCTGAAAGTGCGTCTCGTCCACGGGATCAGCGGCGAACTGGAGCGTCAGGTGCGCGCGGGCGAGATCGATGCCGCGGTGATCGTCAGCGAGCCGCGCACGACCACGCTGCCGGAGTCGTGGGAGCGCCTTTACGACGAACCCCTGGTACTGCTCGTCAATCCGCTCGTGGCGAGCGCGAACGCCGACGCGTCGGTCGCCGCGCTGCTCAGGCGCTATCCGTTCATCAGCTTCGAAGCCAGCACGCTGACGGGCATGCATGTGGCGAGCGTGCTGCGGCGTCTGCGTGTCGAGGTCGACTCGATTCTGGAAATGAATTCGATCGCGTCGATCGCCGATCTCGTGCGGCAAAACGTGGGCGTGTCGATCGTGCCGCGCCTGCGGCATGCAGCATGGGAAGAAGATCCGCTGCTGTCCGTCAGGCCGCTTCCGGGTACCGCGTGGCGGCGGCATGTCGGCTGGTACGAATTCGGGCGGCAGCCGCTCGCCACCGCGATCGTCAAGAACCAGTTGCTCACCGCGCTCGCCGAATAACACGCCTCGCAACCGTTTTCGCTCGTGTCCTGCTGTCACGCGGATGACTTACGCGCCACTTACATTCGTGGCTCAAATTAATCCCAAAGAGGACACAATCCGTGAACCACTCCTACCGCAACACGGCGGTAGGCTGCTGTCTGGCCGTCTGCGCCAGCCTGTCCGCCTACGCCCATGCCGACGAAACACCCGCCATTTCCGGCTCCTCCGTCACGCTCTACGGTATCGTCGATACCGGCCTCGAATACCTGACCAACGCCTCGTCGACCAAGGGCCAGACGCATAGCGTCACGCGCCTCACGTCCGGCGACATGTCCGGCTCGCGCTGGGGCATCACCGGCACCGAAGACCTCGGCGGCGGCTCGCGCACCTTCTTCCTGCTCGAAAGCGGCATCAACGTGACGAACGGCGCGCTGCTGCAAGGCGGCCGCGAGTTCGGCCGGCTCGCCTACGTCGGGATCGCGAACGACACGTGGGGCTCGTTTTCGCTCGGCCGCCAGGGCGGCCTGTTCCTCGACTGGGTCAGCGAATACAACCCGCTGAAAAACGCGGTCTACGCGATCAAGATGCAAGACCCGGCCTTCTCGGACCGGCTCGACAACACCGCGCGCTACGAGAAACGCTTCGGCGCGCTGACCGCGATCGTGCAATACAGCTTCGGCTACGACGCCGTCACGTACGGCGCGCAGCCGGCCGGCGACACCCGTTTCGCCCGCGTGATCGAAGGCGGCCTGCGCTACAAAAGTGGCCCGTTCAGCGCGACCCTCGTGTACGACCAGAAGAACGGCGGCAGCACGAGCCAGACGGCCGCGCATACGTCGAAAGCCGGCGGCTACGAAGGCGATATCGACCGGCGCGTGTCGTTCGCAGCGAGCTACCGGATCTCGACGGTGACCACCTACGCCGGCTACCGCTACCTCGATTCGCACGCCGTGCACCTGAGCACGCTGAGCACGTCGCCGGTCGAAGCGACGAGCCTCTACTGGCTCGGCGCGACCTGGCTCGCGCAGCCGGCCCTCGCGTTCTCCGGCACCGCGATGTACCAGAACTTCTATGGCACGTCGCGCGATCCGTGGTCGTTCCAGGTCGACGCCGATTACTTCCTGTCCAAGCGCACCGATCTCTATCTGAACCTCGCGTACGCGCTGAACAGTCACGGTTCGAACCTCGGCCTGAACGGCTTCGGCACCGACGTAGTGGCCGGCAAGAACCAGTTCGGCCTGATGGCCGGCATCCGCCACAAGTTCTGAGCATGCCGATGAACGACGCGAGCGTATCGATCCATGTACGCGGACTCCGCCAGCGTTTCGGCGGACAAACGGTGCTTGACGGCATCGATCTCGACGTGCCGGCGGGCACGACGCTCGCGCTGCTGGGGCCGTCGGGCTGCGGCAAGAGCACGCTGCTCAAGCTGCTCGCCGGCTTGCTGCGCCCCGACGCGGGCAGCGTGCGCTTCGGCGGCGAAACCGTCGCCGATCCGGCCACCTGTACGCCGCCGGAAGCGCGCGACCTCGGCATGGTGTTTCAGGACTACGCACTGTGGCCGCATATGACGGTCGCGGGGAATGTTGCATTTCCACTGGAGATGCGCCGCGTGCCGCGCGCCGAGCGTGGCGCCGCGGTCGCGCAGGCGCTCGCGCGCGTCGGTCTCGAACATCTCGCCGGACGGCGTCCGTCGGCACTCTCGGGCGGTCAACAGCAGCGCGTCGCGCTCGCCCGTGCGATCGTCGCGCGGCCCCGCGTGCTGCTTTTCGACGAACCGCTTTCGAATCTCGATGCGCAATTGCGCGCCACCCTGTGCGACGACATCCGCACGCTGCTCGCGCAACTCGGCACCACCGCGGTGTACGTGACGCACGACCGCAGCGAAGCCGATGCGCTCGCGCACACGATCGTCACGCTCGCGCACGGACGCGTCGAGCAAACGATCCATCGATAAAGGAATCGCTACAATGGCCAGATCGCTGTCTTCTCTTGTTTGTTCCCTTTTCCTTGCCTTCGGGCTCACCCAATCCGTGCACGCGCTTACCGTCTATACCGCCGGCCCCGGCAATCTCAGCAAAAAACTCGCGCAAGGTTTCGAGCGCAAAACCGGCCACAAGGTCGACCTGTTTCAGGCGACCACCGGCAAGGTGATGGCCCGCATCGAAGCGGAATCGAGCAATCCGCACGCCGACGTGCTGATCTCCGCGTCGTGGGACACCGCGCAGGACCTCGAACGGCGCGGCTGGCTCGCCCCTTACACGAGCCCGAACGCGGCCCACGTGCCGCCGATGTTCAAGGCGCCCTCGTATGTCGCGCAAGGCATCTCGGCGCTCGGCATCGTGTGGAATACACGCACCGGCAAACCCGAACCGCACGACTGGCGCGATCTCGCCGCGCCCGCCTATCGCGATCAGGTGACCACGCCGAATCCCGCGCTGTCGGGCGCGTCGCTCGATCTGCTGCTGGGCTTGCAGGACCGCCTCGGCGAATCCGCATGGACGCTGTTCGACAGCCTGCACAAGAACGGCATGGTAGTGCTCGGGCCGAACGCGCAAGCGATCAACCCGGTGCTGCAGGGCGCGAAATCGGCGGTGTTCGGCGCGGTGGATTACGTCGCGTACGGCGCGGCCGCGAGCGGCGAATCGGTGAAGGTGATCTTCCCGTCGAGCGGCACGGTGATCGCGCCGCGTCCGATGATGATCCTCAAGTCCTCGCATGCGCAAGCCGAAGCGCGCGCGTTCATCGACTACGTGCTGTCCGACGAAGGCCAGCAACTGGTCGCCGCCGCATACCTGATGCCGGCGCGCGACGACATCGTCACGCCGCGTCCGCGCTTGAAAGATCTGAAGCTGCTGCCGCAGGACGACGGCAGTAATACGAAAACGCGCGCCGAAGTTCTGTCGCGCTTCAATGCACTGTTCGGCGAACACTGATGGCCAGCGTGATCGCGCAGCGCGCAGCCACGCTACGCGCGTGGCGCGCGGGTATGGTCGAGTCGATCGGGCGCTCGGGGCGTGGCGCGGCATTAGTCGCGCTGTTCGTCGCGTTCGGATTGCTGGTCGCGTTGCCGATCGCTTTCGTGGCCCTGCAGGCGATTTTTCCGGCGCTGAATCACGGCTCGTTCGCGCAGCCGTTCGCCGCCATCCGCAGTACGTTGACCCAGGCGGACACGTGGCCGCTGCTCGGCAATACGCTACGTTTCGGCGTGACGGTCGCACTCGCGAGCCTCGCGCTCGGTGTGCCGCTCGGCGCGTTGCGCGGCCTCACGCGCCTGCCGGCCGCGCGGCTCTGGGACCTGCTGTTTCTCGCGCCGTTTCTGATTCCGCCGTATCTCGCCGCGCTCGGCTGGATGCTGCTGTTGCAGCCGCATGGTTATCTGCAGCAACTCGCGGGCTTCGATCTCGGCGGCTATCTGTTCTCATTCGCGGGCATCGCCTTCACGATGACGCTCAGCGTATTCCCGGTCGTGTATTTCGCGGTGTCGCGCGCGCTGATGTCGACCGGCGGCAGACTCGCTCAGGTCGCGCGCGTGTGCGGCGCCACGCCGTGGCGCGCGTTCGTGCGCGTGACGCTGCCGCTCGCCGCGCCGGCGATCGCCGCGAGCGCGCTGCTCGCGTTCACGATGGCGATCGAGGAGTTCGGCATTCCGTCCGCGCTCGGTCCGCGCGCCCGTTTCAGCCTGCTGGTCACGTCGATCGAAGCGCGCTTTTCCGACTGGCCGATCGATCTGTCCGGCGCGTCGGTGCTCTCCGCTCTGCTCGCGTTCACCGCACTCGCCGCTTTCGTCGCGCAACGGCGCCTGCTCGCCGGCCGCGATTTCGACACGCAAACCGGCAAGCCGGTGGCGAGCGAACCGGTTTCGCTGGGCGCGTGGCGCGCGCCGGTGCTGCTGCTGTTCGGCGCGGCCGCATTCTGCACGACCCTCGCGCCGCTCGGCGCGATCGTCGCGACCTCGTTCGTGCGCACGTTGTCCGGCGGTTTGAGCGTGGCCAACCTGACGCTCGCGCACTTCACGGCGATCGCGTCGGCGGGCGAAGGCGGCGGTGCACTGCTCACGAGTCTCGGGCTCGCCGCGGGAACCGCCGGGCTCACCGGCACGCTGGGTTTTCTTGCCGCGTGGGTCGTGATCAAGACGCGCACGCCGGGACGCGCCGCGCTCGACGGCCTCACGCTGCTGCCCCACGCGATGCCGGGCATCGTGATCGGCGTGGGCCTGATTCTCGCGTGGAATCTGCCGGTGTGGCCCGTTACGCCGTACAACACGTGGGTCATTCTGCTGCTGTCGTATAGCTGTTTGCTGCTTCCTTATCCGGTGCGTTATGCGAGCGCGGCGCTGCGGCAGATCGGCGGCAGCCTCGAAGCCGCCGCGCGCGTGCATGGCGCGAGCGAAACGCGCGTGCTGTGGCGCATCGTGCTGCCGCTGGTCGCGCCGCCGCTCGCGGCGTCGATGATGATCGTGTTCGCGGTTGCATCGCGCGAACTCGTGACTTCACTGCTGCTTTCGCCGAGCGGCGTGCAAACCGCTTCGGTGTTCATCTGGCAGCAGTTCGAACAGGGATCGATCGGCGACGGAATGGCGATGGGCACGTTGATGCTGGTGATCAGCGGCGGGTTGCTCGCGCTGGCGTCGTTGTGGACGCGGCGGCTCGATACGCTGCCTTGAAGCAGACCGCTTGCGCCTTTGAAATTTGCCGCGCCGGCGAACGTGCGATGCCGGCGCGGCGATACAGCGAACGTTACTGGCTACAGAAAGACGGTTGGTACTTGTAGACCCACGCGGTCTTCGTGGAACTCGGCGACTGCACCCAGTTCGTCATGCTCTGAAGCGTGCTGAAGATCAGTTGCGAACGCGAGGTGACTTTGTCGGTGAACACGCCGTCGTCGTTCACGTCGACTTCGAATGAGATTTCCGCGAGGGCCGGCGTAGTCGAACCGTTCGCATACCAGACGGTCATCGTGAAATCGGCGCTCTCCTGACCGAGATCGCTGGTCGGGCCGTCGAAGGTCAGTTCATGAATCGACAAGCCGCTCACCGGCACGAGCGCCTGCGTACCGATGCTGTCGAATACGTGGGTGGTCGGGAACAGGTCCTTGATGTCGCTCAGATGATTCAGGTTCTTCGAGTCGGACAGCGGTTCGCTGGTCGAATGCGAGTAGGTTTGATTCGACGGCGGCGTGATGTCGTCTTCGAGTTTGCTTTTCGCCTTCGACGAACTGCCGCTCACATCCGTATTCGCCGACGTGCTCTGGTTCGGCGAACCGAACTTCAACTCGATATTGCGGCCGCTGCTGTCGTCGCGCTCGCGCATCGAGTAACCGGCCTGCTTCACCGCACACGTGCCCGGCGCGTCGTAGTACTGCACGGTGCGATCGTTGTCGGCGCTGAAGCTCTTTTTGACCGTGCTGTCGAAGCCGTTTGCCGCAAGGCTCGCCTTCAGGTCGGTCAGGAAACGATTCGCGGCGTCGACGGGAGCGCTTTCGAACGCGACCGGATTGAGCAACACTTTGTACTCGCGGCTGCCGACGCTCGGCGTGCCGGCGTGCGCGAACTGGGACGCCGCGAAAAGCGCGACGGCTGCTGCATGATTCCACTTGATCTTTGTCATTTCGGTTCTCATGGTTGAAGGGGTACTGCAACCACGACATTAGTTATCCGAAGTGACGGTGATGTGAAGTTATCGAAATACGCTGTTGGTGCGGTCAGCCTGTCGCGTTTCGCAGCGTTGCGATGCTGCGGCGTGGCGGCGCGCCGAACATGCGCGAATACTCGCGGCTGAATTGCGACGCGCTCTCGTAGCCGACCTGGAACGCGGCGGTCTCCGCGTTGGCAAGACCCGTGACGAGCAACTGCCGCGCTTCCAGCAAACGCAGTTGCTTCTGATATTGCAGCGGCGTCATCGAGGTCAATGCCTTGAATTGCCGATGAAACGCGGAAAGGCTCAACTGCGCGATCGCCGCAAGATCTTCCATGCGCACGGTTTCCCTGAACTGGTCGCGCAATGTATGGATCGCGTGGACCACACGCCGCGCGTGACCGCTCGCCAGCGCGACGTTCGCGATTTCCGCTCCATGTGGCCCGGTAAGCAGCCAGTAGCCTATTTCGCGCATGATCAGCGGCGCGATGGTCGCGATGGCGGCCGGCGTATCGAGCAGTCGCACCATCCGCAGCACGCAATCCGATAACGCGCCGTCGAAGTTCGTGACCAGGACGCCGCGCCGCACGTCGTCCACCGCTTGCGGCGGGTTGTCCAGTCCTTCCAGAACCTGGCTCATCGCCGCGAGATCGAATTCGATCACGACGCTCAGGTTCGGCTTGTCCGGACTCGCTTGCACAACCCGGCTCAACGCCGGCATCTCGACGCTGACCACCAGGGCCTGCCCTGCCCCGTATTCGAAACGCTGGTCGCCGAACGTGCTCCATTTGGCGCCCTGCACGACCACGCACAGCGCGGGCCTGAAGATGATGTGCGACGGTGGTTTCTGGTGATCGGAGCGCACGATCGTGAGCCCCGGAACGGCGGTCGCGAACGGACTCGGTCCGGCCTGTGCGTCGGTATAACGCTTGACGGCCTCGGTCAACGCATTCGACATCGCTCAATTCCTCCTTGCTTCCCTGTGTTTGCCGATTCTATAGCGGATCCGGCGAACGTCAGCAGGCGGAGCAGGATTGGGCAAGAAGCCGCCAACTTTGGGCATTCAGCTCCTGGGACGAACGGCCTAACCTACGCTTATTCACTCAACCAGGAACACGTCATGCCGACAGCCGACACTCAAGCAAAACCGGCGCGTATCGCGCTCATTACCGGCGGCAGCCGGGGCATCGGCCGCAATACGGCGCTGCATCTCGCGCAACGCGGCGTCGATTCGATCTTCACGTACAACAGCAGGCAAGCCGACGCCGAACAGGTGGTCGCCGCCGTGCGCGAAACCGGCAGCAAGGCGATCGCGCTGCAACTCGATACGGGCGACACGCGCGCGTTCGACGCGTTCGCGAAGCAAGTCAGACACGCGTTGGCGGACTGGGGCGCGGAGCGCTTCGATTATCTCGTCAACAACGCCGGCACGTCGCACCACGCGCCGTTCGACCAGACCACCGAAGAAGAACTGGACAGCCTCTACAACGTCCATTTCAAAGGCGTTTTCTTTCTGACGCAAAAGCTGTTGCCGCTGCTCAACGACGGCGGCCGCATCGTCAATATTTCTTCCGGCCTGACGCGGATGACCTTTCCCGGCAGCTCGCCGTATGCGTCGATGAAAGGCGCGGTCGAGGTACTCACGCGTTATCTCGCGAAAGAACTCGGCCCGCGCCGGATCGCGGTGAACACGGTGGCGCCCGGCGCGGTCGCCACGGATTTCAGCGGCGGCATGGTGCGCGACAACCCCGAGCTCAACAAGCTCGTCTCGGACGCGACCGCGCTCGGCCGCGTGGGCCTGCCGGACGACATCGGGTCGATGATCTCGTCGCTACTGTCCGAAGACAACCGCTGGGTCAACGGGCAGCGGATCGAAGTGTCGGGCGGCGCGATGGTCTAGGCGGGTCCGCCCGGATCAGGACGGCTCACGAAGATAATCGGCGAGCCGGGCCAGCATCGCGTCGCAGCCGGCGAGTTGGTCGAGCGTGATGAACTCGTCCGGCTTGTGCCCCTGGTCCATGCTTCCCGGTCCGCAGACCACGGTGGGAATGCCCGCGGCGTCGAACAGACCGCCCTCGGTGCCGAACGCCACGGTACCGAATTCGGACGAACCGCTCAGCAGCGCCAGCAGACGCGCCGCCTCGCTGTCGGGCGAAGTCGCGAGACCCGGATAGGCGCTCAGCGCTTGCAGACGAATATCCGTATCGGCTTGCACCGCCCGCATGGCCGGCAGCAAATCGGCCTGAGCGTAGGTCTGCAATGCTTCCGATACTTCGCCGACATCGAAGCCCGGCAGCGCGCGGACCTCGAAATCGAATTCACACTCGGCCGGCACGATGTTCAGCGCGCGGCCGCCTTTGATCACGCCGGTTTGCACGGTGGAAAACGGCGGATCGAAACGCTTGTCGTGAAGTTCGGGTTGCGCGAGGCGCGTGCCGATCTCGCCGAGGCGGCCGATCAGTTTCGCCGCATATTCGATCGCGTTCACGCCGTACGGCGCATAGGCCGAATGACAAGCAGCGCCTTTCACCTGACACCGCATTGCCAGTTTGCCTTTGTGACCGAGCACCGGCTTCAACTCCGTCGGCTCGCCGATCAGGCACACACGCGGTTTGTGTTCGCGTTTCTCGAGTTCGGCCAACATCGGTCGTACACCCAGGCAACCCACTTCTTCGTCGTAGGAGAACGCGAGGTGTACCGGCACGTTCAGCGGTCGCTCGAGAAATGCAGGCACCGCCGCCAGCACTGAAGCAATGAAGCCCTTCATATCGGCCGTGCCGCGACCGTACAACCGTTCGTCGCGCCCGGTCAGATGAAACGGCTCGACGGTCCAATCCTGACCGTCCACCGGCACGACATCCGTATGGCCCGACAGCACGATTCCGCCGCGATCGAGCGGGCCGATCGTCGCGAACAGGTTGGCCTTGGTGCGCGCCGGGTTGTAGAAGATTTCGCTGCGTACGCCGAGATCTTCCAGATAGGCGCGGATGAACTCGATCAGTTGCAGATTCGAGTCCCGGCTGACGGTGGCGAAACCGATCAGTCGTTCGAGCAACGCGCGGCTGGACAGATCACGCATTGCCCGGCACTCCGTAGCTCGGCGCGGCGGTCGGATTCAGCGCGCGGGTCAGGTAATCCTGCATCTGCGGCCGATACGCCTGCCAGAGACCGTCCAGTTTGCCGATCGGGTCTTCGTCCGCCCAATCGACCCGCAGGTCGACGATCGGCCAGCTCAGATCGCCGACCACCTGAAGCGCCGCCGAATGCACCGGCCCCGCCTCTCCACCTGCGGCCATCGCCGCCTGCATCGCCGCGAGCAGACGGTCGGCGAGCAGCCCGGACGCATTCTCGAATGCGTGGACCATCGCCTCGATAACCTGCACGCCCGCCAGCAGATTGCCCGCGGCAACGCACTGCTTTCCCGCTATCGCATGGTGCGTGCCGAGTGCCTCGTTGCCGCTGAAAAACGCGGTACGTCCCTGGCGATCGATGACCGTCACCTGCCGATACTGACTCCACGCATCGGCACCCAGCGCAACGTCCAGCGCCGCGGCCGGATCGAGTTGCTGCTCGTCGAGGTAGTCGAGAATCCGCGTGCCGAGCGCGGGCAGCGTCACGTTCTGCGTCGCTACCGCGCCGACGCCCGCGCGCACCCACGGGCAACGCGCGCCCACCGCAATGCTCGACGAACTGATCGCGATGCCCAGCTGACCGGTTTCCGTACAGCGTCCGACGATCGAGAATGTCATGCCCGCTCCTTAAGCCTGGTTCGCTTGCCAGCCGTCCGGGATCACGGCGATCACGTCGATTTCCATCAGCCATTGCGGCTGACCCAGCGCGCTCACCACCAGTCCGGTGGAAATGGGAAACACGCCCTTCAGCCACTTGCCGACTTCCTGGTACACCGGCTCACGGTAGCGCGGGTCGATCAGATAGGTCGTGGTCTTGACGATGTGGCTCAGGTCGCTGCCCGCTTCCTCGAGCAACTGCTTGACGTTCTTCATCGCCTGTTCGGCTTGTGCCTGCGGGTCGCCGAGTCCGACCAGACGGCCCTCGAAATCCGTGCCGATCTGACCGCGCACATACACGGTATTGCCCGCGCGAACAGCCTGGCAGAGATCGTTGTCGAGCGACTGATTCGGATAGGTATCCTTGGTGTTGAACATCCGGATGCGAGTATGAGTAGGCATCAATTCACTCCCAATTCGTTGACTTGTTGAACTTGCGATTGGTCTCTTGCATCGGCAAGCGCTTTGTTTCGGGGCTTTTCGCCGTCACGCTGCACAGGAGCGCGATACGACTGATATTTGCGCTGCGTGGCGATGTGATCGGCGATATGTTTGGCGTCGTGCCACACGCCCCAGATAAACGTCGAGCCGCGTCGTGCAAGCCATGGCAGACCGAGGAAATAGACGCCAGGCTCCTTCGACACGCCGCGCTGATGCTGCGGCTTGCCCTTTGCGTCGAACGCATCGACATGCAGCCAGTCGTAATCGACTGCATAGCCGGTCGCCCAAACGATCGAAGTCACGCCCGCTTGCGCCAGGTCGAGTTCATGCAACGGTTGCGTCACGCAGTCCGGGTCCGGCAACATGCGGCGAGCGTCCGGTTCTTCCGGAAGGTCGAAACCGTTGCGGGCAATGTACGCGTCCGCCGCGTCGAGCAACGCCAGATAGTTCTCGTCGCCGCGCGCGATGTTGATCGCGAGATCCGATTCGAAGCTCACGGTGTCGCCGTCGAACGTCTTTGTCAGACCGACGAGCGTTATTCCCTGGTGTGCGAGACGCCGGAAGTCGACCGTATGGCCGCCGCGCGCACCGCTCACTGCGATCGTCACGTGTTCCTTGCCCGGGGTCGCTGCTTCCTTGTCCCATTCGCCGAGCACGCCGAGCCACCAGCAGAAGTCGCGATTGCGATACGCGCGCGGCGGACGATCATGCGGCCCGACCGACAGATAGACTTTCTTGCCCGCGCGCTGCAATTCGTCGGCGATCTGCACGCCGGACGAACCGGCGCCGACCACCAGCACGCCGCCGTCCGGCAATTGCGCGGGATTGCGATAGTCCGCGGAATGGATCTGCGTGAGCCGGCCGTCTTTCGGCGCGATAGGCGGAATCACCGGGCGCTGGAACGGGCCGGTGGCCACCACCACGCGATTCGCGTCGAACACGCCCTTGGTGGTTTCGACAGTGAACCCCGCACGGCCCGTGTTGCGCACCACGCTCGTCACTTCGACGCCCGTGCGAACCGGTGCGTCGAACTTTCTCGCATACGCTTCGAAATAATCCGCGACGCGTTCTTTCGGCGCGAAGGCGTCGGCGTCGAGATCGTCGAACTCCAGACCCGGAAAGCGATCGTGCCAGGCCGGACCGTTCGCGACCAGCGAGTCCCATCGCCCGGTACGCCAGCGTTCGGCGATCCGATCGCGCTCCAGCACGAGGTGCGGCACGCCGAGCTTGCTCAGATGTTCGCTCATCGCGACGCCCGCCTGCCCGGCGCCCACCACGAGCGTATCTATCGACATAGTGTCAGCTGTCATCGCTGTTTTCCTTTTGAAAAGCGTTTCCGGTTCGACCCGGTCAGCGCCGGGCCGGCGTCCTCCTTGACGCTCAACCATGAAGAAAATGTACGCTCGCCACTTCATTCGGAAAAACATATTTAAAAAATCCATAGCATCGTTTTTTTCTATGCAAGGTTTTTTTGACGCACGCACAATGCAGTGGCTTGAGAAGCTCGGGAAACCTGGGGAGATCCGCCGATGGAAAGCAATTCGTTGCGTTATTCACTGCGCCAGTTGCGCTATTTCGTCGTCACGGCCGAAGCGCTGTCTTTCACTGCCGCAGCAAAGCGCCTGCATATTTCCCAGCCGTCCGTGTCCACTGCGCTCGCGGATCTCGAAGAGTCGTTCGGCGTGCAACTGTTCATCCGCCACCACGCGAGCGGGTTGTCGCTCACGCAGGCGGGTCGCGATCTGCTCGGCCATGCGCGCAATCTGCTGAAGAATGCGGAAGATCTGCAATCGGCCGCGAAAGAAATGGACGGCGGGATGACGGGCACGATTGCGCTCGGCTGTCTCGTATCGCTCGCTCCGCCGTTGATGCCCGGCATCATTAGCCGCTTCGTGAAGGATCATGCGGGGATCGCATTCCGCACCGTCGAGGCGCATCAGGACACACTGCTGAGCGGGCTACACGACGGCTCGCTCGATATCGCGCTGACCTACAGCCTCGACATCGACGAGGGCATCAGCTTTACTCCGCTGCTGTCGCTGCCGCCCTACGCGATCCTGCCAAAAACGCACAGGCTCGCGCGCGCCCGCAAGGTCTCGCTCGAAGATCTGTTGTCCGAGCCGTATGTGATGCTGGATCTGCCGCACAGCCGCGAGTACTTTTCCGCGTTGTTCGATACCGTCGGCAGCCGGCCGATCGCCGCGTTCCGTTCGTCGCAGCCGGAGGTGGTGCGTGGGATGGTCGCGAACGGACTCGGGTACAGCATCCTCAATTTTCCTCTCAAATCGAACCGCACCGTGGATGGCGAAGACTTCGTGATCAAGCGGTTCAAGGAAGACGTGAACGCGACGACGCTCGGTATCGCGCAGGCGAGCGCGATGAAACCGCGCCAGGTCGTGCGGCGCTTCGCGACGTTCTGCGAGTCGTATATCCGGCGTCTGCATATCGATCGGTGACCGGCGTTCGAGCGAGGCAAAGCAAAGCGGCCGGGCTCGTTTCCGAACCCGGCCGCAGCGCGGTTTACCGCGGACATCGATGCTTAATGAGCCGACACCTCCGCCTGATTCTGCCGGCGACGATACGCGGTATCGCGCGTCGCGAGCCAGTAGTACAGCGGCGCGGTCACGATGATCCCCACCAGCCACGACAGATCCGCGCCGTTCAGGTGCGATGAGAACGACCCGACGTAGATCGGCGTATTCATGAACGGAATCTGCACGACGATCCCCACAGCGTACGCAATCAGCGCCTGCGAATTGAACCGCCCGTAAATGCCGCCGTCGACGCGGAAAATCGAATCGATGTCGTAACGGCCCTTGTGAATCACGTAGAAATCGATCAGGTTGATCGCGGTCCACGGCACGAGCACCACGAGCAGCGCCAGCACCAGATCCACGAAATGGCCGATGAAGTCTTTCGACGCACCGACCGCCGCGAAACAGCAGGCCGCCAGAATGATGAACGACAGCACGGCGCGCGACTTCGCGGTCGGAATCCAGCGATACGCGAAAGTCTGCAACGACGTGATCACCGAAAGCACCGCGCCGTACAGATTCAACGCGTTGTGGCTGATCACGCTCAACAGGAACAACACCAGCATGAAGGGGCCGAGTGCGCCTGTCGACAGTTTCACGGCGTCCATCGTGTCCGCGCCGGGCGCCACGGCGAGCACCGCCACTGCGCCGAATACGAACGCGAGCGTCGACCCGAGTGTGCAGCCCAGATAGGTCGCCCAGAATGTCGCGCCCACGCCCACATTAGCCGGCAGATAGCGGGAATAGTCGGACACGTACGGCGCAAACGCGATTTGCCAGAGCGCGGAGAGCGACACCGTCGCGAGCCATCCGGCGAAATTGAAGCCACCGCGCGTCAGAAAATCGGCGGTCGACACATGCGTGAAGATATACGCGAAACCGGCGACGATACCGATGCCCAGCACCCACGTGCCGATCCTGTTGAGAATGTGAATGAAGCGGTAGCCGACAATCCCGATGAGTCCCGACCCCAGCGCGCCGATCACGATGCCGACGGGCACCGGAATCGTCGACTCGATCCCATGCAGCGACTTGCCGGCCAGCACGATATTCGACGCGAAGAACCCGACATACATCACGCCGGCGATCACCGTGACGAGCAACGCGCCCCACGAGCCGAACTGTGCGCGGCTTTGTATCATCTGCGGAATGCCCATCTGCGGTCCCTGCGCGGAATGCAGCGCCATCAGGATGCCGCCGATCGCCTGTCCGACCACGATGGCAATGACGCCCCAGAACAGGTTGAGATGGTAGATCTGCACGCCGAGCGCGCCGGTCACGATCGGCAACGGCGCGATATTGCCGCCGAACCAGAGCGTGAACAGGTCGCGCACCCTGCCGTGCCGTTCCTCGTGCGGAACGTAACCGATGGTGTGTTTTTCGATCAGTGGCACCGCACTGCGGCTGTCGGCCATATCTCACTCCCTTGCTGCGTGTTGCGCCGTGGCGCTCGATTAATTGACGACCAGGGCATCGATGCCGGCGTTAGATCGGCGTGAGCCCCATGTGTCAAATCAATTTACTGAGGCCATATTTCTTTGACCAACACTGTTTACCGATGCGCTGCATAGATTTTTTCGATGCAGCGGGAAGCGTCCTGCGGCTGCAAAAAACCCTTGACTATCTACCTAGTAGTAGATAAAGTTCGGCGCATGGACACGACACCGACCGTTCGCGAACAGATTCTCGACCACGCCATCACGCTGATGATGCAGCGCGGCTACAACGGCTTCAGCTATCGCGATCTGTCGGATCTGGTCGGGGTCAAGACGTCGAGCATCCACTACTACTTTCCGTCGAAAGACGATCTGGTGCTGGAAGCGGTCAACGAATACAGCAAGGAAGTGCTGGCCGCCGTCCATGCGATCGACTCGAAACTGCCGGCCAACACACGGCTCAGCAAGTATACGAAACTGTTCGGCAAAACCCTCGGCGACGGCGACCGCCTCTGTCTGTGCGGAATGCTGGCTTCGGACATCGCTTCGTTGCCGGAGAACATTCGCGATGCCATTCAGGCTTTTTTCAAGGCCAATGAAAAATGGCTGACGCAAGTGCTTTCGCAAGGCGTGCAGGAAGAAACGCTGGTGGTGAACGGCAAACCCGAGTCCGCCGCGCGCGCGCTGTATGCGGCTTATCAGGGCAGCGTGCTCGCGAGCCGGCTGTTCGGCACGAAGGCGCGGCTGGAAGATGTCGAAGCGTCGTGGAAGAAAATGCAGTAAGGCTGTAACGGAGGTGGTCGTCCGCCTCCTTATTTTTTACCCTGTTATCTACCTATAGATAGATAGATAAACAACAGGACATGAACGAAGTTACCGGCGTCAAACAGGCGTCATTTTTTAAACCGACTTATCTATCTAGTAGTAGATACCCAACCAGGGAATTCATCATGAAGATCAAGTTCGCCCCCGTGTTGCTCGCTTCCGTCGTCGCCGTCAGTTCCGCTTTCGCAGCGAGCCCGGCTTCGCAAGCCGCGCCCGATCGTGTGACCTCCGGTTTCCTGCATGCGCTGAATAGCGGCAAGGGTCCTGCGATCAACACGTTGCCGCCCGCCCAGGCCCGTCAGATTCTGGTGGATGCACAGAACGGCACGAAGGTCGACCTGTCGGGCATCGACATTGCAAAAACCGCACGATCGAGCAGGACGGCGTCAGCGTGCCGGTCACTATCGTGCGTCCGCAAGGCTCGAACGGCACACTGCCGGTGTTCATGTTCTTCCACGGCGGCGGCTGGATTCTCGGCGATTTCCAGACCCACGAGCGCCTCGTGCGCGATCTGGTGGTCCAGTCCGGCGCGGTGGCGGTCTTCGTGAACTACACGCCTTCGCCCGAAGCGCGCTATCCGGTTGCGATCAATCAGGCCTATGCCGCGACGAAATGGGTGGCCGCGCATGGCGCCGAGATCGGCGTCGACGGAACCCGGCTCGCGGTGGTCGGCAACAGTGTCGGCGGCAACATGGCCGCGGTGGTCAGTCTGATGGCGAAGGACAAGCAGGGTCCCGCAATCCGCTTCCAGGGGTTGATGTGGCCCGTCACCGACAACAATTTCAACGACGGCTCGTACAACCAGTTCCAGCAAGGTCACTTCCTCACTCGGCCGATGATGAAATGGTTCTGGGATGCGTACACGAAGGACCCGAAACAGCGCAACGAGATTTATGCGTCGCCGCTGCGCGCCACCACGGATCAGTTGAAGGGCTTGCCGCCGGCATTGATTCAGGTGGCCGAGTCCGACGTGCTGCGTGACGAAGGCGAAGCGTACGGACGCAAGCTCGATGCAGCCGGTGACGAAGTCGCCACCGTTCGTTACGACGGCACGATTCACGACTTCGGCTTGCTGAACGCGCTGGCCGAAGATGCGCCGACCAGGGCCGCAACGCGGCAACTGGCGAACGAGTTGAAGCAGCGTCTGCAATAACGCTTCAGCAAGGCAGTCGCGGCGTGGGCATGATTGATTCACCAGCCCACGCCCACGCCCACACCCACGCCCACGCCCCCCCACTCCGCGGTTTTCATCCGCATCCTCCGCAAACGGATGTCAGACGGTTTCATTGCTATAGAATCGACCGGCTTCTCTGAAACGCGCCGATTCGAACCCGAAGCCGACCTCAGTCATTGGAGACACCGTGAGCATCGAACTGACTCTTCTCGCGTGGACGCTGGTCCTCGCCCTCATCCAGGTCTTGCTGCCCGCGGTGCTGCGCAATCGCGAGACCGGCCTCCAATACAACGCCGGTCCACGCGACGAAGCCGGGCCGCCGATTGGCAAGCTCACCGGTCGACTCAGGCGCGCGCAAAGCAACCTGTTCGAAACGCTGCCGGTTTTTGCGGCCGCGATCCTGATTGCCCACGTGGCAGGCCGCGAAAATGCGCTGACGGCGTGGGGCGCATGGCTCTATCTGGCGGCGCGTGTCGTCTATGTGCCGCTTTACGCAGCCGGCATTCCGTATTTGCGTTCGCTGGCATGGGCCGTATCGCTCGGCGGCATCGTGATCATTCTGGTCCCGATCCTCTGAGCCGCGTCTGGACCTACTCCGAACCTCATCCACTCCACCGACGCAAAGGAACATCACCCCATGAGTGCAACGCCACCGCCCATCGAAATCGAAACCGCACCGAATCCCGAGTTCGCGGTGATCCTGCTGCACGGTCTCGGCGCCGATGCCAACGACTTCGTGCCGCTCGTCCCGGAACTGCGCCTGAGCGGCGCACCGGCCGTGCGTTTCGTGTTTCCGAATGCGCCGGAGATGGCCGTCACCGCGAATAACGGCTACGTGATGCGTTCGTGGTACGACATCCGCTCGTTCGAGTCGATCGAACGGCAAGCCGACGAAGCCGGTATCGAAGCCTCATGCGCGACCGTGCGACAACTGATTGCCGAACAGAACACTCGCGGCATTCCGGCCTCGAAAATTTTCCTCGCGGGGTTTTCGCAAGGCGGTGCGATGACCTATTCGGCCGGACTCACTTACCCGGAAACACTGGCGGGCCTGCTCGTGATGTCCGGCTACGTGCCGTCTAAAACGTTCATCGAGCAGCGTGGCGCGGCCGCGAACCGCAACACGCCGGTGTTCGCCGCGCACGGCGAATACGACGACGTATTGCCGATCCAGCTCGGTGAAACCGCGCGCGATTTCGCGCTCGCGCGGGGGAACGACGTGCAATGGCACGCGTATCCGATGCCGCATTCGGTGTGTGGCGAAGAGGTTGCAGCGATCCGTACATGGTTGAGCGCGCGTATCGCGGCGCTTGCCTGAATCACGCGATGTACCGTTCGAAGCGGACGTGATCCTTCCGCGTCTACGTCAAACGAACATTTGCGCATCGGCAGCCAGACCCGGCGTGATGCGCGCCTTCAGCAAATCGAGCCACGCCTTGGTCTTTGCGTCGAGGAAATGTCTCGACGGATAGAGCGCGTACACACCCAGCTCCGGCGAACGCCATGCCGGCAACACACGCACCAGCCGTCCGCTGCGAATCGATTCCCGTATCGTGAAGAACGGCAGCAACGAGATCCCGCTGCCCTGCTCCGTGATTTTCAGCAGCACGTCCGGGTTGTCCGCGACTACCGGACCGCCTGGTTCGATCCGGAACGAGCGCTTGCCCGCGATCAGATTCCATTCCGAAGGCACGGAAAAATTGATCAGCCGCACGCAGGCGTGATCCTGCAAATCGCGCGGATGCTTCGGCTCGCCGTGCAACGCCATGTATTCGGGCGACGCGCACAACACGCTGAATACCGTGCCCAACGGCAACGCGACGAGGCCGGAATCGGAGAGTTGTCGCGAGATATAGATGCCGACGTCGATGCCTTCGGCGAGCAGCGCAGGCGCGTATTGCGACGTCGCGTATTCGATCGTCACGTTCGGAAACTGCGCGCAGAACGGCGCGATCAGCGGCACGACATAACGCGTGCCGAAGTTACCCATGCATTGCACTCTGAGCCGCCCGGACGGCTCGATCGATGCCCCCGACGCGAACGCCTCCGCCGCGTCGACGCGTTCGAGGATATCGCGACACTGCGCGACATACGTTTCCCCTGCGCTCGTGAGCGCGATCCGGCGCGTGGTCCGTTGCAGCAGCTTGGTCCGCAGACGCTCCTCCAACCCCGACACGAGCCGCGAGATCTGCGCGGTGGTGAGTTCCATCTGCTCCGCGGCCGCGGTGAAGGTGCCCGTGTCCACGACCCTGACGAACGCGCTCATTGCATGCAGCAGTCCATAGTCCAGATTCTTACGCATGATGTAACTAAGTTTCCGATTAGAGCCGATTGTTACCCACATTACGGCTGCCGAGAATGATCGTCAAGCCGGTGCTGCGTGATGAATGCGGACGTCGGCACCCTTGTCGATCTGTCTGGAGCAAACACTATGAATGGTGCGGAAAGTCTGCTGAAGTCTCTTGTCGCGAGCAATGTGGACGTGTGTTTCGGGAATCCCGGCACATCGGAAATGCATTTCGTCGCCGCGCTCGACGCAGTGAAGGACATGCGTCCCGTGCTCGGTCTGCAGGAAAACGTCGTGACGGGCGCCGCGGACGGTTACGCGCGGATGGCGGGCAAACCCGCTGCCACGCTGCTGCATCTCGGGCCGGGGCTTGCGAATGGTCTGAGCAATCTGCATAACGCGCGGCGTGCTTCCAGCCCGATCGTGAATATCGTCGGCGATCACGCGTCGTCGCACGCCCGCTACGACGCGCCGCTCGCGTCGGACATTGCCGGCTTTGCGCGGCCTGTGTCGGATTGGGTGCATTCGTCCACCAGCGCGCGCACGGTCGGAGCGGATGCGGCGCGCGCGGTGCAGGCCGCGAGCGAGGCGCCGGGCCGGATCGCGACGCTGATCCTGCCCGCCGACACCGCGTGGGACCGCGCCGAAGAGGTCGCCGCCGCGCTGCCGCTTGCTCCGCGCGCGCACGCTTCGAGCGCGACGATCGACCGCGTCGCCGAGGCATTGCGCGGCGGCCGGAAAACGGTCCTGCTGCTGCGTGGCGAAGCGCTGCGCGGCGAAGGTTTGAGCGCTGCGGGCAAGGTCGCCGCGAAGACCGGTGCGCGGCTCGTGTGCGACACGTTCGCACCGCGCGTCGAACGCGGCGACGGCCGGGTTCAACTCGAGCGCCTCCCTTATTTCGGCGAACACGCGACAGATTTCCTTGCCGGAACGGAGTTGCTGGTTCTGGTCGGCGCGCGTGCGCCGGTCAGCTTCTTCGCATATCCGGACAAACCGGGGTGGCTGACGCCTGAGGGTTGCGAGATCGCCGTGTTGAGCCATCCGCACGAGGACGGCACGGCCGCCTTGTCGGCGCTCGTGGACGCCCTCGATGCGCGCGGCGTGGAAGAACGCGTGATCCGTCGGCAAAACGTTTCGCTGTCGCTGGATGGCGCGCTCGACGCGAAAAGCATTGCGCAGATCGTCGCGTTGCATTTGCCGGAGAACGCGATCGTCGCCGACGAAGGCATCTCGTCGACGTTGCCCTACTACGACATATTGAACGACGCGGCGCCGCACGACTTTCTCAACCTGACCGGCGGCGCGATCGGCAGCATGATGGCGGTTTCGACCGGTGCGGGCATTGCGTGTCCGCAACGCAAGATCGTCACGCTGGTCGGCGACGGCAGTGCGATGTATACCGTACAGTCGCTGTGGACCCAGGCGCGCGAGAATCTCGACGTCGTCACGGTCGTCTACGCCAATCGTGGGTACAAGGTGCTCAATAACGAGTTGTTGCGCGTGGGGGCGGCGTCGGATGGTCCGAACGCGGCGTCGATGCTCGACCTCGGCGCGCCATCGCTCGACTGGGTATCGATCGGCAAGGGACTCGGCGTGGCGAGCGTGCGCGCGAATTCGCGCCGCGCGTTCGAGGACGCTTTCATCTCCGCGATCGCGCAACGCGGCCCGCGCCTGATCGAAGCGATTCTCGACTAACTGCGCTCAATGCGCCCACTGCGTTTGTTCCGCGGCACAAGTTCGCCGCGGAGCAATACGCCAGAAGCGGAATGACGCAACGCACGAATTATTTTTTTACACGGTAGATATTTGCGCGAACACAAGCGCAGCTAATACACTGGGGTCCATCGGACGCGGCCGGACGCCGGGTCTCACCTGCTACTGTTGAGAAAGGGAGAAGCACGTGCCAAGCGACAACCAAAGCAACGACAAGCTGGTTCAGGTCAGCGAAAAGCAGGGTTTTTTTGCCGCACTGGATCAAAGCGGCGGCTCGACACCCGGCGCGCTGAAGCTATACGGCATTCCGGAAAGCGCATATAGCGGCGACGCGGAGATGTTCAAGCTGATGCACGAGATGCGCGTGCGCATCATCACCGCGCCCGCGTTCACCGGCGAGAAGATCATCGGCGCGATTCTGTTCGAGGCTACGATGGACGGCCAGGTCGAAGGCAAAGCGGTGCCATCCTTCCTGTGGGAAGACCGCGGCGTCGTGCCGTTCCTGAAGGTGGACAAGGGTCTCGAAGCCGAGTCCAACGGCGTGCAACTGATGAAGCCGATCCCAGGGCTGAACGAATTACTCACCCGCGCGGCGAAGCTCGGTATTTTTGGCACCAAGATGCGCTCGGTGATTCACGCGAACTCGAAAGACGGGATCGCGGCAATCGCGAAGCAGCAATTCGAGTTCGGCAAGCAGATCGAAGCGCACGGTCTCGTACCGATTCTCGAACCCGAGGTGTCGATCAAGGCGCCTGACAAGGTCGGCGCGGAAGCCACGCTGTTGGCCGAATTGCTCAAAGGACTCGACGCGCTGCCCGACGAAAGCCGCGTGATGCTCAAACTCACCCTCCCCGACGTGCCGGATTTTTATCGACCGCTGGTCGATCATCCGCGCGTCGCGCGAGTCGTCGCGCTGTCCGGCGGCTATACGCGCACCGATGCGTGCGAACGGCTTGCTCACAATCACGGGATCATCGCGAGTTTCTCGCGAGCGCTGATCAATGAACTCCGCGCGCAGATGAGCGACAGCGAGTTCGACGCGACGCTTGCCGAAGCCGTCGATGAGATTTATCAGGCTTCAGTCGTCAAGGACTGAACGGGGCCTGTCGTTCAGGAGGCTCCCCGCGATCCCGGGGAGCCCAGGCTCAAAACTTCGGATGACACTCGAAATTCACTGACGACGCATGCGTCGTCAGTGTCTGCACGCCGCTCACCGTTTCGGTACTCACACTGCTCTGCATCCCGCGTCGTTCGCAATAATCGCGTGCCTGGTTCACCGCCTGTTCGTGCGCACGCGCCCACGCGAGGCGCCCGCCGGTCGCGCTCGCCGCCACCGTGTAGGTGCCGGGCTTGTCCGTCGCGGCGACGTCGGTTGAAGACGCACATCCTGCAAGGCCGGCGCACATCCCTACGACGATAGCGAGCGCGCGCGCCGGGTTGGTCCACGGGTTCCGATGCTTGCGCGCGCCGCTCGCGCTCCTGCTGTCCGTGGCATGGAATGACGGGGTGTCGGACGTGTTCATGGGGCTTTCTTGACTGGTTTTTTGATCCCGAAATTATCCGTAATCCGCTGCAAGAGATCAGCCCCGTCAACCGAAAACACTGTTGCCGACGCTCGAACAATCAGCGGCTGACAACGCTCGGACGCATCCCACCCGGCATGCTCAGCCATGCAGTTCCTGCAATCTCTTCATAAAAAGAATGCACTAGCCTTATCCCGCTGCTTACCTTGAAATGGCACGTCCGTTCGGTTATTCCGACGAGACCGGCCGGGTCGATCGATCCGGACCGCATCCGCCTCGCATCGCGGCCGCCGCCCCCACGTGGCTTCAGGTGGCTTCAGGTGGCTTCAGGTGGCTTCAGGTGGCTTCAGGCGGCGAAAAAGACAGGAGACATGCATGCGTTTCATCAATCAAGGCGTTTGCGGAGCCACGCTGATCCTTGCGGCTGGCGGCGCGGCGGCGGCAGACTCGAGCGTCACGCTGTACGGCGTCGTCGATGCGAACATCCAGTACCAGAGCAACGGCGGCGTCCATTCGTATTCGGAAAAGAGCGGCGGTTCGACCGGTTCGCTGTTCGGCCTGAAGGGCAGCGAAGATCTGGGCGGCGGCCTGAGAGCGCAGTTCAACGTCGAGAGCGGCTTCAACGCCAATAACGGTGGCCTGTTTGCGGACACCACCGCGCTGTTTTACCGGCAGGCGTGGGTCGGCCTGACTCACGAGCAATACGGTTCTCTGAGCATGGGCCGGCAATACGAGCCGAGCTTCCGCGTGATCTATCCGTCTGACCCGTTTCGCGCGAACGAGGTGCTGTCGCCGTTTTCGGCCTATGTGCTCGCGGTCGATCGCAATACGCTGTCCACGCAGTACGATTCCGGCCGCGCCAGCAATTCGGTCATGTATCAATCGCCGGATCTGCGCGGCTTCAAGCTGTACGGGATGTACGCATTCGCGGCCACCGTCAGCCAGCCCGTGCCGGCGACCAGCGGCAACATGCTGAACGTCGCCGCCACCTACTCCGGCTATGGCTTCTACGCGGGGATCGCCTACGTGAACCAGCATCCGGGGCAGGAAACCATCGCCGGCCTGCCCGCTTCGCTGAGTCTGCTCGGCACCGAGCACTTCATCGGCGCGCTCGCTTACCGGATCGGCATCGTCAACTTCCAGTTCAATTACTCGTTCAACCGCGCGAAGGACCCGGCGGCGGGCTCGCTCGCCGCGCATCTCGGCACCGCGCATTCGCTCAGCATCGCCGAGTTGGGCGCAACGATCCAGGCGACACCCGCGGACACGCTCACGATCGCCGGCGTTCAGCGCAACGTGCGCGGCGCGCATGACAACACGCCCGGCATCGAAATCGGCGCCGACCACTCGTTGTCGAAGCGAACCAGCCTTTACATGCGCGCGGGCTATATGAAGAACAACGGCACCGCGACGGTCAGCTGGCCCGGCGTAACCGTGAGCGCGCCCGGCACCAAGCAGATTCTTGCGACGGTCGGCGTCACCCACCGCTTCTAAGCGCGGCGCGGCGCGGCGCCTTAGCGCGGCGAGCGGGACCGCCTGCCGGTTCGCGCGGTTCCGTTCGCACACGCTCCTGAATCCGCAGGTGAGGCACGGCTTCAACCGCGTCCGGCTTCGGGACGGCCCGTCCTTTCACACTCGGGCGCCGTTCAGGGCGACGCGCTCGCGCCAGCCGGAGCGGTCGACAACTCATTCGACGGTGCGCCCGAGTCGGGCGTCATCGCGTCGTCCGGCGTGGGCGTCGGCGCCAAAGCCGGCGCTGCGTTGCCGTGCGTCTCGCCGTCGATCGTCCCGCCTGGTCCGCTCATTCCGCTGGTTCCACTACTTGCAGTGGGCGCGGTCGCCGGCGTTTGCGGAAGAATCGGCGGCTGCGCTTGCGGCTGCACGGGTGTTTGCGGTTCCGGCTTCGCTTGCGCAGCGACGGTCGCCTCAGGCGCGCGCCGCGTCGTCTTGCGGGGCGCCGCCGGCGCCTGCGGTTTCTCCGACGACGCGAACCACTGCTGGAACCACCCATGAACCTTGTCGGACAGTTGCGCGAACATGCCCGGCGTTTGCTCGGTATCGAATCTGACGCGGCTGTCCACCAGCTTCGCGCGCTGCGCGCGCTGGAAAAAGTCGCCGACGATCGGCAGCGCGCTATGCGCGCCCTGCCCCCAGTAATCGCTGCGCAGGGTCACGCGGCTGTCGTTGAAGCCGACCCACGCGCCCGCGACGAGTTGCGGCTGGATCAGGATGAACCAGCCGTCCGCGTTGCCCTGGGTCGTGCCCGTTTTGCCCGCAACGTCGCCGCGCACGCCGAAACGGCTGCGGATGCTCGAACCCGTGCCGCGGTTCACCACGTCGCGCATCACGTCGACGAGCGTGCGCGCGGTGTCCGCGGGCAACTCACGCTGCGGCGCGACCGGCTCGAAATCGGCCAGCACTTCGCCGTTGCGGTCTTCGATACGCGTGACCATCACCGGTTCGACGTAGCCGCCCAGGTTGGCGATCGTGCCGTACGCGGCGACCATTTCCTTCAGCGTGACGGGGCTCGTGCCGAGCGCGAGCGACGGCACCGCGTTGAGTTCGCTGTCGCGCACGCCCATTGCGCGCGCGAGCCGCGCGACCTTGTTCGGGCCGACGTTTTCCATCAGTTGCGCGGTGATCCGGTTACGCGAAAAAGCGAGACCGTCGCGCAGACTGATGGCGCGATCGCTTGGTTCGTCCTCATCGCCCGGACGCCAGATTTCGCCGCCCGCGAGCGGGATTTCGACCGCTTTGTCGACGTAGGTATCGCTCGGCTTCGCGCCGTTTTCAAAGGCTGCCGCGTACACGAACGGCTTGAACGTCGAGCCTGGCTGACGACGCGCCTGCTGCACGTGATCGAACGGGTCCTGGGTGAAGTCGCGGCTGCCGACCCACGCCTTGATCTGGCCGTTGCGCGGGTCCATCGCGAGGAAGTCGGCTTGCACGCGGGTTTTCGATTCGCACACCGACTTCACCAGATCGCGGTCGGCCGATACGCGTTTTAGCGCGTCGTCGTCGGAGAGGCCCGCGTCTTTCGCGGCGCGATAGTCCGGCGTTTCGCGCAGGAATGTCTGCATCAGGTCGCGGCCGCTCGAGCAACCGGCGCGCGTGCCCCACGCCGAATTCGCGATGCCCTGCAACTGATTGCCTTGCAGCACGACCGCTTGCGTTGCCATGGTTTGCAGGCGCGAATCGATCGTAGTGCGTACGACGAGGCCGTCGGAATAGATGTTGTAGTCGTTGCGATCGGCCCACGACACGAGCCACTTGCGCAGTTGCTGCGCGAAGTGCGGCGCAGGTCCGGGCGGCTCGGTCTGCCGTTCGAAATCGATGCGCAGCGGCCGGCGCCTGAGCGAGTCATAAGCGGCCGGCGTGAGCTTGCCGTACTTGAGCATCTGTCCGAGGACCGTATTACGGCGCTGTAGCGCGCGCTCGGGGTTGATCACCGGGTTGTAGTAGCTGTTGCCCTTGAGCATGCCGGTGAGGGTTGCGCTTTCCAGCACGTTCAGCTCGCCGGCCGACTTGCCGAAATAGGTGCGCGCCGCCATCTCGATGCCGTATGCGTTGTAGAGGAACGGCACCGTGTTGAGGTAGGTCTCGAGGATTTCGTCTTTGGTGTAGAGCCCTTCGATCTTGAAGGCCGTGATGGCTTCCTTGAGTTTGCGGTTGAGCGTGGGCGCGCGGCCGATTTCGTCGGGATAGAGATTGCGTGCGAGTTGTTGCGTGATGGTCGAGCCGCCCTGGCGGTCGCCGGAAAACGTGTGCAGCGCGGCCGATGCGGTGCGACGCCAGTCGAGGCCGAAATGCTGGTAGAAGCGATGATCTTCGGTGGCGATGAGTGCGTCGACGACGTTCGGCGAGATGTCTTTGAGTTTGACCCACTCGCGGTTGGACGGCTTGAATTCCGCGAGGAGTTTGCCGTCGGCGGAAAGGATGCGGGCGGGCTGCTCGATTTTCGCTTTACGGATGTCGCCGATGCTCGGCGTGAACGGGATCAGCAGCAGCACATACAGGAGGATGAGGAATGGCAGCGCCGCGCAGGACTTCAGGACCCCACGGCGGGTGGGATGGCGCAGGTGCCACCAGGCTTTCGCGATCAGATGGTTCGCGTGAGTCAGGCCTCGGTCGAGGGTGTCCAGCAGGAATGGGATGGGGTGCTTCACTCTGGCGCACTGGCTGTTTTTGAAAGGGGGTAATCGTAACAGTTTCGGTTTGGCCTGCCCGGCGGGGGGCGTTTCGTTTTGGTTCTGGTTCTGATTTTGGTTCTGGTTTGCCTACGGCGTTTGCGGGTTTCCTCATTTTTTTGTGGTCTATTCGTGTTGCCCCTGTGCGGGGCGGCACTTACTTTCTTTGCC
>NZ_JAQQBV010000021.1:0-128279 GCF_046030735.1 Paraburkholderia xenovorans
CGGGGGGGGGGGGGGGGGGGGGGGGGGGGGGGGGGGGGGGGGGGGCGGGGGCCCCCCGCGCCGGCGCGGCCGCGGTCCGACGATACCTTCAGGCCGGCGCTGCGCAGCACGTCGAGCGCGGCGCTCGCGCCACCTGCGCGGCGCGGGATGCTGTCTGCAGTGGCGGGCACCTGGTCCTGCTGCTGCGCCACGGCTGGCGCGGCTTCTTCCGCGCGAGTGAACGCCGCTGCGGCGGGTGCGGTCAGCGCGGATGCAGGGGTTTCGTCTTCGGGACCGGCTGCGGAGGTGGTTTCACCTGGCGCGATCTCCGCTTGAGTTTCGGTGGACGGTTCGTCCATCCATGGCGCCAACGGACGCGCGGCGCTTGCTTCAACTGGCGTAGCAATGGCCGATGCGCTTGTGTGGTTGGATGCCGATGCCGTACTGGCAGAGATGGGCGCTTCAGCAATATCCGGTGCCGGCTGATCTTCGTCTTCTGACGAACCCGGCGCCCGTTCCGCTGCCACCTGCGTTGCAGCCGCAGCTTCCTCAGAAGCGCGTTCGGGCGTCGCCGAGGTTACCGGTTGCAGCGTGTGCGGCGAAGTGTCTTCGGCTCGCGTGGCGGGTACCGATTGCTCCGCTTCCGTCGAAGCGCTATCCGCTCGCACGGCAGATGTCGACAACGCGGCTTGCTGCACAGCAGCCGTCACGGCGATGCCGGCCGTCGGTTTGCGTTCATCCGCGTCGGTGTGAGCCGATTGCGCGTCGACCGGCACCGCCGCAGGAGCTCGAGGCGCCCGTGCAGCTTCGGCGACAGCCGGTGTCGCGGACGCATCCGTCGAACCCGCCACACCGCTCCCCGCGACAGCGCTAATAGCCGACACTTCACGCGAAGCCGCCACTCCATTCGTAACTTCACGTGCGGCAGAGACAGCCGCAGGACCCGCCGCGCCCTGTTGCGCAGCCACCGCAGGCGCACCGGCGCGCTTCGCGCCGCCGCCCGGCCCGGCCGCGCCGGCCGAACGTGCCGAAGCCGCCCCGCCCCCCGCCGCACCGCCACCCGTAGGCGCCGGTTCGAACGCCAGCATCCGCAGCAGCGTCATCGTGAAACCGGCGTATTCATCGGGCGCGAGGCCGAGCTCGCTTCGACCGATGGTCGCGATCTGATAGAACAGTTGCACCTGCTCGGCGCTCAGCGCTTCAGCAAAGCGGCGCAAATCGCCGGCTTCCGGCCACTCGTCGAGCACCGACGAAGGCGCGAACTGCGCCCACGCGATCCGATGCAGCAAGCTCGCCAGATCCTGCAACGCCGTCGAAAACGACAGGCTGCGCAACGCCATTTCGTCCGCGACCGCGAGTACAGCGGCGCCGTCGCCGTCGGCAAGCGCATCGAGCAGACGGATCAGATAGCTTTGGTCCAGCGCGCCGAGCATGCCGCGCACCGCTTCTTCATTGACCTGATTGGCCGAATACGCAATCGCCTGATCGGTCAGCGACAGCGCGTCGCGCATCGAACCGTCCGCCGCGCGCGCGAGCAGACGCAGCGCCTGCACGTCGTACGGCACTTTCTCTTCGCCGAGAATGTGTTCGAGATGCGAGACGATATGGCCGGCCGGCATCTGCTTCAGATTGAACTGCAGACAGCGCGACAGCACCGTGACCGGAATCTTCTGCGGGTCGGTGGTGGCGAGAATGAACTTGACGTGCGAAGGCGGCTCTTCCAGCGTCTTCAGCATTGCGTTGAACGCGTGGTTGGTGAGCATGTGCACTTCGTCGATCATGTAGACCTTGAAGCGCGCATCCACCGGCGCATACACCGCACGCTCCAGCAGCGCGGCCATTTCGTCGACGCCGCGATTACTCGCCGCGTCCATCTCGACATAATCGACAAAGCGCCCTTCGTCGATCTCGCGACACGCACGGCACACGCCGCACGGCGTGGAAGTCACGCCGGTTTCGCAATTCAGCGCCTTGGCGAAGATGCGCGACAGCGTCGTCTTGCCGACCCCACGCGTACCGGTAAACAGATAGGCATGGTGCAGACGGCCGCCGTCGAGCGCGTGCGTGAGCGCGCGCACCACGTGCTCCTGTCCGACGAGCGAAGCGAAATCCTTCGGCCGCCATTTGCGTGCGAGAACTTGATAGGTCATCCGGAAATTGTATCAGTAACGATGACGCGCCAAACCGATTCGACGACGTGCAAACGCGCGCCGCGGCTTCATTGAAACCGGCCACCGGATCGATAGAAAAAAATAGATGTCGCGCGCAGAGAGCGGCGCTGAGGTGCCGTGAACGAAGGCCCAGGGTAAAGCAGGAGATAACGACGAAAAACCGACACGCCGGAAGAGCGCGAAAGAACAACCGGAAACAAACGAAGAAAGGAGAAGGTGACGAGCCTGACCCTCGGCACTGGTGGAAAACGGCTGTGGCTGCTTCGTTCCCGACCTGACCAGGTTGACCATCCCTCCATGCGAGGAGGCCCGTCACGAAACATTCTATCACCGCTTGGGCCGCAAAGCGACTGTTAATACGAGCAAAGCGCCATCGACGCACCAAATCGCACACTACGCACCCTGAACAGCGCGGCAGCAACCGTGGCGACGCGAAGCTCTTGTGTTCGTCCGCGAAGCCACCAGATAGGAAACGTAGCGAGGTATGACAGAGCGTGGCGTATCAGCGGCGGCCATTGTCCCTACTCCCCCTGATGGGTACTATCGCCACCGGCAACGCATAGCGAATTAAGCTAAACTGCCGTACGGATGACCCGCAATGGCGAGCCTTCCGCACATGCCTGAAAGGTCCAGGGGCTTTTCAGGCATGCGCCGGCAGGTGGTGATTGCGGCAAAGCGAACAGAAGTTTCCCCTAGATTTTGATGTATCGTGGCGAGCATTCAGGCGGGCCTCGATCCGATAGAGGTATTCATACAATGAGCGAATCAATCAAGCATATTAGCGACGCATCGTTTGAACAAGACGTCGTGAAATCCGATAAACCCGTGCTGCTCGATTTCTGGGCCGAATGGTGCGGTCCGTGCAAGATGATCGCGCCGATCCTCGACGAAGTCGCGAAGGATTACGCCGATCGCCTGCAAATCGCCAAGATCAACGTCGACGAACATCAATCGACCCCGGTCAAGTTCGGCGTGCGCGGCATCCCCACGCTGATCCTGTTCAAGAATGGCGCTGTCGCCGCGCAAAAGGTCGGCGCGTTGTCGAAGTCGCAACTCACCGCGTTCCTCGACGGCAATCTGTAAAAGCACAAGCGTCGGCGCGTCGCTCAGAATCGGGCGCGCCACGTCCATCGTGTTGTCGAGCGACAACACGATTGATAAGAAAGATGCCATGCCGCCGCACTGGCGGAATTTGGCCTGTGCTATGCTAGAATCCGCAAAACGTCGAAAAGACGTGTAAGTCCTTGAGCGGTTCCGCTCACTCTCCTCCCAGATTTCATTTCGTCGCACCTTCTCCTGCGGGTTCTCCGTATGCATTTATCCGAGCTTAAGACTCTGCACGTGTCCGAATTGATCGAGATGGCCAATGGCCTCGAGATCGAAAGTGCGAACCGCCTGCGCAAGCAGGAATTGATGTTCGCCATTCTAAAAAAACGAGCCAAAACGGGCGACACGATCTTCGGCGACGGCACGCTCGAAGTGCTGCCGGACGGCTTCGGCTTCCTGCGTTCGCCGGAAACCTCGTACCTCGCCAGCACGGATGACATTTACATCAGCCCGTCGCAAATCCGCCGTTTCAACCTGCATACGGGCGACACGATCGAAGGCGAAGTGCGCACGCCGAAAGACGGCGAACGCTATTTCGCGCTGGTGAAGGTGGACAAGGTCAACGGCCAGCCGCCGGAAGCCTCGAAGCACAAGATCATGTTCGAAAACCTGACGCCGCTGCACCCGAACAAGGTGCTGCTGCTCGAACGTGAAATGCGTGGCGAGGAAAACGTCACGGGCCGGATCATCGACATGATCGCGCCGATCGGCAAGGGCCAGCGCGGCCTGCTGGTGGCATCGCCGAAGTCCGGCAAGACCGTGATGCTGCAACACATCGCGCATGCCATTAAACAGAACCATCCGGATGTCGTGCTGTTCGTGCTGCTGATCGACGAACGCCCGGAAGAAGTGACCGAAATGCAGCGTTCGGTGGCCGGCGAAGTGATCGCCTCCACGTTCGACGAACCGGCTGCGCGTCACGTGCAAGTCGCCGAAATGGTGATCGAAAAAGCCAAGCGTCTCGTCGAAATGAAGAACGACGTGGTGATTCTGCTGGACTCGATCACGCGTCTCGCGCGCGCGTACAACACGGTGGTGCCGGCTTCGGGCAAGGTGCTGACCGGTGGTGTCGACGCAAACGCGCTGCAGCGTCCGAAGCGCTTCTTCGGCGCGGCCCGCAATATCGAGGAAGGCGGTTCGCTGACCATCATCGGCACCGCGCTGATCGAAACCGGCAGCCGCATGGACGACGTGATCTACGAAGAGTTCAAGGGCACCGGCAACATGGAAGTGCATCTGGAACGCCGCCTCGCTGAAAAGCGCGTTTATCCGTCGATCAACCTGAACAAGTCCGGCACGCGCCGCGAAGAACTGCTGATCAAGCCCGAAGTACTGCAAAAGATCTGGGTGCTGCGCAAGTTCATTCACGACATGGACGAAGTCGAGTCGATGGAATTCCTGCTCGACAAGATTCGCCAGACGAAGAGCAACTCCGAATTCTTCGACATGATGCGTCGCGGCGGCGGCAGTTAAACGTCTGCTTTCCACGCCGTTCGACATCGAACACGAAAAACCGCTCGCGACAAACGAGCGGTTTTTTTTCGCCTGCTTCACGGGCAACCTGACCATGCACTATCCCGATAACATGTACGTGAACGTACACGTTGAACTATAATGCGGACAGCCCGTCATGTTTGCGATCTCCTATGCCGAAGGACTCACCCACCCTGTTGACTGTGCGCGACGCCGCCGAGCGTCTCGGCGTCACACCGCGCACGCTGAAGTACTACGAGGAACGCGGCCTCGTGTCGCCCACCCGCAGCGAAGGCCGCTATCGCCTCTACGACGAAGACGACCTCAAGCGCTTCGGCCGCATCCTGCGTCTGCGTTCGCTTGGATTTTCGCTGCACGGCATCACCGAAATGCTGAAGCAGCCGCTTGAACCGGTCGGCGGCCAGCATCGCTACTCCACCGAGTCGCTGCAACAGATTCGCGACGCGATCGCGCAACAGGCTGACGCGCTCGACGCGCGCATCGAAGCGATGCGCCGCGAGCTGAAGGAAGCGCAAAAACTCAGGGCGGAGTTGAGCCCCGATCTCGACTATCTCGAACGACGCCTTGCCGGCGAAAACGCCGACACACTGCTGGAACAGCGCCGCAACGCGCTCGCGAAAACCGGCAACGCGCCGGCCGCGAAACGCACCAGAAAGTCGGGCACGGCACGATGAACGCGTCATCGTCCCGCGTATCGTTGTTCAGCGTCGAAAAACTACGCGGCGATTTTTTCCCCTGGGTGCTGGCGGTCGTCACCGGCCTCGACTATTTCGACAACTCGATTTTTTCATTTTTCACGAGCTACATCGCGGGTGGAATCAACGCGTCGCCCGATGAACTGGTGTGGGCGTCGAGCTCGTATGCAGTCGCGGCGGTGCTCGGCATCCTGCAGCAGCAATGGTGGGTCGAGCGCTTCGGTTACCGGCGCTATGTGGCCGGCTGCATGCTGCTCTATTCCGCGGGCGCCGTGGCCGCGGCGCTCTGCGAGTCGTCGATCGAACTCGCTTTTGCACGCGGCTTTCAGGGCTACTTCATCGGTCCGATGATGGGCACGTGCCGCATCCTGATCCAGATGAGTTTCAAGCCGCAGCAGCGGCCCGCGGCAACGCGTGCGTTCCTGCTGCTGATCGTATTGAGCAGCGCGCTCGCGCCATTGATCGGCGGCCAGCTGGTCGGCCATTTCGACTGGCGCGCGTTGTTCGCCTGCACCGCGCCGGTCGGCGTGCTGTTCGCCGTGTTTGCGCTGCTCGCACTGCCGGACGCGGGCAACCGTCTGCCGGAAGAACGCGGCTCAGCGCATTTCTGGCCGTATCTGATCTTCGCGTTCGCGCAAGGCGCACTGCAAATCGTGATGCAGCAGGTGCGCTTCCAGTTGTTCAGCGCATCGCCCGGACTCATTCTGCTGACGGTCGCGGGCATCGGCGCATTGGGCTGGTTCGCGTATCAGCAGTGGCATCATCCGAGTCCGCTTGTCCGCCTGCACGCGCTGCGCGAGAAAGTCTTCCAGGTCGGCCTCGTGCTGTACATGTTCTACTACTACATCTCGACATCTTTCAGCTATCTGATCTCGCGTTTTCTCGAGAGCGGCCTCGGTTATCCGGTTGAAAACACCGGGCAACTGGTCGGCGTGACTTCACTGATTTCCGCAAGCGCCCTCTTCGTCTATCTGCGTTACGCGAAGCTGCTGCCGCGCAAGAAGTGGATCATCGTGCCGGGCTTCGCGGTGGCCGCGTTCGCTGCGGCGTGGATGACGCGCATGTCGCCGGGCGTCGGCGAAACGGCGTTGCTCGTGCCGTTGCTGCTGCGCGGCTTGCTGCTGCTGTTCATCGTGCTGCCGGTCGCCAATCTGACATTCAGGATTTTCGCAATCGAAGAATTCACGCACGGCTACCGGCTGAAGAACATCGTGCGGCAACTGACAATCTCGTTTGCGACAGCCTCGGTAATCATCGTCGAACAGCATCGGCAGGCGCTGCATCAAAGCCGCCTCGCGGAGTTCGTGAATCCGTACAATCCGGTATTTCAGAACTCGCTCGCCGCGCTGACGAACGGCTTCGCCGCAGCCGGCCGTTCGCCGTCCGACGCGCATTCGCTCGCGCTCGTCGAAATCAGCCGGACGGTCGCGCAGCAGGCCAGCTTTCTGACCTCGCTGGACGGCTTCTACTTTCTGATCGGCATCGCGATATGCGGCGGCATTTTCGCCGCGTGGCAAAAACAGATCGATTAAGGGTTTCATCCGCTCATGCTCTCGAAACTCACTGAATGGTTCGGCACGCGCCGCCGCGACCGCGCATTGCGCGACTACGCAATCGACGACACGCTCTGGCAAGCCACGCTCGCCGGCCTGCCCTTTCTCGCGCATCTCGATGCGGCGGATCTCGTGCGCTTGCGCGAACTGACCAGCCTCTTCATCGCGAAAAAGGAATTCTCGACCGCGCACGAACTCGAGTTGACCGACGCGATGACCGTCGCGATCGCCGCGCAAGCGTGTTTGCCGGTGCTGAATCTGAGCCTCGATCTGTATCGCGGCTGGGTCGGCGTGATCGTCTATCCGGGCGAGTTCGTGATCCGCAAAACAGTCGAAGACGAAGACGGCGTGGTCCACGAAGTCGAACACGACGCGAGCGGCGAAGCGTGGGAAGGCGGGCCGGTGGTGTTGTCGTGGGAAGACGCGCAGATGACCGACAGCACGGACGCCTACAACGTGGTAATCCACGAGTTCGCACACAAGATCGACATGATGAACGGCGACGCGGACGGTCATCCGCCGCTGATGCGCCGCTGGCACGCACCGCTCGACTCCCAGGCGTGGGCCGACGTGTTCGACCATGCGTACGACCACTTCTGCGCGAAAGTGGACGCGGTGCCGGAGCGGCGCTGGGCGCGTTTCGAGCGCGATTCGCTGATCGATCCGTATGCAGCCGATCATCCGTCGGAATTTTTTGCCGTTTGCAGCGAGGCGCTGTTCGTGAAGCCGCACGCGTTCGAGGCCGAATATCCGGAGTTGTACCGGCTGCTTGCTCGCTATTACCGGCAAGACCCGGCGCGCGTCGGGCTGAGCTTTCCCAGGACCTGAGAGCGTTGCCCGGCGGGCTTGAAGCCTTTGTTGCGCCGCTCAACCGAACCCCATGCGAAAACGCCGGACTGCTGGCAAAAAGCCTGCACAAAGGTCGCCAACCAACTGATTTTCTGGCATAATCGCCGTTTTTCGACCATAGGCAAGTGGCTCGCGCCTAGATGCAGTCCGGGTGAAAACACGGTTGCACGCGGGTTGGCTACCGCCAGATTAAAGGAAAGACCATGAAAGAAGGCATTCACCCGGATTACCGCGAAGTCCTGTTCATCGACATGTCGAACGACTTCAAGTTTGTGACGCGCTCGACCATCCACACGCGTGAAACCGCCGAATTCAACGGCAAGACCTACCCGCTCGCCAAGATCGAAGTGTCGTCGGAATCGCATCCGTTCTACACCGGCCAACAAAAGATCATGGACACGGCAGGCCGCGTCGAAAAGTTCAACAAGAAGTTCGGCACGCGCGCTACCGGCAAGGCAGCAGCGAAGTAATACCGCTTGCGCGTCGTCGTCGGCTTCGTGCGGCAACGATGCAGCAGCAAAAAAGGGGCAGCGCGAGCTGCCCTTTTTTATCGCCTTTTTCAGCCTTCAGGGTTTTGTTGCGCGCCTTCTTTGTTGCCCCTTTCGTCGTCATTGCCGCCGCATACCGCGCACAGCCACAAAGCCGGCCGCGTCGCGCACCGCGTTACAAACACCCAACCAGGTTTCAAGGCGTTACCGGCGCGTGACGCGCTTCGCGCGGCACGACTACAATGCCGGATGCTCGGAATTGGCCATTCCAGCCGGACATTCCGCCCGGTCCCGGCCGCATCGCTTATCCAAGATCAACACACCGCATGAGACCTGCCGTTCGCCTCACAGCCTCCGCGACTAGTGCATTACCGCGCTGGCTGCTGCTGACCATCTGTATCGTCTATGCGTTTTTCGGCCTGTTCGGCCGCGATCCGTGGAAGAACGAAGACGCAACCGGCTTCGGCGTCATGTGGACCATGGCGAACGGCACGGCCCACGACTGGCTGCTGCCGAACCTGGTCGGCAAATTCATGACGGAAGACGGCCCGCTCGGCTACTGGCTCGGCGCCAGCGCGATTCGCGCGCTTGCACCGTGGGTGGACGCGAGCAACGCGTCGCGCGTGTTCACCGGCCTGCTGTTCTGCGCGGCCTGCGCGTTCGTCTGGTACGCGGCCTACCTGCTCGGCCGGCGCGCGGAAGTTCAACCGTTCAAATATGCATTCGGCGGCGAGCCGGAACCGCGCGACTACGGCCGCACGCTGGCGGACGGCGCGCTGCTGATCCTGCTCGCGTGCTTCGGTCTGGCCGAACGCGGCCACGAAACCACGCCGCAACTGGCGCAGTTCGTCGGCATCGCGATACTCGTGTACGGCCTCGTGCGCGTGATCGACAAACCGGTCCAGGGCGCGCTGATCTGGGGTCTCGCACTCGGGATCATGACGCTCGCCAGCAGTCCGGTGCTGGTCGTCGCACTGCTGCTCGGCACGCTCGTCACGACGCTGTTCGTGCGCGAGATGCGCACCCGCTGGCTGCTGCTGGCCGGCTTGCCGGTTGCGCTCGCGCTGTCGGTAGTGTGGCCGATCGCCGCACTCGCCGCCTTTCCGGACGACGCCGTCTGGTACCTGAACCAGTGGGTGCATGTCAGCGTGGTGTCGTTCCAAGGGCCGCCGGGGTCGGTGGCGCTGTACGCGCTGAAGAACCTGCCGCTCTACACGTGGCCGGCCTGGCCGCTCGCGATCTGGGCGTGGTATAGCTGGTCGGGGCTGCGTCGCGCGCCGCACGTGGCGATCCCGCTCGCCGTGATCCTCCCGCTGCTCGTGCTGATCGTGATGCAAAGCCATCAGTCGAACCGGCTGTTCATGCTGCTGCTGCCGCCGCTCGCGGTGCTGGCCGCGTTCGCGCTGCCCACCCTCAAGCGCGGCACGATCAACGCGATCGACTGGTTCGCGCTGATGAGCTTCACGATCCTCGGCAGCTTCGTCTGGCTGTTGTATGCGGCCAGCCTGACCGGCTTCCCGGCTCCGCTCGCGCGCAATCTGGCCCGATACGCACCGGGTTTCGCGCCGCAGTTCAAGCTTCTGTCGTTCGTGTGCGCGGTCGCCGTGACGGTCTGCTGGTTCGCGCTGGTGCGCTGGCGCCTTGCGCGTCATCCGAAAGTGCTGTGGCGCAGCGTGGTGCTGTCCAGCGCCGGCACGACGCTGATGTGGGTGCTGCTGATGACGCTGTCGCTGCCGCTCGTCAACTACAGCCGGACCTATAAGGACGTCGCCGAACAGATCGCGAGCCACCTGCCCGAGGACTACACCTGTATCTCGCCGGTACGCCTCGGTAACGCGCAGATCGCGACCTTCGCGTATTTCGGCGACATGCACTTCTCGTTCAATCAGGATTGCGACGTGATCCTGCGCCAGGACACCCAGGACTTCGGCGAACCGAGCTCGATGTCCGACTTCGTCTGGAAACTGGTTTGGGAAGGCCGCCGCGCGGCCGACCGTGACGAGCGTTTCCGTCTGTATGTGCGTATCGACCGCCCGAAGCCGCCGGTCCCCGTCAAACGCCGCAGCTGGCACAAGAAGCCCGACTGACGATGTTCGCCGACGTACGGAAAATCGCCGCCCTCGCGTGGCCCGTGCTGATCGGCCAACTGGCGATCATCGCGTTCGGCGTGATCGACACCGCGATGGTCGGCCGCTATTCGGCCGTCGATCTCGCCGCGCTCGGCCTCGGTTCATCGATCTACATTTCCGTCTATATCGGGCTGACCGGCATTCTGACCGCGCTGCAGCCGATCGCCGCACAGCTCTATGGCGCGCGGCGCTACACCGAGATCGGCGAAGAAGTGCGGCAGGCGTTGTGGCTCGCGCTCGCGCTGACCGTGATCGGCTTTCTGATCCTGTATTTTCCCGGGCCGATCCTGCGGCTCGCGCGTGTGCCGGATGCGCTGCACGAGCGCACCGTCGCCTATCTGCGGATTCTGTCGTTCGGACTACCGGCGAGCCTCGCGTTTCGCGTCTATAGCTCGCTGACGAACGCGGTGGGCAAACCGCGGCTCGTGATGATCCTGCAGATCGGCGCGCTGCTGCTCAAGTTTCCGCTCAACACGTGGTTCATTTTCGGCGGCCTCGGCGTGCCGGCGCTCGGCGGTCCGGGCTGCGCGCTCGCAAGCATCGCGATCAACTGGGGGCTAGCGGCAGTCGGCATGCTGCTGCTGACACGCGTCGACGTGTTCACGCCGTTCGCGATCTTCGGGCGCTTCTGCTGGCCGGTGTGGCGACGTCAGGCCGCGCAGTTGCGGCTCGGCATTCCGATGGGCCTGTCCTACCTGATCGAAGTCACGTCGTACACCTTCATGGCGCTTTTCATCGCGCGCTTCGGCACCACGACGCTCGCCGGCCACCAGATCGCCGGCAACATCGGCGCGGTGCTTTACATGACGCCGCTGTCGATCGGCATCGCAGCGTCGACGCTGGTCGCTCAGGCACTCGGCGCGCATCGTCATGAAGCGGCGCGCACGCTGTCGCGGCACGGAATCGTGATGGCGGTATCGATCGCCTGCTGCTACGCGGCGATCGTGCTGGCGCTGCGTCCGTATGTGATCGAAGGCTATACGCCGAATGCGCAGGTCGCGGCGGCGGCGATGCCGCTGGTGCTGATCGTCGCGTGCTACCACGTGTTCGATTCGCTGCAGATCACGACGGCATTCGTGCTGCGCGCGTACAAGGTGGCCGTCGTGCCGACCGTGATCTATGCGGTCGCGCTGTGGGGCGTGGGGCTGGGCGGCGGGTATCTGCTCGGCTTCGACGTGGGCGGCACGATACCCGCATGGCTGACCGGCGCGCGAGGCTTCTGGATAGCGAATACCGCGAGTCTGGCAATCGCCGGCATCGGGCTGCTGCTGTACTGGCGGGTTGTGAGCAGGCGGGATCGGGTTTGACGGTGCACCGCTCTCAAGCCGTCAACGCGTCCTCCCGATCGTGCCGCTCGAAAATCTCGCGTGCCGCGAACAATGCGTTCAATGCCGCCGGGAAGCCCGCATAAAGCGCCATCTGCATGAACACCTCGACGATTTCCTCGCGCGTGCAGCCGACATTCAATGCCGCCTCGATATGCACCTTCAGTTGCGGTTGCGCACAGCCGAGCGTCGCGAGCGAAGCGATCGTCGCGATTTCACGGGCCCGCAGGTCGAGTTGCGGCCGGCTGTAAATGTCGCCGAAACCGAATTCGATCAGCAGACGTCCGAAATCCGGCGCGATCGGCGCAAGCGCGGCGATCACCTGCTCGCCGGTCGAACCGTCGATCTCCTTCAATTTGTTCCAGCCTCGGGTGTAGCGTTCGTTGTCGGCGTGTTCCATGGCGAGTCCTTGTCCTCTTCAGCTTGCGATTGAGTGTCGATCTGTCGTGTCGTATCGCACGGAGCGGCCGTGTGCTGCGCCGCCTGCTCGACGGCTTCGTAGTAAGCGATCTTGTCGATGATCGCGCCGAGATTGCTCTGCAACCCGGCGATCCGCGCCAAAACCGCGTCCCGATGCGCCACCAGCATCCGGCGACGCTCGCCCACCGTAGGCTCACCATTGGCCCGCAGCGCCGCGAAGGCTTGCATTCCGACGATCGGCATCCCGGTTGCCTTCAGACGCATCACGAACTGCAGCCAGTCAAGGTCGGCCGGCGAATACAGGCGATGCCCCGCCTGGGTTCGTCCGACCGCCCGGATCAGGCCGGCCTGCTCGTAATAGCGCAGCGTATGCGTGGACACGCCGATCGTCTCGGCGACCTGGCCGATGGTGAGTGCTTTTGACATGACGGAACTCAGGTTAGAGGTTCGAGTGCACTCTAAGTCAAGCGGGTACCGTTGTCATTTTCAGATTGATTGGCGCGTTGATCGATAACGCGCATAAAGGCTTATTCGGTAGGCAAAAGGTTTAAATCTTGTTCACACTGATTTACTTGTCACGAATCGATCGGTATAAATCGTCGGTAATGGCAATTAAGGGCGCGCAATTTATCCTATGCTTAAGCGCAGTGCCTGCTGACTAAAATGAGTTGTCTGACTTGTTGTTTTTCCGGCTAACTTTTTTGCCCTCAATGGAGTGCTTGCCATGCTGAAGAAGCTTTTAATGCTGTGCGTCGCTTTGGCTTTGTCGCTGTCGGCGGGATTCGCGGCTGCGGTCGAAGTAAACTCCGCCGACCAGGCGGCGCTCGAATCGGTCAAGGGTATCGGGCCGGTGCATGCGAAAGCGATCATCGACGAACGCACGAAGAACGGTCCATTCAAGGACGCCGACGATCTGGCCGCGCGCGTTAAAGGCATCGGCACCAAATCGGTAACCAATCTCGAAGCGGCAGGCCTGACGATCAACGGTTCGTCCACGCCGCCTAGCGGCGCAAAGCCGGCCGCGAAGTCGGGCAGCACCGTGAGCACCAAGGCCGCGCCGGCGGCAGCACCAGCCGCCACCGCGCCAGCCACGACAGCAGCAACGACTCCAGCAACCGCAGCGCCCGCCGAAGCATCCGGCACGAAAGCATCGAAGTCGAAGAGAAAGAGCAAGGCCGCGTCCGACGCGGCGGCCACCACCGCCGCCCCGGCCGCGACGGCTGCGGCGAGCGCGCCGGCCGACGCCTCCGGCACCAAGGCATCGAAGAAGAAAGCGAAGAAGAGCAAGGCTGCATCGGCGGCGGCAGCCTCCGGCGCGTAAAGCAGCTTGGCAGGTTGGCGCAGGCGGCGTGCCGGCTTCCCCGAACGCCCGTCACGAACGCATTGATCGACACAGGATCAACTGCGGACGCCGCCCGCCTTCATTCCCCCGGCGCCGCGCAACCGCGCGGCGTTTTCACCCGCCGGCTCGTCACACAGGGGTCGGCATTCAAGAGAGTCCGTCATGAGCCTACTCGACACTATCGGTTCCCTGGTTGGCAAATCGCCTGAAGGCGGTGGCGGCGGCCAGCAAGCGCTGGTCTCCGCGGCACTGGAATTCGTCAACAACCAGCCGGGCGGCCTGAACGGTCTGATCGACCGCTTCAAGGAAAAGGGCCTCGGCGACGTGGTCACATCGTGGGTCAGCAACGGCGAGAATCAGGCTATCGCTCCGGATGCGCTGCATAGCGTGCTCGGTTCGGAAACCGTCACCAACCTCGCCGCCAAAGCCGGCGTCGCGCCGGACCAGGTGACGGGCTTGCTGTCGCAGATCCTGCCGCACGTCGTCAATGCGGCGACGCCGGAAGGCGAAGTCCCCGCTGAAGGCAAGCTCAATTCGACCACCGTGCTCGGCGCGCTCGGCGGTTTGTCGGCGCTGTTCGGCAAGGGCAACGCGTAACCCCTAACGCGTAACGCACCTGGCAATAAAAAAGCGGCAACGAAAATCATCGTTGCCGCTTTTCCGCATGGCCGTCACTAACGATCAGTACCGCCACCGTTAGCGACGACCCACCGTCGCTCAATGCACGACGCGTTCGAACACCAGCTTGCCGTCTTCCACTTCGACCGGAATCACGTCCTTCGGACCGAACTTGCCGGCCAGAATCAGCTTCGCGACCGGGTTCTCGATCTCCTGCTGGATCGCGCGCTTCAACGGCCGCGCGCCGAACAGCGGATCGTAGCCGACCTTGCCGACGTGCTCGAGTGCGTCGTCGGACACCACCAGTTGCATGTCGAGCTTGGCGAGCCGTTCATGCAGACGCTGCAACTGAATCCGCGCGATCGACTGGATGTTCGAGCGGTCGAGTGCGTGGAACACCACGACGTCGTCGATCCGGTTCAGGAATTCGGGCCGGAAATGCAGCTTCACTTCTTCCCAGACCGCGTCTTTCACCGCTTCCTGCGGCTCGCCGACCATCGCCTGGATCACCTGCGAACCGAGGTTCGACGTCATCACGATCACCGTGTTCTTGAAGTCCACGGTACGGCCCTGGCCATCGGTCATGCGGCCGTCGTCGAGCACCTGCAACAGCACGTTGAACACGTCCGGATGCGCCTTCTCGATTTCGTCGAGCAGGATCACGCTGTACGGCTTGCGGCGCACGGCTTCAGTCAGATAACCGCCTTCCTCGTAACCGACATATCCCGGCGGCGCGCCGATCAAACGCGCGACGCTGTGCTTCTCCATGAATTCGCTCATGTCGATGCGGATCAGATGATCTTCCGAATCGAACAGGAACGACGCCAGCGCCTTGCACAGCTCGGTCTTGCCCACACCGGTCGGCCCGAGGAACAGGAACGAACCATACGGACGGTTCGGATCCGACAGACCCGCGCGCGAACGGCGGATCGCGTCGGCCACCGCGCTGATCGCCTCGTCCTGACCGACCACGCGGTCGTGCAGTTTCTCTTCGATCTGCAGCAGCTTTTCACGCTCGCCCTGCATCATCCGCGACACCGGAATGCCGGTGGAACGCGACACGACTTCGGCGATTTCCTCCGCGCCCACCTGCGTGCGCAACAAACGCGGCCGCGTCGGATTGTTCTGCTCTTTCGCCTCGGCCTGGGTCACTTCCTTCAACTGCGCTTCGAGACCCGGCAGCTTGCCGTACTGCAATTCGGCAACTTTCTCGAGCTTGCCTTCACGCTGCAAACGCGTGATTTCCGCGCGCGTTTTTTCGATCTCTTCCTTCAATTGCGCACTGCCCTGCACCGCCGCTTTTTCTGCGGTCCAGATTTCTTCGAGGTCCGAATAGTCGCGATTGAGCCGCTCGATTTCTTCCTCGATCAGTTGCAGACGCTTTTGCGACGCTTCGTCCTTTTCCTTCTTGACGGCTTCGCGCTCGATCTTCAACTGGATCAGCCGACGATCGAGCCGGTCCATTTCTTCCGGCTTCGAGTCGATTTCCATCTTGATCTTCGACGCGGCTTCGTCGATCAGGTCGATGGCCTTGTCCGGCAGGAAACGATCCGTGATATAGCGATGCGACAACTCGGCCGCCGCGACGATCGCCGGGTCGGTGATATCGACGCCGTGGTGCAGCTCGTACTTCTCCTGCAAACCACGCAGAATCGCGATGGTCGCCTCAACCGACGGTTCGTCGACCAGCACCTTCTGGAAGCGGCGTTCGAGCGCGGCGTCCTTCTCGATGTATTTGCGATATTCGTCGAGCGTGGTCGCGCCGACGCAATGCAACTCGCCGCGCGAGAGAGCCGGCTTCAGCATGTTGCCCGCGTCCATCGCGCCTTCGGCCTTGCCCGCGCCGACCATCGTGTGAATTTCGTCGATGAAGACGATGGTCTGGCCTTCGTCTTTTGCGATGTCGCTCAGCACGGCCTTCAGGCGCTCCTCGAATTCGCCGCGATACTTGGCGCCGGCCAGCAGCGCCGCCATATCGAGCGAGAGCACGCGCTTGCCCTTCAGCGTTTCCGGCACTTCGCCGTTGACGATGCGCTGCGCGAGACCTTCGACGATCGCCGTCTTGCCCACGCCCGGCTCGCCGATCAGCACCGGATTGTTCTTGGTGCGGCGTTGCAGGATCTGGATCGAACGGCGGATTTCGTCGTCACGGCCGATCACCGGGTCGAGCTTGCCCGCCCGCGCCCGCTCGGTCAGGTCGACCGTGTATTTCTTCAGCGCTTCGCGCTGGCTTTCGGCGTCCTGGCTGTGCACCTGCGAGCCGCCGCGCACCGCGGCAATCGCGCTTTCGAGCGACTTGCGCGACAGGCCGTGCTGGCGCGCGAGGCGGCCGGCTTCGCCTTTGTCGTCCGCGACGGACAGCAGGAACATTTCGCTCGCGATGAACGTATCGTTGAGCTTCTGCGCTTCCTTGTCGGCCTGGTTCAGCAAACCGGTGAGTTCGCGGCCGATCTGCACGTTGCCGTCGGTGCCCTGCACCTGCGGCAGGCGCGTGATCGCGTCGTTCAACGCGGTTTGCAGCGCCTGCACATGCACGCCGGCGCGCGACAGCAACGAGCGGGCCGAACCGTCCTGCTGGGCGACGAGCGCGGACAGGACGTGAACGGGTTCAATGTACTGATTGTCATGACCGACCGCGAGACTCTGCGCATCGGCCAGCGCTTCCTGGAATTTAGTGGTGAGTTTGTCGATTCTCATCAAGAGACCTCCAATTTCGAATACCACCAAAATGAGGCGTTTTACGCAGGTTTCAAGCGCTTTTTTGCATCGGACGACAACTATTTAACATTTGACGCGAGAGAACTTGCGGCCGTCTTCAGACGACCGGTGCGGGGCTGCCGCCGGCCGGCGCAAGCGGAACGATCGGGATGCTCAACCCGAGCAGCGCGGCCAGCGGGCCGTGCGGCGCGGCCATCTCGCCGATGGTGTGCCGGTCGAGCTCGGCAAGGAACGCATTGCGCGCCGCCTCGAGCGCGCCGCGCAGACGGCATTGCGCCGTTATGACGCAGGCGCGACGCTCGCCCTGCTGATCCGGAAAGCAGCCGACCAGCGCGAAGTCGCTCTCCGTGGCGCGCACGATTTCGCCGACCTTCAACGCGCTGGTCTGCTCCGCCAGCCGCAGGCCGCCATTGCGCCCGCGCACGGTTTCGACCCAGCCGAGCTCGCCCAGTTGCTGGACGACCTTCATCAGATGGTTTTTGGAGATGCCGTAGGCGTCGGAAATGTCCTGGATGGTCGCCAGGCCCTCGCCGCGCACAGCGAGATACAGCAGGACGCGCAACGAGTAATCCGTGTAATCGGTCAGTCTCATAAGTGCAGGTGTCACATGAGCGCAAGCCGCGATCCGGGATAACCGCGTCGATGCAAGGGTTGCCGGGGACTGTCGCTTCGCCATAAGATGCGGGCGCCACGCATTATTTATTTTTTTGCGTTGACAGGCGGTTCGGGTCTTTCAAACGTAATGGTAACGTTTCCCGCCTGGGTCATTCATGCGAAAAGCGGGGTATTCGCGGCCCAGTTCGCATCGTTTCCACACGATTTGAGGCCATTCGCGACGCAATGTGGCACCGTGTGGCGATGCGCCGCGAATCGAAGCACTCTCTGGAATCCGCATGAAGCCGACTTTTCCCGCTGCGCCGGTCGTCGAGCGCGCCGCCGAACCCACCGACGCGAACATTCGCGAGCTCGTCTACGGCTTCTACGACCGCGTGCGCGCCGATCCGCTGCTCGGCCCGGTTTTCGACGCGAGCCTTGCCGGTCGCTGGGACGACCATCTGCCGAAAATGTGCACCTTCTGGGCGAGCCTCGTGCTCGGCGCAAAGCAGTATCGCGGCAATGTGCAGCAGGCTCATCAGCCGCTCGAAGGGATCGAGCCGCAGCACTTCAACCGCTGGCTGTATCTGTTTCTGGATACCGTCGAAGCGCGCTTCGTGCCGGCTGCCGCAGTCCGTTTCATGGAGCCCGCGCTGCGGATCGCGCAGAGTTTGCAGTTGAGTCGCTTTGGTTGGGATTACAGGATTCCGCCGGAACAGCAGGCGTTGCTGGAGCGCGTCGCGCCGAGGCGGCGTCCGCGTGACGGCGATTCGCACGACGAGCATGCCGAACGTGCGCGGCCCGCTGGCGAGCCGTTTCCGGCGCGGATCATTGGGAAAGCGCGGGATGAGTGACGCTGGGCCGCTTCCCGCATGGCCCCGCCCCACCTACTCCTTCGTCCGGTTTCCCGATTCGATGCCCCAACGGGCCAGCGCGGCGTCGTCCGTGACGCGGGCGTCGACCCAGCGCTCGCCTTCCGCGGTCTTCTCTTTCTTCCAGAACGGCGCTTCGCTCTTCAGGTAGTCCATCACGAATTCGCACGACGCAAACGCTTCGCCGCGATGCGCGGCGGTCGTCGCCACAAGCACGATCTGGTCGAGTGGATGGAGCTTGCCGACGCGGTGCACGATCAGCACCTCGATGCCCGGCCAGCGCTGCCTCGCGCTGACGACGATCGCTTCCAGCGATTTTTCCGTCATCCCCGGATAGTGCTCGAGCTCCATCGTCTCGACCGCGCTGCCTTCATTCAGATCGCGCACCGTCCCGACGAAACAGGCGACCGCGCCGACCTTCGGATTGCGCGCGCGCAACGCGGCGACTTCGGCCGTCAGATCGAAGTCTTCGGTTTGAACACGGACGGGCATCTCTGACTCCTGGCAAGCGGGCCGCAACCAGCGTAGCTAGCGGCCACGGATGTAATTCAGCCGCCGGTGACGGGCGGAAAGAACGCGACTTCGCAGCCTTCAGTGATGCGCGTGCCGGCGTCGGTCATCACGTGGTTGCAGGCCATGCGCAGCGCGCGGCCTTCCGCGAGCGCGTCCGCCCACGCGCCGCCGCGCACGCGCAGCCACGCGCGCACGTCGCCGACCGTGGCGACGCCGTCGGGCAGATCGACCGTTTCGTCGGCGGTATCGAGCGCTTCGCGTACGCTTGCAAAATATCGGAGCTGGATTTTCATCGGGAACGCCGGGTCTTCAGTTCAGCAATTCGGAAAAGGGAATGAAGCGCACGGTCTCGCCGGCGCTGATCGCGTGATTCGGCGGGTTGTCGATCAGACCGTCTCCCCACACTGTGGAAGTCAGCACCGCGGAACTCTGGTTCGGAAACAGATCGAGCCCGCCGGCCGCGTTGATCCGCGCGCGCAGAAACTCGTTGCGGCGATCGGCCTTCGGCTGCGTGAAGTCGGCCCGCAGCGACAACACGCGCGGCGCGACGGTACGCACGCCGGCGAGGCTCAGCACGAACGGGCGCACGAACAGCAGGAAAGTGGCGAAGCTCGACACCGGATTGCCTGGCAGGCCGATGAAAAACGTTTCCGCCGCTGCCGCCGTCGCGACGGTCGAGCTCTGTTGTTGCGCGCGGCGCACCGCGCCGAACGCGAGCGGCTTGCCGGGCTTCATCGCGATCTGCCACATCGCGAGGCGCCCTTCCGCCTCGACGGCCGGCTTCACGTGATCCTCTTCGCCGACCGACACGCCGCCGCAGGTCAGAATCAGGTCGTGCGCCTGCGCGGCTTCGCGCAGTGTCGCGCGGGTCGCGTCGAGTTTATCGGCGACGATCCCATAGTCGGTCACTTCGCAGCCGAGGTTGTCGAGCAAGCCGCGCAACGTGAAGCGGTTCGAGTTGTAGATCGCGCCGGGTTTGAGCGGCTCGCCGGGCATCGTCAACTCGTCGCCGGTGAAAAAGACCGCCACCTTCACGCGCCGCCGCACCTGCAACCCTGCGCAACCGACCGAAGCGGCAAGTCCGAGCGCTTGCGGCGTGAGGCGCGTGCCGGCCGGCAGGATCACCGAGCCGTTGCGGATGTCCGCGCCTTGCGCCGTAATCCATTCGCCCGCCTGCGGGCTGTGAAGGATCGTGACTTCGTCGCCGGCGGCTTCGGCTTGTTCCTGCATCACGATCGCGTCGGCGCCCGGCGGCACCGTGGCGCCCGTGAAGATGCGCGCGGCCGTGTTCGGTTCGAGCGGCTGCGGCGCGTGACCGGCGGGGATGCGCTGCGACACGCGCAACCGGCGCTTGGCCTGGCCGGCCAGATCGGCGGCGCGGACCGCGTAGCCGTCCATCGAACTGGTGTGCATGGGCGGGACGTCCAGCGGCGACGTGACGTCTGCTGCCAGCACACGGTTCAAAGCATCGAGCGTGGGGATCGATTCCGTGTCCGCGATCGGATTGGCGGCGCCGAGCAAGGTCGCCAGTGCTTCGGCAGTGGAGAGCATCGGCGCACGTGGCGTGGGTGTGGACATCTGTGGTTCGAGCCGCAGGTTAAAAGAATATTGTAGCGGTCGAGGGGGACGGCTGTCGGCAGCCGCGAGTTATGAGCGTATTTCGTCGCACGACGGTCGCCGGATACCAACGCTGCAAAAACATCGGGCGCGGCAATTGCCGCGCCCGATGTTCGATGTCCAAAGCAGCCCTACCTCACTCGCCGGTATTCGCGACGATAAAGTCCTTCACGCGCTGCGCGTCCGCCGGCAACACCTCGAAGCGCTGCGGCAGCGCCTCCAGCCCCGTAAACGCGGCCGGCCGCTCCGGTTCGCGCAGCAGCGCTTCGCGGATCGTCTCGCCGAATTTGATCGGCTGTGCGGTTTCCAGCACGATCATCGGAATGCCCGGTTGCAAATGCTCGCGCGCGACCTTCAAACCGTCCGCGGTATGCGTGTCGATCATCGTGTCGTAACGCTCGAACACGTCGCGAATTGCTTCCACGCGGTCTTCGTGACTGCTGCGGCCCGACACGAAACCGAACTGCTGCACGCGCGCGAAATCGCCGCTCGCCGCCAGATCGAAGCCGCCCTTCTCCTCGACGTCGCGGAACAGTTGCAGCACGCGCGCCGGATCGCGGTCCAGCAGATCGAACACGAAGCGCTCGAAGTTCGACGCCTTCGAAATGTCCATGCTCGGGCTGGTGGTGTGATACGTCTCCGCCGCCTTGCGCACGCGATAAATACCGGTGCGGAAGAACTCGTCGAGCACGTCGTTTTCGTTCGTGGCTACGACCAGCTTCTCGATCGGCAAGCCCATCATTCGCGCGATGTGACCCGCACACACGTTGCCGAAGTTGCCCGACGGCACCGTGAACGACACGCGCTCGTCGTTCGACTTCGTCGCGGCAAAGTAGCCCTTGAAGTAATACACGACCTGCGCGACGACCCGCGCCCAGTTGATCGAATTGACCGTGCCGATCTTGTACTGCGCCTTGAACGCGTGGTCGTTCGAGACGGCCTTGACGATGTCCTGCGCGTCGTCGAACACGCCTTCAACCGCGATGTTGAAGATGTTCGGGTCTTGCAGGCTATACATCTGCGCGGTCTGGAACGCGCTCATTTTCTTGTGCGGCGACAGCATGAACACGCGAATGCCCTTCTTGCCGCGCATGGCGTATTCGGCGGCACTGCCGGTGTCGCCGGAGGTCGCGCCGAGAATGTTCAGCGTCTGCCCGTGCTTGGCCAGCGTGTATTCGAACAGGTTGCCGATCAACTGCATCGCCATGTCCTTGAACGCGAGCGTCGGACCGTTCGACAGTTCCAGCAGCGACAGCGGCGCGCCGTTCTCGACGCCCAGCGTTTTGAGCGGCGTGATCTGCGCGGCGCTTTCGTCGTCGCGCACGTTGCAGTACGTGGCGGCCGTGTAGGTCTTGCGCGTCAGCGCGCGCAGATCTTCGGCGGGGATGTCTTCACAGAATTTCGACAGGATCTCGAACGCGAGATCCGCGTACGGCAGCGCGCGCCAGCGCGTCAGTTCGTCAGCGCCGATGCGCGGGTATTCGGCCGGCAGGTACAGCCCGCCGTCTTTCGCGAGACCGCCGAGCAGGATGTCGGAAAAGGTGTGATGCTCACCGGCTCCGGCGCCGCGCGTGGAGAGATAGTTCATAGTGGGCCTAGTTCAGCGCTTCCATGCGCAGCTTCGTGACTTGCGAGACGACGGTCTGCAACGCTTCGATCGTCCTGATCGCCGCGTTGACGTTCTTCTCGACCGTTTCGTGCGTGATCAGGATGATGTCGGTTTCGCCCTTGCCGTTCGCGTCGACCTGCTCGGATTCCTTCTGCAGCAGCGCATCGATCGAGATGCCGGTGTCCGCGAGAATGCGCGTGATGTCGGCCAGCACACCGGTCACGTCGGCCACGCGCAAACGCAGGTAATAACCGCTCGTCACTTCGTCGATCGGCAGGATCGGCGTGCTCGACAGGCTGTCCGGCTGGAACGCCAGATGCGGCACGCGATGCTCCGGATCGGCCGTATGCAGACGCGTCACGTCGACCAGATCGGCGACCACCGCCGAAGCCGTCGGCTCCGCGCCCGCGCCCTTGCCGTAGTACAGCGTGGTGCCCACCGCGTCGCCATGCACGACCACCGCGTTCATCGCGCCTTCCACGTTCGCCAGCAGCCGCTTTTCCGGAATCAGCGTGGGATGCACGCGCAACTCGATGCCCTTCTCGGTGCGGCGCGCGATGCCCAGCAGCTTGATGCGATAACCGAGTTCTTCCGCGTAACGGATGTCGATCGCGGCGAGCTTGCTGATCCCTTCGACGTACGCCTTGTCGAATTGCACCGGCACGCCGAACGCGATCGCGCTCATGATCGTCGCCTTGTGCGCGGCGTCCACGCCTTCGATGTCGAAGGTCGGGTCGGCTTCCGCGTAACCGAGTTCCTGCGCGGCCTTCAGCGCGGTCGCGAAGTCGAGGCCGCGATCGCGCATTTCGGAAAGAATGTAGTTCGTCGTGCCGTTGATGATGCCCGCGATGTACTGGATGCGATTGGCCGTCAGCCCTTCGCGCAACGCCTTGATGATCGGAATGCCGCCCGCCACCGCCGCCTCGAACGCCACCATCACGCCGTTCGCGCGCGCCGCTTCGAAAATTTCCGTACCGTGCACCGCGAGCAGCGCCTTGTTGGCCGTGACCACATGCTTGCGGTTGTTGATTGCGCGCAGCACGAGATCGCGCGCGACGCCGGTGCCGCCGATCATTTCCGCGATGATATCGATCGACGGATCGTCGACCACCGCGTTGAAGTCGTCCGTGAGCGCCACGGTGCCGGCCTCGCTGCCGAGTGCCGCTGTCGCCCTGGCCGGGTTACGCACGGCGATGCGCGCAATCTCGATGCCGCGGCCCGCGCGACGTTTGATTTCTTCCTGATTGCGGCGCAGTACCGTGAAGGTGCCGCTGCCTACCGTGCCGAAGCCCAGCAGTCCAACTTTGATCGGTTCCATGCAGCGTGTGTTTTCGATTAGGTGAGTGAAAGTTACAGGGATCGGGCGTGGTGCAACTGTCGTGCGCGGCGCGCGTCAAGCGCCGCCGCGAACGCTATTGTGCGCTACGCCGTGTGACGTTTGCGGTAACCGTCGAGGAAGCGCGCGATCCGGTTGATCGAATCCGCCAGATCTTCCATGTTCGGCAGGAACACCACGCGGAAGTGATCGGGCGTCGGCCAGTTGAAACCGGTGCCCTGCACGAGCAGCACGCGCTCTTCCAGCAACAGGTCGAGGATGAACTGCTGGTCGTCCTTGATCGGATAGATCTTCGGATCGAGACGCGGGAACATGTACAGCGCCGCTTCGGGCTTCACGCAGCTCACGCCGGGGATCGCCGTGAGCATGTCATACGCGAGTTCGCGCTGCTTGTACAGGCGGCCGCCCGGCAAGATCAGGTCGTTGATGCTCTGATAGCCGCCGAGCGCGGTCTGGATCGCGTACTGGCCGGGCACGTTCGGGCACAGGCGCATCGACGCCAGAATGCCGAGCCCTTCGAAGTAATCCTTCGCGGTACGGCGGTTTTCGCCCGTCAGGCCGGAGATGAACATCCAGCCGGCGCGGTAGCCGCACGAGCGGTAGCTCTTCGACAGGCTGTTGAACGTGACCGTGAGCACGTCTTCCGACAGCGCGGCCATCGACGTATGCGTCTTGCCGTCGTAGACGATCTTGTCGTAGACCTCGTCGGCGAAGATGATCAGGCCGTGCTCGCGTGCGATCTCGATCAGGCCGAGCAGCAACTCGTCGGAATACAGCGCGCCGGTGGGATTGTTCGGGTTGATGACGACGAGCGCGCGCGTGTTCGGCGTGATCTTCGCGCGGATGTCGTCGAGATCGGGCATCCACGCGTTCGATTCGTCGCAGATGTAATGCACCGGCGTGCCGCCCGACAGGCTCACGCCCGCGGTCCACAGCGGGTAATCCGGCGCGGGCAGCAGCACTTCGTCGCCGTCGTTGAGGAGGCCCTGCAGCGCCATCACGATCAGCTCGGACGCGCCGTTGCCGATGTAGATGTCGTCCAGCTCGACGCCGTGCACGCCCTTTTGCTGCGTGTAATGCATGATCGCCTTGCGCGCGGCGAACACGCCCTTCGAATCCGAGTAGCCGGACGAGCCCGGCAGATTCCGGATCATGTCCTGGATGATTTCGTCCGGCGCGTCGAAACCGAACGGCGCGAGATTGCCGATGTTCAGCTTGATGATGCGATGGCCTTCTTCTTCGAGCCGCTTCGCGTGTTCGAGGACGGGCCCGCGGATGTCGTAGCAGACATTCAACAACTTGTTGGATTTGAGAACGGGTTTCACGGCGGGCACTTCATCCTGTTGATAGGCTTGGGCGAACAAGCGGGGCAACCCTGACGCCGGCCGGGCGAGTCCGGCGTTCGGGGAAATTCGGGCATGGCGCGCGGCCGGACCTCGATCAGGCCGTGGCACGCGGATTGGGGCCGAAAGCGGTTGAAACCAGGGCAGGTAGCCGGTGGGCCGGCCCGCTCCCCTCAGCGCGGCTTATGGCGGCGCCTGAAGCGAGGGGCGCCGCAAAGCGGCTAAAAAGTTATAATTTAGCGGATTTTGGCCGACTTCCGCAATGCACCAACCGCATCGGCAAGGCTTTTCGGCTGCTTCAGCGGCTTTCATCCACTCGCGCGCTCCATTCGCGTCGCAGCGCTCCGCCGCCGTTCTGTCAGGCCGGATCGCCCAGCCGCACGATGAGTGACGACGACTTCGGAAAACCAATTTGAAATTACATCAGGATTCGAGCGGCGCCCTGAACACCGTCACCGGCTACGGCGCCGACTACGTCGAAATCAACGCGGTCCGCCATGCCGGCAGCATTCTCGTGCTGCCCGAGGCGCCGATCATCCCCTGGCCGGTCTCGTCTTTCGACGAACTCACCGCCGGGCACTTCGCGATGCTGATCGAGTCGGCGCCCGAAGTCGTGGTGTTCGGCAGCGGCGAGCGTCTGCGCTTTCCGCATCCGCGCCTGACCGCCGCGCTCACCGCCAAACGCATCGGCGTCGAGACAATGGACTTCAAGGCCGCCTGCCGCACCTACAACATTCTGATGGCAGAGGGCCGCAAAGTCGCGGCCGCGCTGCTGATCGAAGCGTAACGCGCCGAGGCCGCGGCCGGCACCGCGCGCTCGCCGCGCCCCGGCCGATCACGTACACTGCGCGCCAGCGGCGCTTCGCTGAAGCGACCCGGGCATGGCCTGCGCTGGCAGAAGCCGGTTAGCGCCTGAGCCCGGCCTCCGGAAAGCACGCCTGCGCAATGCCGTCCGCAATTCATACAACACCGCCGCGCGCGCCATCTGGCGGCGCCGCCCAACAGGTTGAAATCCATGAACGATACGCCGACGAGGCTACCGCTCAATCGCACTACGATCCTGCTGCTGGTGCTGACCCTCGCCGTGATCTGGTTCGTGCCGCTCGGCTGGCGCCACCTGCTGCCGAGCGACGAAGGCCGCTATGCCGAAATGGCGCGCGAGATGTTCGTCACCGGCGACTGGATCACGCCGCGCTACAACGGCTACAAGTATTTCGAAAAGCCGCCGCTGCAAACCTGGGCCAACGCGCTGACGTTCGCGTGGTTCGGCATCGGCGAATGGCAGGCGCGGCTCTACACCGCGCTGACGGGCTTCGCCGGCGTGCTGCTGATCGGCTTTACCGGTGCGCGCGTGTTCAACACGGCGACCGGCGTATTCGCCGCGATCGTGCTCGCCACGTCGCCGTACTGGAACCTGATGGGCCACTTCAACACGCTCGACATGGGCCTGTCGTTCTGGATGGAACTCACGCTCTGCGCGTTGCTGCTTGCGCAGCGCCCCAACCTGCCGGGCGGCGCCGTGCGCGCGTGGATGTGGGTGTGCTGGGGTTCGATGGCGCTCGCGGTGCTGTCGAAGGGCCTGGTCGGCGTGATCCTGCCGGGCGCCGTGCTGGTGCTGTACACACTGATCGCGCGCGACTGGGCCGTGTGGAAGCGCCTGCACCTGATCGGCGGCCTGATCGTGTTCTTTGCGATCGTCACGCCGTGGTTCGTGCTGGTCCAGCAGCGCAACCCGGAATTCCTGAACTTCTTCTTCATCGTCCAGCAGTTCAAGCGTTATCTGACGCCCGAACAGAACCGCCCCGGCGCGTTCTACTACTTCGTGCCGGTGCTGCTGATCGGCTTTCTGCCGTGGCTCTCCGTGACCTTCCAGAGCGTGCGCCACGCGTGGCGCCAGCCGCGCCAGCCGAACGGCTTCTCGCCGGTGCTGATGATGCTGGTCTGGACCGTGTTCATCTTCCTGTTCTTCAGCGCGTCGCACTCGAAGCTGCTGTCATACACGCTGCCGATCGCGCCGCCGATCGCGATGCTGATCGGCATGTACCTGCCGCTCGTGTCGCGCGATCAACTGCGCCGCCATCTGGCCGGCTATGCACTATTTCTCGTAGCGGCGGCGTTCGGCGCGCTGTTCATGTCCCGGTTCGGCAATGCGCGCAATCCGACCGAGCTCTACGTCGAGTACCGCACGTGGGTGCTGGCGGCGCTCGCCGTCGCGTTCGTGCTGACGCTCGCCGCGCTGTGGCTGAACCGCCGCAGCCGCGCGGGCAGCCTCGGCGCGTTCGCCACCTTCGGTGCCGCGTGGCTGCTGCTCGGCTCGATCGCGGGCACCGGCCACGACGTGTTCGGCCGGCTCAGCTCCGGCGCGCCGCTCGCACCGGCGATCAAGGCCGAAATCGCGAAACTGCCCGCCGACACGCCGTTCTACTCGGTCGGCGTGCTCGATCACACGCTGCCGTTCTACGTCGACCACACGATGATCATGGTCGAGCATCCCGACGAGCTGGCGTTCGGCGTGTCGGTCGAACCGCAAAAGTGGCTGCCCACGGTCGACGCATGGATCCAGCGCTGGAAAGCCGACCGCTACGCGCTCGCGCTGCTGCCGCCGCCGACCTACGACCGCCTGCTCAAGGAAGGCCTGCCGATGCAGATCGTCGCGCGCGACTCGCGCCGGGTCGTCGTGATGAAGCCGCTCGCGGCAGCCGGCGCGACAGCGCCCGTAGAAAAAACGCAACAATGACCCCATATCAGGATCTGAGCGCTCGATGAACCCGATTTCACTCTTTTGCATTCTTGCGGGCGTCACGCTGAACGCCGGCGCGCAGTTGCTGCTCAAAGCCGGAACGAATGCCGTTGGACACTTCGAATTCACCCGTGCGAACATCCTGCCCATCGCCTTTCGTCTCGCGACGCAGCCGCCGATCATCGGCGGACTCGCCTGTTACGTGGTCAGCGTGGTCGTGTGGGTGGTCGGGCTGTCGCGGGTCGACGTGTCGATCGCCTATCCGATGCTGTCGCTCGGGTACGTCGTCAACGCGTTCGCGGCGTGGTATCTGTTCGGCGAAGTGATGTCGGTGCAGAAGCTGGTCGGCATCGGCGTCATCCTGATCGGTGTCGTCGTGCTGGCGCGCAGCTAGGCCGGCCAGGCGCCCCGGCGCGTTGCCGGGCCTCGTTTATTACGGTTTATTGCGGGTGGCTGGACCCGATTTTCCAGACTTGCCGGACCGACCACCGGGCCGACGGCAAAAAGAAGCCGTAAGCCGCCCGGCGCCGGCAGCCGAGTCAGAGTTACGGATGGCCGCGGTATGCTCCGCGGTCGCGCTTTTTTTGTTGCGGCCTTGGGTTTGCGCGTAGTTTGTGTTTTACTGCGCGCCCCGCGGGTTGCGCCCCATTTTGATCGAGCGAAGCATTCATGAGCCAGTCAACCACCCCGTCTTTGCCTTTTTTGCCGTTCGTCAAACCCGAAATCGATGAAGAAACGATCCAGGGCGTAGCCGACGTGCTGCGCTCCGGCTGGATCACCACCGGCCCGCAGAACCAGAAGTTCGAGGCGGCGCTGTCGGCGTTCTGCGGCGGCCGTCCGGTGCGCACCTTCAATTCCGGCACCGCGACGCTCGAAATCGGACTGCGCATTGCCGGCGTGGGCGAAGGCGACGAGGTGATCACGTCGCCGGCGTCGTGGGTGTCGACCAGCAATGTGATCTACGAAGTCGGCGCGACGCCGGTGTTCGCCGACATCGACCCGGTCACCCGCAACATCGATCTCGATCTGCTCGAAAAAGCGATCACGCCGCGCACCAAGGCGATCATTCCGGTGTATCTGTCGGGCCTGCCGGTCGACATGGACCGTCTGTATGAAATCGCCCGCGCCCACCAACTGCGCGTGGTCGAAGACGCCGCCCAGGCGTTCGGTTCGACGTGGAACGGCGAGCGGATCGGCAAGCTCGGCGACATGGTGTCGTTCAGCTTCCACGCGAACAAGAATCTGACGTCGATCGAAGGCGGTGCGCTGGTGCTGAACAACGAGGAAGAAGCGATCCTCGCGCAGAAATACCGCCTGCAAGGGATCACGCGCACCGGTTTCGACGGAATGGACTGCGACGTGCTCGGCGGGAAATACAACCTGACGGACGTCGCCGCGCGCGTCGGCCTCGGCCAGTTGCCGCATCTGGAGCGTTTTCTCGCGCAGCGCAGGAAACTCGTGCGCGCCTATTTCGCCGGTTTCGAAGGGGGCGCTGCGGCGAAACTGGGCGTAGGCCTGCCGTTTGCGGACCAGAGCAACAGCAACTGGCACATGTTCCAGATCACGCTGCCGCTCGACAAACTGTCGATCGACCGTGCCGGTTTCATGAGCCAGCTGAAAGACCGCGGCATCGGTTCGGGCGTGCACTACCCGGCGATCCACCTGTTCTCGCTGTACCGTGCGCGTGGCTTCAGGGAAGGCATGTTCCCGCACGCGGAGCGCTTCGGCGCCACCAACGTCACGCTGCCGCTGTTCACGCTGATGAACGAAGGCGACGTGGAGCGGGTCTGCCGCGCGGTCAATGAAATTTGCGAACAATACGGAAAATAAGCGGAAATGAGTTATTCGGAACATCGCGCCGTCGCACCGGAAGTGTCGATCATCATCCCGGTGTACAACGAGGAAGCCGGACTGGCCGCGCTATTCGCGCGCCTTTACCCGGCGCTCGACGCGCTCGGCACGTCGTATGAAGTGATCTTCATCAACGACGGCAGCCGCGACAAATCCGCCGCGCTGCTCGCCGAGCAGTTCCGCGCGCGGCCGGACACGACGCGCGTGATCCTGCTGAACGGCAACTACGGCCAGCACATGGCGATTCTCGCGGGCTTCGAACAGTCGCGCGGCGAGATCGTGATCACGCTCGACGCCGACCTGCAGAATCCGCCGGAAGAAATCGGCAAGCTGGTCAACAAGATGCGCGAAGGCTACGACTACGTCGGCACGATCCGCCTGCAACGCCAGGACAGTCTGTGGCGCCGCAAGGCTTCACGCGCGATGAACCGTCTGCGCGAGCGCATCACCCGCATCAAGATGACCGACCAGGGCTGCATGCTGCGCGCGTACAGCCGGCACATCATCGACACGATCAACCGCTGCGGCGAGATCAACACGTTCATTCCGGCGCTCGCGTACACGTTCGCGCAGAATCCGGTCGAGATCGAAGTCGCGCACGAAGAGCGCTTTGCCGGCGAATCGAAGTACTCGCTGTACTCGCTGATCCGCCTGAATTTCGATCTGGTCACCGGCTTTTCGGTGGTGCCGCTGCAATGGCTGTCGTTCATCGGCGTGATCCTGTCGCTCGGCTCGGCGGCGCTGTTCGTGCTGCTGCTGATCCGGCGCTTCATCATCGGCGCGGAAGTGCAAGGTGTGTTCACGCTGTTCGCCGTGATCTTCTTCCTGCTCGGCGTGATCATCTTCGCGCTCGGCCTGCTCGGCGAGTACATCGGGCGGATCTACCAGCAGGTGCGCGCACGGCCGCGTTATCTGGTGCAGACCATCCTCGAACAGCGCGACGGCGCCACCGTTGCCGAAGCGCCGCGTCAAGCCGTGGTGCAGGCCGTGCAGGCCGCACCGCTGATCGACCCGGAGCCGAATCCATGAAGCCACGCGCCGTCGTATTCGCGTATCACAACGTCGGCGTGCGCTGCCTGCAGACGCTGCTCGCGCGCGGTGTCGAGGTCGCGCTGGTCGTCACGCATGAAGACAGCCCGACCGAGAACATCTGGTTCGGCAGTGTGGCCTCGGTCGCGGCCGAGCACGGGATCAAGGTCGTGACGCCCGCCGATCCGAAGAGCGCCGAACTGCGCGAAGCGGTCAGCGCCGCGCGACCGGACTTCATCTTCTCGTTCTATTACCGCCACATGTTGCCAGTCGATCTGCTGGCGCTCGCCGCACGCGGCGCGTACAACATGCACGGCTCGCTGCTGCCGAAGTACCGCGGCCGCGTGCCGACCAACTGGGCGGTGATCCACGGCGAAACCGAAACCGGCGCGACGCTGCACGAAATGGCCGCGAGGCCCGACGCCGGCGCGATCATCGCGCAGACGCCGGTGCCGATCCTGCCCGACGACACCGCCGCGCAGGTGTTCGACAAGGTGACCGTGGCCGCCGAACAGACGCTGTGGCGCGTGCTGCCGGCGCTGCTCGCGGGCGAAGCGCCGCATCTGCCGAACGATCTGTCGCACGGCAGCTATTACGGCGGACGCAAGCCCGAAGACGGCCGCATCGACTGGACGCAGCCGGCGCAGCAGGTCTACAACCTGATCCGCGCGGTCGCGCCGCCCTATCCCGGCGCGTTCACGGACCTCGCCGGCACGCGTTTCGTCGTTGCCCGCGCCCGCCTGGCCGCGCCCGGCGCGCTGCGCTCGGATTTGCCGCCGGGCCTGCACGTAAGCGATAATGGCTTTTTTGCGATATGCGGCGACGGCCGCGCGATCGCCATCCACGAATTGCGGCATCAGCACGACGGCAGCGAAACCGTCATTACGCCGGCCGAATTCGCCCAGTTCATTCAAACTCCCCGTCATTCATGAAAAAAGTCCTGATTCTGGGTGTGAACGGCTTCATCGGCCATCACCTGTCCAAACGCATTCTCGAAACGACCGATTGGGAAGTCTTCGGGATGGACATGCAGACCGAACGTCTGGGTGACCTGATCAACCACGAGCGGATGCACTTCTTCGAAGGCGACATCACGATCAACAAGGAATGGGTCGAGTATCACGTCAAGAAGTGCGATGTGATTCTGCCGCTGGTCGCGATCGCCACGCCCGCCACGTACGTGAAGCAGCCGCTGCGCGTGTTCGAACTGGATTTCGAAGCGAACCTGCCGATCGTGCGTTCGGCCGTCAAATACGGCAAGCACCTGGTGTTTCCGTCGACCTCCGAGGTCTACGGGATGTGCACCGACGAACAGTTCGATCCGGAAGAATCGCAACTGTCGTACGGCCCGATCAACAAGCCGCGCTGGATCTACGCGTGCTCGAAGCAGTTGATGGACCGCGTGATCTGGGGTTACGGGATGGAAGGCCTGAACTTCACGCTGTTCCGTCCGTTCAACTGGATCGGCCCGGGCCTCGATTCGATCTACACGCCGAAGGAAGGCAGCTCGCGCGTGGTCACGCAGTTCCTCGGCCACATCGTGCGCGGCGAGAACATCAGCCTGGTGGACGGCGGCGCGCAGAAACGCGCGTTCACCGATATCGACGACGGCATCGGCGCGCTGATGAAGATCATCGAGAACAAGGACGGCGTGGCGACGGGCAAGATCTACAACATCGGCAACCCGACCAACAACTTCTCGGTGCGCGAGCTCGCGCACAAGATGCTGGCGCTGGCGGCCGAATTCCCGGAATACGCCGAGACCGCCAAGCAGGTGCAACTGGTCGAAACGTCGTCGGGCGCATACTACGGCGCCGGCTATCAGGACGTGCAGAACCGCGTGCCGAAGATCGACAACACGATGCAGGAACTCGGCTGGGCGCCCAAGTCGACTTTCGACGAAGCGCTGCGCAAGATTTTCGAAGCGTATCGCGGCCATGTCGGCGAAGCCCGCGCGCTCGTCGAACAGCAATAAGGGCTGATCCTTGGCCCGTATCGTCCTGAAGATCGACGTCGACACGCTGCGCGGCACCCGCGAAGGCGTGCCGAATCTCGCGCGTATCTTCGACCGCTTCAAGGCGCGCGCCACCTTTCTGTTCAGCCTCGGGCCGGACCACACCGGCTGGGCGATGCGTCGCGTGTTGCGGCCGGGGTTTCTGCAGAAGGTGTCGCGCACGTCGGTGGTCGAACACTACGGCGTCAAGCAATTGATGTACGGCGTGCTGCTGCCCGGTCCGGACATCGGCGCGAAGACGTCGGCGGAAATGCGCGCGATTCACGAGGCCGGCTTCGAGTGCGGCATCCATACGTGGGACCACGTGTACTGGCAGGACAACGTGCGCTCGAAAGACCGCGCGTGGACGGCCGCGCAGATGCAGAAGAGCCACCAGCGCTTCGTCGATATTTTCGGCACGCCGCCCGTCACGCACGGCGCGGCCGGCTGGCAGATGAACGGCCACGCGTTCGAACAGATCGACGCGTGGGGCATGCACTACGCGTCCGACGGCCGCGGTCATTCGCCGTATCTGCCGGTGGTCGACGGCAAGACGCTTGAACACGTGCAGATGCCCACCACCCTCCCCACGCTCGACGAAGTGCTCGGCGTGGACGGCGTGGACCTGCACAACGTGGCCGCAGCGATTCTCGAACGCACGCGGAATAATCCGCACGATCAGGTGTTCACCCTTCATGCAGAGCTCGAAGGGCAGAAGCTCGCGCCAGTGTTCGAACAATTGCTCGAGGGCTGGCGCGCGCAGGGTCACACGTTCGCGACGATGGGCGATTACTACGCCACGCTAGACCGCAGCACGCTGCCATCGTACCCTGTTACATGGGGTGAAATTCCAGGCCGCTCCGGCGAATTGATTGTCCAGCCCTGACTGGCCAACCGTTTCGCCGATCCTGACGACCCGGCCGCCGCGCGAGAATCCGCCGCGCCGCGGTCGACCTCCCCGAAGCCCAAGCCTCGATGCCAGGCCGACGCCGCCGCAGCCAATCCGGCGGCGCAGGCCATAACAACCGGAGAACCTCGTGCCCATCGCAGTCGACCAACCCATCCCCGACTTCACCGCCCCCGCCACCGGTGGCGAGATCACGCTGTCCAAGCTGCATGGCAAGAAGGTCGTGCTGTACTTTTATCCGAAAGACAACACGCCGGGCTGCACCACCGAAGGCCTGCAATTCCGCGATCTGTATCCGAAGTTCAAGAAGGCCGGCGCGGAAATCCTCGGCGTGTCGCGCGACAGCCTGCGCTCGCATGACAACTTCAAGGCCAAGCTCGAACTGCCGTTCCCGCTGATTTCCGATCCGGAAGAAACGCTCTGCGCGCTCTTCAACGTCATCAAAATGAAGAAAATGTATGGCAAAGAAGTACGGGGAATCGAACGCTCCACGTTCCTGATCGACGCCGAAGGTGTGCTCCGCCAGGAGTGGCGCGGGGTGAAAGTACCCGGCCACGTCGACGATATTCTGGAGGCTGTACAAGCGCTGTGAGGCGCGTTATATTGGGTTGCAATGAGTGCCTGTCCACCCCATTCCTTCCGTTGCTGCGCCAGACTTGGCGGCCGTTTCACCGGTGCCGTCGAAGTCGTGAGGCGCAACGCGATAACCGTAGGCGAGCCGCTTGCCCCGTACGCCGGGGCGGCGGCTTTTTCAATTGCGCGCGGCCGTTCGTTCACTCGGCCAAACGCTTCCGTTAAGGAGCCGATCGAAGACCAGGCGAACCGGCATCTCTAGACCGAATGCGCGCCTCCGGGCGCAAACTGCGTGCGCAACCACTGGCACCGGCAGAATGCGACAGGCGGCGCACGAAATGCGACCCGATTATTTAGAGGGACACCATGCCTTTGCCTACCCCCCCCAGCAAGCTCGGCAATCTCCTGCCGCCTGACGAATACAAGGCCAAAGCCGCCTCGCCGGCGCGCTCCGCCGCGAAGAAACAGGCGCATCAAGGGGATGCCGCAGAGTCGGCCGCGGAGTCGATCGATTACGGCCGCGCGAATGTCGCCACGCCGATGGCCCACGCCGCCAATGCCGCGACCACGCTGCGGCCAGTACCGGCTTCCCCGGCAGCGTCGGCTTCTGCCGCTGCGTCCGCATCCGCTGAGCAAGCCGCGCCGGCACGTTCGCGCAAATCGAAGCAGACCGCCGCGTTGCTGCAACCGGTTCCCGCTGCTCGTCCGCAAGCCGAGCCGGTGGCCGAAAAACGCTCCACAGAACCCGCCGTCGCCCGCTCGCCGAGCGCGAAGCAGCCGGCGGCCAGTGCGTCCGCGGCACCCGCGCCGAGCACCCGTGGCTCCGGCAGAAAACGCAGCTCGGCCACGGATCCGGTCGAAATGCAGAAGCTGTTCGTGCTCGACACCAACGTGCTGATGCACGATCCGAGCTGCCTGTTCCGTTTCGAGGAACACGACGTCTATCTGCCGATGATGACGTTGGAAGAACTCGACAACCACAAGAAAGGCATGTCGGAAGTCGCGCGTAACGCTCGCCAGGTGAGCCGCACGCTGGACGCGCTGGTGGCGAACGCCGGCAACATGTCCGACGGCATTTCGCTCGCCCGCCTCGGCAGCCGCGAGGCGTCCGGGCGGCTGTACTTCCAGACCAAACTGACGGCTATCGAGCCGGTGGAAGGTCTGCCCGAAGGCAAGGCCGACAACCAGATTCTCGGCGTCGTGCGCGCGTTGCAGCGCGATCGGGCGGACCGCCAGGTCGTGCTGGTGTCGAAAGACATCAATATGCGCATCAAGGCGCACGCGCTCGGTCTGCCGGCTGAAGACTACTTCAACGACCAGGTGCTCGAAGACAGCGATCTGCTGTACTCCGGCATCCGCGCGCTGCCCCAGGATTTCTGGACGAAGCACGCGAAGGGCATGGAGAGTTGGCAGGACACCAAAACCGGCACCACGTATTACCGTGTGACGGGTCCGCTGTGCGCGTCGATGCTGGTCAACGAGTTCGTCTATCTGGAGCCGCAGAACGGCGAGCCGGCGTTTCACGCGCTGGTGCGCGAGTTGAACGGCAAGACCGCGCTGCTGCAAACCTTGCGCGACTACGGCCACCACAAGAACAACGTGTGGGGCATCACCGCGCGCAACCGCGAGCAGAACTTCGCGCTGAACCTGTTGATGAACCCGGAGATCGACTTCGTCACGCTGCTCGGTCAGGCCGGCACCGGCAAGACGCTGGTCGCGCTCGCCGCGGGTCTGGCTCAGGTGCTCGACGACAAGCGCTACAACGAAATCATCGTGACGCGCGCGACGGTGCCGGTGGGTGAAGACATCGGCTTCCTGCCGGGTACGGAAGAGGAAAAAATGCAGCCGTGGATGGGCGCATTCGACGACAACCTCGAAGTCCTGCAGAAAACCGACGACGCCGCCGGCGAATGGGGTCGCGCTGCGACGCAGGAACTGATCCGTTCGCGACTGAAGGTGAAGAGCATGAACTTCATGCGCGGCCGCACGTTCGTGGACAAGTATCTGATCATCGACGAAGCGCAGAACCTGACGCCGAAGCAGATGAAAACGCTCGTTACGCGTGCGGGTCCGGGCACGAAGATCATCTGTCTGGGCAACATCGCGCAGATCGACACACCTTATCTGACTGAAGGCAGTTCGGGTCTCACGTATGTGGTCGACCGGTTCAAGGGCTGGGCGCACAGCGGGCATGTAACACTCGCGCGTGGCGAACGCTCGCGTCTTGCCGACTACGCGTCGGAAATTCTTTAAATTTCAATCACTTGATTCACGTACCAAGCCGCCGCCGGTCTCAACCGGCGGCGGCTTTTTTATGGGCTGGGCGTTCCGGACGGCAACACTTAGCGCACGAACTTCAAGTAATTTGTCAAGAACTGTTGCCGGAGCGCGGTGTGACGGGCTACCATCCCGACATCGCCCGCCATTAAACGAACGTTTACCCGCTCGCCCGTCTTCATGCGCCGACTCGCCTTTTCGCTGCTGACCGTCCTGCTGCTCGCCGCCTGTGCCGGCGCGCCGCAGAAGACGTCGTCGTCGCGCGCGGGGTCGTCGGTGGTCGTGACGAACGGCGCCTATCACGCGCCGCCGCCGGGCTTCCCGAACTTCGTCGATCACAGCATCGGTCGCGAGGAAATTTCGATTCAGGCGATGAGCCTGGTCGGCATTCCATACCGCTGGGGCGGTAATACGCCCGACAGCGGCTTCGATTGCAGTGGTCTGGTTCGCTATGTGGTGTCGCGGGCGGCGTCGGTGAATCTGCCTCGCACCACCGCCGACATGAGCGGCCGCGGCGAATCCATCGAGCCCGACGAGATCGCGCCGGGCGATCTGATTTTTTTCAATACGACAGGACGCGCGCATTCGCACGTCGGCATTTATGTGGGCAAGCTGCGCTTCGTCAACGCGCCGTCGACCGGCGGCACCGTGCGGCTCGACTATCTGACGAATCCTTACTGGGCCAAGCGCTTCGACGGCATTCGTCGCGTGGCCGCGCCGGCGACGACACCCGCACCGTTCGATACACCGAGTTATCAGGCTTCAGCGCCGCAGCCGGAGCGCGCGGCGCCGGCTGCGGCACCGGCGTATACCGCAGTGGGCCAGGCGCCGCTGACAACCCGCTCGGCTGCACAAGCACCTGCTTATGCGGCGGCCTCACCCGAATCGCAGCAAACCGCAACTCGCGTGGCGACCGTGCCTCGTGCGCAGGTTACCGCGGCGACTCAGACGGCGGCGGTCACGACTTCTACGACAGTTGCCGCACCGCAAGCTGATCCGTTCGAACCGCCGCCACCGGGCATGAGCGCCGCGCAGATACAGGCGCGGGCCGCTGGCGCGGTGTCGCCGACGCCGGTTGTCGGCGTCAACGCTGCGGTGTCGAACGGCTACGACTCCAACGCCGCTGGCGCGCAAGCTTCGCAACAACAGGCGGTCGCCGCTCGCGCCGCCGCGCCGGCCACGCCTGCCCGCAATGCGCCCGATCCGATCGACGCAGCCGCCGACGCTTTCGAGCCACCTCCGCCCGCCTCCGTCGCCGCTCGCCAGGCGCGGCAAGCCCAGCAAGCCGATGCAGACGGCGGCGTGCAGATCATGCGCGCGTCGACGGCCTCGCGCGGCATCCCCGCCCCGACGCAAACCACCGACGACCCGATCGCCCGCTTCGCGAACGGCAACTTCTGACGCTTGCGCGCGGAACCGCGCAACGCATCCTCCCCGCCTGCGTCACGCGCTGCGCGGCGTATCACAGGCGCACCGCCGATCTGCTATCGTCACCGATATTCTTCCGGAAGCAGGTGGCGACAATGGATCTCGGACTCAAAGACAAGGTAGTGTTGATCACCGGCGGCAGCAAAGGCATCGGCCTCGCGTGCGCCCGCGCATTCGCGGTGGAAGGCGCGAAAGTCGCGATCGTCTCGCGCGACCCCGCCAATCTGGCGCGCGCTTATGAGCAGTTGCGCGCGGAAGGCTTGCACGTGCATCGCACACGCGCCGACCTGCATGACCCGCACAGCGCCGCCGACATCGTCGACGAAGTCAGCACCGCCGTCGGCCCGATCGACGTGCTGGTCAACAGCGCCGGCGCGGCGCGCCGCTACGACCCGGAAACGCTCGACGCCGACGCTTTCCGCGCGACCATGGAAGCGAAATATTTCCCCTATATCTACCCGCAGCAGGAAGTGCTGCGCCGCATGGCCGAGCGCGTCAAGGGCGGCCACGGCGCGGAGCCGGGCACCATCGTCAATATCATCGGTATGGGCGGCAAGATCGCGAGCGATATCCATATCGCCGGCGGCGCCGCGAATGCCGCGCTGATGCTCGCGACCGTCGGCCTCGCCCACTACTACGCGCGCTATGGGATCCGCATCAATGCGATCAATCCGGGTGCGACATTGACCGAACGTGTCGAGGAAGCGGTCAAGCTGGAGGCGGCGCAGCAAGGTGTCGAGAGCGCCGAAGCGCTCGCGCGCGGCCAGGCCAAAGTGCCGTTGGGCCGCTATGCAAAACCGGAGGAAATCGCCGACGTCGCGCTGTTTCTGGCGAGCCGCCGCGCGAGCTATGTGACGGGCGCAATCGTCCCGATGGACGGCGGCAGCGCGCCGCTGATCTAAGCCGGTTGCTACAAGGCCGGTGCGCGCGGACCGCCACGGTGGCAGTCGCGCGCGAAGAACGTGAACAACAAACCCGCGTTACAGAAAACGGTGGCCCAGCCACCAGCCCGCGGCGGACAGCGCAGCGGACGCCGGAATCGTCAGAATCCACGCCCAGACGATGTTGCCGGCCACGCCCCAGCGCACCGCGCTCAACTTCTGCGTTGCACCGACACCGACGATCGCGCCGGTAATCGTATGCGTGGTGGACACCGGAATACCGAGCCACGAAGCGGTAAACAGCGTGATCGCCCCGCCCGCCTCCGCGCAGAAACCGCCGACCGGCTTCAGCTTTGTGATCTTCTGTCCCATCGTGCGGACGATCCGCCAGCCGCCGAACAGCGTACCGATACCCATCGACAGATAGCAGCCGCCGATCACCCACAGCGGCGGCGCATCCGCGATCGACGACGCGTAGCCGGTCGCGATCAGCAGCATCCAGATAATGCCGATGGTTTTCTGCGCGTCGTTGCCGCCGTGACCGAGGCTATACAAACCCGCGGACACCAGTTGCAAACGCCGGAAACGCCGGTCGACCTTGCTCGGCGGCGTGCGGAAATAGATCCACGACACGGCCAGCATGAAGAACGAACCGAGGATAAAACCGAGCAGCGGCGAGATGAAGATGAAGGCGACCGTCTTCATCAGACCGTCGAAATTGAGCGAACCCCAGCCCGACTTGGCGAGCGCCGCGCCGACCAGACCGCCGATCAGCGCATGCGAAGAGCTAGACGGAATGCCGTAATGCCACGTGATGATGTTCCAGCCGATTGCACCGACCAGCGCGCCGAAAATCACGTAATGGTCGACGATATTCGGATCGATCGTGCCCTTGCCGACGGTGGCCGCCACTTTCAGATGGAACACGAAATACGCGATCACGTTGAACGCCGCCGCGAACGCCACCGCCTGCTGCGGTTTGAGCACGCCGGTGGACACGACCGTGGCGATCGAATTCGCCGCGTCGTGAAAGCCGTTCATGAAGTCGAAGATCAGCGCGACGGCAACCAGGCCGGCAACGACCCAGATAGCGAGTTGTATCGATTGCATTAGGCGTTTTCCAGCACGATGCCTTCGATGATGTTCGCTACGTCCTCGCACTTGTCGGTGATCGTTTCGAGCAGTTCGTAAATCGCTTTCAGCTTGATCAGCGTCTTGACGTTGTCTTCTTCGCGAAACAGTTTGGACATGGCCGAGCGCAGCACGCGATCGGCTTCCGACTCCAGACGGTCGATGTCCTCACAGGCCTTCAGGATCTGGCTGGCCTGCTTCATGTCGGACAGCAGACTGACCGCGAACTGCACGCGCTCGGAGGCCGCCGTGCAGATGTGCGCCAACTGGCTCGCCTCGGAGGTTACCGCCTGCACGTCGTACAGCGAGATGGCCGTGGCGACGTCCTCCATCAGGTCGAGGATGTCGTCCATCGTGGTGATCAGCTTGTGGATCTCGTCGCGGTCGAGCGGCGTGATGAAAGTCTTGTGCAGCAGGTCGATGGTTTCGTGCGTGAGCTTGTCAGCGGCCTTCTCGGCCTTTTGCACGTTTTGCTTGTGAGTTTCAGCGTCTTGCAGATTGTCGATCAGCAGCTCGAGTTCGCGGCTTGCGGAGACGATGCACGTTGCGTGCGCATTGAAGATTTCAAAGAACTTGCCCTCGGTGGGCATGAAACGACCGAACATTGGGATCCCGAAAATTGGTCACATTATGGCTGACATAAAACCGCCACATTGTACCGTTGCGAGGCCCCGGCCGCACTTTTGAAAGCATGGGCGAAAGCGCCGTTACAACAGGCGCTCTAACTATTTCTTTACTTCTGGATTAGTCGCTGTAGAAATTCTGCGCGCCCGCAAAATTATCGAACTTCGTGAATTGACCATGGAACGTGAGCCGAACGGGGCCGATCGGACCATTCCGCTGTTTACCGATGATAATCTCGGCCGTGCCTTTGTCCGGGCTGTCCGGGTTGTAGACTTCATCGCGGTAAATGAACAGGATAACGTCCGCATCCTGCTCGATAGCGCCGGATTCGCGCAAGTCCGACATGATCGGCCGCTTGTTCGGGCGCTGTTCGAGACCGCGATTCAACTGCGACAACGCGATCACCGGCACGTCGAGCTCTTTCGCGAGACTCTTCAGCGAACGTGAGATTTCCGAGATTTCAGTTGCGCGGTTTTCGCCGGATGACGAGCCGCTCATCAGCTGCAAATAGTCGATGATGATCAGGCCCAGCTTGCCGCACTGGCGCGACAGACGGCGCGCGCGCGAGCGCAATTCCATCGGATTCAGGCCGCCGGTTTCGTCGATGAAAATCTGCGCCTCACTCATTTTCTGCACCGCGTGCGTGAGCTTCGGCCAATCCTCGTCGGTCAGACGCCCGGTTCGCATCCGATGCTGGTCGAGCCGGCCGACCGAGCCGAGCATACGCATCGTGAGTTGGCTGCCCGGCATTTCCATCGAGAACACCGCGACCGGCAGACCATACTCGACAGCCACGTATTCGCCGATATTCATCGAAAACGCGGTCTTACCCATCGACGGGCGCCCTGCGACGATGATCAGCTCGCCGCCGTGCATACCCGAAGTCATGCGATCCAGATCGACGAAACCTGTGGGCGTACCGGTCACGTCGCTCGGATTGGCGGTGTGGTACAGCGTGTCGATCCGCTCGACCACTTCGGTCAATAGCGGCCCGATTTCCAGAAAGCCTTGCGTGCCGCGCGCACCGTCTTCGGCGATCGAAAACACTTTCGACTCCGCCTCGTCCAGCAACTGGCGGACTTCCTTGCCTTGCGGATTGAACGCGTCGGCCGAGATTTCATCCGCCACCGACACCAGCCGACGCAACACTGCGCGATCGCGCACGATTTCCGCATAACGGCGGATGTTGGCCGCGCTCGGCGTGTTCTGCGCGAGCGCATTCAGATATGCGAGGCCGCCGACCTCTTCCGCCTTACCCGACGTGCCGAGCGCTTCGTACACGGTGATCACGTCGGCCGGACGCGTGGCCGCGATCAGCTTGCCGATATGCTCGAAGATGATGCGGTGGTCGTACCGGTAAAAATCGCTCTGCGACAGGAAATCCGCGATGCGGTCCCATGCGGCGTTATCGAGCAGCAGGCCGCCCAGCACCGATTGCTCGGCCTCGATCGAATGCGGCGGGACTTTCAGCGACTCGATTTGGGGGTCTTTGGACGGTGCGTTCATGGAGAGGGATTATCGGGGTAAATGCGCTCGGAGGGAACTCGTAATGCGATCGTTCAATGCACGGAAAGCGCGCATAAAAAAGGCAGGGGCCGGTTACCCGGCCCCTGCCTTTTACCAGCGACTTCCTGGCAGATGCTTACCTGTGACCTGTGCTTAGACGTGTTCGCCGATCACAGCCACCGTCACATCGACCAGAACGTCGGTGTGCAGCGAGATCTGAACCGAGTGGTCGCCCACCAGCTTCAGCGGGCCTTCCGGCAGACGCACTTGCGCCTTTTCCACTGCGAAGCCCAGCGTAACCAGTGCTTCGGCGATGTCCGAGTTCGTTACCGAACCGAACAGACGGCCGTCGACGCCTGCCTTCTGACCGATCTGAACCGTCGAGCCTGCCAGCTTTTCGCCTTGAGCTTGAGCGGCAGCCAGCTTTTCAGCGGCGATCTTTTCGAGTTCGGCGCGGCGAACTTCAAACTCAGCCAGCGCGTCTTTCGTTGCACGGCGAGCCTGCTTGTTCGGGATCAGGAAGTTACGTGCGTAACCGTCCTTGACCTTGACGATGTCGCCCAGATTGCCCAGGTTGACGACTTTTTCCAGAAGAATAATTTGCATTCGGATACTCCTTATCGCGTCGTCGGGTTAGGCCTTGTGCTGGTCGGTGTACGGCACCAGCGCGAGGAAGCGTGCGCGCTTGATGGCCGTGTCCAGCTGGCGTTGATAGTGCGACTTCGTACCCGTGAGACGCGCCGGCGTGATCTTGCCGTTTTCGCCGATGAAGTCCTTCAGCGTTTCGAGGTCTTTGTAGTCGATGTGATCGACGTTGGCAGCCGTGAAACGGCAGAACTTCTTGCGCTTGAAGAGCGGATTTTGTTGCTGACGACGCTTGTCGAATTTCTTACCAGTCGGGCGGGGCATGTTCAGTCCTTTCCAATGTCCTGCAATGCTGTGATGTGAAATACCAGAGTTCTTGCGTTGCGGTGTTTCTTTGCCAGAAAGCCTGTGAAGAGCGTTTCCACGCCCATCTGACAGCTTTCCAGCTTACCGCTCGCCTCGCCTGCGGCTACCGCCTGCATGGTCAGTTCGACTTGCCGGGCAATACCGGCTTCGACGACTTCCGTGCGGTGGTGCAACGTGCAACCTGCAATCGGAACGCCGGCGGGGGTGTACCGCACCGGTTCGCGTTCGACGACGCTGGCCGTAAGTTGCAACCGGTTCATGGTGCCTTCGGCGAAAACGACGCTTGTTCTGGTAGCTTAAATAGTGTGTCTTAAGCCTGCGCTTCGGACGGTTGCGTAGCAGCCGACTTCTTGGCTTCTTCGCGCTGCACTTCCTTCATCATCGGCGACGGGCCGGTTTCGGCCTTCTTCAGCTTGACGATCAGGTGACGCAGAACTGCGTCGTTGAACTTGAATGCGTGTTCCAGCTCGTCGAGCGTGGTTTGATCGCATTCGATGTTCATGCAGACGTAGTGAGCCTTGGCGAGTTTCTCGATCATGTAGGCCAGTTGGCGACGGCCCCAGTCTTCGATGCGGTGGATCTGGCCACCGTGCGAGGTGATCGTGCTCTTGTAACGCTCGATCATTGCGGGCACTTGCTCGCTTTGATCCGGATGCACGATAAATACGATTTCGTAATGACGCATATTCACTCCTTGTGTGACTTATGGATTAAAGCCACCCGGGCGTCGGAACCGGTGTGGCAAGTGAGAAGCCAAAGAGTGTAACCCGAATAGGGCCGGGTTGCAAGATATTCGCTCAGCCGAGCGCGTGATTCGGTTGTGTTTTCAAGGGTTTAGGCCGGCTCGAGCAGTTTCCCACGCAGTGACTCGATGGTTACGAGCTGATTACGAGCCGGTTTCCGTGCGCTCACTGCCGCTTTGCAGCCGCGCCTTCAGCGCCGTTTCCAGACCGCTCAGCGCATCGGGCGCGGCGTCGGAGATCGCCCACCAGGTCATGCCCTGCGCGTTCCACTGCGCAATCGAATAGCCTTCGCGAGCGAGCGTCGCCGGGGCCGTGGCGTCGAAACCGGGGGCGTTCTGCGGAACCACGTACACGTCGATTACATGCTTCTGGTAGCGGTACACCAGCACCGCTACCCGTTGATGCGCAAGGTAATCGAGGCGCCCGCCTTCCAGCGAATAGCCGTTCGCCACCAGATTTTCGACCGGCGGCGCATAGTCGAGCCGGCCGTTGAACCACGGCTTGACCGTATGCCGGTCGGTCGAAATCACGTCGATGTCGCGACCGGATACCTGGGCGCGAACATGGCTTTCGACCAGTTCGTCGATGAACGGCGAGCTCTGAGTTTTGTGCAGGCCCAGCGAGACACCCGCGGCGGCTGCGCCCAGCGCGATGATCAATGCCGCCAGCCAGCCGTAGGAAATCCCCGGGTTAGACGCGCCGCCGCCCAGCCCTCCCGCCAGGCCGCCCACGCCACCCAGCCCGCGATGGCCGCCATCTGCGCCGCCTTTCAGCCCACGCCAGCCATCCAGCAAGCCAACGATCCAGCCGCGTCGACGCGGCGTGGCCGCCGCGACGGTCTCTTCCGTCGGCGGCAGCGCTGCGATGAGACGCTCGCGCAGCGACTCCGGCGCGCGATGATAAGGCGCGCCGCTCAACACACGGCTCAGCGCGTGCAGGCCTTCGGTTTCCCGGCGGCATGCATCGCAACTCTCGATGTGCTGCTGCATGCGCAGCGCGTCCGGTGCGGGTAGTTCATGATCGGCGCTCGCGTCGAGGAGCGGCCGCGCTTCGTTACAGTCCATCTGGCGTCTCCTGGGCGAAGCCGGCGGCAGCGCCGCCGGGCGGATTGGATGAGCGGGCGTTCGACACCGCCCGCAGTGGCGTGACCGAGGCCGTCGACGCGGAACCACTGGAACCACCGGGACAACCCGGAGACAAGGCGCCGCCGCGGACGCCCGGCCCCGAACCGGCCCCCGACCGCCCGCCCGCCACACCCGTCAACAGCGCCGCCAGCTTGCGGCGCCCGCGAGCGAGCCGCGACATCACGGTGCCGATCGGCACGTCGGCGACCATCGCGATCTCGCGATAGCCCATCTCCTCGAGCTCGCGCAGGATCAGCACCTCGCGATACTCCACCGGCAACTGCGCGAGCGCCTGATGCACCTGCTTCGCGTCTTCGTCGCGGATCAGCAGCGTCTGCGGATCGTCGCCGCCCGCGCTCCAGCCGTCGAACGTGGCGTCGTCCATCGTGTCGTCGAACTCGACCTGCTCATGCGACGCCGCGCGCCGCCGCCACTCCGTGTACCAGGTGCGGCGCACGATCGCCAGCAGCCACGGTCGCGCGGAGTCGCCGCGGAACGTGTCGAAGAAACGGAACGCGCGCATGAACGCTTCCTGCACGACGTCGTCCGCATCGTTCGGGTTGCCGCACAGCCAGCGCGCGAGGTTGTACGCGGCGTCGAGGTGCGGCAGCGCGAGTTGCTGAAAACGGCGACTCCTTGCCGCCTCGGTTTCGGCGCCCGGCGGCGCGCCGGATGCGGATCGAGTTGCGGTTGATTCGGTCTGGACCACCTCGGCCCTCCAGGGCATTGCGACTATGTGACAACGCGCATCGATTGCGCCGTCCTTACCTTCATAACCGGCCGCGCTTCGAGTTTATTCCCGCCTGGGCCGCACAGCCGCAAAAAAAAGCGCCCGCGCCGCTAATAGGTCGAGCGGGACCAGTAACCGTCGCTCGCGTACACCTCTTTCAGATAATCGATGAAGTACCGCACCTTGGCCGGCACGTAGCGCTGCTGCGGGTAGACCGCGAGGATGTCGTAATCGGGCAGCGCGAACTCGTCGAGCACCGTTTCCAGTTCGCCTCTCGCGAGTTGCTGCTGGATCTCCCATGTGGAGCGCCAGCCCAGGCCGAGCCCTTCCGAGACCCAGCGGTGCAGCAGCTCGCCGTCGTTGCAATCGAGCGTGCCGCCCACCCGCACCGTCGCCAGCTTGCCGTTGCGGCGGAAATACCAGCCGCGGTTCTGGCCGCCTTGCAGATTGAACGCGAGACAGTTGTGCTGCGGCAGGTCTTCCAGCGTTTTCGGCTTGCCGTATTGGCGGAAATATTCGGGCGTGCCGCACACCACGCGCCGGTTGGTCGCCAGCTTCACCGCGACGAAGTTCGGATCGACCGCGCCGCCGATGCGAATCGACAGGTCATAGCCCTCTCGCACCAGATCGACCACCCGGTCGGTCAGATTGAACGACACCTGCAATTCGGGTTTGTCGGCGAGAAAGGCCGGGGCGAGCGGCGCCACATGCTTGCGCCCGAAGGCCGCCGGCGCCGACACGATCAGATGCCCGTTCACCGCGCGCCGCCCCGCGCTCAACTCGTTTTCCGCCTGGTCCCACTCGGTCAGCAGACCGCGGCAGCGTTCGAGAAACGCGGCGCCGTCTTCGCTGACCACGAGGCGGCGCGTCGAGCGGTACATCAGCTTCACGCCGAGGCGCTTTTCCAGCGCGTCGATGCGGCGCCCGAGGATCACCGGCGACACGCCCTCTTCCAGCGCCGCCGCGGCAAGACTGCCCGCGTCGGCGACACGCACGAAAGTTTCGATCTGCTTGAAGCGATCCATGTTTTTGTCTCCCACTCCCTCGGGTTCTAGTCCGCCGCCCATCGCGCCGCAGCGTCACTCCATACTTTTTGTTTCGAAATAAGCGACCCGGACTGATCTTATCAAACCTTTAAGTGCGGCCTAAAGTGCGTTCAACACCTTGCTTACCGCCCATTCCAAGACATTCAGGAGACATTCATGGCCAAGATGAGAGCCGTCGACGCAGCCGTGCTGGTGCTCGAAAAAGAAGGCATCGACACCGCATTCGGCGTTCCGGGCGCTGCGATCAACCCGTTCTACTCGGCCATGCGCAAAGCGGGCAACATCAGCCACGTGCTGGCGCGCCACGTCGAAGGCGCTTCGCACATGGCCGAAGGCTATACGCGCGCCCAGCCGGGCAACATCGGCGTGTGCATCGGCACGTCTGGCCCCGCGGGCACCGACATGATCACCGGTTTGTACTCCGCTCAGGCCGACTCGATTCCTATTCTGGCTATCACGGGCCAGGCTCCGCGCGCGCGTCTGTACAAGGAAGACTTCCAGGCCGTCGATATCGAATCGATCGCGAAGCCCGTCACCAAGTGGGCGGTCACCGTGCGCGAACCGGCGCTGGTGCCGCGCGTATTCCAGCAGGCGTTCCACCTGATGCGCTCGGGCCGTCCGGGTCCGGTGCTGGTCGACCTGCCGATCGACGTGCAGCTCGCCGAGATCGAGTTCGACATCGACACGTACGAACCGCTGCCGGTCTACAAGCCCAAAGCCACGAAGAAGCAGATCGAAGCCGCGCTGACCTTGCTCAACGATTCGGACAAGCCGCTGATCGTGTCGGGTGGCGGCGTGCTGAACGCCGCCGCCGAAGACCTGCTGGTCGAATTCGCCGAAACCGTCGGCGTGCCGGTGATCCCGACGCTGATGTCGTGGGGCGCGATTCCCGACGACCATCCGCTGATGGCCGGCATGGTCGGCCTGCAAACTTCGCACCGCTACGGCAACGCGACGATGCTCGCGTCCGACTTCGTACTCGGCATCGGCAATCGCTGGGCGAACCGTCATACGGGCAGCATCGAGGTCTATACCAAGGGCCGTAAGTTCGTGCATGTGGACATCGAGCCGACGCAGATCGGCCGCGTGTTCGGGCCGGACCTCGGCATCGTGTCGGACGCGAAGGCAGCGCTCGAACTGTTTGTCGCGGTGGCGAAGGAATGGAAAGCCGCGGGCAAGCTGAAGGACCGCAGCGCGTGGGTCGCCGATTGCCAGCAACGCAAGCAGACGATGCATCGCAAGACCCACTTCGACAACGTGCCGATGAAGCCGCAGCGCGTGTACGAAGAAATGAACCAGGTGTTCGGCCGCGACACGTGCTACGTGAGCACGATCGGTTTGTCGCAGATCGCCGGCGCGCAATTCCTGCACGTGTACAAGGCGCGCAACTGGATCAACTGCGGCCAGGCCGGCCCGCTCGGCTGGACGATTCCGGCAGCGCTCGGCGTGCGCGCAGCCGATCCGCAACGTCCAATTGTCGCGCTGTCGGGCGACTACGACTTCCAGTTCATGATCGAAGAACTGGCCGCGGGCGCGCAATTCAAGCTGCCGTATGTGCACGTGGTGGTGAACAACTCCTATCTCGGGCTGATCCGCCAGGCGCAGCGCGCGTTCGACATGGACTTCTGCGTGCAGCTCGGTTTCGAGAACATCAATTCGCCGGAGACGAATGGCTACGGCGTGGATCACGTCGCGGTGGCCGAGGGTCTCGGTTGCAAGGCGATCCGCGTGTTCAAGCCGGAAGAGCTGAAGCCGGCGCTGCAAAAAGCGCAGGCGATGCTCTCCGAGTTCAACGTGCCGGTGATCGTCGAAGTGATTCTGGAGCGCGTGACCAACATCTCGATGGGCACCGAGATCGACGCGATCAACGAGTTCGAAGAACTGGCCGAAAAGCGCGCGGACGCGCCGACGGCAATCAGCATCCTCGACTGAGTTCCATCCCCGCAATACGCAAGCAGCAAATAAAAAGCGACGCGCGCGGTTCGAATGCCTTCGGGCAAACGAACCGCGTCACGAAGCCACTCCCCTGACCGACCAGCGAGACACACGCACCATGCCGAAATTTGCAGCGAACCTCACCATGCTGTTCAACGAAGTTCCGTTCCTCGAGCGCTTTTCGGCCGCAGCGGACGCGGGCTTCAACGCCGTCGAATTCCTGTTTCCGTATCCGTATCAGATCGCCGAACTCAGCGAGCGTCTGCAACAGAACCGTCTGAAGCTCGTGCTGCACAACTTGCCGGCGGGCAACTGGGAAACCGGCGAACGCGGGATTGCGTGTTTGCCGGATCGCGTGGCCGAGTTCCAGGAAGGTGTGGGACGCGCGATCGAATATGCGAAAGCGTTGAAGGTGCCGCAACTGAACTGCCTCGTCGGCATTCCGGGTGCGAGCGTGGATGCAGACAAAGCACGCTCGACGATCGTCGACAACCTGCGCTTCGCAGCCGGCGAACTGAAAAAAGCGGGCATCAAACTGCTGGTCGAGCCGTGCAATTCCTACGATATCCCGGGCTTCGCGCTGAACCGTTCGGGCGAAGGCCTCGACGTGATTCGCGCAGTCGGCTCGGACAACCTGTTCCTGCAATACGACATCTATCACATGCAACGGATGGAAGGCGAACTCGCGGCAACGATCAGGAAGAATCTGCCGCAGATCGCGCACATCCAGCTCGCCGACAACCCGGGACGCAACGAACCCGGCACTGGTGAAATCAACTACCCGTTCCTGTTCGATCTGCTCGACTCGCTCGGCTACGAAGGCTACGTCGGTTGCGAGTACAAGCCGCGCACGACCACCGCCGCCGGCCTCGGCTGGGTGCAGACGGTGGCCGGACAAACCCGCGGCGCGGCCCACGCCGCGGCCTGAAGCATCGCGCGTTGGACACGCGTCAGGCGCTTTAACCCCAAACAAACACACTGGAGATTCAGACACATGGCAAAGATCGGTTTCATCGGCCTCGGCATCATGGGTGCGCACATGGCGCGCAACCTCATCAAGGGCGGTCATTCGCTGTTCGTGAACGGCGCGTATCCGGTGCCGGAAGATCTGGGCAAAACCACCAGCGTGGTCGCCGATTCGACCGCTGTCGCGCAGGCTGCCGATATCGTCATCATCATGGTGCCGGACACGCCTGACGTCGCCAACGTGCTGTTCGCCGACGACGGCGTCGCCGCCGGCCTCACGAAGGGCAAGCTGGTGATCGACATGAGCTCGATCTCGCCGCTCGATACGCAGGAGTTCGCGAGGAAGATCAACGCGCTCGGCGTCGATTATCTGGACGCGCCGGTGTCGGGCGGCGAAGTCGGCGCGCGCGAAGCGTCGCTGACGATCATGGTCGGCGGTCCGGAAAAAGCGTTCGCGCTCGCCAAGCCGCTGTTCGACCTGATGGGCAAGAACATCTCGCTGATCGGCGACAACGGCGCGGGTCAAACCTGCAAGGTCGCGAACCAGATCATCGTCGCGCTGAACATCGAAGCGGTGGCCGAAGCGCTGCTGTTCGCGTCGCGCTCGGGTGCCGATCCGGAACGTGTGCGCAAGGCGTTGATGGGCGGTTTCGCGTCGTCGCGGATTCTCGAAGTGCACGGCGAGCGCATGACGAAACGCACGTTCAATCCGGGCTTCCGGATCGAACTGCATCAGAAGGATCTGAACCTCGCACTCGACGGCGCGCGCAAGCTGGGCATCGCGCTGCCGCATACGGCGAGCGCGCAGCAACTGTTCAGCGTGTGCGCGGCGAACGGCGGCAAGGCGTGGGATCACTCGGCGATGGTGCGCGCACTCGAAATCATGGCGAACTACGAAGTCGCGCAAGCGCCCACTAGCGAAGCCAAGGCCGCTTGAACAACAGTTGAAACAGCAATACCGGTTGCCGTGACGACGCGTGTGTCGTCGTCCTGACAATCGCAGGTGGGGCGCCCGGTTCGTCGCGCGGCATGCGCGGCGGATCGGGTAAATGATGCCGCTCTGGGCTGAGAGCGGCATGTGGGGTCCGCAGCGGCACCCGGCGGCGCCGGGGAAGCCTTGGTCGGTCAGACGTCGTCGTCGGGTGTCCGGCTGTCGGATTTCATCGTTATGCTCATCGTTTATGCTTTATCCGCCAATCTCTCGCAGCGGGTGCATCATGCACGCCGCCCGCCAGCCCCTCTCTTTGCAGGCCTCCCCGCGCGCGTGCTCGCAAGCGCGCTTGCATTTGCTTGCAACTCCGCGCCTGCGGTGCGACCTTTTTTGACACATCGATCCGCGCTTTTCTCCTACACTCGATGAGTCTGGTTGTGGGCGTATCAGCCTGTGCTCTGCTTCATTCGCCCGATTCCCAACAACCAGTGTTCAACCCGCAAGCGGAATGTGCTTGCGCCGTTAACCCCTCTGCAAAGGACTCAGAATGAGCATCTTTGGTGACATCGTGAACAAGCTCTTCGGCAAGGCAAAGCCCGACCAGCCTGCGCCTGCGGTAGAACCGACTCCGGATCCAGCCGCTGCGCAAGCTGCCGCACCGGCGGCTACACCGGCGCCCCCGCCGCTGGCCGACGTCGACGTCGCAGTCGTGATGGATCAGTTCGTGAGTGAGAGCGGACAAACGTTGAACTGGCGCACGTCGATCGTCGACACGCTGAAAGCGCTCGGGGTGGACAGCAGCCTCGAGCATCGCAAGCAACTCGCGCAGGAACTGAAGTACAGCGGCGACACGAACGATTCAGCGAGCATGAACATCTGGTTGCACAAACAGGTGATGCAAGCGCTGGCAGCAAACGGCGGGAAGTTGCCTCCGGATCTGGCGGCATAGGGGCATAGCGGCTTGCCGGTGTCGCCCGTTTGCGGCGATAGCGATAAACCTTAAGCTGAAACGACAACGCGGCGCCCGGGTCGATGCCCTCGGCGCCGCGTTGTCATTCAAGCTTCCTGTGCAGGACGCGGTTCCGACTTTGAACCGGGCCGTCCCCGCCAAATCAATCAGTACGTATCGAAAGTCTTCTGCAACGCGACCGGCCCCGTGCCGCCCACGGCGAGTGCGAGCATCAACAACACACGCGCCTTGTACGGATTCAACGAGCCCGCGCTGACGAAGCCGAGCACGTCGTCGGCGGCTGCGCCGTTGCGCATCACGTGCCCCGAACCCACGCGCGACGAACGCACGATCGCGACGCCTTGCGACGCCGCATCGGCAAGCGCCTGCTGTACCGATGCGTGAATCGAGCCGTTGCCCGTGCCCGCCACCACGATGCCGCGCACACCGGCGGCGACCAGCGCGTCCACCGCGATCCGCGACACCCCTGCGTAGCTCGCGACGATCTCCACGTGCGGCCACTTGTCGCCGATGAAAAATTCGGCACCCAGCGTATGCGGACGCACCACCTGACGCTGGAATTCGACACGCCCGTCCTGCACCCAACCGAGCGCGCCGACTTCCGGCGACTGGAATGCATCGACTGCGTACGTGCTCGTTTTCACGACATCGCGTGCGCTATGAATCTTGTTGTTGAACGCCACCAGCACGCCCTGCCCGCGCGAGTTCGCGTGCGCCGCGACCGTCACCGCGTTCAGCAGATTCAGCGGACCGTCGGCGGAAAGCGCCGACGCCGGGCGCATTGCCGCGGTCAGCACCACCGGCTTATCGGACTTGACCGTCAGATGCAGCAGGTAGGCGGTTTCTTCGAGCGTGTCGGTGCCGTGAGTCACCACCACGCCGTCGATGTCGTCGGCGGCGAGCAGCGTGTTGATGCGTTGCGCGAGCGTGGTCCACAGCGCGAGCGTCATGTCCTTGCTGTCGACGCTCGCGACCTGCTCCGCGTGAATACGCGCGAGCGCAGACAAAGCCGGCACCACGGACAGCAATTGCTCGACGCCGACCACGCCGGCCTGATAACCGGACGTATTGGTCGCGTCGGCAGCGGCGCCGGCAATCGTGCCGCCTGTCGCCAGCACCGCGATACGCGGCAGCGCAGACGCGGCGGTTGCGTCGGACGCCGTCGTGGACATTGTGGAAGAGGAAGTCGAAGTGTTCATGGCGGCGATTGTAAGCGATGCGCCGCCATGCACGAGAACCGCTGAGAACAGCCCGCCGTTTGCTTTGGAGCGGGCCATCACAGCCCGGCCCCAAGCATCAAACCGCTTCGCGCAACTGTGCGGCGATTTCCGCCTCGTTCAACTGCGGCGCGAACATTTCGATCAGGCGGTACGCGTAAGCGCGCAGGAACGCGCCTTTACGCAGACCGACCCGCGTGGTGCTCGCTTCGAACAGATGCTGCGTATCGAGCGCGACGAGTTCGGTGTCGCGCTTCGGATCGTAGGCCATCGCCGCGACCACGCCGATGCCCATGCCGAGTTCGACGTACGTCTTGATCACGTCGGCGTCGATCGCGGTCAGCACGACGTCGGGCAACGCGCCCGCTTTCGCGAATGCCTGGTCGATGTGCGAGCGGCCCGTGAAGTCCTGATCGTAAGTGACGATCGGAAATTCAGCGATCTCGTCGAGCGTCAGGTTCGGGCGGCCCACCAGCGGATGATCCTTCGGCACGACCACCACGTGATGCCACGAATAGCACGGGAACGTGACGATGTCGGGGAAACGGTCGAGTGCTTCGGTCGAGATGCCGATATCCGCTTCGCCATTGATGATCATCTGCGCGATCTGTTGCGGACTGCCCTGACGCAGCGCCAGATGCACCTTCGGGAACACTTCGGTGAACTGGCGGATCACCTTCGGCAGCGCGTAACGCGCCTGCGTATGAGTGGTCGCGACGACGAGGTGGCCGCTGTCCTGATCGGCGTACTGACGCGCGACGCGGCGCAGATTTTCCGCGTCGAGCAACATCCGTTCGATCAGCTGATGCACCGCCTTGCCCGGCTCCGTCAGACCCGTCAGACGCTTGCCGCGCCGGATGAAAATGTCGACGCCGAGTTCGTCTTCGAGGTCCTTGATCTGTTTGGACACGCCCGACTGCGACGTGTACAACACGTTAGCCACTTCGGTCAGATTCATGTTCTGACGCACGGCCTCGCGCACGAAGCGCAATTGCTGAAAGTTCATCTTGAAGTCTCCGGTTAAGCCAGAGTTGAGTTATTTGAGTTGCGGGAAGCGCCGAATTTTTTGCTGCCTGAACCGTGTTCGCTCATTGCTCATTCACTGCGCGCTCATTGCGCAGGAAACACACGCAACGCGCGCGGCACGGCCGTCACACCATCGCCAATCGATAGTTGCAGATCGCGCCACGACTCGCGATCCAACTCCGCCTCGAGCAGGTTGCCTTCGCGGCCCGCGAGTTCCACTCGCACCGAACCGCCGAGCGTCACCACACGCCGCACGTCCACCACGATGCCTTCGCGATGACCGGACGCCTGCGGATACAACTGCAGATCGTGCGGCCGCACATACGCGAATGCCGGGCCGCTGAAATCGGCCTTGATCGAAACCGGCAGCGCCGCGCCATCGACCACGAAACCGCTCGCGTCGACCTTGCCGTGCAGACGGTTCGCCGCGCCGAGAAACTCGTAGACGAACGAGGTCTGCGGATGGTCGTACACGTCTTGCGGACTGCCCACCTGCTCCACATGCCCTCGATTCAGCACGACGATACGGTCGGCCACTTCGAGCGCCTCTTCCTGGTCGTGCGTGACGAAAATCGTCGAGATATGCAGATCGTCGTGCAGACGCCGCAGCCAGCTGCGCAACTCCTTGCGCACCTTCGCGTCGAGCGCGCCGAACGGCTCGTCGAGCAGCAACACTTTCGGCTCGACCGCCAGCGCGCGCGCCAATGCGATCCGCTGCCGCTGACCGCCCGACAGCTCCGACGGATAACGCTGCGCGAGCCAGTCGAGTTGCACGAGCTTCAGCAGTTCGTGCACTTTTTCGCGGATCACCGCTTCGGACGGACGCTCCTTGCGCGGCTTCACGCGCAGGCCGAACGCGACGTTCTCGAACACCGTCATGTGACGGAACAGCGCGTAATGCTGGAACACGAAGCCGACTTCGCGTTCGCGCGCGCCGACCGTCGCGACGTCCTGGCCTTGCAGCACGACCTGGCCGCCGTCTGCGTATTCGAGGCCGGCGATCACACGCAGCAACGTGGTCTTGCCACACCCCGAGGGCCCGAGCAGCGCAACCAGTTCGCCCGGCGGAAAATCGAGCGAAACGTTGTCGAGCGCGACGAAATCGCCAAAGCGCTTTTGCAGGTTACGAACGGTGATACCCATTACAGCTCTCCTTGCTTGACCGGGTGCTGGACTGCGTTCTGATGCGACGGGCGTGCTGCGATGGCGGCCGACGGCGCCGGCGTGACGGGACCGGCGTGCGCGGCCGACAGTTCCGCCGACATATGGCGCTCGGCGAGCAGCTTGAGGCCGAGCGTCACGAGCGCGAGTAGCGCGAGCACCGACGCCACGGCAAACGCCGCCGAGAAGTTGTATTCGTTGTAGAGAATTTCGACATGCAGCGGCATCGTGTCGGTCTGTCCGCGAATGTGGCCCGACACCACCGACACCGCGCCGAACTCGCCCATCGCCCGCGCGTTACACAGGATCACGCCGTACAGCAGACCCCACTTGACGTTCGGCAGCGTGACGCGGCGAAAGATCTGCCAGCCCGACGCGCCGAGCACGTGCGCGGCTTCTTCTTCGTCGTTGCCTTGCGCCTGCATCAACGGAATCAGTTCGCGCGCGACGAACGGGAACGTCACGAAGATCGTCGCCAGCACGATGCCCGGCACCGCGAAAATGATCTGGACGTTGTGGTCCTGCAGCCACGGGCCGAACCAGCCTTGCGCGCCGAACATCAGCACATAGATCAGGCCGGAGATCACCGGCGACACCGAAAACGGCAAATCGATCAGCGTGGTCAGCAACGCCTTGCCGCGGAATTCGAACTTGGCGATACACCACGACGCCGCGAGACCGAACCCGAGGTTCAGCGGCACCGCGATCGCAGCGGTGATCACGGTGAGCTTGATCGCCGACAGTGCATCCGGATCGGCGAGCGATTCCAGATAGAAGCCGACGCCCTTGCTCAACGCCTGATAGAACACCGCGACCAGCGGCACGACGAGGAACAGTGCGAGAAACAGCAGCGCGACTGCAATCAGAAGCCAGCGCACGAGCGGCGGCTCGGTGACCGGATCGGGCCGCCGCGCGATGTTGAGCGGCGCGCGCGGCGCGACAGCGGCGGTGTTGTTCGAGGAATCGCGGCTCATTGCGCACCTCCGCCGACACCGATCGCCGCGACGCTCGCTGTCGGTGCAGGACCCGCGCCGCCGCGACTGGTACGACGCTGCAAATACCACTGCAACGTGTTGATGAACAACAGCATCAGGAACGACACGACCAGCATCACGACCGCGAGCGCGGTGGCGCCCGCATAGTCGTATTGCTCGAGCTTGGTGATGATCAGCAGCGACGTGATCTCCGACTTCATCGGCACGTTGCCGGCAATGAAAATCACCGAACCGTACTCACCGAGCGCGCGCGCGAACGCCAGCGCGAAACCGGTCAGCAAGGCCGGAAACACGGCCGGCAGCACCACGCGCCGGAACGTCAGCCAGCGCGACGCGCCGAGGCAGGCGGCGGCCTCTTCCTGCTCGCGCTCGAACTCTTCCAGCACCGGCTGCACGGTCCGCACGACGAACGGCAAGCCGATGAACGTCAACGCAACCAGCACGCCGGCCGGCGTGAACGCGATCTTGATGCCGAGCGGTTCGAGAAACTGCCCGATCCAGCCGTTGCCCGCATACACGGCCGCGAGCGAAATGCCGGCCACCGAGGTCGGCAACGCGAACGGCAGATCGACCACCGCGTCGACGATGCGTTTGAACGGAAACGTGTAGCGCACCAGCACCCACGCGACCAGAAAGCCGAACACCGCGTTGATCAGCGCGCCGCCGAGCGCGGAGAAAAACGTCAGGCGATACGAAGCCAGCACGCGTGGCGACGTGACCGCGCGCACGAACTGGTTCCAGTCGAGCGTTGCGGTCTTCAGAAAGGTCGCCGCAAGCGGAATCAGCACCACGAGGCTCAGATAAGCCACCGTGATGCCGAGTGTCAGGCCAAAACCGGGCAACGCGCTCGGTTTTCGGAAGGTCAACGTCGTCATGCTGAGTACTCTTCAGGGTTGAGGCCGGCGACTCTTTCATGGCCGCCTGGCTAGCCAAAAAGCGCGCTCGATGAGCGCGCCTTCCAGTCGAGTGGGACTGTGTTGCGTCCCGCTTCGTTGATTTGCTGCCTGCTTCTGCTGCCCGCTTCGCTACCCGCTTATTGCGGCGAATAGATCGAATCGAACACGCCGCCGTCGGCAAAGTGCGTCTTCTGCGCATTGGCCCAGCCGCCGAACGAATCGTCGATCGTGTAGAGCTTCAGCTTCGGAAACTTGGCGGTCAGCTCGGCCGGCACCTTGTTCGAACGCGGACGATAGAAATTGCGCGCGGCGATTTCCTGACCTTCTTCGCTGTACAGGAAGTTCAGATACGCTTCGGCGACCTTGCGCGTGCCGTGCTTGTCGACCACCTTGTCGACCACGGCCACCGGCGGCTCGGCCAGAATGCTCACCGACGGCACCACGATTTCAAACTTCTCCGGACCGAATTCCTTCAGCGACAGGAACGCTTCGTTTTCCCATGCGATCAGCACGTCGCCGATACCGCGTTGCACGAAGCTGGTGGTCGCGCCGCGCGCGCCCGAATCGAGCACGCCTGCATTCTTATAGAGCTTGCCGACGAATTCCTTCGCCTTCTGATCGTTGCCGCCCGGCTGATGTTCGGCGTACGCCCATGCGGCCAGATAGTTCCAGCGCGCGCCGCCCGAGGTCTTCGGATTCGGCGTGACGATCGACACGCCCGGCTTGATCAGATCGTCCCAATCCTTGATGTGCTTCGGGTTGCCCTTGCGCACGAGGAACACGATCGTCGACGTGTACGGCGACGCGTTGTCCGGCAGGCGCTTCTGCCAGCCCTTGTCGATCAGCCCTTTGTTCGCCAGCGCGTCGATGTCGTAGGCAAGCGCCAGCGTCACGACGTCTGCTTGCAGACCGTCCAGCACCGAGCGGGCTTGCGCGCCCGACCCGCCATGCGACTGCTTGAAGGTGATCGTCTCACCCGTCTTCGCCTTCCATTCCTTGCCGAACGCCTGATTGACGTCCTGGTACAGTTCGCGCGTCGGATCGTACGAGACGTTCAGCAGCGTCGTGTCGGCTGCGTGCGCCTGCGCGATCGCGCCGAGCGCCGCGGCGGTGCCGAATGCGAGCGCCGCGATGAGTTTCTTCGTCCTGCCTGCCAGCCCCGTGCCTTGATGATTCATGCCAACTTTCTCCGCGTCGTAGTCCGCTGAAATAGCGTGTGGTGTTGTTTTGCGTCGCGCTTATATGCCTTTACGGGTCGCCGGGTTGACCGGTGAGCGCTGACTGAGGGGCAGTCTATCGAAGAGCTTTCATCATTAAAAATAATGTTTCCTCATTCTTTAATACCCAAAAGTGGTAATGGCGGCGGGATAAGGCGTTGACACACGCAAATGGTTGTTCGAGCGTCATGAGGCGGTGCTGGAACACCACCTGCCGCGACGAACTTAAAGTAAAGCTTGAATTGCGACGAATACTGTATAAAAATACAGGCACCTGTTCATCCATACAGTGGCGCCATGACCAAACTCACCGCACGACAGCAGCAGGTTTTCGATCTGATTCGCCGGGCCATCGAACGCACCGGTTTTCCGCCCACCCGCGCGGAAATCGCCGCCGAACTGGGCTTCAGCTCGGCCAACTCGGCAGAAGAACATCTGCGGGCATTGGCTCGCAAGGGCGTGATCGAGCTTGCCGCGGGCGCATCGCGCGGCATCCGTCTGCTGGCCGGCCCCGAAGATTCACCGCATCAATTCACGCTGCCGCACGCCAGCATCATGCAGTTGTCGCTGCCGCTGATCGGCCGGGTCGCCGCCGGTAGCCCAATCCTCGCGCAGGAACATATCGCGCAGCACTACGCGTGCGATCCCGCGCTGTTCTCGAGCAAGCCGGATTACCTGCTGAAGGTGCGCGGGCTCTCCATGCGCGACGCGGGCATTTTCGACGGCGATCTGCTCGCCGTGCAGAAAAAGAGCGAAGCGAAAGACGGCCAGATCATCATCGCGCGCCTTGGCGACGATGTAACGGTCAAGCGCCTGAAGCGCCGGCCCAATGGGCTCGAGCTGATCGCCGAGAACCCCGATTACGAAAACATCTTCGTTGAAACCGGCAGTGCGGACTTCGCGCTGGAAGGGATCGCCGTCGGTCTGATCCGCCCCGGCGAGTTCTAACCAGTCCGCTGGTTCGCCACATCGAAGCTGCCCCAACGTTGAAACGCCTGGAGAGACTCATGGAACGCCTTGCCCGCCTGCTGCCTTTTCGCCAGTTTGGTCGTCTGCGCCATCTGCGCAAGCTGGTGCCCTGTTCATTGATCGAGGCGTCCACGTCCGGCACCGCGTCGTTGTTCGACGAACCGGCTCGCGTGTCGAGCTTGCCGTCCTCATTGCCGGCGTTTGCGCGGGTATCGCTGAACTCGGGGCTGAATATGGCCGAGCCGGCGCGGCGCGCGCCGGTGCGCGTCTATCACGGGCCGTCGCGGCTGATCATGGTCGGCACGGTCGACGCGGTGTGCCGCATGATCGACCGCTGTATCGCCGATGAAGCGAACGTCCACGGCGCGGTCTTCGAGTCCTGACAAAAGTGTGGGAAGGCGGTGGGTCGGTTGCCCACGCTCCGTCGAATATCGCGTCGTGTGGGATCGTTTTCGCGTGGCCACGGTCCACGTTAGATCACTCTTGATGGAGAGCCCCACCCGATGGCAGTTTCAACACGCACGCGGCGTAGCGCCACCCGGCCGCTGATCGTCACTCTGATCGTGATCGCGGTAATCGCCGCGTTAGGGTTTGCTTACGCAACGCCGTATATCGCGCTGAATAATCTCAAACGCGCGGCGGACGCGCGTGACGCGCAAACGGTCAATCAATACGTCGATTTTCCCGCACTGCGTGAGAGCCTGAAGCAACAGGTCACCGGCCTGCTCACGCGCCGGCTCGACGCACAGAGCAACGGCAATCCGCTGGCTGCGATCGGCGCAATGATCGGCGTCGCGCTGATAGGGCCATTGGTGGATGCGTATGCGACGCCGGATGGAGTCGCAGCCCTACTGAACGGCATGCCGCCGCGCGGCAATCCAGGTGAACGCCCGCCCACGCCGCCGGTAGCGAGCAACCCGCCGCCGGCAGCCGAGCCCGCGGCGCCTGCAACTGGCAACACACCGGGTAACACGCCCGGCAACACCGCGGGCAACGCCACTGACAACGCCGCGAATACCCCCCCGCCCCCGCAGCCGCCGCAAACCACGGCGGGCTACCGTGGCTTGAACGAATTCGTCGTCACCTATCAGCACGGCGCCGGCGACGCGCGTTACTCCGCAATCTTGCAGCGCGAGGGGCTCTTCACGTGGAAACTGGCTGCGGTCAATCTGAACGAGTGAGCGCGAAGATTGCGGGCTTCGCGTACGCGGAGCGTGTCGTCGCTCCAAGCCGCTCGCCCGCCCCGCCGGCAATCAAGCTGCGGCTTGCTGCTGCTCCTGTGCGGACGAACACGCCACCAGAATGCTGCACGAAATCCGGTCCAGCAGCGGCGTATTGCCCGAGCCCATCCACCATCGCGACAGGCCGGTGCGGCAACGGTGGCCGACCACCACCAGATCCACATTGAGCTCGTTGGCGAGATTGGCGATCTCGTCGATCGGATGGCCGAATGCGAAATGCCCCTGCGCGGTTACGCCGCGTTCGGTCAGCCAGTCCACCCCTTCCTGCAGGATGTCGCGAGCTGTCTTCTCGAAGCTGCCGCAGGCTACGTCGGTCAGCAGGCCCGCGCTTTGCGCGATGCTCGAACGCATATCGACCACCGACAACAAATGCGTTTCCGCCTTCAGGTCCAACGCCAGATCGGCGCCGCAACGTAGTGCCTTGCGGCCTTCGCGCGAGCCGTCGTAGCACAGCAGGATTTTCTGGTAGCTCGCCATGATTTTCTCCGTTAGCGCGAAGCGCGCTGTGTGAATGAATCATGGTGCGCCGCAATTCAGCTTGCAAGGGATGGAAAACGCTAAGTGGAATCTTCATGCGCCCCGAACCGGTGCGCGCGGGCTCCACGCGGGTTCCACGCCGGTTCCGGATGGATTCCGAGCCGCCCGCACGCCGATGCCGCAGCGCAAGAATCCCGTGCAAACAGCAAGGCTTCGGCTAAAGCCAGCTTGTCGATAGCCTAGAATAAGCCGCCTTTCTGGCCGTTTACGGGCTGCCTTGCTGGCCGCTTCCCTGGCCATTCATCTCTTTGAGAGGAGCGTCGACCGTTTCATGTCTGAAGCCGCCATCGAATTTCATCAGGTCAAAAAAAGCTACGGCGAGAAGACGGTCGTCGACGGCCTGTCGTTTCATGTGAACCCAGGCGAATGTTTCGGTCTGCTCGGGCCGAACGGCGCCGGCAAAACCACCACGCTACGGATGCTGCTCGGCATCGCCGCGCCGGACGCCGGCGCGATCCACCTATGCGGCGAGCCGATTCCGGGCCGCGCGCGGGTTGCACGGGCGCGCGTCGGCGTGGTGCCGCAGTTCGACAATCTCGATCCCGATTTCACGGTCCGCGAAAACCTGCTGGTGTTCGGCCGCTACTTCGGCCTTTCCGCCGCGCAATGCCGCGCGATGGTGCCGTCGCTGCTCGAATTCGCGCGGCTCGAAAGCAAAGCCGATGCGCGTGTGAGCGAACTGTCGGGCGGCATGAAGCGGCGTCTGACGCTGGCGCGCGCGCTCGTCAACGACCCCGACGTGTTGATCATGGACGAGCCGACCACCGGCCTCGATCCGCAGGCGCGTCATCTGATCTGGGAACGGCTGCGCTCGCTGCTCGCGCGCGGCAAAACCATCCTGCTGACCACGCACTTCATGGAAGAAGCCGAGCGGCTTTGCCACCGGCTCTGCGTGATCGAAGAAGGACGCAAGATCGCCGAAGGCGCGCCGAGCGAGCTGATTGCGTCGGAGATCGGTTGCGACGTGATCGAAATCTTCGGTCCCGACCCGCTTGCGTTGCGCGACGAGCTTGCGCCGCTCGTCGAGCGCACCGAGATCAGCGGCGAGACGCTGTTCTGCTACGTCAACGATGCGGAACCGGTGCATGCGCGTCTGAAGCATCGCACCGATCTGCGCTATCTGAATCGTCCGGCCAATCTGGAAGACGTGTTCCTGCGCCTGACCGGCCGCGAGATGCAGGACTGATGCGCTTTCTCCGCACCGCACCGCGCCACGCCCCTTCCAGGCCATAAAAAACACTGCACGAGACACGTCATGGACGCACGCACTTACGACACGCCCGGCGAGACGCCGTCGAAACAGGAACCGTTCGCCGCGTTTCCCGCGAACGCCGTCAACTGGATCGCGGTATGGCGCCGCAACTATCTGGTGTGGAAAAAGCTCGCGCTGGCTTCGATGTTCGGCAACCTCGCCGATCCGATGATCTATCTGTTCGGCCTCGGCTTCGGTCTCGGGCTGATGGTCGGCCACGTCGATGGCGTGTCGTACATCGCGTTCCTCGCGGCCGGCACGGTCGCCTCGAGCGTGATGATGTCGGCGAGTTTCGAATCGATGTATTCGGGCTTTTCGCGCATGCACGTACAGCGCACGTGGGAGGCGATCATGCATACGCCGCTCACGCTCGGCGACATCGTGCTGGGCGAAGTGATCTGGGCGGGCAGCAAGTCGGTGCTGTCGGGCGCGGCGATCATGCTGGTGGCGGGCGCGCTCGGCTATGCGAGTTTTCCGTCGATGCTGCTCGCGTTGCCGGTGATCGTGCTGACCGGGCTTGCGTTCGCGAGTATCGCGATGGTGGTGACCGCGTTGGCGCCGTCCTACGATTTCTTTATGTTCTACCAGACGCTGGTGTTGACGCCGATGCTGTTGCTCTCCGGCGTGTTCTTTCCCATTTCGCAACTGCCCGCGATCGCACGTGGGGCAACCGAGATCCTGCCGCTCGCGCATGCGGTCGATCTGATCCGGCCGGCCATGCTGGGGCGGCCGGTCGACGCGCCGCTGTTGCACATCGCGGTGCTGCTGGCGTACGCGGTGGGCGGCTTCGTTGTGTCAGCGATTCTGTTTCGCCGCAGGATGATGAAGTAAGGCTCGCTGAAGTAAAACGCGCGCACCGCCGCTCACCCACGGCGACCCAACCCGTTCAGTCCTCGTCATCCGTCCACGGAATGTCCACGTCGGAAATGAACGCGACCGTGGCGAACGGTCCGCCGTCCTGACGCCCGATCTTGCCATCCGCCCGTTGCCATTCGACCCGGAACACCGTGTTCGGATCGTCGGCGATCAGGCGCACCGTGCGCACTTCGTCCGGATCGGAGTCTTCAACGGGACCGTCGAGCGACACCTGCAACTCCTGCGGCCACAACCCGTCCTCGGGATCGTAAATCTTGTCGCCGTCGGGGATCAGCGTGAACGCTTCGACGCCGATCGTCGCGGACGCCTCCACAATCATCTTGCCCAACGCGCGCAGCAGCGCGGTAGCGCGCGCCGAATTCGCCTGGCGGATGGCGAGGTCCCCGCGCGTGAGCGCCTGTTCGAGTTTCGGGTTGGTTTTTTGTTGCGCCATTCGATGTCCTGATTCCTATCGCTCTATGTGGACAGCGCGCTCATGGGGCCGCGCGCCGCTCTCTCTATTTTTCGGGCGCAATCCTACCACTGGTGTGCGTTGCAGCAACGCAAGCCGCGCAAGCCAGCCGCTTGTGCCAGTGCTTGTGCCAGTGCTTGTGCCCTTTCCGTCACCACAGTTTAGGTCGTGATTCGCCTTCCGCCAGGAAGTTTTGCCTTACCGCTGCCGGTCTGCACGATCAGATAATCGCGAAAAGGTGCGCACTGACGGCGGCCATCCGCGGGCAGCCATCGCGCTGGCGAGCCTCGGGGCACTCTACGCGGTACGCTCGAAACTGAAGATCCGCTGAGCGCGGTTCGAGCAAGAGACTGGGGCAAGAGACTCGAACAAGAGACAGGAGATGCCATCACACGGATGCCCCGGCTTTCGAAAACGCCCGGCGCACCCGTGATGGAAAAAACGATTTACGGCGCCGGATTCGGCTGCAACTCATGCAGCTTGTCGATTTCCGCGAGCACTTCCGGCGACAGTTTCACCGAGGCGCTGCCGATGTTTTCCTTCAACTGATCGAGCGAGGTTGCGCCGATCAGATTGCTGGTCACGAACGGCCGGCTATTGACGAACGCCAGCGCGAATTGCGCGGGCGACAAACCGTGCTGCTTCGCGAGTTCGACGTAGCGCGTCGTGGCCTGCACCGCTTGCGGCTTGCTATAGCGCTGGAACCGCTCGAACAGCGTAATGCGCGCACCGGCCGGACGCGCGCCGCCCTCGTACTTGCCCGAGAGCCAGCCGAACGCGAGCGGCGAATAAGCGAGCAAGCCGACGTTATCGCGATGCGCGTATTCGGACAGTCCTGCTTCGTAAGTGCGGTTCAGCAGACTGTACGGATTCTGGATGCTGACGATACGCGGCAGGTTCAGCTTTTCCGCCGCGCGTAAAAACTGCGCGACACCCCACGGCGTTTCGTTCGACACGCCGATATGGCGGATCTTGCCTTCCTTGACGAACTCGGCGAGCACCGCGAGCGTTTCTTCGATCGGCACCGTGTACGCGTCGTCGACCCACGGGTACGCGCCGCGGCCGAAAGTCATCGTGCTGCGATCCGGCCAGTGCAGCTGATACAGATCGACATAGTCCGTTTGCAAACGCTTGAGACTGTCGTGCAGCGCTTCGGTCAGGTTCTTGCGGTCGAACTGGTTGCCCTCGCCGCGAATATGGCGCGGGTTGTGCGGCTGCCGCGCCGGGCCGGCGATCTTGGTGGCCAGCACGATCTTTTCGCGCTCGCTGCGATGTTGCGCGAGCCACGTGCCGATATAACGCTCGGTCGAACCTTGCGTCTCGGGACGCGGGGGCACCGGGTACATTTCAGCGGCGTCGATCAGATTGACGCCCTGGTCCAGCGCATAGCCGATCTGCGCGTGCGCTTCCTGTTCGGTGTTCTGCTCGCCCCACGTCATGGTGCCGAGACCGATCAGGCTAACCTTCACATCCGAGTCGCCGAGTCTGCGGTATTCCATCGAACTTGTCCTGTTGATTGTGTAAACGGAAAGCATCGAACTTACCACGCCGGCGCGATGCCTGCAGCGCGGCTAAAATGCCGGTTTAGCAGATGTGCGGCGTGCGGCCGCGCTCACACTCCTCCAGCATTTCGCCCACCGTTGCCCCGATGAATCCCGAACACCTCGAACTGCTGGTCACGCGCGTGATGCCCTATGGGAAATACAAAGGCCGGCTGATTGCGGACCTGCCCGGCCACTATCTGAACTGGTTCGCGAGCCAGGGCTTCCCGCCCGGCGAAATCGGCCGTCTGTTGGCGCTGATGCACGAGATCGATCACAACGGTTTGTCGGCGCTGATCGAACCTTTGCGCAAGCGGGCTGGAAGCTGACGAGGGCCGCACTTACCACGAACATCCAGGCAAGCACCCCGTATCGGCGAGGTGCGCGAGCAGTTGATCGACTGCTCGATCGAGCGATACCCGATCTGTTTCGATCACGACATCCGGCGCGAGCGGCACTTCGAACGGACCGGAAATCCCGGTGAAATGCGGGATCTCGCCGCGCCGGGCGCGCGCGTAGAGTCCTTTGACATCGCGCGCTTCGCACACATGCAGCGGCGCATTGACGAACACCTCGACAAACCCTTCGCCGACGATGTCCCGCGCCGCCTGCCGATGCCGCTGCTCCGGCGAAATCACCGCGGCGATCGCGACGAAACCCTGCTGCTTGAACAACGCCGCGACATGCGCGACGCGGCGCAGGTTTTCGGTGCGGTCTTCGGGCGTGAAGCCGAGGTCGGCATTCAGACCGGTGCGCAGCGCATCGCCGTCGAGCACGATCGACGCGCGGCCGGCCGCCGCAAGACGCGCGTGCAACGCGCCGGCAAGCGTCGACTTGCCGGCGCCTGACAAACCGCTCATCCACACCACCGCACCGCGAACCGCATTCATTGTTTATCCCTCAGGTCGGCCGTCAATGCCGGCCCCAGTCCATCGAACAGCGGTTGCAATAACGCCGGCTGCGGTTGCCAGCGCTGCACCGAAGTCTTGTAAATCGGCCGGCGCACTTGCGCGGCGCTCGCCGTGCTCACCTGCCGGCTTGTCTGGTGAAACGCGAGACAGCGCTCGTTCCAGTCGAGTCCGCAATGCGCGAGCAAACGCCTGACGTTGCCTTCGAGATCCTCGACCAGTTCTTCGTACTTGATCTCGATCAGCACGCCTTCGGGGAGCACGCGCTGCCAATGGGCCATCAATGCGTCGTATGCGCGATAGTAGCGGCCCAGTTCGCCGAGATCATAGCCGAACGGCACGTCGTGAAAGATCCGTGAGAAGATCGACAGACACGTTTGCAAAGGCGAACGGCTGCTGTGGATGAAGCGCGCGTTCGGCAACGCCAGATGGATCAGGCCGACGTTCATGAAGTTGAACGGATATTTGTCGGTGAAATGCGTGTGTGCCGATGCGGCGGTTCCGGCATCGGCTGGCTCGATGCCTTGCAGATTCGGCAGCACGCTTTGCATGCGGCACAAATAATCCGCGCCGAGCGTGCTCAATGCTCCCGCCGTCACGTTTTGCAGCGCTTCGATATCGACGCGCAACGGATCGTCGGCATCGCGAGCGATACATTTCACCAGCGCCTCGCCGAACTCCGTGCGCTCGCCGCCGCCGATCACCTGCGGATGGCTCGCGAGAATCTGTTCGATCAGCGTCGAACCGGAGCGCGGCATGCCGACGATAAAAATCGGCGCCGCCGACGGCTCGCCCAAACCGCGTTTGGCCGCCAGCACATCGGCGTTCAGCAGATTCGGCAGTTGCTCGAACAGTCCGAGCGTCTCGGCTTCGTTGTAACGCACGCCGGTGCGGTACAACGCATTGCCTTTCAGGAAGTGTTCGAACGACGCGTCGTTGCGGCCCACGTCGGACAGCGCCTGACCATACGCAAAGTGAATTTCCGCCTGATTGGCCTGACTCTGCGAAGCACTGTCGTCCGCGAGCTGCTGCAACGACATGAATACCGGATCGTCGACGGCGAGACGCTTCGACTGCACGAAGTTACGGTAGTACACGGCGACTTGCGGCGCGGCGTCGATAGCGCGGCGGTACGCTTCGTGCGCTTCGTCGAAACGACCGAGCGCCTGCAGACAGTTCCCCATGTTGTTGTGGGAGCCGTCCGCTTTGGGGTTCCGGTGGACCGCTTCGCGATAAGCGACGACCGCGTCGTCGAGCCGGTGCATCTGCTCGAACGTCCAGCCGAGACCGTGTCGCGAATCCGCGTTGTGCGGGTCGAGCGAGATCGCCTCGCGATAACGGACGAGGGCTTGATCAAAGCGGTGCAACGCGGCCAGCGTGGCGGCAATGCGCTCGTGGATGACGGCGTCGACGGGGGCCAGTGCACGCGCGATTTCGAATCGCTGCAGCGCGGCTTCGAGCTCGCCGCGAGTGGCACACGCTTCGCCCTCCGCGCGCCAGTATTCCGCGCTCGCCGGTTGTGGATCTTGCTTCATTGACGGCCAGGTTGTTGCAGGCATCGCGTGTTAGCGGCCTGAGCAGTGGGGATGCGCGCTTCTTCGTCCAGTCTCGGCGCGAACGCCCGACCGGACTGCTAAAGAATTTGTCTGAAGGGAAACTAGCAGGCGGACCCTACAGTTGCGTTTCTAGAAGTTAACCAACTGTTACGAAATGGCGCTCTGGTAAGTGATCGAAAGCAAGCGCCGTTACGCGACCCGTATGGCATTGCGGCGACGCGCGGGATTTCTTCCGACATGGTTGCTCGCGCGAGCCGTAATGTGCGGACACAAATGCGGCTGAACTACCGTGCTCGCGATTTTTCTGAGGGTCATAGAGGGAGAAAAATCGTGAGCAGGCTTATTGCATCAGCAGCTGTATTGGCGATCGTGACCGGCCTTGCAGGCTGCGCAGTCGCGCCGGGGTATGGGTACCCGGGGTATGGGTATCCTGGCTATGGCTATGCGCAGCCGTATTACCCGGATTACGGCTATCCGTACGGCGTGCCCTACGCACCGGTATACGGCTCGATCGGCATCTATGGAGGCTGGGGCGGCTCGTGCTGCTATTACCACGGCGGCCACTGGCACGGCGGCGACGGCTGGCATGGCGGCGGATGGAACGGTGGACATGGCGGCCACGGTGGATGGCACGGCGGTGGGTATGGCGGCTCGCGCGGCGGCGGGAGTTCGTGGAGCAGCGGCGGCGGGCATGGGGGACATGGGCATTGACGTGTATTGTCGGTTGGCAGGTCGGAAGTCGACTAAACTGGCCCGACCGCGATCCGGGTCACTTTCCGCGATGCGGTAAAATCGTGGTTTGATTCAATCGCCTGCCCGCCCCATGTCTTCAGCTCAAACTCCCAGTCCGCGACGCGTTTCGGTCGCCCCCATGATGGACTGGACCGACCGTCACTGCCGCTCGTTGCATCGCGTGATCTCACGCCATACGTGGCTTTACACCGAGATGGTGACCACCGGTGCGCTGTTGCATGGCGACGTGCCGCGTCATCTCGCGTTTACGCCTGACGAAGCGCCGGTCGCGCTGCAACTTGGCGGCAGCGAACCCGACGACCTCGCCCGGTCGGCGAAGCTCGGCGAACAATGGGGTTATGACGAGATCAATCTTAATTGCGGTTGTCCGTCAGAGCGCGTGCAGCGCGGCGCATTCGGCGCGTGTCTGATGAACGAACCGCAACTCGTCGCCGACTGTGTGAAGGCGATGCGCGACGCCGTATCGATTCCGGTCACCGTCAAACATCGGATCGGCGTCGATGCGGTCGAGGAATATGCATTTGTGCGCGATTTCGTCGGCACGATTGCGGACGCAGGATGCAATGTATTTGTCGTGCATGCGCGCAATGCGATTCTCAAGGGCCTGAGCCCGAAAGAAAATCGCGAAATTCCGCCGCTCAAATACGAGTATGCGCACCAGTTGAAGCGCGACTTTCCACATCTGGAAATCATCATCAATGGCGGTATCAAGACGCTCGACGAAGTGGAGACGCATCTTCAGCACGTCGATGGCGTGATGCTCGGGCGCGAGGCATATCACAATCCGTACGTGTTGGCCGATGTCGATGCCCGCTTCTACGGATCAACGGATGTGCCGCTCACCCGCGAGCAGGTCGAAGCGAAGCTGATCGAGTACTGCGCGGCTGAAATGGCGCGAGGCACCTATCTCGGTGCGATTACGCGCCATGCACTCGGCCTCTATCGCGGCGAAGCGGGCGCGCGCGGCTGGCGCCGGGTTTTGTCGGATAGCAAGCGTCTGGCCGCACGCGACCTGAGCATCTTCGACGAAGCAAGGCAGCATCTGCGCGTGCCTGTCGAAATTTTTGAATAAAGGACTAGGCAAACGAGAATCTTGTTCGTATAATCTCGTTTCTTCATCGACGAGCCAAGTTTCTCAGCAATGAGTAACCGGCAAGTCAAGCAAGATCTCAGTGGTGGCTGTAGCTCAGTTGGTAGAGTCCAGGATTGTGATTCCTGTTGTCGTGGGTTCGAGCCCCATCAGCCACCCCAAAGAATTCAGGTAGTAAAAAGTTTTGCTAAACGGCGTTGTGAGCAATCACAACGCCGTTTTTGTTTGGGTCTCGACGTTTCTCAGCGCGAAGTCTCCGCCCGAAGGCAGAGGCTTCATTTAAAGCGGATCGGCGAATAAAGCCAATTCAGGCAAGGCGCACTTCGAGACGCTTGCCGAGCGCCGCAACTGCCGATTCGACCATTTCGATCTTCGATGAATGGCTGAAATTCAGAAGACGATCGACCTGCACCTGATTGACCTTCAGTCGACGCGCCAATTCCGCCTTGCGTACGTTCTGCTGCAGCATTTCGTTGGCGAGCAGAACCTTGGAAGTGACCAGCGCGGAAAGGGTGATAGCCCGCTGACCGCGTGTTGCCTTCGAAGGAAACGGAATGGGCCGCTTCTCCGAAAAATAAATCTCCAGTGCGGCTTCCAACGCATCGAGCGCCTGCACCAGTGCCTCATCCTCGCTTTCTCCAACGGTGATCGCTTCAGGTACGTCCGGGAACGTGACCAGCAGCGTGCCGTTCGAGTCCGGCGTCAACTCGATGGGATACGACAACATTACGATTCTCCAGTGATGCGATTTCCGATAAAACGCAAACCCGCGAGAGGTCTTACGACCTCTCCCCTCTCATTTGATACCAAGCTGTTTTTTGATCGCCTCGGCAAGGTGAGTACCCATTTCCTTGGCCCCATGATCAGGGAAGATCGTCGTCCTCCCATTCAGCGTAACTCGGTAATGACTTGAACCGCTTCTGTGCTTTTCGAAAATAGCACCCTGTCTCTTCAGCCACTTCCTGAACTCGCTGTACTTCATACCCCTCCTCTCAATCAGTGCGAGGAGGAAAATTACAACACACATGTTGTATTAAAAATAGAGAAAATACAACATTTTTGTTTTATTTTGTGTAGGGAAGTCTTATCAAAGAGCGCAGGAAGCTTCCGAACACACCCTCGTTAATCCGCATCTTCAACGAGGTCTTTCCACAGGAAACACGCCCCCTCTACAGGGTCGGACCACCGCCCATCCCCGCCCCCTCTGCGCTCCGCGGATTATTCCAGTATCGAGAATAGTAATTTCAAATTATCGGCACAAATTTTCGATAGTAGGGGTATACACTGCCTCACATCGACGTTGCAGACACACCACCTCACCGGCCACTGCGACGCCTTCCTGAAATGAAGTCGAAACGTTTATCGGAGTTACATCATGAAGACCAAGCTCATCGCTGCCCTGCTGGTTGCTGTTTCTGCCTCGATCGCCGCTCCCGCGTTTGCTAGCGGCTACGGCCCGGCACCGTACTACCGCCCGTCGGTTGGCGCACCGGCTTCGCAACAAGGCCAGAACGCACAAACCGTCGCAGCTGAACAGGCTAACGCGCAAGCCAACTCGTACGGCGGCGTGAACAACGTGTCGTCGCAATCGGGTACGCGTGAGCCGGTTTCGGGCCCGCAATCGGTTTTCTTCGGTCACTAAGCAGCTCAGCGGACCTGCTGTCCACACAATAGACAGCAGGTGCCAGCCGTAGACCGGGCGTCGCGCATGACAACCTCATGCCGGCGCCCGGTCCCGTTTACGGCACTGATCTACTCCATCTCCGCAAAGCAAATCGCGGCACTACACCAACCTCGTGCGCTATGCCGTCGTGCCCTCGCCCGCTTGCGGCGACTCACAGAAGCGAATCCGGTTGCCGAACGGATCGATCGTCTCCAGCACCTTGCCCCACGGCACAGTTTCCACTCCCGGTTTCCCGTACTTGTAGTCCTTACGCTGCAGCTCCGCGTGCAATGCGTCGATACCCTGCACCGGCACGAAAATCGTCGAGCCCGGCGTCGCATCGCCGTGATGCTCGCTCAGATGCAAAACGAGCTCCGAGCGCCGCACTTGCAGATAGAGCGGGAAGTTGTCCTCGAACCGGTGCTCCCATTCGACGGTAAAGCCGAGAAAGTCCACGTAGAACTCGCGGGCCTTTTCCTCGGAGAAAATGCGGATGATCGGAATAGCGGGCGCCAGATGCACAGCGGTCTCCAATTGATCGACGTGAATCCGGCAGCTTAAGGCAAGACGCTCGTGCGCACGAAGCCGCTGCGAAAAACTCCGCTCACGATCCCGGACGGCAAGCAACGGCAAGCAACATCAGCGACCTCAAACGGCATCAAGCCGCCAGGCCCGCATCGATCGCTTCACGCGCCGCCTTGAAACCGGCCTCTGCGGCCGCGTGCTCGGTGGACCACAAACTCTGGATGTGCACGAGCCGCCAGTCGACCACCACCGCATCGCCGCGCAACACCCGGAAATGCGCTTTCACGCCGGTGAGCACCTGCTCGACCGCGACTTCGATGTCGTAGTCCTGATAGCGCTCCTGGTAGTCGCCCATGTCGAGGCCTTTCGGCTCCATGTCCGCCTCCGTGATGAAATGCCAGCGACAACGCGCCTCCCGCGAGCCGCCACCGGCTCGCAGCAACACTGCCCGCTCTTCAGCGCGCATTCAATCGCAATCGCCCGACAGATACTGCCTGCCGTTGCAGGTGATCTCGACGTCGCCACCGCTTACTTCGGTGACGAGGCCGCTCATCAGCAATTCCGCCGTGACGGACTGCGCCAGCTTCGGCACGGTTTGTCCGACGCCGACGTCGTTCAGACGCCGCAACGCTTCGATCGCTTCGGGACTCAATGACTTCGACATGGCCGTCTCCGTCGTCATGCTCAATTCATCGTAGCAAGTTTCGGGCGTCGCTGCGCTGCGCATACCGACCCGTCAAATCAGGCACGCTGAATGCGATATGGCTTAAGGAATCGGGGAATGCGACCGCAGATCGACTCGTCAGGCGGCATTGCAAATTGCAACGCGTAACGGAGGTTCGAAATGAAGCGAAGGAGATTGGCAGCGCTAACGGCAAGCATCGCGCTTACAGCATCGGGCATAGTCGCCGCGACAACGCTCGCGCAGGCGCAAACCTCACACAAAACGGCAGAAGCCGCAGCGTCGATGGTGAAGCCGCCGGAAGCGGCGTCGGGTTCGACCGGTTCGAGCAATCCGGACAACATGCCGATCAAGCGCCCGGATAAACCGACCAACGACAGGATGATGCACGCACCGCCCGCGAGCGGCGCCAACGCGAAATAGCATCGGGCATGCGTGCGGCACAGGTCGGCCGCACAACAAGCGGTCATGCGCGCCCACTACCCATGAAGAGCCGCGCGCGCAGTTCCACAAGCGCCTTACAGACGCGCGATCGACACCTCCGTCGACTTGACCAGCGCGACCACTTCCGAGCCCACCTTGAGATCGAGTTCGTCGACGGAACGCGTGGTGATCACCGACGTGACGATACCGAACGGCGTTTCCACGTCCACCTCAGACACCACCGACCCGCGGATGATCTCCTTGACCTTGCCTTTGAACTGATTGCGTACGTTGATTGCGGAAATGCTCATGTCGTGTGGCTCCAGAGAAGCGATTGAAAACAGTCAGTCAAAGGAATTCAGACAGCCCAGCGGACGTCTGTCGGCCGCCTGAGACGGCCCTCGTCACCTGCGTCGTAAGCGCGTGACGACAACGCGTCGTCGTTCGGCGCCGTCTTGAGCACGCGTTGCAACACATGTTCTTCGAGCGCGGCGAAACCGGCCGACGCGCGCGCTCGCGGCCGCGCGAGCGGCACCGGCTGATCGAGCGCGATGCGCCCTTCTTCGATCAGCAGAATCCGGTCGCCGAGCGCGACGGCTTCGTGCACATCGTGCGTGACCAGCAGCGCGGTAAAGCGATGCTCGCGCCACAACCGCTCGATCAGCGCGTGCATTTCGATGCGCGTCAGCGCGTCGAGCGCGCCGAGCGGTTCGTCCAGCAGCAGCAATTGCGGCCGGTGCACGAGCGCGCGCGCCAGGGCCACCCGTTGCCGCTGACCGCCGGAAAGCTGCGCGGGCCAATCGTTGGCGCGTTCCAGCAAACCGACTTCGTCGAGCACGGCGCGCGCATCGTCACGCGAGCTGCGCCCCAGGCCGAGCATCACGTTTTGCAGCACGCTCTTCCACGGCAGCAGGCGCGCGTCCTGGAACATGATGCGGGTATCGAGCGGCTGGCCGTCTTCCGTACGCTTTTCGAGCACGCCCGACGTCGCTTTCTCCAGACCGGCGACGAGCCGCAGCAACGTCGACTTGCCGCAGCCGCTGCGCCCGACGATCGCGACGAAACTGCCGCGCTCGATCGACAGATCGAATTCGGACAGCACGCTGCGCTCGCCATACCGCTTGCTCACGCCGCGCAATTCGACCGAATAATCGGCGGCGCGGCGAGCGTCGTTGCGCGCGAGCGCCCCGGCCGCCGCCACCGCATCACCGCCACGCCGGCTGTCGTGTGATCCGTCTTCGAAGCCCGCGGCTTCAACCGCGTCGTGATCGACGTTACGTGCCTGCGCCAGTTCGGCTTCGAGATCGCTGCCCGCGATGCCGCCAAACGACGCCGACAAAGTGGTGGCGTTCATGCTTTGTTTCCTCGTTGATAGGCCGGATGCCAGCGCAGCGACACGCGCTCGAGGCTCTTCGCCAGCACGTCGGCGAGTTTGCCGAGCGCCGCGTACAGCAGGATGCCAACCACCACCACATCGGTTTGCAGGAATTCGCGCGCGTTCATCGTCATGTAGCCGATGCCGGACTGCGCGGAGATCGTCTCGGCGACGATCAGCGTGACCCACATCAGCCCGAACGCGAAACGCACGCCCACCAGAATCGACGGCAACGCACCCGGCAGCACCACATGCCGGTACAGCGCGAAACCTTTGACGCCATAACTGCGCGCCATCTCGATCAGGTTCGCGTCCACCGAGCGGATCCCGTGGAACGTGTTCACGTAGACCGGGAAAAACACGCCGAGCGCGACGAGAAACACCTTCGCTTCTTCCTCGATGCCGAACCACAGGATCACGAGCGGAATCATCGCCAGCGCGGGGATGTTGCGGATCATCTGCACGGTCGAATCGAGCGCGATCTCGACGGGTTTGAAAAGCCCCGTCGCGAGTCCCAGCACGAGGCCGATGCCGCCGCCGATCGCAAAACCCGACACCGCGCGCCACGTGCTGACCTTCACGTCGGCCCACATCTCGCCGGACTGGATCAGCGACCACGCCGCCTTCACGACCGCGAGCGGTTCGGGCAGCACGCGCGTCGACAGAACGCCGCTGCGCGCGGCGAACTCCCACGCCAGCAGAATCGCGAGCGGCGCGAGCCACGGCGCGAGATGGGCACCGGCACGGCGCAGCACGCTTAAAATCGCGCTCGCGCCAGCGCCTGTCTGCGTGGCCGCCGGCACACCGCTTTGCGCATCAGGAATGGATTGAGCCATGCTTGCTTGCCCTCATTGCGGGTCGACGAAAGACCGGACGTCAACCCGACGTTAGACGCGACACGAGCCTCGTTGCGGCACGCGGCACCCTCGGCGCCGGCTGCCGTAACGACACGCTCCTCAGCTCGCGCTCGCCGATTTCGGCAGATAGTTGTTGCCGACGATTTCGCCGAACGGACCCGACAGCGGGCCGCCGGCAACCTTGCTCTTATGTCCCGGCAGCAGCGGAAACACCAGTTCGGCGAAGCGATACGACTCTTCGAGATGCGGATAGCCGGACAGAATGAAGGTGTCGACGCCGAGGTCCGTGTACTCCTTCATCAGCGCGGCAACCTGTTCCGGATTGCCGACGAGCGCGGTGCCCGCGCCGCCGCGCACGAGGCCCACGCCGGCCCACAGATGCGGATACACCTCGAGGTCGGCGCGGCTGCCGCGCTTGCCGCCGTGCAAGGCAGCCATCCGGCGTTGCCCTTCGGAATCCATCTTCGCGAACGACGCCTGCGCGCGTGCAATCGTGTCGTCGTCGAGCTTGCTGATCAGTTTGTCGGCCGCGGCCCACGCTTCTTCTTCGGTCTCCCGCACGATCACGTGAAAGCGAATGCCGAACTTGATCTTCCGTCCACGCGCTTCAGCGCGCGCGCGAATGTCGGCGACTTTTTTCGCGACCGCAGCGGGCGGCTCGCCCCACGTCAGATAGGTGTCGATGTGATCGGCCGCGATGTCGTGCGCGGCCGCCGACGAACCGCCGAACCACAGCGGCGGATGCGGGTTCTGCACCGGCGGATACAGCGCCTTGCCGCCCTTCGCCGTCAGATGCTTGCCCTCGAAATCGATCGCGTCGTTGGTATGCGAGGCGATCAGCAGCTTGCGCCAGATGTGCAGGAATTCGTCGGTGATCTCGTAGCGCGTGTCGTGATCGACGAACACGCCGTCGCCTTCCAGTTCGGCCGCATCGCCGCCGGTCACGACGTTGATCAACAGACGCCCGTTCGACAGACGGTCGAAGGTCGCGGCCATACGCGCGCCGAGCCCCGGCGACGTGATGCCCGGGCGAATCGCGACGAGAAATTTCAGGCGTTTGGTCGCGGCGATCAGACTCGACGCGACCACCCATGCGTCTTCGCAGGAACGGCCGGTCGGCAGCAGCACGCCCTCGTAACCGAGCGTATCGGCCGCGACGGCGATCTGCTGGAAGTAGTCGTAATCGGCCGCGCGTGCGCCTTGGGACGTACCGAGATAGCGGCTGTCGCCGTGAGTCGGAATGAACCAGAACACATTCATTTGCTGCTCCTGCTTGTTCGAGACTGGATTGAGTGAAGACGAGGCGTCGAATGAACGCGTACACGCCGGCCGCGCGCATCCAGCCGGCAAGCGGCCCGGCGATGCGGCGCCAAGGGATGGAAAGTGCGGTCTGGCGCGCGAGGCGGTCTAGCGCGACCCGCTCGGTCGAATGGGCGACGGCGGTAATGTCCGTCTACATGGGGAAACAGTCTATGGATCGAGCCGCGGCTTTTGAACGATTTTTTTTAGCTTAGGTTTTCCACTTTCGTGATTAGCCCGACGCTAAAGCATACGGATCGTCCGGCACTGTTGCATGGCCGGCACGCTTGAAACGACAGGCCGCTCTATATAATGGCGCACGTTTCCAATAATCCGGTCCAGGTCGGCGAGCCGCGCCGCCTGTGCCTCGCAGGTGCACTGCATGCAAAAACTCATCCTGCCGTTCGTCGCCGGTTTTCTGGCTTCGCTGTTCTTTCACGAGTCGACGCTCGCGCTGCTGCACGCAGCCGGCCTGATCGACCCGACCGGTTTCTCGACCGCACCGTTCTTACCGCTCGGCTTGCCTGAGTTCATCGCGAATGCAATCTGGAGTGCTGTCTGGGCAGTGTTGATGGCGTGGCTGCTGCGCGTCGCGCCGCATCGGAGCGCGCCGTGGGTGCCCGCGTTCGTGTTCGGCGGCATCGCGCTGACGGCCGCCGCCGTGTTCGTCGTCGATCCGCTGCGCGGGATCTGGCCGACCGGCAATATGCTGCCGCGCCTTGCCGTGGGTTTCGCGGCCAACGCGATGTGGGGCTGGGGCGCGCTGGTGTTCATGCGCGCGTTCATGGCAAGTGAGGACGAGGACTGAAGCGTCACTCGGCGCGGCTGGCGTGCTTATGGCAAGCGCTGGCCGCGATTGACTCACTACTGGCCCACTACTGACCCACTACTGGCTCGCAATTAGCCGTTCAGGTCGCGCAGCGGGTGCGCGGCCGGTGCCCACGGGCTGTCGAACATCTTCGCGACATCTGCGGGATTCACGTCTTCGATGCGCGCGAAACGCCAGCGCGGCGCATTGTCTTTGTCGATGATGCGCGCACGAATCCCCTCCACCGTATCGCCTTGCGCGAAGCAGCTGCGCGTCAGGTCGAGATCGCCGCGCAACACCTCCGCCATCGATCCCTCCGCACGCGCCACCACCTCCAGCGACACCGCCATCGACAGCGGCGAGCGCTCGCGCAGCACCGCAATCGTCTGCTCCGCCCAATCGGCCGCGTTACCGTCGCGCTCCTGCTCGAGCGACGCGAGAATACGCGCGACGTCGGGCTTCGCAAAATGCCGGTCGATCAGCACGCGTGCGCTCGCGAGCGACGACGCTTCGGGGTTCGGCGCGACCCGATGCGCGGCGGCTTCGCGCTCGATGCATGCCACCACGTCTGCGCCGCGTTCGAACAGTTCGGTGCGCAATGTGTCGACAAGCGCCGGCAGCGCTGCGTCGTCGATATAAACATCGGCGAGACCTGCGTACAGCGCATCCGCTGCGCCGACCGCCGCGCCGGTCACCGCCAGATAACGGCCGATCGCACCGGGCGTGCGCGACAGGAACCAGCTCGCGCCGACGTCAGGGAACAGCCCGATGCGGGTTTCGGGCATCGCCAATTGCGTCGAGTGAGTGACCACGCGCAGACCGCCAGTGCGATGCGCGCCCTGCGAAATGCCCATGCCGCCGCCCATCACGACGCCGTTCATCAGTGCGATATACGGCTTCGGATACGTGAAGATCGCGTGATTGAGCCGGTATTCCTCGATGAAAAACGTGTCGCGCGCCGCACCGTCGCCGCGCTGCGCGGTTTCGTACAGAAAGCGGATATCGCCGCCCGCACAGAACGCACGCGGATGCTGGCTGCGCACCACGACCGCGAGCACGTCGGGATCTTCGCGCCATTGGTCGAGCGCCGCGTGTATCGCGCGGATCATGCCGGTCGACAACGCGTTGAGCGCCTTCGGCCGCTCCAGTTCGATGAAGCCGATGCGATTGGCTACGTAAGTCGCGACTTCGTCGCTGACGGCGGGCGAGGCGGAATTGGACATGGAGAACGATGCGCGGAAGCGCGAAATAAAAATCGGAACTGAACGTTATCACGCACGCGCCGCTTTGGGCTTCGCGGCGGACGTGCAGACAATTCAGATTTGCGTTTTGCCGGATGCGTCGGCGGCGGTGGCGTCGGGCGCTGATTCCGTTGCGGCTCCGACGGCTTTCCCGGTCGATTTTTCAGCTTTTGCATGCGGCTTTTTCGCCGCTTTGACGGGTGCTGCGGTGGGCTCATCGCTAATGGACCCGGCGCCGGTTTCCTGGTGTGCTTCCGCGTTCACCGTCGCGGCCGGTTTTTTGCGAGCGCGCGCCGTCTGGACGGCACCCGATACATCGACGGCAGGCTGCACGCCGAGCCACGCATCGAGCGCCATGCTCACCACCGTGTCCAGCGACACGCTCGGAAACACCGGACACGTGAGATTGAGCGCGACGATCCCATGCAGCGTCGCCCAGAACGCTTCGGCCCACACCGCCGTATCGGTCGATGCAGGCAGGCGCCCCGCCGCTTTCAACTCGTCGAGTGCGGCGAGCATGATGCGCAGCGACGCGTCGCCGGGGTCGTCGTCCGGTTTGGGGGGCGCGGCGTTATCCGCCGACACACCCGCCGAACCGCCCGCGCCGCCGAGCGCCGCGCCGGTATAGCTCGGATCTTCCATGAAGATCAGCCGATACGTTTCCGGATGCGCGACCCCGAACGCCACATAGGCGCGCCCCAGCGCCCTGAGCCGCCCGGCCGGATCGGCGATCTCGACGAGCGGCACGAAGGTCTCGAGCAGTTGCGCATAGCCTTCCGCGCACAAAGCCTGCGCGATCTCGTCGCGGCTGGCGAAATGCAGATACAGCGTGGCGGGTGAATATTCGATAGCGTCGGCAATCTTGCGCATGGACAGCGCGGCAAAGCCTTCGCGCATCACGATGCGCCGCGCGGCATCGAGGATGCGTTCGCGCAGCGCCTGCTTCTGGCGGTTTTTTCGTTCAGGTATTCCCATGCCGGTCATTTTCATGTTGACAAACTGAAAAGTCAAATTAAACTGAACACCGCTCACTAAACACTGTTCAGTAAATTTTCTTCAATCAGTCTGCTTTAACAACGGCGCCGGATGCGCCGCCATGAGGAGTCGTCATGCAAGTCATCGGGAAAGTGGGTCTATTCGGCGCCGCGGGCGCGGCCGGTCAGGTCATTGGCGCGGCACTCAGCGCGGCGGGACGGGATTATCGCGTGGTGGGCCGCTCGCGCCGCGCGCTCGAAGAGGCTTTCGGCAATGATCCACACGCGGAAATCGTCACGTGGAATCCGGACGACGCGGCGTCGATCGCCGCGGCGGCGGCCGGTCTGCAAACGGTGATCTACCTGGTCGGCGTACCCTACGATCAGTTCGCCGCCCATCCGCCGCTGGTGGAACGCACGCTGGCGGGCGTGACGGCGGCCGGCGTCGAGCGTTTCATCCTGATCGGCACCGTGTATTCGTATGGTCGGGCGCGCAGCAATCCGATCACCGAAAACCATCCACGCGAGCCGCATACGTTCAAAGGCAAGATGCGTCTCGCGCAGGAAAATCTGGTGCTCGCCGCGCACGGTCAGAAGGGTTTGTCCACGCTGGTGCTGCGCCTGCCTGACTTCTACGGTCCGGGCGTCGAGCGCAGTCTGCTGAACGGCGTGTTCGAAGCCGCCGCGCAAGGCAAACGCGCGCAGATGGTCGGTCCGGTGGATGTGCCGCACGAGTTCATCTACCTGCCGGATATCGGCCCGGTGGTCGAGAAGCTCACGCGTACGCCCGAAGCGTACGGCCGCTGGTGGCACCTCGCCGGTCCGGGCACGATCACGCAACGCGAGATCGCCGAGCGGACGTTCGCGCTCGCAGGCCGCGCGCCGAAGCTGATGGTCGCCGGCAAGACGACGCTGCGCGTGCTCGGTCTGTTCAATCCGCTGATGCGCGAAATGGTGGAGATGAATTACCTGCTGACCGAGCCTGTCGTGATGGACGACAGCGCGCTGACCCAACTGCTCGGCCCGATCGCCAGGACCTCATATGAAGACGGGATTCGCGAGTCTTTCGAAGCCGAGCGCGCCGCGGCGGCACGTGCAGACGATGCGAAGGCGGCGTGAACGCAATCCGCTTATCCGGCGACGTTACCGGGCGGAAAGTGTCCGCTCCTGAGCAACACAGGCGTGCCATTGCTGATCTGCAGATGCTCCCGCGCCACCGCTTCGATACGCGGACGCCCGGCGTCGAACGCGCGCATCCAGCCTTCGAGATCTTCGGAATAGGCGCCGAAGTGATCTTCGAGCGCTTCGACTGAAATCGCGCACGGCACCGGCTCGCCGTCCACCAGCGCGGGGAAAACTACGGTCAGATTGGAGTCGCGGTAAGCAGGCGCGTCCGCGGGAAACCGGATTTCCATGGTCGCCTCATCAGAAGGTTGCGGCATTGGACGGACACCGGCCAGAATGGGCCGGCCCGGCACGACGTCGTTATGGTACTCGTCAGACCTGACCACGGTCCAGCCGGACGCGCCGCCTTCCCCGATACCTCGTTGCGTCATGGTTTCCCTCCCAGCAGACGGTCGACGTAGTCGCGCGCGGCCTGTTCGACGAAACCGAGCGCTTCGTCTTCGCTGCCGAAGCGTTGTTCGTCGCCGAGTTCGAGCAAGGTTTCGATCCGGTGCGGATCGTCCGGACCGTGTTCGGCGAGACTCACCGAACCGACGTAGTTGCCCGCGGCAACCGATCCCGGCGCGGCGTCGGCCGCCGGCACGAGACGCGCGGCCGCGCTGATGTAATAGCCCCGATAAGGCCCGCTGACCCGTTCGGCCATGTTCGTTCTCCTCGTTGCAATGTGTCGTATCGACGGACGAGCGTCGCGCATCGCGCACGAAATTCGCACGCTGGCGCTGGCCGTGAACCTCGCGGTGAACCGCCAACAAACAGGTAGTAAGGCGCGTTGCGGGCCGATAAGTTCTGCGCGGCGCGCGGCCCTGCGCGCAATGCGTCGCCCTGCGGATCGCACTTCCGCGATCCACGCCGGTCGAACCACACGTCGGCACGATCCGTGCTGTCGCAACCACGCCTTTTCGAGTCCACCGAGCGCAATATGGGAAAATATTTTCTGCAAGACCACGAACTGCCCGAGCCCGATGCGGCAAACAAGTGGTTTGCCTACGCCGAAAGCCACGGCATCGACATTCCGAAAGCCATCAGCATCTGGGAAGACGCAGCCACCGAAAGTGGCGCGGAAAGCCGCAAGCTGGTCGGCGCGGCGGGCATTACGATCGAACCGCGCTAGCCCCGCCAGCCACGCCTATGGAGCGTGGCCAGCATGAATATCTATTTGAAAGGAAATTTCACGATGCAATCGATGACGCCCTCGCGCCGCTCCGGCCGCTTCCATCCGGGTCGCACGGCGCTTGCTATGGTGCGCCGCGCGTCGCTCGCCGCCGCCCTGCCCGCAGTCGTTCTGCTGGGCGCGAGTTTGAGCGGTTGCGCATCGTCGAACACGACCTCGCTGATCAATCTGCCGAACGGCCAGACCGGCTTCGCGGTGAACTGCAGCGGCGCCGACGCCGCGTCGAGCTGGGCCTCCTGCTACGTGCAGGCCGGCAAGGCATGCGGCGCGACCGGCTACGACATCGTGTCGAAGGACAACGACGAAGGCGGCACCGCCGGTGGCAGCGTCACGAATGTGGTGTCGGCTAACGTGAAAAACCGTTCGATGATCGTACGCTGCAAATAACGCGCACCGGTTGCACATCCGGCGCGCGTGAACGAAGCGTCAGTGCGCCTGCATCTTCGAAAACATGTTCAACACGGCGACGCCGGCGATGATCAGCCCGAGCCCGATGATGGCCGGCAGGTCCGGCACCTGCTTGTACATCACCACCGCCACCAGCGTGATCAGCACGATGCCCGCGCCGGACCACACCGCGTAGACGATGCCGACCGGAATCGTCTTCAGCGTCAGCGACAGGCAATAGAACGCGATGCCGTAGCCGATCACCACGACGACCGCCGGCAGGAGCCTGGAAAAACCTTCGGACGCGCGCATCGCGGAGGTCGCGATCACCTCCGCAACGATCGCAATTGCGAGCAACGCATAGGGAGGCACCCGCATAGCGTCAGGCCTTTGCAAGCGCGAGCTTGCTGTAGTCGTGGCCGAGATGCGCGCACAGCGCTTCCACCACCAGTTCATGATCCGCGCGCTGCGGCAAGCCGGACACCGTGATCGAACCGATCACGCCCACACCCGCCACCGTCAACGGGAAAGCGCCGCCGTGCGATGCGTATTCGGTGGCGGGTAGCGCATGTTTGTCGGCGAGCGTGCTCCCCGCCTGCTGCATCTTCAAACCGATCGCATACGAACTGCGGCGGAAATGCGCGACCGTATTGCCTTTGCGGCGCGCCCAATCGACGTTGTCCGGCGTCGCGCCGTCGAGCAGGCTGAAGAACAGCGGTTGACCGGAGGTGCGCACGTCGATGGCGGCGGCGATGCCGCGCGCCTTCGCGACCTCGTGAAGATACGCGCCGAGTTGCCACGCGCGGTCGGCATCGAAGTGGGGAAACACCAGCGCTTTTTCCTGAGCGGCGATGACCTGCAGGTCGTGAGCGATATCCATGGAGTCGTGAGCCAAGAAGAAGTGACGAGCGGCGCCGGCAACCCGCGCCGCGAAGCGAACCTGGATTCTAGCGCAGCCCCTTACGAAGGCCTTCCGGGATGCGACACTGCCCACGCGTGTCGCGACCTGTGGTACTTCATTTGAAGCAGTTTCTTAAACGGGTATTGCATCGGCTTTCAATCTGTCCTATAATCTTTTCTTCGACGGACGCGGGGTGGAGCAGTCTGGCAGCTCGTCGGGCTCATAACCCGAAGGTCGTAGGTTCAAATCCTACCCCCGCAACCAAGTCTCCCAAGATTCGGTTCGAGACGTCGAAAACATCATCAAAGGCTTGCCTAACCGGCAGGCCTTTTTTGTTTTCAGCCACGAATCTGGCGGGCCTCACTGCCGCGCGCCAGTCGATCCGCTCACTCGAACAAACCACATCGCGGCGCTCGCAACCATCGGTAACCGGCTGATATGGGCCTTCCGCGCGCCCATCGTGGCAAGCACCGACGGTTTTATTCTGGAATCCAAACCAAAAGTCGTAGCGCTCCGCAGGCAAATCTACCTGCAAGCCACCTGCCACCCCTCGTCCTTCCCCGCGTCTCAGAAATACCCGCCCCAGTGATAAACTCCTACCACCCTTTCTCGTCCCCTTCCTATGAAATTCTGTTCTGTCTGCGGCCACGGCGTCAGTCTGAGCATTCCGCCGGGCGACAACCGCGAGCGCTTCGTGTGCGGCAACTGCGGCACGGTGCACTATCAGAATCCGCGCAACGTGGTCGGCACCGTCCCGGTCTGGGACGACAAGGTGCTGCTGTGCCGCCGCGCGATCGAACCGCGCTACGGCTACTGGACGCTGCCGGCGGGTTTCATGGAAATGGGTGAAACGACCGCCGAAGCGGCTTCGCGCGAAACGCTGGAGGAAGCCGGCGCGCGCGTCGAAGTGCAAAGCCTGTTTTCGCTGCTGAACGTGCCGCACGTGCATCAGGTGCATCTGTTCTACATGGCCCGGCTGCTCGATCTCGACATCGCGGCCGGCGAGGAAAGCCTCGAAGTGAAACTCTTCGAAGAACACGAAATTCCGTGGGACGAGATCGCGTTCCCGACCGTCGGCCAGACGCTGCGGTTCTTTTTCGCCGACCGCGCCGCCGGCAACTACGGCCTGCACACGGGCGATATCTTCCGCTCGCTGCGCGAAGGTTGAGCGGCGCGCATGGTTCCCTGGCTCGGCGCTGACGATCCGTTTCCACCGGTCGAGCGCGCGCTCGGCGAGGCAAGCGGCGCGCCGGGCCTGCTCGCGGCGAGCGCCGACCTGCTGCCGTCGCGACTGATCGACGCCTACCGGCGCGGCATCTTCCCGTGGTATTCGGACGGGCAGCCGGTGCTGTGGTGGAGCCCCGATCCGCGCATGGTGCTGCGCCCCGCCGAATTCAAACTGTCGCCGTCATTACGTAAAACGCTCAAGCGCGTGCTGCGCGAAGACGCGTGGGAAATTCGCGTCGACCACGACTTCGCGTCGGTGATGCGCGCCTGCGCCCAGGCGCCGCGGCGCGGCCAGCGTGGCACGTGGATCACCGCGGACGTCGTGGAAGCGTATTCGTCGCTGCATAGAATCGGCGACGCGCACAGCATCGAAACCTGGTTCGAAGGCAAGCGCGTGGGCGGTTTGTACGGCGTATCGTTCGGCCGGATGTTCTTCGGCGAATCGATGTTCGCGGAGGTCACCGATGCTTCGAAAATGGCGCTGGCCGCGCTGGTCGGACACCTGCGACGTCACAAAATAGAAATGATAGACTGCCAGCAGAACACGTCGCATCTGGCGTCGCTGGGCGGTCGCGAGATAGCGCGCAAGGCGTTCATCGCGCATGTTCGCGCGTCGGTCGACGCTCCGCCGATTCCCTGGCGCTTCGACAAGACCGCGTTGCTCGAGCTCGTCGCGCCAGCGGCGTAGGAAGAATCAGGCCGAATCCGGAGCCGCCGCCCACCGCGCCGCGGGTCGCGAGCCGCGGGTTGTCCACTGCCAGGCGCCGGATTTGCAATACCAGAGACGCTTCGAGAGCTGCCAACGTGACTCATCCCAACGAGCTGCCTCTTTCCCCGCTTTCCGCGCTGCAATTTTATGCAACGGCGCCCTACCCCTGCAGCTATCTCGACGGCCGCATCGCCCGCTCGCAGGTCGCCACCCCCAGTCATCTGATCAACTCCGACGTCTACACCGAACTCGTCAAGGCCGGCTTCCGGCGCTCGGGCGTATTCACCTACCGCCCGTATTGCGACGGTTGCCGCGCATGCGTGCCGGTGCGCGTTCCCGTGGACCAGTTCGCGCCGAACCGCACGCAGCGTCGCGTGTGGAAAAAGCATGGCGAGCTGATCGCCACCGTCGCGCCACTGCATTACGACGAAGAACATTACGCGCTCTACATGCGCTATCAGTCCGCGCGGCACGCGGGCGGCGGCATGGACCGCGACAGCCGCGATCAGTACGAGCAGTTCCTGCTGCAAAGCCGGATCAACTCGCGGCTCGTCGAATTCCGCGAGCCGCTGCCGGATCATCCGGAAACGCCGGGCATCCTGCGCATGATCAGCATGATCGACATTCTCGGCGACGGGTTGTCGTCGGTGTACACGTTCTTCGACCCGGATCTGCCGCACAGCAGCTTCGGCACCTACAACATCTACTGGCAGATCGAGCAGGCGCGCAGCCTCAAGCTGCCCTACGTGTACCTCGGCTACTGGATTCGCGAGAGTCCGAAGATGGCGTACAAGGCCAATTTCCGTCCGCTCGAAGGGTTGATCGACGGCGCGTGGCAGGTACTCGACCCGGCCCGCATGGATCTGCCGCCGGTCGATCTCGCGATTCACGGCAAGCGCGGACCGCTGCGGCCCTGAACGCGCGCACCGGCGCGGCGCCCCGCGCGTCATTGTCTTCGCCCCCTTTCAATTGATCTCATTAATGGCTTAAAGCCGGTAAAATGGCGGGTTCCCATTTTCCGGCCGCCCGGCCTCGTCCCGTGTTCAGTTCCCTCTACCCGCTCGTACGCGCCCAACTCTTTCGCATGGACGCGGAAGACGCTCACCACCTCACTTTGCGCGTGCTAGGCGCTGCCGGCCGCACCGGCGTGGCCGGCGCGTTCGCGCCGCGCGTGCCGGATGCGCCGCGCACCGTGATGGGGCTGACGTTCCGCAACCCGGTTGGCCTCGCCGCCGGCCTCGACAAGGACGGCGCCGCGATCGACGGCCTGGCCGCGCTGGGTTTCGGTTTCATCGAAGTGGGCACGGTCACCCCGCGCGCGCAGCCCGGCAATCCGAAGCCGCGCATGTTCCGCCTGCCCGAAGCGGGCGCGGTGATCAACCGGATGGGCTTCAACAACGCGGGCGTCGACCAGTTCGTGAAGAACGTCCAGGCCGCGCGCTATCGCGGCATTCTCGGCCTGAACATCGGCAAGAACGCGGATACGCCGATCGAACGCGCCGCGGACGACTACCTGTACTGCCTCGAACGCGTGTATCCGTTCGCGAGCTACGTGACGGTCAATATTTCGTCGCCGAATACGAAGAATCTGCGCCAGTTGCAGGGCGCGGGCGAACTCGACGCGCTGCTCGCCGCGCTGAAAGACAAGCAGCAACGTCTCGCCGACATGCACGGCAAGCTCGTGCCGCTCGCGCTGAAGATCGCACCGGACCTCGACGACGAACAGATCAAATCGATCGCCGATACGCTGCTGCGCCACCGGTTCGAAGGCGTGATCGCCACCAACACCACACTATCGCGCACGGCGGTGGCCGGCATGCAGTACGGCGACGAAGCCGGCGGCCTGTCGGGCAAGCCGGTGTTCGACGCGTCGAATGAGGTGATCCGCAAGTTGCGCGCGGAAGTGGGCGAAACGGTGCCGATCATCGGTGTGGGCGGAATTTTTTCGGGCGAAGACGCGCGCGCCAAGCTCGCGGCCGGCGCCGCGCTGGTGCAGCTTTACACCGGCTTTATCTATCGCGGGCCGGCGCTGGTCGCCGAGTGCGCGCAGGCGCTGCGTTAAGCTGAGGCCGAACGGTGCGACGCTGCGGCGTGGCCGCTGGCGTCGCCCATGTGTCGTGCTCTGTTATTTCGCGCTCGCGAGCGACGCGCTATCCAGCGACGCGCCAAACCGCTCGAAACGCGGCATATAAAAACGCTCCGGGTCCAACGAAAACGCGACGCGGCGCGTACGGCCCATCAACTCCTTACGCGGGAAAAAACCGAAGTAACGCGAATCGGCGCTGTCGTCGCGATTGTCGCCGAGCATCAGATACTCGCCTTGCGGCACCACCACCGGCCCGAACGAGTTGCGCGGACTCGGCGCATCGGGCGAGAGCCGCACGGTATGCGCGACGCCGTCGAAGCGCTCGGTCAGATATTCGCCCGCGGACATGGCATCGCCGGACAGCGGTTTGAACGCGACGAGCGGCCGGTAATCGGCGCGCACGCCGTTCACGTACAGCACGTTGTCTCGCATCGCGACGCGGTCGCCGGGCAAGCCGATCAGGCGCTTGACGATCAGCTCGTGCGCCGCCGAGGAATCGATCGTGACGATATCGCCGCGCTGCGGATCGTGTAGATGCGCGAGCGCAATGTGCGTGAGCGGCACGCGCAGATCGTAGGCCATCTTGTCGACGAAGATCCGGTCGCCTTCACGAATGGTGGGCAGCATCGAGCCGCTCGGCACGACGTTCCAGTCGGCCACGGCGCTGCGAAACAGCACCATCAGGAAAAGAAACGCGACCAGACTTTTGTTGTCGCGCCACAGTTTTGCAAGCATGCGCATAGCGGCAGTTCCGGTGGAAGGTATTCGAAAGCGGCGTTCAGGCGGGTCGTTCCGTGTCGACGCCGCACGTCCGCGCAAATCGTACCACCGGCGTTCGGCTCGCGGCGCGAGCGCCGCGAGCGCTCACCCCAAGCTTGCCGAATTTTCATTCGCCCGCGTACTTCAACCCCAACGCGGCGCGCGCGGCGTCGGCCATCGCGATCATCTGCAACGACTTGCTGTGCGGCATCACCGGACTCTCCAGTTGCCCTGCGCGAATCAGTTCGCAGAAGTGCGCGGTCTCGTAGTTCAGACCGCCGCCTTCGAACGGTTCAGCGAGTTCGACGACGCGGCCGTCTGCATAGCGGATCGTCGCGCGTGCCGGATTCCACCACGGTTCGTGGATCGTCACGTGGCCGTGTTCGGCCATCAGCAACGCGTCGCCCTTGCCCTGCAAGTCGAGGCCGCAGAACACCTGCGAGATGCCGCCGCGCTCGTGCAGACTGTTGAGACTCGCGAACGTGTCGACACCGGTCGGCCCGAGCCGCCCGAGCGTCTGCACGTCGCGCGGCGCGCCGAGCCAGTCGACCACGAAAAATATTCCGTACACGCCGATATCGAGCAGCCCGCCGCCCGCATGTTCGAGCGACAGCACCGGCTGGCCGGCCGGCACGCCCGACATCGAATAGCCGGCCCGTGCGAAACCCGCCGTGCCGATCGGGTCGGCGTTCAGGTGTGCGCGCAACTTTCTGTACAACGGATAGAACGGCGGCTTCATCGCTTCCATGAAGAGCCGTTGGGCAGCGCGCGCGGCGTCGAGCACGCGCAGCAGTTGCGGCTGGTTGAGCGCGGCGGGTTTTTCGCACAGCACGTGCACGCCGGCCTGCAGCGCGGCGATCGCGTAGTCTGCGTGGCTGTCGTGGATGGTGGCGATATAGAGTGCGTCGATGCCGCTTTCCAGCAGCGCGTCGAAACTCGCGCAGACCTCGCCGCCGAATTCTTCGGCAAAGGCCGCGGCCGGCTCGGCGCGGCGCGACCACACGGCGGCGAGCCGTGCGTTGGGCACGTATGCGAGACCTTGAGCAAAACGGCGTGCGATGCGGCCCGTCCCGACGATTCCCCAGCGAATCACGGTGTCGTTCGCGGACGCAGATTCGGAGACAACTTCGGTGACAATTTCAGTGACAACTTCGGTAGCGGATCCAGCGGCAACTTCTTTGACATGTGCCATCGTTTCATCGAGTCCGTGCAGTCAGAAGAGGCGCTATTGTCGCGCATGCCGCCCGGTCCGTGAGCGGACCGGCCGCATGAATTTCGGCCTGATTTCCGATGCAGGGTCCCGCTACGACGATGTCAGAGCGGCGGCGGTTCCGGCGAAAAACGATCGCCGATCTCTTCCACCGAGTAGTCGATCATTGCGAGCGATGCGGCCTCGGCTTCCTTCGGATCGCGCCGTTCGATCGCCTCGACCACGCGCTGATGCGAACTCACCGCCGACTCCCACAGTCCCTCTTTGGTGAGGATTGGATTGACCGTGGAAAGCGCGCCGCGAATGATCGCCGCCATCTGTTTGAAGAACTGATTGCCGCTCGCCACCACGATGCGGGTATGGAACAGCTCGTCGGCCTCCTGATAGCCTGGCTCGGTCGGACGGATCGCGCGAAACGCTTCGAACGCCTCACGAATCCCCGCTACGTCGGCGGCGCTGCCGCGCGCGGCAGCCTGCGCCGACGCTCGCGGTTCGATCAGGATGCGGAACTCGATCACGTCGCGCAGAAACATCGGATCGGGCTTCGCGCGAAAACGCCAGTTCACGACGTCTTCGTCGATCATTCGCCAATCGCTCATCGGCCGGATGCGCGTGCCGATTTTCGGCCGCACGTCCAGCATGTCGCGCGCGAGCAGCATAGACAGCGCCTCGCGCATGACGGTGCGGCTGACGTCGAACTCTTTCGACAACACATCCTGCGGTGGCAGGATGGCGCCGTATTTCTCTTCCACGATCCCGGTAACGAGTCCGTCCATTACCTTGCTGACCAGCGAGCGATCCTTGTTTGCCTGTTCCATTTGACACTCTCCCCGAAGCGGTGTTTGCCCCCGCGTAGCCTGTTGATCAAGCGGCCCTTGTGTCGATTAATGTATGCATCGTTGTTATTTACGATACGTTGCTAGCTTCAAAACAGATGCGCCAGTTGGGACACGTCCTAACAGGGTTATCCCTCTGAAGAATTGTTTCGTTCGTGTAACGCCGCATACATCGACGGGCCTTAAGCTTGCGTCCCAAGCGTGCCTGCGTTGCAAAATTTGCATCGTGCGAAGACGCACGTAGCGCGACGAATTTGTCTGAAGCACAACAGCGCGGTGTATGGGGACAGACGGGAACGGTGGAATTGCGAGGTGGGCGCCGCGAGCGGACACACGCGCGAACTCACAGGGCGCTGAGGAAAACAGCACGCGCGCAGCGCCTCATCAGTCGCTCGCCACCGACGCATAGCGTCCGCCGAAGAACAGCAGCGGCGCGTGTTCGTCGAGAGAAAACACCAGCACCTCGCCGACGAACAACGTGTGGTCGCCGCACGGATGCCGGTCCACCACACGCGCCGCGAAACGCGCGGCCGCGTGTTCGAGCAGCACCACGCCTGCGAGCCCGTCGACTGGCGCAAAGCGCGGCGCAAGCCGGCTCTGCGGCTCGCCGGCGAAGTGACGGCTGTGCGGCTCCTGCGCTTCGCTGAGCACGCTCACGCCGAACAGCGCGCTGTTCATCAACCGCTCGTGCATGCGCGCGCGGTGTCCGACCGACACGACGATCAGCGGCGGCTTCAACGAGCCCGACATGAATGCGTTCGCGGTCATCGCATGCAGGGTGTCGCCGCTGCCCGTCGAAATCACGACGACGCCGGTCGCGAAGCGCCCGAGCGCATGACGGAAGCGCCGCTCGTCGAAGGTCGCGGCGTGATGAGGCGCGTGGTGGTTGGCGTGGTGGGACGCGTCACGGTCCGCCGCATTCGCGCACGTGGAGTCCTGGCATCCCGCACCGCTGCCCGCGGTCTGCGAATCTTCAGCGCGAAGGAAGCTGGCGTGCATCGCCGTTCTCCGGTTCGGCATCGTCGCTCTCTTCACCGCGTGCGATGTCTTGTGCGCGACTATCGCCCTCCGCCTGCACCGCGAGCTGTTTGTGCGCGATGAAATGCAACCACCATGCGTCGCTCGTGTTCACGTCGTCCGCGATGCGCTCGCCGCGGCAACTGCCGAATACCGCATCGCTCTGGAAGCCGCTTTCGGCAAGCTGCCGGCGCTGTTCGCACAGCGTCGTGTAGACGATCACAATGCCGAAGTTGTGCGCGGCCGCCGTCTTGACCGCATAACCGCCGTAGTCGTGATTCAGCTTCACATGACGCAGATAGTTCAGCGTGCCGAGCTGGAACGCGCGGATCGAGCGCAGCGTGCGCCAACCGAGTTTGAGCGGATTGCAGGTGAAGTGCGGCAGCAGTTGCCAGATGTTTTCGCGGTAGCCGGGGCCGTCGCGGTTATGCGACGAAAACAGCACATAACCGCCCGGCCGCAGCACGCGGTACATCTCGTCAAGGATCTTCACGCGGTCGGCGTAGTCGACGCTGTCGATCCCGTTCCAGCTGAAATCCACCAGCCCGTAGTGATCGGACGGCAAGTCGGACATGTCGCGCGCATCCATATGCCGCAGGTCCAGCTCCGGATAACGCGCCTTCGCCATGTCCAGCAGCTTCTGCGTGTAATCGACGCCGGTGTAGTCGTTCGACATCGCGGTCATCAGCGGAATCGTGCGGCCCGTGCCGACGCCGATATCGAGCAGCGGCAGGCCCGCGCAACGCGGTCTGAGCCAGTCGAACGCGGCCTGTTCGCCGGCGTCGGAGAAGGTCTTCTCGAGCGTGAATTCACGGGTCGCGTCCGGCGAATTCCACGCGATGCGGTTGATGCGGTCCAGTTCGGACCGTGACTGTGACTGTGACGATGACGGTGTATTCACGGCCTACTCCATCGAGGTAAAAGCGCGCCGGCTTCAGGACGCCGGTGCTCCACCCGTCTGCGCAGTCACGGGTTGCTTCGGGAACAGCTCATGCAGCGTCAGCGGCGCGATGTCGGCCACGGCTTCGGCTTCGGCTTCGGCCGAGGCCTCGGCTTCACACTGCACGGTGAGCGAGACCGCTGGCGGCGTCGCGCAAATCACGTCGGCGAACAGCCAGCTTTGCGCGTCGGCCATCACGGCTTCGCGTGCCGGACGCGTGAACAGCGCGTGATCCAGTTTCGGCAGCGTCGCCACGCACACACGCGGATAGCGCAGCAAGCCGCCGAGCCGCGCGCCGAACTGCACGCGCGCTTCGTCGAGACCGACGTCGAATTCGCCGTACACGAGCCGCATTTGCACGCGCTTCGTCTGCAACGTGTGGACGATGTCGCGCACCGCGTTACGTGTCAGTTGCCAGCCGGTGCGATGCTCGACCCAACCTGCGCCGGCGAGCCAGCAACGGCGCGCGATGCGCTTGCCGACCACGCTCGCGATCCGCAGCGGATGACTCTGCCCATGCAGCGCACGCGACCATTTCTCGCGGGTGAGCGCCGCGCGCCAGTAGACGTTCGTCGCGGCGAACTGATGCGCGCCGGGCTCGCGTGCCGCGCCGTCCCAGATGAACTTCTGCAGATTCACGCCGTAGCCGCCGACCAGGTTCGGATGCCGCGCGCACGCATGCAGCGCGACAAACGCGCCGCCGCACACGCCGAACATCACGACTCGCGAATGCCCTTGCGCGACGAGCCAGTCGACGCCGGCGGCCGCGTCGTCGCATGAGGTGTCGGAGTAGATCGTGTCGAGCGTGATGGTCAGCGCGCGCGGCGTGGCATCGCCGAGTCCGCCGAGATCCATGCGCAACGACGCGATGCCGAGCGCCGCGAGCCGCCGCGCGAACAGCACGAAGATGCGGCCGTCGCCGATGTGATGACTCGCGCCGGTGTTGCAGAAGAGCATCGCGGGCAGGAGCGCACCATTAGCGTCGGTGCTCGGCACCCGTGGTTCGCAGTAGATGCCGAAGTAGTTGCCGAACACTACCGGGCGCTCGGTCGCGTGCTCGAGTCTGAGCGCGGGCGTATCCGATGACAGCGGCTGTGACGTGTGGTGCGCGCTTTGCCCAGCATGTTGCCCAGCGTTTTGTTCCACACTCTGCGCAAGCCATTCCGTAACGCGTGAAAACGCTGCGACCGGTTCTTCGCTATACAACGCGTCGAGTACGAAACGGTCCTGTTCATCGAAGGTATCCTGCTCGACAGACACGCCGTGCGCCGCGTAACGCTCGGCCAGTTTCGTTGCGCGATTGCGGTCGCTCGAATCGAGCAGCAGCACGCGGCGCGCGGGCGCGGCGGTGTCGCGGCACAGATCGAGCGAGCCGACCTTCGCCACGTCGGCACCCTGCAGCCCGAAACCGAATGCTTCGACGTATTGCTCAGGGTCCGCGATCGGATCGGCGTTGATCCCCGCGGGCGTGCTCATCCATGTCTGCCGATGAGCGCGCAACTCGCGCAGATAGTTGCGGCCGCTGATCGCCGGCCCGAGCAGCACCAGCGAATCGATGTCGCCGAGCCGTTGCGCGGCCAGCGCGGCGAGCGTCGCGCCAAAGCGCAGGCCGGCCAGCGAGACGCCCGTCACGCCGGTCGTTTCGCGCAGAAAGCGGGTGGCGTCGACGATACTGTCGAGCCATGCATCGAGACGTTGCGGGTCGTCTTCGCTAGCAGCCGAATCGCCGGCGCCGGGGTAATCGAAGCGCAGCACCGGCATGCCGGTCGCGGCGATCCGTTCGGCGAGTTGGCGCCAGCCGCGATGCGTGCAAAGCGCGTCATAACCGAACGGATTGCACAGCACGACGCCCCGATCGCCGGCGGCAGGATGCAGCCAGCCGAAGCAGTCGCCGAAGACGACAGGTCTCATGGTCTTCCCTCGCAATTGGCCGCGTGCGACGCCGCGCTCACCCGAGCACGGGCCGTGCATGTTGTTTTTCGACCTGCGGCGTCCGCTATCCGTGTGGCGCCGCTTATGCCGATTATTAAACTGCGCGCCGCCGCAAGTTTCTGTACGCGCCCCCACACAGGCGCCGCGGGCGCCGCCGCACTATCTCCATCGACACCCGCGCCGGCACCGCCGCGCCCGCATGCGCGTTCAAGGTGCGGCTGCGCACCGACAGCGTCCGCAATAACCCTCACTCTCGCGTCATTCACCCGCTGGAACACGCACTATGGAACGAAGTATCGTCAAGAACATCTTCATCAATTTCGCGGGAGCCATCGCTCCGACGTTCGTTTCCCTGGTCACCGTGCCCGCCTATATCCACCTGATGGGTGTGGAGCGCTATGGCGTCATCAATCTGGTGTGGACGCTGATCGGCTATTTCGGCGTGCTCGATCTCGGCACCAGCCTCGCCACCGAAAACCAGATTTCCAAAGCACGCGCCGCCAACGACGATTCGATCGAGCAGATTTTCTGGAGCGCCTGGTTCATGAATCTCGGCACCGGGATCGTCGGCGGGTTGTTGGTGTATCTCGGCACGTTCGTCTACATCACGCACGGCGTGGCGGTCGACCCGGCATTCCAGCGCGAAGTGATGGCGAGCCTGCCGTGGATCGCGGTGGCCGTGCCGATCGCGAATGTGTCGTGGGTGTTCGCCGGTGCGATCAACGGCGTGGAGCGCTTTGCCAGTTTCAACATCAACCAGACGCTCGGCACCGCGCTGTTTCAATTGCTGCCGCTCGCGGCGATCTTCTGTTTTTCGCCGTCGCTCGCGGTGGTGATTCCGGCGGCGGTGCTCGCACGCCTCGTGGCCGGCGTGATGCTCGGCGCAGCGGCATGCCGCGCGATCGGGATTCGTCGCATGCGGCTGCCGCAATGGCACGTGATGCTCGAACTGTTCCGCTACGGCCGCTGGATGCTGCTGTTTTCCGGCGCGGGGATGATCGCGTCGACACTCGACCGCATGCTGATCGGCACGATGATGGGCGCGCGTTACGTGACCTACTACACGGCGCCGCAGAACCTCGTCTCGCGGCTCAATCTGCTGCCGGTCGCGATGGTGCGCACGCTCTTTCCGCGTCTGTCGGCGGTCTCGCGCGTCGATGCCGATGCGCTCGCGCACCGCTCGCTCGCGTTTCTGAACGGCGCATTCACGCCCTGCGTGATCGTCGCGCTGTTCGCGCTCAAGCCGTTCCTGACCTTGTGGCTGGGCGCGACCGTCGCGGCTGCGGCGCCGGTGGCAGGCGTGCTCGTGCTGGGCGTGTGGCTCGCCGGACAATCGAGCATTCTCGGCATTCTGATTCAGGCGCAGACCAACCCCGCGCTGGTGGCCGGCGTGAGCTGGCTGCAATTGCCGTTGTTCATCGTCGCGTTGTGGGCGGGGATTCACTGGTACGGGATCATGGGCGCGGGCGTGGTCGTGGCGTTCAAGGCGCTGTTCGACTACGGCGTGCTGCTGTATTTCTCGCGGTTGCATGTCGGGTCGATCGTGCGCAATATGCTCGCGCATCTCGTGTTCCTGTGCGTCTCGCTGGCGTTGGCCGATTCGATCAGCGCGTTGCCGACGCTCGTGGCCGTGGCGCTGCTGCTGGCTGCGGCGAATCTGGGCATGTCGCTGCATGGGTCCAGCGAATTGCGCGGGATGGTCTACAAGCTATGGACGCGCGTGACGTTTGCGGCGGGCAAAGCGTAGAAGATCAGGTATCCCGACAAAAAAGCGGACCGCGTGTCCGCTTTTTTTTCGCACTGTCCAGAGCGATCAGGAGGGTGTGGAGTGCGACACGTTGTCCGCCACCGCGACCGCAGGTGCGCTCATCTTGTTCGTCGCGAGGCTCGCGAAGCGCCGCGGCCGGCAGCTTGCCAGCGTGCGTTCATAGATCGCGAGGTAGCCGTCGCTCACCTGTTGCACGCTGAACTTGTCGAGGTTTTGCGGCGCCCGCGCGGCGAGTGCCGCGTGCATCGACGGATCGCCGAGCAGTTGGCCGAGCGCTTGCGCCAGCGCGGCGGGATCGTGCGGCGGCACCAGCAGACCGGCCGCGCCGTCGTCGAGCATCTCCGGAATGCCGCCGACGCGAGTCGCGACGATCGCGCGTCCCGTCTCGCGCGCTTCGCACAGAACCAGACCAGCCGGCTCATTATGCGAGGCCAGCACGAATACATCGGCCTGCGCGAGATACGCGCGCGGATCGGCGACAAAACCCTCGAAACGCACGTGCTGCGCGATGCCGAGTTGCGCGGCGAGCGCTTCCATCGCAGCACGGTCCGGGCCTTCACCGACGAGATAAAGCACCGCGGCCGGCAGTTGTTCGCGCAGTGTCGCGAATGCATGCAGCAGGTCGCGGATTCCTTTGCGCTCGTACATGCCCGCCACGGTGACAATGGACGGATGAGCGAGGCGCGGCAACGCCGGCACCGGCTGATCCGCGAGACGCGGCGTGCCGATCGTGCCGTTGCGCACCACGGCGAGCCGTGCGCGCGGCACGCCGCGCCGCGCCATCGCTACCGCCACCGCTTCGCTGACGGCGACGACGCGGTCGCCGACGCGCATCAGCGTAGCGCTCTTCTGGAATTCGTTATGCACGGTGGTCACGAGCACGAACCGCCGGCGCCACGTCGCGAAGCGCGCGATCAGCGCGCCGGTCATCATGTGCGCATGCACCACGTCGGGATCGATCTGCGCGACGAGCCGGTTGAAGCCGGCCACCATCGCAGGCAAACGCGACGGCCGCGGCGCTTGCGGCAGCACCACGTGGCGCACGCCGTGACGTGCGAGCAGCGCTTCGAATCCGCCGCCGCCGGACGCCACCGTCACGTCGTGTCCGGCTCGCGCCTGCATGCAGGCAAGATCGACCATCACGTTGACGATGCCATTGCCGATGGTCTGCGCATGATTGGCGAGGTGGATGATTTTCATGAGGTCGCGGCAAGCTCAGTCGATGTGAGGGCGCGCGGCAGCCGGCGAGGCCGTCTGTTGCGCGGTGTGAGGGGCGCTCTGCGCTGCAACCGGTGCTGAACCCGGTGCTGAACCCGGCGGTGTGAAGCGGTACATCAACGCTTTGCCGTGCCAGTCTTCCTCGACCAGCACGAGGTATTCACCCGACGCAAGGCGATGCGCGGTGATCGGCATCGGCACATCGGTCCAGCCGCTCGCTGAACCGACTTCCTTGCCCGGTTCGAGCCGGCCGACATCGCGGCCGGTCGCGCTGTCGTACACGCGCACGATCGCGCTCTTCGTTTCGACGGCGAACAGGTAGTCGCCCGCCACCGCAAAACCTTCGATCGACTGCGAATCCGGGCCGCCGCGATCGGGCAAGCCGATCATGTAACGCAGCGCGGGTTTGCCGCTTTTCCAGCGGTCGTAGCGCGCCAGCTGCGCGCCCGCGCCGTTCCAGTTGTCCTTCACGAACGGATGCGCGGGGGTCGAACCGGACACGTACATCGTGTCGCCGGCGGGGAAGTAGTTCAGACGCGCGATCCGCGAGAACGGCGCGGGCGGCGGCATCTGCCGCATCGCGGCGTAACGGTAGATGGGGTTGCCGACAGGGTCGAAACCCTGCAACGGAAAATGGCGGATGCCCTGCTCCTCGGTGCCTTGCCACACGTCGCCCGCGCTATCGACCCACCAGCCGCGCAGCGCCGGTGCGTCGCCGCTGCCGGCAGGCTGGTCGAATGCGTCGGCGGAGAAGTCGCCCTCGCCGCTCACATCGCGCCAGATCCATTCGCCATGCGGCGGCTGGTTCGGCGGCCACTCGCCGTCGAGATGCGACTGCGCGAACAGGCCGGATGGGATAGCGGTTTCACGGTCGGCGGCAAAACGGTAGACGCGCAGGAACGACGAGTACATGTCGGTGGTGAACAGCAGCCGATGGCCGCGCACGTCGCGCACCATCGGCATCCCGCGCTGGCCGCCGAGCGGCAGATGAAAATACGGGTCGTACGGATAGCGGAAACGGTCCGCGGTGTAGCCGGCGTAGGTCCATTCCTCGCCGGCCGGACGGCTCAGGTCGAGCGTGAAGCGCTTGCTGCCGCTGTACACCGAAGGCGGCTCGCCGTCGACGAACTGCGCGCCGTCGACGAACAGCAGCCCTTGCAGGCTGAAGCGCTGGCGGCCGTCGGGGGTGTAGCTCTCGATCAGCGCGCCGTCGTAGTTGTCCGGCGCGCCGTTGCCGCGCCGCGGACCGGCGCCGTTCATCGATACATAGAAGTTGCCGCCACGATCCACGCCGACGCCCGTCAGGCCGTTGAAGCGCCGCGGCCCAGGCGTGCCGGCGCGGCCGGCATAAATGCCGCCCTCTTCGCCGAAGCTCGCCGTCCAACGCATGTTTGCTCCTTGTCGTACGAAGGCGCTCGCTTTCGCGGCGGGTGGTGCGGATGGTGCGGATGGTGCGGGCGGTGTGCTTTGCGATGCGCCGGTTTGCGTGGCGGCTTGCGGGTTTGCGTCGTCGGTGAAAATCAGAATCTGTTGACGCGGCCCGTTGTCCGCGATCAGCAAGCGGCCGCGCGCATCGACGGCCAGATCCACCGGCACCGCGCCCTCCGGCAACGCCAGTTCGCCCAGACGCGCACCGTTACGCGCATGGTGGACGACGCGTCGCGCGCCGTCTGTGCGGCTGCTCTCAATGACCCACAGCGACCCGTCGGGCGCGAGCGCAACACGCCCCGGCTCGTGCACCGGAAAACCGCCCACCGGCTGCATGGTCTGCGCATCGAAAATCTGTACGCGGTTGTCGAGCGGGTTCGATACGAAGAGCCGCGTATCGTCGGCGGCCAATCCGCGAATCGCGTAGTCCTGTTTGCTCGAATATTTGCCGATCAGCAGAAACGCGAGGTGACTGCCGTCGGGCATCTTCAGTTGTCCGGAGAACGGCGCGCCGTCGCGGATGTCGACCCGGCTGCGCCGCGTCACGCCGCTCCACTGCTCGCCTTCACGCGGCATCCGTGCGCCTTTGACGAGGTCGTTGCCGAGACTCACGATCGATTGCGCGACATACACGTACTCGTCGTTCACCGCGATCGCGTCGCCGCCCAGCATTCCCCAGCCGTGCGATTCGCCGCCGTATCGCACCAGCTCGCCGTTGCGGTACTGGCCGATCTCGCCGCCGCCTTCGTCCCAGGGCGCGTTCGTGAAGACGTCGCCGTCGGGCGTGACGGCGAGCGCCTGCACGTCGATCTGCACCCAGCGATGGTCGCCGTAGCCCCACGTGTTGCCGATCCACGAGGTCCGGTACGACAAAGCGGGACGCGCGACGGCGGCCTGTGCTTCGGCGGCCGGCTGCGCGGCTGCCGCTACGGCGAGAGCGCTGGCGCCGGCTGTGGCCGCGGCGCTAGCCGTGCCACGTGTGCCGACCGCGCTCGCGGCCACAACTGCCGAAAGTCCACGCGTCACCGCAGGCACAGCCCCAGCCACAGCCCCGGCCCCGGCCGCCCCGCCATTCATCCCGCCGCTGCCCACCCCGGCTCCCGCCCCACCACCCACGACCAGCACCACCACCGGCAACGCGACAGCCGCCGCGCACACGATGCGTTCAAAAGTCTTGCGTTCGATACGTCGCATGGCGGGGCACGAGGCGCGTCAGAACGCGCCGATCGCCTCGCGGTAAACCTGCGCGACCTGCGCGGCGATCACCGGCCGGTCGAAGTGCTTGCGCGCATACGCGCGGCACGCGGCACTGTCGGGCACCGTGCGCCGGCCGAGCAGCACGTCCGCGATGCCCGCGCCGATCTCCTTGAAGCCGCCCGACTGCAACACCAGATCGGGCGACAGCGGCGCGACCGCCTCGGGCAAGCCGCCGACCGGCGTGACCAGCACCGGCGTGCCGGCCGCGAGCGATTCGATCGTCGTGAGTCCGAAGCCTTCGAGCGACACGGTCGGCACCACCGTCAAGTCGGCCGCGCGATACCAGAGCGGCAACTGCTCGTCGGGCACATAGCCCGCGAGGCGCACGTTGCGCTCCAGTCCCCGCGCGATGATGCGCGCCTGCAACTGCGCCTCGAGCGGCCCCTTGCCGGCGATCGTCAGGAGTACGTCGGGCAGCATTGGCTTGACGATCGCGAGCGCGTCGATCAGGTCTTCGAGACCCATGCGCGACACGAGGCGCCGCACGCAGAACACCAGCGGCCGGTCCTGCGGCACGCGCAGACGCTGGCGTGCCTGCTGCTGCGTCGCGCGAATCGCGAACTGCGCGACATCGACACAGCCCGGCACGATGCGAATACTGTCTTCACGCACGCCGTAGGTCTCGCGCAGGATCTGCCCGAACGCCTGCGACAGCACGATATGACGCGTCGCACCGCGATACACGAAGCGCTCGAGCCCGAGCCGGAATGCGCGCGACAAGCCGCCGCCACCGTCCGGATACGATTCGGCCGCCCACGGCCCATGAAAATGCACGACCTTCGGCACGCGGATGAACATGCCCGCGGTCGGCGCCGCGTACAAAGCGAAATGCGACGCGACGACATCGGGCATCTTCGCGTGACGAAACGCGCGCGACTGCGCCCGCGAGCGCCATAGGCGCGTGCCGAGGTGCGCCTGCGCGCTCGCGAACGCATGCACGCTGCCGCCCGACGCGCTCAGCACATCGGGGCTGCCCGCCACCATCCCACGCACATTGACGCCCTGCTGCGGCAGCGTGTCGACCAGCGCCTTGAACATCCGGTCGAGGCCGCCCGGCCGTTCGGTGAACCAGTGCATGCCGATCTGCAACGAATCGATCGACTCGCCCGCTTCGCTCGCGTTATCCGGCTGACCCGGTTGCGTCGTCGGACTCATAGTTCCGCCGATGCGGTCTTGCAGTTCGCGGGCAACGACTGTTCGCCGCGCCGCGCATGAACCTGCTCGTAGAGCGCCAGATAGCGTCCGGCCATCGCCTGCCAGCTCAGGCTTGCCGCAACCTCGCGCGCGGCGAGTCCCAACTTGCGCGCGTACTCGCGATCGTCCGCGAGCCGTGCGATCGCGACCGCGAGACCGGCCGCGTCGTCGGGATCGTCGAGCACGATCCCGCTTTCGGGCGTGATCACTTCGGCGCCGCCCGCGGTGTGCACCGTGACGACGGGCAAGCCGGTCGCCAGCGCTTCGAGCAGCACGAGTCCCATCGCTTCATAGCGGGACGGATACACGAACGCGTCGACCGAGCGCATCAATGCGGGCATGTCCATCACCATGTCCGTGAAGTGGACGCGTTCCTTCAACCCAAGCGATTCGGCCAACGCCGGATACGGACTGTTCTGCAAAATCCCCGCGACAGCCAGATGCACGTCAGGCGACGTTTTCACGAGCGCATGCAACAGCGTGTCCAGATTCTTGCGCGGCATCCGCAAATCGCCGGCAAACAACAGCATGAACGGCGCAGCGGGCAAACCGAAACGCGCGCGCTGCGACTCACCCGGCGCGAATTCGTCGATGTCGACGCCGTTATGGATCACCTGCAAGCGCTTGATGTCGATGCCGAGCGCGCGCACTTCGGTCGCGACTTTCCCGGACACCGGCACGACCACCTCGGCATGCCGCAGCGCCCATTTTTCGCAGACGATATTGAGCCGCGTGTAGATCACCTGATACGCGTGATACCAACCACGCACGAGACGGAACGGATAAAAGCCGCAGCGATACCAGCCGTCGTGCACGAAGTGCAGCGAGTTGACATCGGCGCTCGCCCACGCGATGAAACCGTTCACATGCACCACGTCGAATTCCTGCCGGTGCGCGCGAATCCACGCGCCGCAGCGCAGCGCGAATATCTGGTATTGCAGGAGCCGCGACGGCAGCCGGCTCGCTTCGATCTGCACGAAACGCAGCCGCGGATGCTGCGCGAGTTCGGGCGCCGTTTCGCGGGCCAGCAGCGTGACCGAGTGGCCCGCCGCGAGCGCCGCCTGCACGGTCTCGTAGTTGACGCGTCCTTGCCCATCGTTTTTCTTCACGACGTGCGTGACGACCAGAATCCGCATTCGGTTCTCCTTCATCGGACTATTTTTTCTTTCAGATCCGCACCGGCGCAGCGGCCGGTGTGGCGGATGCTGCGGACGTGGGGAATGTCGGGGACGTGGCCGGCCTCGCATGGCGGGCACGCGCATAGCGCAGCGAAATGACCGGCAGCGTCACGCCGATGAAGAAAAACATCCCCGAGGTCGCCGTCAGCGTGTTGATCATGACCATCATGGCGAGCGTGGACATCGCCACGCCGACGCCGCATACGGCGAGCATGTCGTTCGGACGCAGACGGCTCGCGCGAAAACCGCGCCACAGCATCATCAGAATCCCGGTGGTGTAGAGCAGCGTGCCCGGCCATCCCATCACGTACGGCACTTCCATCACGCCGCTGTCGAAGTCGACCATGGTCTGCGCCGACTTGTCGTCCGACAGCTTGCTGCCCGCACCGATCGAGCCGAACCCCTGGCCCGCGATATCGGTCAGTGCGGACGCCATGAAGGTTTTGTAGAACGCCGCGCGCGACTGATAACTGGTGTCGTCGCCAAGATTCTGCATCGAGTCGAAGCGCTTCATCACCGGTTCGGATACCTGATCGATCATCATCAGCGGCGCGGCCAGCAACGCGATGCCGAACAGCGCGCCCAGCAGACGCAAGCGGCTTTTGCCGTCGAGCATCGTCAGCGGATACAGCAGCGCGATCGCGAAGCCGCCCCACGAACTGCGCACACCCGTCAACAACAGCACGGGAATGCCGATGCAGCCGAGCAGGATGCGCGTCTTGCCGCGCGCCGCGAGCGACATCAGGATCAGCACCATCAGCGTGGCCGCGAACGGGCCGCACGAATTCATCGTGCTGCTCACGCGCATGCCGAACGGCACGGCCTGCCCTTCCGAATGCATCTGCGACGCGTTGAGCCAGAACGCGTCCCACGGCATCGGCGAAACGAATTCGACGAGGCCGTACACGCTCATCAGAATGCCGCCGTACACGAATGTTTTGAGCAACACGCGGTGATAGGCCGGATAGTGACGCCACGTGACGAGCAGATAAAACGCCACCATCACCGGATACAGCCAGACGATCAGCGTGAACGTGGCCGCCGCGAGACCGACCTGCGCGATGCCGACGATATACGCATAGAGCAGCGCGACCACGATCAGCACCAGCGGCGCGGTGCGGCGCTGGCCGAGCAGGCGCACGTGCTTGAGCAGCGTGAGACCGGTCAGCGCGACCGCGGCGAGCGGCGCCACCATGATCGGGCTCTGCGGATTGAACGAGCCGTTCGTGAAGTCGGCGAGACGCCTCACCTCCGGCGACAAAAACACCAGCCAGCACACGAAGCCCAGGTAATGCGCGGGCGAGCGCCAGTACAGGAACCCGGCGATACCCACCGCGCACAACGGATAAAGGAATTCGACCAGCTTGCCCTGACGCAGCAGCACGAGGCCCAGCGTGACCACGAACAGCAGCACCGGCAACAGCGTCGGATGACGCAGGCCTTCGCGAGCGGTGCGTGCCGGATCGATGGTACGTGTGCGGGTTTCCCACGCGGCGGCGACCGGCACGTCGCCGCGCAACGCACGCGCCTTCACCGGCGCGGACGCCGATCCCACGTGCGTCTGCGTCGAAGGCGTGACCAGCATGCGCCCCATCACAACAGCTCGAACGTGTTGATGAATGCCATCCCGCCGCGCTCGCGGCGGCGCACGCCGAACGGCGACTGGCTCGCGCGCATCTGCCGCGTGAGGCCGATGAACGGCACGCCGTGTTCGAGATACGGCCCTTCCGTCTTGCGAAAACCGAACTGTTCGTAGAAATCGCGCAACCCCACCGCCGCGCTCACGCGCACCGCGCGGCCGGGCCAACGCTCGGCGATCGTCTGCAACACGCGTTCGATCAGCAGTTCGGCGGTGCCGTCGCCGCGCCGCAGCGGGCTCGTCAGGACTTTATCGATGGTGATTTCCGGATCTTCCGCGTCACCCGGTTGCAGACGGGCATACGCGAGCACCGGCATCGGCCGCGCCATATCTTCGACTGCGAACACATGCAGCGCGCCTTCGTCGCGGCCATCCGCGTCGAGACAGACGTGCGACTGTTCGACCACGAACACCGCGCTGCGCGCCCGCAGGATCAGATACAACTCGCGCGCCGAAAGCTGATCGAATTCCAGCGTTTTCCAGTTCATCAGGTTCCCCAGCGGTATCAGGTTTTGCGAAGCGGGCCCCGTGCACCGCTCCCGGCAAACCGGCTCGATAGGCCGGCTCGTTGTCATGGCTACACGGTACGTCCGCGAAACGCGTGTTTCCGTGCGCCATCGCACTGACGCTGGTCTTTCGCGAACCTTTAATACGAGGCGTCGGCACAGCAGCGAGCAACAGGCGATGCAAAACATGGAACACCGCACGGCACACCGCGCGAATGCACGCCAAGCCTGCGTGCTTATCCGCCAGACGGCACCGCGCGACGACGCAAAACACGCACTGTGATGAACATTGGAAAACAAGCGGGTCCGCGTAGAGGGTCCGTTCGTTCAACCTCACGCAACAACCGAGAGACCGTTGGCCAACAAGGGGGCACCTGACCATGAAAAACGCATTGCGACGCATCCTTTCCGAATCGGCACGCCTGGACGTCCCGCCCGACACGCTGGCAGACGACGCCGATCTGTACGCAGCGGGCTTGTCCTCGCTCGCGACAGTGCATCTGATGCTGGCCATCGAAGACGAATTCGGTATTGAAATCCCCGACCGCATGCTTACGCGCCGGCTGTTCTCCAGCATCGACTCGATGGCCGCCGCGGTCGCCGAACTGCAACAGGCGAAGGCGGCAGCATGAACGCGCCGCTGCTGGACGCGGCCGCTGCGGCGGCGCAATCGCACGCGCCGGACACACCGGTCGCACCGGCCGTCGTGCTGAGCGCGGTGGAAGCCGAGCCCGGCTGGCGCGCGGCGGCCCAGCGCTGCGCCGCGGTGGCCGGGCAGTTCGCCGATGCGGTGGACCGCGAAGCGCGCTTTCCTCATGAAGCCTTCGACGCGCTCAAACGCGAACGTCTGCTCTCCGCGATGGTGCCGGCGCGCTTCGGCGGCGGCGGGCTGTCGCTCGCGGAGGTCGGCGCGATCTGCGAAACGCTCGCCCAGGGTTGCGCCTCCACCGCGATGGTGTACGCGATGCATCAGATTCAGGTGGCCTGCATCGACGCGCACGGCAGCGAATCGCGCTGGCATGCGACGTTGCTCACGCAACTGGCCGAACATCAATGGCTGCTGGCATCCGCAACGTCTGAGGAAACCATCGGCGGCAATATGCGCACCAGCGCGTGTTCGGTCGAGCTGGACGGCGACGCGGGCAGTCAACGCTTTCGCATCGAAAAGCTCGCGCCGACGATCTCCTACGGCGCGCACGCCGACGGCATTCTCGTCACCGCGCGCCGCACGGCCGAGTCGGCGGCGGCCGACCAGGTGCTGATCGTCGCGTTACGCGAAGAAACGCAACTGGAAAAGCGCGGCGGCTGGGATTCGATGGGCATGCGCGGCACCTGCAGCGAGGGCTTCCGGCTCGTCGCCACGGGCCGCGCCGAGCAGATCCTGCCCACGCCGTTCGCCGAGATCGCCGATCAGACGATGCTGCCGGTCTCGCACACGCTGTGGGCGTCGGTCTGGACCGGTGTGGCCGGCGACGCGGTGAATCGCGCGAAGGCGTTTTTCCGTGCGCAGGCCCGCGCGAAACCCGGCTCGGTGCCGCCTGCCGGCCTGCGTCTCGCCGAAGCGGTCGGCTTGCTGCAGATGATGCAGGCACGGCTGTCGGTCGCGCTGCAAGCGGCTCACACCGCTCACCTGGCCCGGCACGGCGGCTCGCAAGCGGATGCGCCGCTCGCCGCGCAACTCGGTTTCGCGTCCGACATGAACACGCTGAAGACCAGCATCTCCACCACCGCGATACAGGTCGTGCAGGAAGTGCTGATGATCTGCGGGATGGCGGGCTACAAGAACGGCACCGAATACAGCGTGGGCCGCCATCTGCGCGACCTGTACTCCGCGCCGCTGATGATCAATAACGACAGAATCGCGCAGAACACCGCGAGCCTGCTGCTCGCGCAACGTCCTGCCGCTCCGGTGAGAGCCTGAGATGAACACGATGACCGACACCGCCGCGCTCGCGGCCGCGCCTGCGCCTGTAACTGCGCCTGTACCTGATACGGCCGCGCCCACCTTCCGCGACGAACTGCTCGCCGCCGGCCTGCTGATCGATACCGGCGAAAACGGTCTGTACGGCCGCAGCCAGATTTTCGAAGACGTGGTGGACCGGCTCAATGTTGCGATCACTCATCTGGGCGCGGACCAGGCGCCGGAAGTGCTGCGCTTTCCACCGGCGATGCGCCGCACCGATTTCGAAGACAGCGAGTATCTGAAGAGCTTTCCGAATCTGGCCGGCACGATTCACTCGTTCTGCGGCAACGACATGGGTCATCAGCGCCTGTTGCGCGCGCTCGACGAGGCGATGGACGAACGCGACGACGAGCGCAGCGACGAATGGATGGCGCAGCAGAAGCCGACCCGCGTGGTGCTGACGCCGGCCGCCTGCTATCCGATCTATCCGGTGATGGCGCGACGCGGCCCGCTGCCCGCCGACGGCCGCACGATCGACGTGCTGTCGTACTGCTTCCGCCATGAACCGTCGCTGGATCCCGGCCGCATGCAGATGTTCCGCCAGCGCGAATACGTGCGGCTCGGCAGCGCGGAACAGGTGATGGCGTTCCGGCAGATGTGGATCGAACGCGGCTCGCTGCTGGTGACGCTGCTGCAACTGCCGGTCGAAGTGGATCTCGCCAACGATCCGTTCTTCGGCCGCGGCGGCAAGATCGTCGCCGACAGCCAGCGCGCGCAGGCGCTCAAGTTCGAACTGCTGATTCCGGTGGCCGATCCGCGCGGCAAGACCGCGTGCCTGTCGTTCAACTATCACATGGACCACTTCGGCGCGATCTGGAAGATCGGTTGCGAAGACGGCTCGGTAGCGCACACCGGTTGCGTGGGCTTCGGGATGGAGCGCATCACGCTCGCGCTGTTCCGCCATCACGGGCTCGACGTGAATGCGTGGCCGGACGACGTGCGCGCGCTGCTGTGGGGCGACACGCCTGCGCGCGTCGCGCAGGGTCTCGCGGATTGGCAGCCTGTCCCGCCGCATGCGGGGGACAGCGCATGAATCCGTCCCTGATCCCGCTTTCGAAGGGCGCGCAGAGCGCTTTCCCGCCTCGCACGCGGCTCGATGCGGCCGGCGGCGGCGCTGCTGCCGTGCCGGCCGCAGCGCCGGCCACGTCCGCTCCCTCCGCCCCCTCCGCACTGAAGCCGCGCCAGCATGCGCCGCACGCGCTGCACCAGGGCGAGCGCGTGTGGCAGGAGACCAACTGCTACGTCGATTTGTGGATCGAACTGCTGCACGGCTTCGGGCTCGATCCGCGCGCGGCGTTCGGCTTTACCGTCACGCAGGATTTCGAAGGCGACCAGTTCACGTTCTTCAAGTTTCCACTCGAAGACCTCGAACGGCTCTACGGCACGCAGGTGCAGGAACTGGCGATCTACGACTCGCTCGAAGCCCGCGTGCTCGCGCAGACTTCGCGCGGCCATACGGTGCTGGTCGAGGTGGACGGCTTTTATCTGCCGAATACGCGCGCCACGTCGTATCGTCGCGAGCATCCCAAGACCACGGTGGGAATCGACTTCATCGATCCCGACGCACGCCGCCTCGGCTACTTCCATAACACCGGCTATCACCGGCTCGACGGCGAAGACTACGACGGCGTGTTCCGCAAACTGCCGCAATTCGCGCAGCAGCCCGATCTGCTGTTTCCGTACGTCGAATTCGCAAAGCAGACGCGCCCCGCGCTGGAAGGCACCGCGCTTGCCGAAGCGTCGGCCGAACTGCTGTGCGCGCACTTGAGCCGGCGCCCGCTCGGCAATCCGATTTCGCAATGGCGCGCCGCGTTTCCCGCGCATCTCGACACGCTGCTCGAACGCGGCGAGCCGTTCTTTCATCCGTACTCGTTCAACCTGATGCGGCAGCTCGGCGCGAACTTCGAGTTTCTCTCGAAGTATCTGCTGTGGCTCAGCGTGCAAGGCTTCGAGATTCCGGCGGCGATTCCGGCCGCGGCGCAGAGTATCGCGTCGGAGTCGATGGTGATGCAGTTCCGGCTCGTGCGCGCGATCGCGCGCGGGCGGCGCGACCTGTGCGAAGACTGCTTCGACGTACTCGAAAGCGCTTACGAGAAGACGCTGCCGCCGCTCGCCGCGCTGGTGTTGTGACGCACGCGCTTCGCGCTTCAGGAGCTTGCCGTGGATGCGCTGACACCCGACGCGGTGCGTGAGGTCGTGCATGACGCCGACGGCTGCGTCGCGGGAAACCTGTGGCCGCAGCAGCTCGATATGGGCTGGCAATGCGTGAGCACGCCCGCCGGCGCCTGCTCTTCCCCGACTGACTTGCCCGAGCACGGCTGGCTCGCCGCCCCCGTCCCCGGCACCGTGGCGAGCGCACGCCGCGCCGCCGGCTTGTTCGATGTCGCGAATCCCCCGCCGCTCGCTTTCGACGATCACTGGTATCGCGTCACGCTCACCGGCACGGGGCGCCGTCGCTTGCGTCTGCACGGTCTCGCGACGCTTTGCGAAGTGTGGATCGACGGCGTCAGGAAACTCGACTCCGACTCGATGTTCGTCGCCCACGATCTGGACATCGAACTGAATGGAAGCGCGAGCCTCGCGCTGTGCTTCCGCTCGCTCGCGCCCGCGCTCGCCGCGAAACGTTCGCGCGCGCGCTGGCGACCGCGGCTCGTCACGCCGCCGACATTACGCAATGTGCGAACGACGCTGCTCGGCCACATGCCCGGCTGGTGTCCGTCGATTCAGGCGGTCGGCCCGTGGCGTCCGGTGGAACTGTTGGGCGCTGCAACCGACGCCGTCGATTCGATCGACCTGAGCACTCGCGTCGAAGGCGAAGACGGCGTTGTTTCGTTCACGCTACATTTCCTTCATCCACACGACGTCGCGGTGTGCCACGCGTCGTTGAAATGCGGTGAGTCTGTTTCGTCCTTGCAATGGCGCGATTCGACTACATTGACCGGCAGCGTGCGCGTGCCGCGTGCCGAACTCTGGTGGCCGCATACGCACGGAACGCCGACCCTCTACCCGCTGACATTGCAACTCGATGACGGTCGTTCGATTTCCCACTCTTTAGGTTCAGTCGGCTTTCGCAGCATCGAGATCGAACGCGGCGCCGACGGCGCGAGCTTCGCATTGAGCGTCAACGGCGCGCGCGTGTTCTGTCGCGGCGCCTGCTGGACGAGCGCGGATCTCGTCACGCTCGCCGGCACCGAAGCCCAACTGCGCAACGCGTTCACGCTCGCTCGCGATGCAGGCATGAACATGCTGCGCGTGGGCGGCACGATGGTGTACGAGTCCGACGCGTTCTACGCACTCGCCGACGAATACGGAATGCTCGTGTGGCAGGACTTCGCGTTGGCGAATTTCGACTACCCGAACGACGCCGCGTTCAGCGCGTCAGTCGAGCGCGAAGCAACGCAGTTTCTCGCCCGCACGCGCCGCTTCGCATCCCTTGCGGTGCTGTGCGGCGGCAGCGAAGTCGACCAGCAGGCGGCGATGTTCGGCCTGCCACCCGCGCTGCGCGCACAACCGCTCTTTACCGACCTGCTGCCCGCGATCTGCGCGCGGGAGCGCTCAGACGTCCCGTATGCCGGCAACTCGCCGACCGGCGGCATATGGCCGTTTTCGACTAACGTGGGCATCACGCACTACTACGGCGTAGGCGCGTATCAACGTCCGCTCGACGACGTGCGGCGCGCGGACGTGCGCTTTGCCGCCGAATGCCTCGCGTTCGCCAACGTGCCCGACGACGCGACGCTGCGCGACGCGCTCGGCACGATTCATTCGCACGATCCGCGCTGGAAAGCGGCCGTGCCGCGCGACCCCGGCGCGGGCTGGGATTTCGACGACGTGCGCGACCACTATCTGAGCAGCGTGTACGGCATCGAGCCGGCACGCCTGCGTTATGAAGATCCGGAGCGCTATCTGGACCTGTCGCGCGCGGTGGTCGCCGAATTGATGGGCGATGTATTCGCCGAATGGCGCCGCTGCGGCGCTCAATGCGGCGGAGCGCTGGTCTGGCAGCTTCAGGATCTGCGCGCGGGCGCGGGCTGGGGCTTGATCGACGCCACAGGACGCCCCAAGAGCGCGCTGCACGGCCTCGCGCAGACGTTGCAACCCATCCAGATGATCATCACCGACGAAGGCCTCAACGGGCTCGATATTCATCTGCTAAACGAACGAGCCGAGCCGCTGCACGCGCAACTCGATTTGCTGTGTCTGCGCGACGGCGCGGTGAAGGTGGCATCCGCAAGCCGCGAAGTCGACCTCGCGCCGCGCAGTGCGCAACGTCTGGGCGCCGCCGACTGTCTCGGCCAGTTCTTCGACTTCACGCACGCGTATCGCTTCGGCCCGCGCGCGCACGACGTGACGATCGCCACGTTGCGCGATCCCGCGGACGGCAGAATCGTCGCGGAAGCATTTCATCTGCCGGAGCGGCGCGCGACCGAACGGCACGAACTCGGCCTGAACGTGAGCGTGGAGCGCAACGGCGACGGCTGGCAACTGGTGATCGAAGCGAAACGCTTCGCGCGTTTCGTTCATATCGTCGATCCGCACTATCGCGCCGCGCGCGACTGGTTTCATCTCGCGCCGAACCGTCCGCAAACCGTGCCGCTGATCCGTCTGACGAGAATGGTTGCGCACGCATCCACTCCTTCGTTTAACGCAGACGTAACATGTTCGGCGCCCGCCGGCGAAGTCCGCGCGATCAATGCTTTATCCGCCAGCTTTTACGGCTGAATGTCGTCCTGGTCTAGGTATTCCTTCGCAACGCGCGTAAAACCTCGCGCTGCGCGAATCGCCGTGTCTGGTCTGCGGATTGAATGTGGCTTTTTTAAGGGCTTTTTCGACGCTTTGACGGCAGCGACCCAACACTTGGTACGCCACCGTACACAACGTATGAAACACAACTGAATCAATTCCGGCACATCCCGGACGCGCCGTTACAACACGCTTTCAGCGCCCGCGCCCGTCTCGGGGCACCTCGCGCGAAGCCTTTGCCAGCAGCCACTAAGTCAATCCGATCAAGGACTTGGATCGACCAAAAAAAACTATTGAGGCGATAGCCCGGCAGCCGTCCGATGTACAGAATTGAAACAAAAAGCCGCGTTTGCGTTCGCGCGCCGCCGACGCGCGCTACGTTGCGCCGCACCAGTCCTCGTTTTACCTATCGTTGGCACGCTCCTCGCTAAAGAGAAAGCGCAACATCGCGGCACCGCATAAGAGATCGACAAAAACGGCGGTAACGCAAAGGCCAATACGGGGCCGGTCCTGTTCATCCTCCGCTGCTCGCCAGGCAGCAAGTCGTCATTCAACGGATGCGGGCATCGGGTCAAAAAACAGGAAGTCACGCAGCGCGCGACTTCACGCGAGGACCGATCATGTTGACACTTCAATCAGACCTGCACGGCAACCATTTGCTCGGCGCCCTGCCGTCGCACGAATGGCAAGCTCTTGCCCCCCACCTCGAACTCGTTCATCTGCGTACCGAACAACTGTTGTGCGATTCCGGCCAACGCATTCATCACGTGTACTTCCCGACCACGGCGATCATCTCGATGCTCTCGACGATGGAAGACGGCAGCTCGGTCGAAATCGCGGCCGTCGGCCGTGAAGGGATGACCGGCGTGCCGGTGCTGACCGGCGGCGAAACCATGCCGAACCGCGTGCAGGTGCAATCCGCCGGTTTCGCGTACCGGATGAGCGCACAGGCGCTCAAACAGCACTTCGCGCGCTCGGACTTCCTGCGCCGCCTGATGCTGCTGTACATGCACGCTCTGCTCACGCAGGTCGCGCAAACCGCCGCCTGCAACCGTCACCACGCACTGAACAAGCAACTGTGCCGGTGGCTGCTGATCGAAGTAGACCGCGTCGCCTCGAACGACCTGACGGTCACCCAGCAACTGATCGCCGACATGCTCGGCGTGCGCCGCGAGGGCATCACCGAGGCAGCCGGCAAGCTGCACGACGAAGGCCTGATCCACCACAGCCGCGGCCACATCAAGATCCTCGACCGAAAAGGGCTCGAAGCGCGCGCCTGCGAATGCTACGGCCTCGTCAAACGCGAATTCGACCGGCTGCTGCCGCGTCTTCGCCAGGCTGAAGCTGTCGAGTAACGCTGCTGCTCCGTTCGCTTACAGGGTAGATCATCATGTTCAGGAATACTGCGCGATTCCTCGACGCGCTCTTCGTGATTGCGGGCGGCCTGCTCGCACACTGGATGCGCTTTTCGACGCCGATCGCGTTGTCGGACACCGAGCGTCTGCTGATCGCCTTCAACTGCGTGCTCGTGCTGTTGCTGTTTCCGGGCTTCGGCGTGTACGACACGTGGCGCGGCAAGGCGCTGCCCTCGATGCTCGCGCGCGTCGCCGCCGCGTGGATGGTGGTGGTCGCCACCGCGCTCGTGCTGGCGTTTACGTTGCACCGGATGGATGCGGTGTCGCGTCTGTGGTTCGGCTATTCGACGCTGATCTCCGGCGCGCTGATCATCGTGACCAAGTGCCTCGTGCACGTGGCGCTGCGCAACGTGCGGCGGCGCGGGTTGAACTATCGCACGGTGGCGATCGTCGGCGCGCCCGGCTTTTCGCGCACGCTGCTCGCGCATCTGGAACGCGCGCCGCAAGCCGGCTTCAGGCCCGTGTGCGTATTCGACACGAGCTACACGAGCGGCGACGGCGCAACCGCGCCCAGCACCTTCGGTGCGCGTCTCAATCGCCTGCCGGTGCTGACCGATCTGAACACATTCGCCACGCGGGTGCGCGACGAACACGTGAACGAAGTGTGGCTCGCATTGCCGCTGTCGGAAGAACACACGATCTATCGATTCACCCGGATGTTTCGTCACGACTTCGTGAATCTGCGCTTCATACCCGACGTGCGCAGCCTGTCGCTGTTCAATCACGCGATGGTCGATGTCGTCGGTTTACCGACCATCAATCTGAGCGCGACACCGTTTTCGTCACCGCAGATGTGGCCCAAGCTGATGTTCGACCGGCTGTTCGCGACGGCCGCGCTCCTCGCGTTGTCGCCCGTGTTCATCGCGCTGGCTATCGCGATCAAGTCGACGTCGCCCGGCCCGGTGTTCTTTCGTCAGACCCGTAAAGGGATCGACGGCCAGCCGTTCGCGATCTACAAGTTCCGCTCGATGACCGTGCACGAAGAGGCGCACGGCCAGGTCACGCAGGCCACGCGCAACGATACGCGCGTGACGAAGCTCGGCGCGTTCATGCGCCGCACGAGCCTCGACGAGCTGCCGCAATTCCTGAACGTGCTGCTCGGGCAGATGTCGGTGGTCGGTCCGCGTCCGCATGCGATCGAACACGACGATCTCTACAAGGATCAGGTGTACGGCTACATGCACCGCTACCGGATCAAACCCGGCATCACCGGCTGGGCGCAGGTGAACGGCTATCGCGGCGCCACCAGCAAGGTCGAGAAGATGGAAGCGCGCGTCAAGTTCGATCTGTTCTACATCCACAACTGGTCGTTCTGGTTCGACATGAAGATCGTGCTGATCACGATCTTCAAGGGCTTCATCAACCGGAACGCGTTTTGAACCTGTCATCCGGGGAAACGCCCGTGAAAGTCTCCGTGATCGTGCCGACCTACCGGCGCACCGCCGATCTGGCACGCTGCCTCGCCGCCCTCGACGCACAACGGCGCCGCGCCGACGAAGTGATCGTGATCGCGCGTCATGACGACCACGCGACGCTCGACTGGCTGCGCACGCGCGAAGCGAACCGGCCCGACGCGCGGCTGTGGCTCGTGCTCGTGCATACACCCGGCGTGGTGGCCGCGTACAACCTCGGCATCGACAGCGCAACCGGCGACGTGCTCTGCTTCACCGACGACGACGCCGCCCCGCATCCGGACTGGATCGAGCGGATCGCGCTCGCGTTCGAAGACGACGCGACGCTCGGCGGTCTGGGCGGGCGCGACATCGTGCACGAAGGCAACGGCGTGCTCGAAGGACAGAAGCCGCGCGTCGGACTCGTGCGCTGGTATGGCCGCTCGATCGGCAATCACCATATCGGCCACGGCGGCCCGCGCGAAGTGCAGGTGCTGAAAGGCGTGAACATGGCGTTTCGCCGCGAAGCGATCGGCACGCTGCGCTTCGACGCGCGCCTGCGCGGCACCGGCGCGCAGGTTCACTGCGAGATGGCGTTCAGTCTGGACGTGCAACGGCGCGGCTGGACCCTGATTTACGACCCGTCGCTGCTGGTGGAGCATTTTCCGGCTCAACGCAGCGACGAAGACCAGCGGTTTTCATTCAACGACGCGGCTTTCTATAACGCGTCTTTCAACCTCCGACTCATCATGTGCGAATACCTGACGCCGCCTGGCCGATGGGCGTTCGTCGCTTACTCGACGCTGATCGGCGATCGCGCGGACCCGGGGTTCCTGCGCGCGTTGTCGTTGGCATTCGAGCGCGGCGGCGTGGCACTTGCGCTTCGCAAATGGCGAGTCGGTTTGCGCGCAATGCGCGGGGCCTGGCAGGAAGCGGTGCGATAAAACACGGTCCAACCGGACTGCTAACTATAGATTCGCGACGGAGTATTTCTATGAGTACCTATGACATGCTGGACCACGGGCCGGCGCCCGGCAGCGACGAAGACGCAGTTATGCGCGACCTGCTGCGCGTCATCCTCGAGCAGATCTGGTGGGTAATCGGCATCGCGAGCTGTGTGATCCTCGCGGCCGTGCTGTACACGTGGATCGCGACGCCGATCTACTCGGCCGACGCGCTGCTTCAACTCGACGCGCAACCCAGCAACAGCAGCACACCGCCGCAGAACGCGCCCTCGGTCGTGCCGCAAGCGAGCCCGCTGCAAACCGACGCGGAAATCGAAATTCTCAAGAGCCGCGCGGTGGTCGAACCGGTCGTCGAACAGTTCAAGCTGAACTTCAGCACCGCCGCGAAGACGATGCCGGTACTCGGCAAGATCTCCGCGCTGTTCACGCACCCCGGACGCCCGCTCGGCGCGGCGTTCGGGATGAGCTCGTATGCGTGGGGCGGCGAGCAGTTCGCCGTCGACTCGATCAGCGTGCCGAAGTCGCTCGAAGGCACGCGCCTCACGCTGCGCGTGCTCGACTACGGCCGCTATGAAGTGCTCGACCCGTTCGGCGAAAAGATCCTGAACGGCGTGGCCGGCCAGGAAGCGAGCGACAACGGCGTCACGCTGCTCGTGAAGACCCTGGTGGCCCGGCCCGGCACCGAGTTCTACGTGACGCGCTTCAACCAGCTCGACGCGGTGTCGGCGCTTTCGTCCGGCCTGCAGGTCAGCGAGAAAGGCCGCGATACCGGCGTGGTGCAACTGTCGTATATGGGCGCCGATCCGCACGCGATCACCGACATCACCAACGCGGTCGCGGCGTCCTATCTGAAGCAGCGCACCGAACGCGCGCAGGAAGAAGCGAGCCGCATGCTCACCTTCCTGAACGGCGAATTGCCGCGTCTGCGCGCCGAAGTGAAGAAGACCGAAACCGCGCTCGCCGAATATCAGGCGCGCGTCGGCTCCGGCTCGTTCCAGCCGACCCAGGAAACGGGCATCTATCTCGCCGGCGGCCTCGAGTACGAAAAGCAGATCGGCGCGCTGCGCATCCAGCGCTCGCAACTGCTGCAGCGCTTCACGGAAGCAAGCCGGGAAGTGCAGCAGATCGACGCGCAGATCGCGGCGATGGCACGCGAAAAAGCGCGCTTCGAAGATCACTTCGCCACGCTGCCGAGTTCCGAGCGCAACGCGCTCGCACTGCAGCGCGATGCGAAGGTCGCCGAGGAAATCTATGTGGCGCTGCTGAACAAGACTCAGGAACTGTCGATCTCGCGAGCCGGCACGATCGGCAACGTGCATATCATCGACAGCGCGCTGTTGCCGTCCCAACCGGTGCGGCCGAAATCGGCGCTGATCATTTCGGCAGGTACGGTACTCGGGATTCTCAGCGGCTTTCTGTTCGCGTTCTGCCGCCGCACGTTTTTCACCGGCGTGTCCGATCCCGAACTGGTGGAACGGCGCTTTCATCTGCCGATCTTCGGCTCGATCGCGTTCAGCCCTGAACAGGCGCGCAGCGACCGTCAGTTGAGCGCCGCGCGCGCCGCAGCCGCCTTGCCGGCGCCGCGCTCTACGCCGACCGAAGTGAACGCACCGACGGCCGGCGCATCCGGTGTGATGGCGCTGCTGCGCTCTCGCAAAGCAGAGGCCGTGGTGCCGGTGGGCACGCAGACCGTTGTCGGCTCGGGCAAGTCGCCGATGCGGCCACTACTGGTGAAAACCCATCCGTACGACACGACCGTGGAAGGCCTGCGCGGCCTGCGCGCCACGCTGCAATTCGGCCTCGTCGACGCGCCGAACCGCGTGGTCGCGATCACGAGCCCGGCGCCGTCGGACGGCAAGAGCTTCCTGTGCGCGAACCTCGCTGCGCTGATCGCCGAGTCCGGCAAGCGCGTGTTGCTGATCGATGCCGACCTGCGGCGCGGCCGGCTCGCGCAATACCTGGGCCGCTCGCCGAACGGCGGCTTGACCGAACTGCTGACGGGCCAGGTCGATCTCGACGTCGCCGCGCGTGCGACCGGCGTGGCAGGTTTGCACTTCATCGCCGCGGGCGCGTATCCGCCGAACCCGTCCGAGATTCTGACGTCGGCGCGCTTCAGCGAAATTCTCGCGCGCTTCGAGCAGGAGTTCGATCTGGTGATCGTCGATACGCCGCCGCTGCTGGCAGTGGCCGACGCTGCGGTGGTCGCGAATATCGCCGGCTCGACGGTGCTGGTGATGCGCGCCGGCGCGCACACCGAAGGTCATCTCGCCGACGCGCTGAAGAAGCTGCGGCGCGCGCGAGCCCGAGTGGTGGGCGGCGTGATGAACGCGGTGCCGCTCAAGAGCCACAACAAAAACGGTACCTATGACTACGCGTATGCGTACACCTATTCGGCTGCGGATCCTGTGGATATTCCGGCGCCGCGATAGATCCCGATAGCGTGTGAGTTCGACGCACGAAAGGGGCTGCGCCTTCATCAGGCGCAGCCCCTTTTGCCTAGCTGGGCAGAACGATGAGCAGAACGGCTGAAGACTACAGGAACGCGCTGACGTCGGTATGAAAACGCAGCGCCAGCGCCTTCGCCACCTTTTTGCTGATCGCGCGCCGGCCGGCCAGAATATCGCTCACCACGGTGGGCGACGCAATTCCCATCAGATCCTTCTGCTTGAGCCCGTGGGTTTCCAGCAGATGCCGCAATACCTCGCGCGGCTCGGCCTTCGGAATGGTCACGTTGCTCGCTTCCCAGTTTTCGATCAGGTCGGTGACGATCGCGAAAAGATTCGCGAGCGGGTCTTCCTCATCGCCCTTCAGATGATCGGCGAGCGAGTTCGCGACTCGCACCATCGTCTGATAGTCCTGCTCGTTGCGAATCGGAATGAGCGGCAACTGGCTCTGCAACGCAGACCAGCTTTGAGCGATATCGGGAAAGGCTCCCGGAAGGCGATCGGCATTCATGAGTTTAGATTCTTCCTCGTCCAAAGGTCGTATTCCGCGTGCGTCAAAACGTGGCGCACGAATAACGACTGCCTGTTGTAGTGAATCGCCGCGACGATCCGAAAACGGTTGCCGCCTACATCGAACACCGTGTATTGCGGCGGCACGTAATCCACGCCCGCGAAGGTCTGCTTCAGGTCGTTATAGCCATACGCGATGCACGCCTGTGCCAGTGAATACCACGTCAATAGCGCACTGCGCGCGCCCGGATGTCTGCTTATGAAGTCCAGCAACGCTTTCTTCGAAATGACCCGCATCGTATTTCCTCGCAAGTTCGCGCGCACCGAACATGCACGCTGCACCTGCGAGGCTACCGATGCTGAACCGCCACCGATAGTCAGCCGAACTGCATAAGCCAAACGGCTGACCACGGCCTGCTTCAGTACGACAACAACAATTTTATTCTCATTTTGCGAACTTTACAATCCGCAAATATCGAGACAGCTAACCCCGGTCTCGACTGACGCTGCACGACGGATATTCATGCGTGACCACGCGGCCACGCTTCAAACATCATGAGTCGATCAACGTCCCCAACTGCTTCCTTTTGCCGCTTCAGCGGGCCACGCGAGATCTTCTTCGGTGGCGCGGTCGTATTCGAGTCTCTCTGCTGCGCCCACGCGATAGCGCACGCCGGCCGCCGCGATCGTGCGCGTCACTTCGCTCATGAACGCGCGGCGGAAAACCGCCGCCGAAAAACGCTCGGCATTCGCGCGGCACGCGGCCGGCGTGATCTGTTCGCACTGTCGCTCGAAGCGATCGATCGCTTCGAGCATCGACACGACTGTTTGGCGTGCGAAGTACACGCCGGTCGGATGTGGTTCGCCGATCGGCACGACCGTTTCGAGCGCCCCGCCCTTGCCGAATGCGATCACCGGCGTGCCGCACGCCTGCGCTTCGAGCGCGACGATGCCGAAGTCTTCTTCGGCGGCGAACACGAAAGCACGCGCGCGTTGCAGATGATCCTTGAGTACCTTGAACGGCTGATAGCCGAGGATCGTTACGTTCGGACCGGCCTTCGCGCGGATCGCCGCCATCTCGGGACCGTCGCCGATCACGATCAGCTTGCGGTGCGGCGTCGCGTTGAAGGTTTCGACGATCAGATCGATGCGCTTGTACGGCACCATCCGCGACGCGGTCAGATAGAAATCGTCCTTGTGCGTGCAGACTTCGAAGCGATGCACATCGACCGGCGGATGAATCACGGCCGCGTCGCGCCGATAGGTTTTCATCACGCGCCGCGCGACGAATTGCGAATTCGCGATCAGACGATCGACGCTATTCGCCGAATGCGAATCCCAGCCGCGCAGATAGTGCAGCAGCGCACGCGCGGCCCATGACTTCGGCCCGCGCGTGAGATTCGCTTCACGCAGATATTGATGTTGCAGATCCCACGCGTAGCGCATCGGCGAATGCACGTAGCTCACATGGGTCTGATCGGGACCGACCAGCACCCCTTTGGCGACGGCATAAGAGCTGGTGATGATGAGGTCGTAACTGGACAGATCGAACTGCTCGATCGCGAGCGGCATCAGCGGCAGATAACCGCGATAGCGGCGGCGTGCAAACGGCAGACGTTGAATGAATGAGGTGGTGACCGGCTTGCCGCCGATCGGCTTGCGATCCTCGAGGAAATCGACGAGGCTGAAGAGATCAGCATCCGGGAAACACGCGATGATCTGTTCGAGCACCTTCTCCGCCCCGCCTGGTGCGACGAGCCAGTCGTGCACGATCGCCACTCTCATGATCCCCGCCTTTATTAGAAACGACCTATGGCCATAGGAAAGAGTGTATGTGGCGCTTCGTTTGGCGTGCGTGCGTATTCCCACATTCGGCGCGCGACTGTACGCGAATAATGAAGACTCGCCGTTCGCCTCTTGCGAAGCGGTGTTTTCCTTTTACTTCGCTTTCCTATGCGCCCGACGATCGACGCCCCGCCGCTTGTTTTACCACCTCATTCGCTGCCGCATTCTTTGCCGCATCCTTTGCCACATTCCCTGCCGCTCCCCAAAGCGGCTTCGCCCGATTCATCCGCAACGCTAGCGGCATCCGACGCGCTCGAACCGTCGATGCCGAGCGTGCTGTTCGTCGACCAGAGCGGCCAGCTCGGCGGCGCCGAATTCGCGCTTCTGGAACTGGCGGGAAGCTGTGTTGCACGCAGCGAAGTCGTGCTGCTCGCGGAGGGTCCGTTTCGTGTGCGGCTCGAAGCGCTCGGCGCGCGCGTCGAAGTGTTGAGCGACGCGCATGTGTCCGGTGTCGTGCGGCAGGCTTCCGTGTTGAACTGTTTGCGCGTGGTGCCCGGGATTCTGCGCCAGGTTCGCGCGATCGCGGCGCGCGCGCGCGCGTTCGACGTGCTGTTCCTCAACACCCAAAAAGCACTGGTGCTCGGCGCGCTCGGCAAACCGCTGCATCGCAGGCCGGTGATCTGGTATCAGCACGACATTCTCACGCGCGAACATTTTGGGCGCGTGCAACTGAGCGTCGTCAAATGGCTGGTGCGTGTCGCGGTCGATCAGGTGATCGCGAATTCGCACGCGTCGGCGCGTTCGCTCGCCGCGCTCACCGGCATCGATGTCGAGACCGTGCCGGTCGTCTATAACGGCATCGATGCGAGCACGTTCAACCTTACCGACGGCAGCGACATCGCCGCTCTACGACGTCGTCTCGGTTTGCCCGAGCGTGCGTGGCTTGCGGGATTGTTCGGCCGGCTCGCACCGTGGAAAGGTCAGCACGTTGCACTCGACGCGTTGACGCGACTGCCCGACGCGCACCTCGTGCTGGTCGGCGCACCGCTATTCGGCGAGGACGCGTACGCGCAACGTCTGCGCGAACAGGCCGCAAAGTCAGGGATCGCCGATCGCGTGCATTTCGCCGGCTTTCAGGACGACGTGCCCGCGTGGATGAAAGCGATGGACGTGATTCTTCATACGTCGACGGAGCCGGAGCCGTTCGGCCGCGTAATCGTCGAAGGAATGGCGGCGGCGCGGCCGGTGATTGCCGCGGCCGCGGGCGGCGTGATCGAGATCGTGCGGCATGGCGAAAACGGCTGGCTGGTGAAACCGGGAGACGCGACCGCACTGGCCGATGCGGTCGACGCGTTGCGCGCCGATCCGGCATTGGCGCGGCGTCTCGCGCAACAGGCGCAGACCGACGCGCGAACGGAATTCTCTGTGGATCGATACGTGCGACGAATGACGCAGGCGATAGAAAAAGCCGCGCGTTGAGAGGGTTTCAACGGCGCGGCTTGTTGGGGGTATTTCTAAGGGTCGTTGAGGTCTCGACGACGCTAGCGTGCGCGACGCTGCCTAGCTCTTGCTGTACTCGATCGTCTCGACGCCGGTATCCGCACCGAGCAGGCAAAGATTCGCACCGCGGCCCGCGAACAGACCCACCGTGACGACGCCGGGCCACGCGTTGATGTGCGTTTCGAGCGTACGCGGGTCGGTAATACGCAGACCTTTGACGTCGATGATTTCGTTGCCGTTGTCGGTGATGAACGGCACGCCTTCCTTCGTCACCCGCACCACCGGCACGCCGCCGAGCGCGGTGACGCGGCGGCCGATCGCGGTGCGCGCCATCGGCACGACTTCGATCGGCAGCGGGAAATTGCCGAGCGTGTCGACCCGCTTGCTCGCATCCGCGATGCAGACGAACACGTCCGACACCGACGCGACGATCTTCTCACGCGTCAACGCGCCACCACCGCCTTTGATCATCGCGCCGCCGTGGTCGATTTCATCGGCGCCGTCCACATACACCGGCAGCGAATCGATTTCGTTCAGATCGAGCACCTTGATGCCATGCGATTGCAGACGCGCGGTGGTGGCGAGCGAACTCGACACCGCGCCGCGATAGCGCGCCTTGTTGGCGGCCAGCGCGTCGATGAAACAGTTCGCGGTGGAGCCGGTACCGACACCGATCACCGAACCTTCCGGCACGGTGGCGTTCACGTAGTCGGCGGCGGCCTGGCCGACCAGTTGCTTGAGTTCGTCTTGAGTCATGGGATGCGAGCCTGCGGTAAAAAGCATGAGTTTACCGGAGTGTCGGGGGATTGATGCTGGGTTGTGGGGGTTACTTTGCGTTGGGTTTGACCGCCCGTTGCCGCACCGCTTCAAACAAACACACCCCGCTCGCCACCGACACATTCAGACTCTCGACCGTCCCCGCCATCGGAATCTGCATCACGACATCGCAAGTATCGCGCGTAAGGCGGCGCATGCCCTCGCCTTCCGCGCCCATCACCAGCGCGACCGGACCGTCGAGCTCGGTCTCGTACAGGCTCTTGGTGGCTTCGCCAGCCGTGCCGACCACCCACACGCCCGCATCTTTCAACTCTCGCAGCGCTCGCGCCAGATTCGTCACGGTGATGTACGGCACCGTATCGGCCGCGCCGCTCGCCACTTTCGCGGCCGTCGCGTTCAAACCCACGGCCCGGTCGCGCGGCACGATCACCGCGTGCGCGCCGGCGGCATCCGCCACACGCAGGCACGCGCCGAGATTGTGCGGATCGGTCACGCCGTCCAGCACCAGAATCAACGGCGAACCGGTGATCCCGTCGAGCAGTTCGGCGAGATTCTGCGCGAGCGGCATGTCGGTTGCGCGCGCAACCACGCCCTGGTGGCGCTCCGTATGCGCGAGCCCCCACAGACGCGTTTCGTCCGCTGCGATCAGACGCACGCCGGCTTCTTTCGCGGCGTGCAGGAATTCGGTCATGCGACGGTCTTTGCGCGTCGCGTCGTAGTAAACCTCTTCGACCGTCGACGCATCGTGCCGCATACGCGCGGTCACTGCGTGGAAACCGTATAGAACCTTGAGACGTGACATGACTGAAAAACCTTTGATTGAGCGCGCGTCGAACACGCGCTGCTGTGATGAATACGGACCTGCCTGTTGCTTCGGGCGAATCTGCCCACTTGACTACCTGCGCCGCTTTCCCGCGATGAAACGAACACCGCGCGCAACCGATACGTTTCGAACGTACCCGAGGCGCGCGGTTCAAGCCGTCATGCTACTTCAGCGCTTCTTGCGAGTCTGCGGTTTGGCGGACTGCTTGACCGGCGCGCCATGCTTCTTCGCCGCGCCACGCGCCGCGCGCGCCTCCTTGACGGCCGCGGTTTGCGCCGGGGCCGCTTTCTTGCGACGCCCACCGCCCGCCCCAGCCGCACCGCCGTCCAGCGGCGGCAGCGAACGCACGCGCGCGCCGCCGTTTTCGCCTGACGATTTATCGACCAGCGCCGCGCGATTCACCGGCGGCTTGATCGGCGTATCGCGCACGAGACGGAAGTCGATCTTGCGCGCGTCGAGATCGACGCGGCTCACCTGCACCCGTACGCGGTCGGACAGCCGATAACGAATACCGGTGCGCTCGCCGCGCAACTCGTTCTTGATCTCGTCGTACTGGAAGTAGTCCGAGCCGAGTTCGGTGACGTGCACGAGCCCTTCGATAAACAGCGAATCGAGTTGCACGAAGATGCCGAACGACGTCACGCCGCTCACCATCCCGCCGTACTCTTCGCCGAGCTTGTCGCGCATGAAGTAGCACTTGAGCCACGCTTCGACATCGCGCGACGCTTCATCCGCACGGCGCTCATTCGCCGAGCAATGCAGGCCGAGTTCTTCCCAGATCGCGACGTTGTTGGCGCGCGCGCGGCCACGCTTTTCTTCGTCGGACTGCTGCATCGCGCGGGCACGCGGCGACAGCGCGGTGTTCAATTCGACGCCCTGCGGCGCCTCCGGCTGATACTTGCGGCCTTGCAGGATCGCGTAGATCGCGCGGTGCGTAAGCAGGTCGGGATAACGGCGGATCGGGCTCGTGAAGTGCGCATACGCCTCGTACGCGAGACCGAAGTGACCGATATTGTCCGGGCTGTACACGGCCTGTTGCATCGAACGCAGCAACATGGTTTGCAGCATCTGCGCGTCCGGCCGTTCGCGGATTTGCGCCATCAGCGCGGCGTAGTCGCTTGCGTGCGGTTTGTCGTTGCCGGCGAGCGAGAGGCCCATGCCGCGCAGGAAGGTGCGCAGATTCTCGAGCTTCTCGGGGGTCGGCCCGGCATGCACGCGGTACAGCCCCGGATGCTTGTTGCGCTTGAGGAAGTCGGCCGCGCAGACGTTCGCGGCCAGCATGCATTCCTCGATCAGCTTGTGCGCGTCGTTGCGAGTGCGCGGCACGATCTGCTCGATCTTGCCCTGCGCATTGCAGACGATATACGTCTCGGTCGTATCGAAGTCGATCGCACCGCGCTTCTGGCGCGCCGCGAACAGCGACTTGTACACGCCATACAGATTCTGCAATTGCGGCAGCAATGCGGCGCGCCGCACGGCTTCCGGACCCTTGGTGTTTTTCAGCACCGCGGCGACTTCGGTATACGTCAGACGCGCGGCGGAATTGATCACGCCGGGATAGAACTGATACGCCTTCACTTCGCCGCGCGCGGTGACGATCATGTCGCACACGAGCACGCAACGATCGACATGCGGATTCAGCGAACACAGTCCGTTCGACAGCTTCTCCGGCAGCATCGGAATCACGCGGCGCGGGAAGTACACCGACGTGCTGCGCTCGATCGCGTCGGCGTCCAGCCCGCTCTTCGGGTGCACGTAGTGCGACACGTCCGCGATCGCGACGATCAGCCGGAAGCCTTCGCCGCGGCCGACCTGCACCGGCTCGCAGTACACGGCGTCGTCGAAGTCGCGCGCGTCTTCGCCGTCGATCGTGACGAGCGGCACGTCGCGCAGATCGATCCGATGACGCGCATCGACCGGACGCACTTCGTCCGGCAGCTTCGCGGCTTCGTCGAGCGCGGCCTGGCTGAACTCGTGCGGCACACCGTATTTGCGCACCGCGATTTCGATTTCCATGCCGGGATCGTCGATGTCGCCGAGCACTTCCACCACGCGGCCGAGCGGCTGCGAATGACGGCTCGGGAAATCGGTCAGCTCGACCACCACCACCTGGCCGACCTTCGCCTTCTTGGTGTTCTGCGCGATCAGGATGTCGTGACCGATGCGCTTGTCTTCAGGCGCGACGATCAGCGCGCCGTTCTCGTTCAGCAGCCGCCCGATCACGCGTTTGTTCGCGCGATCCGTGACTTCGACGATATGCCCTTCCGGACGCCCACGGCGGTCATAGCCGACGATCCGCGCGAGCACGCGGTCGTTGTGCATGACCTTCTGCATTTCGCCGGTGGGCAGGAACAGATCGTCCTGACCGTCGTCGCGAATCAGAAAGCCGAAGCCGTCGCGATGGCCTTGCACGCGGCCCGCGACGAAGTTCGACGGATGAGTGAGTTGATAGAGATTGCGCTGATCGAGCCGGATCTGGCCGTCGCGCTCCATCGCGCCTAAGCGCTTGAAAAATCCTTCGCGCTCCTGGCGCTTGATCGACAGGGCTTCGGCGATGTCGTTCGCGGCAAGCGGCGCTTCACTGGTGCGCAGCACGCCAAGGATTTCTTCGCGGCTTGGAATCGGATACGGGAATTTGCTCAAGGGCTTGTCGATGATTTTTTCTCGTTGCATGGACGTCGGTCGGCGATGTGGCTCGGCTTAGGAAGCGCATGGGATGCGCTTGAGTTGCACTTGCGAATGACTACTCGGGTCCGGCTCGTTCAAGGCTGAGTCCGACGGGCGTGTGCACCGTTCCAACACTACTGCGAGGCATTCTAACACCCGTCTTGCGCGCCACGCGGCCCGTCAATAGTCGCTGGGAAGCGTTCCCATAGGGCGCGCGGGCTCGCCGCGGTGTCGTTCAAGCAGTTTGGGAGAAACGCTTGACAGGCCTGAAAGGGCCGCTATAATTGCGTTCTTCGTTGTTCATCACCTGCCCAGGTGGCGAAATTGGTAGACGCACTAGGTTCAGGTCCTAGCGGTGGCAACACTGTGGAGGTTCGAGTCCTCTCTTGGGCACCAGATTCAAAAGTAAAGCCGCCTACGGGCGGCTTTACTTTTAGTGTGAAGCCATGTGGTCGATCGAGGCTGTTTCGATTGCATCACGTGGTTGGCAGGACGGTTGAGCGGCAGTGGAGTTTTGCTTCGCTGCATGGTTTGGCCGGGCGGTTGATCAAGCGCTGTCGAGTTCGCAGGTAGGGATTGACACACTGCATCAGCCAGCTAAAATAGCGGTCTAGCTTCAAAACGTGCCCAGGTGGCGGAATTGGTAGACGCACTAGGTTCAGGTCCTAGCGGTGGCAACACCGTGGAGGTTCGAGTCCTCTCCTGGGCACCATCAGTTGTTCCGGCTTAGCTTCAACTCAAGCCGAAGAAGTTCGAGAAACCCCGTAAGAGCAAAAGTCTTACGGGGTTTTTTGTTTTCTACAGATATTGCAGAGTCTTTACCCAGCAAATCATTCGCATTTTTGTGAGCACCCAACGTACGGCCGCGCGCTCATACCACACATTGAGTTCACCACTGGTCAGCAGTTCGTGACGCATTGGTTGCGCATTGCTTAACACATCGTTTACGCAATGCGTTGACCCAGGTGGCAACCCGACATCGCATCGTCATCGCAAGAACAACACACGCCGTTCTCCAAGGTTCGATCAGCCGTTTGCGCGAAAGCAGAAAACTCTGCGCACGGCGTTTACTCCTAGCCACAAAAAAGTACACGGAAAACGAGGTATGGCAAGGATAAGCTTGCGCCGGCTTTAGACACCACATGAAGACGGAATCCGCTCACCTTCCCCGAATCTCGTCATCATTGTTATTGGTCGCGCTTGGCAACATCCGACGATTTGGAGGCGGGAGATTGCACGAACGGTTGATATACTTCAGCTTGCCTTGAACTCCACTGCTCACAATTGAACATGAACCAAGTCATTTTCCGAACAGCACTACTGACGGACCTACCCGCGATTGTTGGACTATTGGCGGACGATGCGCTTGGAAGCCAACGAGAGACCGTCAGCTCCCCCTTGGACGAAAGATACGTTGCCGCGTTTAAAGCAATCGAAGCTGATTCGAACCAGCGTCTCGTGGTCGCCATCAATGGAGAAACGGTGATTGGCACACTGCAAATTTCATTAATACCGGGGATCGCTCGAAGGGGTGCATGGCGAGGGCAGATCGAAGCGGTTCGAATCGCTGCGCCGTTTCGTAGCACCGGGATAGGTCAGCAGATATTCGAATGGGCGATCTCGGAGTGCAAATCGCACGGTTGCCAGTTAGTCCAACTGACAACAGACAAGGGCCGTCCCGACGCGCACCGTTTCTATGAAAAACTTGGCTTCGTTGCGAGCCATGAGGGCTACAAGCTCATCTTGTAGATCCAGGCTCCTCCGCAGCAATTGCGGCTTCGATGCGATGCCCCTTAAGTTGCCGCTCATGCCAGCGGACGAATGCCTTGAGTGAGAACCTCACTGAATGTCGGCTTGTACTCCACAATGCAGCAAACCGACGCAGGTCGAATAATGGATCAGACCGTCCATGTGCCGACCGTCAGCGGTATGAGTCCAAAGCCCGCGGCTTTCTACCCTGCGCATCGAGCGGGAACTCCGAGTCACACCTTCGGCGTCAGAATCGATGGCGTATCCCAACGAGCGCAACAAACTGATGGTTACTATCGGACGGCGACGCTCCATCGATCGCCGCTACCGCGGTGGCACCAGTCGAATCGGTACCGCTTGCACGCTGATAAACCGTAAGCGCATAAATATCAGTCGATTTGGAAAGACTGTAGTCACCGCCAACATTCAATTGTCGGTATATTTGATTTCCGACTTCATTCACACCGCTTGCTCTCGTAACGAATGCCCCGACTCCGAGCAGGAGCGCTGACGTCATTTGATATTTGAAATTAACTTCCCCTGTGTCGAAATGTGTATTCCCACGATAGCCAGATTCGACAGCGAAATCTTCGAAACAGGAGTACCTCCAAGGTTGCGGAACGATACATTGCTGTAGACAGCACCCAAAGTGGCTTTTCCGATTGTGTATGACGTACCCACTGCAAGCACCTGCTGCGACCTGGCTGACGCGTAACCCGCCAGAATGTTCGAAGGTGCATTGTTGCCAGTTGCACTAGCGTTGGCATCGGTTCCAAATACTGAGTAGTTCGGATTATTAGCCCCTTGATATCCGGCTGCGATCTTGAACGGTCCGTTAGAAAAGGAGGCAGCGAACGAAATAATCTGGTTCTCGGACGGGCGCCCCGCAACTCCACCTAAACTGTAAAGCCCCCCAAAGCTGAATCCCGCATAGTCCACACTGGTGAACTTGACCGAATTATTGAACCGGTAGCTGGAATTCAGGTTGTCCACGTCATCAGGATGTTCGCCGTAGCCAATCCCCGCAGCAGCCCAATCACCACCCGACTCAAATTTCCCGACGAAATCACTGATGGTGGGATATTGTCGACCAAACGTTACGCTTCCCCAGTCTCCCTCCAGGCCAACGAAAGCCCGTCTACCGAGGAACGTTCCGCCATCTTTGATTTTTCCGTTCAGGGGATTGAAGCCGTTCTCAAATGTAAAGATGACCCGTAAATTACCTCCGAGATCTTCGGTTCCCTTGAACCCCAGTCGACAACCTGATGCGTTACAGGCCGTCAGTTCGTATTGACGGGCCCCGGCGACGTTCGAGACATAGCTGAATCCGGTGTCGATCAGCCCGTAAAGACTGACGCTGCTTTGCGCATTCGTGCCGCTCGCCATAATGGCGGCGCTTCCACCAATGATTATCACCGACAGTTTTTGTTTCATTTTTTAAAATCAGGATAACTTTTTATAATGAAAATTTCTTTCTACTCTTATCGGAGCATTCGCTGTGATAGGTGTCTCAGAACTGGCAAACTGCGACCGGCACATAGCCAGAAATAGCGCTGAACGGCAGGCGTGCCCCACCGCCGCAACACCCTACATCACATAAGGCCCCAGACCTTCGCTTCCCCATTTGCTTCACCGCCTGAGAGACGAAACGTGCCGATTGCCGAATTCAGGGATTGCGTCTGCTCCTCGAGCGCTCTTGCAGCCGCGGCAGCCTGTTCAACCAGGGCGGCGTTCTGCTGCGTCACTTGATCCATCTGATTGACGGCCATGCTTATTTGCTCAATGCCGCTACTCTGCTGTTCGGAGGCCGATGAAATCTCGCCCATAATCTGCGTGACATTGGTTACGGCACCAACAATCTCAAGCATTCTGCGGCCGGCCTCATCAGCCAGTGTTGCCCCATCTGTCACGCGATCCACCGAATTGTCGATCAGCGTCTTGATTTCGCTGGCGGCCACTGCGGAGCGTTGCGCGAGATTTCTCACCTCACTCGCGACGACAGCGAAGCCTCTGCCTTGCTCGCCTGCTCGTGCGGCCTCCACCGCCGCGTTGAGCGCCAGAATATTGGTCTGAAAAGCAATGCTCTCAATGACATCGATGATCGCGACGACTCTACCTGAACTCTCGCGGATGCCTCCCATTGTCTCGACAACCTGCTCCACAACCCGCCCGCCCTGCTTTGCAACGTCAGATGCCTTATTCGCCAATGCACTCGCCTGCTGCGCGTTAGAGGTATTCTGTCTGACCATGCTGGTTAGCTGCTCCATGCTTGACGCCGTCTCTTCCAGCGAAGCCGCCTGTTGCTCCGTGCGTTGCGACAGGTCAAAGTTTCCCGCAGAAATCTCCTGGGCGGCCGTT
>NZ_JAQQBV010000022.1:0-127058 GCF_046030735.1 Paraburkholderia xenovorans
GCTGCACCGCGTGTACCGACGCACGCAAGGATCAGCCGATTCTCGGCATGACGATCATCACGGACATGAAAAAGGACGGTGACGGCTGGGATCACGGGCAGATTCTCGACCCGGAAAACGGCAAGCTGTACAAGTGCAAGATGCGTCTGGAAGACGGCGGCAACAAACTGGTGGTGCGCGGCTATATCGGCGTATCGCTGCTGGGCCGCTCGCAGACCTGGGTGCGTCAGCAGTAACGGCCTGCAAGAAAAAAGCGGCCGGACGATGGGGATCGTCCGGCCGCTTTTTGCATGATGTGGGCTTGCAGGTACGTCATCTAGCGTGCGTGAACGGCGACGACGCGAATGCGAATGGCGACGACGGCAGCAGGTTCGGCGCTGCCGGCTGATAGACAGCAGGCAAGACTTTTTCCACCTTCTGTGCCTTCCCTGCTTTGTCTACCTTCGACCGCTTCAACTCGGCGCTCACGTGCGTACGCATGCGCGCTTCCATCAGTTCACACAGGTCTTCACTAGCCGCGCCGAACAACTGATCCATCACGCGTTTGAGTACACCGGATCCGTACCACGCCTTGAAACGACGATGACAAGTCTGATACGACGGATATTTGCGCGGCATGGCCGACCAGGTGGCGCCGCTATACATCACCCAGAGCACGCCGTTGAGCACCGAACGTGTGTTGGCAAGCGGCCGGCCGCGCAGTTCGGAGCGCGGACGCAGTTCCGGAAGCAGGGGCGCGATGCGTTGCCATTCTTCGTCATTGATATCGCGGTACGGGTTCATGGCTTCTCCTTTGTCAAAACCGTGACGAAGAAGATAGCCAGTCGTTCGCAGACCGAAAATAAGACCAGTCCGAATCTTGAAAATACGACGCCCGACACTGCGTGTCCGCTGAGCGGGCCGTGATCTATCGCAAAACTGTCACGGCCCGTCTCGGGTAGACGCTCAGGTCAGCGAGGTATCGACGATCCGGCGCGGCGCGTCGAGATACTCTTTCGATTGCATCTCGACGATACGCGAGACCGTGCGCGTGAATTCGTTGGCCATCGGACCGTCGACATAGAGCTGCTCGGGCGGCACCGCCGCGGACATCAGCAGCTTGACCTTGTGGTCGTAGAACACGTCGATCAGCCACGTGAAACGGCGCGCTTCCGAAGCCATCCGCGCCGACATCTGCGGCACCGCGGACAGAATCACCGCATGAAAACGGCTCGCCAGTTCCAGATAGTCGTTCTGCGAGCGCGGGCCGCCGCACAGCGTCGCGAAGTCGAACCACACTACGCCGTCGGCCTTGCGCAACGCCTTCAACTCACGCTTCTCGATATGCAGGATCGGACTCTCGTCCGGCACCGCGGCGAGCCGCGAGAACGCGTCGCGCAGCGCCTTGTCGGCGGCGGCGCCCAACGGCGAGTGATACACCTCGACCTGCGCGAGCGTGCGCTGCCGGTAGTCGACGCCCGCGTCGACGTTGATCACGTCGAGCTTGTTCTTGATCAGCTCGATGGCCGGCAGCATGCGATCGCGATGCAGACCGTCCGGATACAACGTGTCGGGATCGTAGTTGGACGTCATCACGAACTGCACGCCGTTCTCGAACAGCTTGTCGAGCAGACGGTAAAGGATCATCGCGTCGGCGATATCCGATACGTGGAATTCGTCGAAGCAGATCAGCCGGTAACGTTTGGCGATGCGCCGCGCGAGTTCGTCGAGCGGGTCGGCGGTGCCCTTCAGCTCTTCCAGTTCGCGGTGCACTTCGCGCATGAACTCGTGGAAATGCAGGCGCGTTTTGCGCTGCACCGGCACGATCATGTAGAAGCTGTCCATCAGGAAGCTCTTGCCGCGTCCTACGCCGCCCCACATGTACACGCCGCGCGGCGGATCGGGGCGGTTGATCAGTTTCTTGAACGCATTCGAGCGGCGCGCCTTGTACTCGACCCACTCTTCATAGCACCGCTGCAGACGGTCGACCGCCGCGCGTTGCGCCGGGTCTGACTGGTAGCCCCGCGTCTGCAGTTCTTTTTCGTAGTATTCGGTGACGTTCATTGTGTTGCTGCAAAAAGAAAGGCGGGAGGGAGTGAACCCGCCCGCCTTCGTGGTGATGCCAGAGAACTGTCTGTCAGTCAGGCGTGCGCGTGATTACATGTTCAGCGCGCGCTTGTCGACGGCCAGCGCCGCTTCGCGCATGACTTCCGACAGCGACGGGTGCGGATGGCAAATCCGGCCGATGTCTTCCGACGCCGCCTTGAATTCCATCGCCACCACGGCTTCCGCGATCAGGTCCGATGCGTTTGCCGAGATGATGTGCACGCCCAGCAGTTCGTCGGTCTTCGCGTCGGCGATCATCTTGACGAAACCATCCGCCTTGTTGATGCCCAGCGCGCGGCCGTTCGCCATGAACGGGAACTGGCCCGTCTTGATCTCGCGACCTTCCGCCTTCAGCGCCTGTTCCGTCTTGCCGACCCACGCGATTTCCGGTTCGGTGTAGATCACCCACGGAATGCAGTTGTAGTCGATATGCGGCTTCTGACCGTCGATGATTTCGGCGACCAGCACGCCTTCGTCTTCAGCCTTGTGCGCGAGCATCGGGCCACGCACCACGTCGCCGATCGCGTACACGTTCGGCACGGCGGTCGCGCAGTGGTCGTCGACGTCGATGAAGCCACGCTCGTTGGCCTTCAGGCCGATCGCTTCGAGGCCCAGGTTGTCCGTGTTCGGCACGCGGCCGATCGACACGATCAGGCGGTCCGCTTCGAGCTTCTGCGCGTTGCCGTCCTTGTCCGTGTAGTTCAGCGTGACGCTGTTGTCGGTCGTGGTGACTTCGCCGACCTTCACGCCCACGTGAATATCCAGACCCTGCTTCTTGAACTGCTTGGCCGCTTCCTTCGCGAGTGCCTGGTCAGCCGCGCCGAGGAATTCCGGCAGCGCTTCGAGCACCGTGACGTCAGCGCCCAGACGGCGCCACACCGAACCCAGCTCCAGACCGATCACGCCGGCGCCGATCACGGCCAGCTTCTTCGGCACGGAGTCGAAGCTCAGTGCGCCTTCGTTGTCGGCGACGATCTTGTTGTCGACCGGAATGTTCGGCAGATGGCGCGCCTTCGAACCCGTCGCGATGATCACGTTCTTCGCGGTGACCGTTTCAGTTTCGCCTTCGCCGCTCACTTCGATCTGCACGCCGGCGTCGGTCTTGCCGGTGAACTTGCCATGACCCTTGAGCCACGTGATCTTGTTCTTGCGGAACAGGAACTCGATACCCTTCGTCATTTTCTCGACGATGCCTTCCTTGCGGGCCAGCATCTTCGCGATATCGACCTGCACGTTTTCCACGGAAATGCCGTGGTCGGCGAGGTGATGCGACGCGTTTTCAAACTCTTCCGACGACGCGAGCAGCGCCTTCGACGGAATGCAACCCACGTTCAGGCACGTGCCGCCGAGCTTCAGCGCGCCGGCCGGGTTCTTCCATTTTTCGATACATGCAACCGTCTTGCCGAGCTGTGCGGCGCGGATTGCAGCAATGTAGCCGCCGGGGCCTGCGCCGATCACGACGACGTCAAATTCTTTGGACATGACAATCCTTTGGATGGCGGAACGGCGCGCGGCCACGCTTCGCGGCGCGTGTCGTTCCTGTACTGCGGAATGCTGGAGGCGTACTGCTTACCTGATGTTTGCTCGCTCTGCTTATATGGCGACGGCTCGCGCCAGGGCAAGCCGTCGCCACGCCGAAGCGACGATTACAGGTCGAGCAGCAGGCGCGCCGGATCTTCCAGCGCATCCTTCATCGCGACCAGCGACAGCACCGCTTCGCGGCCGTCGATGATCCGGTGGTCGTACGACAGCGCCAGATAGTTCATCGGGCGGATCACGATCTGGCCGTTCTCGACCACAGCGCGTTCCTTGGTGGCGTGCACGCCCAGAATCGCGGATTGCGGCGGGTTGATGATCGGCGTGGACAGCATCGAACCGAACACACCACCGTTCGAGATCGAGAACGTACCGCCGGTCATTTCTTCGATCGACAGCTTGCCGTCCTTGGCCTTCTGGCCGAATTCGGCAATCTTCTTTTCGATTTCGGCGAGGCTCAGTTGATCCGCATTGCGCAGGATCGGCACCACCAGACCACGCGGCGAACCGACAGCGATACCGATGTCGAAGTAGCCGTGATAGACGATGTCGTTACCGTCGATCGACGCGTTCACCAGCGGGAACTTCTTCAGCGCGTGAACGGCCGCCTTCACGAAGAACGACATGAAGCCGAGCTTCACGCCATGTTCCTTTTCGAACTTGTCTTTGTACTTGTTGCGCAGATCCATCACCGGCGCCATGTTCACTTCGTTGAACGTCGTGAGGATGGCGTTGGTTTGCTGCGACTCGAGCAGACGCTCGGCGATTCGCGCACGCAGACGCGACATCGGCACGCGTTGTTCCGGGCGGTCCTTCAGCCACTGGTCGGCCGAAGCCGGCGCCTTGACGTCCGGCAGCGACGGCTTCGCAGCCTTCGGTGCAGCGGCCGGTGCCGGTGCAGCCTTGGCAGCAGGCGCGCCTGCGGTCAGCACGTCGCCCTTGGTGATGCGACCGTCGCGGCCCGTGCCCGACACGTCGCCGGCGCCCAGACCCTTCTCGGCCATCAGCTTGCCGGCAGCCGGCGAAGCTGCGGTGTTCGCACCCGTTGCGGATGCGGCTTGAGCAGCCGGAGCCGGTGCAGCGGCCGGTGCGGCAACCGGTGCCGGCTTGACTTCGGCTTCGACAGCAGCAGCGCCTGCCTTGCCTTCGGTGTCGATCTTCGCGATCACCTGATCGGCGGTGACGGTATCGCCGTCGTTTGCGATGACTTGGGCGAGCACGCCCGCGGCCGGTGCCGGCACTTCGAGCACGACCTTGTCGGTCTCGATTTCGATGAGAATTTCGTCGATCGCAACAGCCTCGCCGGGCTTCTTCTTCCACTGCAGCATCGTGGCTTCCGAAACCGACTCGGAGAGCTGGGGAACCTTGACTTCAACAATAGACATTATGAATATCCTGAATACGTATCGGGTGACGGCGCGATCTAGCTACTCGACGACGCCTGCGAACCTGGCGTGCCGCGAATGAGCCGTATTACGGACCACTCGATGCGGCACGGGAAAGCGCATTGCGCTTTCCCGGTTCGGTTCTAGTTATTTAGCGATCGACGCGCTCTTGAGGCGGCCGAAAGCGCCTTCGACCAGCGCCTTCTGCTGCTCGTAGTGCTTCGCGTAGTAGCCGACTGCCGGCGAGGCCGAAGCCGGACGGCCGCTGTATGCCAGCTTCTGTCCTTCCTTCATGCCTTCCTTCAGGTGGTGCTCGATGTAGAACCACGGGCCCTGATTCTGAGGCTCGTCCTGCACCCACACCACTTCGGTCGCGTTGTCGTACTTCTTGATTTCGGCTTCGAACTGCTTGTGCGCGAACGGATAGAGCTGTTCGATACGGATGATCGCGACGTCGTTCGACTTCGATTCGCGGCGATGCGCGACGAGGTCGTAGTACACGCGGCCCGAGCAGGCCACCACGCGCTTGACCTTCTTCGCTTCGATCGCTTCGTCCACTTCGCCGATGATCGGTTGGAACGCACCCTTCGCGAGTTCCGACAGATCCGACACGGCTTCCTTGTGGCGCAGCAGCGACTTCGGCGTAGCGACGATCAGCGGCTTCCTGAACAGGCGGATCATCTGGCGACGCAACAGGTGGAAAATCTGCGCCGGTGTAGTGGGTTGAACGACCTGCATGTTGTGGTCTGCGCACAGTTGCAGGAAACGTTCGATACGCGCCGACGAGTGCTCCGGACCCTGGCCTTCATAGCCGTGCGGCAGCAGCATCGTGAGACCCGACACACGGCCCCACTTCACTTCGCCCGACGAGATGAACTGGTCGATCACGACTTGCGCGCCGTTCACGAAGTCGCCGAACTGCGCTTCCCACGCGACGAACGTGTTCGGTTCAGCGGTCGAGTAGCCGTATTCGAAGCCGAGCACCGCTTCTTCCGACAGCACCGAGTCGATCACCGTGAACTTCGCCTGACCTTCGGCGATGTTCTGCAGCGGCACATACGTGCCGTCGTTCCAGCGTTCGCGGTTCTGATCGTGCAGCACTGCGTGACGGTGCGTGAACGTGCCGCGGCCCGAGTCCTGGCCGGTCAGGCGCACTGCATAGCCCGATGCGACCAGCGACGCGAATGCGAGGTGTTCGCCCATGCCCCAGTCGAGCTTCGCTTCACCGCGACCCATCGCGCGACGGTCGTTGATGACGCGCTCGACCAGCGGGTGAACCTTGAAGTTTTCCGGGATCGTGGTGACGCGCTCGGCGAGACGCTTCAACTCAGCCAGCGGCACAGCCGTATCGGCTGCGTCGGTCCACTTGCGGTTCAGGAACGGAACCCAGTCCACCGCGTACTTGCTCTTGTAGTTCGACAGAACCGGGTCGACCGTGTGGTGACCTTCGTCCATCGCCTTACGGTACGCCTTGACGAATTCGTCGCCCTCTTCAGCCGTAATCACGCCTTGCTGCACCAGCTTTTCAGCGTACAGCGCGCGCGTGCCCGGGTGCTTGGCGATCGTCTTGTACATCAGCGGTTGCGTGACCGCCGGCGTGTCCTGCTCGTTGTGACCCAGCTTGCGGAAGCAGACGATGTCGACGACGACGTCCTTGTGGAACTGCATCCGGAAGTCGATAGCCAGTTGCGTAGCCAGCACGACCGCTTCGGGATCGTCGCCGTTCACGTGCAGCACCGGCGCTTCGATCATCTTGACGACGTCCGAGCAGTACAACGTGGAGCGCGAGTCGCGCGGGTCCGACGTCGTGAAACCGATCTGGTTGTTGATGACGATGTGCAGCGTGCCGTGCGTGCCGTAACCGCGCGTTTGCGCGAGGTTCAGCGTTTCCATCACGACGCCCTGGCCCGCGAAGGCCGCGTCGCCGTGGATCTGCACCGGCAGCACTTGCAGCCCGCTGTCGTCGCCGCGGCGATCCATACGGGCCTTCGCCGACCCTTCGACCACCGGATTGACGATTTCGAGGTGCGACGGGTTGAACGCGAGCGACAGGTGAACCGGGCCGCCTTCAGTCGACACGTCCGACGAGAAACCCTTGTGGTACTTCACGTCGCCGGCCGGCAGGTCGTCGTGGTGCTTGCCTTCGAATTCGGCGAACAGGTCGGCCGGCATCTTGCCGAGCGTATTGACCAGCACGTTCAGACGGCCGCGGTGGGCCATGCCGATGACGATTTCCTGGACGCCGTTCGCGCCGCCATGACGCACGACTTCGTCCATCGACGCGATGAAGCTTTCGCCGCCTTCGAGCGAGAAGCGTTTCTGGCCGACGTACTTGGTGTGCAGGAAGCGCTCGAGGCCTTCAGCGGCCGTCAGGCGATTCAGGATGTGCTTTTTCTTTTCGTTCGAGAAGTTCGGCGTCGAACGGATCGACTCGAGCTTTTCTTTCCACCAGCGCTTCTGTTCCGGATCGCTGATGTACATGTACTCGGCGCCGATCGTGCCGCAGTACGTGTCACGCAGCGCCTTGACGATCTCGCGCAGCGACGCGCGCTCGAATCCGAAATACAGATTCGTGGCGCTGAACTCCTGGTCCATGTCGGCTTCGGTGAAGTCGTAGAACGCGGGTTCGAGTTCGGGAATAGCGGGACGTTCGCGGCGCTTCAGGGGATCGAGATTGGCCCATTGCGAGCCGAGGAAACGATATGCGCCGATGAGGGACTGTACAAAAACCTGCTTGCGCGAGGTAGCGAGATCTTCGCCGCCTGCTGCCGTGCGCGGGATGAAGGCGTTGGCCTTGGCCCGTTGAGCAAACGATTCGACGATCGGGCCATGGGCCACGTCGTTGGCATTGCTGCCATCCGATGCAGGAACGTTCTGCAACGCGTCGAAATAGCTGCGCCAGTTCTCGGGCACTGACGCCGGATTATCGAGATACGCTTCGTACATTTCTTCTACGTACGGAGCATTGCCGCCGAACAGATAAGAGTTCGACTGGAATTGCTTCATCATTTTTACGCTCACCTTTCTTCGAGTTTCTCGAGAAATAGCGGGTTACAGAACCTTCCGCGACACGGCCTGACCGTTTAGCGGATTGCGCGAATCAAGTCTTGCTTGGAAGGACCTAAACTTTGCACCCGGGGAGCATATCACAGAACGGATAGTGCAGATAGCAGACGAACAGCCGCACAAGCCCGCCACGCCTGGCTTTCAGCCCGTTTGCGGGATGCGCAACAGTCTTCTGCGGAAAACGGGGACAAACGAAGCGTCAACCGCTGGCAATTGCTCGCAACCCGCGTCGACAGCTCTATCGGAGCAAGCCGGCACTGTAAGCCAGAAACGGCAAAAGCCGCCCGGAGGCGGCTTTTGCATCACAGCGTGCCGGCGAAGGCGAACGCCGATTTAGTCCACTGCGCCTTTACGGCTTGCGCTACGGCGCTCGTGTTCCTTCAGGTAACGCTTGCGCAGACGGATCGATTGCGGCGTGACTTCGACGAGTTCGTCGTCGTCGATGAATTCGACCGCGTATTCGAGCGACATCTGGATCGGCGGCACGAGGCGCACTGCTTCGTCGGTGCCCGACGAACGCACGTTGGTCAGTTGCTTACCCTTGATCGGGTTCACGACCAGGTCGTTGTCACGGCTGTGAATGCCGATGATCATGCCTTCGTACAGCGGCTCGCCCGGCGACACGAACATACGGCCGCGATCCTGCAGCTTCCACAGTGCATACGCGACTGCCGCGCCGTCGTCCTGCGAAATCAGCACGCCGTTGCGACGCTCGCCCACCGCGCCTTCCTTGACCGGCTGGTACGAATCGAACGTGTGGCTCATCAGGCCCGTGCCGCGCGTGAGCGTCAGGAATTCCGACTGGAAGCCGATCAGGCCACGCGCCGAAATACGGTACTCGAGACGCGTACGGCCACGGCCGTCCGACGCCATGTCGAGCATTTCGCCCTTACGGCGGCCCAGCTCTTCCATCACGCCGCCCTGGTGGCCGTCTTCCATGTCGACCGTCAGGTTTTCGTACGGCTCGTGCTTCACGCCGTCGACTTCCGTCATCACCACGCGCGGACGCGACACGGCCAGCTCGTAGCCTTCACGACGCATGTTTTCGACCAGAATGGTCAGGTGCAATTCGCCGCGGCCTGCCACTTCGAACGTGGTTTCGTCGCCGGTTTCTTTCACGCGCAACGCGACGTTGTGGTTCAGTTCCTTCATCAGACGATCACGAATCTGACGGCTCGTGACGAACTTGCCTTCGCGGCCGGCCAGCGGCGACGAGTTGACGAGGAAGTTCATGGTCAGCGTGGGCTCGTCCACCGTGATCATCGGCAGCGCTTCCGGCTGTTCCGGCGCGCAGATGGTCACGCCAATGCCAATTTCTTCGATGCCGTTGATCAGCACGATGTCGCCGGCTTCAGCCGAGTCGACCTGCACGCGCTCCAGACCCTTGAACGACAGCACCTGGTTGATCTTGCGGTTGAGGATCGCGCCGTCAGGGCCCGAACGCACGGCAACCGACATACCCGGCTTGATCGTGCCGCGCGTGATACGGCCGACGCCGATACGGCCGACATACGACGAATAGTCCAGCGACGTGATCTGCAATTGCAGCGGCGCGGCCGGATCGGCCGGGCGGACCGGCACGTGTTCCAGCACGGCTTCGAACAGCGGGCGCATGTCGCCTTCGCGCACGTCCGGCGCGAGGCCGGCGTAGCCGTTCAGGCCCGACGCGTAGACGATCGGGAAGTCGAGTTGTTCGTCGGTTGCGCCCAGCTTGTCGAACAGGTCGAACGTCTGGTTGATCACCCAGTCGATACGCGCGCCCGGACGGTCCACCTTGTTGATCACGACGATCGGCTTCAGGCCGAGCGCCAGCGCCTTCTTGGTCACGAAACGCGTTTGCGGCATCGGGCCTTCGACCGCGTCCACAAGCAGCAGAACCGAGTCGACCATCGACAGCACGCGCTCCACTTCGCCGCCGAAGTCGGCGTGGCCCGGCGTGTCGACGATGTTGATGTGCGTGCCTTCGTACTCGACCGCGCAGTTCTTCGACAGGATCGTGATGCCGCGTTCCTTTTCGATGTCGTTCGAGTCCATCACGCGCTCGACAACCGCCTGGTTGTCGCGGAAGGTGGCGGTCTGGCGGAGGAGCTGGTCGACGAGCGTGGTCTTGCCGTGGTCGACGTGGGCAATGATGGCGATATTGCGTAGGGCGCGAGTCATAGGAACCTGGAGACAGTTGAGTGCGCCAGCAGCAGCATTTGTGTACGAAGCCAACAAAGCCCAAAGCGCACTTTTGGGAACCCAACATTATAGCACGGGGGAATGAAGCTTTCTGGTATTCCCTGATAGACCGACAGTGTTCGCCGCAGCAGCCCACCAGACAAGGCGCAACCGCTTGTGCGGCAAACCCTACGCAAAACCGCGTCGATTGCGGCTTGAGCGCGAATAGTTCCTTGCCTAAGCTGTAATAACGCTTGCCGTGTCAATAAACCGATCGCTATAATCCTGCCTAGTCAACCATTGCTTTCGCACGAGAATCATGACGGAGCCGTCCTCAACACCCGAGCCAGACCTCAGTGAGTATCAACTAGGGGAAAGCGTCGGATACCTGCTGTCCCGCGTGAAGTCGACCATGTCGAACCTGATCACCCAGCGCAGCATGACCGAACTGGGCATTACGAGCCAGCAGGGCAGCATCCTGTTCATGGTGGCGAGCGGCAAGTGCCTGCTGGCGGCCGAACTGGCCCGTGAATACGGGATTGACGCAAGCGCGGTCACGCGTCTGGTCGACCGACTGGAAAAGCGCGGGCTGCTCACACGCATACGCAGCAGCGAAGACCGGCGGGTCGTGCGCCTCGCGGTGACGCCGGAAGGCCACTCGATCGCCTGCCGGATGCCCGCCCTTTTCAATGGCGTACTGGACAACCTGCTCGGCGGTTTCACGCCCGAAGAAGTGGGCTTTCTGAAAAGCATGCTGCGCCGGGTGCTGATCAATTCCGGCGAGCACACGGCACTCATTCGTGACGCAGCAAGTAATTCCGATAGCAAGCCATAAGAAATTGCTTGCAGTGTCCATCATTAAAATTCAATAGAGAGCCTGAGTGATGAAATCTCTTTCCCTGTCCGCGCCCGCGCTGCCAAGCCGGGCCGCCGTCGCCGCCGCGGTGACGGCGCTGGCCCTCACGGGGTGCGCGAACTACTTCGGTATGAAGAGCGACAAGCAGATCTCGTCGCCGGCTCAGTACGAGTCGTCGCAGAGCCTGTCGGGCCAGGGCGGCCAATGGCCGTCGCTCGACTGGGCCAACCAGTTCGGCGACCCGCAACTGTCCAAACTGATCGCGGAAGCGCTGGAAGGCAGCCCGTCGATCGCGCAGGCGCAAGCGCGCGTCGCCAAGGCTTCGTCGTATATCGAAAGCTCGCGCTCGGCGCTGTATCCGAAGGTCAACGGCAGCTATTCGTGGAATCGCGAGCTGTTCTCGGGCAACGCGCTCTACCCGCCTCCGTACGGCGGCACCTGGTATAGCGAAAACAACGTGCTCGCGAGCGCGTCGTGGGACCTCGACCTGTGGGGCAAGAATCGCCAGCGCCTGGGTCAGGCCGTGTCGCAGGAAAAGGCCGCCGAGGCCGATATGCAGCAGGCGCGCATCACGCTGGCGGCGTCGGTGGCGAGCACGTACAACCAGCTCGCGCAGTTGTACGCATTCCGCGATATCGCCGCGCGTGAAATCGCCAACCGCCAGGATATCGGCCGGATCACCAACGGCCGTGTCACGGCCGGTCTCGACACGAACGTCGAGCGGCAAACCGCGAACGGCAACATCGCGACCAGCCAGTCGAATCTGACCGACCTCGACGGTCAGATCACCGTGGTGCGCTACCAGTTGGGCGCGCTGCTCGGCAAGGGTCCGGATCGCGGCCTGCAGATCGCGCAGCCGACGCTGACCGGCGGCAGCGCCGTCGCGTTGCCGGACAACCTGCCGGCCGATCTGGTCGCGCGCCGCGCAGACATCGTCGCCGCGCGCTGGCAAGTCGAAGCCGCGATGCACGACGTGAAAGAAGCGAAGGCCGAGTTCTTCCCTGATATCAATCTCGCCGCCGGCTTCGGTTTCGACGCGTTCGGCTGGGGCCGCTTCCTGACCTCGGCGAGCCGTCAGATCCAGTTCGGACCGGCGATCCACCTGCCGATCTTCGACGCCGGCGCGCTGCGCTCGCAATTGAAGGGCCGTTACGCGGATTTCGACCTCGATGTGGCGAACTACAACCAGACGCTGATCAACGCGCTGTCGGACGTCGCGACGCAAGTGTCGTCGATCCGCTCGATCGACCAGCAGCAAGGCGACGCTCAACGCGCGTTGGACGCGTCGACGAAGGCCTATCAGCTGGCGGTGATCCGCTACAAGGCCGGTTTGTCGCCGCAACTGCAGGTGCTGACCGCCGACCAGAACCGCCTCTCCGCCGAACAGACGGTGACGAGCCTGAAGATGCGCCGCCGCGATATGCAGATCGGCCTCATCAAGGCGCTCGGCGGCGGTTTCGACGCAACGCAAACCGGCCTCGTGGTGCCGACCGATGCCCCCGCATCGGCCACCGCCGCGACCGCCGCCGCAAATTGAGTGGGTGAAGGCGAACGCACCGCCCACCGAACCGCGCACGAACACTCGCGAATAGTCGCGAATAGTCGCGAACACTCGCTGATACTCGAATAACGACGCTTGAGAGATACGGAGCACATCAATGAGCACCCCCCAGCAGCCCGCCGCCAACACACCGCCGGCCCAGCCACCGGCGAACAACAGCAAACGCACGCGCTTGATGGCGCTGCTCGTCATCGTGATCCTCATCGCCGCGATTGCCTATGGCCTGTATTACTTCCTGGTCGCGCGCTTCCATGAAGATACCGACGACGCGTACGTGAACGGCAACGTCGTGCAGATCACGCCGCAAGTCACCGGCACGGTGGTCGCCGTGAACGCGGACGACACGCAAACGGTCAAGGCCGGCGATCCGCTCGTCGTGCTCGATCCGGCCGACGCGCGCGTCGCACTGGAACAGGCCGAAGCGAATCTCGCGCAGACGGTGCGCCAGGTGCGCGGCCTGTTCGCCGACGACAACCAATACCAGGCGCAAGTCGCGCAGCGTCAGTCGGATCTGTCGCGCGCTCAGGACGATCTGAAGCGCCGTCTGACGGTCGCGCAAACCGGTGCGGTGTCGGCGGAAGAAATCTCGCACGCACGCGACGCCGTGAAGAGCGCGCAAGCCTCCGTCGACGCCGCGCAGCAACAACTGGCGTCGAACCGCGCGCTGACCGCCAACACCACGATCGCGAATCACCCGAACGTGCAGGCCGCCGCCGCGAAGGTCCGCGACGCGTACCTGAACAATGCGCGCAACAACCTGCCGGCGCCGGTCACCGGCTACGTCGCAAAGCGCTCGGTGCAGGTCGGCCAGCGCGTGTCGCCGGGCACGCCGCTGATGGCGATCGTGCCGCTCGGCGGCGTGTGGGTCGACGCGAACTTCAAGGAAGTGCAACTGAAGCATATGCGTATCGGCCAGCCGGTCGAACTGACGGCCGACGTGTACGGCTCGTCGGTGGTGTTCCACGGCAAGGTGGTCGGCTTCTCGGCGGGCACGGGTTCAGCGTTCTCGCTGCTGCCCGCGCAGAACGCGACCGGCAACTGGATCAAGGTGGTGCAGCGTCTGCCGGTGCGGATCGCGCTCGACCCGCAGGAACTTGAAAAGCATCCGCTGCGCATCGGCCTGTCGATGCAGGCGGACGTGAGCATCAAGGACGACAACGGCGGCCAGCTCGGCGAAGCGCCGAACACCATCTACCAGACCAACGTGTTCGCAAAGTACGGCGACGAAGCCGACGCCGAAATCGCACGCATCATCTCCGAAAACGCGGGTCCGAACGGCGGCTCGCAGAAGTCGGCTCAAGCTGGCGCCACGAAGACCGCCGCGAAGTGATGGACGCGGCATGACGATTCAAACAAGGCTTCTTTGATGGCTCAGGCTCAGGCTCAGGCGCAAGTCCCTCACCCGCCGCTCGAGGGCGCGCAACTGGTGATCGGCACCATCGCGGTGTCGCTCGCCGTTTTCATGAACGTGCTCGACACGTCGATTGCGAACGTGTCGATCCCGTCGATTTCGGGCGACCTCGGCGTGTCATCCGACCAGGGCACGTGGGTGATCACGTCGTTCGCGGTCGCCAACGCGATCTCCGTGCCGCTCACCGGCTGGCTCACCGACCGTATCGGCCAGGTGCGGCTTTTCATGGCGTCGATCGTGCTGTTCGTGATCTCGTCGTGGCTGTGCGGCCTCGCACCCACGCTGCCCTTCCTGCTCGCATCGCGCGTGCTGCAAGGCGCGGTGGCCGGCCCGATGATTCCGTTGTCGCAAACGCTGCTGCTCGCAAGCTATCCGCGCGCGAAAGCGCCGATGGCGTTATCAATGTGGGCGATGACCACCCTGATCGCACCGGTGGCGGGCCCGATTCTCGGCGGCTGGATCTCGGACAATATCTCGTGGCCGTGGATTTTCTACGTCAACATTCCGGTCGGCGCAATCGCCGCCGCGGCCACGTGGGCGATCTTCCGCAACCGCGACTCGGTCGTCAAAAAGGCGCCGATCGACGGTGTCGGCCTCGGTCTGCTGATTCTCTGGGTGGGTTCGCTGCAGGTCATGCTCGACAAGGGCAAAGACCTCGACTGGTTTTCGTCGACGACCATCATCGTGCTGACGCTGGTCGCGGTGATCGCGCTTGCGTTCTTTATCGTGTGGGAATTGACGGCCGAGCATCCGGTGGTGGATCTGTCGCTGTTCAGCCGGCGCAATTTCTCCGGCGGCACGATCGCGCTGTCGATCGGCTATGGGTTGTACTTCGGCAATCTCGTGCTGCTGCCGCTCTGGCTGCAAACCGACATCGGCTACACCGCGACCGAAGCCGGACTCGTGATGGCGCCGGTGGGGTTGTTCGCCGTGCTGCTCTCGCCGATCACCGGCAAGATACTGCCGCGCACCGATCCGCGCTATATCGCGACGCTGTCGTTCCTCGTGTTCGCGTTGTGCTTCTGGATGCGCTCGCGCTATACGACGGGCGTCGATACGTATTCGCTGTTGTTGCCCACGCTGATTCAGGGCATCGGCATGGCGGGGTTCTTCATTCCGCTGGTGTCGATCACGCTGTCGGGCTTGCCGGGTAACCGGATTCCGGCCGCGTCGGGTCTGTCGAACTTCGTGCGAATCATGTGCGGCGGCATCGGCACGTCGATCTTCCAGACCGCGTGGGACCATCGTTCGATCGTCCATCACGCGCGACTGGCCGCGCAGGCGAATGTGTACAACCCGGTTTTCGATCAGTCGATCCAACAGATGGGTGCCGCGGGTCTTACCCAGCAACAGGCGTACGGACTGTTCAACACGATGGCCACCCAGCAGGCCGCGCAGTTGGGCGTGAACGATCTGTTCTTCGTTTCCGCGGGAATCTTTATCGCGCTGATCGCGCTGATCTGGATCACCAAACCCGAGCGTGCAGGCGGCGATGCAGGCGCGGCGGCCGCAGCAGCGCACTGAGTTTTCGGCCTCAGTTGAAAAAAAGGCGGGACCGCTATCGAGCGGTCCCGCTTTTTTTCGTTGAAGCTACCTGTGCGTAGCGTCGCGTAGCGATCTAGCTTGTGGTTGTGGCAGTGACCACCAACCGCTCCGGCGCCAGCACGCCCTCGCCTTGCTTCGCAACGCCGAGCAACCGCCCTTCTGCCGCATACACCCGCACGCGCGGCGCGTTCAGCGCATCGGACGGAATCGTCAATTCAGCAAGCTTCAGCCGCTGACCGTGCAGGAAACGGCGGCTCGCGTCTTCGTCCAGATGAACCGACGGAAACGTGGACAGCAACGCGTCGACCGGCTGCAACCACGTGTCGCGCTCGCTTTCGGTCGCATCGGAGAGCGCGTCGAGCGTCACCGAATTGTCCAGCGTCAACGCGCCCACACCGGTGCGCCGCAACGCCACCAGATGCGCGCCGCAACCGAGCGCCTCGCCGATATCCTCGGCGAGCGTGCGCACATAGGTGCCCTTGCTGCAGGTCACGCGAAACGACACGTCCGGCAGCGCGCAGCCCAGCAGCTCGAGCGCGTGAATCGTCACCTGACGCCCTTCCCGCTCGACCGTCTGACCGGCCCGCGCGTATTCGTACAACGGCTTGCCGTCGCGCTTGAGCGCCGAGTACATCGGCGGGACCTGAACGATGTCGCCGAGAAACGTCGGCAGAACCGCCAGAACCGCCGCCTCGTCGCATGTCACGTCGCGCGTGTCGATTGCTTCGCCTTCGGCGTCGCCGGTGGTCGTGCGAATCCCGAGGCGCATGGTGGCCTCGTAGGTCTTGTCGGCTTCGAGCAAATCTTGCGAAAACTTGGTGGCTTCGCCGAAACACAGCGGCAGCAGCCCGGTGGCCAAAGGATCGAGCGTGCCGGTGTGGCCCGCTTTCTTCGCCAGATAGAGACGCTTCGCGCGAATCAGCGCGTCGTTGCTCGACAGGCCGAGCGGCTTGTCGAGCAGCAGTACGCCGTCGAGCGCGCGACGCGGCACGCGGGGGCGTTGAGGTGCGGTCATGTCAGAAAGACGGAGTCTTCGATGGATGCAGAAACAAAGCGGATAAGGAGGCGGACGCGAGCGAACAACGCCGCTCAGTCTTCTTTCGCGCGATTGGCATTCGCCTCGTCGATCAGACGCGACATTTCGACAGCCCGCTCGATCGTCTGGTCGTAGTGGAAATGCAGCGTCGGCACGGTGTGGATGTGCAGGCGCTTGAACAACTGGTTGTGCAGATGGCCGGCTGCGTGCTGCAGCGCTTCGAGCGTTTGCTGCGGATCGCCCGTCAGCGTCGTGAAGTAGACCTTCGCGTGCGCGTAGTCGGGCGTCAGCTCGACGCTCTGAATCGTGACGATGCCGATGCGCGGATCCTTGACCTCGCGCAGCAGTTCGGACAGATCGCGCTGGATCTGATCGGCGATCTGCACGTTGCGATTGGGAGAAGTACGTTTTTTAGGCATGGTGAATTCTGATCCGTTTGGACGGATGGCAAAAGATTTGACCGCGAGTTAAGCGCGGATCTTGCGGAGGCCCCAAAAACAACGGGCGGAGCGGGCGTTAAAGCCCGCTCCGCCCGTTTTAGCCGTGCCGCGTGATTACAGCGTACGCGCGACTTCGGTGACCTCGAAGACTTCGAACTGATCGCCTTCGACGATATCGTTGAAGTTCTTGATCGACATACCGCACTCGAAGCCTTGACGGACTTCCTTCACGTCGTCCTTAAAGCGCTTGAGCGAATCGAGCTCGCCCGTGAAGATGACGACGTTGTTGCGCAGCACGCGCACCGACGACGAGCGCTTGACGAAACCGTCCGTGACCATACAGCCGGCCACCGCGCCGATCTTCGGTACCTTGAAGACCTGACGCACTTCGACGGTACCCGTGACGACTTCGCGCTTTTCCGGAGCCAGCATGCCCGACATCGCGGCTTTCACTTCATCCACTGCGTCATAGATGATGTTGTAGTAGCGAATATCGACGCCATTGCTTTCCGCCAGCTTGCGAGCCTGCGCATCCGCACGGGTGTTGAAGCCGATAATGACCGCCTTCGAAGCCGTAGCCAGGTTGACGTCGGATTCGCTGATGCCGCCCACTGCACCGTGCACGATCTGCACGCGCACTTCGTCGGTAGAGAGCTTGAGCAGCGACTGCACCAGCGCTTCCTGCGAACCCTGCACGTCGGCCTTGACGATCAGCGGCATGTACGCCACTTCGCCTTCGCCCATCTGTTCCAGCATGTTCTCGAGCTTCGCGGCCTGTTGCTTGGCCAGCTTGACGTCGCGGAACTTGCCTTGACGGAACAGCGCGACTTCACGCGCCTTGCGGTCGTCCGGCATGACGATGACTTCTTCGCCTGCTTGCGGCACTTCCGACAGACCTTGAATCTCGACCGGGATCGACGGACCTGCCGACTTGGTCGGCTTGCCGGTTTCGTCGAGCATCGCTCGCACACGGCCATAAGCGCTACCTGCCAGCACCACGTCACCGCGGTTCAGCGTACCCGACTGGACCAGGATCGTTGCAACCGGACCCTTACCCTTATCGAGCTTCGCTTCAATGACCAGACCCTTGGCCGGCGCTTCGACCGGTGCCTTCAGTTCGAGCACTTCGGCTTGCAGCAACACGTTTTCCAGCAGTTCGTCGATGCCCGCGCCGGTTTTCGCCGACACCGACACGAACGGCGAATCGCCACCGTATTCTTCCGGCACGACGCCTTCCGCGACGAGTTCCTGCTTCACGCGGTCCGGATTCGCATCCGGCTTGTCGATCTTGTTGATCGCGACGACGAGCGGCACGCCGCCTGCCTTCGCGTGAGCAATCGCTTCCTTCGTTTGCGGCATCACGCCGTCGTCGGCTGCGACCACCAGAATCACGATGTCGGTTGCCTTCGCACCGCGAGCACGCATGGCCGTAAAGGCTTCGTGGCCCGGCGTATCGAGGAACGTGATGACACCGCGCGGCGTTTCGACGTGATACGCGCCGATGTGCTGCGTGATCCCGCCCGCTTCGCCCGCTGCGACCTTCGCGCGGCGGATGTAGTCGAGCAGCGACGTCTTGCCGTGGTCGACGTGACCCATGACCGTGACGACCGGCGGACGCGGCAGTGCTTCCGCATCGGAAATTTCGCCTTCGACCAGCATCGCTTCCGGATCGTCCAGCTTGGCCGCCACCGCATGGTGACCCAGTTCCTCGACGATGATCATCGCCGTTTCCTGGTCCAGCATCTGGTTGATCGTGACCATCTGGCCGAGCTTCATCATCGACTTGATGACTTCCGACGCCTTCACGGCCATCTTGTGCGCCAGATCGGCCACGGTGATGGTTTCCGGCACGTGCACTTCACGCACGATCGGTTCGGTCGGCGCCTGGAACGTGGTCTGTTCCTGATGCTTGCCGCGACCCTTCGGGCCGCCGCGCCAGCCGCGATCCACGCCGCCGCTCGTGTCGCCACGCGTCTTGATGCCGCGGCGCTTCGCTGCGTCGTCCTGCCAGCCGCCCTTGCCTGCGCCCGGCTTCTTCTTGTCGCCAGCCGACGGTGCGGGAGTAGCAGCCGGCGCTGCGGCGGCCGGCTTCTTCGCGGCCGGACGGGCCGGTGCTGCGCCTTCCGGACGTGCCGGTTTGTGCAGCGTGCCCTTGGCTTCCGCGGCCTTCGCCGGTTCGGCGGGCTTCGGTGCCGGTTCCGGCGCCTTGACCTGCGCCTTGCGCGGCGTGTTCATCATTTCGCGAATCGCGCGGGCTTCGGCTTCCGCCGCCGCACGGCGCTTCGAAACTTCTTCCTGCTCGGCGCGCGTTTTCTCGGCGGCCTGACGCGCTGCGTCTTCCGCTTTCTTCGCCGCTTCACGTTGCGCCGCGCGTTCTGCCGCTGCGCGATCGTCGTCCTGCTCGGCTGCCGGTTCAGCGGCCTTGGCGGGCGCTGCCGGCTCTGCCTTCGCAGCAGCGGGTTGCGCGGCCTGCGCCGGCTTCGCGGCTTGAGCCTGCTCGCGAGCCGCCGCTTCGGCTGCAGCCGCCGCACGCTTCTTCGCCGCTTCCTCTTCAGCGCGACGACGCTCGGCTTCGGCAGCCTGCTCACGCGCCTGACGCTCCGCTTCTTCGCGTTCGAGTTGTTCCTGACGCGCCTTCAGTTCGGCCGCCTGCTTTTCGAGCAGTTCGGCTTCGTGACGAGCTTCCTCTTCACGACGTTGAAGTTCGAGATCGTCGACGTCCGCCTCGGCCACATGATTCGATGCTTCCGCGCCTTCACCGACGGTTTCGTCGCGGCGGACGAAAGTGCGCTTCTTACGCACCTCGACCTGAATGGTGCGAGCTTTGCCCGTCGCGTCGGATTGCTTGATTTCCGACGTATGCCGTTTCGTCAGCGTGATCTTGCGCTTGTCCGCATCAGTCGAGCCGTGAGACTTGCGCAAGTGGTCGAGCAGACGCGCCTTGTCCGTTTCGGACAGGGTATCGTCTTCGCTCGCTTTGGTGACGCCTGCCGCCTGCAGCTGCTCAAGCAGCACGCCTGCAGGCATTTTCAGTTCCGCGGCAAATTGGGCTACGTTGTTACTCGCCATTCATTCCTCTTAATGCAAGGACCGATTCCTTGCGGTTAGCATCGGGTCATGCGGCCTGACGGCCGCGTTCAATTTAGTGCGCCATGGTCATTTCTCACTGGAACCAGTGTTCACGTGCTTTCATGATCAACGCCTTAGCGGCATCCTCTTCCATTCCGGTCATCTCGACCAGTTCATCCACAGCCAGTTCGGCGAGTTCGTCGCGCGTCTGGATCTGATGTTCGGCCAGCTTCGCGAGCAGGTCGGCGTCCATGCCGTCCAGGCTCTTCAGGTCGAGCGCTACATTTTCAACCTTTTCTTCATTCGCGATCGCCTGCGTCAGCAAAGCGTCGCGCGAGCGATTACGCAGTTCGTGAACGGTGTCTTCGTCGAAAGCTTCGATTTCGAGCATTTCGTTGAGCGGCACATAAGCGATCTCTTCGAGGCTCGTGAAGCCTTCGTCGATCAGGATGTCGGCCACTTCTTCGTCGACATCGAGACGCGCCATGAACAGGTCACGCAGTACGCCGCGCTCCTGATTCTGCTTCTGCGCAGATTCGTCCGGCGTCATGATGTTGATCTGCCAGCCGGTGAGTTCGCTGGCAAGACGCACGTTCTGGCCGCTGCGGCCGATCGCGACCGCCAGCTCGTTCTCGTCTACGACGACGTCCATCGAATGCTTTTCTTCATCGACGACGATCGACTGGACGGCTGCCGGCGCGAGCGCGCCGATCACGAACTGGGCGGGATCTTCCGACCATAGCACGATGTCGACGTTTTCGCCACCGAGCTCGTTACGCACGGCCTGCACGCGCGAGCCGCGAATGCCGACGCAGGTGCCGATCGGGTCGATGCGCTTGTCGTAAGCGACCACGCCGATCTTCGCGCGCACGCCCGGATCGCGAGCCGCCGCCTTGATTTCGAGCAGGCCCTGCTCGATTTCCGGCACTTCCATTTCGAACAGCTTCATCAGGAATTCGGGCGCCGTACGCGACAGTTCGATCTGCGGACCGCGAGCGGTGCGATCGACCTTCGCGATATAGGCGCGCACGCGGTCGCCCACGCGCAGGTTTTCCTTCGGAATCAGCTGGTCGCGGCGCAGCAGTGCTTCGACACGGCCGGTTTCGACGATGAAGTTGCCCTTATCCAGGCGCTTCACCGAGCCGGTCATGATGTGCTCGCCACGCTCGAGGAAGTCGTTCAGGATCTGTTCGCGCTCAGCGTCACGCACCTTTTGCAGAATGACCTGCTTGGCGGCTTGTGCGCCGATACGGCCGAATTCGATCGACGGCACCGGTTCTTCGATGAATTCGTCGAGCTGGATTTCCGGTTGCTGTTCGCGTGCTTCGAACAGCAGGATTTCCTGATCGGGTTCCTGCAGGCCGGCTTCGTCCGGCACGACTTTCCAGCGGCGAAACGTTTCGTGCTCGCCGCTTTCACGGTCGATATGAACGCGGATGTCCGCATCTTCTTCGAAGAGTTTCTTGGAGGCCGAAGCGAGAGCCGCTTCGAGCGCGGCAAATACCACGTCTTTGTCGACATTCTTCTCGCGTGCCAGCGCATCCACCAGCATCAACACTTCGCGACTCATTGTTTGCGGCTCCTAAAGTCAACTTTCGGAACGAGGCGTGCTTTGTCCATGTCCGCGAGCGTGAAATCGAGCATCGCGGCGCCTTCCTTCCCTTCAAATTCCAGACCGATCGTTTCGCCTTGCGGAGCATGCAGAATGCCCCGGTACGATTTCCGTCCGTCCAATGGCTTTTTCAATGTGATTACCACTTCGCTGCCTGCGAAGCGTTCAAAATCCGCCAGTTTCTTCAGCGGGCGGTCGAGCCCCGGCGACGATACTTCAAGCCGCTCGTAATCGATATTTTCGACCGTTAGAACGTGCTGGAGCTGACGCGTGACTTTCTCGCAATCTTCGATCGCAATGCCGGCAGGCTGGTCGATATAGATACACAACATGCCGCGCCCGGTGCGCTCGAGATCGACGAGCTCGTAGCCGAGTCCCACGACCGTGGTTTCAATCAGTTCCGTCAGTTGCACTTTGCCCTCTTAGATGTTCGCGCAGCGAGCCTGCCGCTTGTTTTGCAAACAACCAATGCGGGCCGCGCGCCTGGCCGGCGCACGTTCGTGCTACCCGAGATGCCGAACCACTTAAACTGAGCGGCAAAAAAAAATGGGCTAAACGCCCATCATCTTATTGCCGGTGGTCGCACCTGAGCCGCACATAAAAAGCCGCACGCCCAGCGACTCCGCGATTGTAGCCATTTTTCAGGACAAACGCAAACCGCTGAACCCCGTGCGAAGCGCATTTCCGCTTGATTTAATGGGAATCTTTCAACGATATGGCGATGCGCTACGCCTTTTACGACGGGGCTCGCGCAATGCCGAAGCTGTGCGGGACACGTGGAGTATGACAACCCCGCCCTCTTTTCCGCCCATACCGCGCTTTTATGCGTTGGATTAAACGCGCGGCATTCGTCGATCGATTCAGACGACGGCGCGGCTTGATTATCAGACGATGATCAGCGCGCGAACCGTCATGCAGACCTGCGTTGAAACCGATTAACGGCCGCGCGAACGGCCGCGCGGCGCACCGCCGCCACGATTGGCGCCGCCCGCGTTGGGGTTGCTGCCACCGGCGCGGTTCGCGTTACCGCCGCGATTGCCGCCGCCCGGCCCGCGACCGCCGCCGTTACCCGGGTTACCGCCGGGCGCGCCGGCACGCTTGCCGCCGCCAGCCGCACGATTGCCGTTGCCCGAAGGCGCGCGATTGCCGTCGACGTCACGGCCGCCGCGCGGGCCGCCCGTACCGCCGCCCATCGGGCCGCTGAAGCCGCCGGCTGCACTGCGGCCGGCACCGCGATTGCCATAGCCGCCACCGAAACCGGAGCCGCCTGCACCGCCCGCACCGCCGCCGAAGCCGCCGCCCGCCGGACCGCGCCGACCCTGCCCCTGGCCACGCGGCGTCTGCTGGTCGAAACGGCCATGCGACATCAGCACCGGTTCGCGGTTGATGAAGCCCATCGACGTTTGCATCGGATCCGGTTGACGACGCTCAGGCGCCGCACTGCGGCCACCCTTTTCTTCCGACGGCGCTTTCAGGCCGACCGATGCCATCAGCGAACGCACCTGGTTGTCCTCGAGTTCTTCCCAGCGGCCGCGCTTCAGGCCTTTCGGCAGCGAGATCGGGCCGTGACGCGTACGGATCAGGCGGCTGACCATCAGACCGGCCGCCTCGAACATGCGCCGCACTTCGCGATTACGCCCTTCAGCCAGCGCGACGTGATACCAGTGATTCGTGCCTTCGCCGCCGCCGTCGCGGATACGCAGGAAGTTGGCTGGGCCGTCTTCAAGCTCGACGCCGTGCAACAGCTTCTGACGCATGCCTTCGCCCAGCTCGCCGACCACGCGCACCGCGTACTCACGCTCGACGCTATAACGCGGATGCATGAAACGGTTCGCCAGATCGCCCGACGTGGTCAGCATCAGCAAACCTTCGGTATTGAAATCGAGACGGCCGACTGCGAGCCATTTGGCCGTTTTCATCGGCGGCAGTTTGTCGAACACCGACGGGCGGCCTTCCGGATCCGCGTGGCTGACGATTTCGCCGGTCGGTTTGTGATACAGCAGCACGCGCGGCGGCTTGTTGGCGAGCTTGCGCTTGACCGGCTTGCCGTTGATGCGAACCTGGTCGGTCGGCATGATGCGCTGGCCGATGTGAGCCGGCTCGCCGTTCACCGACACACGGCCGGCGACGATCAGCTCTTCCATGTCGCGGCGCGAACCCATGCCAGCTTCGGCCAGCACTTTGTGGAGCTTCGGCGCGTCGTCGTCCGCGGCCAGCACGCGCTTGGGCGCGACCGGCTTGCCACGGCGCAGCATCGGGGCGCGCACGCCGCCGCTCGCGCTGTTGTCCGCGTCGAACGCGGGTGATGTGACGTAGGAGAACAGATCGTCAGGGCTTGCCTCGGTTGCGACTGCCACCGGTGCTTCACTGCCGGCACCACGGCGATTCTGGCGCTGCGCGCCCTCGCGCGGCTGACGTTCACCGCGGCCGCCTTCGCGCGGCGCGCCGTCACGCTGACCGCCTTCGCGCTTCGCCCCGCTCGCATTGCGACGCGGGCCCTGGCCCTTGGCGCCGGCATCCTTGCGCGGCATGCGAACCTGCGCGACCACTTCGCCATCCGGCGGCGCCTCGGTAACCACCGGCGCGCCTTGCGCGGGTGCGCCTTCGGCGCCCTTCGTCTTCGCTCCGGCGCGGCGCCGCGCGATCAGGCTGCGTGGCCCACGACGCAGGCCGCGACGCGGACGGTCTTCGCCGTCTGCATCCGTGGTCTGCGCCGGGCGCTCGCTGTCGCCTGCCGACGCTTGCGTGGTGCGCGCTTCGTCAGCGCGCGCCGACGGCACGGCGCGCTCGGATTCGGACGAATCGGTGTCGTGGGTATGTGTCAAAACAACCTCAAAATGTCAGGTCGCGCGCGCCCATTGCGGGCGCGGCAAAAAATGTTCGGTTACGTCAGGCGCTGCGCGACTCGGGTTCGTCGTCGGTCAGAATGCCTGCGTCCTGTGCGGCATCGCGGCGATCTTCATGATCGCCGTGCGCCGCCGTGGTCGGGTTCGGCTCAGCGGCGTGCTCCGTATCGCGGAGTACGCCCGAGTCGTGCGCGGGTATTGCCGGATCGGCCTGGGAGACCGGATCGTCATTCAACAGATCGTGATTCGGTGCGGGCTCGACGGCACCCGAGTGCGATTCGACGTGCGCCGGTTCTTCACTCTCTTCAACCGATTCATGTGCGGCCGGCCCGGCGACAGGCGTGGTATCCGCAACGTCCCCGGCCGGTTCAGCCGCGCCCTCTTGCTGAACGGGATCTGCCGAAGCTTCGTGTTCTTCAGCTATTTCCGTTCCTGCTGCCGCATCGTTTTCGACGCGGTTGTGTTCAGTGTAATTCGCCGGTTCCGCGACCTCAGCCTCGGTTTCAGCTTCGACCTCGGCGGTCTCGCCGGATGCTTGCGACACCTCTGCCTCGAACGTCGCCGCGCCGCCTTCAGCCGGCGCCGCCGCGGTCTCGATGTCCGCGAACTCGATAGCGTGTTGACCGAGCAGATCCGCATTCAACTGCGCCGACGGATCCGAAAGCGGCGGCAATTCGTCGAGCGCTGTCAGACCTAGGTCGTCGAGAAACTGCCGGGTGGTCGCATACAGCGCCGGGCGCCCCGGCACGTCGCGATGACCGATCACTTCGATCCAGCCACGATCTTCCAGCTGCTTGACAACCTGCGTATTCACGGTGACGCCGCGAATCTCTTCGATATCGCCGCGCGTGACCGGCTGCCGGTACGCAATGATCGCGAGCGTCTCGAGTACCGCGCGCGAATATTTCGGCGGTTTCTCGGGATGCAAACGATCCAGATACGATCGCATCGCGGGCTTGCTTTGAAATCGCCAGCCCGATGCCAGCCCGACCAACTCCACACCGCGCCCCGACCAATCCTGCTTGAGGTCTTCGAGCAAAGTCCGAACAGTGTCTGCCGACACGCCGTCGGCAAAGAGCTTGCGCAACTCGCCGAGCTTTAACGGCTCCTGCGCACAGATCAAGGCAGTCTCGAGGACGATCTTCGCCTCTTGGGTATTCATGCAGCCAGGTCGACCTTATGAGTTAGGGTCAAAGAACCGGATCAACAGACGATGTGGAACTGAAGACGCGCTCGCCCGATTCTGATCGGTCATATTGATGGGAGCACGCACCGGGGGGAGGCGAAACAGGCAATCGAGCCAAACCCAGCCGGACGGAGCAGCGATATTCCTGAAAGGAACCGCGTGACTGAGCGCCATATTACGCAAAAACAATCGGTGCGTAAAGGCGAAATCCCCCGCGCATTTTTCGCGCTTTGCCTTCACGCGCCGGGTTTGGCGAAAATCCACGCTTATTCAGGCGTTAAATGAGTCTGCTTCGCCGTCCATGCTCGCAATGACGAGTCGTGCCGTATCAGAAAGCGTTTCAGGCGCTCCACACCGGCGTCCAGCCGCGCCGTGTCGCACGCATAACACCAGCGCACGAAGCCCTCGCCCTGCGGACCGAACGCGCTGCCCGGCGCAACACCCAAACCGACTTCCCGCACCATCGCCTTGCAGAGTTCGAGGCTGCGCGATGCGCCCGGCATCGAGAAAAACAGGTACATCGCGCCGGGCGGCGCTTTTACGTCGATGCCTGGCAACGCGGATAACGCGTCGACCAGATGATCGCGCGATGTCTTCAGATCGCGCACCAGTTGCTGCGTGAAGCGCTCGCCCTGCTCGACGGCCACGATACCCGCCTGTTGCACGAAAGCCGGCGCGCACGACGTGTTGTACTCGACCAGTTTGCCGAGGTCGTCCATCAGCGAGGCCGGCGCGACAATCCAGCCGAGCCGCCAGCCGGTCATCAGCCAGGCCTTCGAGAACGAATTCACGCAGATCACGCGTTCGTCGCGCGCGGCCAGATCGAGAAACGACGGCGCGGTGCGCGAAGGGGTGGCGCCGGCCGTGGGTTGGGCTTCGTACTCTTCGTAATCGTAATAGAGCCGTTCGTAGACTTCGTCCGCGACGATCCAGATGCCGTAACGGCGGCAATGCGCGAGCACGGCGCGCTGCTGGTCGCGGCTCATCACCCAGCCGGTGGGATTGTTCGGCGAGTTGATCAGCAGCATCTTCGTGTCCGGCGTCAGCGCCGCCAGCAGTTGCTCGAGATCGAGTTGCCAGCCGCGCTCGCCATAGCCGAGCGCAACGGTCTCGACATGCGCGCCGAGAATCTTTGGAATCTCAACCAGATTCGGCCATAAAGGCGTCACCGCGACGACGCGGTCGCCCGCGCCCACCACCAGCTGCGCGGCCAGCATCAGCGCGTTGACGCCGGCGCTCGTCACCGCGACGTGATCCGGCGAGGTCGGCCCGTGCAGCTCGCTGACATAACCGGCGAGCGCCGCGCGCAACGGCGCGATGCCGAGGTTGTGCGTGTAGAAGGTGGCGCCGGCCGTGAGTGCGGCGCTGGCGGCGTCGCGAATGAAAGCCGGCGTGACGCGGTCGGACTCGCCGAACCAGAACGGCAGCACGTTTTCGACGCCGAATCCGGCGTTGGCGACTTCACGGATCTGCGAGGGACGCAGTGCGCGGACGGCATCTCGCGCATTGGGTACGGAGGGTACAGGCAGATCCGGTTCGCTCATCGAGGCTTCCACTCAGAAACAGGTCGGGGGTTGACGTTCAGAAACGGCGACAGTTTAGCGCGGCGGCTGATTTCGGAGCTTCCAGGGCGGCAGTGCGGCGCGGCGACGGCTCGAACTGGGGCGCCCGCGGTTTTGACCCGGCTTAGCCCAGATCCTCCGCCCGGGCCGGCAACTGACGAATCAGGCCCCATACCGCTTCCGCGGCCGGCGACAGCGAACGGTCGCGCCGCCGCACCAGTTCGACCGTGCGCTCGGCGCGCGGCACCAGCGGGCGCGCGACCAGCGAAGCGCCGGCCGGCAACGGCAGCGCGAGCCACGGCAGCACGCTCACGCCGACGCCCGCCTTGACCAACCCAAAAACGGTCGCGGAATGCCCCAACTCCTGCACTACCGTGGCGCTTACGCCATATTCTTGCATCACGGAATCGATGATCGGCCGGCTGCCGGACGCGTAGTCGAGCATCACGAGCTGCTGGCCTTCGAGGTCGGTCCAGGCGACCTGTCGTTGTAACGCGAGCGGGTGGTCGTCGCGCGACACGACGCAGAAAGAATCTGTCATCAGCGACTCGCTCACCAGATCGTCGGCGGAAAACGGGCCGATGATCACCCCGAAGTCCACCTCGCCCGACTTGACCTTGCGCACCACATCGCTTTGCACGTCGTCGCGCAAACCGAGCGTGATGTACGGAAACTGACGCCCACAGGCCGACACCACGCCCGGCATCAGCCGGCAGGCGACGGTCGGGCTCGCCGCCACCACCACCCGTCCACGGCGCTGCTCGCCGATTTCGCGGATTTCGCGCAGCGCGTCGTCGAGATCGCTCAGGAGACGCGACACGCTCGAGACCAGGTTGCCGCCGACGTCGGTGAGCTGCACGTCGCGCGTCGTCCGGTCGATCAGCTTGAGACCGATCTCACCCTCCAGCTCCCGCACGCAACGGCTCACCGCCGACTGCGTGAGGCCGATTTCATCGCCGGCGCGACTAAAGCTCTGAAGCCGGGCCACCTCGATGAAAACCCTTAGCTGACGCAGCGTCACATTCATTTACCAACCTCATTAATGGCATTGTTTGATGCGCATTGTAGGTCCAAACAGCGCATCCGGTGGGTTTGCGTTCCCCTCGCCGCGATGCAGCGAGAAGGCGCAAACGCACGCTGGCCGGGCCTGATTGCACAAGATTGGTGATTGTCCCGATTTGCGAGATGGGTTTTTTGGATTCTCATACGCCCCTAGCTAGCGCCCGCGCTGGCCCGCTGTCACAGGGCTTTCAGGCTGTTGGACTCAACCTGGCATACATCCTGCATTAAGAAGCACGCAGGGTCGGCGCCATGATTTCTGACTGCATACAGGACCGTGACAAGCCCGACCCACCTTGGCACTCGCCTATCGAGTGCATGGAGAGTGCGCGGCGCGGGGCAGCGCACCGGAGTTAGCTTCGCTGAGGTGAAACATGATGCTGTTCGACGATTTGAGAGACAACGAGTGGGCGCTGGTCGAGGCGTTGTTCTGTGCGGAGCCAGCACGGAGCGAACGTCGTGGTCGACCACGTGTGGAAGCGCGCGCGGTCGTCAACGCCGTGCTTTGGGTACTGTCGACGGGTGAAGGCTGGTCCAAGCTGCCGGGCCGCTATCCGTCGCCGCCGACTTGCCGCCGCCGTTTCGACGAGTGGCAAGCCGATGGTACGCTCGCCGAAATAGTTAAGCGACTCGGCACGAGCGGCCGTGAAATCTCGCTGCGCGGCCGCATTGGCGCGACCGCCGCGAAACCGCCGGCACCGCCGAGCCGCGATCGTCTGCGCGGCGCATTCTGGACCAATCCGGAATCGTGGCGCGCGCCGGTCAAGATGGCCTGACGCGGATTATTTTGCCTCCGGGCGCCTCCCAGGCGCCCGGCGTTTATCAGGACTTTCGCGCGCCGTCGTCAGACGCTCGCCGAACCCATCATGGGCACCGCTCCCGGCGCGCCCACCACCGGCGTCCCGTTCCGTTTTCGCCACCTGCCCGGCTTTTGCCCTTCACCTCATGCCGTATCGGACAACCAGTGCAGCGTACCGGTGACGCATGAAACATCCATTTACTATTACTTACAGCGTGCTTTCGCTACTCGGCATACCTTATGGTCATGCAAACAGGCCCTGAACCGATGGGCTTGACGGGAGCTCAGCATGAAACCAATGTCACTGCTTCTGTGCGGCATTGTCGTTTCATCGATGACCGCACCGTCGCTCGCTCAGGAGCGCCAACAGGCCTGGAACTGGCGACCAGATCGAACCGCCAGCGTGCAGGCCTGGCAGCAAAGCGAAACACGCGGGCGCGATTTCACGCCGCCTACGCCTAGAGGCGATCTGCGCGGCGACATCGCGAGTAATGTTCACGCTCGGCCGGAGCCGCAGCGGGAAGATCCGGGGCGGCGTCGATAAGCGGTCGTGACTGGCGGGAGGTATGGAGAGAATGCCGGGATAGCGGCGTCGCAGAATGCCGGCATGACTGCGTTTCATCCCAGCGCGAGCCCGCCCGCGGATTACGGTCACAAAAGTGGGGAACCACCCCGCACCGCATCAGTCTGATTTAACGCCATTAGCACAGCGTGGCAGTAGTAATTCCGGTACGCCCGTATCTTCACGATACGGGCTTTTTTTTCGCCGGGATGTCAGGAAGGTCGGCGCCAGCGCATTGCGCACAGGCCTGCAGCGAAGGCCGGTCAGCACAACCAAAGAGTTCGCTTCCCGCCGCCCGAAGCGGCTGGAAGACTGTTGCGTCGGCGTGGCCCGCGACGAGCGCTACGGCCGTGCTTCGAGCGCGGCGGTGGACCGTATTTCGGCCGACCCGACGACATAGTCGTTCATGCGCTGAGCAGTCCAGCTGAGCAGGCGTTCGTCGTGCGCGAGCCGTTCGAACTCGGCCCGGCCGCGCTCGGTGAGCACGGCGATATCGACAGGAGCGTGAAAACCCGGAGCCGGCGCGACAGTGCGCTGCCGAACTGTGTCCATCAGGCCGAGCGAGCGAAGATACTGAAATACGCCCGGTCGTCTTGCCCATGGAACCTGGCGATATTGCGCCCGCCGCAGCGCTTCAAGTACCGCTTCGTTGGAATACGTGGTCATCTCACTTCTTTCTTAAAGTGCAGCTATGACACATCTATGCCCAACACGTCACCGCGCCACCAGTGACGCGCATGGCACCCGCCCGTGGCTGGAAACCCACCGTGTTTCATGCGGTAAGTTCGAGCCCGGTGCTGCCTGGTCTCGTTTTCAGGACCCCCGTCTGAACGGCATGTTAGCGTTCTGTCCACGAGCCGACGATGCAACCGCTGCGGCGCGATAGCAAGCCCATGGATTTGTCCCGAAAGACATACGTTACCCCATTTAAATTGATTCTATTCACTTTATTAGCGCTTTTTTTTGCAGTAATCGTGCTATGGAAACGCGCCCGCCCACTGTTGACGATCTTTGTGCTGACCGCGTTCTGGCTGCTTGCGGCCGGCTGGCTCACCGCACCATTGCTGAAACTCGCTCAACCTCCGCGGCCGGGCGACGCCCCCGCCAGCTTCGCGCCGCGCACCGCGATCATCGTGCTGGGCGCGGGCACGATCTATAACGACGACGACGAACTCGTGCCGCCCGTCGACATGCTCGCGCGCATCGCGGCAAGCGCCGACAGCTATGCCGAATGCAAACGCGCCGCGGCAACCTGCGAGGTGATCGTGAGCGGCGGCAATCCGCAAAAGCATCGCGCAACCGAAGCCGACACCTATCTCCCGTACCTGCTTCGCAGACAGGTGCCGCGTGCGGACATCGTGCTGGAAAACCGTAGCCGCACGACTTACGAGAATGCGCGCAACGTCACGGCGATCGTCGAAAAATCGAATTACGACGCGTTGATTCTCGTCACGTCCGCCTATCAGATGCCGCGCGCGTTGCTCGACTTCAAGCGCTTCGGCCTTGCGCCACAACCGCTGGTAGCGAATACGCGTCACGCCGATCTCGGGTTGCTGCCCAGGTATAAAAATCTGGTGAGCGCTGAGATCGCGTTGCATGAACTGATCGGCATCGCACAGTTTCATGTCTACCGTGCGATCGGCTGGTTTTGATCCTCAACGCATAGCGAAAGCAAGTTGTTTAGAAATGCGAACAGGTTTGCTTCCGTTATCCAATGCGTCAGGTGCGTGTGCCGACGAGACGTAACCAGATGTAACGAATTGTCACCGCTGTTACAGAACGTCCGCTGGAGCGGATATTGCTGACTAGAATGCATTGTCTTTCCGAATGGACAGGCAAATCTTCGGGTCCATAACCACTCTGCGGAGGTAAAGATGAAGAAAGTGTCCCTGGCGATCCTGGTTTCCCTCAGTGCCGTAACGGGCGCGGCTTATGCGCAGGACAACGGCGTGATGATGAGCACCGATCCGGCCAAGGCCGCCGACGTCGAACAGCGCGCGCAAGATTTGCAAAATCGGCAACAAGCGATGGAAAGCGCGCCGGCCGCACCGATGAAACATCACAAAGGGCCTGCGCATCACAAGAAGGCGCCCAAGGCTGACGCAGGCTCCTGAATCGCGTAGTCGACCAGCAGTCGCGACCCACTCGCCTGCGGCCTCGCCGTGAAGGCGAAAAGCCGAAACCGGCCATGCCGGTTCCGGCTTTTTTGTTGTCCTCTGGTGGGCTGGCGAAGGGCGCTGCACGCGCCGGGCGGTATGCTAAAGTCGCGCACCGACCGGAGCCCTACCGGAATCCCCTAAACCGTGCGCACCTTGGTGCGGAGGACAGCATGAGCAACATCCAGCTAGATATCGAATGGACCGAAGCAGCATCCCGCAAAATCGAAAAACTGATGCCGCGCGGCGGCCAGGAAGCGTTTCTCGCGCTGCCGCCGGTCGAATGCCTGCCGATGGAAGGCGACGTGCTGTTTCTCGGCCCGGACGGCAAGCAGCAACCGTTCATCGTTGCCGAGCGCCAGTATCACCATGACGGCGATGCCGACTGGACCATCATCCTGATTCTCGACGTCCCGCAAGCCACCCATTGATTCGCGCACGCGCCGCCTGGCCGGAACCGGCGGGCGGCGCGTGTTACTGCAAACACCCGAACAGCCTGATGCCAGGCGTTCAGACAATCTTCGACACGACGCGAATTTCCGAGTGCTCGACCCAGTCGGCCACTGCCTGCCTGTAGGCCTGAATGTGCGCCGACTTCGCATGCGCGGCCAGCGCCTCCTGACTCTCCCACCGCTCGACGAACACGAACCGGCGCGGCTCCTGCACGTCACGATGCAGATCGTATTGAAGCGCGCCCTGCTCTTTGCGCGTCGGCCCGACGATGCCTTCGAGCGCCCCGCGCAACTGTTCTTCAAAGCCCGGCTTTGCCACCGAGATTGCGACTACCGCGACTTCCGCCATACCCGACCTCCGTTTCACGAAAAGCAGCAGCATACCCGCCGGCCGTCAAACGTGCAGACGACGCCGCGTTCCGCTCTGGCGCGCTTGGCGGCGAACGTCGCCGGTTGACCCAAAGCGCTGCCGGACACGCGAAACGTCTGCGTACCGAGCATGCCTGGAGTTTGGCGGGTAACCGCTTACGGGACTGCTACCCTCGGCTTCATACGCTCGCTTGCACTCGCGTGGGTGCCTCGGTCGGCTCCGCTCGAAAGCGACGCCGCGCACAGCGCAGCGCTGCGCGCAACCGCCGCGACACGTCCGCGACGCCTTGCGTGACGGGCGCTTCGCGCCCATCCGCCCGTGCATTCCGACACCGCCCGCGTCTGTGATAACCCGCACATTCATGCGTAGCGCGAACTGCTAGACTGGGTTTGACTACTCCGCCGGAGTTCAGCATGGCTGACATCGCTCTCCGCGTTTCCGGGCACGGACCGCCGCCTGATCCAATTGACGCCATAGACGCCAACAACGCCTGGGCCAGGCATCCATTGCGCGCCAAAACTGTCCGCGCGCCCTATCCCCCGCTTGCAGTGACGCCCTTATGTCCGCCCTCATGCCCGTCTATATGCCAACCGTCAGCGAATTGACTCTGAGCGGCCTGCTCCCGCATCTGGTTCGGGACGAAACCGGCTGGACCGCGACGTGGCGCGCGCTGACTTTGCACAGCGTGTTCCAGCCGGTGCTGTCGGTCACGCATCAGAGTGTGGTCGGCTATGAGGGACTGCTGCGCGCGTTCGATCCGGTCGGTCTGCCGGTGTCGCCCGAGGTGCTGTTTTCGGGCACCCGTTCGGCCGCCGACGCGCGCGAACTCGACCGCATCGCGCGTTGCCTGCACGTGGCGAATTTCATGGAGCAACGCATCAGCACCGGCTGGCTGTTTCTGAATACGCGTCCGCAGGTGTTCGAAACCGGCTGGCCGCAACGCACGTTCATCGACGAACTGTCCGCTCATTTCGGCTTGCCGCAGGAGCGCATCGTGATCGAAGTGCTCGAGCAGCCCGCCGACGACGAATCCGCGGTCGCCAGCATGCTCGCGGCCTCGCAACCGCGCGACTTCCTGATCGCAATCGACGATTTCGGCACCGGCTTTTCCAACTTCGATCGCGTGTGGCGCTTTCGCCCGGACATCGTCAAGCTCGACCGTTCGCTGGTGGCGCGCGCCGGCAAGCGCGAAGGCGACGATTCGATGATCAGCCACCTGATCGCGATGCTGCATCAATCCGGCACGCTGGTACTGGCCGAGGGCGTCGAAACGGATGAAGAGTTAATGATCCTGATGCAGGCCGACGTCGACTTCGTGCAAGGCTTCTGGCTCGGCCAGCCGAAGGGCTCGGTGAAGGAAGCGTGCGCGAAGGTGCCCGCGATGATCGAATCGATGTGGAGCAAGTTCGCGGACTACGAACGCGCGCACGCTCGCCACCAGCGGCTCGGTTTCGAAGGTTTCGCCGAAGCCGTGCTGGCCGCCGTCGACGCGTTCAAGGCCGGCGGCGATCTGCGCCAGGCCGCGCAGCAAGTCTGGCATCTGCGTGAAGCGCGCCGGGTGTTCATCACCGACGGCCAGGGCGAACAGACGCAGCCGTCGATCACCGCCGCTTCGGTGCCGCCGCCGCCGTTGCGGCTCGCGCCGCTCTACATGAATTCGAACAGCAACTGGTCGCGGCGCGCCTATTTCAAGCACGCGCTCGCCGCGCCGGGACGGGTCGCGATGATGGGGCCGCACTACTCGCTCGCGGACGGCCAGGATTGCTACACCGCGGCCATCGCATTCGAACACAACGGCACGCATGTGCTGTGCGTCGACTTCATCCCGGCGAATTCGCCGCCGTCGGACAAGCGGCCGGCGGCCCGTGGCGGAAAGCGGAGTTGAGAGACGGTAGCGGTGGCGGCCGGCGCTGGTTGCGTTGCTGTGCGCGGCCGGCGCTCATTTGAATCGCGCTTCGAGCCTTGCCTGTCAATCTTCCACTCGTCCACGCCCGGATTTGATCTCGGCGCGTTTCGCCTTGCCGTCGAGCCGACGACGATTGGACGCGCGCGTCGGCCGGGTCGCGACGCGCGGCTTGCGCGTCACGCTGACGCTCTCGATCATTTCGTCGAGCCGCGCCAACGCAGCCGCGCGGTTCATCTCCTGCGTGCGATGTTCCTGCGCCTTGATGATGACCACGCCGTCGCGTGTGAGCCGATGATCGGACAGCGCGAGCAGGCGCATCTTCAGCACCTCGGGCAGCGACGACGCCTGCACGTCGAAGCGCAAATGAATCGCGCTCGACACCTTGTTGACGTTCTGACCGCCCGCCCCCTGCGCGCGGACTGCGGTCAATTCGATTTCGTTCGGCGGGATCGGATAACGGGATGTCATGACAGCGGGATTGAACTCGAAAACACAAGTGTATTGGGGACACGGCCGATTATCGACGATCGGCTATCGACCGCGCCTGCCGATGCGAAAAACTATTTGCCAGCCTGCGCGCAGTTCATCGATACTTCGATTTTCCGCTTACAGCGTAAATTCATATGAAACTGCGTCCGGGTTTTGTGCTGGAACTGGCCGTCAACTTCCTGCTGCCCTGGCTCGCGTACCGGTTCACGCTGCCTCATCTGGGCGAGACGGGCGCGCTGATTGCCTCCGCGGTGCCGCCGATTGTCTGGAGCCTGATCGAACTGGCGCGCTTTCGCCGCGTCGACGCGCTCAGCATGATGGTGCTCGCCGGCATCGTGCTGTCGGTCGCGGCGATGGCGCTGGGCGGCAGCCCGCGCATGCTGTTGCTGCGCGAGTCGCTGGTGTCCGGCGCGGTCGGCGTGGTGTTTCTGCTGTCGCTGCCGATGCGCCGTCCGCTGATTTTCTATCTGGCGCGCGCCACCGTCGCCCGCGAAATGGAAGGCGGCGGCGCACGCTTCGAAAAGCTGTGGCAGGAACGGCCGGCGCTCGTCAGCTCGATGCGGCTGATGACGCTCGTGTGGGGCGTCGGCCTGACCGGCGAAACCGTGTTGCGCGCATGGATGGCGCTCACGTGGCCGATCGAGCGCTTTCTCGTGGTTTCGCCGTTCATCGGCTACGGCATCTACGGCGCGTTGACGCTATGGACGCTGTGGTATCGCAAGACCATGCGCGGCCGGGCCGAAGCGCCTGCGCATGTGGATGGCGCGGTGAGCTGAATCTCGGCGTTATCAGTTTCGTCGCCACGCCTCCACGATTCGCGCAGCCAGCCCTGAATCGCGCTGGGTAGGGGTCGCGATTGCCTGCGCCAACACCGAGCGCGCGCCGATCACTTCGACCCGTTCGCGAGCGCGCGTAATCGCGGTGTACACGAGCTCACGCGACAACACCCGGCTAAACGCCGACGGCAACATCAGCACCGCATGTTCGAACTCCGAGCCTTGCGACTTGTGGACCGTCAGCGCGAACGCCGTGTCGTGCGGCGGCAGTGCGGCGGGCGACACCGCCCGCAGACCGCCGTCGCCGGTCCGGAAATAGACGCGCAGCGCGCCGCCCGCGCCCGGCAGCGCAATGCCGATATCGCCGTTGAACAGGCCGAGCGCGTAGTCGTTGCGCGTGACCATCACGGGCCGGCCGGCAAACCACTGTGCGCCGACGGCGAGCGTCACGCCCGCCGCGCGACGCACCTGCGCCGCCATCGCCGCATTGACCTGATCGACACCGCGCGGACCCGAGCGCGTCGCGCACAGGATGCGGAAACGGTTCAATGCATCGAAGAGACGCAACGGGTCCGGCGTTTCGGCCGCGAGTACCTCGGCGAGCGCGTCCGCGTACGGCGCGAAGCCTGCCGCGAGACGCGTGACGGTGCGCTCTGCGAGCGTGGCGTGGGTGTCCTCGTGCAAGGCCGCTGCGCAGCGCTCGGCGGGGTCGATTTGCAGTACTGCGAGCGCCGACTCGGTCGAACCGTTGCGTATCGCCAGCGACAGTCGCCCGATCGGCGAGTCGAGGCCGAATCGATAGTTACGCTCGAGCCAGACCACGCAATCGGCGAGCGGCGTTTGAGCGGGCTTCGGCGATTGGGATGGCGATGGCGAGGTCCACGCGGGCTCGGGCGTGCTGGCGAACAGATCGTCGGACGGCGGCTCGAAAGCGTTCGAGCCATCCGCGTCACGGAAGAAAGCTTCGGGCGGCTCGTCCGCGCTCGCCCGCGGCGTGGGGAGTGCCGCCGCGAGCCGCGTCGCGTCGATGCGAAGCGCTTCTGCGATCCGCTGCAATCCGTCCTGCGTAAAAGCCGGCTGCGCGCTGAGTTCGGCGAACACCGCGCCGGCTTCGACCGCAGCGAGTTGATCCTTGTCGCCCAGCATCACGAGACGCGTCTGCGGCGAGACCGCGTCGAGCAGATGCGCGGCCATCGCGACGTCGATCATCGACGCCTCGTCGATCACGACCACGTCGTACGGCAGCGGATTGTCGCGATGATGCCGGAAGCGCCCGCCCGGCCCGGAGCCGAGCAGCCGGTGCAACGTGTACGACGTTTGCGGCAGCCGCGCCGCGAGTTCCGGGGGCAAATCGCCGGCGCGCGCGAGCAACGCCTCCTGCATCCGTTGCGCCGCCTTGCCGGTAGGCGCCGCGAGCGCGATGCGCAGATCGGCGCGCGCATCCAGCAGACACGCGAGCACGCCGACCACGGTCGTGGTTTTGCCGGTGCCCGGTCCACCGCTGACGATGGTGAGCCGACCCGACAAAGCCATCACCGCCGCGACGCGTTGCCAGTCGATCTCGTCGTCACGGGGTGGGCCGAAGTAGCGCAGCAGGCGTTCGTGGAGCGTCTGCGGTGCCGTGTCCGTTTGGAGCGTCGCAGGCGTGACGACCACCGAACCGCTCGCGCGCTCGCGCGTCTGCCCCCCGTTCGCCGCCCTGCCCGCATGCGCGACCAGCGAGCGCGCGAGGCGCCGTTCGTAATCGTAGTAACGCGCGAGATAGAGCCTGCCCTGCCCGTCGACGACGAGCGGCCGCAGCGCCGCCGCACTTTGCGAACCGTCGCTCGCCATGCCGCTTGCGAACAACGCGGCGCGCACCTCGCCGCTCGATGTTTCGAAGCGTCGCGCGAGCAGGTGAAGCGGTATGCACACGTGCCCTTCCGCGGTCGCGCGGCTCACGGCGAATGCGGCACGCGAAGCCCATTTCACCGCTTCGGACGAAGCTCCGCCGCGCCGCGCCAGGACACCGATGCGACGCGCGAAGCCCTCGGCCAGCGCCGTGCTGAAATCGGCCGGCGCGGGCGCATTCACCTCAAAATTCTCGAGTTCGGGCGGCACGGTTGAAAGGTGATCGAACGTGCTCATGCGGCGCCTCCGATCATCGCCGCGTCGAGCAGCGCCACCAGTTCGAACGCGGGCCGCCGTCTATGCACGCCGGCCGGACCTTCCGCGTCGCGCCATGGCGGACGCACGCCACGCACGAACAGATACAGGTAGCCGCCGATATGCGTGTCGTACTGGTAATCGCGCACGCGCGTTTTCAGATAGCGATGCAACGCAACCGTGTAAAGCAGCGCCTGCAAGTGATACGCGTGGCTCGCCATCGCCGCTTCGAGCGGCGCGGCGGCGTAATCCGCCGCGCTGTCGCCCAGGTGGTTCGACTTCCAGTCGACGATCCAGAAACGGCCGTCGTGTTCGACGATCATGTCGATAAATCCTTTGACAAAGCCGCGCAACACGCCCGGCTCCAGCGCGACGTCGGGGTAACCATGCTCGATCAACAACTCGCGCAAAGCGGGGAAATCGAGCGACGGCGCCGCAAACAGAAATTCGAGTTCGTTCAGACGCCGCTGCGGATCCAGCTTCGCGAGCGCCATGCCGGGCAGCAGCTCAGTGGTCACGACGTCCGCGATCAGGTTGTGCATCATCGCGGGCAGACGCGCCGCGAGTTCGGGCGCGGCCGGCGCGGGACGCTCGCGCAATGCGCCTTTGATCGCGTCGGGCCAGCTCTCGGGCTGCGTGAAATTTGCGAGTTCGAACATGCGGTGCAGACAATCGCCCGCCGCCGCGCCGCGCGGAAAGCCGAGGATGTCGTCTGCCGGATAGGTCGGGGCTTGAGGTGCGGGCAACGGCGTCGCAGCGATCGCATCGGCGATCTCATCGTGGTCGGGGCGCACCTCTTCGAGCAGCGCATGTGCCTCGTCGGCTTTCCCGCCGGCAGCAATCAGCCCGCTGAAACTTGCCATGCGCCACTGATCGCGCAACGACCGGCGACCCACGCGCGCCTTCATCCGCGCGGCGCTGTCCTGCAGGCTCTCCAGCGGCACGCGGCGCTCGACTCGCGGCAAAGGTTGCAACGCGATCGGGCCGCCCGCCAGCGCCTGCCAGCGGGCCGCCAATGCCGCCTCGTCGGGAGGATCGTTCAGCCAGTCGTCGAAACTGTGACCGGCGCCGCCGACGAGCCAGTTCAGCACGCTGCGCCGCGACTCCTTGGTGGAGCGCGACGACAGATACGTGCCGGCCACCAGGTAGCAGCGGTACACCGCCCGCGTGAGCGCCACATAGACGAGCCGCGCCCGTTCCGCTGCCTGTTCGCGCGCCGCATAACGCGACGCGCGCTCGGCTTCGTCGTCATTGCAACCGTAGTGCAGCACCGCGTCGCCGCTTTCGTCGTGATACTCGCGAGCGTCCGGCAAACCCGAGGACGGCGGCTCGCGCAAGGCGCCGTCGTTCAGGAACGGACAGAACACCACCGCGTATTCGAGACCCTTCGATTTATGGACGGTCACGATCTGCACGAGATTGCGGTCTGATTCGAGCCGCAATTGCGCATCTTCGCCACCGCCTTGCGCGCGTTGTGCGGCGAGCCAGCGCAAAGTCGGCGCAATGCCCGGCTGCGTGGCGGCGCGCGCCTGCACGAGCTCGGCCAGATGGTTCACGTTGGTGAGACGCCGCTCGCCGTCCGGACCCGCGACCAGCCGTTGCGCGACGCGCAGCTCGCGCATCAGCGTGCGCCACATCACCGCAAAGCCGCGTTCGTGCCACAGCGTGCGATAGCGTGAAAATCGCTCGACCCAGCCCATTGCGTCCGCCGCATGCGCGGGGTCGTCGGCGGGTGCGGGCGCGTCGGCGACCTGCTCGAGACGCCAGAGCGCGGCCGCGTCCATGCCGAGCCAGTCGGTGGCCAGCGCGGCGCGCAGGCGCCGCAAATCGCCGGGCGTATCGACAGCGGCGAGCACGCGCTCGATCTGCTCGGCGTCGAGCGTGGCGAACACCGAAGCCTGCGCGAGTTCGACACTGCCGACACCCCATGCCGCCAGCACCCGTTTGATCAGACTGCCCTGCTTATGGGTTTGCACCAGTACCGCAATATTGCCCGGCGCGAGCGGCGCGTCGCCGATCGTCACCGAGCCTTCGCGCGCGCCGCGCAGCAGCCGCACGATTTCCGCGGCACACGCTTCGCTCGCCGCGCGCTGCGCGTCGCGCTTGGTCAATGCGGCGTCGCCTTGCGGCAAGGTCCAGATGCGGAAGTCGGCTGCGTCCGCCGCGGGATCGCCGAGCGGCGGCCGGCGCCGCTCGCCCGCGCGCACCGGCTGATAGTCGAGGCCATCGAGCACGAAAGCGTTGGGGTTCGCTTCGAACAGCCGGTTGCAGGCTTCGACGATCGGCGCAGTCGAGCGTTGATTGACCGCCAGCGTATAGCACGCCGAAGCGGCCGCGCGCGCCGCCAGATAGGTATGCAGATCCGCGGCGCGGAAGCTGTAGATCGCCTGCTTCGGATCGCCCACCAGAAACAGCGGTCCGGCCGGCGCAAAGATCCGGCTGAAGATCGCGAACTGCAGCGGGTCGGTGTCCTGAAACTCGTCGATCAAGGCGGCGGGATAACGCGTGCGCAACGCATCGGCGAGCCAGGGGTGCGCCTCGAGCGCACGATACAGATTGGACAGCAGGTCGTCGAACGACACCACGCGCCGGGTGCGCTTGCGCGCCACCAGTTCGGCCGGCGCGTAATCGAGCCACGTCTCGACGAGCGTGAGCCAGCGCGCGCGCTGCGCGGCTTCCGCCGCGACCACCGCCGCCGCCAGTTCCTCGGCATGCGCGAAGAACGGATGCTCGGGCGGTTCGAACTTGACCTTGGTGGCCTTCTTCAGTGCCGACGCCGTCAACTTCAACGCGGCGCGCGGCGGCGGCGCATGGCAGTCGCCTTGCGCGAAGTAGTCGCTCCACGCGGCAATCGCGGCGCTCACGAGTTCCGGCTTGTGCGAGGTCTTGCTCAAACGGTCTTGCGCTTCGCCGAGCAGCGCGACGATCGCGTCGCGCTCCGCTTGCCAGAGTTCGCAGGCGGTGTCGAAGCCGGCTTGCGGATCGGCCGCGCCGCCGCTTGCGTCGACATTGCCCCAGCGCAACAGCGCCAGCGGCTTTTTCAGACGCCGCGCCAGTTGTTCGTCGAACGACGCCGGCCCCGCGCGTTTGGCCACCAGCCACGCGGCAAACGCGGGATGCGCGTGGGCGACCGGTTCCACCTGCTCACGCCAGAAATCGGCGGCCATTTCGAAACGCAATGCCGCGTCGTCGGCTTCCATTTCGAACGCGAACGGCATGGCCGCGGCGAACGGCGCTTCCTGCAACGCGCGCTGGCAGAACGCGTGAATGGTATGGATCGCGGCCTGATCGAACGTGCGCAGCGCGCGCCGCACGACCTTCAACGCATCTTCACGCTCGATACCCCGCTCCGGCGCGAGCGTCGTTTCGAACAGACGCTGGATGAACGGATCACCGCCGTCGTCGTCCGTTTCGATTGCGCGATGCAGTTCCGCGAGACGTCCGCGAATCCGTTCATGCAATTCCGCGGTCGCCGCCTTCGTGAAAGTGACGACGAGAATCTGATCGGCGTTCAGGTTTTTTTCGAGCAACAGGCGCACGTACAGCGCGCAAATGTTCCACGTCTTGCCGGTGCCCGCCGACGCCTCGATCTGGTTCACGCCGTCAAGCGAACACGCGAACACGTCGAGCTCCTCGGCGACCAGCGCATGATTTAGCACGGCGCCGCTCATGATGCACTCCGCAGATGCTGGACCAGCGGTTTGAAGACGACCGCCGCGAGGCTGCCGAACGGTTCGTCGAGCGTAAGCGGCGTGCCGCGCAGTGCGATGCGCAACGCGGCGTCGTCGGATTCGCCGCGCACGCGGTCGTTGATCCATACGCCTTGTGCGGCCGAATCGCTTTCGCTCACCTTGACCCACGCGCTCTTCGGGAAAAAGCGCAGCGGCAACCGGCGGCCCGCGCGGAACAACGCGGCCAGCGGTGCGAGTTCGGCGAGCGGCGCGGCGACCGGCGTCAGTTCGAAGCTCTCGCCGCTGCCGTGCCAGACGGTGCGGCGTGGGCCGTCGGGCAATGCCGCGCAGTAGACCAGATGCGCGAGCCAGGCGGACAGATAGTCGCGCGCGGTGGGTTTGGCGTAGCGGAAAATCACTTGTCCCGTTCCGGTCAGCAGATTCAAGGTGCCGTGCAATTGCAGCGGGTGTTCGGCGGCCTCGCGCAACGCGGCGTCGTGAGGGCCGAAAAGCGCGCCGGCAAGGTCGGCGCCCTCGGGCCAGCGCGGCGCGATATCGAGCACGAACGGCAGACGCTCGACACCCGAGGCCACCTCGCGGCGCACGCTGTCGGCAAGCTGTCGCAATGCGCCCAGTTCGCGCGAACGCCACACGGCGCCGGTCGCGCCGCCCGGCAACTCAGGGCTCGCCGCGGCGACGCGGCGTACGCGTTCGAACATCACGTCCTCGTCTTCGGACTCGCTGTCGAGCAGCACCGGCAACAACCGGTCCGCCAATGCATCACGCCCCGCGTAGTCGAGATCGAACGGTTCGGTGTCGAGCAATTCGCCTTGCGCGTCGGACAGCACGATACCCAGCCGGTCGCGCAACAGCGCGCGCGCCGGGTGACGCCAGAAGCGCACGAATTCGTCGAACGCGACGGGCGCCGGCTCTTCGGCCGGCAACGGGCGATCGAAGAACGGCGCGGCCGGCGGATGCTGCGGCGCGGCCAACAGACTGGCCAGTTCCGCGCGATCCATGTCGTACGTGAAGAGCCCGCGCTGCGACGAGAAATAGTCCGACGCGAACGCCTGCAACGGATGGTCGACGATGAACGCGCGCCGCGCTTCGTCGATCTCCTTGGGACTCGCGCCCTCTGGCGCCGACACCTGCGCGAGATAGTCGAGCAATTCGTCGACCAGCGCGGCGGGCGGCAACGGCGCGTTATCGCGAATGCTGCGCCCCGTATACGCGATGAACAGACGATCTCTCGCGGCCAGCAGCAGGTCGAGGAACAGGTTGCGCTCGTCGTCGCGGCGCTGCCGGTCGCCGGCTTTGCCGAACGCGGCCATCAGATCGAATTCGTCGGCGCGCGCGAGACTCGGCAGCACGCCGTCGTCCATGCCGAGCAGGCAGACGATCCGATACGGCAAGCCACGCAAGCTGGTCAGCGACGAAAACGTCACGCTGCCCCACGGCACGCCGCCGCGCGCGGGGTCGTCGAGCGCTTCGGTAAGCGCGCCGCGCACCACGGCGGCGGGCAATGCGACATCTTCCGCGCCGGCGCGCATCGCGTCGCCCATCTTGTCGATCGCGTCGCGCACGGCCGCGAGCGAATCGGCGAACTCCACGCCGCCGTCGAAGCACTGCGCGAGCGTTTCGAGCAGCAGTTGTGTCCATTCGACAGGCGTACGTTCGCTCGCACAGCGTTGCGCGAACGTGTCGATGTCGTCGACGAAACGCCCGAGGCGGCCGAGCAATTCCGCGTCGGAGCCATCCGCGCCTTCGACCGGCAGCCACTCGCCGACCGGTTCGCCGCCGTCCGGCATCGCATAGCCGAGGTAGAGACGCGTCAACGCATCGGCAAACGTGTGGCGCGCAACCGGCACGTGCTCGCCGAGCGGTTCGACCGGCGCGAGACCGCGGCGCGCGCCGGCTGCCGCGAGCCATTCCTGCGCGGCTTCGAGCGCGCTCGCGTCGATCCCATAACGCGCGGCGATCGCGTCCACGCGCAGCCATTCGATCAGGTCCGGCGCGCCCACACTACGCTCCGGCAACGCGAGCCAGTCGAGCAGCAGACGCGCGACCGGATTGGCCTGCGACGGCGGCAAGCCGGTGATCCGATACGGAATGCGGCGCGTGTCGCCGAGCGGCGCCGTGCCGAACACCGCGTCGATCAACGGACCGGCCGCGGCGAGATCGGACACCGCGACCAGCACGTCGGACGGTTGCAAATCGTCGAACTCGTCGAACCAGCCGAGCAGGCGATCGTGCAGCACTTCCAGTTGCCGCGACAGGCTGTGACACACGTGAACTTCGATACCGCGCTCGATCGGCGGTTCGTCGGCCTCGGTTTCCAGACGCAGATCGAGAATGCCGTTCTGCACCGCGGCGAGCCAGCTCGGCGCAGGATTCTCGCTGAAGTCGCCGGTCTCGCCGGAAGCCGCGCTCTCCGTCAACTCGTGCAGCATGTGCAACTGCGCCTGGGTCTGACGCCCCCACTCGGCGAGCAACGGATGGCCGACTTCCTGATAGTCGAGCTGACCGGCGGCATCGAGCGCTTCGACGCGCCCTGCGCTCACCACGTCGAACCAGAACTCGCGGCACGGGTTCATCACGTAAAGACGCACGTCGACCCAGCGCGACAGTTCACGCAGCAACGCCACATGCAACGGCGGCATGGTCGGCAACGCAAATACGCTGACCGATGCGGGCCAATCGGCTTTGGCAATCGCGTCGAGATCGAGCAGGCGAATTTCGTCGAGGAAACGATAGGCGGGCGGCAACGCGGCCGCGGGCGTTTGCGCGCTGCCGGTCGATCCGGCCAGTTCGGTCAGCACCGCGCGCCACAGCGCGGCCTGCCAGCGCTCGTCTTCACGCGCCGCTTCGCTCGCGCCGACGAGACGCGGACCGTCGTCCTCCAGCGCGCCGCTCGCGAAGATCGAACCACCCTTCTGCCATTGCAACAACCACTCAGGACGATAGGTCAGATAGTGATCGAGCACGGTAGCCACGCGGCGCGCGAGTTCGTAGCGCATCGACGCATCCGCCGCGTCGAGATACGTGCGCAAACGCGGCGACGCGTTCCACGGCAGTGCTTCGTCGGCGTCGCCGAGAAGCCGGTAGCACCGCCACACGAGCCGGTCCGGCGCGAACGGCGAATGCTTCGGCACCTCGATCACCCCGCCGATCTGCGCCCACAACCATTGCGCGAGATAACCGAAGTCGACGTTCGCGCAGATACCCTGGCGCGCGGCGATATCGAGCTCGAGCCGGCGCCTGACTGCCGCGCTCGGAACGATCACCGGCAGCGCGGTCCACGGGTCGGGCGGTGCTTGCGCGAGGTCGTCGAGCAGCGCGCCGACAAGCGTTTCGTAGCGGTTCGAGTAGAAGAGCTGGAGCATGGATCCTGGAGCGAGCGGGCGGCGCGAGCGGGACACTCGAACCGTGGCGGACATGGAGGCGACAGCATAACAAACACGCTCTCGCCGCAGAACCTGGCCGAATGGCCGAGGTCAGATCGCACACAAAATCAGTTAGACTCGACGGCAGTTTGGGTCTGTCCCTGTCTGTCCCATCAACCGCGGTTTTTATCAGCGAATGAACTCCAGGCAGTCGATGCGCTATTCGGTTGAAATAAAAAAATTCCTCTATAGCCAGTACTTTTATGGCGGCCTGCGCATCGCAGTGGGCGTGTCGTTGCCGGCGGTGTTGTGCCTGATCGTGTTTCACGATCGCGACCTTGGCTTCACTATTGCGACCGGCGCGCTCGGCGCGTGCGTGGTCGATATGCCTGGGCCGCTGAAGTACAAGCACAACGAAATGCTCGCGTGCACGGTGATCGGCTTCCTGTCCGCGCTCGCCACCGGGCTCGCCACCGTCAACGCGGTGGCGCTGTGGTGTACGGTCGTGCCGCTCACCTTCGTGTTATCCCTGATTGTGGTGTACGGCAACCGGTGGCCGCAGATCAGCTTCGCCACGCTGTTCATGATGATCGTGACACTGGAGGAGAGTTTCACGCCGATGCAGGCGCTCGTGAACGCATCGTGGATTCTGCTGGGCGGCCTCTGGTACACGTACTGGTCCACCTTCGTGAGCCGCTGGATAATGCACCGGATCGAACAGCAGGCGCTCGCCGAGAGCGTGTTCGCGTGCGCGGACTATCTGCTCGCGCGCGCCGCCTTCTACGATCTCGACAACGATCTCGACGAGTGCTACCGCAATCTGGTCAACAAGCAGATTGCCGCGGTCGAACGCCAGGACGCCGCGCGCGACATCGTGCTGCGCAACCTGCCCAAACTGAAAAGCGGCCGCCTGGAACCGCGCCGCGCGATGCTGTTCAATCTGTTCATCAACACGGTCGACCTGCACGAGCTTTTCGTCGGCGCGCATACCGATTACCCGATGGTGCGCAACACGTTCGGCGGTTCCGATCTGCTGGTGTTCTATCGCGATCTGATTCGCAAATCCGCGGCCGATCTCGAGGAAATCGGTCTCGCCGTATTGCAGAATCAGGCGCCGCGTGTGCGCGTGAACGTGAAGGCCGAATTGCGTGCAATCGAATTCGAGATCGATGTGATGCGCAAGCGCGATCTGCCGCGCAAGGACCCCGAGGCTTATTCGGCGGTGTCGTCGACGTTTCGCCGGATCTGGAGTGCTACGCGGCTGATCGACAAGATGAGGAAGAGCCTCTCCAGCGACGCGCGCATCACCGAAACCGAGTTGCGTCTGGATCAGGCGCTGAGCCGCTTCGTGTCGAGCCGGCGCGTACCGTTCGGCCAGATTTTCTCGAACCTGACGATGGCGTCGCCGAGCTTCCGTCACGCATTGCGCGTGACGATTGCCGTCGCGGTCGGCTTCTGGCTCGGCCGGCTGCTGCCGCTCACCAACGCGTACTGGATCGTGATGACCACCGTCATCATTCTGAAGCCCGGCTACTCGCTGACCAAACAGCGCAACGGGCAGCGGATCGTCGGCACACTGATCGGCTGCGCGGCCAGCATCGCGTTGATGATTTTCGTGAAGGAACCGCACATTCTGCTGGTGGTGATGTTCGCGTCGATGGTGATGAGCTACAGCCTGCTGCTGTTCAATTACACGGCGAGCGTGGTGTTCACGTCCTCTTACGTGCTGCTGATGTTCCATCTGCTCGCGCCGGGCAGCATGCGCATCATCGGCGAACGCGCGATCGACACCGTGGTGGGCTGCGCGATCGCGATCGCGGCAAGCCACCTGTTCCCGTATTGGGAATACCGGTTGATGGGCAAGCTCGTCAACAACATGATCGGCGCGACGCGGCAGTATCTGGAAGCGAGCTGGTGGTGGAGCGGCAAACCGGCGGCGGCAGCGGCGGCCACCGTGACCGAAGCCGGCGCGTTCGCACCCGCCGCGGCGATGGCGGATCCGGCGATCGAGGTCGGCAAGCCGGCGGTTGCCGCGGGCGTCTCCCCAGTGGTTGGCGCAGGCGTCTCCCAGGCCGCCGCAGCCGCGACCACCGCACTCGATCGCGACTACCGCTACCGGCTTGCGCGCAAGAACGTGCACGTGGCGTTTGCCAATCTCGGCCAGGCCTTCCAGCGGATGATGCTCGAACCGAAGTCGGCGCAGAAGTTCGTGCCCGAACTGAACGGGCTGCTGGTGCGCAGCCACGTGCTTGCTTCGCAGATCACGATGGCCGCGCCGCTGCTGCGCACCTCCGCGCAACAACCGGGCGAGACGGTGTCGCTACAGCCGCTGCAACGCGCGCTGAGCACGATTCGCGACAATCTGACGCAAGCCGAAGCCGGCAATCCGCCGGCCGCCGATCAAGCCGAGCAGGCCAAACTGTTGAACCGCGAACTGGATGCGATGGTGGTCGAGACGGAGAAATCGCCCGACTATGCGACGGACGCCGTGAACGACATGAAGTTGCTCGCGCATCAATGCAAGCAGATGCTGACGGCGTCATCGCTGATTCGCAAGGACGCGAGCATGATCCGTTTGCCCGATGAATGACGATGCGCGCGCCTGCGCCCTGCACCGGCGCCGGCGCGGCGTTGGATCTTCTTATTGCGCCGTGCCGCTGGCAGGCTTAGCTACTGTAGCGGCAGCCGCCGCATCGGATGAAATCGACGGTGCCGGCGTGTTCTGGTTGTCGAAGTCGCGCTTTTCCTTGATCGCGTTGTAGAACAGCGTGGCGATCACCAGCAGGACCGCAACCACGATGAAAACGGCGATGCCGAAGGTCGGGTTCTTCTTGCGCGGCGGTTTGTTCATGAGACGGACTCGTTCGCGAAGCAATCGCGGTTGGTATCAGGGGAGGCGGAAGGCCGCATTCTACGCCCACGGCGCTTGCATACGGCTTGCGATCAGGTCACCGCGGAAGGCCGCACCGGCAACGCCGTCGAATACTTGATCTGCTCCATCGCAAAACTCGAACTCACGTCGTACAGCGGCACGGCGGCGATCAGCAGTTTGTACACGCGGTCGTAGTCGTCGATATCGGACACCACCACGCGCAGCAGGTAATCGGTCTCGCCGCTCATCCGGTACACCTCGACCACTTCCGGAATCTCCTGCACCGCGCGCGTAAAGGTTTGTGCCCATGCCTCGGTATGCTGATTGGTGCGTACCGCGACGAACACGGTCGTGCCGACGCCGAGTTTGCGCGCATCGCACAGCGCCACCTGCGAGCGGATCACGCCGGTTTCCTTCAGCCGTTGCAGCCGCTTCCAGCAAGGCGTCTGCGACAGATTCACACGCTGCGCGAGTTCGGCGATCGGCATGGTCGCGTCGACTTGCAGCAGTTCCAGCAGCTTCCGGTCGATGATATCCATTCCCATTAGTTCACCCCTATAGGAAATTATTCTACTTTTAAGGCTCCGAGGGGAATTATATGGAAACTCTTTCTCCAGGCAAACCGGTATAAATGTGGCTATCAAAAACAGCCGACAAGCAGCCGCGCTGCGCCGCCATCATGACTCAAAATCTCGACCGGGCATCCCCCGAACGCCTCACCGCCGTCCCAACCCGCACCGCGCCCGTCGCGCAACTGTGCGACACGCTCGACGCCATGTTCGACGCCTGTTCGACATTTCCGGAGCCGTCGGACTCGAGCTTTTTTGCCCGCAACATGCGGATCGCACTCGCCCAGGCCGCGGCGCACCCGGCGCTGCTCAGCGACGCGCAACGCGAAGGTTCGACGGAAAATTACCGGCGTCATCTGCTGGCAGCCGATCCGCACGACCGCTATGCGATCGCCGCGCTGGTGTGGCTGCCGCAACAGGCGAGCCCTGTGCATGCGCATCACACGTGGTGCGGTTACGCGGTCGTGCAAGGCACGTTGAGCGAAACGATCTTCGAATGGAACGGCGAGCAGCATTGCGCCTGCGCAACGCGTACTCAGGCGCGCAAGCGCGGCGCGGTTTCATATGTGCGCCGCGGCCGCGGCGGCATTCATCAACTCGGCAATCGCAGCGAGCAACCCGCGGTCTCGTTGCACATTTACGGCGTGGCGGGCGCGCGGATCGCCACGCATGTGAACGATATCGTGCGGACGGCGGATTCACCCGTGCTGGCTCAGCCATCGGCATAAGCGCCGCGAGCCCCCAGCCGTCCACGTCACCGCAACGTAAAATTCAACTCTTGCCGCCGGCCTCGCCCGCGGTCGGAATCTGCGGTGGAATCGGCGCGGTCTGTCCGGTCGGCGGCGGCGCCGGACGCGGTTCATGCGACACGTCGCGCGCAATCACCACGCCGGCGTGAGTGGTCCGCAACGGCGACGCGCGGCCGGCGCCCTGCCCATGCCCATGTTCGTCATGCGCATGCGCGCCGGGATCGAGCAAGCCATCGTCGTGCAAAGGCTCTCCCTCGCTGTCCTTCGACGACGTATAAATCCGCATCTGCGGCACCGGAATCTCGATCCCGGCTTCGTCCATCTTGCGCTTGAGTCGCAGATTGAACGCGCGCGCCACGCTCCATTGCTGCAGCGGCCGCGTCTTGATCTGCCCTTTCACGACCATCCAGTTCGGATCGAAACGGTCGAGCCCCCACACCTCGATCGGTCCGAGCATTTCGCGACGGTAACGGAAATCGGCCATCAGATCCGCGCCCACTTCGCGGATCAGTTGCGTGATCTGGTCGACGTCGGTCGAGAACGACATGCGCACTTCGAACACCGCGTACGCGAAATCGCGCGACAGGTTCTTGACGATCTTGATCTGCGAGAACGGAATCGCGTGGATCGCGCCCTGCCCGTCGCGCAGCCGCACCGTGCGAATCGACAGATGCTCGACGGTGCCCGCATGGCCGCCGTCCACGTCGATCCAGTCGCCGACCGAGATCGTGTCTTCGATGATGATGAAGAGCCCCGTGATCAGGTCGGTCACGAGCGACTGCGCGCCGAACCCGATCGCGAGACCGATCACGCCGGCACCGGCAAGCAGCGGCGTCACGTTGATGCCGAGATTCGCCGCGGTGACGATGCCGGCGATCGTCATGATCGTGACGAGCAACACGTTGCGCACCAGCGGCAGCATCGTGCGCGCGCGCATGCTCGGACTGCGCGACTTGTTGAGCGGACCGCCGGGACTGAGCGCTTCCGTGATCGCGGTATCCACCAGAATCCACAGCAGCCACGCGATGAACACCGTCGCGACGATCGCCGTCACCGCATGCGCGATACCGCGCGCCGCAACGTTTTCTTCGACCACCGCCGCCAGCGACAAGCCCCACAAACGCGCGGCCAGTTCGAAGAAGAACAGCCAGATGAACAGCGTGACCAGCGTGCCGCAGAAACGCAGCAGGCGCGTCAGATACGGCGAGCGGCGCCGCGCGCGCGTGCTGCGCGGCCGTGTGACGCGCAACACGATCGCCGACAGGAAAAACGCGAGCACCAGCAGCAGCGCGGTCACCACCGAAATCTGCAGCACGTTCTCGTTGGTGCCCGAGCCGCCCAACGTCGCGACCACCGACGCGGTCGCGAGCACCAGCACCGGCACGTGCCAGAGCGCGGCGAGCACGTCGAACGCGTCGGTGGCGGCTTTGTGGTTGGTGCGTTGCTCGTACGGCCGGTTGCGGATCAGATGCGCGACGGGGCGGCGGAACGCCAGCGCGAAATAGCCGGTGAGCACCGCGGCGGTCATGTTGGCGGCCGTCGAAATCAGCGCGGCGAGATTCGAGCCGAGCTGATGCGCGACGTCGTAATTGACGGCCGCGTCGCCGAGCGCGCCGCACACGCCGATCACGAACAGCACACGCCGTGCGTGATCGATCAGCAGGCGCACCGCGATCCGCCGGTGCCCGGAGCCGAACAGCGAAAACATGATCAGACAGATCGCCGAAAACACCGCGCCCGCGACGATCGCATAGGCGACCACCATCCCGAGCGTGCGGCCGAGCGCATCGGGCATCGCGCGCACGAACAGCAGCGCCGCGAGAAACGCGACGATCCATGGACCCACGCGGCGCAGCGCGAAGATCAACAGTTCGCGCGTGGTGGGATTCGGATTGAGTCCGATCACGATGCCGAACCGCCGGTACAGCCGATGTTGCAGGTAGATCAGTGCGCCGGCGCACGCGCCCCAGCCGACGAGCATCGCCAGCATCGAAAACAGAATGCGGCCGAAGCTCTCGTGCCCCTGGCTGGTGATGATCGTGTAGAGCTCGTTGCCGGCCGCATTGAAGCGTCCGCCCCAATAGCGCACGGGCGTACGGCCTTGATGCACGTCGGTTTCGAATGACGCGATGCCGGACGCGATCGCACCCAGCAAGCCGGGACTCGGCTGCACCGGCGCGGGCGGCGCGACGTTCTGCGAGACGTCGCGCAGCTTCTTGAGCTGCGCGACCAGTGCGGTGCGCTGGCGATCGTTGTCGAGCGTGGCGATCACGCTGTCGAGCGAGCGCTGCAGTTCCGCCTGACTGGCCGGCGACGGCGCCGACGCGGCATCCGCCGCCGACGCGCCGGAAGCGGGTGCAGCGGGTGTCACCGTCGCGCTGTTGATCAGGCTCTGCAACGCCGGGATCACCGGCGTGGCGGTGCCAGCGGCCAGCGCGTTCACGGGCAGCCAGCCGATGCACAAGACCAGCGCGAGCGCTATGGCGAAGGCCCACGCGCCAAAGCCGGCCGCAACCCCGGAGCGAGCGCCAGGACGGACTTGACGGACGTCAGGCCCGTGATAATCGGAACAAGGAGGAAAAACAGCGCGAGTCGCCGGCCGGCCGCCGTTGGACGGCGCGGCTGTGGACCCACGCCGCAACGGGCATGACTGCATGGCGATCCGTAAGCGAACGGGAGACGCCAGTGTAGCCGCACTTGCCGCGCGAGCAACCGAACATGCGTAACCGAATGTTAGGAAGCTTGCGCGCGAGCCTGTCGTGCTTCGAGCGAGCGTGACGTGTCTGGTGCCTGAAGCGCACGCTGCTCGTCCAGTTCGTCCAGCTCGTTCAGTAAGCGACAGTCGCAACCTGATGGACGAACCGGCCTTGCTCCAGTTCGTCGACGAAAGCGATCGCGTAGTCTTCGGCGGAGATACGGCTATTGCCCTCGGCGTCGACGATCAGCGTTTTCGCGCCGGTGCGGAACTTGCCCGTGCGCTCGCCCGGCGCGATCACCGCAGCCGGTGAGAAGAACGTCCAGGCGAGGTCGGTGACTTCGCGATAGAACTTGTCCAACGTATCGCGATGCGCGAGCGCGACCTTCTTGTACGCGTCCGGAAAGCCTTCCGAATCGACCAGTTGCTTGCCCGGCGCCACTTCGAGCGAGCCCGCGCCGCCCACCACGACAACGCGCTTCAGGCCCGCCGCGCGCACGCCGTCGAGCAGCGACCGGGTGGCCGAGGCCAGCACGGCGGCCGTGTCGGTATGCGGCGGCGAGTAGGCGCTCGCCACCACGTCATGACCGCGCAGCGCGGCGCCGACGCTCGCCGCGTCAAGCAGATCGGCTTGCACGGCTTTCACATTGGCGATGTCCGTCGGCACGCGCGCCGGATCGCGCACGAGCGCCGTGACCTGGTGCCCACGACGTGCGGCTTCCGCGGCGATCCGCGAACCGATCGTGCCAGTAGCGCCGAACAATGCGATTTTCAGTGACTTGCTCATTTTTACTGCTCCTGTGGTTAGCTTATCTGTAACTACGTTGATTACATATTACGGGGAAAAAAGAGGGGCTTCAGCCCCCGTTCACTCTCAGGTGAGCACGCCCAGGATAACCTGACATGCGCCCTTCTCTACCGCCACAGCTTATTCACTACCTTGCAGCGATCTGGTGCAATCTGCTGCGGGAAGCATCCCGCATCACCCAGCCAGGCGCCGCTTGCGTTCACGTTCCCGCACCCGCTCCGCGCGCACCACATCCGCGGTGGCGTCCGCCAGCGTGCGTGCGCCGAGCGATGCTTCCATCGCCTGCTGCGCTTCGTCGACGATACCGCGCAGCACGCTTTGAATATTGCGTCCGACCATGCAGTCCGGATTCGGCTCCTCGCGATGCAGCGCGAACAACTGCGCGTCATCCACTGCGTGATACACCTCGAGCAACGAAATATCGTCCGGCGCGCGAGCCAGCAGCGCGCCGCCGCCCGCGCCGAGTTGCGACGTGGTGAGCCCCGCCTCGGCCAGCATGGTCAACAAACGACGGATCAGCGCGGGATTCGTATTCACGCTGCCCGCAATCATGTCCGACGAAAGCGGCACGCCCTCCTGCAACGACAGCAACGCAAGCACGTGCACCGCAAACGCAAAACGGCTACTCGTATTCACAGCAAACCTGCCCGGCGACGACAATATGTAACCATGCTAATTACATTTAATCCTGCTGTCAAACGGGTCGACGGCCTCGATGGCCCGCTACGCCCATCACTTGTCCATCTGCTTTTGCGCGTCGCTGGATTCGCCGGATGACGACGAAGACGAAGCGCTCGTCGACGAAGCCGAACTTTGCGCCGACCACTCCTGCAACTTGCGCCCCGCCGACTCCAGGCTCTGCCCGGTCAACGACGCCGCCTTGCCGAGCTGCGCGTGCGTCGCGCTGGCCGCGTCCTGCAGATTGGCCTGTGCGCTCGACGCGAGCGCGCTGGGGTCGATGTTGATCGACGGCGCGGAGGCGGCCGATTCGAGGTTCTGCTGCGCGGCGGCTTTGGTCGCATCGACTTGCTGGCCGACATAGCTCGCGGCCTGATCGAGCTTCTGCCCGGCAACTTGCGCGGCGTCGTCGAGTTTGCCGGCGACCTGTCCCGCGGACGCATCGTTTTTCTGGCAGGCCGCGAGGCCGCCGAATACGAACACGACAATCGCGGCACGGCGCAGCAACGGGGAACGGATAGATGAAATCATGTTTGAGTGTGAGCCGCGCCAAGCGGCTTCTTCGTGCGAAAACGGGCCAATGATACGCCCTCGCGTGTCACGGTCTCCTTTGCAGCCTGCGTCGCGGTTCTGTCAAACGCATTAGGGTAGACTGCCTGAGCGTTCGACGAGCGTTCGTTGTGTTCCGTTGATCAATTGGAGGCATGCGATGGCAGCAAAGAAGATTCTGTTCCTGACCGGCGACTTCGCCGAGGATTACGAAACGATGGTGCCGTTCCAGGCACTGCAGGCAGTGGGTCACGTGGTGGACGCGATCTGTCCGAACAAGAAAGCGGGTGAGCGCATCAAGACCGCGATTCACGATTTCGAGGGCGACCAGACCTACACCGAAAAACCGGGCCACCTGTTTGCGCTCAACGCATCGTTCGACGACGCCGATCCGCGCCAGTACGACGCCCTCGCGATCGCTGGCGGCCGCGCGCCGGAGTATCTGCGGCTCGACCCGAAAGTGATCGAACTCGTGCGCCAGTTCGCCGAAGCGGGCAAGCCGATCGCGGCGATCTGTCACGCCGCGCAACTGCTCGCCGCCGCCGACGTGATCCGCGGCAAACGGATCTCCGCCTATCCGGCCTGCGCGCCCGAAGTGAAACTGGCCGGCGGCGACTACGCGGACATTCCGGTCGACGCCGCGATCACCGACGCGAACTTCGTCACCGCTCCTGCTTGGCCCGCTCATCCTGAATGGCTGCGTCAATTCCTCGTGCTGCTCGGCACCCGCATCGAACTCTGATCGAACGATCGGACTAAGAGCGCGGCGGTTTCATCCGCGCTGCGCTCGCCTTTCTCCAATGTCATTTGGGACTAATCCGATAGTGGGCGGTTGAGGGCTTTTCTATAGTCGCCGGTCGACTTTAGGAGCCCTTCGATGGAACTGACCGACTGGATCGTCACGCTCGCCATCATGCTGATGGTCATCGCGTTCTTCTGCGTGCGCACGCCGGCCGGCTGGTCGCGCGAGGACCGCGCACGACGTCTGGGCGGCCTGCGGATGCTGGCCCAGGCCGCCTGCTCACTGTGGGCCGCGCTGCTGCTTCTGGCGCGCTGCCTGTTCACGCTCGACAGACTGCCCGGCCTGCAGCCGTCGCCGTTCGAAGCGCTGATTATCGTGGCGGTTCTGTTCGGCTGCGGCGGCTACTGGTCGATCCGCGGCGCCAGACTGCTCAAACCGCGGCGCATCTTCACCGGCTACTGATGTGCGGTGCGCCGTGGCCGGCATGCGCTGTCGCGCCGCTGGCGAGGCCAAGCTTCTCGCGCCCCGTCAAACCATCGAAGCCGGCGTGCATGTCACGCGGCGCCTGAACGGCGGCCGGTTCGAGCGCCGCACGCGCGTCGACGGCCAGTTGCGCCGCTCGCGCCTCAGCCTCCGGCAGCGACAGATAAAACGTCGTGCCGATCCCCTCTTTCGATTCCGCCCACACTCGCCCGCCGTGCCGCTCCACCACACGCCGCACCAGCGCGAGACCGATCCCCTCGCCCGCTGCAACGTTGCCGTGCAGACGTTGAAACGCGTTGAAAAGCCGCGGCAACGCAACGGCCGGAATCCCGAGCCCGTTGTCGCGCACGTAGAAGATACGCAGCGACTGCACGCCCGGCGGTGCCGGCGTCGTGCCGATTTCGACCCGGCCTTCGCGCGACGGGTCCAGATAATTCACCGCGTTGCCGATCAGGTTCGCGAACACCTGCTCGAGCGCGGTCGGATCGCCCCAAACCGCCGGCAACGCGTTGACGATCACCTGCGCGTTACGCGCGCGGATCGATCCCTGCATCGCGTCCACCACGCGCGGCACGATCTCGTCGACTTCGACCTTCTGCTGCCGGTACTCGACACGGCCGATGCGCGACAGCCGCAGCAACGCGTCGATGATGTGCGAAGCGCGCAGCACGGCCGTCTGCAGATAGTGCAGCGCCTCGCCGATATCTTCGTCGACCACCCGTTCGATGTGCTCCCGCGTGGCGACCGTCAGCGAAGACTGCCGCACGGCCGCGCGCAGTTCGTCGCACGCGCGGATCAGCTCTTTCGAGAAGCCTTGCAGGTTCACCAGCGGCGCACGCAGATCGTGCGACACGCTGTAGATGAACATTTCGTTTTCCTGGGTCTGTTGCCGCAAGGTCTCGTTGATGCGCGCCAGTTCGCCCGCGCGGCGCGCGAGATCGGCCTGAAAGCGCGCCTGAATGCGCTCGGCTTCGATCAGGCGCCGGCTGGTTTCGTGCAAGGTCAGATCTAGCCGCGCGATTTCGTCCTGGCCGGGACCGATCGACGCGAGCGGCTCATTGCCGGCCAGCCGCCCGGCATTGTCGGAGAGTAAAGCGAGGCGGCCGCGCACGCCGCGCGTGAACAGCCACACCGCTAATGCGACAAACAGCAGCGAGCTCAGCACGGCCGCGACGATGAGCATCTGCTGACGGTCGCGCGCGCGATCGGCGGCCATCGTACGCTCGGTGTCGAGGCGCCGTTCCTCGGTCTGAAATGTGGTCACCTGCTGGCGGAAGCGATCGAGCACGTCCGTGCCGGTCATGTCGCGAAACCGCGCGAGCACGTCGGCCCGCCGCCCGGAATGCAGCATGTCCTGGATGCGGTCGGACCATTGGCGGTACGCCTGCACCGCCTGCCGCACCTGCACCGCGCGCTCGACCTGCGCGGGGTTGTCGGCGACGAGTTCCGCCAGCCGGTCGATGCGCCGGTCGACATCCATCCACAGCGAAACCGGCGTGACGAAGCGGTTGTCGTCGGCCAGTACCGCGCCACGCAGGCGCACGGACTCGTCGAGCACGGGCTCGATAATCGCGGTGGTCTGGTGCAGTACGTCCTCACTGTGGATCGCCCACTGTTCCGCTTGCGCCGCGTCGGACTCCGCTTTGACCAGTCCGGTCAGCAAGGCCAGTTCGAAGAGGGCCGGAATCGCGATCAGCAACAGGCCTTTGGTGGTCAGTCTCATGCGTACGCGGTGAAGTCGGGGGCCGCGGCGAAAGGTGCGCGGGGACGGCACATTATGTCGGCGATTGTCGGATAAAACAAAGACGGCGCACGCCATTCGACGAATCAGGGCCCGGACGCCGCGATTACGCATAGATCGTCAGCATTTCGAAGGCCATGCGAAGCTGATTCAAATATTTAGCCCTGAATTGGGGCCTTGCGTCCGTGGCGGATCCTGAATGCACTTTTATTGTGCTTATGCGTGCTGATTCCGGTGCGCAGCGTTGTCCTGTCGCGACCAGCGAAGTGGGTCTGCACACCCAACCCGGTGCGCATATGCACCTGTTCGACGCCAATCGGCACAACTTTGGCCCACTTCTTGCATTCACTGCCCGCTTTTTTGGCATAAGCGGGACACACCGATGGACAGTCTGAAAACCGGCACCGATACCCTATTCCTTCTTCTGGGCGCCGCGATGGTGCTTGCGATGCACGCGGGATTCGCGTTTCTGGAACTCGGCACGGTCCGCAAAAAGAATCAGGTCAACGCGCTGGTCAAGATCCTCGTGGACTTCTCGGTGTCGACGATCGCGTACTTCTTCATCGGCTACACGATCGCCTACGGCGTGCAGTTCTTCGGCAGCGCCGACTCGCTCGCCGCGCATAACGGCTACGCGCTGGTGCGCTTCTTTTTCCTGCTGACCTTCGCGGCGGCGATTCCGGCAATCGTCTCGGGCGGCATCGCCGAGCGCTCCAAATTCAATCCGCAACTGTTCGCGACCTTCGTGCTGGTCGGCTTCGTCTATCCGTTCTTCGAAGGGATCGCGTGGAACGGCCGCTTCGGCATCGAGGCATGGCTCACGCAGACCTTCGGCGCGCCGTTTCACGACTTCGCCGGCTCGGTGGTCGTGCATGCGTTCGGCGGCTGGGTCGCGTTGCCGGCGGTGATCCTGCTCGGCGCGCGCCATGGCCGCTATCACCGCGACGGCGGAATCGCCGCGCATCCGCCGTCGAACATTCCGTTCCTCGCGTTGGGCGCGTGGGTGCTGACGGTCGGCTGGTTCGGCTTCAACGTGATGAGCGCGCAGACGGTCGACAAGATCAGCGGCCTCGTCGCGGTGAATTCGCTGATGGCGATGGTCGGCGGCACACTGAGCGCGTGGCTCGCGGGTCGCAACGACCCGGGCTTCACGTACAACGGACCGCTCGCCGGACTGGTGGCGGTGTGCGCCGGCTCCGACGTGATGCATCCGCTCGGCGCGCTGGTGACGGGCGGGATTGCCGGCGTGCTGTTCGTCTATATGTTCACGTGCGTGCAAAACCGCTGGCGTATCGACGACGTACTCGGCGTGTGGCCGCTGCACGGACTCTGCGGCGCGTGGGGCGGACTGGCAGCCGGCATCTTCGGCCTGCATGCGCTCGGCGGCATGGGCGGCGTGTCGTTCGCCTCGCAACTGATCGGCACGCTGGGCGGCATCGTGGTCGCGACGCTCGGCGGCACGCTGGTGTACGGCGCGATCCGGTTGACGGTGGGTTTGCGGCTCGATCAGGAAGACGAATACAACGGCGCGGACCTGTCGATTCACAGGATTTCGGCGACGCCGGAGCGCGAAAGCGCCGGATGAAGCGGCGACGGGGTGGACTTGTGCGTCGGGTTGGAGACCTCGCGCGCTTGAGTCCAGCGCGCGGCGGCGCTTTGCTGCCCCCCTATGCCTGCCGATGATAGACTGCCGCGGCAGCGTGTTCAGATGCAGACCGGTTAGTCTGACAATGCGGCTTCGCCTAAGGCTCTTCGCATGTATATGTCCATTCTCGCGGTCGGCATCGGCGGTGCGCTCGGCTCGCTGTTCCGCTGGTTTCTCGGTATCCGTCTGAATGGCGTTTTCGTCGGCCTGCCGCTCGGCACGCTGGCATCGAACGTGATTGCCGGCTATGTGATCGGGGTGGCGGTCGCCGGCTTCGCGCGGGCGCCGCAGATCGCGCCCGAATGGCGCCTGTTCATCATCACCGGGCTGATGGGCGGCCTGTCGACCTTTTCCACTTTTTCAGCCGAAGTCGTCGAGCGTCTGCAGGACGGGCGGCTCGGCTGGGCCGCGGGCGAGATCGTCATTCACGTGGCGGCGTCGCTCGTGATGACGGTTCTCGGGATCGCGACGGTCGCGCTGGTGTCGCGCTGAACCGGCAATGAGCGAAGCGGCCGCCGCGCGTCTGCTGCCGGCAGCGGCCGATCCACGCCAGGCGGCTTACCAGCGATGCCAGTAGCCATATCCGGAATGCCAGCCGTAGTAATGCGGATACCAATGCGGGTGGCTGTAATAGCCGACCACGACCGGCGCGGTGTAAACGGGCGGCGATGCGTAGTACACCCGCGGCGGAGCGTAGTACACGGGCGGCGGCGGCACGTACACGCCGACCACAGGCGCGACCGGAACGACAGCCCCGACGCCGACATAAATGCGCGCTTGCGCGACGCTGACCAGGCCACCGCAGAGCATGGCCGCGACCGTCAATTGGCGGATGACTTTCATTTTTCGACTCCATGTTCTTCGACGCCCGTGCGGTGAGGGCATCGCGTGACTGCAGTGTGGCGCAGCACAATGAGCAGAGAATGAGCGCTGCGTGCGATGCGAGCACGCCCGAACCCAGGCTGACCAGCCAACCGCCGCCCACGTCGCCGGCTCATTTCCAACTCATTCTTCGTCACTACCATGCTGCGACCGAGGTGCGACCAAGGTGCAAGCCCGCCTTCCGAGCCCATGAACACCCCATTTGAAGACGAAGACCTGTATGGATATGCCTCGCGACGAACGTTTCAACGCGCTAAGCGAGATCGCGAACGATTGCTTCGGCATCGACGCATTCGCCCGACTGCCCGGCGTTCAGGACTCGCGCGACGTCGCGGTGCGCACGGCGGATATCGTCCGCGCGCTGGAGAGTGCGTACGATATCGGCCTGATCGCCGGCTATCATCTGAACCGAACCGAAAGCAGGTAGCGCGGCACGCGGCCTGGTTGCCGCCCGCTTCCACGTCACTCGCTCCTCGCGGCACTGCCCATGCTCAAATCGCTTCGTAACCAGCTCGTCCTCGCCATCGGCGTCGTGGTCAGCCTGTTCGCGCTCCTGCAAGGCGCGAGTTCGTATCACTTCTCCGTGACCGGCACGAGCGCGCTGCTCGACCGGCGCATGGAAACGCTCGCGACGCATCTCCGGGTCGACTTCAACGAGGGCATCCTGACGTTTTCCACGCCCACTGCGACGGACACGCACGATCTCTCCGTCGTGGTCTGGAAAAACGGCGAAGCGTTGCCCGCATTCGCCAACGAGCCGTCGCCGCTACTGCCGCGCGACGCGCCGCTCGGCTTTACGACGCCGGTTCTCGACGGCGAAAAGTGGCGGCTTTACACACGGCGGCGTCCGGATCAGCTCGTCCAGGTCGCGCAGCGCATGTCCGTGCGCCACGAGATCGAGAAAAGGGCGTCGACGCGCACACTCTGGCCGATCTTCGTGCTGATTCCGCTTGTCTGGATCGCGGTTCTCGTCGTCGTCAGCCGTTCGTTGCGGCAACTGAACCGGCTCGGGCGCCAGGTTCGGCGCATCGATGCGAACCGCCTGCAAGCGCTGCCGCTGACCGGCGTACCGAACGAACTGCTGCCGTTCATCCGCTCGATCAATCTGATGATCGAGCGCCTCGCTCATTCGATCGAAACCGAACGCAAATTCATCGCCGATGCCGCGCACGAGTTGAGAACGCCGCTCACCGCACTACAACTGCAAGCCGACAATCTGCAACGCGAGATCGCGCCGGGCAATCGGGAGCGCTTTCGCGAACTGCAAGGCGGCATCACGCGCAGCAGCAATCTGATTTCGCAACTGCTGCGGCTCGCCCGCGCCGACGCGCCGCCAACCGGCCAATCGATGACGCGGGCGATGGCAAGCGTCGATATCGCCGCGGCGGTCGTCAACGCAATTGCCGACGTGCTGCCGATTGCGATGCAACGCAATATCGACATCGGCGCGGACGAAATGGCCGACGCCCGCGTGTACGCCATCGCGCTCGACATCGACACGGTCGTCAAGAATCTCGTCGGCAATGCGGTGCGTTATACGCCCGACGGCGGCAAGATCGATCTATCGACCCGCGTGCGCGGCACGACGGTGGACATCGAAGTCAAGGACACCGGACCCGGCATCGACGAAACCCTGCTGCCGCGCGTGTTCGACCGTTTCTTCCGAGTCAGCGCCGACAGCGAAGGCAGCGGACTCGGCTTGTCGATCGTCAAAGCCATCGTGACCCGGTACGACGGAACCGTGAGCCTGCGTAATCGCGGCGACGGCCAGTCCGGCATCGTCGCGACGGTCAGCTTGCCGGTCGAACGCGACGGCACCGTCTGATACGCGGCTGTTGCAGCGGCAGCCATCCCATCCTCACTGTTGCGAAGCGGATAAAAATGAGAGTTCTGCTAATCGAAGACGACGTACAGATCGGTCAAAGCCTGCTGCGCGCATTGAAGGACGCCGACTTCAGCGTCGACTGGGTGCGCGACGGGCTGGCCGGAAGGCACGCGCTCACCGACACCGGGTACACCGTCGTGCTGCTCGATCTCGGCTTGCCCGGCATGGGCGGCATCGAACTGCTGAAGTCGTTGCGTACCGCGGGCATTGCGGTGCCGGTGCTGATACTGACCGCGCGCGACGATCTCGATTCACGCGTGGAAGGCCTCGATGTCGGCGCCGACGACTATCTGCTCAAACCCTTCGCCGTCCCCGAACTGCTCGCGCGAATTCGTGCGGTGATCCGGCGCAAGGCCGGCTACGCGTCGTCGCGTCTCGGCGACGACGCGTTCAACCTCGATCTCGACAAACGCATGCTGACCTGCAACGGCGTGTCGACCGTGCTGTCCGCGCGGGAATTCACGTTGATGCTGGCGTTTCTCGAACGGCCCGGCACGATCCTGTCGCGCGAGCAACTGGAAGACCGTCTATACGGCTGGGGCAAAGAAGTCGAAAGCAATGCGCTCGACGTGCTGATTCATTCGGTGCGCAAGAAATTCGGCGCTTCGGTGATTCGCAATGTGCGCGGGCTCGGCTGGACCGTGATGCTCGGCGACACCGGCAGCGGACCGGCGAGCTGACGCCGCGAAGCGACAGCGGCGTCGCTCATTCTCAACTAACTCTTCGCGCCTAGGATTCGTTCGGTCGACAGGCGGCGCTCCGGCTCCAGACTCCGGTGCGGCCTCAGGTCCGGCCTCAGCGCCGGCCTCAGCACCGGCCTCAGACAGCGCACGACACTCGCCGTAAAAGCCGCGCTGCAAGAAGCGCCTTCGCCTTCACGCGCTGCGTCGACGTCCTATCAATGATCGAACGAACGAAGAATGACTTCCAATCACCACCTTTGCCTTCGCGCGCGGGCTGTCCGGCACGGCGCCCGCTACCTGAACACCTTGCTCGTCACCGGCTTTACCGCGCACGCTCGCCGGCACGCCAGGTCAGTCCGGCCTGAGTCTCGGTTCATTGCCCGGCAATCTGCCCGACATCGGGCAGATTGCCTGGTACAACAACTCGATCTACGCGGCGGATTCCGATGACAACGTCGTGCTGCAAATCAACCCCGCTCCTTGACACGATCCGTGGCGCTAAATCGCGCACATGAGCAGGCCTTGCGATGACCGCCCGGAATCCTCCGGGCGTCATCGCTTTCCGGCCTGTTCCATTACGATCCGCTTTAAAAGCCCATTGCCGATGAGAGCCGCTTCTTCTACCCGGTCCACGCGGGAAATGTTGCAGGAAATGTTCAGCGAAATGGTCATGCGCAAAGATGCATCGCTGATTCCGCATTACTACCATCCGGATTTCCAGCGCGAGTCCAATGGACAGTTGGAGGACTATCAGGCGTTCGCGTCGGGGCACGAAAAAATGTACGCGACACCGGTTACCTTCGAAGTTCGATACGACGATGCATCATGGGTCGAAAGCGCCGCGAAGGTCGCCGTGCGCTTGTGGATCAGGAAACAGACTTCAATTGGACAACCGCTGGAATTCGAAATCCTGCTGGTGGCCGCCTATCTCGACGGGAAAATCCATCATCTCTGGGAAATGACGTCGCCGCGCCGGTGGGCAAGCAGCACTCGCAACGATCACGGGTCAGCGTGACGTCGGGGAAAAACGCCGCTTTGTCGGTTGCGAACAGGACAACGGCGCCCCATGCGGGCGCCGTTGTGCGTCAATGAAGGCCGAAAAAAAAGGCGTCACGTTGCCGTGACGCCTTAAAAAGTTCTAGCCATTCCGAGGGCCGTGCTAGAACCTGAGAGACGGTATTCGAAACTGGGGGGGCGGCGCTGATGCGAAGCACGATGCGAATTGTGAACCGGTACTAAACAAATGACAGCCGGTACTAAACAACACGCCAGGCGGGCCACACCCGCTGAGATTTCAAAAAAATAACTGCGCTGAAATCGTCTTTCGAAATAGGGTTCCATTTTTTATGGTTATGCTGACTAAGTCAAGCAAAATCTAAAGAACGTCTGCGCAACACGGAAAAATGTTCCGATACATTCCGATACAATGAATGTTCTGATGAAAAATGACCTTGCACGCCCCATTTTGGGGCTTTAAGCCGACTTTTCAGTGCAATTGAATACGGCATGCGAGCGACTATATTGAAATGTAGTTTCAAAAAAACGACATGACCCGACCTCCGCATTCCCGCACCGACGCCTCCCCGCCTAAAGACAAAGACAGCTCGGGCGACGAAGTTACCGCACTCGCCCGCGGTTTGACGGTACTGCGCTCGGTCGCCGCCGCGGACGCTCCGCTCAGCAATCGGGATCTGGCGGAATTGACCGGCATCCCCAAGCCCACGGTCTCGCGCATCACCGCCACCCTCGTGGGCGCCGGCTTTCTGTTTCGCCTGCCGGACAGCGAGCGTTTCGTGCTGACCTCCGCGGTATTGGAATTGAGCAACGGCTTTCTGCGCAACTTCGACATCCGCGCGCGGGCCCGGCCTTTTCTGATCGAACTGGCGGAGCGCACCGCGCTGTCGGTGCATCTCGCCGTGCGCGATCGCCTCGACATGGTGGTGATCGACGCAATCCGGCCGCGCTCGGCGGTGCTGGTGTCGCGCCTCGAAATCGGCTCGCGGATGAATCTCAGCCGTACCGCGATCGGCCGCGCCTATCTGGCGGCGCTGGCCCCACAGGAACGGGAAAAACTGCTGATCGGACTGCAAGCCGCCGAAGGCGACGACTGGGGCAGCGTCAGCGGCCGGCTCGACGACGCGCTGCAGGAAACCATCGAGCAAGGTTTCGCGATCGCCACCGGCGAGTGGTACGACGGGCTGAACGCGATCGCGTCGGGTTTCACGGGGCCGTCGGGCGAGCGCTATGCGGTCAATTGCGGCGGCTCGGCCGACCAGTGCCCACGCGACTGGCTGATCGCGCGCGCGGCGCCCGCGCTGCTCGAATGCATCTGCAAGATCACGCTCGAGATCGGCGGCACGCCCGGGCGCCGTCTCGACAACTGATGTGCGCGCCGGCTTGCGAGTCGACGCGCGGTTCAACGTGATCGCATCTGGCTGACATCCTGTAACCTTCGTAATCGTTAGAAAAATAGCCGGGTGGACTGTTACAGAGCCCGCGACGTAGGATCATGCATTCCGCCGTGGGGCGAGCCCGCCTGGGGTGCGGACGGCCCGCTGCAATGCTGCGTCGCGACTCGTGCGGCTCGTGCGACTCGTGCCTTAACATCCTTGACCCGCGCCTCGGGTAGCATCGCGTTGAACAAGCGCGGCGCGCCCGCTGTCGAAACCGCCTGCCACGCCGCCTGGGGGTCAGCCGCCGATCCGTCGGCGGTCCACTCGCGCAGCGGCTCACATCAAAGCCTGCCACCTGACCGAACCGATGGACGAACAACAACAGCATTCGGAAACTAATCGCCCGACCACACCGGCTCCGCAACAGCCTTCCACCGGCCGTCCCGCCGGCGGTCCACCGAACCCTCCCGGCGGCCCCAACCCCGGCCCCACACGGCACCGCGCGCGCAACATCGCGCTGATCGTCGTGGCGCTGGTCATTCTCGGGGTCGTCGTGTGGCGCTGGCATCCGTGGGGTGGTCCGTCGGGTGGCGCGAACGGCGCAGCGGGTCCGGGCGGCGCGAGCGCCGGGCATGCCGGCCGTGGGGGCCGCGGCGGACCCGGCGGGATGGGCGGCATGCCCCAGCCGGTGCACGTGGCCACCGCCACGCAAGGCGAAATGCCCGTCGTGCTGACCGCGCTCGGCACGGTCACACCGCTTGCCAGCGTCACTGTGCTGCCGCAGTTGAGCGGCACGCTGCAAGAGGTCTATTTCAAGGAAGGCCAGATGGTCAGGAAGGGCGACGTGCTAGCCCAGATCGACCCGCGGCCGTATCAGATCTCGCTCGACAACGCGCAGGGCACGCTCGCGCGCGACGAGGCGCTGCTGCAAACCGCGCGCCTCGACCTGAAGCGCTATCAGACGCTGCTCGCGCAAGACTCGATCGCGAGTCAGCAGGTCGACACGCAGGCTTCGCTCGTCAGGCAGTACGAAGGCACGGTGAAGTCCGACAAGGCCAACATCGATACCTTCAAGCTCGACCTCGTGTACGCGCGCATCACCGCGCCGGTGTCGGGTCGCGTCGGGCTGCGCCAGGTCGATCCGGGCAACTACGTGACGCCTAGCCTCGCCAATGGCATCGTCGTGATCACACAGTTGCAGCCGATCAGCGTGATCTTCACCGCGTCCGAAGACGACCTTCAGCAGATTCTGCAGCAGACGCAAACCGGCGCGAAGCTGTCGGTCACCGCTTACGACCGCAGCAACACCACGTCGCTCGAAGGCGGGATGCTCGAAACGCTGGACAACCAGATCGACACCACCACCGGCACCGTCAAACTGCGCGCGGTGTTCCAGAACGAGAAGAACGTGCTGTTCCCGAATCAGTTCGTCAACACGCGTCTGCTGGTCGATACCGTGAAAGACGCGGTGATCGTGCCGACGCCGGCCGTGCTGAACGGCTCGATGGGTCAGTTCGTCTACGTGGTGAAACCGGACAACACGGTGACCGTGCGCCCGGTGAAAGCCGGTCCGGTCGACGGCGAACGCACCAGCATCAAATCGGGCCTGCAGGTCGGCGAGCGCGTCGTGATCGACGGTTCGGACCGGCTCAAGGAAGGCGCGAAGATCACGATTCCGGCCGACCGGCCGAGGGGCGCATCGGGCGCGCGCGGCGCAAGCGGCGCGGCCTCAGGCGCGTGGGGTGCTTCCGGCGCGCATGGGCATCGTCGCAAACACGCGGCGCAAGCCTCGCAATAAAGGCACGGCCACTCCCGCATGAATCCATCCCGCGCTTTTATTCTGCGTCCCGTCGGCACCGCGCTGCTGATGGCGGCGATCATGCTGGTCGGTCTCGTCGCGCTGCGCTTTCTGCCGCTGTCCGCGCTGCCCGAGGTCGACTATCCGACGATCCAGGTGCAGACCTTCTATCCGGGCGCGAGCCCGGACGTGATGACTTCGTCGGTCACCGCGCCGCTCGAACGGCAGTTCGGGCAGATGCCGTCGCTCAATCAGATGTCGTCGCAGAGCTCGGCCGGTTCGTCGATCATCACGCTGCAGTTCAGCCTCGACCTGCCGCTCGATATCGCCGAGCAGGAAGTCCAGGCCGCGATCAACGCGGCGGGCAACCTGCTGCCGTCCGACCTGCCCGCGCCGCCGATCTACGCGAAGGTGAATCCGGCCGACGCGCCGATCATCACGCTCGCACTCACGTCGAAAACGCTGCCGCTCACGCAGGTGCAGGATCTCGCCGACACGCGTCTCGCGCAGAAGATTTCGCAGGTGGCGGGCGTGGGTCTGGTGAGCCTGTCGGGCGGCCAGCGCCCGGCCGTGCGGATTCAGGCGAATCCGCGCGCGCTCGCCGCCTACGGTCTGAATCTGGACGACCTGCGCACCACGATTTCGAACCTGAACGTCAACACGCCGAAGGGCAACTTCGACGGCCCGACGCGCAACTACACGATCAACGCAAACGACCAGCTGACCGACGCCGACGCGTACAAAACCGCGGTGGTCGCGTACAAGAACGGCCGCGCGGTGATGCTGACGGACGTCGCCAGCATCGTGCAGGGCGCGGAGAACACGAAGCTCGGCGCATGGGTGAACAACACGCCGGCGATCATCCTGAACGTGCAGCGCCAGCCGGGCGCGAACGTGATCCAGGTGGTGGACAGCATCAAGGCGCTGCTGCCGCAATTGCAGCAGTCGCTGCCGGCCGCGCTCGACGTGCAGATCGTCACCGACCGCACCACCACGATCCGCGCTTCCGTGCGCGACGTGCAATTCGAACTGGCGATGTCGGTGGTGCTGGTGGTGCTGGTGATGTACCTGTTCCTCGCGAATATCTACGCGACCATCATTCCGAGTCTGTCGGTGCCGCTGTCGCTGATCGGCACGCTCGCGGTGATGTACCTGTGCGGCTTCTCGCTCGACAATCTGTCGCTGATGGCCCTCACCATCGCCACCGGTTTCGTGGTGGACGACGCAATCGTGATGATCGAGAACATCGCGCGCTACGTGGAAGAAGGCGAAGCGCCGCTCGAAGCCGCGCTGAAGGGCTCGAAACAGATCGGCTTCACGATCATTTCGCTCACGGTGTCGCTGATCGCCGTGCTGATTCCGCTGCTCTTCATGGGCGACGTGGTCGGCCGGCTGTTCCACGAATTCGCGATCACGCTCGCGGTGACGATCGTGATTTCGGCGGTGGTCTCGCTCACGCTGGTGCCGATGATGTGCGCGAAGCTGCTGCGCCACACGCCGCCGCACGAGAGCCACCGTTTCGAAGCCAAGGCCCATCGTTTCATCGACTGGGTGATCGCCCGTTATGCGGTCGCGCTTACGTGGGTGCTGAACCGGCAGCGCGCCACACTGGTGGTCGCGCTGCTCACGCTGGTGCTGACCGGCGTGCTGTACGTGTTCATCCCGAAAGGCTTCTTCCCGGTGCAGGACACCGGCGTGATCCAGGCGATCACGCAGGCGCCGCAGTCGGTGTCGTATGCGTCGATGGCGGAGCGCCAGCAGGAACTCGCCGCGCAGATCCTGAAGAACCCGGACGTGGAAAGCCTGACCTCGTTCATCGGCGTGGACGGCAGCAACATCACGCTGAACAGCGGCCGCATGCTGATCAACCTGAAACCGCGCGACGACCGCAGCAACACCGCGAGCGACGTGATCCGCCAGTTGCAGAAAGACGTCGCGCATATTCCGGGCGCGTCGCTGTACATGCAGCCGGTGCAGGATCTGACGATCGACTCGACCGTCAGCCCCACGCAGTACCAGTTCATGCTCACCGATCCGAACATCACGGAGTTTTCCGCGTGGGTGCCGAAACTGGTGGACCGGCTGAAGGAATCGCCGGAACTCGCCGACGTCGCAACCGACCTGCAGGACAGCGGCCAGTCGGTCTACATCGAAATCGACCGCGCCACCGCGTCGCGTTACGGGATCACGCCGGCCACCGTGGATAGCGCGCTATACGACGCGTTCGGCCAGCGCATCATCTCGACCATCTTCACGCAATCGAACCAGTACCGCGTGATTCTTGAAGCGCAGCCGGAAATGCAGCACTACACGGTGTCGCTGAATTCGATCTACCTGCCCTCCTCCACGTCGACCGGCGGCCAGGTGCCGCTATCGGCCATCGCGAAGTTCATCGAACGGCCCGCGCCGCTGCTGGTCTCGCATTTGAGCCAGTTCCCGGCCACCACGATTTCGTTCAACCTCGCGCCGGGTTCGTCGCTCGGCGCGGCGGTGAAGGCGATCGATCAGGCGGAGAAAGACATCGGTTTGCCGGCGTCGTTCCAGACGCGCTTCCAGGGCGCGGCGCTGGCGTTCCAGGCGTCGTTGTCGAACGAACTGTTCCTGATCCTCGCGGCGATCATCACGATGTATATCGTGCTCGGCGTGCTGTACGAGAGCTTCATCCACCCGATCACGATTCTGTCGACGCTGCCGTCGGCGGGGGTCGGCGCGTTGCTCGCGCTGCTGATCACCGGCCACGATCTGGACATCATCGGGATCATCGGCATCGTGCTGCTGATCGGTATCGTGAAGAAGAACGCGATCATGATGATCGACTTCGCGCTCTACGCCGAACGCGAGGAAGGCAAGTCGCCGCGCGAAGCGATCTATCAGGCGTGTCTGTTGCGTTTCCGGCCGATCCTGATGACCACGCTCGCAGCACTCCTCGGCGCGTTGCCGCTGATGCTCGGCACCGGCGCGGGCTCGGAGCTGCGCCGCCCGCTCGGTATCGCGATTGCCGGCGGCCTGATCGTGAGCCAGTTGCTGACGCTGTTCACCACGCCGGTGATCTACCTCGGCTTCGACGCGCTCGCGCGCCGCGCGCGTGAGCGCTTCCATCGCGGCGATTCGACGAAAGGCGCCGCGCCGCCCGCCACCGATGCGGGGAACTGAGCGATGAACCTGTCGCGTCCGTTTATCTCGCGCCCGGTCGCCACCACGCTGCTGGCGATCGGCATTGCGCTGGCCGGGGTTTTCGCGTTCACCAGGCTGCCGGTCGCGCCGCTGCCGCAAGTCGATTTCCCGACGATCTCGGTGCAGGCGTCGTTGCCGGGCGCAAGTCCGGATACGGTCGCAACCAGCGTCGCCAGTCCGCTCGAACGGCATCTCGGCTCGATTGCCGACGTGACCGAAATGACCTCGTCGAGCTCGGTCGGCTCCACGCGCATCACGATGCAGTTCGGCCTGAATCGCGACATCGACGGCGCCGCGCGCGACGTGCAGGCGGCCATCAATGCCGCCCGCGCCGACCTGCCGGCGAGCCTGCGCAGCAATCCGACCTATCACAAGGTCAACCCGGCCGACGCGCCGATCATGATTCTCGCGCTCACGTCGAAAACGCTGACCGCCGGCCAGTTGTACGACTCCGCGGCCACGGTGTTGCAGCAGTCGCTGTCGCAGGTGGACGGCGTGGGCGAAGTGGACGTGAGCGGCTCGGCCAATCCGGCTGTGCGCGTCGAGCTCGAACCGCATGCGCTGTCGCACTACGGAATCGGTCTCGAAGACGTGCGCGCGGCGCTCGCCGCCGCCAACGCGAACACGCCAAAAGGGTCGATCGAGTTCGGCCCGAACCGCGTGCAGATCTATACCAACGACCAGGCGAGCAAAGCGTCGCAATACAAGGACCTGGTGATCGCGTATCGCAACGGCGCGGCGGTCAAGCTGTCCGACGTCGCCGAGGTGGTGGATTCGGTCGAAGATCTGCGCAACCTCGGTCTCTTCAACGGCAAGCGTTCGGTGCTGGTGATCCTGTACCGCCAGCCGGGCGCGAACATCATCGAAACGATCGACCGCGTGACGCAGATGCTGCCGCAACTGCACGCATCGCTGCCCGCGGACGTCGACATCACGCCTACCGCGGACCGCTCCACCACGATTCGCGCGTCGCTGAAAGACACCGAGCGCACGCTCGTGATCGCGGTGGCGCTGGTGGTGATGGTGGTGTTCCTGTTCCTGCGCAACTGGCGCGCCACGCTGATCCCGAGCGTGGCCGTGCCGATCTCGATCATCGGCACGTTCGGCGCGATGTATATGCTGGGCTTCTCGATCGACAACCTGTCGCTGATGGCGTTGACGATCGCGACCGGCTTCGTGGTGGACGACGCGATCGTCGTGCTGGAGAACATCTCGCGGCATATCGAGAACGGCGTGCCGCGCATGAAGGCGGCATTTCTCGGCGCGCGCGAAGTCGGCTTCACGGTGCTGTCGATCAGTATCTCGCTGGTCGCGGTGTTTCTGCCGATTCTGCTGATGGGCGGCATCGTCGGGCGTTTGTTCCGCGAGTTTGCGCTAACGCTGTCGCTCGCGATCGGCGTGTCGCTGATCGTCTCGCTCACCCTCACGCCGATGATGTGCTCGCGGCTGTTGCGCGAGCCGCACGAGCAGGAGGAGGAAAGCCGCTTCGGCCGCTGGCTCGAGCGCGGCTTCGCGTCGATGCAGCGCGGCTACGAGCGCACGCTCGGCTGGGCGCTGTTGCATCCGCGCCTGATCGTGACGATTCTGCTGCTCACGATCGGCCTGAACGTGTGGTTGTACATCATCGTGCCGAAGGGCTTCTTTCCGCAGCAGGACACCGGACGTCTGGTCGGCGGCATTCAGGCCGACCAGGCTACGTCGTTCCAGGCGATGAAGGGCAAATTCGCCGAGATGATGGATATCGTCGGCAAGAATCCGGCGGTGGATAGCGTGGTCGGCTTCACCGGCGGACGGCAAACCAATTCGGGCTTCATGTTCGTGTCGCTGAAACCGAAAAGCGAACGCAAGTTGTCCGCCGACGAGGTGATCCAGCAACTGCGCGCGCCGCTCGGCGACGTGGCCGGCGCGCGCACGTTCCTGCAGGCGGTGCAGGACATCCGCGTGGGCGGCCGGCAATCGAACGCGCAGTATCAGTTCACGCTGCTCGCCGACTCCACGCCCGATCTGTACCTGTGGGGGCCGAAGCTGACCGAAGCGCTGCAGGCGCGCCCCGAACTCGCGGACGTCAACTCCGACCAGCAGCAAGGCGGCCTCGAAGCGATGGTCACGATCGATCGCGCGACCGCGTCGCGCCTCGGCATCAAGCCCGCGCAGATCGACAACACGCTGTACGACGCGTTCGGCCAGCGTCAGGTATCGACGATCTACAACCCGTTGAACCAGTATCACGTGGTAATGGAAGTCGCGCCGAAGTACTGGCAGAGCCCCGACATGCTCAAGCAGATCTACATCAGCACGTCGGGCGGCAGCGCGAGCGGCGCGCAGACCACGAATGCGCCGGCCGGCACGGTAACCACGGGTAGCAGCGCGCCCACGTCGCCGGCAACCAGCGCCACCATCGGCGGCACGGCGGGCACCACGGCGTCGAGCGCGGCCAGCATCGCCGCCGATTCCGCGCGCAACCAGGCGATCAACTCGATTGCGGCGAGCGGCAAGTCGAGCGCGTCGTCGGGCGCGGCGGTGTCGACCGCCAGGGAAACGATGGTGCCGTTGTCGGCGATCGCGAGTTTCGGTCCGGGCAGCACGCCGTTGTCGGTGAATCACCAGAGCCAGTTCGTCGCGTCGACGATCTCGTTCAATCTGCCGCCGGGCGTGTCGTTGTCGACGGCGACCCAGGCGATCTACGACACGATGGCGGAAATCGGCATGCCGGGCACCATCCACGGCAGTTTCCAGGGGACGGCGCAGGCGTTCCAGCAGTCGATGTCCGACCAGCCGATCCTGATTCTGGCCGCATTGGCGGCGGTGTATATCGTGCTCGGGATGCTGTACGAGAGCTATATCCACCCGCTGACGATCCTGTCGACGTTGCCGTCGGCCGGCGTGGGCGCGTTGCTGGCCTTGCTGCTGTTCCAAACCGAGTTCAGCATCATCGCGCTGATCGGCGTGATCCTGCTGATCGGTATCGTGAAGAAGAACGCGATCATGATGGTCGACTTCGCGATCGAAGCGTCACGCCACGGGTTGTCGTCGCGCGATGCGATTCATCAGGCCTGTCTGCTGCGCTTCCGGCCGATCATGATGACCACCTGCGCGGCGTTGCTCGGCGCATTGCCGCTCGCGTTCGGGCACGGCGAAGGCGCGGAATTGCGCGCGCCGCTGGGGATCGCGATCGTCGGCGGTTTGATCGTGAGCCAGATGCTCACGCTCTATACGACACCGGTCGTGTATCTGTACATGGACCGGATCCGCGTGCGCTGGGAGTCGAGGAAGGCTCGCCGCGGCGGCGCGGGGACGAATACGGGGGCGGCGTCGACCTGAACGGTCGGCGTGAGAAGGTGTGATGCGTTGACGTGCGAGGGTTGCGGGGTGTACCCCACCCCAACCCCGCACGCGCCTAAAGCTTCTGCTCCATCGCGAGCGAAAAAATCCGCTGCCACTGCTTCGCCTGCCGCTCGCTTTGCATCGGCACATGCCAGTCGCCGTGCTTCACGTCCCTGACCTTCAGCGCGACCTGCCATTGCGCATCGCGGTTCTGCGCTTCGGCCCCGAGCAGATCGTCGAAGATATAAGCGCCCGCTTCGCCGCCGACGCGAATCTCGCACAGCCGCTTGCCGGCGGCGAGCCGCACCGCCCCCCAACTCCCCTTGAGCTCGTGCGTCCAGTCGCCGTCGCGGATATTCGGCGCCACGTCCTTGCGACGCCGCAACCAACGCGCGATCGCCGCGCTCACCAACAGCGCGACGACCACCGCTACGCCCACCGCGACGGCCGAACCGAAAGCCGCCTGCAACGCAAAAAAGGCCCGCACCGCGCCATACACCAGCGCGATCAGCGCAATCAACGCAACGAGAATCGGCATCGCAAGCTCACAGGACAAAACCGCAGGCTAGCACGGGCAATGCCCGAAACCCGGCGCAAAAAACCATTGCGAGAAATGCGTACCCCGGCTGCGCGCCACGACTTATTGCTTGTGCGTGGCCGCCCAATCCTTGACGGCCTTCAACGTGTTCTCGACATGCTTTTCCGGCGACAGGCTCGTGTATTCGTAGATGATCTTGCCGTCCGGCGCGATCACATACGACACGCGATTGGCCATCGACGCATGCATCGGCAAGCCCGCGTCGTACTGGCCGATCACCTTCGAGTCGGCATCCGCGGCGACCGGGAATTTGCTGCGGCATTCGCTCACCGAGAACTTCGTCAGCGTATCGATGTTGTCGTGCGACACGCCGATCACCGTCGCGCCGTATTGCTTGTACTCGTCGACCGCTTCGGCGAATTCGTGCGCTTCGATCGTGCAGCCCTTCGTGAAGGCCGCCGGATAGAAGTACAGCACCACCGGACCTTTCTTCAGCTCGTCGGCGAGCGAGTACGTGTAGGTCTTGCCGCCGAGCGAAGCCTGCGCGGTGAACTGCGGCGCGTCGTCGCCCGGCTTGAGCGTGGCCGAGGCCGTCAGCGAATGCATCGCGAATCCCACCGACACCACGGCGGCCAGCGCCGCCGATACGAAGCGTTTCTTCATCTCCATCCCCTCGAAGCGTTGATGCACGTCGTTCGTGCAATGAACCGGCGGTTGCCGCGCCCGGATGAGCGCCGGCCGACCGCCACGCGCTATTGAACCACGCGCTCAGGCTCCACGTCGCGATCTACGTTGCAATCCACGCCGGGCCGCCACCGCTTCAGGCCGCCACGCCCTCGACATGCGCGCCGAACCACGTCGCCGCCGACAGATTCAGCTCCGCCAGCACCGCGGGCGTCAGCGCGGCGAAGCCGGCGGGCGCATCCGGCGCGGCCGCGAGCGAGGACGCGTCGGCGCCCTCGCCCGCCGCCTCGGCAATGCGCAGCAACGTGCCGAGCGTACCCGTGCCCAACACGATCGCATCGCGGATGTGCGGCGCGAGCCCGAGCTTGTCCAGCATCGTCCCCGGCGTGCTGCCGAACACCACGTGGACCAGCGAGAAGATGCCGGTCATGAACGCGGCATCGGCGAACTGGTCGTCGTGCGGGTGCAAATGAAGCGCGGCCAGTTCCATCAGCCGCGAGCGCGTGCCGGCCAGTTGCACGAGCGGGTCGGCGCGCCACGGCAGATCGCCGCTGTCCGCGTACAACAGCAGTTGAGCCCAGCGCGCGATCTGCCGCGTGCCGGTGGCGAGGATCGCCTCCCGCAACGACGCGATATTGCGTCCGAGCCCGAACGCGCTCGAATTGACGAGACGCAGCAGTTGCACCACCACGCTCGGATTCAGCTTGAGCTCCGCTTCGAGCTCGAGAATCCCGGCATCGCGCGACAGCAGCGCGAGCAGCCGCAGCAGGCCAGGACGCGGCGAGCGGTTGCGCTGCGCGGCCAGCACCTGCGGACGCGCGAAGAAGTAGCCCTGGAACAGATCGAAGCCGAGCTCGCGCGCCAGCTCGAAGTCTTCGCGCGTCTCGACCTTCTCTGCGAGCAGCGTCTTGCCGTGGCCGCGCACGACGGACGCCAGCTTCGCGAGCAAGTCCCGCCGGGTCGCGAGGAAATCGATCTTGACGATGTCCGCATACGGCAGCGCGGCGATCAGTTCGTCGGAGAGTTCGCAGACGTCGTCGAGCGCGATCTGGAAGCCCGCGCGACGCAACTCGGTCAGACGGCGCACCACTTGCGCGTCGAATTTCACCGTCTCCAGAATTTCGAGCACGAAGCGCTCGGACGGGATCAGGTGAACGATGTCGTTGAGCAACAGCGTGCGGTCGATATTGACGAAGCCACGGTGCTGCCCCAGCACGACGGACACACCGATTCCGCCGATCGCGCGCGCCACCACCTGGGCGGTCGCCTGGGCGTCGTTGGTGATTTCGGCGTAGTTATGCGCGCCGGCTCGAAATAACAGTTCGTAAGCATGCAGCGCGCCGTGCCGGTCGAGAATCGGCTGGCGGCCCAGATAAACGAACTGCGCGCCGTCGTCCGCCTCTGCATCGCCGGCATTCGCGTCGAGCACCTCGATGCGCCGCGGCACGGCTCTCGTCAAGTGACGTTCGGACATGGATCACCGGTGCAAGTATTCAAGAAAGCCACGCAGCGACGCTGTTCCCGGCGCTGCGCAATCTGTTGCCGTATTAACGGACGGCAGGCCGTTGCACTTTAACCGAATCGATCCCGCGATAGCGCCGGGGCCGCGCGCGCCTTTCCTTACCCGCGGTTTTTTACAGTACCCGCTAAAGATTTCCCGGCCCGGGTCGTTATCTCGTTCTGATGGGGCGGCTTAATACCTCTCGACCGCCCGAATCCGGCGGGCAGCAAGCCGCCCGCCTGCAGACGAATACAGGTTGCCAGCGACAAACATGGAAGCGAACAGGATCACCGCGCCCCGCCGGGGCTCCTTGCGCACGGTCTTCGACCGGCTTCGTGCGTTCGGCCGGCGCGCGGACGGCAAACTCCAGCCTGTGCCGAGCCGCTCGGCGCAACTGGAACAGGTGGTCGGCGCGGTCGACCTGCTGGCGCACGTCGACGACGACCTGCGCTTCATCTATGTGTCCGACGCCAGCCTGCGCTTCATCGGCTATCACCGCGAATATCTCGAGACCATCACGCTGCACGATCTGGTGGCGCCCGCCGACGTCGCGCGCCTCGACGCGCTGCTGGTGCGCGCGGTCTCGACGGGCAATGTCGAGAAGGCCACGCTCGGCCTGATCAAATCGCTGACCTATCCGATCACCGTGGAGCTGCGCGTGGTGCGCAGCAACCATGACGGTGTCGAAGGCTATGCGATCGCCGGCTTCGACGTATCGGCATGGCGCGCCACCGAAGAACGCCTGACCCAGGCGCTGCATCTGGACCGCCTGACCAACCTCGCGAATCAGTCCGCGCTTCTGCCCGCGCTGCTCGACGCGCAACAGCAGGCCGACGCGCACGGCACGCCGGCCGCGCTGCTGCTGCTCGATCTCGACGACTACCAGCGGGTGAACCGCGCGCTCGGCTACGATGCCGGCGACGAAATGCTGCGCGACACCGCGCGGCGTCTGTTGAACATGACGAGCCCCGGCGAGACGGTGGCCCGCGTGGCCAGCGACGAATTCGCGATCCTCGTGAAGCCGGCCGCGAGCCGCACCGACGCGGCCGCGGCCGCCGAAGCGCTGGCGCGCCGCCTGTTGACCGCGATCCAGCAGCCGTATGGCTTCAAGGGTCAGCAGGTGCACCTGTCGGCGAGCATCGGCATCGCGCTCTACCCCGACGTGCGTCACGCGAACGACACCGCCGGCCACGACACGCATCTGCTGCGCTGGGCCGACCACGCGTTGCTGCAGGCCAAGGCGGCGGGCGGCAACACGCTCGCTTTCTACGTGCCGGACGACAACCCGGCCGACGCCGAACGCCTGAAGCTGGAAGCCGACCTTTACGACGGCGTGCGCAACGGCGAGTTCTCGCTGCACTTCCAGCCGATCACGAGCAGCCGCACGCACGGCGTGGTCGGCGTCGAGGCGTTGATCCGCTGGCTGCATCCGGTGCATGGCCTCGTGCCGCCGTCGATGTTCATTCCGCTCGCGGAATCGATCGGCCTGATCAACTTCCTCGGCAACTGGGTGCTGAAAGTTGCGTGCATGCAGTTGATCCAGTGGGATGCGCAGGGCATCGTCTTGCAGTATGTGGCCGTCAACGTATCGCCGCAGCAGTTCCGCGATCCGCGTTTCAAGGACGCGGTGCGCGAGGCGATCGAGCTGACCGGCATCGACCCGCGGCGCCTCGTGTTCGAGATCACCGAAAGCCTGCTGATGCACGACCCGGCGCACGCAAAGGGCCTGCTCGAGGAACTGACCGCGATGGGGATCCGTTTTGCCGTCGACGATTTCGGCACCGGCTATTCGAGTCTCGCGTACCTGCAACGATTCCCGCTTGCGAAACTCAAGATCGACAGGAGTTTTGTCGAGAATCTGCTAACCTCCCGGAACGATCAGGCAATCGTTAGCGCGGTGGTCGGCCTCGCGCAGACGCTCGATCTCGAGCTGGTCGCGGAGGGCGTCGAAACCGAGGCGCAACGCGCGTTGCTCACCGAAATGGGATGCGATCATATTCAGGGGTGGCTCGTCTGCAAGGCGTTGCCGTCCGATGAACTCGCGAAACGTTTCGAAGCGCGCACGCTTCACCTGCATACGGCATAACGTGCACAACTTGCATAACGGGCATCAGGTGCAGGCAACGCGGTTGCGCGGTGGAAGAAGCCGGCTCGACGTCGGCTTGGCACTCATTGGAACATGTATGGCTTTTGCGGGACTCACATGGTAAAGGCGGCGGTGCTCGACCGGCTCTGGACGCGAATGAGCGAGCGCGGCGATTTCCCCATGCTGTCGCAGTCGCTGCGCACCACCATGGCGGCGATGAACAATGACGACCTCGACTTCACCGGTCTAGTCCAGGTCGTGCTGTCGGATTTCGCGTTGACGCAAAAAGTGTTGCGTCTCGCCAATTCGGCCATGTACATGGCTTTCGGCGGCAACATCACGACCGTGTCGCGCGCGCTGATGGTGCTCGGCATGGACGCGGTCGGCCATCTGGTGGTCGGCCTGAAGATCGTCGATCACTTTCATCACAGCGCGCCGCGCCGCATCGACGCGAAACTCGAACTGAACCGCACGCTGCTGTCCGGCTGCGTCGCGCGCAAGCTGACCGAGCGCGGCGATCTGCGCGCCGGCGAAGAGGCGGTGGTCTGCACGCTGATGCGCCAGATCGGCAAGCTGCTGGTGGTGTTTTATCTCGACGCCGAATGGGATCAGATCCGCCGCCATATCGAAGGCGGCGCGCCGGAAAACGATGCATGCGTGCTCGTGCTCGGCGTCACGTTCGACGAGATCGGCGCCGAAGCCGCGGTGCGCTGGCGCCTGCCGGACATGATCCGCTCCGGCATGGGCGAGTTCGATCCGCTGGACCACGAACAGCCGCGCCAGGTGCAGTGGCTGCGCGCGATCACCAATTACTCGACAGCCGTCGCCGACGTGCTGACCCAGCCGAACGTGCCGGACTGGGAGCGCGAGCAACGCATCACCGAACTGGCTCAGGCCTACAGCCTCGCGCTCAATACCGACGCCGACGTGCTGCAGCAGATGAGCATCGCGCTCGCCCGCGAAGAAGGCGGCGACGGCGTGATGGCCGAGATCGTCGAGCTGCGCGCGAATGCGGACGCGATCGCGCGCGAGGCGCTCAGCCCGGAGGCGCGCATTGCGGTCGGTGTGGAAGATCTGCGCGGCCTGCCCGACAGCAGCCCGCTCGCCCCGGCGCTCGCGATGGCCGCGGAAACCGTGCTTGCCGGCCTCGGCTTTGCGCGCACGGTGGTGTTCGTCAAGCACAGCAACGGCACGTTCAAGGCGCGCCTCGGGCTGGGTCCGAAGATCGACGCGGCGCTGCCGAAGCTGACCTTCAACACCGCGTTCGAGCCCGACGTGTTCCACTTGGCGATCGCGAACTCGGTGGGCATCTTCATCGAGAATGCGCGCGATCCGAAAATGGTCGCGCGATTACCGGAATGGTTCAGGCGGGCGTTCGACGATGCCCGCGCGTTCGTGCTGCTACCGGTTGTCGACGAAAGCGATCAGACAGTGGCGCTCCTCTACGGAGACTGGTCGCATACTCAGGAGCCACGGCGGATTTCGCAGAAAGAAATGAGCGTGTTGAATGAACTGGCCAAGGAGTTAGGACGTTTTTTCGGCCTGGGGCAAATGCTGGAAATGGAGACGATGTGAAGACCTGGCGTGACCGTTGATCACGCCGCTTCGCTTCTCCCGTTTTGCATTTGCCCTAAAGCCAGAAACAAGTTGGAAGTTTTGCCGAAGCCGCGACTCGTCGCGGCTTCAGTTCTTCTGCCTCACCGCTTTCAACCGCCGCGAGCTTCAGTCCTCGATCCGCTCGAGGCCTTCCGCGCTGCGATCCGCGACACCGGCCCACGCGCCCGCGGTCAGACCGAGCCGCGCCACTTCCTGCGTCGTCAACGGCTGCAAGCGCTCGCACAATGCGTCGATCTTGTCCCACTCGCCGTTCTCCAGCGCCTCGACCGTCGACAGCAGCAATCCCACCACGCCCTCGCGATGCAGAATCGCCGCCTGAATCGGCCGTGACAGCGTGAGCACGTTCAACGTGCTTTCCAGCGAGCCGCCGAACACCGCGTCGACGAACGAAAACACGCCGGTCAGAAACGCCGCGTCGGCCTCGTCGCGGCCGGCTTCAGGCAGGCGCTCGATCGCGAGCTCCATGAAGCGCGCGCGGGTTGCCGCGAGTTGCAGCAGCGGATCGTCTTCGAGCGCGACCTTGCGGCCGTCCGCGTACAACAGCAATTGCGTCCAGCGGGCGATCCGGTTGGTGCCGGTCGCGTTGATCGCTTCGCGCAATGTGGTGACCTTGTGGCCGACCGCGAGGCCACTCGAATTCGCGAGCTTCATCAGATGCATCACCAGCACCGGATTCAGCTTGAGCTCGGCTTCGAGTTGCGCGACGGTCGGGTCGCCCGACAACAGTTGCAGCAGATTCAGCAACGCATGGCGCGGCGCGCTCACGCGGCGCGTCATCGAGGTTTGCGGGCGGGCGAAGAAATACCCTTGAAAGCGATCGAAGCCGAGCCCATGCGCGGCTTCGAAATCGCTCTGCGCGTGGATGCCCAGCGCGACCAGCAGTTTGCCTGCGGACTTCAGCACGCTCGCCAGCTTGGGCAGCAGCGCGGCCGGCGCGCGCGCGAAATCGATCTTGACGACTTCCACGTACGGCAGCAGCTTCGCAAACGATTCACCGGGCTGCGCGACGTTGTCGAGTACGAAACGATAGCGGCGCCCGTGCAATTGCACGATCCGCGCGATCAGTGCTTCGTCTACCTGAATCGCCGGTTGCAACTGGAGCATGAAGCGCTCGGGAGGCAGGCGCAGGATCGCGTCGTCGAGCAGCAGTTCGCGATTGGCGTCGACATACGCCGGATGGCCGGTGAGCGCGAAGCGCACGTCGCTCTGGACGAGCCCCTGCACGATCGCGCGCGCGACCTGTTGCTCGGGCGACGGCTGGCGGCCGACCGATGCATCGGAGTCTGCGGCATCGGCGGCAGCCTCGGCCGTGTCCGGCTCGACGGCAGGCAACGCCGGTGCGCGCACCTTGAGTTCGTAGCCGCACAGCATGCCGTCCCGATTCAGGATCGGCTGGCGCGCGAAACTGGCTTTCAATTGCGCATCGTCCGTGGCATCTGTCTGGCTCGGATTTTCGATTGCAATGCTGGTCATTCCCCGGTCCCCCGCTAACGCGCCGCCCGGCGCCTACTACAGTATTTAATCTCGACTGATCACGCGTACGCACCGTTCTGGATCACGGCCACGTGATGCCTGCGCGGCGATGGCCGCGATGCGCCCGGCGATTTTAGCGCAGCGCGTCATGCCGGGACATGTCTATCAAGCAATATCTCGAAATAATCAGGAAGCACTTTGGCCGAGGGTAGATCGATGCCGGGTGGGCGATTAGCCGCAGTCTGGTTGCCCGACGCTGAACGCCGCCGCGAAATCGCCGATACTGTTGTGCGGTGCAAAATCGTCGTACCCGCGCACCCCGTGTTCAACCACTGAGGAAACCCATGGACGTCAAAAGCGTGCTGTCGAATGCCTTCGCAATGCCGATTACGAACCCGGCCTTTCCGATGGGCCCGTATCGTTTCATCGATCGGGAGTTTCTGATCATCACCTACCGCACCGACCCGGACAAACTGCGCGCGGTGGTGCCCGAACCTTTGCAGATCGGCGAGCCGCTCGTCCATTACGAATTCATTCGCATGCCGGACTCGACCGGTTTCGGCGACTACACCGAAAGCGGCCAGGTGATTCCGGTGTCGTATAACGGCGTGGCGGGCGGCTACACGCTCGCGATGTATCTCGACGATCATCCGCCGATCGCGGGCGGCCGCGAATTGTGGGGTTTTCCGAAGAAGCTCGCGAAGCCGGTGCTCGAAGTACACACCGACACGATGGTCGGCACGCTCGACTACGGCCCGGTGCGCGTCGCGACGGGCACGATGGGCTACAAGCACCGGCAGCTCGATCTGGCACAGCAGAAAAAGCGTCTCGAGACGCCCAACTTTCTGCTCAAGGTGATTCCGCATGTGGACGGCACGCCGCGGATCTGCGAACTGGTGCGCTACTACCTGCAGGATATCGAGCTGAAAGGCGCATGGACCGGACCGGCCGCGCTCGAACTCGCGCCGCATGCGCTCGCGCCGGTGGCGGAGTTGCCGGTGCTCGAAATCGTCGAGGCGCGGCATCTGATTGCCGACCTGACGCTCGGTCTCGGCGAAGTGGTGTTCGACTATCTGGATCAGCCTGAAGCGAAGGCGCGCTAAGCGGTGCGGTGACCGCGTTGCGCGCCTCGCCGGCGCGCAACGCTTTACTTCAACACGACCTTCACGTCGAAGTACTTCGCGGCAAAGCGGTCGATCGTGCCGTCCGCCTTCAATTCCTTGAGCGCCTGGTTCAACGCGTCCTTCAACGCCTTGTCGCCCTTGCGCACGCCGAAGCCCACGCCTGCGCCGAGCAGTTTTTCGTCGACCACGGCCGGACCGGCGAATTCGAAGCCCGCGCCTTGCGGCTTCTTCAGAAAACCCTTCGAGGCCGCTTCCGCGTCCTGGAACGCAGCGTCAAGACGACCGGAGACGAGGTCGGCGTAAATCTGGTCCTGCGTCTGATATGGAACGACGTCGACGCCCGCCGGTGCCCAGCGCGCCTTCGCGTAGGTTTCCTGGATCGTGCCTTGCAGCACGCCGACATGCTTGCCCTTCAGAGACGCGGGCGTCGGCAGCAGGCCGCTGCCCTTCTTCGCGATCATCTGATTCGGGATCGTGTAGATCGGATCGGTGAAGTCGATGGCCTGGCGGCGCTGATCGGTGATCGTCATGTCCGAGTTGATCGCGTTGAACTTGCGCGCTTCGAGTGCCGGAATCAGGCCGTCGAACGAATTCTCGACCCACACGCATTTCGCCTTCAGCTTCGCGCACACGGCATTGCCGACGTCGATATCGAAGCCCTGCAATTCGCCCGACGGCGACTTCGATTCGAACGGCGCATACGACGCCTCGACGCCGAAGCGCACTTCCTTGATATCGGCCGCGCTCGCGGCGCCTGCCGAGTTTGCCATTGCTGTCGACGCCGCGAACAGCGCGAACGCAGCCATGTTTCGCCAATTCATCTTCATTACGGGTGTTCCTCTACGGTGTTGAGTAAGACGGAGTCGAATCCGGGCAATCATTGCCGCGCCATCAATGCGATTCAAACTCGTGCGGCCGGCGTGGTGCAGCGCAGCAGCCGCGAGGGCGGGATTGTACAGGCTTCGGAAAGCGCGCCTGGGCGGCGGCGGGAAGGGCTGCCGGAACGCGACGCCGGATAGACGCACTGAAAACGTGCAAATGCGTGTCGCGTTCCGGCAAGCCGACACCGTGCGTCGGCAGCGGCTCAGACGAGTTGGGACAGCGTATGCCGAGTGGTCTCGACGACCAGCAGACCGGCACGCAGACCGGGTTTGACCGTGGCGTTCGGAAACACGATGCGCTCTTCGTCGCGGCTCACGATGTAGCGATAGTCGCCGTCGCGGGCGAGCAAGGTGTCTTTGGCGAAGGGCGTGAAGTTCGGCACGTCGGCGGCCACCAGCAACTCGAATGCATCGCTTTGCTTGGTGAGTTGATCGATCACGGTGAACACGCGCGGCATGGTTGTTGGTGCGACGCCGCTCTCGCCGGCCAGCAGATGGCGCAGCGCTTCGTCCGCGCCGGCAAAGCGCGTGAGGTCGTTCTGGCCGAACGGCCGCACCTTGCCGAGTTCGAGCGTGCAGGCTTCGGCTCCGCACGCTTCTGCCGTGAAGTGCGAGTACGTATTGCCCTTCGTGGTATGCAGCAGCACTGCGCTGATGCGTGCCTCGCCGAGCCATTCGAACATCGCGCGCGAAAACGGCTTGCCGGTGTGCGGCAACAACGCGAACTGCTCGAACGCGGACGCACGGATCGCCGTGTGCATGTCGATGTGCCAACGCGCGCCGGCTTCGGATGACGCGTCGGCGAAAAAGCGGATCGCCGCCTGTTCCAACGCAGCGGCACGCGGCGCTTCATGACTATGCGGCACCTGCGCGTGACGGCCGCTGAAGAGCCGGTTCAGATCGTCGTCGCGATAACGGCACGCGTCGCGCATCGCGTCCACGTTGCCGAGGATCACCAGCAGGCGGCAGGTCAGCGCGAGGCCGCCTTGCGCACTGCCTCGTGCAATATCCCGCACCAGTCGCGACAGCAGTTCGATCGGCGCGGTCTCGTCGCCATGCACACCGGCCGACGCGAGCACGCTACGTGTGCCCTTCCCGACCGATGCCGGTTCGAATTGCAGCACGCCTTCGTCGAGCCACGACCAGCGCGCGCCGTTCGCACAGGTACCCTGCGTCTCGTGCGCGGCAGGCCGCCGGCCCGCCAGCGTGTAGGCCAGGAAGTCGTCGAGCATGCCGTGTTCAGCGTTGGAAGTCATACAGCGAACCCAAGGCGAGAATTTGCGTGAGCTCGTCGAGCGCGGTGCGCGATTCGGAGAGCAGATGCGGATCGGTCAGATCGGCCGGCGCGAGACGATCGCGATAATGCTTTTCGATCCACGCGTCGAGGCGGCCGAACAACGCGTCGTCGATCCACACGCCGGGGTTCACCGCCGCGCGCTCGGCGTCGTTCAACACCACGCGCAGACGCAGACAGGCCGGGCCGCCGCCGTTCTTCATGCTCTCGCGCAGATCGAACACGAGCACGTCGTCGATCGGGCCGCTGTGCGAGGTCAGATCGTCCAGATACGCGGCCACGCGCGGATTCTCGCGGCACTCCTGCGGCACCACCAATACCTGTTTGCCATCCGGGCGCGTCAGCAACTGACTGTTGAACAGATACGACGTGACGGCATCGGCCACGCTCACCTGCGCATCCGGCACTTCGATCACGTTGAATTCGGACTTCAGGCCCAGCAGCTTCGCGCGCAATTCGTCGTACACGGCTTTCTGTTCGACGAACGCCAGTTGATGGCAGAACAGCGTGCTGCGATTGCCGACCGCGATCACGTCGTTGTGAAACACGCCCGCGTCGATCACATCGGGATTCTGCTGCGCGTACACGGTGGCCGCTTCGTCGAGACCGTGGCGGTGCGCGACCGCGCGGCTCGCCTCGAAGGTCTGACGCGCCGGAAAGCGTTTCGGCTCCGGTCCGCGGCGATACTCGCTGCGGCCGTATACGAAGAATTCGACACCACGTGTGCCGTATTCCGCGCTGAAGCGCGTGTGATTCGCCGCGCCTTCATCGCCGAGCGCGGGCGTGCCGGGCAATGCTTCATGCACGGCGAAGCGGCTGTCGTCGGCGAAAATCGCGCGCAACGTGCGACGCGTGGACTCGTGTTCGATCGCGCGATGCAGCTTGCTGCACAGATTGGCCGGCGTGAAATGCACGCGGCCGTCGTGCGTGTCGGCCGACGGGCTCACGGTCGCCGCATTCGCGGTCCACATCGCGGAGGCCGAGCTCGCGGCGGCCAGCAACTCGGGCGCATCGCGCGCGACGCGTGCGATCACGGTGGCGTCGTCGCCGGAAAAGCCGAGCTCGCGCAACAGGCGCATCGACGGCCGTTCCTGCGGCGGCAACACGCCCTGATGAAAACCGAGGTCGGCCAGTTGCTTCATCTTGCGCAGGCCTTGCCGCGCCGCCGCCTTCGGATTGGCAACCGACTTCTCATTGTTCTGCGACGCGACGTTGCCGAACGAGAGCCCCGCGTAGTTGTGAGTCGGGCCGACCAGGCCGTCGAAATTGGCTTCAGTGGCTTGCATCGTCGATCCTTAGAATTGAAGGCCCGGCGAAACGCTCGCGGGCATGTGCAGTTGCGCGCTTTCGACGGACGCCATCGGGTACGCGCAATAGTCGGCCGCATAGTACGCACTCGGCCGGTGGTTGCCCGAGCGGCCCGGGCCGCCGAACGGCGCACCGGAGGACGCGCCGTTGGTCGGCCGGTTCCAGTTGACGATGCCCGCGCGGATCGTGCGCTGGAACTGCGTCCACAGCGCTTCGTCGTCGGCGAGCAGGCCCGCGGAGAGGCCGAACCCGGTGTCGTTCGCGCGCTCGAGCGCTTCGTCGAACGTGCGATAGCGGATGATCTGCGCGAGCGGGCCGAAGTGCTCTTCGTCGGGCAGGTCGTGTACGGCGCTCACGTCGAGAATCGCGGGCGTGACGAAGCCGAGTTGCGGATCGCGCTGCTCCATCGTCAGCAGCGAACGGGCGCCGTCGGCGAGCAAACGTTCCTGCGCGGCGACGAGGCGCGCGGCCGCGCGCGCCGACACCACCGCGCCCATGAACGGTTGCGGCTCGGCGTTATATTCGCCGACGCGAATCCGCGAGCTCACGTCGGTGAAGCGTTCGATGAAGCGGTCGCCGGCCGCGTCGTTCGACACGAAAATGCGGCGCGCGCAGGTACAACGCTGCCCGGCTGACAGAAACGCCGACTGGATCGTGTGATGAACCGCCGCGTCGACATCGGCCACGGGTCCGATCACCAGCGGATTGTTGCCGCCCATTTCGAGTGCCAGCACGATTTCCGGACGGCCGCCGAATTGCTTGTGCAGCAATGTTCCGGTATCCGAACTACCGGTGAAGAACAAACCGTCGATCTGCCGGTGGTTCGCCAACGCGATGCCGGTTTCCTTCTCGCCCTGCACGAGGTTCAGCACGCCGGCCGGCAAGCCGGCATCGCGCCAGATCTGCACGGTCAGCCGCGCGACGCCCGGCGCGAGTTCCGATGGCTTGAACACCACCGCGTTACCCGCGATCAGCGCGGGCACGATATGGCCGTTCGGCAAATGCCCCGGAAAGTTATATGGCCCGAACACCGCCACCACCCCATGCGGACGATGCCGCAAGACCGCGGTGCCGTCCGCCATTGCGGAGCGCTTTTCGCCGGTGCGTTCGTTATAGGACTGAATCGAGATCTCGACCTTCGCCGCCATCGACGCCGCTTCCGTGCGCGCTTCCCACAACGGTTTGCCGGTTTCGCGGCCGATCGCTTCGGCCAGCGCTTCCTTGCGTTCGGTCACGAGCGCGGCGAAACGGCGCACCACCGCGCAGCGTTCGTCGAGGCTCGCCGCCGACCACGTCGCGAACGCGCGGCGTGCGCTGCGCACTGCACGTTCGACGTCGTCCGCCGACGCGCTGTTGCCTTCCCACACCGTCGCGCCCGTACCGGGGTTGCGCGACGCGAATACGGGTCCTGTGCCGGCGGCCCATTCGCCGTCGATGAAAAGCTCGCTCATGATCATCCTTGTTTGTGTTTCTGCGGCAGCACCCGCAGCGGGTCGCCCGCTTTGACGTCGAGTGCCGCGGCCTCAGCCGCGCTCAACCGGAACACGCCGTCTTGCGGCACGCCCGCCACTACGCCGACGCGAAAATCGCCCAGCGAGGTATTCGAGATCATCGACTTCGGTCCATCGGCCGGCGCGTTCGATGCGCCCGGTGTGCTCGATGCGGCGATTTCGACCGGCACCACCACGCTTTCGCGCACCGTGCGCAAGTCGGCGATATGGCATTCGAGCACCGGACCGGCATCGAAAATATCGACGTGATTCTCGTAGCGCAACCCTTCCGCTTCGAGCATACGGCGCGCCGGAATCGTGTCGTTATGCGTGAGGCCCACGCAGTCCTGCGCCTCCTGCGGCAACAGTTCGACGTACACCGGATAGCGCGGCATCAGTTCGGCGAGAAACGCCTTGCGGCCATGCGAACTCAGATAGTCCGCCGCATTGAAATCGATCTGGTAGAAATGCGAGCCCACCGCGCGCCAGAACGGCGACGTGCCTTGCGCATCGAAATGGCCGCGCAGTTCCGCGCAGATACGCTGCGGAAAACGCTCGCGAAACTGCGCGAGAAACATGAAGCGCGAACGCGACAGCAAACCGCCCACACCGCTCGTGCGATAACGCGGGCTCAGGAACAGCGAACAGACTTCGGCGTAACCCGTGAGGTCGTGCGAAATGTTCAGCGCGCGCATGCGCGTCCAGATGCCGAGATCCTGGCTCGCGTGCACGACCGTGCTCACGCGATAGTTGTAGAACGGCTGTTGCAGGCCCACCGCGGTTTCGATACCGCATACGCCGGCCACGTCGCCGGTGTCCGTGTCTTCCATCACGAAGAAGTAGCCCGCTTCATGCGGCTCCGCCCTGTCTTCCATCGTGCGGCGCGCGCGTTCGACGCGAGCCGCGAGCGCGTCGCGGTCCGGCTTGAACGTGGTGAGACCGGGGCCAGTCTCCTGCGCGAGTCGCATCAGCGCGTCCAGATCGCCCCGTTGCACAACGCGAACGACGATCATTGCGCGTCTCCCGTCAGATCTTCGTGATGAAGCTGGTGCAATCTCACGCAGCGCACCGCGTCGCCTTCCTGCACGCCGAGCGCGGCACGCGCGCCGGGCGTCAACGCCGCGCCGCTCGACTTGCCTTCCGGCAAATCGCCGAGCACGCAGCGGAATTCGCCGTCGGCACCGTTATGCGCGATCAGATACATCGCGGCTTCCGTTGCGGTCTGCGCAGTCTCGCGCATGCCGTGCACCGCGCGCGTTTCGTTGCGTGTCACGCACGCGCTGCGGTCCACTTGCGCGGTCAGCACCGGACCGGCGTCGAAAATATCGATGAAACGATCGGTCTCGAAGCCCTCTTCCAGATGAATGTCGTACGCGAGCAGCGCGTTCTCATCCGGCTCGCCGAGCACGCGTTGCGCGGCTTCCGGCAGCAACGGCACGTAGATCGGATAGGTCGGCATCACTTCGGCGATGAACGTTCGGCTGCGTCCGCCCGACTCGATTTCGATATCGGCGAAATCGCGGCCGAAGAACTTGCGACCCACCGCTTCCCAGAACGGCGACACGCCCGCGTCGTCGGTCACGCCGAGCAGCAGCGAGAATACTTCCGGCGTGAAACGCTTGCGATTGGCGGCGATGTACATCATCCGCGCGCGCGACATCAGATGCGCGGCGGCGTCGCCACGCAGCGACGGGTCGATGTAGTAGCCCGCCAGCCGGCTCTTGCCGGTCAGTTCATGCGACATGGTCAGCGCATGAATCTTGCGATTCACGTGCAGTTCGCGCGACGCATGAATCAGCGCGTCGTTGCGAAACGCGTAGAACGGGTCCGAATAGCCGGCTGCGGCGACGATGCTCGCCGTGCCCATCAGCTTGCCGCTGGCCGAATCTTCGAGCACGAACAGATAGAACTCTTCGCCCGGAAAATCGACCTCCGCGCGAAACGAATCCTCCGACAACGCGACGCGCGCTTCGAGCGCGCGCCGGTCGTGCGGCAACGAATGCAGCACCGGCTGCGCGGTGCGCGCCATATGTTCGAGCGCATCGAGATCGGCGAGGCGGCCGGGGCGTACGAAGAGCATCATCGTTCCTGTTGAATGTGACGCGTGATCACTGCGGCTGCGCTTCGGCCTTCGCGCCGACGATCGTTTCGAACGCCTTCGTGAGACGCACGAAACCTTCGTTCATGTCGTCGGCCGGCATGATCAGCGACGGCACGAAACGCAGCACGTCCGGTCCCGCCATCAGCATGATCACGCCATGCTGACCGGCCGCCGTGACGAAATCTTTCGCGCGGCCCTTGAACGCACCGCTCAGTTCCGCACCGATCAGCAGACCTTTGCCGCGCACTTCGTCGAACAGACCGAAGCGTTCATTGAGCTTCGCGAGATGAGCTTTCAAAGCATCGCTGCGGGAGCGCACGCCTTCGAGCAGCTTCGGGTCGCTGACCAGTTCGACCACCTTCTCCGCGATCGCCGCGCCGAGCGGATTGCCGCCGTACGTGGTGCCGTGCACGCCGACCTTGAAATGCGCGGCCAGTTCGTGCGTGGTCAGCATGGCGCCGATCGGGAAACCGTTGCCGAGCGCCTTCGCGGTGGTCAGGATGTCGGGCGTCACACCCGTGTCCTGATACGCGTAGAAGTAGCCGCTGCGGCCCACACCCGTTTGTACTTCGTCAAAAATCAGCAGTGCGCCATGCTGGTCGCAAGCTTCGCGCAATGCCTTCAGGAATGCCGGATCGGCCGGGATCACGCCGCCTTCGCCCTGAATCGGCTCGACGATCACCGCGCAGGTTTTCGCACCGATCGCTTTCTTCGCGGCTTCGATGTCGTTGTACGGCAGATGGACGATGCCGGCCGGCACCGGACCGAAACCTTCCGAGTACTTCGGCTGACCGCCGACGCTCACCGTGAAGAACGTGCGGCCATGGAACGATTGCGTGAACGACACGATTTCGTCTTTTTCCGCGCCGTGGCGGTCGAACGCGACGCGGCGCGCGAGCTTCAGCGCGGCTTCGTTCGCTTCCGCGCCCGAGTTCGCGAAGAACGCGCGGTCGGCGAAAGTCAGGTCTTCCAGACGTTTGGCGAGGCGCAGCACCGGTTCGTTGGTGTAGCCGTTACCGATGTGCCACAGCTTGCCGCCCTGCTCGTGCAACACCTTCAGCAACTCGGGATGCGCATGACCGAGTGCGGTGACGGCGATCCCGCCGGCGAAGTCGATATAGTCGCGGCCCTGCGTATCCCAGACGCGCGAACCGAGACCGCGATCCGGTACGAAGGCCGCGGGCGAAAACACCGGCACCATGACTTCGTCGAAGGTCTGGCGTGTCACTGTCAGGTCGTTCATGGCAAATCCTCGTTACAGGTGAGAGGTAATACAGCTAGTGTAGGAAACCGCACGCGATACGTCTTGCGCATACGCGACGTTTTCTATGAGCTTCCGGGCGGATCCGTGCGTGGAGCGCCGGGGTCATGCTTATTCCACACGCTTATTCCACACGCCTATTCCACCACTCATTCCCCACGATCCGGCCGCTCGATCAACGCGCCCGCGCGCGGTTCGCTCGCCGCCGCACCGCGCGCGCCGGTCTGTTTGTCGATCCAGTTGCGACGATCCTCTCGCGGTGTGACACCAAAGCGTTCGCGGTACGCATTCGAAAAGTGCGCCGCCGATGAAAACCCGCACGCGAGACTGATCTGCACCACCGATTTGCTGGTGCGCTGCAATTGCGTGCGCGCTTTCGAGAGCCGCAAGCCGAGATAGTATTTGGACGGCATGGAGCCGAGATACTGGCGGAACAGCCGCTCCAACTGACGCCGCGACACGCCGACGAGGCCGGCGATGTCGTCGGTGGTGAGCGGGTCTTCGATATTCGCTTCCATCAGCAACAGCGCGTCGTTCAACCGCGGATGACGCTCGCCCGGCGCGGTCACGAACGGAATGCGCTGGCGCTCTTCGCCCGCGCGCAACACGCCGACGCCGAGCGTATCCGCGATCCGGTCCGCGAGTTCCGGGCCGTGCTCGCGGCCGATCATCGCGAGCATGAAATCGACGGTGGCCTGGCCGCCCGCGCAGGTCGCGCGATCGCGGTCGATTTCGAAGATCTGCTGCGTGACGATCGAGCGCTCGAACTGTTCGGAGAACTGCTGATAGGTTTCCCAGTTGACGCTCACGCGATAGCCGGACAACTGCCCCGCCATCGCGAGCCACCACACGCCGTGATGAATGCCGGTGACGAGCGGCGTGCGCTGCCCGACCCGGGAAAGACTCGCGAGAAAGAGGCGGTAGTCGGCGAACTGCTGGAACCGTTCGCTGACGATGATCAGCCAGTCGCACGCGATCGCGTCGCCGAACGCGGCATCCGCCGGCCATTGCGCGCCGCCCGCGAGCGGCACCGCGCGGCCGTCCCATGAACAGACCTGCACGCGATACAGCGCGCGGCCGTCGATTTCATTGGCGAGATTGAGCGCGTCGACGATCGGGCCGACGCCCGACATCGACACGGGCGGCAACGCGACGATCGCGACCTGCGTGGTGCGGGTTGGACTGGACGGTCGAGCCATCAAAAAACGAACGCGAGCCGCGCGCTACTTCAAACTGCCGGACAGGAACTGCTTGAGCCGTTCGCTGCGCGGCGCGCTCAGAACTTCCGCGGGCAGGCCTTCCTCTTCGGTGCGGCCTTGATGCAGGAACATCACGTGGTTCGACACGTTGCGCGCAAAACCCATTTCGTGCGTGACGACGATCATCGTGCGGCCTTCTTCGGCGAGCTTCTGCATTACCTTCAGCACTTCGCCGACCAGTTCCGGATCGAGCGCCGAGGTCGGCTCGTCGAACAGCATCACGTCGGGGTTCATCGCGAGCGCGCGCGCAATCGCGACGCGCTGCTGCTGGCCGCCCGACAGATGCGACGGATACTGCTTCTCCAGACGCGGCGCGAGGCCCACCTTCTCGAGATATTCACGCGCACGGTCTTCTGCTTCGCGACGCGACAAGCCGAGCACATGAATCGGCGCCTCGACGATGTTCTCGATCACGTTCATGTGCGCCCACAGGTTGAAGTGCTGGAACACCATCGCGAGCTTCGTGCGGATGCGTTGCAACTGCTTGTGATCCGCGACTTCGAGATTGCCGGCGCGATCGGCTTTCGTCTTCACCGTTTCGCCGTCGACGACGATCTGGCCGGCGTTCGGCCGCTCGAGAAAATTGATGCAGCGCAGGAAGGTGCTCTTGCCCGAGCCGCTCGCGCCGATGATGCTGATCACGTCGCCCTTGTTCGCGTTCAGCGACACGCCTTTGAGCACTTCGTTGTCGCCGTAGCGCTTGTGGATGTCCTGAACGGCGAGCTTGCAGGCTTCGGTTTGAGTCGTGTGGAGCAAGATGCTCTCCCTGTGAAAAGACGGATCAATCTTCGTGACGGCGCGACGGGTGCGCTTCCAATCTGCTGCTCAATGCGTACGCACCGCCAGATAACCGAGCCAGTGACGCTCGGCGCGCCGGAACAGCGCCACCAACGCGAACGACACCACCAGATAGATCAGCGCGGCGAGACCGAACGCATCGAACGACTGATAGGTGGCCGAATTCGCATCGCGCGCTACCTTCAGGATGTCCGGCACCGTGGCCGTGAACGCGACCGTGGTGGCATGCAGCATCAGGATCACCTCGTTACTGTACAACGGCAAGGCCCGGCGCAGCGCGGACGGTATCACAATGCGACGGTACATCGTGAAGCCGCTCATTCCGTACGCGCGCGCCGCTTCCACTTCGCCGTGCGAGGTCGAACGGATCGCGCCGGCAAAAATCTCGGTGGTGTACGCGCAGGTGTTCAGTGCGAAGGCGAGGATCGCGCAGTGAAAACCGCTGCGAAAAAACGCGTCCAGCAGTTGATGCGAGCGAACGAATTCGAGGCTGTACATGCCCGTGTAGATCAGGAGAAGCTGCACGTACAACGGCGTGCCGCGAAACACGTAGGTGTAGAGGCGCACGGGCGTCGACAGCCAGCGCTTTTTCGACACGCGGGCGACCGCAAGCGGAATCGCCGCAAAAAAGCCGATGCCGACGGACGCCACCAGCAGCCACAGCGTGACCGCGAGACCGGAGATGCGCTGACCGTCCCAGTACAGAAACGCCTTCCAGAACTGATTGAGGATATCGATCATCGGTTAGAGCTCCGCGTGGCGCACGCCGATCGAATAGCGCTTTTCCAGCCAGATCAGCGCGAGATTCGACACGGTGGTGATCGCCAGATAGATCAGCGCGGCGATCAGGATGAAGAAGAACATGTTGAAGGTGCTTTTGCCGGCGTCCTGCGCGGCTTTGACGACATCCGCGAGACCGATGATCGACACCAGCGCCGTCGCCTTGACGAGCACCTGCCAGTTGTTGCCGATGCCGGGCAGCGCGAAACGCATCATCTGCGGGAACAGGATGCGCGTGAATACGCGCGCGCCGCTCATGCCGTACGCGCTGCCGGCTTCGAGCTGACCGCGCGGCACGGCGAGAAACGCGCCGCGGAAGGTCTCGGTGAAGTACGCGCCGTAGATGAAACCGAGCGTGAGCACGCCCGCGACGAACGGATCGATGTCGAACTGCGGCAGATCGAGTGCGTCGGTGAGGTTATTCACACCGATCTGGATGCTGTAGAAGAGCAGCAGCATGAGCACGAGATCGGGCACCGAGCGGATCAGCGTCGTGTAGCCGGTGGCGAGCGCGCGCAGCGGGCGATTGAACGAGAGTTTCGCTGCTGCGCCTGCAAGGCCGAGCAACACGGCGGCGGCGAGCGACAGCACGGACAGTTCGATCGTCTGGATCGTGCCGGCTAGCAGCACCGGGCCAAAGCCGTAAAGGAACACGGGGGTCTCCTCTCCATCCAGGGGTTGGGACTGCGTCGGGCTTTTTGCTGGCCTGATTTGTCCGGGATGGCGCGGAGTCTCCCAAGCTGAAATTAATTGCTCAAACTCATGGAGGGGATTTGCTGCTTTGCAGCATCCAGCCGGCACTGGTGTGGAAATACTTGGGGGGCTTGGTTTTGCGGGCAGTGTCGCGGCCCTTGCCGCTGGTTGCGGCCGGAGCGGCGCCTCGATTTTGCAGGTTTTGGGTCGCTTTTTTGATATTTAAAGGACCAATCGTGCGTCTGGCTGTTCCGATGAGAGCATCAAGCAATGACTCATCTATGAGTCATTGCGCAGCCAAACGCTTCCACTAATCCATCCCCAACCTCGCCCGAATCGCCGGCAACACAAACTCAACCGCCGCCCGGCCTTCCTCGATCGCCGGCCCCGCTCGATGAAAATCAAAGATCCCCATCCCGCCTAGCCGCGGCTGAATCAGAATATCCGCCGGCTCCCCCGCCAACCGGCTGCGCGTAATCCGCACCTGCATGATGTCGATACTCTGCGCTACAGAACTCAGCATCGAAGGCACCCGCGCACTCGGCGCCGGCGGCACCCGCACATCGTCGCTGACCGGGGTTTCCGCCGGCGCCAGCCACCGCGGCCACGGCTTGCCGTTGCGCCGCAGCGCCACCGGCGGCGGCGCGTTCGGATCGAGTGCGGGCGTTTCCACCACCGCGCCGCCAAAATCGCGGCCGTTCAGAATGTCGTTGTTCAGATCGACGGCAATCACGCAATCGGCCCGCATTCCCCGCGCCACCGAAACCGGCACCGGATTGCTCAAGCCGCCATCCACCAGCCACACGCCGTTGTGCCACACCGGCGTGAAAATCCCCGGAATCGCAATCGACGCGCGCACCGCGTCCACCACGCTGCCGTCCTGCAGCCAGCTTTCACGCCCTGTATCGAGTTCGGTCGCGACCGCCGCGAACGGCAGGTTCAACTGCGCAATCGAACGGCCATTGAATTTGTCGGCGAACAACTGGATGACCTTGCGTCCACCGAGCAATCCGCCCGACAGACGCAGATCGAGCAGCCGCACCACCGTCTGCCACGTGAGCCGCGATACCCACTCCTCGAGCCAGTCGAGGTCGCCGTTCGCATAGACGGCGCCCACCAGCGCGCCGATCGACGTGCCGCATACCACGTCGGGCTTGATGCCCGCATCGTGCAGCGCGCGAATCGCGCCGATATGCGCCCAGCCGCGCGCGGCGCCGCCCCCCAACACCAGCCCGATACGGCTGTATCGACGTCGACGTATCATCGCTTCCCCCGTCTTTTGTTCTTTATCGCCCACGCACCACATCCGAGCGCGATGTCGTGTACACCTTATGATATTGGTCGAAATGCGCGTTGAAGATACCCTCTTCCGTCACGCCGCGCTCGCGCCACTTCCAGCTCCACACGGTCTCCGGTTTCAGCGGATACACCGCGACTTCGCCAGGCTTGCCGAGCAGCCGGCGCACTTCGTCCTCAGTCATGCCAATACGGATTTTCGCGAAGTTTTCAGCGGTCAGGACCTGGGTGATCGCCTGCAGTTTGCCGTCGCGATCGATATCGACCATGTAGGTATTGAGGCCCTGCGGGCCGCGCGGATATTCGAAACGCTTCGAGCCGTCCGTGAAGCTGCGTTCGGTTTCCGGCTTGCCCATCTGGTCGCGGATCTGCGCTTCGGTCGAGACGCCCGGCGTCAAACCCTTCAGCAACAATGCGTCCGGTTTGACGGCGTTGAAGAATTCCTTGAGTTTTTGCACGGCGCGGTCGCTCTGTTGGTCGTCGCAGCCAGTCAGTGCAACGCACGCGGCCAGCATCGCGACGGAAAGCAGTTTGAGACTCACAGAGAATATCCTGTACGAACGCGGCCCGCTCACGCGTTCCGCATCTCCATTGTGGGGAATGCCACGAAGCAAGCTTCCTTCGGGCTGTCATACAGAATAACCGCGTGGGGAGAAAACCGCGAGCGACGCTGTGCAAAGCGTCGCCGGGCGGGTCGGTACGGTCGACCGGAAAGTGAAAGCGGACTGGATGCCGCCTGAAACAGATTTGAAGGACGACGCGCAGCAGTCCGGCCGCACGCTGCGGCGAGAAACCATTGGCTTCTGACCGCTTCGACTTCATGTCGTCGCCGGCATAACGGACTGCTGCGGGTTCGGTCGCCCTGGTCCCTCGATAAGCCTTTAAGGTGTAGCTAATCTAAACGCATTGGCGGTTTTAGACGAGAGCGCGTTTACACCGAATCGGCAGATGATTCGTGCGTAAATTTAAGCGTAAGTCAATGCATCGGCCCGAGCACGAAGAAGCAGGCCGTCAACCGCCGCCGAACCGCGCAAACCCCGCGCTTCCCACACCCTGCAACACCGAATCGTTTTGCGGCGTATGAATCCGCGCGCACAACACGTCGCGGTAGTGACGCTCGAGTGGATGGTCGCGCGTGAGTCCGGGATTGCCGCTCGCTTCCACCGCAAGTTGCACCGCCTGAATCGCCTGATTGGTCACCGTGTATTTGACGAGCGGCGCTTCGTCGAGCGCGACGCGTTCGGCGTGCGCGGTCGCGTCGAGCAACACGCGGTTGCTGAACAGCAGCGCGTCGATCCGGCCGAGCGTCTGCTGGAACGCGGGCAGACTCGCGAGCGGCGCGCCGAGGCTGCCGGGCGCGCGCGTGGCGGCCCAGTGCGCAAACCAGTCGCGCGCGGCTCGCGCAACGCCGTCGTAGATCGCCGACAACAGCACGCTCATCCACGCGAAGCCGAGCGGATCGAGACCCGCGCCCGGTGCGCCGGGCGGATGCACGTCGACGGCATGGGCAGCCGGCACGAACACGTTGTCGAACACCAGCTCGTGACTGCCGGTCGCGCGCATGCCGAGATGGTTCCATTCGCTACCGACCCGCACGCCGGGCGTATCGCGAGGCACGAGCCACACGCCGACGCGCGGCGGTGTTTCGTCGCTGCGAGCCCATACCGCGAGCCAGCTGAGTCCTGGACTGCCGGTGGAGTAAATCTTCCTTCCGTCGATGCGCCAACCGTCACCGCTACGCGTGGCGATCGTCGACGGCAAGCCGCCGCGTGCCGGCGAACCGAGTTCGGGCTCGACGCGCAACGAGTTGATCAGCGCGCCGTCGCGCACCGCTTCACGCGCGACGCGTTCACGCAATTCGACAGGCCAATGCGGATTGCCCTGCAAACGCACATGAAACAGATATTGCATGACCAGCACCAGCGCGGTGGACGGCTCGCCGTGCGCCACTGCGCGTACTACCTTCAACGCTTGCGGCAAGCTCGCGCCCGCGCCGCCGAGCGACGCCGGCACGGTCAACGAGAGCAGATCGAATTCGTGCAGCTGCGTGAGGTTCGCGTGCGGAAACTCCGCGGTGCGATCGTAGTGTTCGGCACTCGCCGCAAATTCGGCAGTGAGTTGCGCGAGCAATGCGTCGAACGCATCGCTATCGAGCGGAGGATGACGGCGCGTCACCGCGCTATCGGCAATGGGGGCGTTCATGGAAAGACTCCGGCAGGCACATCTTCGTGCGCATCACACATCGATCAAGGCAGCGGAAAACTGCGATCGAAGCTCGGGCGCACGTCGAGATGCGCGCGAATCACGCTGGCCGCTTCGTAGGTATCGGCGGTGCGTTGCTGCGCGGCGATCACGCTGTCGTCGATCGCAACGGGATGCACCTGGCCACGCTGATAAACGGTTTTCAGCACGTCGGTCGGCAGGCCGGTCACGCGCGATTGCATCGCCGCGACCTCGTCGGGATGCGACAGCGCCCAGCGCTGGCCGAGTGCGACGCGGCGCAGAAAGTCGGCGAGCTGCGTTCGCTTGTCGGCAATCGCGCGATCGGTGGCGACCTGATAGCTGAGTCCTTCCGAAAGGCCCACGCCGTTCGCGATGATGCGGTCGTGATCGCGCGCTTCGCCGAGCGCGGTGTACGAGTCCCACACGGACCATGCATCGACGCTGCCCGACGCGAGCGCCGCTTTTGCGTCGGCGGGCGCGAGGAACACGAAGGTCACGTCGCCGAGCGGCACGTTGGCTTTTTTCAACGCGGCCAACGCGAGGTAATGGCCGATCGAACCGCGTGTGGTCGCGATGCGTTTGCCTTTCAGGCTAGCCGCATCGTTGAGCGGCGATTGCGCGCCGACCACGATCGCGAGGTCCAGCGGCGTCGAGCGTGTCGCCGCGACCGCGCGCACTCGCGCGCCGGCTGCCAGCGCGAACACCAGCGGCGCGTCGCCGAGGCCGCCCACGTCCACCGCGCCCGCGTTCAGCGCTTCGCCGAGCGGTTGGGCAGCCGGAAAGTTGAACCATTCGATCTTGTACGGCAAATCCTTCAGTTGACCTGATGCTTCGAGAATGCCGCGCGTTTGCAACGACTGGTCGCCCACTTTCAGCACCGGCAGATCGGCGCCCGACGAATGCGTCGAACCGAGCAACGCGCACAGCGTGAGCGGGACCGTAGCGAGCGGTTTGAACAGCGCGCGGCGGATGCGCGACCACACGGATGGCGTGGAGAAGGAAGGCGAGGAAATCGTCATGGCGGCGCGAACGTCGTAGCTTGAAGTAAGGTGCAACCGACGATAAGGCAAGCCCCTGTATAAGACAAACGCATTATTCTGCTAAGCAAATATGCGGATTTTCTTCGCTGCTACAGCATGAATGGGGTTCGCCGCAGGTATCATCCAGTGCATGAAACTCGTGCACTCTCCCTGTCACCGCTCATCATGAAGATCGACGAAATCGACGCGTACGTCACCGTGATTCGCTGTCAGTCGCTGCAACAGGCGGCGCTCACGCTCGGCCTCACGCAACCGGCAATCACGCGCCGTCTGCAGAATTTCGAGGAGGCGCTCGGCGTCGAACTGCTCGACCGCAATACACGCCCGCTCAAGGCGACGGCCACCGGCCGCGTCGTCTACGAACAATGCCGCGTGATCCAGCGCGAGCTCGACGTGCTGCGCGAGATCGTCGCGACCGATACGCCGCCTGTCGGCATGTTGCGTCTGGGCGTCGCGCAGACGATCGCCGACATCGCGCTCAGCGACGCAATGCGCGGCCTCAAGGCGGCGTTCCCCGAACTGCAGGCGCGCGCGTCCACGGGCTGGGGCAGCCGTCTGCTGCAACAGGTCGAACAGGGTGAACTCGATGCCGCCGCGATCCTGCTTCCGAGCAACAAGACCTTCGACGACACGCTGTCGGCGCGCTCGCTCGGCCGCGTGAAACTGGCCGTGGTCGCGCAGAAAGGCTTGCTGAAAAAACGCGCGCATGCGCTCGCGGAATGCCAGTCGATCGGCTGGGTGTTGAATCCGGACGGCTGCGGTTTTCGCGACGGCTTGCAACGCGCGCTGACGAGTCTTGGCCTCGCGCTGAAGCTCAATCTGGAAACGCTCGGCACCGAGTTGCAACTGCAACTGGTCGCGGACGGCAACGGTCTCGGACTCGTGCCGCTACCGCTGCTGCATGCGAGCGCGCATGGGGACGCGTTGGACATCGTCCCGGTCAGCGATTTCAAACCGCTGATCGACATCTGGCTCGTGCATCCGCGCGTGCTCGGCAAATTGCAGCAGCCGGTGGAGCGCTTTGGCGCGGCGGTCGAGCGGCAGTTCAAGGAGGCTCGCGCGCAACGGGCGGCGTGACGGCCCACAACCCCGAGGCCTGACTCGCGGTTCAGGTGCCCACGCGCAACCTGCCGCGCGGCCTCCCGCAACCGCGTTGCTCAGATCACATGGAAACCATGCGTGCCGTCGCGCCCGAGTTGCGCGACGAGTCCATATTCCCACTCCAGATACCCGTTCATCGCTTCGCGCGGATTGTCGGTGCCTTCATACGGACGCCGGTAACGGTCGATGCGCGGTGAAGCCAGCCGCGTCTCGCCGCTTTCGACCGGCAAGCCCGCGTCGACCCACGCTGCCGTGCCGCCGCTCAGCACCTGAACCGGCTTGCCGGTCAGCGCGGCCAGTTCGGGTGCGACGAAGCGCGCCAGCAGACTGCTGCCGCATGTCACCACATAGCGCTGCGCGTCGGGCAACTCGGGCGCAACCTGGTCGAGCTGCGAGCGGATCGCGAACCACGCCCCCGGAATATGGCGCTTCACGTAATTCGCGCTGGTCGTGAAATCGAGCACGACCGTGCCGCGCGATTGCAGCAACGTGAGCAGATCGGCCGGCGAGATTTCATCGGCGGCAGGCGGCGTGACCGCGAAACGCGGCGCGGGGGCCGCGCCTTTTTCGCTGAAATCGGCGGCCGTCAAACCGTCGACCACGTACACCTCGACGTTCATCTGCGCGAGCCACGATGCCGTCATGTTCGCGCGCACGCCGTCGTTGTCCGCGAGAATCACGCGCGCGCCGCGCACCGGCGCGAACATGTCGGTTTCCTGAACGAGCTGGCCGCCCGGTGCGTGACGAAAGCCGGGAATATGACCCGCTTCGTATTCCTCAGGCGAGCGCACGTCGAAACGATAGATGCTGCGCACCGCTTCGTCGGCCCAGCGGCGCGCTTCGTCGCGCGAGGTGCGGCCCACGCGCGCACGGTCCGCGACACTGCGCGCGGCGAGCGCTGCGGCGAGGCGAACCGCGTCGTCGGTCTTCGGATCGAAGCGGCGCGAACTGCCGTGCGCGAGCGCCTGCCCCGCCAGCGTCCAGCCGATCGTGCCGTTGCGCAGCGCCACCACCGGATTGGGCACGCCCGCGTTGATCAGCGACTGCGCGCCGATGATGCTGCGCGTACGACCCGCGCAATTCACGATGATGCGCGTGGCCGGATCCGGTGCGATCTGCCGTGCACGCAGCACCAATTCGGCGCCTGGCACGCTGACGCTGCCGGGAATATTCATGGTCTGGTATTCGTCGAAACGACGCGCGTCGAGCACCACCACGTCGGCTTCGCGATCGAGCAGCGCCTGCACCTGCGGTGCTTCGAGCGACGGCGTATGGCGCTCGCTTTCCACCAGCTCACCGAACGCCTTGCTCGGCACGTTGACGTCCTTGAACAGCTCGCCGCCCGCGCGCGCCCAGCCTTTCAGTCCGCCTGCGAGCAAGCTGACATCCGTATAGCCGAGTTCGCTCAGGCGTTGCGCCGCGCGTTGGGCGAGCCCTTCGCCGTCGTCGAACACGACGATCGGCACATTGCGGCGCGGCAAGCGCAGCGGCGCGTCCAGTTCGAGCCGCGACAACGACAGATTGGCTGCAAACAGCGGATGACTGCGTGCGTGCGGATCTTCCTCGCGCACGTCGACGAGCGCGATTTCATCGCGTTCGAGGAGTGCCCGGCGCACGTCTTCGAATGATCGGGTGCTGAACTCTTTTGCGAAAGTCATGAGACCAAAGGCTCCTTCGAGACATTCCAGATATTCGGCAACAGGTCGTTCGAATAGCCGGAGATAAACGTCTTGCGGCCGCCGCCGGCCGGATACACCGACCGCGTCACCGCGCCGATATTTGCACCGTACACGTGAATGCTGATCGACGTACGGTCACCAAAAGCATTGCTCACACGATGGATGTCGCCGATGCGCGGCGACACTGCATCCACGGTGCCGGCGTCGAGGCGATGCGCGTCGCCCTCTTCGCGCAACTCGCCCTCCGGCGTGATGCTGTAACCCTGTGCAATTTCCGCGCCACGTAGCACGCCGATCAATCCCCAGACAGTATGGTCGTGCACGGGCGTCGACTGTCCGGGTCCCCACACAAAACTGACGATTGAAAAACGCTGCAACGCGTCCGCGTACAGCAGGAATTGTTGATAGCGCTCCGGGTCCGGCTGCGCGAACGCATCGGGCAGCCAGTCGTCGTGGGCGATCAGTTCGCGCAGATGCGCACCGCCGGTCTCGAGCAGTTGCGCCTCGGGCGCGTGCTGGTCGACCAGCGACGCGATCTGGCCGGCGAACGTGCGTAGCCGGTCCGTTCGTAGGGCTCGAGTCATATTTCGGAGTCTTGAAACTGTTGGATTGGGAGGAAGGAATTACGCAACGTCAATGAGCACGAACGCGAGCACGAGCGGTTGGCGAACGCCGATACCGCCGGAGCGAAGCCGGCGGCATCGAACTCGCGGCCGGGATGGGTCAGGTGAGAACGTCGGGTTCGGCTTCGACAAGCCCTTCCAGCAGGCTCTGAAACGCGAACAGCGCGCCGCCCGGACGACCCACCTGCTCGTGCGTGAGCGCGGCGACGTCGTGCGGGATCGGTTGCGGCGTGCCGGCGGCTTCGGCGAGCAGTTGCGTCTGGCACGCGTTGTCGAGCGCGATATACCACCACGCAGCCGACTCCACACTCGGGCCCGCCGTCAGGATGCCGTGATTCTTCAGGATCACGGCCTTGCGCTCGCCGAGCGCTGCGGCGATCCGCGCGCCTTCGCCGGTATCGAGCACCACGCCGCGGAAGTCGTCGAACAACGCATGGTCCTGGTAGAACGCGCACGAATCCTGGGTCAGCGGATCGAGCGTGCGGCCGAGCGTCGACCACGCCTTGCCGTATAGCGAATGCGTGTGCGCCGCGGCGATCACGTCGGGACGTGCGTCATGAATCGCCGCGTGAATCGCGAAGGCCGCCTGATTCAACGGCCCGTCGCCCACCACGATGTCGCCTTGCGCGTTCACCAGCAGCAGATCGGACACGCGAATGCGGCTGAAATGCTTGCCGAACGGATTGACCCAGAAGTGATCGGGCCACTCAGGATCGCGTGCGGTGATGTGACCGGCGAGACCCTGATCGAAGCCATAACGCGCAAACAGACGAAACGCCACCGCGAGCCGTTCCTGCCGATAACGGCGTTCTTCCGCGATGCTCGCGCGCGGCGGCACTTCGTCGAACCAGAATTTGCGCAGCGGCGCGTGACGCTCCAGCGTCGGCGCATCCTGCGCGGACGAAGTGGAAAGAACAGCGTGGGACAGATCGGTCATCGTTGCTCCAGTTCAGGCGGCCACGCGCTCGACGCGTGCGATTCGTTCACGGGTGGCCGGGATCAGTTCGCGGCCGTAGTCGATCGCGTCTTCGAGCGGATCGAAGCCGCGCACGAGGAAGGTCGACACGCCCAGCGCGTAATAGTCGGCGAGCGTATCGGCGACCTGCTCCGGCGTGCCGACGAGCGCGGTCGAGTTCGAGCGTCCGCCAATTTCCTTCGCGACGCCGGTCCACAGGCGTTCGTCGACGCGATCCGACTCGCCCGAGGCCGCCAGCAGACGCCGCGCGCCCTCGCTTTGCGCCGGGCCGCCTACGCCGAGCCCTTGCAGCGCGCGCAGCCGCCGCGTTTCTTCGAGAATGTGATCCGCACGCTCCCACGCGGCCTTTTCGGTCTCGGCCAGAATCGGCCGGAACGACACCGAGAAGCGCACGGTGCGGCCATGCCTGGCCGCTTCCGCGCGCACGCGGGCGACCTGCTCGCACACCTGTGCCTTCGACTCGCCCCACAGCGCGTAGACATCCGCGTGACGGCCGGCGATTTCGAGCGCGGGCGCCGACGCGCCGCCGAAATACACCGGAATGTGCGGCTGCTGCAGCGGTTTCACTTCCGAGAACGCCTGCTCGAAACGATAGTACTTGCCGCTGTGATCGAACGGTTTGGTTTCGGTCCACACGCGCCGCAGGATGTGCAGGTATTCGTCGGTGCGCGCGTAGCGTTCGTCATGCGACAGGTAATCGCCGTCGCGGCGCTGCTCGGCGTCGTCGCCGCCGGAGATGATGTGCACCGCGAGACGGCCGCCCGAATACTGATCGAGCGTCGCCAGTTGGCGCGCGGCGAGCGTCGGCGCGACGAAGCCCGGACGATGCGCGAGCATGAAGTGCACCTTGCTGGTCACGCTCGCCGCGTGCGCGACGGTGAGCAGCGCGTCGGGGCTGGTCGAATGGTACGGCACGAGGATCCGGTCGAAGCCCGCATCCTCATGCGCGCGGGCAAACTGTTCGAGGTACGCGAGGTCGATCGCAGGCCCTTGCGGCGCGTGCGTTTCCGACACCTTGCGGGACTGGATCATGCCGATGAATTCGATGGACACGTGGGTGTCTCCCAGGATGGTTGCCGCCCGGCGGGGCGTGGGCGTTCTTTGCGGGGTGCAATGCTCGCGGTGAAGCGTGCTGCAAGGCGCGGGTTGCGAGGCGCGGGTTGCAAGACGATTAAGGTAGCAGCGCGACATGCGCTTGTTAAATATTGATCGGCCATATCTATATCGACTTTGCATGTAACGCTGAGCCGATAACAGGCGGCGGGATAGCGCAGCTTTTTCACGCCGCCGCTGCACGCGCGTCAAAACCCCCTTTCAGGAACGTGGACATCCGCGCGCCGTCAGCAGGAAAACGAAAGCTTTGCCACAATGCCCCATCGCGTGAAAACGCCGGAACCCGCCAATCAACAGACAATGATCCCCTTCTCGGTCCTCGACCTATCGCCCGTGAACGCGGGCGCCACGCCCGCGGATGCGTTCCGCAACACGCTCGATCTCGCGCAGCACGCGGAAAACTGGAACTACCGCCGCTACTGGCTGGCGGAACATCACAACATGACCGGCATCGCGAGCGCGGCCACCGCGGTGGTGATCGGCCACGTGGCCGGCGGCACGAAGAAGATTCGCGTCGGCTCGGGCGGCATCATGCTGCCGAACCACGCACCGCTCGTGATCGCGGAACAGTTCGGCACGCTCGCATCGCTCTATCCGGACCGGATCGACCTCGGCCTCGGCCGCGCGCCCGGCACCGATCAATCGACCGCTCGCGCGCTGCGCCGCGATCTGCAGAACAGCGCGGACTCGTTTCCCGACGACGTCGTCGAGTTGCAGCGTTATTTCGCCGACCCGGCACCGGGCCAGCGGATTCGCGCGGTGCCCGGCGCGGGCCTGCACGTGCCGTTGTGGCTGCTCGGCTCGTCGCTATTCAGCGCGCAGCTCGCGGCGGCGCTCGGCCTGCCGTTCGCTTTCGCGTCGCATTTCGCGCCCGATTACATGCTGACCGCGCTGAAGGTGTATCGCGAGCAGTTCCGGCCGTCGGCGACGCTCGACAAGCCTTACGCGATGATCGGCGTCAATCTGTTCGCCGCCGATAGCCATGAGGAAGCACAGCGACTCTTCACGTCGCTGCAGCAGCAGTTCATCAATTTGCGGCGCGGCACGCCGGGGCAGTTGCAGCCGCCGGTCGAACGGCTCGAAGCGTCGCCGATGGAGTTGAACGGCGTCGCGCATTCGCTTGCCTGTTCGGTCATCGGCGATCGCGATGCGGTGCGTGAAGGCTTGCAGTCGATCATCGAACAGACCGGCGCTAACGAGTTGATGCTGACCGCGCAGATTTACGATCACGAGGCGCGGCTGCGCTCGTTTGAAATCGCCGCTCAGGTGCGCGAGGAGTTGAGCGGCAATTGAGCGGGTTTGACGGATTAAAAAAGGGCGGCCTATCCGACGATAGGCCGCCCTTCTTCTTTTGGACTACAGCGCTCGTTTAGCGATTCGCCGACGATGCCGCCGGCCCGTCGAGCAGCGCTTTGTGAAACACCTGCGGTCCTGCATCTGCGGCGCGTGTCCTGGCGCCGAACACCGTCGAAGGAAATGGCGATACGCCAGTTTTTTGCGGATTTTTGCGACAGATTCGATGGTACGCTGACGCCTCGGATTTGGGTGCGGGATCACTGCCCAAATCGCCCTGATGCGGGCAAGACGGTGACTGTGCAGGCAAGCGTTGGTGTGCCGCGGTGGGCGCATCGTGACAAACAAGGATAGGCAGTGGTTGAACAAAAAACTGAAGACGCAGGCTTTTCTTCGATCGAGTATGTGCAGCGCGTCACGACCTTTTTGGAGGAAGTGAGCGGCTGGTGCATAGAACACGGCCTAACCGTGGACCGCGACGCTGTAAAGCTCAATGAAGAGCGAATGGCCCAATATGATGCCCCGAGCCTTTACATATCAAAGGACGGAGTGTCGGTGGCGAGGATCCTGCCTGTCGGGTCAAAAATCATCGGCGCGCGCGGGAGAGTGGACCTGATTGGCCGTGTGACGAGACATGCGTTCCTTTTCTATGTTGGAAAAGGTTCTGCGTTTTCGACACAAACTACCGTTGATGGAAAAACCGTGACTTCGTCGTCGACACGTATGATTTCCGGAGTCGACGCAGATGGCTGGTACTGGATCGAGGCGAAAGTACGTCGGCCAAAACTCGTTGAAGAGAGTCTGTTTCTCGACCTGCTCACGGATGTCTCCGACTATGAATTTTAGTAATCCACTGGATCCCGTCTATAAGGCATTTGCCGTCGCGAACGATTGTTTCAAGGTTGCCACGCATACGATTGAGAACCAGCACGAGGAACTCATCCGACGCACACAGTTCATTGGGGCAACGCCGGAAGAAGCAAATTACGCACTTGCAGAAGCCGCAAAGCAAGCCGCCGACCTTGCCATTTTGGCGCTGTTCGCCACATTCGAACGATTCGTTATCGAGCATTTGCAAATGGCGAACCGTTTGCTTGCAGCAGGATATCCGCAGCACTATGCCAACAGGCTGGCAGAAAAGTTCGAAAGTGAGGTCGAGTACTGGAAGTTTGGTGAGATTCTCAACCTTTTCAAAGGCGAAGTTGACCCTGATCTCATCGGGCAGGTGAAGCAAATCAAGCAATATCGCGACTGGATCGCCCATCAAAACCCGAGTAAGCCAACTCCGACTCAGGCCACACCGGCAACGGCCTTCGATGTCTTAACCAGGATGATCGAGCAAATCCGGCAGACGCATACACCTCAGCCGGACGAGGAACGGTCGACGCCCTCGCACCGGCATAAGCTCGATAGGCGGCGGGCAACGCAGGAGTACGTTGCCCGATAGAAAGCCGGTTGAATCATTAGCGATTCACCGGCAGCGCCGCCAACCCCTCCAGCAACGCCTTATGAAACGCCTGCGGGTCCTGCATCTGCGGCGCGTGTCCTAAATCTGCGAACTCGACCAGCGTCGCGTGCGGAATCGCCTTCGCCGCCGCCTTGCCCAATTCGGGGTAGTGACCGAGCTTTGCGCGCACGTCGGGCGGCGCGGCGTCCTTGCCGATTGCGGTGGTGTCCTTCTGGCCGATCAGCAGCAGCGTCGGCATCGTTAGTTGCCCCAGTTCGTACACCACGGGTTGCGTGTAGATCATGTCGTACAGCAACGCCGAATTCCACGCGACGATCTGTTTGCCCGGTCCCCGGTACATGCCCGCCAGCATCTGCACCCAGGGTTCGTAATCGGCGCGCCATTGACCCGCGTAGTAAGTGGCCTGCTCGTAGCGGCGGATGCCGTCCGCGGTGGTCTTCAACTCGCGGGCATACCAGTCGTCGACGGATAACGGCGGCACGCCTTTCGCTTTCCAGTCCTCCAGACCGATCGGGTTGACCAGCACCAGTTGCTGCGTCTCACGCGGATACATCAGCGCGTAGCGGATCGCCAGCATGCCGCCGGTCGAGTGGCCGATCACGGTCGCGTCGGTCACGCCGAGCGACGCGAGCAGCGCGTGCGTATTGCGCGCCAGTTGCTGGAAGCTGTACTGATAGTGCTCGGGCTTGCTCGATTTGCAGAAGCCGATCTGATCCGGCGCGATGACCCGGTAGCCGGCGTCGCTCAAGCGATGGATCGTCGCGTCCCAGGTCGCCGCGCAAAAGTTCTTGCCGTGCAACAGAACTGCCGTGCGGCCGTTCGCATGCGCCGGCTCGATGTCCATGTACGCCATATGCAGCGCGACACCTTGCGACGTGAAATCGTATTGCCCAACCGGCGCCGGATAGTTGAAACCCTGCAGTTCGGGGCCATAGGCAGGGCCGGCATTGCCAGCATTGCCGGCGGCGGTATCGCTGGCGGCGGCCGGACTGGCCGAAGCGGACGGTTCAGCAGAAGCTGTAGAAGCAGCGGCAGCGTCCGATGCGGCGAAAACGCCGGACGCCGCGACGAGCATGGAGGCGCTCAGGATAGCGAGCAGAGAATGACGACGGAGGTTCATCGATAAATTTTCTGGCAAAGGGAAAGCCGAGGAAGAACCGCGTGGACGCGGCCGCAACCGGAGAGCGGACGATTCTACGACGCGCGGCCCGACCGTGCTGCGGTGCACGCAAGTTGCTTACACGCGTGCAAGTCCGCCCGTCCAATCCGTGGCACGCATATTGCGAAGCGTCACCTCACGGCCTATGTGTCGTGGCGCACGGATGCCAACCGTGCAAGGGTTGATCGTGCACAACGTGAGTCTGCAAGCACCGCCCGCAGAATTGAGCTACGCGTCGGCGGCAAATCGGTGCTAGAACTAGCAGACGGGCCCGCGCAGAAACGAGCCGCCTCGCATCACGAAGCAACCCGCGCAAACTGGCGAAGAACAGCGGCGCATGCAACATCCGGGGCACACAAATCAGCAACGATGTGACATGGGAGACAAACATGGAAACTCCGGCACGGCTGAACGATCTGCAACGCAGCACTCTCGCCATCGTCCTCGCGGGCGGACGGGGCACGCGGCTCGGGCCGCTCACCAACAAACGCGTGAAGCCGGCGGTTCACTTCGGCGGCAAATACCGGATCATCGATTTCGCGCTGTCCAATTGTCTGAACTCCGGCATCCGTCGCATCGCGGTGGTCACGCAGTACAAGGCGCATTCGCTGTTGCGCCACCTGCAACGCGGCTGGAGCTTCCTGCGCGGCGAATTCGGCGAATTCATCGACCTGTGGCCGGCCCAGCAACGCGTGGAAGGCGCGCACTGGTATCGCGGCACCGCGGACGCCGTGTTCCAGAACCTCGACATCATCCGCTCGATCCGCCCGAAATACGTCGTGGTGCTCGCGGGCGACCACATCTACAAGATGGACTACACGCGCATGCTCGCCGATCACGCGGAAAGCGGCGCGGATTGCACGGTCGGCTGTATCGAGGTGCCGCGCATGGAAGCGGTGGCTTTCGGCGTGATGCACGTCGACGAGCACCGGCGCGTCACGGGCTTCGTCGAAAAACCGGCCGATCCGCCGTGCATTCCGGGCCGCCCGGATACGGCACTCGCCAGCATGGGCATCTACGTGTTCAGCGCGGATTACCTGTACTCGCTGCTCGAAGAGAACATCTCCACCATCGATACCGACCACGACTTCGGCAAGGACATCCTGCCGCGCGTGGTCACCCAGGGCCTCGCGATCGCGCACCCGTTCAGCATGTCGTGCGTGTCGTCGGACCCGAAAGTCGAACCTTATTGGCGCGACGTGGGCACGATCGACGCCTACTGGGCCGCCAACCTCGATCTCGCGTCCACGATTCCGACGCTCGACCTGTACGATCGCAACTGGCCGATCTGGACCTATCAGGAGCAACTGCCGCCCGCCAAGTTCGTGCGCGACATGAAAGGGCTGCAAGGCAGCGGCAATAATCTGATCGTCTGCGGCGGCTGTGTGATTTCGGGCTCGCAGATTTCGCGCTCGGTGTTGTCGTCGAATGTGAAAGTGAGTTCGTTCTGTCATATCAGTGAGGCAGTCTTGTTGCCGCAGGTCACGGTCGGCCCGAGCTGCCGCCTGCAGAAAGTGGTGATAGACCGGGGCTGCGCGATACCGGAAGGCACCGTGATCGGCGAAGATCCGGTGGCGGACGCGGAACGCTTCTATCGCACCGACGACGGCGTCGTGCTGGTCACGCCGGAAGCGCTGCGACAGAGCCCGCAGTGAGCCGGCCTGATCCGGCGCGCAGCGAACCGGAAACGAAGCGGAACGAAGCGAGACGGAACGAAGCGGAACGCCCCACCCGACTGACCAACAGGAAGAAACGTAGCCTATGACGATTCGCGCCCTGCACGTCGCAAGCGAGCTGTATCCCCTCCTCAAAACGGGCGGTCTCGCCGACGTCGCGGGCGCGTTGCCGCCCGCGCTGATCGAGCGCGGCGCCGATGTGCGGGTGTTGCTACCCGGCTTTCCGGCGGTACTGGCGGGCCTAAGCGACCTGCAGCCGGTCGCGCAACTGGGCCGCCGCTTCGACGCGCCGAACGTGACGCTCGAACGCGGCACGCTGCCGGCCAATGGTCTGATCGTCTACGTGATTCGCGCCGGCACGCTGTACGACCGGCCCGGCAATCCGTATCTGAACGACGAGCACGTGCCGTACGGCGACAACGCGCAGCGCTTCGCGCTGCTCGGCTGGGTCGCCGCGCAACTCGCGCAGCAGCTGGATCCGGCGTGGTCGCCGCAGATCGTCCATGCGCACGACTGGCACGCCGGACTCGCGCCCGCCTATCTGAAAGCCGCCGAGCGCCATCATGGCCGCGCGCTCGCGCACAGCGTGTTCACGGTGCACAACCTCGCCTACCAGGGCGTGTTTCCCGCGCATCAGTTCGGCCAGCTCGCGTTGCCGGACGATTTCTTCAGCATGTACGGGATCGAGTTCTACGGTCAGTTGTCGTTTCTGAAGGCCGGCCTCTACTACAGCGACCGCATCACCACCGTCAGCCCGACCTACGCTCGCGAAATTCAAACGCTCGCGCAGGGCGGCGGGCTCGACGCGCTGTTGCGGCATCGTTCGCACGACTTGAGCGGCATCCTGAACGGCGTCGACTACTCGGTGTGGAATCCCGCCAGCGACGCATTGCTCGACAACCATTACACGTCGACACGTCTGGCCGGCAAATCGGCCTGCAAGGAAGCGCTGCAAAAACGCTTCGGCCTCGCGCAGAAAAGCGACGCGCTGCTGTTCGGCGTAGTGAGCCGTCTGACCGAGCAGAAAGGCCTCGACCTGCTGCTCGGCGCGGTGCCGGAAATCATCAAGCACGGCGGGCAACTGGTGGTATTCGGCACCGGCGACCCGGCGCTCGAAAACGGACTGAAGCGCGTCGCGCATGCGCATCCGGAATCGGTCGCGGTCGAACTCGGTTTCGACGAAACACTCGCGCATACGATCGTCGCCGGCAGCGATGTGATCGCGGTGCCTTCACGTTTCGAGCCCTGCGGCCTCACGCAGTTGTACGCACTCGCTTATGGCTCGCTGCCGCTCGTGCATTGCGTGGGCGGCCTCGCGGACACGGTGCTCGACGCGTCGCTGGAAAATCTCGCCGACGATCGTGCAACCGGCTTCGTGTTCGAGCGCTTCGAGCCGAAGGGCATCTCCGCCGCGATCCGTCGCGCGTTCGCGCTGTATGGCCGCCGCACCGAGTGGAAGGCCACGCAGCGGCGCGCGATGCGCCAGGATTTCGGCTGGGGCGCATCGGCCGAGCGGTATCTGGCGCTATATCGCGAGCTCGCCTGAGTTCGCCTGAGCACGCTTAGCGAGCACGGGGCCCCACGGCCCCCACCCACCCCGATGATGGTTCGACGCAACAGCACGGGGACGGATCAACTCGCGCGCGGCAAACTCCTGTATTGTTTGTGGACTACGCAGACCGTGCATTATTCCTGCATCGGCTGAAACACCCGTCCTGCCGCGCACCGCACCGGCTCAACCGGTCGCGCAAGCGGCGCACCTTTTTGTCCTCACTCAAACGCGCATTCCGGTAAAGCGCGTACGCCTACCATGACGAAAAACGTTCTCAGCATCCAGTCGCATGTCGTGTTCGGGCACGCCGGCAACAGCGCGGCCGTGTTCCCGATGCGCCGGCTGGGCGTCAACGTCTGGCCGCTCAATACCGTGCAGTTCTCGAATCACACCCAGTACGGCCACTGGACCGGCAGCGCGATCGGCGCCACGCAAATGGAAGAGCTCGTCGACGGAATCGGCGCGATCGGCGTGCTGCCGCGTTGCGACGCGGTGCTCTCCGGCTATCTGGGCACGCCCGAACAGGCGCAGTCGGTACTCGAGATCGTCAAGTCGGTGAAGGCCGCCAATCCGCGCGCGTGGTACTTCTGCGATCCGGTGATGAGCGCGACGAACGGCTGCAAGGTCGAACCCGGCATTGAAGAATTCCTCGTGCGCACCATGCCGGAGATGGCCGACGCGATGGCGCCCAACCACAGCGAACTGCAACGCCTGGTGGGCCGCGAGATCGAAACGCTCGAAGAAGCCGTGACCGCGTGCCGCGAGGTGATCGCGCGCGGGCCGAAACTGATGCTCGTCAAGCATCTGCTCGACCGCAACAGTCCCGCCGATCGCTTCAACATGCTGGTCGTCACCGAGCGCGAAGCGTGGATGGGGCAACGTCCGCTCTATCCGTTCGCGCGGCAGCCGGTCGGCGTCGGCGATCTGACGAGCGCGGTGTTCGTCGCGCGCACGCTGCTCGGCGATTCGATCCGCTCGGCCTTCGAGCACACGCTGGCCGCTGTGAACGGTGTCGTCAAGGCGACGTGGCAGGCCGGGCGTTATGAGCTCGAACTGGTGGCCGCGCAGAACGAGATCGCACAACCGCGCGAATGGTTCGACGCGTGGGTGGCCGAAACGGCTTGACGCAGGAAGCCGGCGCGTAGGTGCCGAGGCGTCACGATGCACACCGACTCCACCTATAATTCGTGCCGCGTGGGCCCGGAGCGCCGCCCGGCCTCACCGCATTTCTCAGCATCCGGCATTTCAGCAGACGAGGCATCGATGGACGGTTATATCCGCAGCGAGCGGGAAGAATATTTTGAGCAGTTGTGCGTCAGCGTCGACGCGGACGAAACGCACGAGCAGGAAGCGATCGAGTACTTCGAGAACCAGTTCAACGAGGCCGACTTCGATCCCGCGCAATGGCTCGACATCGCGTTGTATTACTCGCCCGCGGTGGCGCGCGGCATCATCGACATGGTGACGCCCGACGACCGCGCGCGCAGCAACATCGCCGAAGTGATCGCCGACAACCTCGACATCTCATACGGCGAGGACGAATGCCAGCAATTCGCCGAGACCATCGAGTTCGCGCTGAACAACGGCGTGCCGGTCGATCTCGATCTGGTGCTCGACGGCTGCCAGCGCGCGATCGACGACCTCGACACCTGGGCCGACGAAGACACCAAGGCGCCGCTGCTGCGTCTGCGTGAAGAATTGCTGCGCCAGCAAGGCGAGCATTAAGCATCGCGGTTGTTAAGCATGTGCCGCAATCGGCACATGCTCCTCTCCCTCCTCCGGCCGCCAGCCCAAGCGCTGCGCCGTCTGTGCCGAAATGCTCATTCAAAGCGCCGCGATCTGCCAAGACGATCGCAAATTGGCTTTCTATATTCGCGCCAGATGACGAAGCGCGGCAGCGCACCGCGTAATTTCCACGATGTTTCTGGCGATCGATCATCCGTACTCTTGATGAATCGCATCGACGCAAACGGAAGTTGAAGTTTGCGCGCCGATCCAGCGTGATGCGTTGCCGCTTTGACACCCTCAAACTGTCGATGGAGAGAGACCATGAGTCTTCGCAATACGCTGAAACCGCTTGCCTGGCTGGCCGGTGCCGTCTTCGCCATCGCGCCCCTCGCCGGCTTCGCCGACGACCTGCCGGTGAAAATCGGCTTCGCCGCGCCGCTGACCGGCGCGAACGCCGGCTACGGCAAGGACCTGGAGAACGGCGTGCGGCTCGCGATCGAGGAAGCCAACGCGCAGAAGATCAAGATCGGCGATCAGGTCGCGCAGTTCGAGCTCGTGTCGCAGGACGACCAGGCCGACCCGCGTATCGGCGTGCAGGCCGCGCAAAAGCTGGTCGACTCGGGCGTCGCGGTGGTGGTCGGCCACTTCAACTCGGGCACGACGATTCCCGCATCGCAGATCTATGAGCAGGCGGGCATTCCGGTGATCGACCCGGCCGCGACCAACCCGATCATCACCGGCCGCGGTTTTGCCAACACCTTCATGGTGATTTCCACCGACGCGCAAAACGCCGGCAACGCGGGCGTGTATGCGGTCGAAGTGACCAGGGCGAAACGCATTGCGATCATCGACGACCGCACCGCATTCGGTCAGGGCGAAGCGGACGAGTTCGAGAAAGCGGTGAAGGCGCACGGCGGCAACATCGTCACGCGCGAATACACCGACAATAAAGCGGTGGACTTCAGCACGCAGATCACCAAGATCAAGTCGACCAACGCGGATCTGATCTTCTTCGGCGGACTGGACACACAGGCCGCGGGCTTCGCGAAGCGGATGAAGCAACTCGGGATGAACGCGCAACTGGTGGGCGGCGGCGGCGTGATGGACCAGGACTTCATCAAGCTCGCGGGCGATGCGTCGGAAGGCGCAATGGCATGGGAATACGGCCGGCCGCTCGCGCAACTGCCAGGCGGCAAGGATTTTTCGGCGAAGTTCAAGAAGCGCTTCGGCGTCGATATTCTGTCTTATGCGCCATTCGGTTATGACGGCGCGTGGGCCGCGATCCGCGCGATGCAACAGGCGAAGTCCAGTTCACCGTCGGCGTATCGGCCCGTGCTCAAAGCGATCGACTACGAGGGTGTGACCGGCAAGATTTCCTTCGACAGCACCGGTGCGCTGAAGAGCGGCGCTTCCACGCTATATCAGGTGAAAGGCGGTACGTGGGTGCCGATCGTGACGAAGAGCGGTACGTAGGGCTCGCTACGTCCCCGCCTTCACCACCACCTCGGAATCGAGATCGCGTTCGATCTTCACCAGATCGTCCCTCACGTCGGCGAAGTCTTGCGCCGAACACATCTGATGCCCGAACGCGGCGCGCAAATGCCGGGTGACCTGCAGCGTTCGCGCGACGGGATCGAACACGTAGCGCGAAGAGAATGCCAGGTAGCGGTCTTTTAGCACCACGTCGGACGGCACATCCGCGACCCGCGCGAAACGCGGCAGCGTGAGTTCCAGCGTCTCGTCAAAGTCTCCGCCGATGCATGCCCACGGCTGCGTGCGTGAAGGCTCCGCGAGCCAGCCCTGCACCTGGCCCGCCATCCCGCCGGACAGGCTGCTCAATGCCGGCACGGCGGTCGTGCCGTCCTTCCATACAAAATGCTCGACGCGGCCCTGCATCGCGGTGGAAAACGCGCCGTCGGTCTCGTTCACATCGTCCGTGTGCAACTGGGCGGTGCCGTGCAAACCCGTCTGCAACAAACGGCTTGCCGCGATCTGCTGCGTGCGTTGCCGCGTCGCGCGGCGGAACATGTTGCGCTCCAGCTCGGCCGTATAGCCGGCATCTTCGACACGGTAAGCGTAATTCGCCGCGCCGCTTTCATCGACGTCGATCTGCAAGCGCGCACTGCGCCCGCGTGCCTGCGTGGCCGGCGTGCGCGACAGCACACCCGCGTCGACCAGCAGGACCGGCCGATCCATCACGCTCGGCGGCAGATAGCCGAAGCTCACGCCGCCCGCCGTCGTATCCGCATACAGCAACAGCTCGGGAATCCACACGATCGCGTGATTGATCGCGCTGCTGCCGTATCCGGGCACATCGGGCAAGCTGTAGTACGGCCCGAGATTCAGCAGGACTGCCTCGCTGCGAATGCCGACCGCCGCCAGCAACGCGCTATACAACGCGACGTGGTCCTTGCAGTCGCCGTAACGGTTGTGAAGGATATCGATCGCCTTGTGCGGAATCGCCGCCGTCTCGCCGAGAAACAACGCCACGTAACGGATATTCAAACGCACCCAGTCGTATAAAGCCTGCGCCTTTGCGCGCGGATCGGTTGCCTGAGCGGTCAGGCTCTGCGCGAGCCGTACGATCTCGGGATCGTTCATCGTCGCGTCGACGGCCGGCCCGCGATAACGTGCGGCGAAGCTCGCGAAGTCCGGCACCGTCGACACCATCAGCCGGTCACCCCAGTTCGCGTAACCCACCGCGCCCGCTTCGAGCCGCTCATACGGACCATGCCGGTAATCGAATTCGTAGCGGGTCCGGCCATTTTCCGTGACCGGCGGCAGCGCGACGTAGCCGCGCGCGTCGGCATGCAGCGGCACGTCGGCGGGCAGATCGAAAATCAGCCGCTGCATCTCGACCGGGTCGCGCGTCGGCTCGACCAGATAGGAAAATGTACCGGCCTGCAAAGGCGTTGTGCGGGTCTTGCGAAACGCCAGATGCACGCGCGAGCCCGCTTCGACGCCCGGAAAGATCACCGTGCGCAAAACGCCGTCTTCGAAACTCGGCGCGCCGGCCGAGCGCGGTTCCTGCACGTCGCGAATCGCTTCCGGGCCGACCGGATGCGCAACGCCGTTCGCATCGATCGTTTCCGCGGCGAGCAACTGCACCTGCTCGATGTCCTTGTTGAACCACACGTAGCGTTGCGCGATATCGTCGACGCCGCTCGTCGTATTCGCGCGTAACACCGTGTCGTCGTGCTCTTCGACGGAACCGTCTTTCTGGATGATGAACAGGTGGACGTCGCGCTCGGTGGTCGACGGCGCGAGATCGTCAACGGTTGCGTTGCCTTGAGCGTGAGCGACTTGCGGCAACGTGGCGGCCAGCGCCAACGCTGCGTAGATTCTGAGCCACTTCGCGTACTGTGTTGTCATAGCCGGCGCACGCACGGAAGCGACAAGCACTGCACGCCTACGTCAGATGCGACCCGGCTCAATCGCCTTCTCCGATCTCCCCCAGCAGCGTTTGCAAACGCTCCACATGCCTGAGCAGCAGATGACGGTGCTTCTCGATCTGCTCGAGCCGGCCGGCGAGGTCGGCCTGAATGGGGTCGTCGAGATCGGCGGCAGCGATCACGTCCTCCACTTTCGATCGCATCGTGGCAAGCTCGACCGGCGCATGACTCAGATGACGCTCGAAGCGCCGCACATCCTGGATCGCCAGATCGCGGACCTTGCGAAAATGCGCCTGGCGCCGATGCGCTTCGGCGTCGAGCGTTTCCTCTTCCACACGTTTGGCCACCGCGGGCTGACCGAAAATCGGCTCGGGCGGCCGCAGCACGGTTTTCTTGCGCACCGGATGCGCCGTGCCGCGAAAGCGCGCAAGCGGTTGTTCGTTGTCGATCGCTTCGCGCGCGTTGAGCGGAATGTCGTGTTCCGTGTGCGCGGAATTCATCCAGCCGTTCGGCAAACCGGTGACCGCCTCGATGCCGCGCACGAACTCCTCGCTGAATTCACGCTGACCGGACAGCATCAATTTGAGGTAGCTCGCGGAGAACGTCATCATGCGTGCAAGCCGCGACGCCGCGCCGACCTCGCGCGTCAATAGCACCAGGTTCGCCCGCCAGACCGGCAGCAGCAATTCGTCGGAATCTTCCATCGCTGGGTCTTCCATCTTTTTGCCCGAGGTGTCGACGACGCGTTCACGTGCGTCATCGTTTTGAAAGGGTAGTCGCTTCACCGTGCGGCACGCAACCGGTAACTTCTGCAGATGCCCAACCGTGCGTTGCAGATTCTGCAACGCGGCGCTCGCAGCGACATCATGAAGACGACGTGAGGGCGTGACGCCTCATGCCCTTTCCGATTGACACACGGATGCGCGCCGCGTTCCGGCGCAAGTTGCCGAATAGCGGGCAAAAACGCACGACTCATGGCATTCTCCCCGGCGCGCGGCACGTATCGTGCTGTTAATTTGCACCTACCACTTGATACAAAGGAATTGTGATGAAGAAAGCCCTTCTTGCTTTGGCCGCAGCAGCCGTAACCTTTGGCGTGATCGCGCCCGCGCAAGCGTATGACCATCATCGCGAATGCCACAAGGTCCGCGTTCACCATCACTGGGAACGTCACTGCCGTTAATCGTTCGCTACCTGCGGGTACGACCGAACGAAGAACGCCCCGCATTGCGGGGCGTTCTTCATCGACCTCCGGCTAGCCGCTAACCTACACCGCCTGCGTCAGGTCGCGCAGCAGGAAACACACGCTGTTACACATTAGCGCGGCGACGGAAGGCACGGCAGGAGGTGAGCCGTCATTCGAGCGTTTGATTTGTTATGCAGCCGACACCCGTTCCAGTGCCGTGCTCACCAGGCTTTCCAGCAGCGGTTCGACCTGCGCTGCCAGCGCGTCGTCGTACGCGTATGGCATCTGCTCTTCCATATAGGTAATCTGCGACAGTTCGAGTTGCACCGCGTGCACACCCTGTGAAGGCACACCGTATTGCCGTGTGATGTAGCCACCCTTGAAGCGGCCGTTGGCGACAGCGGAATACCCGCCATGCTGCTCGACGAGCGCGGCCAGTTCCTCGCCCAATCCGGCCACCGCGCTCGCGCCGTTCGACGTGCCGAAATTGAAATCCGGCAGACGTCCTTCGAAAAAACGCGGTACATGTGAGCGAATCGAGTGCGCTTCCCACAGCAGCACGTTGCCGTGTTCAGCTTTCAGATCGGCCAGCTCGCCGGCCAACGCATCGTGATACGGCTTCCAGTACGCGTCCCGCCGGCGCGCCACTTCGGCGTCAGTCGGCAAATGTCCGTCGAGATACAGCGGCTCCTTGTCGAACGTATCGACCGGCAACAAGCCCGTCGTGTCCTGCCCCGGATACAGATTGGCGCCGTCAGGCGGACGATTCAGATCGATCACGTAGCGCGCGTAAGTCGGCGACAGAATCGACGCACCCATGCGCGCCGCGAATGCATAGAGCCGGTCGAGATGCCAGTCGCAATCGTCGGTGCGTTGCGCGGCGGGCGTCATGGTTTTGGCGATGTCCGCAGGAATCTGCGTGCCCAGATGCGGGATCGAGATCAGCAGCGGCAAGCTGCCGCGCTGTAGCGAGAAAACCGGCGGATTCGGATTGTTTGCAGCAGTCATATCAAGCCCGGAATCGTTACGTTCGAAAGATCACGTCAGGATCACTTCAGCAGATCGGCGAGCGCCACGCGATAGCGCGCGTAGGCGCCCTCTTCATCGCGATGCCGGCGATTCTCGACGACCTTGTCGCCGCCTGCGTAGACGTCGCGAATCGGCGACTCGCCGTGTTCGCAGAATACAACGCCCGAGAGCCACGCGTCCGGCGCATGTTCGGCGATGCTCGAATGATCCGCATCGAGCACCAGCCAGTCCGCGCGACGGCCGGCCTGCAACGCGCCGACCGCGCGGCCGGTTGCATGCGCGCCGCCGTCGAGCGATGCGTCGAACAGACGGTCGGCCACGTGCGTCGCCTGAGTCGAAGCCAGCACGTTCCGCTGACGGCGCACAAGACGCTGACCGTATTCGAGCAAACGCAATTCGGCGCGCCAGTCGACGCCGATATGGCTGTCGGAGCCGACGCCGATGCGTCCTTGCGCGTCGAGATAGTCATGCGCCGGGAAAATGCCGTCGCCGAGGTTGGCTTCGGTGGTCAGACAAAGGCCCGCCACCGCGCCGCTTCTGGCGAGCGCCAGCGTTTCATTCGCATCGACGTGCGTTGCATGCACGAGGCACCAGCGGCTATCCACATCGAAACGATCGAGCAGCCATTGCACCGGACGCGCGCCTTCGGTTTCGATGCACGCATCCACCTCGGCGGTTTGCTCCGCGATATGGATATGAACCGGCGCGCTCGCGTCGATGCCGGCCAATAGCGTGCGCAACGAATCCGCCGACACGGCGCGCAGCGAATGCGGCGCCACGCCATAACGCAATGCCGCGCTTTCGGGCCGTGCCGCGCGCAACGTGCCGAGCAGGTCGAGCAGACTCTCCGGCGTATTGATGAAGCGCCGCTGATCGTCGCGCGGCGCACGTGAGCCGAAACCGCCGTACTGATACAGCACCGGCAGCATCGTCATGCCGATGCCGCTCGCGGACGCGGCATCCACGACGCGTTGTGCGAGTTCCGCCTGATTCGCGTAGCGGCTGCCGTCCGGCGAGTGATGCACGTAATGGAATTCGCAGACCGACGTATAGCCCGCTTTCAGCATTTCGATGTAGAGCCACTGCGCGACCGATGCCAGCCCTTGCGGCGTGATCTTCGCAGCGAAGCGATACATCAGGTCGCGCCAGCTCCAGAAATTGTCGGTGGCGCCGGCTCCCGACGCGGCGCGATATTCGGTGAGGCCGGCCATCGCACGCTGGAATGCATGCGAGTGAAGATTCGGCATCCCAGGTATGACCGGACCCGCGGCCTTGGGCACGCCGGCAGGTGCCGCGTTCATGTCGGGCGTCACCGCCATCAACGTACCGGCGGTGTCCCACTGCAGCAGCACGTTGCGGCGCCAGCCGTCCGGCAGCCAGGCGTGCCCGGCGAATAGCGAATGTTGTGTTGAGGTCTGTGTTTGCGTCATTTTTCAGCTCTGACTAGATTCACGTCGCGTATAGACGGTCTCTCCCGCACGCACCACGCGCGCGCACAGCGGACGACCGATCCAGTAAGCCAGCTCGGCCAGCGACTCGACCGACCACACCGCGAAGTCCGCCGCGCGCCCCACTTCGAGCGAGCCATGCGACGCCCCCTGGCCGAGCGCACGCGCCGCATGGATCGTCACGCCTTGCAGCACTTCGGGCACGGTCATGCGGAACAGCGTGGTCGCCATGTTCATCATCAGCAGTAGCGACGTGGCGGGCGAGGTGCCGGGGTTGCTGTCGGTGGAAATCGCGATCGGCACCTGATAGCGCCGCAGCAGTTCCAGCGGCGGCAATTGCGTTTCGCGGATGAAGTAATACGCGCCGGGCAACAGCACCGCGACCGTGCCGGCTTCCTTCATCGCGGCAACGCCGGCTTCGTCGAGAAATTCGAGGTGATCCGCGGACAACGCGTGATGCCGCGCGGCCAACGCCGTGCCTCCGCCATTCGACAACTGCTCCGCATGCATTTTCACCGGCAGCTTGTAGCGTTCGGCCGCGTTGAACACCCGCTCGCTCTGTTCCAGCGAAAAGCCGATGCGCTCGCAGAACACGTCGACGGCGTCGACGAGCCCTTCGTCGGCGAGCGCCGGCAGCATCGTGTTGCAGACTTCGTCGATGTATGCGTCGGCACGGCCCGCGAATTCGGGCGGCAACGCATGCGCGCCGAGGAACGTCGTGTAGACCGTGACCGGGTAGCGCTCGCCCAGTTGCCGCGCGACGCGCAGCATCTTGCGCTCGCTCGCGAGATCGAGGCCGTAACCGGATTTGATTTCGATCGCGCTCACGCCTTCCGCGAGCAGCGGCTCGAGCCGCGCGGCGGATTGCCGGAACAGCGACGCTTCGTCGGCCGCACGCGTGGCGCGCACGGTCGACACGATGCCGCCGCCCTGCCGCGCGATCTCTTCGTAGCTGACGCCCGCGAGGCGCTGCGCGAACTCGTCGGCGCGCTGGCCGCCATACACGAGATGCGTATGGCAATCGACGAGACCCGGCGTCACCCACGCGCCGTGCAGATCTTCGCGCGGCCACGCGGCGTACCCGGGAGGTAATTCGGAGGCTGCGCCGAGCCACGCGATCTGGCCGTCTTGCACCGCCATCGCGGCATCGGCCAGCGTGTGTTGGGGATCGCCCTGCGGGCACAGTTTCAGGTGCTGCCAGACAGTTTGCTTCATCGCGTGCTCTTTGCAGCTCGTTGCGTGTTTGTGGTGGTTCGCGGCGCGCCTTTCAAGCAGCGCTGTTTCGGGCACACACGCGAATCGTCGTCATCAAACGGTATAGCGGATGCTGATCGCGAGCAATGCGCCGTCGCCTTTGACTACGCATTGCAATGCGTTCGGGGCGTCGATCCATAGCGTGTCGTCGGTTGCAAGCGATAGCGGCCCAGCCGCATCGCTTAATGCAACCGCAACCGAACCGCTCGCGCAGAACAACAGCACGGCATCGGCGGACAACGTGCATTGCGTGTCTCCACGCAACACGTCGACATCGCCCACCGCCGTGTCACGCCGCACCATCAGATTGAAATCGCGCGTCGCGCCGGCGACGAGCCGCGCGTCGATTTGCGCCTCGCCGCTAAAACGCGCGATATCGAGCGGACGGGTCAGCGCGTGCGTGTCGATCGACCCCGCGGCCGAGGTTTCGTCGAGCAACATGCCCGCGCCCGACAACAGCACCAACGTGCGGTCGATACCCTCGAAACGCGAGAACGGCCCCGCTTGCGCGACATCGGCCACGCTCACGCGCCACACGAACGCATCGAGCGCCGCGCCCGGCGGAAAAGCCGCCACCTCGCGCGTGACGCCGCCGCCGTTCTTCCACGGCGTCGCCACGAGATCGGCGCCGCGCAGCAGCGTCGTGTTGCCGGGCCGATGCGTCTCGTCGAGCGCCGTCGTCACGGTCAACGGCCCAGCATCGGCAGATTCAGGCCCGCTTCGCGCGCCGTTTCCTGCGCGAGTTCATAGCCCGCATCCGCGTGACGCATCACGCCGGTTGCCGGGTCGTTGAACAGCACGCGGCCGAGGCGCTCTTTCGCGGCATCCGTGCCGTCGGCGACGATCACGACGCCCGAGTGCTGGCTGAAACCCATGCCGACGCCGCCGCCATGATGCAGCGACACCCACGATGCGCCGCCCGCGGTGTTCAGCAGTGCGTTCAGCAGCGGCCAGTCGCTGACCGCGTCCGAGCCGTCCTTCATCGATTCGGTTTCGCGATTCGGGCTCGCGACCGAACCGGTGTCGAGGTGATCGCGGCCGATCACGATCGGCGCCTTCAGCTCGCCGTTCTTCACCATTTCATTGAACGCCTGGCCCAGACGATAACGATCCTTCACGCCGACCCAGCAGATGCGTGCGGGCAGCCCCTGGAACGCGATGCGTTCGCGCGCCATGTCGAGCCAGTTGTGCAGATGCGGATCGTCGGGGATCAGTTCCTTCACCTTCGCGTCCGTCTTGTAGATGTCTTCCGGATCGCCCGACAGCGCGACCCAACGGAACGGACCCTTGCCTTCGCAGAACAGCGGTCGGATGTAGGCCGGCACGAAGCCCGGGAAATCGAACGCGTTTTCGACACCCATTTCCAGCGCCATCTGACGAATGTTGTTGCCGTAGTCGAGCGTGGCCGCGCCGCGTTCCTGCAACGTCAGCATCGCCTGCACCTGCTTGGCCATCGACTGCTTGGCCGGCGTGACGATCGAATCCGGCGCGGTCTTCATGCGCTCGCGCCAGTCTTCGACGCTCCAGCCTTGCGGCAGGTAGCCGTGAATCGGATCGTGCGCGCTGGTTTGGTCGGTCACGCAATCCGGCGTGATGCCGCGCGCCACGCATTCGGCGAACACGTCGGCCGCATTGCCGAGCAGACCGATCGACACCGGCTTGCCCGCCTTCTTCGCTTCGTCGAGCAGTGCGAGCGCTTCGTCGAGCGTCTTCGCTTTCTTGTCGACGTAGCGCGTCTTCAGACGGAAGTCGATGCGCGTCTCGTCGCACTCCACCGCGATCATCGAGAAGCCTGCCATCGTCGCGGCCAGCGGCTGCGCGCCGCCCATTCCGCCGAGACCGCCGGTCAGGATCCAGCGGCCCGACGGCTCGCCGTTGAAATGCTGGTTCGCGACCGAGAAGAACGTCTCGTACGTGCCCTGCACGATGCCCTGGCTGCCGATATAGATCCAGCTGCCGGCGGTCATCTGGCCGTACATCATCAGGCCCTTGCGGTCGAGCTCGTGGAAGTGTTCCCACGTCGCCCAATGCGGCACCAGATTCGAATTCGCGAGCAGCACGCGCGGCGCGTCAGCATGCGTGCGAAACACGCCGACCGGCTTGCCCGACTGGATCAGCAACGTCTCGTCTTCGTTCAGGTCCTTCAGCGACGCGAGAATCTGATCGAAGCAATCCCAGTTACGCGCCGCCCGGCCGATACCGCCGTACACGACCAGTGCGTGCGGATGCTCGGCGACTTCCGGATCCAGATTGTTCTGGATCATCCGGTACGCGGCTTCCGCGATCCAGGTCTTGCAGGTCTTGTCCGCGCCGCGCGGCGCGCGGATCGTGCGGGTCGGGTCGAGACGCGGATCGATGTGTTTCGGATTGTTCATGGTGGCCCTCGGGATGCGTGAAGATGTGCGGGAAAAAGTTTCGGGAATAGCGGGTTTCGGGAATAGCGGTGAAATCAGAAATGTCCGGTGAAGCGATAACGGCTGCCTGGGTGCCAGAGATTGGCGACCGACGCCACCTGGCCCTGCGACCACGTGCGCCGGTGCAGCACGAGGCAGGGTTCGAGTTCGTCCATGGTCAGCAACTCGCGCGTGCCGGTGTCGGCGGCCAGCGCCTCGATCCGGTACTCGACGCGCTGCAGCGGCGCGACGCGTACCAGATACTGATTCGGCGTGGTGTTCGTGAAATCCTGCAATGCATACTCGGGTGCGACCGCCGGATTGACCCAGCGCTCTTCGAGCTGCACCGGTTCGTCGTTTTCGAAATGCAGCACGCGCGAATGAAATACCGGGCTGCCCGCGCTCACCTGCATTTCTTCGGCGAGCACTTCGTCGGCGACGCTCGCGCCGATCTGCAACACCTTCGCCTGATAACGATGACCGCGCGCGACGATTTCGTCGGAGATGCTGCGGATCGCCACCAGCGTCGATTCGTACTTGGGACGCGCGACGAAAGTGCCCGACCCCTGCACGCGCGTGAGGACCTGTTCCGAAGTCAACTCGCGCAACGCGCGGTTGACCGTCATGCGCGCGACGTTGAATTCGCGCGCAAGCTCGTTTTCGGACGGGACCTGGTCGCCTTCAGCCCATTCGCCCGCGTGGATGCGGCCGAGGATGAAGTCCTTGATGCCCTGATAGGCCGGTGCGTTCATTGGCGTGATCTGCTTGATCTACTTGAGCGGTGCTTACTGTTCCGAGCGGAACGAGAACGGGCTCAGCTTCGCGATCGTGCCGTTCTGCACGAGGCGCGTGACCGCCTCGATATCCGGCGCGAAATAGTGATCGAGCTCGTAATGCGCGACGTCTTTACGCACCACGTCCATCACTTTCTGCAAGCTCGGGCTGGTCTTGTGCGGGGCGCGCAGATCGACGCCTTGCGCCGCGGCGAGCAATTCGATCGACAGAATGTTCGCGGTGTTTTCGGCGATGTCGCCGAGCTTGCGCGCGGCGAACGTCGCCATCGAAACGTGATCTTCCTGGTTGGCCGACGTGGGCAGCGAATCGACCGACGCCGGATGCGCGAGCGTCTTGTTCTCCGACGCGAGCGCGGCAGCCGTCACGTGAGCGATCATGAAGCCGGAATTCACGCCGCCGTCGCGCACGAGGAATGGCGGCAGACCGGACAGCGTCGCGTCGATCAGCAACGCGATGCGGCGCTCGGCCAGCGCGCCGATTTCAGCGGCGGCGAGCGCGAGGTTGTCGGCGGCGAACGCCACCGGTTCCGCGTGGAAGTTGCCGCCCGACAGCACTTCGCCGGTGTCCGGGAAAATCAGCGGATTGTCGGATACCGCGTTGGCTTCCAGCAGCAGCACGTCGGCGGCATGACGCATCTGGTCGAGACAGGCGCCCATCACTTGCGGCTGACAGCGCAGGCTGTACGGGTCCTGCACCTTGTCGCAATCGGCGTGCGACACGTTGATCGCCGAACCGTCCAGCAGCGAACGGTAGGCCGCGGCCGCATCGATCTGACCTTGATGGCCGCGCAATGCGTGAATGCGCGCGTCGAACGGCTTGACCGAGCCCATTGCCGCGTCGACCGACAACGCACCCGCGACCAGCGCGGTGCGATACAGGTCTTCGATTGCGAACATGTTGTAGAGCGCGAGCGCGGTGGAAGCTTGCGTGCCGTTCAGCAGCGCCAGACCTTCCTTTGCTTGCAGCGTGAGCGGCTTCAGGCCGACCAGCGCGAGGCCTTCGGTGGCCGGCATGCGCTCGCCCTTCGCGAACACTTCGCCGACACCGAGCAGCGTCGCGGACATATGCGCGAGCGGCGCGAGGTCGCCCGACGCGCCGACCGAACCTTTGACCGGGATCACCGGCAGCACGTCGGCGTTGTACAGCGTGATCAGCGCTTCCATCACCTCGCGACGGATGCCCGAGTGGCCGCGGCCGAGGCTCGACAGCTTCAGCGCGATCAGCAGACGCACGACCGGAACCGACATCGGCGCGCCGACGCCGACCGCGTGCGACAGCACCAGATTGCGTTGCAGCAGTTCGAGTTGGTCGTGCGGAATATGGGTGCTGGCGAGACGGCCGAAGCCGGTGTTGATGCCGTAGGCCGGCTCGCCCTTCGCGGCGATGTCGGCGACGGCCTGGGCGCAAGCGTCGATGGCGGCGTGGCTCGCCGGGTCGAGTTGCAATGCGACGTGCTCGCGGGCGATCTGGCGCAGTTGCGGGAGAGTCAGGTGGCCGGGCTTCAGAGTCATCATGGTGTCGCGTCCTCGCTTGTCTAGACAATTTCGAGGAGTCTAGCGGCACCAATTTGTATATACAACTTTTTTTTGAGGGGTCGGAGTAGGGGTTTTTGCGGGGGTTGGGGAGGTCAGGTCACGCTTTCCGGCGCGGGGCGATGACCGGACTCCGCGTCAAGACAATCCTTGCCGCCAGGTTCTTGCGCCTTAAAGCGGAGCTATAACTTCGTGCTCCACCGTGGTATTGAAATATATGGCTTCGGTAATGTTTAGTTCTTTTGCTTTATTGCGTAAAATATTTTCAGTAAATTCAATAATGGTTACAAATCCTGTTTGAGCGAGCAAGCTTTGGGCTTCATTCATATCCTGCACAGACTTTAAAATTATCCCAGCCAACTCTATTTCGTTTGATATCGCGGGCAGGGCTTCTTGTTGTTCTTTTGCAATCGTTGCAGGCCATTTAATTTTTGTAGAATTTTCCGTATATAACGGATGCCGCTTATGCTCACCCAATGCAATCGCTCGCATACTCGATGACTCGATTTTTACTGTGTCATTGTAATAATGCGATATAATTACATCTTCATTCGTTCCGTTTTCATATTTTAATATCTCGTTAATTCGATCCGAGACAAACTCTCCCTCAATGTAGTCCGCCTGTTCGACTGGGTAAGAAAAATCATATCTGTTTTTATTTTTAATTTTTTTGGCAAGTCCCAGCAGGTAATTGTTCATATCCTCATGGTTCGTGATCTGAATCTGATTTGTCAAATCCAAAGAGGCGATCCCGAGCCTGCTGTCGCGACGCTGCTCCGAGACCCAGAAGGTCAATCTGAACTGTACTGCCTCTATCAACGCCTTAATCATCCTTCGTTCCCCAACAAATCCAAGCGCTGTCTGGCGTCGGTATGCAATAAGAAACGAATCATCCATCTTCAAATCTTTTAAAACTTGAAGACGCGTGTTCATTAAATGGTGATTAACGCCTTCTTCCTTCATCAAGACTTTTAAATACTTCTCAATAAAGCTCTCCGCCCAGAATTTCTCGATCAAAACAAAACCCTTTCTCCTTGACAATATTTTGTAATATGGAGCCGCCTTATCTCCGTACCGATTCTGAAGGTCCCGAACAAGGCCATTCCGGGCTTCGTTAATTAGCAGCAACGCATGGAAATTTTTATAATCTTCAATGGAGAATTGCTTATCTATTATAAATTCCTGCATGGCGAGCAACATCGTGTCCAGCTCAATCAGTACGGCATAATCGTCACCTAGTCGGGCCATTACAGATTTTTTGGTCAGAATAATGGGCTTCAGATCAACCATCAGATTGGAGAAAAACCGATATAAGACCGGATCCTCTAAAAACAGAGATTCCAACCTGTCTAAATATTCCCCTACTAAATCTGCATTTGTTGACGACTGTGCAACCGCACGCCGCTTCCTTGAGGCTCCC
>NZ_JAQQBV010000023.1:0-127036 GCF_046030735.1 Paraburkholderia xenovorans
GTCTTATCAACGCATCGGCGCTGCTTCTCGCTCGCAAGCCCGTCGACTGTAGGTCGGTTCGAGTGACCTGCGTAATTTGCCTTCCAGACATGTTCGCGAGCGAGGTATGCGTCTACCTGGACGAGGACTACTTCAGAGCCCACGTTGCCGAGGGTACAAATATTTTTGGTGAAAGAAAATTCATACGGAACCGGAACCTATCCAGTGAATGGGCGTTGCACGTGCCGACAGGCATGTCCGAGTTGGGTATTGCTGTTAAGGCCCTTGACGACGACGGTCGCCCGTTCAGCTATGAATGTTGGTACTTTGGTGAAGTGGTTTGATGAAGCGCAAGTGCTAACCGGACGCATACTATGCTACCCGATGAGTGCCCCTTGAAAGCAAGACTGATGAGCCGCTTCGGGTCCTCCTAAGCCGACCACCTTCGGGCTCTGGACGGCCATGATGAGACGTTCGACGTCGTCGCTCAGATCGCCGACAATTGATCCTAGCTAACGCCCCGGAACTGTCGGCGGCCATCGAGTTCCAAGTTTCGAGCGAAAAGGAAAGCAGATGCCTCTCGTATGTGGCCCCAAAAATTCGCGCTATACATATACCGGAAACCCGTGTCCACATACCGACCTGGCGCTTAAGGTCGATGCTCTGACGCTCGGCGATGCACTCGCTCAATACGAGTCTCACTTTGGCGTTCGGATCTCGGTTCACGTTGACGCTGAGGATGCTGAAGAGAAGTTCGGTGACAAGTATTTTCGCTACGTCGACGAGGTTAGCGGCGAAAACAAGTTGGTCGACATCCACGTGATCCGGGGGAATGCAGAACTGTGCCCAAAACAAAATCTCGATTTCACCCTTGAAAGCGCAGACATCGTTGAACTAGGTCCGCTCCTCTGCTGAACTTCTGAGCGATGCGCCGGCCGCGGCGGGTCCTGAGGCGCAGTGCGGCCACAAACGGTCGTCCGAGTTCTATCGTCGAACGCCGGATGTTGAGTGACGAACGGCCGTTCAACAATGGTCGCGATTAATGAGTTACTCGTCCAACGTTGCCGTCACTTTTCCAAAGATTGCAGGAGCCGAGTCAGGTTTTGCGGTTGGACATGGATAATTCCGCCGCGAGGGCTATCAATGTCAGCTATGAGCGCAAGCGACAACGCAATCGTCACGGGCAATATGGTCATAAGCAATGCTGTTCGGCGTTTACCTTTCGCGCCGTAGCCCTGCATCGCGCAACCAAAAACAGCAATCAATATCATGAGCACCCAGACCCCGAGCGGCACATGATTTATCCTTGCCGCTTCGGAATAGTCTTGCGAATTCAGCACGTCGTTCATTCCTGTCACGACCAGCGATCCTATTGGGGTCGGCTGGGTCCTGGCAACCAGCGTCGCCTGGTCCCACAGTTTCGATTGAAGCGCCGAAATTTCTTCATCCAGACGTTTCCGCTCGTCGGGGTTGCGAGTCTGAAACTCGCTCTGCCTCAAGCGGGTGTACTGAACCAATGCCAGCTTCATCGGGTCGCGGATCTGAGGGGCCGCCAAGTCAGCTCTCGCATACTGGGTGCCGATCGAATTGGCTTCCGCCTCTTCAAGGTTTTTTCGCTGGTCGTAGCGGTTCACCGCCATTGATATGCTAAAACCGATCAATAAAGCCAACAGCGTCAGCGTCGCGCCTTGAATAGCATTAAAGTCGTCTCGTTCGTCCTCACGCAATGGAGCAACGCGCCGCAGCACGAATACCCCAAACGCGACCGCGGTAATCAACAAGACGAGGAGCACAAAAAAAAGAATCGCCGGGTGGTCTACGAACGCTGCCATTGAGATCTCCCTGTTAGGATCGTCCACAGCCAAAGCTTTTTGATGCGACGTGCTAGCGGCTCTCCCCGGGCGGTTCACACAAGTTCGTTCATCCGGGCCGTTTAGGCATCGGCCCGAAGAAAATCGCGCTCAGCGTTTTTCGGCCGATCACCCGCGCAAGTTCAGCGATGAAGCAATACATAAAGATCAGCGTTGCGAGCACGATCTGGACGGCCCAGAAGCGGGGCCAACTGACATCGGCCCAGAGTTGCGCATTGGCCGCGATTAGACCATGCGCTTCTTTCCAGTAGTCATAGAGCCGCTCAAGGTAATGAACGATGAGGGCGACGGTCGCATACATCAGCGTCTTCCAGCCGACGTTCCATACAAGCGGCTAGTCGGGAAAGCGATTGATGAACGGCAACATGTCTGCAACCAGAACGGATTTGCCCAATATCAACGACGCGATGAGCACCGACGTCGACGTAGGCAACGAGATGCCCGAACCTCGGATCATGAGCGCCCTGACAATCGCAACGATGTGAAGAATGATGAAAAAGAAGATCGTCGGCGGAAGTGCTTTCATGAATTCATGCTTGATCCTGTCCGTCAGCGTACCCATGATGCGCTCCCTGGCTGGCCGCCCTGATCGACCCGCACGCACAAGATACGTCAGCAATCGCCGGTGACGGTCGACTGCACACTCGCGAGCATTTGCAATAGCGACTCGGTCGAACGTGCAGACATGTCGATCATGAACAGCGATTCGCGCAAAGCCAGCTCAATATCGAAGCGTTGGTCCAACCACGCTCGCAGGCCGGCCTCGGACACGATGAGGATATTGCTGCGTTTCGCTTCATCGGTGGCCATCACGTTAGGCATTTCTGGGACAACGTCCGGGTCGAAGCCATTCGTGGTCGCATGAAAGAACCCCCACGTGTCATTCTCGATAAGCAGCACATAAAAGTCCGGGATCGCCAGGAGCGCGTCTTCACTGTGAGTCCCTTCGATACGTGCCTGAAGCAGGTTCAACGCTTCGACGGCGGACATGCGCATTCGTGCCGAAGAGAGCGCGCCTTCCGTGGCATCAATCGGCTCGACAAGTCCGGAATCAATCGCCTTTCGGGTCGCTACCGCGACTGTCAGCGCAAGGGGATGGCCAACGCCGAAATCAATCTTGAAGTTGCAGATGGCACACATGGTTCGACCTCAAGGAGTGACAATGTTGAACCAGAAATCGAAGTTGTCGAGCCAGGACACAAACTCGCCAAGCTTCTGGCTATTGCCGTCGATTTTGGCACTGCCCGCCATCACCAGCTTCTGCATGTTGGTTCGTCCCATCATGATGCTGTTGAGGTCCGCGCGGGTCATGGTGACCGTCGCGTCCGATGACTTTGAGGTTCTGTCCTTCGAATAGTGCAACGCGCTGTTTTCGACGCCCAGCACGCAGCTTTCCTTTGTATCGGTCAGCACGAGATTGAACGACGCCGTTTTTCCGTTCGCGCGGTCAGCGTTAAGCCTGATACCCAGGTAGTCGAGGAACATGTCGAGCGGCATGGCCTGAATGGTATCCGGGCTCTGTGGCGCAGGTGCCTGTCCCTTCCTGACGCCGTTGCGCAGTTCCATGGCTCCCGTGAGATAGAAGTTGCGCCATGGCGCAGACTCCGACTGGTAGCCTAGCTGTTCATAAGCGTCCGCCAGCAGTTGCTTAGCGGCTGTGTTTTGCGGGTCCGCGAATACCACATGGTTTACGACTTCCGCCACCCATCGGTAGTCACCCTGGTTATACGAATCGTGTGCTCTTCGCAGAACGGCAGCCGCCCCACCCATGTACTCGACATACCGTTTGCCGCTGTCGGTTGGCTGCAAGCGGTGCAGATTAGCGGGGACGCCGTCAAAGAACCCAAGGCGCAGGTTGTACTGCGCGACGGCGTCGTGGTAGACCGTGCCATAGTAGCTCCGGCAATACCAGTGCTTCGCAAGGCTGTCCGGCAAACGGATGGCCTCACCGATTTCGAGCGGCGTCTGGCCGAGGTTGGCCATGCGCATGACCTGGTCGTGCAGATAGCGATACATGTCACGCTGGGCTCGCAGGAATGCATTGATTCGGTCGTTGCCCCAGGTGGGCCAGTAATGCGACGCAAAGATGACCTGCATATCGTCGCCATGCAGATCGAGCGCCGTTTGCAGGTACTTGGACCAGAGCAGCGCGTCACGAACCTTTGCGCCTCGTAACGTGTAGAGATTGTGCAGCGTATGCGTGGCGTCTTCCGCCGCGCAGAATGCCTTGAACTTCGGCAGATAAAACATGAACTCTGAAGGCGCCTCCGATTCCGGCGCCATCAGAACCTGAATGTCTACGCCGTCGAGCGTCAGTTTCTGGCCGGTTTTCTCGGCAAAGATGGAGGGGACGGCCAGCGTGATGGTACCGACCGAAGTCGTCTTCCCCAGACCGCCATCGACAATGCCTGTGGGGCTTCGCGGTAGCAGTGAGCCATACATGTAGCTGGCGCGACGTCCCATCGCATTGCCGGCGATGATGTTCTCGCCGACGGCAGCTTCAGTAAAACCGACGGGCGCCACAATCTGCACCTTGCCCGACTTCAGATCGTCGTCACTGACGAGACCTCGCACACCGCCATAGTGGTCGACATGGCTGTGAGTATAGATGACGTGAGTAATCGGCTTGTCGCCAAGGTGAGGGATGACCAGCTGCTTCCACACCGTCGAGGCAACTTCGGTCGTAATGAAAGGATCGACGACGATATAGCCGTGATCTCCACGAATAATGCTCATCACGGAGAGGTCGTAGCCGCGCACCTGCCAGATGCCGTCTACTACGGCGTAAAGACCGTGATTCATGTTCAGTTTGGCGTTACGCCAAAGGCTCGGATTCACTGTCGAGGGAGCGTTGTTTTCCGGGCCGCCGCTTACGAACGCGAACTGCTGAAGGTCCCACGCAGGAAATTCGCCTTGCCCCTTGATGATGACCGGCTCCGGGAGTGTGGCAATCAGGCCGCGCTTCGCGTCTTCGAAATCCTGAGCGTCAGCGAACGAAAGAAAGTCCGCGTATTGCTTGTTAAATGCAATGGTTGAGGGCGACGCGGGCTTTGAGGCCGGACCGGTTGAGTTTGTCGAGCCGGTTTGCGCGAGCGTTTCGCCAACTGAGCCGGAAAATCCGCTCGCTACGCTGACAACTGCGACGTTTTTCAGGAATGCCCGACGTGCTCCAGCCTTTGCCGCATCATCCGATTGGGACATGCACACCTCCGAAATTAGAAGAGCTGACGCTCGATGGCCTGTGAGAGTGGCTCACCGGAATCCCGCGGCTTTAACGCCGTATTGACCGAACGATCATGTTGCCGCGCCTCAAAAAGTAAAAATGACCGGCAAAACAAGGTGTTTAAAACACCTTCCAAACGCTCACAGTTTGTAAACATAGGACAGTTTTTTCGTTGCCTGCATCTTTTTCTAGGAGATTGTCCCGGGTGGCGATTCGCAATGTCAGAAGTCGGAATTGGGGCGCGAACCGGCGCAGCTTGGTTCACGGCGTGCTTTTTTCCGCGACCGGCCGGTGTTGGACCCAACGTTTTGGCTGAAGCGCCATCTCTTCGACACACCCTCCTGCAGCGACCGCTTTTGAGCATGATGTGACGTTGGACGAAAACGCACGAAGGGCAGCGGTGGGTCGACTTCGGTCCTTCACGTTTTCAGAGACCTCCCCAACCATTTCCTCTCCGACGGTGTCTAGCAATCGGGGCGGAATAGAAATCCGGACATGCTCGCTGTCGACCGAGAATATTTCGGCTCTGCCCTCGAATAGATCAAGGCTGCGCTCAACATCGCTCAGGGATATATCACGAGTTATAAGTTGAAGGCTCATGATCGCTTCACCCGAATCCTGGAGATGTCGCCGAGCGCCTGCTCCAGGTGCCTCTCCAGATCGTCCTCAACTTTTTGTCCACGCACGTCGTAGTGCTCCACAAACTCTGGAGTGAACATGATATTTTCGATCCGAGCCGCGCACCACCGATCGACGACAGGCAGTGTTTGATTACAGCGGCACGTCGACCGACCGGTCACAACAAACCGGAAAATCTCAGATGGCGCTATTTAAGGGTTACCCGTAAAATACGTCATCCAAGGATTCTCGGTTAGCTACTCCGTCATGCATCGAATTGGATTCTTTGTTTGCCGTGGCCACGACGCGCTTGATCTTGCCGGCCCGCTTTCGGCTTTTAATCAGGTGGCCACAGCCGCCGGCCACACCCCCTATGATCTTCACGTCATCTCGCAGCCCGGAGGACCGATTCCCGGCAATGCGGGTCTGCCGATCGAGACAAAGGCGAGCGCAAGGCGCGCGTTTGACACTGTCATATTCATAGGCGGTGATATCGAGCCAATGCAGACAGCGGAGAACATCGCCGCTGCCAGGAAAGTGGCCTCCAAAGCCTCACGAGTGGCTAGCGTGTGCACCGGAGCATTTCTGCTCGCGGAAACCGGCTTGCTGGACGGCTTGAGAGCAACCACGCACTGGCGGTACGCAGCTCAATTGCAGTCGGGCTTCCCTCACATCAAGGTCGAGGGCGATAGTATCTATATCGAGGAAGGCTGCATTTGGACGTCGGCTGGCATCGCCGCCGGAATAGACCTGGCACTCGCGATGATTGAAAGAGATATGGGCGCAGAAATTGCGCGCTCCGTCGCAAGATATCTGGTCGTTCCGTATCGCCGGCCTGGAGGTCAGTCCCAATTCTCCGCTATGTCGCAAATGGAGCCGGAGTCGGATCGTATCCGCATCGCGCTGAATTTTGCCAGAGAGCATCTGACTGAAGCGCTGCCTGTCGAGCGACTCGCCGATGCCGCAAGCTTAAGCCTGCGACAATTCGGCCGCGCATTTCGCCGCGAAACGGGTGAAACGCCTGCTAAGGCGGTCGAGCGCTTGCGGGTTGAAGCTGCGCGGCTGCGTCTACAGGATGGGAGCGAACCAATCGAACAAATTGCTCTGGCTGTGGGATTCACCGATCCGGAGCGGATGCGGAGGGCTTTCGTCAAACTGCACGGACATCCTCCGCAATCGATCCGGCGCGAGAGCAGATTGAACGGCGAGCGCTGATTACTGCTTTCAGCCCCGCCGCCCAGGAGACTTTCGCCGGATACCTAACGAGTGTCAGATTTCAGGGGGCGTAACTATTCCAGATGTCGCGATGAAGCTTCCAGGCGCCGCCCTGCTTCAGGAAGATGAGGATCTGTTTGGCGCGAACTTTTAGCTGTCCACTTTGATCACGGATCTCTGCATCCGAAACTTCGGTCACGATCTGATCATTACCGTAGAACTCGTAATTGCTGAAGGATACGGTGTCAGGTTTAGATCCTGAATAAGCTTTGGAGAAGTATTCCACGATCGCGCTGGGTCCGGTGACCCGCTCGCCCCCAGGCGGTAAAAGTGCGCCGTCTTTCGTATAGAGGCGACCTATCGCTTCATAATCACCTCGCGCGAAGGCTTCCGACCATCGAGCGTTTTCGGCTTTGATTGCCGCTTCGGGCGGACGCTGGGGGCCGCTTGCATTGGCAGTTGCAGATGCCGTAAAAGCGAAAATAGAGAGGCAGGCTGCAAGAGCAGCAGCACAAAGACGAGTTTGTCGCATTGAATGAGTTCCGATTTTGATTTGAATTGGAGAGCGCGCGCCGATTGGGTTGGTGGCGCGGAGAATGTCGGTTGCGGCCTTCATCGAGGCTAGCGGTGTGGCCTCGCGCACATCGCCTGCACGTATTTCAGCGAACGCCAGGGATTCGGGCGAGCCCCTTGGATGCGCCGGGCAGTTCCTTGTCGACCATCGCGACGACTTCAGGCCGCGCGTCTCTGGGATGACCTGAATGGAATGGCGGCGCGGGATCATATTCGATCGCGAGTTGCGTGAATTCGGCGGCCTGTTGACCGCGCAGCTTCGCGGCAACGCGCAGTGCGAAATCGATGCCCGCCGTCACGCCACCGCCGCTCATGAACCGGCCGTTGTCGTCTTCTACGAAACGATCTGGAACAGGGATGGCGCCATATTCAGACAGCTTGTTGACGAAGGCCCAATGGCAGGCGCTTCGCTTACCCTTGAGAACGCCCGTTGCGGCGAGCACGAGCGATCCGTTGCAAACCGACGTAACGTGTTTGGCGCTATCGGCTAGACGCCGGATCTGCGCTTGATACTCCGGGCGCATCGGCGCCGACAAATCCGACCCGCCGGGGACCAGAATCAGATCTGTCTTCTCAATATCGGCCAGTCGTTCAGTCTTGCCATACACGACTCCAAATTCGAGGGTCACGCTACCCCCATTGAGGCTCGCATAGCGAACGTTCGTATTCGGCAGCCGGTGAAAAATCTCGCTGGGGCCGGCGAAATCGAGAAGCGTCCCGCCGTCGTAATTGACGATCAAAATATTGAGCGGATCATTCGGAGCCAGTTCCGGCGCGCTGCCTGCCTGCGCAAGAACAGGAGTGGCGCGGCCAAGCAGGCCTGCACCTCCCAGGATGGCGCCGAGCGCAGTGACGCTTCCAAACTTGAGAAGATCGCGGCGGGACTGGCGCGCGCTGATCAGTCGCTCGCCGGAGGCGTTGTTTTCGCTGTTGTCGGTCAAGATAATATTTCCTTGTACTTCGGCGCCCCTCTGCGAGCGCATCCAGGGTAGGCCGGATTGAAGAACCGCCACCACGAAAAGCGTGGCGGGTGAGTGATCAGGATGGGGATGAGCCGGAGACGTGTGGGTCTTCGAAATCGGGAACCGAAGCCTTAAAGTTGCGAGGCGCCGCCATCGACGACCAGTTCGGTGCCGACGACGTAAGAGGATTCGTCGCTAGCGAGATAGAGCGCCGCGTAGGCAATGTCCTCGGCGTGGCCCATGTGACCCACTGGAATAGCCTGGGCGAATTCGGCCTTGCGGTCGCGAACCCACTCGGCGGACATGCCCCACTTGCTGATCAAGGGCGTGTCGATCGCGCCGGGTGCGATCGCGTTAAAGCGGATTTTGCGGTCGAGAAATTCGTAGGACCAACTGCGGGCCAGTGATCGCACCGCTGCCTTTGCTGCCGCGGTCAACGAGATGCCATGCTTGCCGGTCTGCGCAACGAACGATGTATTGAGAATGACTGAAGCGCCCTCTCGCAAGTCAGGCAGCACAGCTTGAAGCGTGAGCACCACGCCCTTGACGTTGATGTCCATGATCTCGTTGTAGAGATCTTCGTCGATGTCGTTGAGTGGGGATGGGAAAGCTCGACCTGCGTTGGCGAACACGATATCCAAACCGCCGAACTTCTCTTTCACTTCGGTGGCAATCGCCTGCATGTCCTTGATTGAACGGACGTCGCCTTTGAGAACAAGCGCGTTCTCTCCTAGCTCCGCCTGCACTCGCTCAAATGCGGTGACGTCGCGGCCGGTGACTGCTACTCGAGCGCCTTCTGCGATGAAGAGCTTCGCGGTTGCGAGACCGATGCCACTCGTGCCGCCTGTGATTAAAGCTGACTTGTTTTTTAGCCTCATCTTCTGTTCCTTTCCTTTGCTTTGTGATTGATCAAGACGGAAGTTCAATGCGCGATTGGGTTTGCGCTTGTGGCTCGGTTTGATTTCGTGGGCAAATTATGGAACTTGGGATGGATGGCGCAAAGGTCGTATAACCCTTAAAAAACGTCATCCTTTTGTAGGCTTGTGGGTCGTGTAGTGAGCCTGAATTTCAGGCGTTGGCGTAAGGCGCAAGTTCATCGTCCTGGGACTGGGCTCCTCGCGTGCCTGGTGACGGTGCCGGCGGTATGTGCTTATTTCGGATGGACGTGAGGAGGCAACCGGCTTCAATCAGATAGGTGCGCCTTCCACCACAGATACACTGCGGCCGTGCCCAGCAGCACGACAGTCGCCGTATAGAAGACCCATGGTTTTCTCAGCACATCAAGCCGATCAGGCGGCACCGTGCTTTCGTTATCCAGGTCGTGAAAATTGATCCCACGGTCTCTCCCCAACAGGCTTACGAGCATCACAGAGCCCGAGGCAATGAAGAGCACGACCAGAACAATCAGCAACGGTGTTGTCATTCCTTCCCCCTATTTCGTCATCCAGCGCATGAACTCATCAAGTTCTTCCTGATAGACATCGCTTACGACGCCTCCGGCCATCCCGCCGAGATTGCTACCGATTAGGACGAGAGCGACGGCACAAAAAGGCTCGACCGGCCCACAGACGAATGACACGCCAAAGCATGCAAAACCTCCTTTCAACATGCCACCCGTTATCGGCTCACCCAGTCACTGCGCTCGCATGGCGAGCTTCGGCATGACGCGTAACGAGAGCGATCCCGTTCTTACATGTTGAGCATTAGGCCGGCATCGGCCATTATCCGTAAGTCGCGCCAGTCGGGTAAATTGTCGACATTTGCGACCCGGGAGCTGAATGCATGGACAACAGGCTAATACCTCTTGAACCGCTGTCGCAGGTCGTATTCATTCACGACTATTTTCAACTTGTTTTCCAGGAAGAGCGACTCACCGTCTATAACCGGGCCGCAGTTGCAAATGGCGAAAGTCTCACTCGGCAGGGGACAACAGAGTTCTGTGACAAGCTAGTCGGATTAATTGGTCAGGGCGTGGTCGCTGTGACACGGACAGATGCGCACGTCCTTTGTCTTCATTTTTCTAATGGCGCAGCATTCTACATAGAGGCAGACCATGAGCCCTCATGGCCAGAAGCGTTTGATTTTATCGGTCGAAATCTCTTTTGGTACCACGAGCTCAACGGCTAGACCGTCAAATTGAACGCCCGCTCGGGGACTAGCCGAAGGTTCGCTTCGGGTCTGGGGCTGGCGAATCCCAGGACGTCACAGTGTAGTAGGTCGATAGCGCGGCACATGAGCGCGGTGGTCGGCCGTTATGGGACATTCGGCCTAAGATCGCAGATCGTCAACAATCGGCGCGTCTTAGGGAAACATGTCCGCAAGATTCGCTGGGGCAGCTATTGCTCGCCTTTGCATTGATCAATGAATTCAGCGATCACGTTTGTCACTTCCTCCGGCCGTTCAAGGCTTGGCAGGTGAGCGGTATCTGACACTTCGTAGAATGTCCCACGCGATAAGTTAGCCGCGAGGTAACGGCTGCGCTCCTGAATACCCGGAAGGTCGAGATTCCCGCACATCACCAACGTCGGGACAGATATTTCTCTCAACCGCCGATATGCGATCGGTGGATCCGTGTTCGCGCCAACTGGCGGCAAACCGAGAGCGGCGGAATTCATTTCATAAAACAGCTTGCGAACTCCTCCGATCACGCGCCCCTCAGATTGAAGCGGTCCATCAAGCCAGAGAGTCGTTCGTATCTCGATGGCCTTTTCAATATCATTGCTCGACTCCGCCTGCGCCAAGCAGGCGACCAGGTCTGCAATCGGCGCGGGGTGAGTTATCTTCGGAGCACCCGTCACATTCGGCGCGATAAGAACGAGACCGCGAACGAATGACGGATATCGAAGAGCTGCATCCAGTGCTATCCCCCCGCCCTGAGAGCAGGCCACGAGTATTGCGGGGCGTTCCTCTGCCACCGACGCCAAAACGGTGATCAGGTCGTCGACTGACGAATGATCCTCCGCTCGCGCGCGAGTTTCCCCAAATCCGCGTCGATCATAGGCTATCGCCTGGTGGGTCGCACCTATCGTGCGGATCGGGTGGTCCCACATGCGGCGGTCCGCGACACGCGCGTGCAAAAAAACTATCGGCTCTCCACGTCCAACGATTTCCCCTGCCAGCGTCGCTCGCCCCGAAGGGACCTGAAAGCTTTTTCTCATGAACCACCTCCGTGCCTGAGAATGGCCATAGTACACGTCGGGTCGGAGGCTCGGTGCGGCCAAATTCGGTCGTTCGAATGTGCGGCCTGCTAGTCATTTGAACGTCGGCTTTAACTACGGACGCGGCCGGTCACCCAGTTCGAAGTGAACGGCCGCGTCCGCAACCTCTGCTTCTCTATTGCGCAATGCGCTTAAGGTCGTCGGGCTTCCAGGTCTTCTTGAAGAACGCCTCCTTGGGACTATACAGACGCAGAATGATGAAATAGCCCTTGCCCGGAACCGTCCTCACCCAGTTGAGCTCCTTACCGGCCGGTGCGCTCGGGCCAAAGTAAAGATCGTACGTGCCATCGGCGTTTTGTACCGGTTTGTCCATCGAATTCAAGGAAGGTAGCGGTTGGCCGTTCTGCAGTCCCGAAGCGGTGATCGAATCATAGACCGTGACCGACCAGAAATTGGCAGCAGGAATATCGCGTGGCAAGTGAAGTTGATAGCTGCTACCGCCCTCCAGAAAGTTACCGTCGGCATCGCGCCAGGTCGACGGATATTTCGCGCCCTTTTCGACGAGGTCTACGACCATTCCGGGACTCGTCGCGTAGGCAGTCGTGAAGTACGCATCTCGCTGAGCCAGATTGGTGAATGATCCGCTTGCCTGAAACAACGGGTTCTGGCCGGCGAAGACGTTGACCCATTGCCGGTCTGGATAGTATTTGGCCTCGGGCTGGTCCACCAGTCCGTTATAGATTTCGACCTTGCTCATTCCGAACGCGGTTTTCGCCGCCTTGTCCAGCAACTCGCGCTGCCGGGGTGTGGGCTGGAACGGCTTGCCTTTCTCGATACCGATCGCCGCCATCATGCCGCGCCAGTCCATATCCGCTGGGTCGACTGTTTCCTGATCGACGAAACGGGCGAGCATATCGAAATAGCTGCCGTCATGCGGGAATAGCATATTGGCCGGCGTGGCCGATCCATCGGGAAACCGCATCGGCTCGGCAGAATCCTTTTTGCCGTAGGGATAAATGCGTGTGCCAGCGATCAGGGCGTTAGCGGGTTTGAGATCTTTGGGGTCGGTAAAAAAACCGCGGTAAAACACGAATACATTGTTGGTTCGGGAACGGTAAAGGTAATAGCCTTTCGGTGCGGCTCCTTTGTAGTTCCACGGGACGATCAGGTACTTGCCGCCCTTGCCGCCGTCAGGCCCGGCAAATCCAAAGTCGCCCGTATAGGTTTTCCCGCCTATCGTCGGGCCCGAGAGCGGCCGCTGATAGAAGTCGTCCAGGATGCCCTGATTCTGAGGAGGCACTTCGACTACGATCGGCCCGTCTTTCGCCAGGTTGACGTACGCCATCGCGTAAAGACAATCGGAGTTCGGTGTGGTGACTTGTGTCTGTGCATTAAGGCGTTCTTTCCAGACCGGCAACACGTTGTATCCGGCCCCGTAGATTTTCTCCGAACCTTCCTTCATTGCGAACATATTGATGGCAGGCAGCGCCCATAAATAGACCTGTACCGCGCGCTGAAAATATAGTTCGTCCCGAAGCAGTTCGGCCGATTCATGGGTGGGAAAGTCTCCGGAAAACGGCGCGTTCGCCAGCGCGTCGTGGCTTGCGGCAAGAGCTTGATTCGGTGTTGGCTGCTGGGATTGAGGGAATGCCTGAGCGCAATAACCCGCAACGGCAAGCGCGACCAGCGCGCCCGCAAAATTCCTGGTAACGACGGATTGCGATGTATTCACGGCTGTACTCCTTTGACTTTGGCAAAATCGTAAAGTGCAGTCTTGCTGTGGCGTGGAAGGGTCCGACCTCCGGCATGACCGGCTATCAGTGTCGACGCTCTTCGCAATACGTTCGCGACGAAGGTCTGGCCCATTCCGGATGCGTCAGACAGGTTGGAAGTCGGGCAGTTTGAACGTTTTGTTGTTCAGCGCTTCGGTTGGACCGTAAAGACGCATGGCAGGTAACGGACGCCTCCCCGCGGTCGGTATCCAGTTGGCCGCGAGTCCCTCGGGGGCCTGTGGGCCGACATAGAGCGTGACGCTGCCGTCCGCATTCTTCTTCATGGAGTCGAGATCATATGAAGAGAGCGTTGTGCGGTTCGAATCGCTATAGATAAATGCGTTGGTGGCCCGATCGTAAACCGTCAACGCCCAGAACTGCTTGACCGGCATCTGCGCCGGCACGTCGAGCTTGTAGAGTTTGCCCGCCTCGAGCAGATTGCCGTTGTTGTCCGCCAGCGCCATCAGATACTGCGTGGCGGGATCGTCGGTCAGAACCCGCGGCATGTAGGTGCACCAGAAATATTCGGCCGCGCGGTTGATCAGATCGATCCTGTCGTCGTAAACGAAGGTGAACCGCTTGTTCGAATCCGCCTGAAGCAGTGACGCATAGTGCCGATCCGACCAGAACAGTTTTTCCCGCGGGAAATGGTCGTACCAGTACTGCAAATAAAACCACGCATCGATCGCCGCCTGGCGCATGGCCTTCTTCGTCTTATCATCCGGCGCGAATGGTTTGCCTTTCTCGATCCCGAGCGACGTGAGCATGCCCATCATGACCTTGTCGTAAGGGTTCACGGGCTCGACGCTCATGATCTCGTACATGTCGTCGAAATGACGTTCGTCGAAAAACGGTAGCGTGGGGTAGCGCTCGTCGATGGGATCGAGAAAACGCTGCTTCGGCGGATTGGTGGCTTCCGACAGGTAATACATCCGCAACCGTCGGGCATAGTGATAAGCATCGGTCGCGGTCTTGCCGGGTGCGCGAACGGAACGGAATGCGAGCGCAATCCGGAAGTTCGGCGACGCGACGTGGAGATAGCCCTTCGGAACGGTGCCCTTATAGCCCGGCGCCGTGAAGAGAAACTTCGCGCCTTTGCCTTTGTCGAGTCCCGAAGGCCCGACATCGGCGATCGTAAATTGCCAGGCGTCGACGACCTGCCCGTATACGCTGCCTTCGGAACTGGCGGCCGGCACTTCCAGTACCACCGGACCTTTGCGAAGATCCGTAAATGCCGTGATGTACGGCGTCGTGCTATTTGCCGTGATTGCTTCGAGCCTGGGCGTGGCCGGCGCTGAATAGGAGATGATGTCGTTGTCCCTGACGCCCAGATTGTCGAAGGCGGCCCGGCGAAAACTGTAGATGGCGATGGCGGGCATGTTCCACAGAACCGCTTCGAACGCCCGCTGATACTTGATCTGATACTCGAAATCTTTAACCGATGGAGCCGAGCCGGCAGGTGGCTGCCCACCGAGCGGTTGCATCCCGCTACCGGCCCTGGTGGCGACAGGCGTTGGCGATTCTTCGGCTACCACCTCGGAGACTTTACCGGTGGCAACGATCCCGGCCACCATGACCATGCTCGTGCGGTGAAAATCTCTACGTGAAAATGTCATCGATATGCCCTCTCAGTAACGTCTAAATCTTCCCTGCATGCTCAGTGGATATTCTCGCGTTGCTAACTTCGTAGAGGATCAAGCTTTTCCGAGAAATTGGCTATCGGGATAAAGGGCAACGGTTTCGACCGCTTAGGCAAGCAGCAAGATAGAACGCGGTTACCTCTTGATAATGTCACAAGGATAGCCGCGCGGCGGCGCCCGCGTCCAGACAGCGCATTCGCGAAGGGCAATGACGGCCCGACTTCGGTCGTCCGGTCCCAAGTTTGCCGAAAGTCCGCTCGGGGTCGACTTCGGTCCTTCACGTTTTCAGAGAGTGACCACTTGCGAAACAGCGATCTAAGTCAACATCAAAGATCACAGCGGCCCATCAGTTGCGATTCAATTTGCGTCTGAGATCGGCAAATGTCGCCCAACCGTCCTCCCGCCAGATTCGCCCCTATCCCTTCAGCTCCCCGAAACATTTATCCCCAAAGACTAAATCCGAGACAGCCCCTCCCTTATAATTACCAAGTCGTCGGGAAACACCCAGCGACCAGGTTTAGCAGCCTGCACGTCGAAACCCGCACGCCTGCCGAGGCAGGTCGTGCGTCTGCCTCTGCACGTCTATATTTCTATGGGCGGGCTGTGGTGGGGGAGCCGCAAGGCTCGCCGGTTTTGGTTTCGACGCCGGTCTGCTAACCCCGTCACGTGCCCGCTCACCCCTCCCCCAAAGGCGCGAGTCCGGGCGATCCAAAGCATCCCCAGGGAGATCGCATCATGCCCAAGTCCGTCAAAATTCAACCGGCATCGCGTCCGCCAGTCGACGCACTCCAGTATGAAAAACTAGCCCTCTCCGCGTTCGATTTATGCGACCGGCAGGTGAGTCAACTGGACACATTGATCACGCTTGCGTCATCGATAGTTAGAAATCCTGCGCTTACGCGTGACGAGAGAAAGCGGCACCAGACGCTACTCGAACTACTGGTGGACACGGCCGATCAGTATCAGCAGGAACTCGAATGCGACCGCGAGTTATTCCAGGTGATTGCACTGGACGCGAAGGGCGTCCCGCGCAGCCGCATCACCGCGCAGCATGCGGCGAATTTGCTGGCTGAGGCATCGCAGAAATCAAAAGCCTCCGCCGAAAAAGCCAATGCTTCGCTCCGCAAAAAGCCGTCCACGAAAAGCACGCTGACATTGACCCAGGCCGCCATGCAGCAACAGCCCACTGCACCGCACTAAGCAATCAAATCAGATAGCAGGCAACAGAAAGCCCAAATAAAAACGGCCGCAGCATCCGCTGCGGCCATCGCCTACCCATTTCAAAACCTAGAACAGTACGCCCAAAACCTCAAACAATATTCATAGCCAACGCGCTTTCCCGATAATGCTGACTAGCCTTATCGCTATCCCCAAGCTGCTCATGCAAGCGCGCCAGCGCGCGATGCGAGCGAATCTTCAGCGTCTCGTTATCGGCCAGCTTCAAAGCACGCTCAAGGAACGACTGCGCCTTCCCCCACAACTGCTGATGCAGGCACAACCGCCCCAACGCAAACATCAAATCCGCATCTTCCGGCCGATCCTTCTGCCAGGCCTCGGCCTTCTGAATCAACGGCAGCGCATCGCCCGCAGTCGTATCCGGATACCGCCGCAACAACCGCGCATCCCAATTCTGCGCCAGCGCTTCCTCGACGATCTTCCGCGCATCCTGCGGCCGATTCAGCGCCACTAACAACTCAGCAGCAAGATCGGCAAGCCGTGGCGAATGCCGCTCGGTCGCCGACAGCGAATTCCACAACTCAAGCAACGCATCGGCGTTATGCCGACGATCGCGCAACAAGTTCTCAGCCGCGAGTTGACGCAACCGCACCGCCACCGCCGGATGAATCGCCTCCCGCTTCTCAAGCGTCTTAACAAGCTTGAGCACTTCACCCCAGTTCTTCAACTGCTGTTGCGCGCGCAACGTGATCTGCTGCGCGTGAATCCGTCTCGCGCCCTGCGACTGCATTTCGGTCAGCGCGGCAAGCGCCCCATCCGCGTCGCGCCCATCGGCACGCATATCCGCAGTAGCCATCAACCGGGCATCCTGCCAGTCGGCCTCATTGATCTGCGCGAGCCATTCATCGCGCCGCGCATACTCATGCATGCGATGCGCAGCCGTCGCCGCAATCAACCCAGCCGCGCCCTTGTTATCCCCATTCGCCAGTGCATCCTTCGCGGCCTTCTCCGCCCGCGAAAACCGCCCCGCGTACAGATTGCCGATCGCATCACGCAAAGCAGCATGCGCCTTCGCCACGCGCGAGCGCGCCCGATAAGCCGCGACACGCTGCGGCATACGCCAGATATTCCGCACGATGCGCAACACCGCATACAGCAGGATAAACAGCACCACCAGCCCAACGACAAACAGATTCAACGAAATATCGACGCGATACGGCGGATAGATCAGCAGCACCTGCCCCATATCGAAGCGCCCGACCACCGCCAGCACCACCGCGATTGCGAACAGCAACGCGAGCCATAGAAGTCCCCGGATCGCCATGATTAGCCTCGGCTCCGGTATTGACTGACGGCTTGCAGGCTGGTGTTCAGATTCGGCACGTCGACCGCGGCCGAGCCGGCGTCCACCTGCTTGACCAGATCGATCACCGTCTGCGTCTTCTTCGACGTATTGTCGAAGTACCGCGTGAGCGCCGCATCCGCTGCATGCAGATCCGACTTCAGCGTGGTCTGATTACGCGACAGCAGCGCAAGCCGCGCCGACAGCAAACGCATCTTCAGGTTCTCGCGCACGAAGTAACCTTGATCCGGCGTGACCAGCATGGCGTCGGCGTTATCGATACGACGCACCTGCACGAGGCTCGTCAACTGCTGTCCGATACCCGTGGACACCTCACGCCACCACACCTTCCAGCGCGGCTCGCCGGTCGCCGCGGCGACCTTCGCCGTGTCTTCCCAGTTCGCGGCCTTCGGCGTCGCGTGAGCAATCGGCGCCTCACCGGAAAGCGGCAAGCTGTCGATCTGATCGATCGCGTTATCGAGCTTGATCGCCATGCCGGTCAGATCCGTCGACGGCGCGGCCTTCAACTTATCGATGTCCTGCGCGATCGCCTTGCGCACCACCATCACTTGCGAACTATCCGACGCGGCAAGACGCGTGTCCGCACTTTGCAGCGCAAACAGCGCGAGCTGCGTATTGCCGGTCAGTTGCAACTGCTGGCTCGCGGCGGACAACATCTGACCGACCTCAGCAAGCGTCCAGTCGTCGCGATTGCGCGCGAGATCCGCATACTGTTGCTGCAACGCCTGCTGCGCGGTTTGCGAATCAGCAAGCTTGCCTTCGAGTTGCGCAACCTGCGAGTCGGATTGATGCACCGTCGCAAGCGCCTGCTCGGTCTTGATCCGCAGTTCGTTGGTTTGCGCGTCGTTGGCTTGCTGGCGTTGCGCGAGCTGCTGCTCGGTGCGCTCCAGCTTGCGGTTGAGCGCATAACCGCCCACACCGGCCGCACAAGCGATCACCACGACGACAAACCACAGCAGCGGTCCGCTCGCGCTGCGGCGCTTTTGCTGCGCTTCGTAGGGCGTGAAGGGTTGATTCGGCGGCAACGCAGAGGTCGCGGCCGGCTGGGGTGAAGCGTTCGTGGATGCGTTCGTTTCAGTCATGCGTGATTTAGCCGGTGAAGGAGCCGGGTTGGACGATACCGGTTGAACTACGGTCGGGACGGCGGCAAGCAGCGCGCGGGCAATGCGTTCGTCGCCCGCGCCGGACACCGTCATGCTATCAAAACCCAATGCCCGCGCGGTCTGCGCGATACGCGGATGCGGCGTGACGAGCGCGGCGTGCTTCAGTTGCGCGATTTCGTCGGCGGTCAGATGGTCGTGCGCGAGTTCGTGCAGATTGCGCACGCCTTCGGAGCTGGTGAGCAACCAGGCGTGCGGCACGCCCGCAAGCAATTCGTGGACGCGCGCCCAGCCGCCGATCGACGGATCCGGCACGAGCCGCCGGTAAGCCGCGACGGTTTCGACTTCGGCGCCCGCTTCGCGCAGGCGCTCGGCGAGCCATTCGCGGCCGCCGTCGCCGCGCACGATCAGCACGCGTTTGCCTTCGAGCGATGTCGCGTCGAGCGCGGTGTCGAGCGCCGCGAACAGGCCTTCGGAATCGAAGCGTGCGGTGTCGTCGTCGGGTATGGAAGGCGGGCTGATCACGTTGTACGCCGGCGCCGTGACGCCGTGGCGCACCAGCGCCTGCACACTGCCCGGCCCGACCACGCCGATCGGCAACGCATGCGGCCAGATCGCGTCGCTCTTGGCAAACGCCTGATCGATCGCATTCGGCGAAACGAACACGACGAGCGCGTAGCGTTCCAGCGCGGCGAGCGCGGCGCGCAACGGCGCGTCGTCGATAACCGGCGCAATGTCGATCAGCGGGAATTCGAGCGTAGCAATGCCGGCCGCGCTGAGTTGCGCGATCAACTCTTTCGACTGACCGGCCGGTCGCGTAATCACGGCGGTGAACGCCGCGCGGCCAGCGGATGACGACGTGCTGCCGGAGATATCGGCCGCCATCAGTCGCCGGACGCCGCGCTGTCCGCGCCGCCGGACGCGTGAGGGGCCGATCCGGCCGCGGGCCCGCTCGCGGTGCTGAGCGCGCGCACGATGTCCATCGCGCCCTGCCGTTCGAGCTCGCTCGCCACCTGCTTGCCGAGCGCGATCGCGCGTTCGACATCCGGCGCGGGCGCCGAGGCCTGCGCGCTCAACACGCGTTGACCATCGGGCGTCGCAACGATGCCGCGCAGATGCAGCGCGCCGTCATGCCACGTCGCATACGCGGCGAGCGGCACTTCGCAACTGCCGCCGAGCGCACGCGACACCATCCGCTCGGCTTCGACGGCCGCTGCCGTATGTTCGTGATGCAACGGCGCGAGCCACGCTGCGAGATCCTCGCGATCGGCGCGAATCTCGATGCCGAGCGCGCCCTGCCCCGCGGCGGGCAAGCTGTCTTCGGGATCGAGCAACGCGCGGATGCGCTCGCCCAAACCCAACCGCTTCAAGCCGGCAGCGGCCAGAATGATCGCCGCATAGTCGCCGCGATCGAGCTTCGACAAGCGCGTGTCCAGATTGCCGCGCAACGGCCGCACCACCAGATGCGGATAGCGCATGCGCACCATCGCTTCGCGGCGCAGACTCGAAGTGCCGACCACCGCGCCTGGCGGCAGGGCAGAAAGCGATTCGTAATCCTGCGAAACGAACGCGTCGCGCGGATCTTCGCGCTCCATGATGGTGGACAGCGCGAAGCCGTCGGGCAATTGCATCGGCACGTCTTTCAGCGAATGCACGGCGAGGTCGGCGCGGCCCTCGGCAAGCGCGGCCTCCAGTTCCTTGACGAAGAGCCCCTTACCACCCACCTTCGACAAAGTGCGATCGAGAATTTGATCGCCACGTGTCGTGATTCCGAGGATTTTTACGTCACAAGATGGATATAATTTGTGCAGCGCACATCGCACATGCTCCGCCTGCCACATCGCCAGGCGGCTTTCTCGCGACGCAATCACAAGCGTGTGGGGTGGCGCAAAAGACTTCTCGGTGTTCATCAGCGGGTTGATTGAAGATGGGAATGTCATAACAAACAATGTTAGCACGCGCCCTCGTGTCCACAGGCACGCCGGAGCGCCGTGCTGGCGCGGTATCGACGGAGGAGACAGGCCTCGCACAGCGCGCGTGCATGCAACGCATGCCGTGATGCATCGCAGCCATTCCCCCTCCGGCGCGTCGAGCGCTTCGGCCATCCGGCCTATCCGCCAACGGCGCATACCGTTTCGAGCAGTTCACGTTGCAGTTCCAGTGCAGTTCCGCAGTAGCAGTTCATCACTCAACAGACCCTGGCTTCCCTGAGGAAACCCATCGTGACGTCTTCCGGATCGGCGCGCCCTGCCCGCCGCAACACTGCATCGCTCAACGCTCAAGCGGCCGACGCCGCTGCGGCGCCCGCCGTCTCAGCCGCTTCCGACACGGCCGCTCCGTCCACGCCGGCCAAACGCGCCGGCAAACCGTCTACCACGGCCCAGGCCGCGAACGTCGCCAAGGCGGGTAAATCGGCCAAGGCCTCCGCGCCGGCCAGGCAGGAAAAAACCGCGAAGGCGGTGAAGACAGCCAAGACCAGCAAGGCGGCGCAGGCCGCGAACGCCGCTCAGGCAGCGAAACCGGTCGGCACGAAAGCGCAGAAGGTGAAGGCGCCCGCCGGCAAGGTCAAGGCAGATGCCAGTGCTGGTGCAAGTGCAGCAGGTGCCGCACACGCGCCGCAAACCGCACAAACGCCGAAGCTGCAAGCCGTGTCGCACAACACCCCGGCGCCGAAAACCAACGGCCGCACGCGCGAAGACAAGGACCATCCGCTGTTCCAGGACATCCGCTATCTGGGACGCCTGCTCGGCGACGTGCTGCGCGAGCAGGAAGGCGACGCGGTATTCGACGTCGTCGAGACGATCCGGCAAACCGCCGTGCGTTTTCGCCGTGAAGACGACAGCGCGGCCGCGCAAACCCTCGACAAGAAACTGCGCTCGCTGAGCCCCGAACAAACCGTCAGCGTGGTGCGCGCGTTCAGCTACTTCTCGCATCTCGCGAATATCGCCGAAGACCGCCACCGCAATCGCCGTCACCGTATCCATGCGCTGGCCGGCTCGACGTCGCAGCCCGGTACGATCGCGCACGCGCTGGAGCGGCTCGTCGAAGCAGGCGCCGCCGCGACGCCGGTGTTGCAGCAGTTCTTCAACGACGCGTTGATCGTGCCCGTGCTGACCGCGCACCCGACCGAAGTGCAGCGCAAGAGCATTCTCGACGCGCAACACGACGTCGCGCGTCTGCTCGCGGAACGCGACCAGCAATTGACCGACCGCGAACGCTCGCATAACGAAGCCATGCTGCGCGCGCGCGTCACGTCGCTGTGGCAAACGCGGATGCTGCGCGATTCGCGCCTTACCGTGGCCGATGAAATCGAAAACGCGCTGTCGTATTACCGCGCCACGTTCCTCGAAGAAATCCCCGCGCTGTACGCCGATATCGAAGACGCGCTCACCGAACACGGCCTCGCCGCGCGCCTGCCGCCGTTCTTCCAGATGGGTAGCTGGATCGGCGGCGACCGCGACGGCAATCCGAACGTCACGGCTGAAACGCTCGAACACGCGATCACGCGCCAGGCCGAGGTGATCTTCGAACACTACATGGAAGAGGTGCACAAGCTCGGCGCCGAACTGTCGGTATCGAACCTGCTGGCAGGCGCGAGCGACGCGTTGAAGGCACTCGCGGAAGCGTCGCCCGACCAGTCGCCGCATCGCACCGACGAGCCGTATCGCCGCGCGTTGATCGGCGTGTACACGCGGCTCGCCGCGAGCGCGCGCGTGCGTCTGGGCGAAGGCAGCGTGCCGGTGCGCAGCGCGGGCCGCGGCGCCGCGCCGATCCGCGCGACCCCGTATGCCGACTCCGCCGAATTCGTGCGCGACCTGCACGTGCTGATCGATTCGCTCGCCGAGCATCACGGTGCGCCGCTGGCAGCGCCGCGTCTGTCGCCGCTCGCGCGCGCGGCCGAAGTGTTCGGCTTCCATCTCGCGAGCATCGACTTGCGTCAGAGTTCGGACATCCACGAAGCGGTGATCGCCGAGTTGCTGAAACGCGCGGGCGTCGAAAGCGACTACGCGGCACTCTCCGAAGAAGACAAACTCAAGGTGCTGCTCGCCGAACTGGCGCAGCCGCGTCCGCTGCGTCTGCCGTACGCGGAATACTCGGACCTCGTGAAGAGCGAGCTCGGCGTACTCGAAGAAGCCCGCGTCACGCGTGAGAAGTTCGGCGCGCGCGCGGTGCGCAACTACATCATTTCGCACACGGAAACCGTCAGTGATCTGGTCGAAGTGATGTTGCTGCAAAAGGAAACCGGCCTGCTGCGCGGGCGTCTCGGCGACGCGAACGATCCGGCTCAGGCGAGCCTGATGGTCATCCCGCTGTTCGAGACGATCCCCGACTTGCGCAACGCGCCGCACATCATGCGCGATCTGATCGCGCTGCCGGGCGTCGACGCGCTGATCGAACATCAGGGCAACGAGCAGGAAGTGATGCTCGGCTATTCGGACAGCAACAAGGACGGCGGTTTCCTCACGTCGAACTGGGAGCTGTATCGTGCGGAGCTCGCGCTGGTGTCGCTGTTCAACCAGCGCGGCGTGACGCTGCGGCTGTTCCACGGCCGCGGAGGCACGGTCGGCCGTGGCGGCGGTCCGACCTATCAGGCGATTCTGTCGCAGCCGCCGGGCACCGTCGACGGACAAATCCGTTTGACCGAGCAAGGCGAAGTGATCGCCAGCAAATTCGGCAATCCGGACATCGGCCGACGCAATCTGGAAACCGTGGTCGCGGCGACGCTCGAAGCGTCGCTGCTGCCGCAACGCATCGCGCCCGCGCAACTGCCCGCGTTCGAGGAAACGATGCAGCAGTTGTCCGATGCGGCGATGGCGTCGTATCGCGCGCTGGTCTACGAAACGCCGGGTTTCAAGGAGTATTTCTTCGAATCGACGCCGATTGCGGAAATCGCCGAACTGAACATCGGCAGCCGTCCGGCTTCGCGCAAACTGCAGGATCCGAAACAACGCAAGATCGAAGACCTGCGCGCGATTCCGTGGGGCTTCTCGTGGGGCCAATGCCGTCTGCTGTTGACCGGCTGGTACGGTTTCGGCAGCGCAGTGGCCGCGCATCTGGACAGCGCGCCGTCCGACGCGGAACGCACGCGCCGTCTCGCGCTGCTCAAGAAGATGCACAAGACGTGGCCGTTCTTCTCGAACCTGCTGTCGAACATGGACATGGTGCTCGCGAAAACCGATCTCGCGGTGGCGTCACGCTATGCGGCGCTGGTGTCGGACAAGAAGCTGCGCAAGCACGTGTTCGAGCGGATCGTCGCGGAATGGGAGCGCACGTCGAAGGTGTTGTCGGAGATCACCGGCAAGAGCGAACGGCTCGCGGAAAATCCGCTGCTCGCGCGTTCGATCAAGAACCGCTTCCCGTATCTCGATCCGTTGAATCACTTGCAGGTGGAATTGCTCAAGCGTCACCGCGCGGGCGACACCAATGCGCGGGTGCGTCGCGGGATTCATTTGAGCATCAACGGGATCGCGGCAGGATTGCGCAATACGGGTTGATGTCGTGAGGTGAATGACGCAAAACGGCGGGATGTCGGAGTCGACATCCCGCCGTTTTTTTTATGCGCGTTTTGCAGCGCGTTTTTTTAGCCCGTTATTGCGCCTCGACCATCAACGCGTCGAGCTTGAACGAGCCGTCGTGCTGCACGTCGTAATACTGGCGCACTTCATCCGGCGCGCTGCTCCACAGCGAACGGATCGCCACCACACGCGGCTCCGGCGTGCGCATGCGCGCGACCCACGACGTGAACTCGATATCGATGCGCCAACGTTCGTATATCGACGCGTTGAAACCCGCCGCTTCGAAAAATGCGACCCATTCGTCGGCGCGGTAATTGCGGATATGCGAACCGTCGCGCAACACTTCGACCGCCTGCAAATGCGTATCGACGAGCGGATGATCGGCGCCCGCAATATCGATGAACAACACTTTGCCGCCCGGCTTCAGCACGCGACGCACTTCGGCCAGCGCGAGCGGCACGTCGTGCCAGTGATGCGCGCTCATCCGGCTGATCACCCAATCGAACGAAGCGTCGGCGAACGGCAGTTTTTCGGCCGCGCCCTGCTGCGTGCGAATGTTCGCAAGGCCGCGCTCCTTCGCCGCGCCCTCCACCGTGGCGAGCATTGGCGGCGCGATGTCGTACGCGACCACTTCTCGCGCATGCGGCGCCACCGCGAAACTCGCGTGGCCCGCGCCGCAGCCCATGTCGAGCACGGTCGCGCCCGGCGTCGCCGCGATCGCTTCGGCCAGCGTGCGCAGATCGGCGCCGGTGGCATGCGTCTGACTGGTCAAATAGGCGGCGGCGGTCGAGCCGAACGCGTCGGCGACTTGATCGTGGTGCTTCATGGAAGGCTCCGGTTAGGTATGTGGGGTCGGGCTGGAACGCCGTGCGCCGTCCCAGCCGTTACAATAGAACCCGCCGGGTACCAGTACAAGTTAAGCAATTATTCTGGTATCGAAACCACCCCCTGACACTACGCTTCACGCAACGGACCTGCATGACCACGCCGTCCCCCGCTGACCACCCGCCGCCGCTCGACGCCACGCCTGCCCACGCGCTGGGCGACTTTATCCGCGCGCATCGCGAACGGCTCTCGCCGCAAGCGGTCGGGCTGCCGCCCGGTCCGCGCCGCCGCACGCCCGGCTTGCGGCGCGAGGAAGTCGCGCAACTGTGCGGGGTGAGCCCGACCTGGTACACGTGGATCGAACAGGGGCGCCCGGTGTCCGCTTCCGCCGACGCGCTCGCGCGCATCGCCGTCGCGTTGCAGTTGTCGCGTGCCGAGCGGGCCTATCTGTTCGAACTGGCCGCGCAGCGCGATCCGGCGGAGCCCGATCCGGCCGCCGCCGATGCGCCCGCCACGCTGCTCGAAACCGTTCAGTTGGTGAATGCGCCGGCCTATGTGCTCGACCGTCAATGGAATGCGCTCGCGTGGAACGGGCGCGCCGCCGACCTGTTCGTCGGCTGGCTCGACGGCACGCACGACCGCAATCTGCTGCGCTACACATTCACCGAGCCCGCCGCGCGCGAGTTGATCGTCGACTGGGAAACGCGTGCGCGGCGGCTCGCCGCCGAATTCCGCGCCGACTCGATCCGCCATCTGAACGACGCGCCCACTCGCGCGCTGATCGATTCGCTCACGGCCGCGAGCGACGAATTCGCGCGCTTCTGGGCGTCGCAGGACGTCGGCGGCCGGGAAGGCGGCCGGCGCGAATTCGAGCATCCGCGCGACGGCCGCCTCGTGTTCGACCAGATCACGTTCAAGCCCGCGCATCGCGAAGATCTGAAGCTGGTGGTGCTGGTGCGGGAATGAGCGCCAGCCGCCGGTGTTAAAATCGCAGTCTTTCTTCGCTTCGGCGGCGCCTGCCCAATCATGCAAACGCCGTCCGCCTCTTCACCGCTTTCACCGCTCAACTGCCCAACACCATGACGTCCCAACTGCACAAAAAAGGCGAAGCCTGGTCGGCTCGCTTCTCGGAGCCGATGTCGGAGCTCGTCAAACGCTACACGTCGTCGGTTTTCTTCGACAAGCGTCTGGCGCTCGTCGATATCGAAGGGTCGCTCGCGCACGCTTCGATGCTGGCCGCGCAGAAGATCATCGCCGCCGACGACCTCGCCGCGATCCAACGCGGAATGGCGCAGATCAAGGGTGAAATCGAGCGTGGCGAATTCGAGTGGCAACTCGATCTGGAAGACGTACACCTGAACATCGAAGCGCGCCTCACCGCGCTGATCGGCGACGCCGGCAAGCGCCTGCACACGGGCCGCTCGCGCAACGACCAGGTCGCGACCGACATCCGCCTGTGGCTGCGCGGCGAGATCGACCGGATCGGCGGTCTGCTGAAGGATCTGCGCAGCGCGCTGATCGACATCGCGGAACAGAACGCGTCGACCATCATGCCGGGCTTCACGCACTTGCAGGTCGCGCAGCCGGTTACGTTCGGCCACCACCTGATGGCCTACGTCGAAATGTTTTCGCGCGACGCCGAGCGCATGGTCGACTGCCGCAAGCGCGTGAATCGTCTGCCGCTGGGCGCGGCCGCGCTCGCGGGCACCAGCTACCCGATCGACCGTCACGCGGTGGCGAAAACACTAGGCTTCGACGGCATCTGCGCGAACTCGCTGGATGCCGTGTCCGATCGCGACTTCGCGATCGAATTCACGGCAGCCTCGGCGCTGGTGATGACGCACGTGTCGCGCTTCTCGGAAGAACTGGTGCTGTGGATGAGCCCGCGCGTCGGCTTCATCGATCTGGCCGACCGTTTCTGCACCGGTTCGTCGATCATGCCGCAGAAGAAGAACCCGGACGTGCCCGAACTGGCGCGCGGCAAGACCGGCCGCGTGAACGGCCATCTGATGGCGTTGCTGACGCTGATGAAAGGCCAGCCGCTCGCGTACAACAAAGACAATCAGGAAGACAAGGAACCGCTGTTCGACACCGTCGATACGGTGGCGGACACGCTGCGCATCTTCGCTGAAATGGTCGCCGGTATTTCGGTGAAGCCGCAAGCGATGCGCGACGCCGCGCTGCAAGGCTTCTCCACCGCAACCGATCTGGCCGACTATCTGGTCAAGCGCGGGCTGCCGTTCCGCGACGCGCACGAAGCGGTCGCGCTGGCGGTGCGTATTTGCGCCGATCGCGGCTGCGACCTGGCGGATCTGACGCTGGAAGAAATGCGTAAGGAACTGCCGAACGTCGCGCATCTGATCGGCGAAGACGTGTTCTCGTATCTGACGCTCGAAGGGTCGGTGGCGAGCCGCAACCACGCGGGCGGTACGGCGCCGGAGCAGGTTCTGGCCGCGGTCGAGGCGGCGCGCGAAGCATTGAAGTAATACGCGCTGGCGATTCGGCGCGCGGTGAGCGCGCGTCGCAAAGACAAGGCGAATTCAGCGATGAATTCGCCTTTTTTGTTTTCGCGCGGCACGGCCGCGTAGGCCAGTTGAAAAGCGCGCAGGCAAAAGAAAGCCCGCGCGAAGCGGGCTAAATGAAAGACTTCCACCGATGCCTCACAGAGGAGGCGAACGAAGTGTAGGCGCGTTTGCGTCGCAAGGAAACACGCGCATATTTCGAGCGATTACAACGTAGTGGCCGAGCGCCTGGCGACGCAGCGGAACCCGCCGACGCGCCTGCAATGAGCGTCCCCATACTCGTCAATACCCGGTAATACACGGGCCAATGCCGATTGCAAGCCGGCGGTTTTTGACTACCATCAAGTCATACCTGTCCCCGTGATCCACGACGATGCTCACCCGCACACGTCACCTTCTTCGCCATCCGGCCGGACGCTTCGTCGCGTATGCGAGCGGCACTTCGTTGCGTGCGTGTGGTGCCAGTGCGGCCGCAGCAATCGCGCTGACATGGGGCCTTGCCATGACCGGCTGCACGATCACGCCGCCGCCGCGGTCGCTCGTCGCCACACCGGCGGCGGCCATCAACAGCGCGTCGCTCGACCAGTACCGCAGCGCGGTGGCCAAACGCATCATCGAGCGCAATCCGTCTTACGTGCTGCACGGCACACCGCAAGCGATGCTGCGTTCGCTGGTGGTGGTGTCGTTCACGGTGGATCGCAACGGCCAGGTGCTGGACTCGTCGGTCTATCGCACCAATGGCGACGACGAAGCCGAAAGCACCGCGCTCGCCACGCTGCGACGCGCGGCGCCGCTGCCGCAACCGCCCGGCAAACTGCTGAACGGCCGCGGCCAGCTCGAACTATTCGAAGACTGGCTGTTCAACGACAACGGCAAGTTCCAGCTAAGAGAGTTCGCTTCGCCGCAAGCGCAGACCATCGACTGAACGCGCTCGATGTCGCCGAAGCCGAAGCAAAGCTCGCAAAAACCGCATCGACCGACGCTGCACGCCCCCCTCCGCCTTGCTGCGCCGCCACGGCCCTCGTTATAATTTTCCGATTCCCTCCGCCGGAAGCTCCCGGCACGGCTCTCGCCGCCCGCTCACCCGTTGGCGCGGTGAAATGCCCGATTGCAGCGTCCGTGCGTCATCCACACGCGCAGCCTGCTTGATGCTCGATGTTTGACGGTTAGCCTACGACGCTGAACCGGCCGGTCGCACGCGTCACGCCTCTTGCTCATTGACCTGCTTATCGACTTGGTTCTTGCCCTGGTTCGGCCGCTTTCGCGTACGACCACCGCCTGCCGCCGTTGTAAGCTGTCGCAGCATTGCCCGCGCCACGCATGGTCTCGAAGGCCTGCGGGGCACCTGAAGCACCTGTACTTAAACGAGAATGCCGCCAGAGCCGCCGCTCATCCACGAAAGCACGGCACGCAATGGCATCACCACACCGGAGAATCTTAATGTCAACTTCGCCGATTTCCGCGGCCCCGCCCAATGCGGCCGGGCAGAACAGCAGTTCGCGGATCATCTTCGCGAGCTTCATCGGCACAGCGATCGAGTTCTACGATTTCTACGTCTATGCGACCGCCGCAGCGCTCGTCATCGGACCCGTGTTTTTCCCGCACGGCTCGGCTACCGCGCAAGCGTTGTCGGCCTTCGTCACATTCGGCATCGCGTTCGTCGCGCGGCCGATCGGCTCGTTCCTGTTCGGCCATTTCGGCGACCGGATCGGCCGCAAGTCGACGCTCGTCGCGTCGCTGCTGGTGATGGGCGTGTCCACCACGCTGATCGGCTTCGTGCCGGGCTATGACTCGATCGGCAGCCTCGCGCCGATCCTGCTGTGCATCTTGCGCTTCGGCCAGGGCATCGGCCTCGGCGGCGAATGGGGCGGCGCAGCGCTGCTCGCCACCGAAAACGCGCCGGCCGGCAAGCGCGGCTGGTTCGGGATGTTCCCGCAGCTCGGGCCGTCGGTCGGCTTCCTCGCGTCGAACGGTCTGTTCTTCGCGCTCGCGTTGTCGCTGTCCGACGAGCAGTTCCGCAGTTGGGGCTGGCGCGTGCCGTTCCTCGTCAGCGCGGTGCTGGTCGCGCTCGGTCTGTACGTGCGCCTGAAAATCGCCGAGACGCCGGCCTTCCGGGCTGCAATCGAACGCAAGGAGCGCGTGCGGGTGCCGATCGCCACGCTGTTCTCGCAGCACTGGCGCGCGACCGTGCTCGGCGCGCTGTCGATGGTGGTCTGCTACACGCTGTTCTACAACGCGACGACGTTCTCGCTGTCGTACGGCGTCTCGGTGCTGCACATTCCGCGTCCGACCTTCCTCGGGATGCTGTGCATCGCGGTGGTGTTCATGGCGCTCGCCACGCCGCTGTCCGCGTGGGCGAGCGACCGCTATGGCCGCAAGCCGGTGCTGATCGTCGGCATCCTTGCGGCGATCCTGTCGGGCTTCACGATGGCGCCGCTGCTCGGCAGCGGGCAGACGCCGCTCGTGCTGCTGTTCCTCGTGGTCGAACTGTTCCTGATGGGCGTGACCTTCGCGCCGATGGGCGCGCTGCTGCCGGAGCTGTTTCCGACCAACGTGCGCTATACCGGCGCGGGCGTCGCGTATAACCTGGGCGGGATTCTCGGCGCTTCGGTCGCGCCGTATATCGCGCAGGTGCTGGCCGCGCACGGCGGCTTGCCGTGGGTGGGCGCTTATGTGTCGATCGCCGCGGCCGTCAGCCTGATCGGCGTGCTGTGCATGCGCGAGACCCGCGATGCGCGTCTGATGTAACGAAGGAATGCTGTTGCCGATAGCCCCGGCCTCGGGATGACTCCCGGTGGCCTCAGATGGCTTGAGTGCTCAAAGGCTCGATGCCGCCCGGCGTGTTGTATGCGCCGCGGCGGTATCGGCCGAAAACCCCGCCTGACTCCCCCGCAGCATCCCCTCTGTTGAGTATTTTTCCTGCCTTGCAGGTCTTTTTGACTTGCCTATACTCGATTCACATAACCCTATGGCGAGCAGGGAGGCTCAGATGAACATTCATCTCCACAATGCGGACATCCTGATGATCATCGCGCTGGCGTTGCTGGGTTCATTGTTGCTTGCATTGCGCTTTCGTCCGGCGACATGGAAAGGCATCGTGGTCGAGGCGCTTGCCGCGAATGCGGCTGCGATCACCGCTGTGCTTGCGTTCGAAATGCTGCTGGCCTGACCGGTTGAGCAATCCCGCGTAAGGCCTGAACGAATGCGCCGATCAAGGCGGCTTCTACTGGCTGGCGGTCGCCGTTCGCATGATGCCGGCGAACGGCGCCGCACAAACCGCCTCGGCGCACCCCGCGCTTAACGGTAGTAGTAACCGTGATGGTAGTAGCCCCCGCCGTAGTAATAGCCCGGCGCCGGCGCGACGATACAGCCGCCGAGTGCGGTGGCGAGCAAGGTGCCGGCGATCAGAGTCAGGATCAAGCGTTTCATGTTGTTCTCCCTTCGAGTCAGATTCATTCGAGCCAAACCCCGAATGGCTAGATTGAACACGACGGCGACCCGCGCGGGCGTTGCTAGATGTAAGTGAAAATCACCAAGGTGTTACACCATTGCAGCGTGTAACCGGCACTCTCTTGTGGCAACCGCCACCCACTCACTTCAGATGAAAACACCGCCTATACTGGTTTGAACGTGTGTCGGCGATAGAAGCCCGGCCGGTGGCGGTTGTGCGTCGCAGCGCGCCATTCGGCAAGTGTCGCGACGGCAATTTCGACCACGTATTCGCGCGGTCGAAGTGAGTAAAAACTGCGCGTCGCCGATCCGGTGCTCAACGAAAAGCGACAGATTTAACAGCCGTGTAATGCGCGCGTTACACGAGTCGATTGCAATGATTCCTCTCCGCCCGCTGTTCCCCGACACGGGCGTTTTTCGGGGGCGTCCCGTGGCAGCGTCCGGTTCATGGATGGCTGCGCGGCGCGCCTCTTTTCTTTTGCTCAAACGTTTGCCGAAACCGCCTCGTGCGATGGCAACGGATCGCGCTCGCCGAGCGAATCGCGGCGCGTAAACGACAAACCGCCGGGTACGGTTCGATGAACCGTACCCGGCGGCACTTGCACAACGTTTGAAAGAGACTACGCTGCCGACAATCTCAGGTCGACATGGCTGCGCGACTCAAGCCCAGTGACCTTCGACCCAACGATAGTGCGGCCCGAACTGATCCCAGTGACCCGGCACCCAGTGGTAGCCGACGCGTTCGGCCTGCCAGTGTCCACGGACCCACACATATTGGCCGTGATCCCAGCGCCAGTGGCCGTGATCCCACACATAGCCGACGCGCGCGGCCGGCACCACTTCATAACGTACCGCCGGCGGCGCGGACGGCGCAACCACGACGATTTCAGCGGCCGAAGCCGACGCCATTGCGGAAGCACCCGCTGCGATCAGCACAGCGTTGGCAAGCAGCAGGCGAAAGGTCTTGTTCATGTTTTCCCTCTTTGGATGGACACCGCGTGCGGCGTTATCCGTTTAATGCGCGAGCGAGCGAATACGCTGACCGCCGTCGTGTAACGGCTTAGCCTGAAATGCTACGGATTATTTCGCGTGCCGCGCGCTTGAACAGAAAGGAGAGAAACGGGAGAGAAACAGAAGAAGCGAGAACGACGGAGAACCAGCAAGAACAACCGGACCCACCCAACCCCCACGCCCCACTTCGTCACGTCGACCCGACGCAACGAAGCAGAACGCGCACGACGTTACGCAGAACCCGCCTGCGGTATTTCGATCTTGACCTCGAGCACTTCGAGGTCGTCCTGACGCTCGAGACTCACGCGAATATCGTCATCGGAAATCTTCACGTACTTCGAGATCACGGCCACCAGTTCGCGTTGCAACGCAGGCAGATAATCGGCGGGAGCATGACCGCCGGCGCGCTCGTGCGCGATGATCAACTGCAAACGTTCCTTCGCTACCGACGCGGACTTCTTCTTCTCGCCCAGCAAAAACGAAAGAATCGACATGACGTGCGCCCCCCTTACTTGGTGCCGAAGAGGCGCTGCAGCAGGCCTGGCTTCTGGTAATCGGTAAAGCGAAGCGATTTTTGCTCGCCGAGGAAACGCGATACGACATCCTTATAGGCTTCGGCGACGTCCGTGCCGTCGAGGTGAACCGCCGGCAAGCCCTGGTTCGACGCATGCAGCACGGCTTCCGATTCCGGAATCACGCCAATCAGATCGATGCGCAGGATTTCCTGGATGTCGGTGAGCGACAGCATTTCACCTTCGCTGACGCGCTTCGGGTTGTAGCGCGTGATCAGCAGGTGCTCCTTGATCGGCTCCTTGCTTTCGATCGCGCGCTTGGTCTTCGACGACAGAATGCCGAGAATGCGATCCGAGTCGCGCACCGACGACACTTCCGGATTCGTCACGATCAACGCTTCGTCCGCGAAGTGCATGGCCAGCAGCGCGCCCGATTCGATACCCGCTGGCGAATCGCAGACGATGTATTCGAAGTCCATCGCGATCAGATCGTTGATGATCTTCTCGACGCCTTCGAGCGTCAGCGCGTCTTTGTCACGCGTTTGCGAGGCCGGCAGGATGAACAGGTTCTCGCACTTCTTGTCTTTGATCAGCGCCTGGTTCAGGTTGGCTTCGCCCTGGATCACGTTGATCAGGTCGTACACCACACGGCGCTCGCAGCCCATGATGAGGTCGAGGTTGCGCAGGCCGACGTCGAAATCGATCACGGCCGTCTTGCTGCCACGCAACGCGAGGGCCGATGCAAAACTCGCGCTCGTGGTCGTCTTGCCCACGCCACCCTTGCCCGAAGTCACCACAATGATTTTTGCCATTACCCTTACCTTGTGTTCGTCAATTTCATCAAATATGTGCGGCCGTTTTTGCCGTTCAAGCGCGCGTGTGCTGTACGTTCAGCGCCGCGCACGCCTCACGCAGATCAAGTGAGCCGCAACGGTTCGATCATCAGCTTTTCTTCTTCGAGCCAGATCTGCACCGGCTTGCCGAGTACGTCGGCAGGCAGCGGGTTCTCGGTCGTTCGATAGATGCCCGCGATCGAGATGAGTTCCGGCTCGAGACACGTGCAGAAAATGCGCGCGTCGTGATTGCCCTGCACGCCGGCCAATGCCCGGCCGCGCAGCGGCGCGTAAATATGGATGTTGCCTTCCGCGATCACTTCCGCGCCGTAGCTCACCAGACCGAGCACGACCAGATCGCCCTTTGCGTAGATGCGTTGGCCGGAGCGCAGCGGTTTGTCGACCACCATCGTTTGCGGCGAGGTGGCAAGACGCACGGGTTCGGCGGCGGGCGCGGGTTCGACCGCGGCTGCGGCCGACGTGCCGTTTTCTGCGGGCGAGTCGGCGTTCGCATCGGCGAACAGATCGGACGGCGGCGTGGCGGTGGCTGCGGTGGCCGCGGCGGCTGTGTTAGCCGACGGCGTCGCGGCCGGCGCATTCGCGGCGTCTTCTTCAGCGGATTTTGCGGCGCCACGGCGATCGCGCGCTTCGAGCAATGGCAGCGCCGATTCGGACGCCCAACCCTGCTGCGCATTGGCGACCACGCCGACCGGGCGCATACGCACGCTCTCGAGCAGTTGCGCGATATCCGCGAGCGGCACGCGCTCGCTGTCGGCGAGCCGGCGCACGTCGATTGCGACGACGTCGTTAGCGAAGAATTCGGGGGTCGCCTCGAAGCGCCGGGTCAGTTCGGCGCGCATGGCTTCGAGGTCGGTTGTCTTGACCACGAACAGGAGCGTGTCGACAGAGCCGCTGCGAAGTTCGAAAAAGGGCGATTTCTTGGGCGACATAGCGTTCGGCAAAAAATTTTGCGTATTTTACAGGCGTCGCAGCGTGCGGCGAGCTTTTTTGCCGGGATAACAAGCCGTCGCGGCCGATTCTTCGGCCGCGCACGCTGAAGCGACGACGAGGGAGGTGGAGCGGCAGGTTGCGGCGCCGCTCGGGAGATCACTGCTGGAACACTTGCGAAGTGGTCGGCACGTGGCGTATCAGCAGGCTTTCCGCCTGCTCGGGCGCACGCGCGACGCGGCGGTGCTCGCCGGTGGGACCGAAGCCGAGCGCCTCGTAGAAGCGCATCGCATTGCGGTTCGCGTCGGCAACCCACGCGTAGATTTCCATCGCGCCTTCGCCGGCGAGCCACGCGCTGGCAGTGTCCACCAGCAGCTCGCCGCCACGCAGATGACGCACGGCCGGCGCCACCCACAGTTCGCAGACGAATGCGCGGCGCGCTTCGCTGTCGTCGAAATGCGCTTCGATCAAGCCGGCCGGATGGCCCTCGGTGTACAGAATGAAGCTGGTGACGGTGACGGAGCCCGCGTGCTCGGCGGCGGTCGCGTCGAACGTGGCCGCCTCTGCGGACAATGCGTCCTCGAGCGTCGCGCCGAAGGCGTATGGCGCCTCCCGCAACGACGCGGTACGGAGTTCGCGAAAAACGGCGCCCTGGTCAGCGGCGATACGGCGAACGGTCAGTGACGGACTCATGCAGACGGAAACCCCTTGAAATCCTAAGGCGTAGCTTTAACCGAACCGGCGCGCGAGTCAAATCCTTATTGCAGGATCTGGTCGATGCATCGGTTCAGCATAGAGAAGCCGCGCGCCCATTGCGCAGCATTTCGCGCGCCCGCAGCCGTGAAAAACGGGCCACGCGCAAACGTGTGTCGCCGGCCTGCACGCGCGCGCATGCCAATGCTCAAGGCGCTTCGTAGTCGCCGGTGCCGTCCGGCCACGGCGTGAGCAGCTCGTAGCCGTCGTCGGTCACGGCGATCATGTGTTCCCATTGCGCCGACAGCGAACGGTCTTTCGTGACCACCGTCCAGCCGTCGCGCATCACCGCGGTGCTGGCGCGTCCTGCATTGATCATCGGCTCGATCGTGAAGACCATGCCCGGTTTCAGGCGCACGCCCTGCCCCGGCTGGCCGTAGTGCAGCACTTGCGGATCTTCGTGATAGACCTTGCCGATGCCGTGCCCGCAGTAGTCGCGCACGATCGAAAAGCCGTCGCGTTGCGCCACTTTCTGGATTGCATGGCCGACGTCGCCTAACGTGGCACCCGGCTTCACTTCGCGGATGCCGGCGAGCATCGCCTCATAGGTCGTGTCGATCAGTTGGCGCGCGACCGTGCTCGGCTGGCCGACCACGTACATGCGGCTCGTGTCGCCGAAATAGCCGTCTTTGATGATCGCGACGTCGATGTTGATGATGTCGCCGTCCTTCAGGATCTCGCTGCGATCCGGAATGCCGTGGCAGACCACCTGGTTGACCGACGTGCAAACCGTCTTCGGAAATCCCAGATAGCCGACATTTGCCGGAATCGACTTTTGCGTATTGACAATGTAGTCGTTGCACAGCTGGTCGAGTTCGCCGGTGGAGACACCCGCCTTGACGTGCTCGCCGATCATCGCCAGCACGTCGGCCGCGAGGCGGCCGGAGATGCGCAGCTTGGCGATGTCGTCGGGAGTCTTGTAGGTAATGGCCATGAATTCGGTCGAGGTGAGTCGAGTGTTATTGGGCCGCACATAGGCACTGCGCATGCGTGCGGCATGCAACGCGACAGCCGATGCACGCGCCGATGTGCGGAACCGGCTTCGTCGCGACGCCGCCTGAATCGAAGCGGTCGAGCGCGCCGTGCCGGCGAGCGATCGGGCAATTGTACAGATGATCGGCGCGGGGCCTCGGCAAACCGGGCCGAACGTGCAGATGGCACTCGCTCGTCATCGCGTGATTCCGGTCGATAAGTGCAGGTTCGTTCGACCGAACCAATGCTGCAAATGCACAACGAAATCTTTTACGCGCGTTGCATCTGGCGACGCGTTCGCACCGTAAAGGCCGTTGAGGACTCGCTTCTTCTCCCTCCAACATTGTGTTCTTCTCGGAAGAACGGGGGCCTCTTTGCGTCCGCGATTTGCGTTAGTGCATGGCGCGATCAACCTGTTATTTGCGTCCGTGCGTCGCGAGTCCGCGGCAATGCTAGCCAACCAGGTGAGGAGCACAGTCATGTCCGAATCGAGCAAGAAATCAGCAGACCTTATCGACGTATTCGATCGCCGGGTCGAACGACGCCTGCAACGCAGACAGTTTTTCCGCAACGCGGGCGGCCTGAGTCTGGGTCTCGTCGGCGGCACGCTGATCAGCGCGTGCGGCGGCGGATCGGGTTCGAGCCTGTCGGCCGCCACCGCGCCGACCGATGCCGAGATTCTCAACTTCGCGTTGAATCTGGAGTACCTCGAATCGCAGTTCTACACGTATGCGACGACCGGCGCGGGCCTCGCGGCGAGCATGACCGCCGGTGTCGGCACGATGGGCACGGTGATCCCCGGCCAGCAGGTGCCGTTTCAGGACCCCGTGGTGCAGGCCTACGCGAACGAGATCGCCAACGACGAACGTGAGCACGTCGCGTTCCTGCGCAGCGCGTTGGGGAGCGCCGCGGTCGCGATGCCGTCCATCGACATCGGCGGCACCAATCCTAATGGCGCGTTCTCGAACGCGGCACGAGCGGCGGGTCTGGTCGGCGCGGGCGTCGCGTTCAATCCGTACGCGAACGACAACAACTTCCTGCTCGGCGCATTCATCTTCGAAGACGTCGGCGTGACGGCTTATAAGGGCGCTTCGCCGTTGATCACCAACAAGACCTTCCTCGAAGCGGCGGCCGGCATTCTCGCGGCCGAGGCGTATCACGCGGGGCTGGTACGCACGGTGCTGTACTCGAAAGGCATCAACACGACGAGCCTCGTCACCGCGGCCAACGCGATCTCCGCCGCGCGCGACAGTCTCGACAACAACGGCCACGACGACCAGGGCATCACCGGCGCGACCGCCGGCACCTCGAACATCGTGCCGCTCGACAGCAACGGCCTCGCGTTCAGCCGCGGTTACGGCAACGTACTGAATATCGTGTACCTGACGAGTTCGGTCGCGACTAAAGGCGGTTTCTTCCCGAACGGCGTGAACGGTACGCTCAACATGAGCGCCTGAAGCACGTAACTTGCTGCACGAGCCGCACCGGCAGCGGGCCATCGCGACGACGATCGCGTCCCACCCGTTGGCCGGCCTTTGGACGGCCTCGAACGCTGGACGACGCACAGGAGCAGTCATGAACGAAGCGATGAGTCCGGCCGACGCACAGGAGCAGTCATGAACGAAGCGATGAGTCCGGCGGCCGTACCGCAGACCCTCACCGAGCAGACCTGTTTCGACGTCCGCGAAACACTCGCGGGACGGCGGCGCGGCTTGCGCGCGATGCTGCCGTTCGCCGGGCCGGCGGTGGTCGCGTCGATCGCGTACATGGACCCCGGCAATTTCGCGACCAACATTCAGGCGGGCGCCGGCTATGGCTATTCGCTGCTGTGGGTGGTGGCGGTCGCGAATGTCGTCGCGATGCTGTTTCAGTCGTTATCCGCCAAGCTCGGACTCGTGACCGGCAGCAATCTCGCCGAGCTGTGCCGCGCGACGCTGCCACGGCGCTGCGTGTACGCGATGTGGGGCATCAGCGAAATCGCAGCGATGGCCACCGATCTCGCGGAATTCGTCGGCGGCGCGATCGGCGTTTCGTTGCTCACGCATCTGCCGATGATGCCGAGCATGCTGATCACCGCGGCCGTCACGTATGGTTTGCTGCAGTTCGAAAAGCGCGGCTTCCGGCCGCTCGAACTGGCGATCGCGGCGCTGGTCGGCGTGATCGGGCTGTCGTATCTCGCCGAGTTGCTGATCGCGCCGGTGCATTGGCCGTCGGTGATCAGGCATACGTTCACGCCGAGCATGCCCGATAGCAATGCGCTGACGATTTCCGTCGGCATCATCGGTGCAACGGTGATGCCGCACGTGCTGTTCCTCCATTCGGGTCTCACGCAGAACCGCGTGAAGCCGCGCAACGAAGGCGAGCGCACGAAGCTGCTGCGGTTTTCGAACATCGAGGTGGTGGTTGCGCTCGGCGTCGCCGGGCTCATCAACATGGCGATGGTGATCATGGCGTCGAGCGCGTTTCATGCGGGCCACGCGGAAATCGCCAGCATCGAAACCGCGTGGCGCACGTTGACGCCGTTGCTCGGCAGCGCGGCAGCCGGGCTTTTTCTTGCGGCGTTGATCGCGTCCGGTGTGTCCAGTTCTGTCGTCGGGACGATGGCTGGGCAGATGATCATGCAAGGCTTCGTCGGTTTTCATATCCCCGTGTGGGCGCGCCGGCTGATTACGATGCTGCCGGCGTTCGTGGTGGTTGCGTGCGGCGTGGATGCCACGCGCGCACTGGTGTTGAGCCAGGTGGTGTTGAGCATCGCGTTGCCGGTGCCGATGATCGCGCTGGTGTGGTTCACGTCGCGCGCGGATTTGATGGGGCGTTATCGTAATCGCCGGTTGACGACGATTGCCGCGGTGGTCGGCACGGTCACGGTGCTGGCGCTCAATCTGGTTTTGCTGCTGCAAATTTCGGGGGTTTCGTTGTAGCAGCCACCGTTCGGCCCAAGCTGATGGGCAAACGATTGCATCCGCTCGTGGCGTCGGCGCGTACATTGTTCGGACGAAGCCTTTCGAACGGACCGAACTTTCATGCCCCGACGCCTGCTCACCCTGACCGCCACTTTGGCGCTCGCCGCTCTCGGCGGTTGCAGCGCCGCGACCGTGCTCAACGCCGCCGTTTCGCACAAGAGCTTTCGCGCTGAAAACGGCCTCGCTTACGGCGATTCGCCGCGTCAGAAGCTCGATGTGTATATGCCTGCGGCCAACGCGCCGACGGTGGGCGCGCACGGTCGACCGATCGTCGTGTTCTTCTATGGCGGCAGTTGGCAGAACGGCTCGCGCGACAGCTATCTGTTCGTCGGCGCGGCGCTCGCATCGCGTGGTTTCGTCGCGCTGGTGCCCGACTATCGCACGTGGCCAGAAACGGCCTTCCCCGGTTTCGTCGACGACGCCGCAGCGGCCGTGCGCTGGGCCCGCGATCACGCGGCCGAGTTCGGCGGCGATCCGTCGCGAATCTTTCTGATGGGGCATTCTGCCGGCGCGCATATCGTGATGCTGCTCGCCACCGACGGCCGTTATCTCGCCGCGCAACAGATGAGCAAGCGCGATATCAGCGGCGTAATCGGCCTCGCCGGTCCTTATGATTTTCTGCCTCTGCAGGATGCAACGCTCGAAGAGATCTTCCCTCTCGCGTTGCGCGCCGCCAGTCAGCCGATCAATTTCGTCGAAGGCGACGAGCCGCCGATGTTTCTCGCGGCCGGCCAGCGCGACACGACGGTCGATCCCGGCAATACCGACCGGCTGGCAGCGAAGCTACGCGCTGCCGGAGATACCGGTGTCGAAGTGAAGCACTATCCGCGCATCGGGCACGCGCTGCTGGTCGGCGCGATTGCCGGGCCGTTGCGGGGCTTTGCGCCGGTGCTCGACGATACCAGCGCGTTTATCGATGCGCAGGTGAGGAAAGAGGCGCAGCATGCGTCTTCTCAATTCGACTCTGAGTCTGGATCTGGATCGCAAAGCAACGTGTATCAGATGCGCCGGCCGCGTGTGAAGACGGGTACGGCGCCCTCCTCCACTGCGCATGACGACGCCCAGAAGCAAAGCCATCTGAGTGGCAGCGAGTAGGCGTTCAAACGTTTTCTATTGCGCGACGCCTAGCAACTGCTTGCGCAACGTCGGCGCGCGCGTCGACGGATCGAGCCAGATGCCGAAGAACGCCCGCGCGAATTCCGGGTCGTCGAACTCGCCGGTCATCCGTTCGCCCGCATAGAAGCGCACGCCCTTGCCGGGCAAATAGACGGCGCTCAACTCATCGCCGGGGCTGACATCCGTGAACGCCTGCAGCATGTCCGTACGCCAGCGTTCGAGCGTGTCTTTCGGAATCGGCGCGCTTGCCTGCCGCTTCATCTCGCCGATACCCGTATCCGCGAGCCGCTCGCGCTTGATGCCGCGCGTGTAGACGATGTGCAGCGCAAAGCGTTCGTCGTAATCCAGCGGCACGCGCTCGCTCCACATCTGCGCGCGATACAGCCTGAAGCCGAGCACGCTGAAATCGCCTTCGCCGACGAGTTTCGCGGACCCGACATCGCCGCGCCAGTCCGCGCAAGCTGTACTCGCCCAGAGCATCAACGCGATGGCCGCGAACGCGCGCATGTCATTCGGCCTTGGCGAGCACGAACTGCATCACGTCGGTGCGCCCTTCGTCGAAGCCGGCTTCGCAATAGGCCAGGTAGAGGCGCCATGTACGCACGAATACATCGTCGAAACCTTGCGTGCGGATCGTCTCGAGTTGCGCTTCGAACGCGCTGCGCCAGCGGCGCAACGTCTCCGCATAATCGCGGCCGAAGCTCAGCGACGTGTGCGCCGCGAGCTTGCCGCGTCGTGCCGATTCGATGAAACGCTGCGGGCTCGGCAACATGCCGCCGGGGAAAATGAACTCGCGGATGAAGTCACTCGTGGCGCGATACGCGGCGAAGTGCGGTTCGTCGATCGTGATGGTTTGCACCAACGCGCGCGCGCCGGGTTGCAAACGCTCACGCAGAATAGTGAAGTACGTCGGCCAGAATTTTTCGCCGACGGCTTCGAACATTTCGATCGAAACGATGCCGTCGTACTGGCCCGTCAACGTGCGGTAGTCGCGCAGTTCGAGCTGGACGCGATCAGTTAGCCGTGCTTCGTGCACACGCGTCACCGCGAATTCGAGCTGCGCCGGCGAGATCGTCACGCCGTGCACATGGATGCCCTGACGCGCCGCATATATCGCGAAACCGCCCCACCCGCAGCCGATTTCCAGAATGCGCATGCCCTCGCGCAAACCGAGCGTATCGATGATCCGTTGATACTTCGCGTGCTGCGCGTCTTCGAGCGTTTGATGGAAATTGCCGTCGAACACCGCGCTCGAATACGTGAAGCTGCGATCGAGCCACTGCGCGTAGAACGCGTTGCCGATGTCGTAGTGCGCGTGAATATTGCGCTGGCTGCCTGTGCGTGTGTTCGGCCTCAGCTTGTGACGCAAGCCGTACCAGAGCTGCGCGAGCCAACCGCCGTAGACCGTGCGTTGCAGCGCCCGTTCGTTGCGGATCGCAACGCGCAGCAGCGCGGCCAGATCCGGCGTGTCGACCCAGAAGGCGCGCCACGCGTCGGCGAAACCGATATCGCCTTTGCGCAGAATCGCACCGCACGCACGCCAGTCACGCAATTCCAGACGCGCGCCCGGCGCCGCGTGCGGGTCGCCGAATACGCGCTGCTGACCGTCGGGCGTGATCAGCACCAGATGCCCGACCTGGATCCGTTCGAGCAAGGATAGAAAGAGTCGGCCCGACGCAGGGGCGGTTCGCTGCCCGCTCAGGGTTCTCGAAAGCGCCATGGATGAATCTCCTCAATCGGACGAAATGTGGCTCGCAGCGGCGGACGGTTGGCCGGCTGCGGCGTGGTCGGTGGTTGCGTGGGCGGTGCGGCCGGGCGCGGGGCTTTTGCCGTAGAACGGCGTCTTTTTGATGGCGAGGCGCACGGCCTGCCAGTGAATTCTGGCGACCACGCCGACCGTCAGCAGCGGTTGACGGATCAGCGCAGCGAATGCGGTCGCGTGCGTCAACGGTTTCAGTCGACCGCCTAGCGCGGTGCGGATCAGCAGACCGTCGGCATCGTTGTAATCGATCGAGACCGAAGTACTCGTTGATGCTTCGTTGACGCGGAACGTATAACTGCCTTCCACGCGACAAAACGGCGATACGTGCAGCACTTTTCTGCAGGTCAACGCGGTGCCCCGGGTGATCGGTGCGTTGTTCGGCGCGCTCAACAGGTAGCTGTGGCGAGCGCCGAAAGTGTTGCGTACTTCGGCGAGCAGCGCGCGCAATTGGCCGGCGCGATCGTGGCAATACCAGAAGCTGACCGGATTGAATGCGTAGCCGAATACGCGCGGAAAAGCTTGCAGCCAGATCTTGCCGTCCGCTTCTTTTATACCCGCGGCCGATAGTTGCACGCGCATCCATGCGGCAAGATCGCTGCCGTCACGTGGACCGTGGTCGCGTCGATGCAGGCTAAGCGGCCGCCAACGGTCGATGCCGAACCAGCCGCTCTGCAACGAGTCGAGCCGGTCCAGATCGCAACGCACGTAGAACACCGGATACGTGAAACGGTGATGCTTCGGGCGAAGACGCTCGTGCATCACGTTGCCGGTCAGCAGCCACGCAGGCGGATCGTCTTGAGCGATGGATGGCGCGCGCGCGGGTTTCATAGCGCGGCCCATGCCGGCGACGAGTCGAAATCCGCGGCGACGCGCAGCGCGGATTTCAGGCCGTCCTCGTGAAAACCGTAGCCCGTCCATGCGCCCGCGAACCACGTGCGACGCTTGCCTTGCAGCGACGGCAAACGGTATTGCGCGTCGATAGCCGCGAGGTCGAACAGCGGATGGTCGTAGACGAAGCGGCGCAGTTCGGTGCCTTGCGCGGGCTGCGTCACCGGATTGAGCGTGACGACGAGCGGCGTTTTGAACGGCAGCGGCTGCAACTGGTTCACGAGGTAGCTCACGCAAACCGGATGCGTACCGTCATGGGCGCGGCTGCCGAGATAATTCCACGCCGACCACACCCGTTCGCGACGCGGCAGCAGATTCGTATCCGTATGCAGCACCGCGACGTTCGGCTGATAGCGCACGGCGCCCAACACGCTGCGCTCGTCCGGGTCGGCGTCGTCGAGCAGTCGCAGTGTGGTCGGCGCGTGGGTGGCGAGGACGAGCGCGTCGAAGCGCTCCGTGCCCGTGTCCGTCATCACGTCGACGCCCTGCCCGTCACGGCGCACGCCGCGCACGGCGGTGCCGATGCGGACATCGTCGAGCGTGCTTGTGATGCGCCTCACATATTCGCGACCGCCACCGACGACGGTTCTCCACTGCGGGCGACGGTTCACCTGAAGCAGCGCGTGGTTCAGGCAGAAGCGCAGGAAGGTCGTCGCCGGGAACGCGAGGATGTCGGCGGTGGCGCTCGACCAGATCGCGGCGGCCATCGGCAGCAGATAGTGACGCTGGAACGCGCCGCCGTAGCCGCCGGCCGTCAGCAGTTCGCCCATCGACGCGCGGGTTTGCGTCGCGATCTCGAGATTGCGTTGCGCGCTGCCGTTGAAGCGCACGATGTCGCGCAGCATGCCGATGAAGGTCGGAGAGAACAGGTTGCGGCGCTGCGCGAATACGGTGTTCAGACTGGTGCCGGCCCATTCGAGGCGGCCTTCGTCGAGCGAGACCGAGAAGGTCATTTCGCTCGGATGCGATTCGACGCCCAGTTCGGCGAACAGCGCGATCAGATTCGGGTAGGTGCGGTCGTTGAAGACGAGGAAGCCGGTGTCGACCGGGTGGGTGTGGCCTTCCAGCGTGACGTCGACGGTGTTGGTGTGGCCGCCCGCATAGGCGGCCGATTCGAACAGCGTGACCTTGTGGTTGCGCGCCAATAGATACGCGCTGGCTAAGCCCGAGATACCGGCGCCGATAACCGCGACCCGCGAGCCGCGCGGTAGTGGGGGTGTCGGTGCGAGGTGGGGCATGGGCGCGTCTCCTGGTCCAGGGCGCGCGGGTGGTTAGTTGGGGGTGGCTCGTGGCAGGGTTGCGCGTCCTTGAGGGGATTTACGCAGCGGGGCGGGGAATGGATGCAAATGTGGCGGTTTCGGGAGGGCTGGGAAAAGTTACCGCTTTGCTTGTGTGGTTGGCCGGGCGAGCGATTTGGTGATTTATACTTTTGGTTGCTGCCTGGACAAAGGCGGCCGGGAATGACAGCCCGAGACATCCATCCGCACATGGCCGCGCAAGCGGCATTTTCATGTGCGTTGCCTTCGCACGTCTATGGGCGGGCCTTGGCAAGGAGACCTCTCGGGGTCTGCCGGTTGATGGATGCCGGTCTGTCACCTTGTCTTGTGCCCGCTCACCCGAATGACAGCGGATGCGGGCGCTTTGGGTCCATCCATCAGGAGCGCTTCTATGTTTTCGAATATCCCCTCTTCTTTTTCCAAACCCCGTTCGCGTGATGAATTCATCAAAGGCCTGCTTGATGCAGCGGCTAGCGCTGGGGATTTTTACGTGCAGCAGTTTGGACGGCTGGCAGCGATCGCGCAGTCGATTCGGGTTGGCGGCTGGTCGGCTGAGGACAATGCGCTGCTGGTCGAGGCGCTGGAAGGAATTGCTGGTCAGTCGGAGCAGCGTGCACAGATCGATGTGGATTTGTATCGCGGAATGCTGGCGGGGGAATGGATGGCTAAGGCAGTGGCGAACTAAAAGCAATCCGGTCGGCTCGCTGAGTCGACCACCGGCCCCCAAAACTCAACATTGGGGCTGACGATGGCGGCTCACGCCGCCATTTTTCCGATAGTCGAACGACCTCTGGCAATCGTCGAGCGCTCATTCAACAAGCTTGATCAGCCGGAGCAGGATGGCGAGTTCCGGCTCCTCCCGGTGCACTCTCAGAAGCGCTGCGACGTCAATTCGCTCGCTGAGTCTATCTCTTCCAAAATTTTTGACGTAGGTTGGCCACACTGCCCGGAGTTGCTCCTCGCTTTCCCTGCTTGTAGGCGGGCGCCTTCGCTCGCAGTCGAGCAGATGTCGGAGTAATACCGCCTCATGACACGGATCTTGCCAGATCAGATGGATGCCCAAGTTTCTGGCGATGCGTAAGCACAATTCATCTCGATGAGCAGATCGTCCTCGGAGGTCCGAATCAAGGATTACAAAGCGCTGAAAAAATGGATCCCGCGCGAGCGCCCGGTCTCGACGTAAGGCTTTTTCCGCGGATTCGAGAAGCGCCAGTGGATCGCCGCCGTTCAATACCTCAGCGACAAGATGGAACTCGGCGTGGCTCCCGAGCAATTGCTGAAGAAGCGCGGTGTAACTTCGCTCGCTTTCACCCTCGCAGCCGATAAAAATGCGTTTTCTTTGCGGGATTCTGTTGCGTCTTGACCCACTCATCCAATAGTCGGCACTGCACCATACGTGCCCCCCATGTACTTGCGATAGAAGTTGTCGACCCGTCGCACCCCCTGAATATCCTTCAAGGCATAGATTGATGTGCCGCCAGTTGAGTCCTTCTCACAGAAGTAAATCTCTTCTTTTGTCAAAGTTTCCAGCAGAGACGCATTTTGGCAAGTCATCCACAACTGCGCGCTTTTGGGGTTGCGCTCCGGTGAATAAAACCAGCGCAGAATTTCGGGCAGAACACGGGGATGAATTGCGAGATCGAGTTCGTCTATGACCGCTACTCCACCGAATTGCAGAACGTGGGCCAAATAGGGATAGATTTGCAGGAATTGACGCGTGCCATGGCTTTCGAGTAGTAACGGGACGTCGCGCGACAGGCCTTCATGCTGGAATGTCGCGGCCGGGCCATTGCTACCTTGAACAATAGACATCGATCGGACACCTAAATCAATGCTCGCCAGATCGATGTTGACTGATGCCAACATAGTCGGGTTTGCCTGATAGTACTGGAGCATTGCGATCTCATTGATCGGCAACTTTTCCATAAAGATGTTCGACGAAAACTTCCCGGCAGCTTGCCTGAGTGCGAGTGAGGGCGGGTGGTCCAGTTGCGCCAATGTTGCGATAACACTGGCGTTATCACGCAGAATTTTCTTGAGTACAGCACGATGACTTGCTAGCTCAAACTCTTGGGCCGCGGCTACATCTCCCGTCGCGTCACGTTCGAAGAGACGAACGCGACGTTTGGCTCGACTGGGCCAAAAATGCAAGCTCTCGCTCAACACGGTCCGGCGACCTTCAACGAGTTGCAGGCTTAGCTCGTAGATGTATCGGCAACGTGCTTCGCTTACGAAACTAATCCCCGGTTGAGATCCTGAGTGGAAAGTTTCCGGTCCGGCGAATTCCAATGCCAGGCGCACCGGTGCGCCCTCCGACGATTTGTCCCAAAACGGTTCAAAGGGAAGAGAGTTTCCCGCGCCGTATTGAAAACTGTCTTTCACAAACCACGACAGATATTGCAGCGTACGAAGCACCGTGGATTTACCGGCCGCGTTCGCTCCGAAGAAGGCGACGACTTTCGGAACTCGTTGCCCAGACCCTGCCCAAGTCTCCGCATATCGTTCGGGACAGTCAGAAACGGCTGAGCCGACCTTCAAGTCGATAACTTGATGGTCACGCACAGACATGAAGTTCTCTATTTCCAACGAATGGATCACAGCCCTCTCCTCAGCTCTCTACTGAAGAATACAACAAAAAATTGTCGAATTATCCGGTTCGTTTAATTTTTTTACCGTATGAGAGAGTAATCACAACGACGATTCGGCGAACGCAGTCTGCGATGCGCGCTCGCATCAGAATGAATCCCACAAAGCAAAACCCCCGCAGAACTTCCGTTCTGCGGGGGTTTTAAATTTGGCGGAAAGGGTGAGATTCGAACTCACGGTACCCCTAAAGGTACACTGGATTTCGAGTCCAGCGCATTCGACCACTCTGCCACCTTTCCGGGTCTTCCAACTCGCAGCGCTTAAAATCTTTCCTACGCTGTTTCGTCAGATCCAAGCGGGTCGTTGCTTGGGAGAGAAAGATTATAGAACAGCTGAATCCGAATTCCAAGCCCTTCGCCAAAAAAATTTGACGAAGGCTCGTCGAGATCGACCGCAACTGACTAATAATCAGGCCGCGCTCACTTCCAGCTTTTCCAACCCGCCAAGATAAGGACGCAACGCCGCCGGCACCGTCACCGAGCCATCGGCATTCTGGAAATTCTCAAGCACAGCCACGAGCGTACGGCCAACCGCCAACCCCGAACCATTCAGCGTATGCACCAGTTCCGGCTTGCCCTGCGCGTTACGGAAACGCGCCTGCATGCGCCGAGCCTGGAACGATTCGGTATTCGAGCAACTGGAAATCTCGCGATACGTGTTCTGCGCCGGCACCCAAACCTCGAGGTCATAAGTCTTCGCGGCAGAGAAACCCATATCACCCGTACACAGCGTGATCACGCGATACGGCAGTTCCAGCTTTTGCAGGATCGCCTCGGCATGACCGACCATCTCTTCCAGCGCGTCGTACGAAGCCTCAGGCGCAACGATCTGCACCATCTCGACCTTGTCGAACTGATGCTGGCGGATCAGACCACGCGTATCGCGGCCATAAGAACCCGCTTCCGAGCGGAAGCACGGCGAATGCGCGGTCAGCTTGATCGGCAGCGTGTCGCCTTCGACGATGCTGTCGCGCACCGTGTTCGTCAGCGAAATCTCGGACGTCGAAATCAGATACTGCGTGACCGTGTTTTCTTCGCCGCCCTTCTCGACGCGGAACATGTCGTCGGCGAATTTGGGCAACTGGCCGGTGCCGTACAGAATCTCCGGATTCACGATGTACGGCGTGTACACCTCGGTATAACCGTGATGCTGCGTATGCGTGTCGATCATGAACTGCGCAAGCGCTCGGTGCAGACGCGCAATCTGGCCGCGCAGCATCGTGAAGCGCGCGCCCGACAGCTTCGCGCCGGTTTCGAAATCGAGCCCGAGCGGCGTGCCGACGTCGACGTGATCCTTCACCTCGAATTCGAACTGACGCGGCGTGCCCCAGCGGCGCACTTCCACGTTCCCGGTTTCGTCCTTGCCTGCCGGCACGCTTTCGTGCGGCAGATTGGGCACGCCGAGCAGCAGGTCGGACAGACGCCTCTGGATCTCGTCGAGCTTCGCCGCCGACGCCTTCATCTCGTCGCCGATACCGCCCACTTCGGCCATCAGCGCCGACGTGTCCTCGCCGCGCCCCTTCATCCCGCCGATCTGCTTCGACAGGCTGTTGCGGCGCGCCTGCATCTCTTCGGTACGAGTCTGGGTGTCGCGGCGTTCCGCTTCGAGCGCGGTGAAAGCCGCCGCGTCGAGGGTATAGCCGCGGTCGGCGAGGCGCTGGGCGACGCCGTCGAGGTCTTTGCGCAGCAGTTGGATGTCGAGCATGGAATTGGGGCGGGTGTTCGTTGTGTGAAGGTGCGATTTTAGCGCACCGGCACGCGCGGCCGGTGCGTTTGATGGTCGGTGCGCGCGGAATAACCACCCGACGGCCACGCGCCGCCGCAAAAGTTTCAGCCCTTTTTAGGCTTGTTCTCGCTACGCCACTGCGCGTCGAGTTCGGCCAGACGCGCGAGCTTGTCGCCGATCTTGCCTTCGAGACCGCGCGGCGTCGGCTCGTACCAATGCGGATCGCGCATGTTGTCGGGCAGATAGGTCTCGCCCGCGGCGTAGGCATCGGGTTCGTCGTGCGCGTAACGGTACTCGTGACCGTAGCCGAGCTCCTTCATCAGCTTGGTCGGCGCGTTACGCAGATGCACCGGCACCCCGCGCGACTGGTCTTTACTGACGAAGCGGCGCGCTTCGTTGTACGCGTTGTACCCGGCATTCGACTTTGGCGCGACCGCCAGATAGATGATCGCCTGCGCCAACGCCAGTTCGCCCTCGGGTGTGCCGAGGCGCTCGTAGGTTTCGGCGGCGTCCAGCGCAATGCGGGCCGCGCGCGGGTCGGCGAGGCCGATGTCTTCCCACGCCATGCGCACGATGCGCCGCGCGAGGTAGCGCGGGTCCGCGCCGCCGTCGAGCATCCGGCAGAACCAGTACAGCGCGCCGTCCGGGCTGCTGCCGCGCACCGATTTATGCAGCGCGCTGATCTGGTCGTAGAACGCGTCGCCGCCTTTGTCGAAGCGGCGCAGGTTTTCTGCCAATGCGCTGCCGAGCAACGCGCCGTCGATTTCCGTCGTCTTCTGCTGCGACGCCGCGCGCGCGACGATTTCGAGGTTGTTCAACAGCTTGCGGCCGTCGCCGTCGGCGGAACCGATCAGCGCGTCGCGGGCTTCGTCGGTGAACGTGAGGCCGCCGAGTTCCTGCTGCGCGCGCTCGAGCAGTTCGTTCTGTTCTTCGTCGGTCAGGCTTTTCAGCACGTAGACAGCGGCTCGCGACAGCAACGCGCTATTCACCTCGAACGACGGATTCTCGGTCGTCGCGCCGACGAACACGAACAGCCCCGACTCGACGTGCGGCAAGAATGCGTCCTGCTGGCTCTTGTTGAAGCGATGCACTTCGTCGACGAACACCAGCGTCTGATGCCCATTCGCGCGATGAATCTGCGCGGTTTCGACGGCCTCGCGAATGTCCTTCACGCCCGACAGCACCGCCGACAACGCGATGAACTCGGCATGAAACGCATCGGCCATGAGCCGTGCGAGCGTGGTCTTGCCGACGCCGGGCGGCCCCCAGAGGATCATCGAATGGGCTTCGCCGGATTCGAACGCGACCCTGAGCGGCTTGTTGGCGCCGAGCAGATGCTTCTGGCCGATCACTTCGTCGATATTGCGGGGCCGCAGGCGTTCGGCGAGCGGAACATTGGCACGGGTTTCTTCGAACATGACGTTTTGGGGATAATCTCGGCTTTTCCGGACGCGGTCCGTGTGAAAGCGGCGTGCTGCCGGTGAGCCACGCCCGCACGCGAACGCACGGGCAACGTCCTGCATTATGACAGCCACGACGTCCGAACACCCCCTGGCCGATCGGCTAACGCGCGCTCGAACCGCGCTCGGGTCCGAAAAAATCACCTAACATCGCAAGCAACTTTCGCTGAGACAAGACTCGATGGCACAAGACCCACTCGCCGGCGACGCCGGTTCCACCTACGCACCGCTCGTACCGGTACCCGACGCGCGCCGCGCGTTCCGCACCGGCGACGCGTTCGCGCTCTGGTTCTCGCTCGGCATCGGCCTGCTGGTCGCGCAGGCGGGCGCGCTGCTGGTGCCGGGGCTGTCGTTGCCGCACGCGTTGCTGGCGATCGCGATCGGCAGCGTGATCGGCGTGGTTCTGCTGGCGCTCGCCGGCGTGGTCGGCACGGATACGGGACTCGCGGCGATGTCGTCGCTGCGGCCGACGCTCGGCGTGCGCGGCGCGTCGGTGCCCGCCGTGCTGAACGCGGTGCAACTGGTCGGCTGGGGCTCGTTCGAGGTGATCGTGATGCGCGATTCCGCCGACGCGCTCGCCAAACAATCGTTCGGCCTCTCGATGCCGCTGATCTGGACCGTCGTCTTCGGTCTGCTCGCCACGTTGCTGGCGATCAGCGGCCCGCTCTCTTTCGTGCGGCGTTTCCTGCGCACATGGGGCATCTGGCTGCTGCTTGCGGGCGCCGCGTGGCTCACGTGGAATCTGCTCGCCGCGCACAATCTGGCCGAACTGATGCGTCGGCCCGGCACGGGCGAGATGTCGTTCGGCGGCGCGATCGACCTGGTGGTCGCCATGCCGCTGTCGTGGTTGCCGCTGATCGCGGATTACACGCGCTTCGGAAGGCGTCCCGGCGAAACTTTTCGCGGCACCTTGCTCGGCTATGGGATCGCGAACCTCTGGTTCTATGCGCTGGGCGCGATCTACGGCCTCGCCGCAGGCGGCGGCGACGCGCTTCTGACCGGCGCGCTGGCGCAAGCGGGCGGCGGTCTTGCGCTGCTGCTGATCCTGATCGATGAAGTCGACAACGCGTTCGCCGACATCCACTCGGCCGCGGTATCGACCGGTACGTTCTGGACGCGCGGCAGCGTGCCGATGCTGTCGGCGGCATTCGGCGCGCTATGCACGTTGATCGCGCTGCTCGTGCCGATGGCGAAGTATCAGAACTTCCTGCTGTTGATCGGCTCGGTGTTCGCGCCGCTGTTCGGCGTGGTGCTGGTCGATCACTTCATCGTGCGCAAACGTCGGATCGAAGCCGCTGCGCTCGCCGACGTGCGCGGCCGTTATGGCTTCTCGGGCGGCTGGCATCTGAGCGCGTTTGTCGCGTGGGCGATCGGCATCGTCGCGTATCAGGCGATCAATCAATGGCTGCCGAATCTCGGCGCGACGCTGCCGGCGCTGGTGATCGGCGCAGTGTGTTATCTGGTGTTCGTGTCGGCGAGAAAGACGGCTTACGCGTAAATCGCGAAAGTCTCGACAGCTTGAAAAAAGGCCCGCATTTTCGTTGCGGGCCTTTTCAACTCATACGACGGGGAAACCTGCGTGGCCTCCCCTGCCGATCTCGCGGCCAACCACCTTGACCAAGCTTAGCCGTTGATCACATCCGCGCCCTTCGGCACCGTGAACTTGAACGCATCGGCCGGCAGCGGCGGATTCTTCTGGATGTTCGAGAACGTCAGCAGCGTCACGTTGCCGAACACGTCGTGCAATTCCATCGCTTCGAGATTGCCGTCCTTGAAGCCGATACCGACGCGCTGAAACTGCGTGTCTTTCGCCTTCGGCGTCAGTTCGAGCCAGTCGATGCCGGCCTTGACGCCCGCGTCGTGAAGCGTGAAGTTCTTGTCCAGATCGTTGCTGCCGAACAGGATCGCGGCAGGACTCGCGCCGAGCGCGCCGCCGAGGCTGCGCACCGTGACCTGATTCAGGTCCTTGTCGTACACATAGAGCTTGTCGCCGTCGGCTTGCAGAAGCTGCGCGTAAGGCTTCTCGTATTGCCAGATGAACTTGCCGGGACGCGCGAACGTGAACGTGCCGCTCGACGTGCCGGTCTTGCCGGCGCCGGTGGTGGACAGCGCGCCGCTCGCGGCCTGCGCCTTGCTCGGCGCGCGCACTTCCTGCTGCACGAAGGTGCCGCGCGCCGAATGCACTTGCGCGACAAACGCCTTCAGTTGCTCGGTGCCGCTCGCGAATGCCTGCGATGCCACCAGCACCGACGCGCCAAGCGCCACGCCGACCGCACCGCGCGTGAGCTTGCGAGCAAGTTGGCCGAAGCGGTTGGATTGAGCGTTCTGCTGCGCGAATAGCTGCATGTAGTTTTCTCCCTTGATTGAATGTGTTGTGCGGTCGTGGCGATCGTTGCGATTACTGCGTAGACCGCGTCCGGCAAGCCCGCGCCGCGAAACCCCGCAAGAGCCTCAAACCCGGCGCCCCGCGCCCGATAACCGGCAGCTTAAGCGCCGAGCCTTAAACGTGGCTTATTGTGGCTTATCGTGGCTTATGGGCTGAATCACACGGAAAACCGCGCGAGGCGGCTGAGCGAACCTCGGCGGCACATTCCACACCGCGAACCCCGCCGCCGAGCGTCACTCCGCCTCGCGCGCCGGCGCAAGAATCTCGCGATTGCCGTTCGACGACATCGCCGATACCACGCCCGAGTTTTCCATCTGCTCGAGCAGACGCGCCGCGCGGTTATAGCCGATGCGCAAATGCCGCTGCACCAGCGAAATCGACGCACGGCGGTTCTTCAACACGACGTCGACCGCCTGGTCGTACAGAGGGTCCGACTCGCCGTCGCCCGAACCGGTTCCCGCGCCTGCGGAGCCTTCGTCGCCCTCGCCCGTCACGCCGCCTTCGAGAATGCCCTCGATATAGTTCGGCTCGCCCTGTTCCTTGAGTTTGTCGACAACGCGGTGCACTTCCTCATCCGACACGAACGCGCCGTGCACGCGCACCGGCATCCCGCTGCCCGGCGGCAGGTACAGCATGTCGCCCATGCCGAGCAGCGATTCCGCGCCCTGCTGGTCGAGAATCGTGCGCGAGTCGATCTTCGACGACACCTGGAACGCCATCCGCGTCGGCACGTTGGCCTTGATCAGGCCGGTAATCACATCCACCGACGGACGCTGCGTCGCGAGAATCAGATGGATGCCGGCCGCGCGCGCTTTCTGCGCGATCCGCGCGATCAGTTCTTCGACCTTCTTGCCGACCACCATCATCAGGTCGGCCAGTTCGTCGATCACGACCACGATGTTCGGCAGGCGAGTCAGCGGTTCCGGCTCGTCCGGCGTGAGGCTGAACGGATTCGGCAGCTTCTCTTCGCGCTTCGCGGCTTCGTCGATCTTGTTGTTGTAGCCGGCAAGGTTACGCACGCCGAGCTTGCTCATCAGCTTGTAGCGGCGCTCCATTTCGGCGACCGCCCAGTTCAGCGCATGGCCGGCCTGGCGCATGTCGGTCACGACCGGACACAGCAGATGCGGAATCCCTTCGTAGACGCTCATTTCGAGCATCTTCGGATCGATCAGGATCATGCGGACCTGCTCGGCGCTGGCCTTGTAGAGCAGCGACAGGATCATCGCGTTGATCCCGACGGACTTGCCCGAGCCCGTCGTACCCGCCACCAGCAAGTGCGGCATTTTCGCGAGGTCGGCGCACACCGGCTTGCCGCCGATGTCTTTGCCGAGCCCCATCGTGAGCGGCGACGCGGCATCCGCATAGACGGCCGAGCCGAGAATCTCCGACAGGCTCACCGTCTGACGCCGCTGGTTCGGCAACTCCAGCGCCATGAAATTCTTGCCCGGAATCGTTTCGACCACGCGAATCGACACGAGCGACAGCGAACGCGCCAGATCCTTCGCAAGACCGACGATCTGACTGCCCTTCACGCCGGTGGCCGGCTCGATCTCGTAACGCGTGACGACCGGGCCCGGATACGCGGCCACCACGCTCACTTCGACGCCGAAGTCCTTCAACTTCTTCTCGATCAGACGCGACGTGAATTCGAGCGTATCGGCGGAAATGGTTTCCTGCGCGACCGGCGCCGCGTCGAGCAGCGAGATCGGCGGCAACGTGGAATCGCCCGGCAGATCGGTGAAGAGCGGCACCTGGCGCTCCTTCTCGACGCGCTCCGATTTCGCCGGCGTCACGACCGGCGGCACGATCATCACCGGCTCGTGCTCCTCGATCCGCACGCGGCCCTTCTCGACCTTGCCTTCGCGCTTGACCGCGGCGGCTTCGCCCAACTTGCGGTCACGGCCCGCCTCACGGCGCAGCTTCGCGAAAGTGACCGCCGAAATGATCGATTCGCCGACCTTCTCCGACACCGACAACCACGAAAAACGGAAATACAGCGACAAACCGATCGCGAGCACGATCAGCAACGCCAGCGTGCCGCCGGTGAAGCCGAGCGCATGCGACATGCCGCGCGCGACCGCCTCGCCGATCACGCCGCCCGGCGCGCGCGGCAATTGCACTTTCAACGACCACATGCGCAACGCCTCGATGCCGTCGCAGGCGAGCAGCACCAGCATGAACGCGAACGCGTCCGCGAGCCAGGTGGTATCGCGCGGCGCGTCTTCGGCCGGTTCCTCGTGACGGGTGATGCGTTTGTAGTTCGCGGAGATATGGCGGCCGAGCAGCACGATCCACCAATATGCGGAGAAGCCGAACAGCAGCAGCAGAATGTCCGATGTCCACGCGCCGACGCGGCCCGCCCAGTTGGCGATGTGGTCGACCTGAGCGGCATGCGTCCAGCTCGGATCGCGGCGGCTGTAGCTGACGAGCGCCATGAGCAGGAACACGCCGAGCGCCACCTGCAGGATCCAGCGGATTTCGGTGAAGAGGCGCGACATGCGGTGCGGCAATGCCTGCGCGCTCGCGGAATAGGGAGCTTTTGCCATTGATCCTGTTGCGTGGGTAACCCATTCCCGCGTGGCGTCGTGGCCGAAGCCTCGCCCCGCGCGGCTTCGGGCCCGATCCGGTATGCCGGGAACTTCGATCCGGCCTATTGTAAACGCAGTGCCACGCGGGAGGCTGTAAATGACGGTAACTTGGCCGATTGGCCACATCCACACGCTCGAGCGCCCGCGGCGGCGCTATCGCGGCCATCGGAAAGCTTCATGGAGCAGGCCCGCGCCCCGCCCTTTATAATGCCGGACTGATACCCATCTACAGTTTCAGCTCAAGTCGCGCGGCCTCGCATGGGCGAGCCGGGCGCCGTAAAAGGATTCGATCATGCCCGCTACTTCCACGAAACACGCCAAAGTTCTGATTCTCGGTTCCGGTCCCGCCGGCTACACGGCCGCCGTCTACGCGGCGCGCGCCAACCTCGCGCCGGTGATGATCACGGGTCTCGCCCAGGGCGGCCAGCTGATGACCACTACCGACGTCGAAAACTGGCCTGCCGACCCGAACGGCGTGCAAGGCCCGGAACTGATGACGCGCTTCCTGGAGCACGCCGAGCGCTTCAACACCGAGATCATTTTCGACCACATCCACACGGCCAAACTCGACGAAAAACCGATCCGTCTGATCGGCGATTCGGGCGAATACACGTGCGATTCGCTGATCATCTCGACCGGCGCGTCCGCGCAATACCTCGGGCTGCCGTCGGAAGAAGCGTTCATGGGCAAGGGCGTGTCGGCTTGCGCCACCTGCGACGGCTTCTTCTACAAGCAACAACACGTGGCCGTGATCGGCGGCGGCAATACCGCGGTCGAGGAAGCGCTCTATCTGTCGGGTATCGCGAAGAAGGTGACGGTGATCCATCGTCGCGACAAGTTCCGCGCCGAGCCGATCCTGATCGACCGTCTGCTGGCGAAAGAAAAGGAAGGCGTCGTCGAAATCAAGTGGAACAGCACGCTCGACGAAGTCACCGGCGACCAGTCCGGCGTCACCGGCCTGCGCATCAAGAACACGCAAACGGGCGCCACGTCGGATATCGCGCTGCAAGGCATCTTCGTCGCGATCGGCCACAAGCCGAACACGGATATTTTCGAAGGCCAACTGGAGATGAAGAACGGCTACATCATCACCAAGGGCGGCCTGAACGGCTTTGCGACCGCCACCAGCGTGGAAGGCGTGTTCGCCGCGGGCGACGTGCAGGACCACGTGTACCGTCAGGCGATCACCAGCGCCGGCACCGGCTGTATGGCCGCACTCGACGCGCAGCGTTATCTGGAAAGCGTCGAGGAAATCGGCGAGCACGTGATGAGCGCCGAAGCCGAGCGTTAATTTCCAACGCGGCGCCACTGTGCACAAGAGCCCCGCTCGGCGCACGCTGACGCAACGGTAAAATGGCGGCTGGGCTTGGCCCGGCCGTCTGTTTCCGAAAAGGCCGCGGCTGCCAAGCCGGCGGCCTTTTTTGCGTTCTGGCGCATGGTGTTGGCGTCGCGCGACCGATCTACTTTTCAGCGTGTATTACCGATATGCCGAAGAATCAGCCCCACCCCAGCGAACCGAAACGCCCGCGCGCGATCGCGAAGGCTCCCGAGCCGGCGGCGCCCGCCGTCAAAGGGAAGCTCGAACCGGCCGCCGGTCTGGCCGGACTCGGCGCGCTTCGCGACGCGCTGAAGGGCGATGCACAGCGGCGCGAGCGCGAACGCGTGGCAACCGCGGCGGCCGCGCGCGAAGCGTCGGCGGACGCCGATCTGTTCCGCCGCGAGATCGGCGCAGTCGCGCCATTAGCGGTCCCGCCGCGCGCGAGCTTGCCGCGCAATCCCCCGCCGCCGTTACCCGTGCAAACCCGGCTCGACGAAGAAGCCGTGCTGCACGAAGCCATCTCCGACGAATTCGATCCCGAAGTACTGCTCGATACCGACGAGACCTTGTCCTATTGCCGGCCGGGCGTCAGTCAGGACGTCGTGCGCAAACTGCGGCGCGGCGACTGGATCGTGCAGGCGCAAATCGATCTGCACGGCATGCGGCGCGACGAAGCGCGCGAAGCGTTGGCCGATTTCATCCGCGAATCGGTGAAGCGCGGTTTGCGTTGTCTGCGCGTGATTCACGGCAAGGGGCTCGGGTCGATCGGCAAGGAGCCGGTGCTGAAGGGCAAAGTGCGCGCGTGGCTCGTGCAGAAGTCCGAGGTCATCGCGTTCTGCCAGGCGCGTCCGCACGACGGCGGCGCGGGCGCGGTGGTCGTACTGTTGCAACCGGGCGCGCTACCCGCGCACGCCAGGCCGTGACGGATCGCCGGTGATGCATCCACGGCTCACGCTGGCGCTCAGCGTCATGGAGGCGCTGGCTATTTTCGCGTACGCGCTATCCGGTTTCATCGAAGCCCGCACCCGGCGGCTCGACGCGGTGGGGACGTTCCTCGTGGCGATCGCGACGGCCTTCGGCGGCGGCACTTTGCGCGACGTGCTGCTGGAGCGGCGGCCGTTCTACTGGGTCGAACATCAGGACTACGTGATCGCGATCTTCGCGATGGCGTTGTTCGCACCGATGCTGCTCAAGATGACCTCGCGCCTGATCTCCGAACGGGCGCTGCTCGTCGCCGATGCGGTGGGTTTGGGTCTGTTCAGCATTTCCGGCACCTCGATCGCGCACGACGCGCAGATGCCGTGGTTCACGTCGGTGCTGATGGGCGTCGCCACGGGCGTGTTCGGCGGCGTGATTCGCGACGTGCTGTGCAACGAGGTGCCGCTGATCCTGCGCGACTCGCGGCCCTATGCGACATGCGCGTTCGTCGGCTGCTGGCTGTACGTGCTGCTGGACTATGTGAACTTCGATACGGTGTACAGCGTGCTGGCGGCCACCGCATTCATCCTGCTCGCGCGACTCGCGACGTTCCGCTTCAACGTGCGCCTGCCGCATTAGCCATCCGGCACACCACGCGCAGCCCTGCTGCGGGCAGCACGCGGTTTCAAAGCAACACCCTCGTTACTTGTTGGTCGCCAACGCACCCGCGCTGTTCGTGCCGCCGAACAGCGCTGTCAGATATTGCGAGTTGTTGTTCATCGTCGCCATCAGCTTGTTGAGCGCGGTGAACTGGGCCTGATACTGGTTGGTCAACTGCGACGTGTACGTGGCAAGCCTCGTCTGCTGGGCGGCAATGCTCTTCAGGTCGGCGTTCAACGCCGAGTTGCGCGTGTCGATGATCCCGCCGACCCGCGTGAATTGCGTGATGCTCGTAGTCAGCTTCGCGCCGATCCCGTTGGTCGAGTTGAACACCGCGGCGACCCGCGCCGGATTGCTGGCCAGCGCCGCGCTCAGCGCCTTGTTGTCGACGACCAGTGTGCCGTCGGCCGGATCGCCCTTCAGCGAAATGCCGATCGAGCCCAGTCCTACCGCCGAACTCCCCGAGCCCACCACACTGCCGATGATCGTCGCGAGATCGTTCTTGATCGTGTTCAGCGTGGAATCGCCGAGCAGCACGCCCGCGGTCTTCGAGGTCTTGTCGTATGCGGACAGCGAGTTGATCGTCGTGACGACGGTGTTGTAGAGATTCGCGAAGTTCGTGATCGCGGTGTTCTGCGCGGTCGTGTCCGGCGCGATGGTCAGCGTTTGCGTCGTGCCCACCGCGGCGCTCGACAGATTCAGCGTGATTCCGGAAATCGCCGTCGTCACCGCGTTGCTCGGACTCGTCGCCGTGATCCCGCCGATGGTGAATTCGGCGTCCTGCGCGGGATCGCTCTGCTTCCATGCGTTGTTCGGGTCTGACGAAACGATCGTGGACTCCGCGCCGTTCGTGCCCGGCGTCGAATTCACGCCGAGACGCGACAGGCCTGCGTCGTTCTGCACGCCGCTCACGGCCACGTTGATCGTATTGGCCGCGCCGCTGACAGTCGAGCGCAGCACGAGGTGCGCGCCGCCGGTGCCGGTCACGATCGTGGCCGTGACGCCGGGATTGTTGGCGGCCTTGTTGATCGCGTTGGCGATGCCGGACAGCGTGTTGTTGCCCTCTTCGACCGACACGTCCATCGACTTGCCGCCCACCGAGATCGTCAGCTTGCCCGTGCCGAGTTTCGCATCGCTGCCGAACGCCGCCGACGACAGGCTTTGCGCCGACGCAATCTGCTTGACCTCGACCGAATAGCTGCCGGCAACAGCGCCCGCGCCTGCTTTCGCGTCGAGACCCTTGCCGCTCGCGGTGGCCGCGAAGGTCGACAACGTGGTGCCGTCCGCGAGACTTTTGACGGCCGCCTGCAACGCGTTCAGCGCCGATGTCAGCGCGCCGAATGCGGACAGCGTGGTGTTGTCGCGGGTCTGTTTGGCCGTCAACGCCGTGCTTTGGCCGGCCGTCTTCGCGTTCACCAGCGCGGACACCAGCGACGACACGTCCAGCGACGAATTGCCGGTCGACCCGCTGATGATCGACTGCGCGGCTTGCGAAACCTGGTCCTTTGCTTTGTTCGTCGCGGCGTTGACAGAAGACGTGGTGTTGATCGTCGACATTCGATGCCCCCGTGTGGCTGGTGATGTAGTTATGTGTTCGCGTGCCCAAACGTTTTCGGCAAGCTTGGCCTTGATTACAATTTTTTCAAATGTTACACCATCTTACTTCGCAGTTTTGTGACGTTTTGTCGTAACTGATTGAATTTGCATAGGTCGTCGCGGGATTGCGCGGGGATTGCACGGGGGTTGTGCCGGATCGCGAATCTAAACCCGGCCGGATGGCGGTCGATTTGCGTGACCGTCGTTCGTCGTCAGATAAACGGCCCGGCTGCCCACGCCGCTGCCGCTCAACGCCCTTCGCAACCGCCCGAGGTGACTACGATGACCCTGAAGCTCTACGCCCATCCCTTCTCGTCCTACTGCCAGAAGGTCCTGACCGCGCTGTACGAGAACGCCACGCCGTTCGAATGGCGGCTGCTGTCGCACGAAGACCCGCAAGTGATGGCGGAATTCGCCGCGCTCTGGCCGATCCGGCGCTTTCCCGTGCTGGTGGACGGCGAGCGGACCGTGATGGAGGCCAGCATCATCATCGAGTACCTGGGGTTGCACCATCCGGGGCCGGTGGCGCTGCTGCCGGCCGACCCGCGCGCCGCGCTGGAAGTGCGCAGCATGGATCGCTTCTTCGACAACTACCTGTCGACACCGCAGCAGAAGATCGTCTACGACAGCATGCGCGCCGAGGCGGAGCGCGACCCGCGGGCGGTCGCCGAAGCCCGCGCGATGCTCGACACCGCGTACGGCTGGCTCGACAACGTGATGGCCAGGCGCGAGTGGGCCGCGGGCGATCGCTTCAGTCTCGCCGACTGCGGTGCCGCGCCGTTCCTGTTCTACGCCGACTGGACGCATCGGATCGACCCGTCGTTCGCCAACGTGATCGCATACCGCAAACGCCTGCTGGCGCGCCCGTCGTTCGCCAACGTGATCGCATACCGCAAACGCCTGCTGGCGCGCCCGTCGTTCGCCCGCGCGGTCGACGAAGCAAGACCCTACCGGCCGCTGTTCCCGCTCGGCGCGCCCGAGCGCGATTGACGCTTCGCCATGTCACCAGCGTTGTCACTTGAGACAACAATTTGCCCAACCTTTAAACTTCACGTCGACAAAACATTCCGCCCATTTCAGATAAGGCAAAACATGGACCGTTTCGAAGCGATGGAGATCTTCACGCGGGTGGTCGAAGCGAACAGTTTCTCCAAAGTATCCGAATCGCTCGATCTACCGCGCGCCAAAGTCAGCCGCACGATTCAGGCGCTCGAGGAACATGTCGGCGTGCGCCTCCTGAACCGCTCGACGCGCCAGGTGAGCGTCACCGAAGACGGCGCGCTGTTTTACGAGCGCTGCGTGCGCATTCTCGCGGAGGTTTCCGACGCCGAGTCGTCGCTGTCGAACAAGCGCGAGAGCCCGTCGGGCACGATTCGCGTCGATACCTCCGGCACGCTCGCGCGCGCCCTGCTGCTGCCCGCGCTCGACGATTTCTACCGGCAGTACCCGGACATCGATGTGCGGCTCGGCCTCGCGGACCGCAACATCGATCTGATCCAGGACGGCGTGGACTGCGTGATCCGGATGGGCACGCCGGAGGAATCGAGCCTCGTCGCGCGGCGCATCGGCCAGGCGCGTATCGTCACGTGCGCATCGCCCGCGTATCTGGAGAAGCACGGCACGCCCACCACGCTCGAGGAGCTCAGCGAGCATCGCGCGGTCAATTACGTGTCGGCGCGCACCGGCAAGACCTTCCCGTTCGAATATCAGGTGGACGGCGAAGTCGCGAGGGTGACGTTGAAGAGCGTGCTGGCCGTCAACGACGGCAGTGTGTATATCGGCGCCGGCGCGCTCGGCCACGGCATCATCCAGCCGTCGCGGTACATGGTTGCCGATCTGATCGAGCAAGGCGCGCTCAAGGAGATTCTCACGAACTACACGAGCCCCAGCACGCCGATGTCGATTCTGTACGCGCATCGGCGCAATCTCAGTTCGCGGCTGCGCGCGTTCACCGAGTGGGTGACGGAACTGGTGCGCAACAATCCGGATCTGCGTATTCCGGACGCCTGAATGCACGTGATGGCGGCGCGCCACCGGGGCGCCCCCCCCGGCGGCCGACACCGCCGCCCGCTATACGCTACACGCGAAATGCCAGCATGTTGCCGCTCAGCAGCCGCTGCAGCGCCAGCGCGCCAACCGGCAGCTCCCGGCCCCGTCGGCTCACGAGCTGGGCCTTCACGTCCTGCATCAGCGCATGCCTGACCGGCAGCGCGATCAAAGCGCCGCGCTCGATGTCGTCATGGATCGCGAACGCCGGCAACAGCGTCAATCCCATCCCCGCGCGGACAAAAGCGGTCAGACCGAGCAAATGGTCCGTTTCCACGCTCACCGTAAATCGGCATTCTCGAGCCGCTTCGATCTGCTCGACGATCTTGCGCGTCCCGTAACCGGGTCTCGCAAGGGCGAACGGGTAAGCGATCAGATCGTCGATCGACACTGACTCGTGCCGCGCCAGCGGATGATCGCGCCCGACCACCGCGCACAAAGGCTGCGCGACTGAAGCGAGTTCCTTCAAACGGGCGTCGTGCAGATCGAGTCCCGGTCCGTAGGTCAGACCGAGGTGCACTTCGTCGTCTTCGAGCCAGCCGAGAATGTCGTTGATTCCACCAAGCTTCAGCGCAATCGTCATGTTCGGGTGACGTGCGTTGAATTCGCTCAAAGCATGGCGCATCAGATCGTCTGCGAAACCTTGCACGGCGCCGAGCGCGACGTGGCCGGACTCCAGCGCGTTCATACCGTCGAGTTGCGAGACGAGCGCCTCTTCGCGCGCCACCTGCTCCCGGTAGTAGGCGATCAGCAGCAAACCAACCTCGGTCGGCTTTGCGCCGCGCCGGTTCGTTTCAAGCAACGGCGTGCGCGCGATTTTTTCGAGCATCGCCACCTGCCGGCTCACCGCGGACGGGGCCACGTCAAGAAAATCCGCTGCCAGCCGCACGCCGCCGAGGCGCACCACTTCGAACAGGTAGCGCAGGCGCGCCATCGTCAGACCGCTCATTGCCGTCGCTCCATTCGATCGATAACGGGCGACCATGTTGCCATCAAGGCAACAAAATAGGCAATCCGTTGTTATTGTTGTTAATTAAGTCGGACACCAGAATGATCCCATCCCCAACCCAAGGAGCACCTCATGACACGGATCGTTCTGCACAACGCCAATCTGTTCGACAGCGAGAGCGCCACGCTCAAACCCGGCGCGACCATCGTCATTGAAAACGGGATCGTCGACGCAGTCTCGTTCGAGCCCATCGAAGTCGGCGATGCACAGGTCTACGACCTGGACGGGCGCGTCGTTCTTCCCGGTTTGATCGACGCGCATGTGCACGTCTCGTCGAGCGTGGCGGATTTCTTCAAGTTGTCGTTGATGCCGCAATCGCTAATCACCGCGAAGTCGAAAGACATTCTCGAGCAGATGCTGGCACGCGGCTTCACGACGGTACGGGACGCGGGCGGCGCCGACGCCGGTCTCGTCGCGGCGATCGAAGAAGGCCATTTCACCGGTCCGCGCCTCTTCATCGCGGGCCGCGCGATCACCCAGACCGGCGGCCACGGCGATACGCGTCCGGCATTCTTCAGCGGCCAGACCTGCGCGTGCTGCGGCGCGGTCGGCATGCTCGGCCATGTCGCGGACGGCGTGGCCGAAGTACGCCGCGCGGTGCGGGAAGAAATCCGCAATGGCGCGACGCATATCAAGGTCATGGCCGGCGGCGGCATCTCGACGCCGAACGACCCGATCGACGGCACCCAGTATTCGGAAGAAGAAATGAAGGCGATCGTCGACGAAGCGACGGCCGCCAGAACCTACGTGATGGCCCACGCCTATTCACCCGACGCGATTCAGCGCGCGGTGCGTTGCGGTGTGCGCTCGATCGAACACGGCAACCTGATCGACGCCGCGACCGCGCGCCTGATGGCCGCGCACGGCACCTATCTCGTGCCGACGCTCGCGACCTACGCTGCGATCGCGCGGGAAGGCAAGCGCATCGGCTGGTCGGAAGCGATGTTGGCAAAAACCGGTCGCGTCCAAAACATGGGCGTCTCGGCGATGAAAATGGCCTATGAGAGCGGCGTGAAGATCGGACTCGGCTCCGATCTGCTCGGCGAAATGCAAGTCCTCCAGCACGAAGAACTCACACTGCGCGAGACTGTGATGAAACCCGCCGAGATTCTGCGCAGCGCCACATGGGTGAACGCTGAAATGATGAATCAGAGCGGCCGCCTCGGCGTGATCGCACAGGGCGCACACGCCGATCTGATCGTGGTGAAAGGCAATCCGCTCGATGGCCTCGCGATTCTCGCGGAACCGCAGAACCTGCTCGCGATCATGAAAAGCGGTGCGTTTCATACCAACCGCCTGACGCGCTCAACCCCGAACGTTCGGGCCTGAGCCGGTCAGCCGGGAGGCACGTCAGGCAATCCGTTCTTCGTTCGACGGGTCGAACAACACCGCCTTCGACGCATCGAACAGCAGCGTGGTATTCGTCAACGGCTGCGGATTCGACGCCGGGTGCACGCGGCTCACGATCCGCTTGCCGTTCACCTGCGCGAACACCAGCGTGTCCGGACCGGTCGGCTCGATCACGTCGACCTTCACTTCGATCGGCTGCAGGTTCGCGTTGTCGCCGTGCGCGCCGCGCGCGTCCGTAATGCGTTCCGGGCGCAAGCCGAGGATCACTTCGCGGCCCACGTGCGACTTCACCTTTGCCGAGTCGAACGGCAGGTTCAGCACCGAACGCGCGACACCCGTGTCGAGTTCGATGCCCACGCCCGAGCCCTGCTCGACCAGCTTGCCCTGGATGAAGTTCATCGGCGGCGCGCCGATGAAACCGGCCACGAACAGATTCGACGGCGAATCGTAAATGTCCTGCGGCGCGCCGAACTGCTGCACGACGCCGTCTTTCATCACCGCGATGCGGTCGCCGAGCGTCATCGCTTCGATCTGATCGTGCGTCACGTAGACGATCGTCGTGCCGAGGCGTTGATGCAGCAGCTTGATTTCCGAACGCATTTCGATACGCAGCTTCGCGTCCAGGTTCGACAGCGGCTCGTCGAACAGGAACATCACCGGATCGCGCGCCAAAGCACGGCCCATGGCAACGCGCTGACGCTGGCCGCCCGACAGTTGACCCGGCTTGCGGTCCAGCAAATGCGTGATCTGCAGCGTGTTCGACACACGGTCGACGATCTGCGTCTGCTCGGCCTTCGGCACCTTGCGGATGTTCAGGCCGAACGAAATGTTCTCGCGCACCGTCATCGACGGATACAGCGCGTAAGACTGGAACACCATCGCGATGTCGCGGTCTTTCGGCGACAGGTTGTTCACCGTCTTGCCGTCGATCTGGATCTCGCCCTTGGTGACCGTTTCGAGGCCGGCGATCATGTTGAGCAGCGTCGACTTACCGCAGCCCGAGCCGCCGACCAGAATCAGGAACTGGCCGTCTTCGATGTCGATGTTGACACCCTTCAGAACCGGCACCCCGTTCGGGTAAGTCTTGTACACGTCACGGATGGAAAGGCTTGCCATGCTGTGAATCCTCTTGTCTCTGGTACTGCTGAAAACGTCTTGTCGGATGACGACGGCTTCGAAACAAACAGAAGCCGCCGCGCTCGGATGATTTAACCGGGATGAGCCCCGCTTTAACCCGCGTTAGCCCTTCACTGCGCCCGCCGTCAGGCCGCGCACGAAATAGCGGCCGGCGACGATGTAGACGAGCAGCGTGGGCAGCGCGGCGATGATCGCGCCGGCCATGTCCACGTTGTATTCCTTCACGCCGGTCGAGGTGTTCACGAGGTTGTTCAGCGCCACCGTGATCGGCATCGAATCGACGCCGGAGAACACGATCCCGAACAGGAAGTCGTTCCAGATCTGCGTGAATTGCCAGATCAGGCACACCATGAAAATCGGCAGCGAAACAGGCATCAGGATCTTCGTGAAGATCGTGAAGAAGCCGGCGCCGTCGATCCGCGCGGCCTTCACGAGTTCAGCCGGAATGCTCACGTAAAAGTTGCGGAAGAACATCGTCGTGAACGCGATACCGTAGATCACGTGCACCACCACGAGGCCGGTGGTCGTGTTCGACAGGCCGAGTGCGCCTTCGAAACGCGCCATCGGCAGCAGGATCGCCTGGAACGGGATGAAGCAGCCGACCAGGATCATCGTGAAGATCGGATCGGCGCCGCGGAAACGCCAGTGCGTGAGCACATAACCGTTGAACGCGCCGATGATCGACGAGATCAGCACGGCCGGAATCACCATCCGCACCGAGTTCATGAAGAACGGTTGCATGCCGTCGCAACGCACACCCGTACACGCGCCGCTCCATGCCTTGATCCACGGATCGATGGTCCAGCGCGTGGGTGGCGTGAGCAGGTTGCCGGTGCGCAGTTGATCGATGTCCTTGAACGACGTGGACAGCATCACGTACAGCGGAAACAGGAAGTACAGGGCGAACAGAATCAAGGCCGCATAAATGACGGCACGGCTGATCGTCATCTTAGGCTGCATTGCGCGTGCTCCTCGATTCCAGATACATCAGCGGCACGAGCACGGCGACGACGGTGGCGAGCATCATCATCGACGATGCCGCGCCGACGCCCAGCTGCCCGCGATTGAACGAAAACGTGTACATGAAAATAGCCGGCAGCGACGAGGACGTACCCGGACCGCCAGCAGTCAACGCGACCACCAGGTCGAAGGTCTTGATCGTGATGTGGCAGAGAATCAGCAGCACGGAGAAGAACACCGGGCGCATGCTCGGAATCACGATCTTGCGGTAGATGGTGGGCAGGTTCGCGCCGTCCATCTGCGCGGCCTTGAAGATTTCGCCGTCGACACCGCGCAAACCCGCGAGAAACAGCGCCATCACGAAGCCGGTGGATTGCCACACGGCCGCGATCACGACGCAGAAAATCGCCTTGTCCGGGTCGCCGAGCCAACTGAACGAGAAGCTCGTCCAGCCCCAGTCGTGGAACACTTTCTCGAGCCCGACGCTCGGCGTCATGATCCATTGCCACGCGGTACCCGTGACGATGAACGACAGCGCCATCGGATACAGGAACACGGCGCGCAACGCGCCTTCGTTGCGGATCTGCTGATCGAGCAGGATTGCGAGAAACAGGCCGAGGCCGATACAGATACCGATGAACGGGATGCCGAACCAGCCGAGGTTGGCCGCCGACGTCCAGAACACGTCGTTATCGAACAGTTCGCGATAACGGTCGAGACCGACAAATTCATAACGTGGCATCAGTCGCGAATTGGACAGCGACAGATAACCGGTAATGGCAATGAAGCCGTACACGAAGACGAGGCTGATCACGACGCTGGGTGCGAGCACCAGCTTCGGAATCCAGCGATCGGCAAGGGCCGCCATCGGCGACGCGCGGCGGGTCACGGTGGCCGTGGATTTCCCGTTCCCGCTGATAGAAGCAGTCACTACTCGACTCCTGCTGAAACTGTACCGCCGGGATGTTTGACGTGTGTTAAACGCAAAGACCGCAACGGGCTAGATTTGACTCCGTAACACCCGAAGCCGCCTGCTACCGACACCATCAATCCATCTGAAGGACGCGCCCGGCGCCCGTGAACCGGACTGCCGGGCGCGCCGCTTCGCTTGACGCTGTTACTTGGTCTTCGCTGCCTTCGCGAGCGCTGCAACCGCGCTCTTCGAATCCTGCTGCGAGTTCATGAACTTCGTGACCACGTCCGAGATCGCACCGGCTGCTGCATCCGGTTGCGCCATGCCGTGTGCCAGCGAAGGCACATAGCCGCCCGACTTGATCGCGACCTGTTCATCCGCGTACGACTTCTTCGCGCAGTCGTCGAACTTCGCCATCGACACGCCCAGACGCACCGGGATCGAGCCCTTGTTCAGGCTGAACTGCTCCTGGAAGTCCGGCGTCATGATGGTTTTCGCGAGCGCCAGTTGACCCGGCGTTGCCGTCTTCGCACCCTTCTGCTGGAAGAACACGAACGAGTCGACGTTGAACGTGTACGCCTTTTCCGTGCCCGGCACAGCCGCGCAGATGTAGTCCGTGCCCGACTTCTTGCCGGCGTTGGCGAATTCGCCCTTCGCCCAGTCGCCCATGAACTGCATGCCGGCCTTGCCGTTGATGACCATTGCCGTTGCCAGGTTCCAGTCACGGCCCGTGCGGCCCGTGTCGAAGTAACCCTGGATCTTGCGGACCGTGTCGAACACGCCGACCATCTGATCCGACGTCAGCGTCTTCTCGTCGAGATCGACCAGCGCTTTCTTGTAGAAGCCCGCGCCTTGCGACAGCACGACGTCTTCCCACAGCGTCAGGTCTTGCCACGGCTGGCCGCCCATTGCGATCGGCTGAATGCCCGCGGCCTTCATCTTGTCGGCCACCGCGAAGAACTCAGGCCACGTGGTCGGCGCCTTGCCGCCGGCCTTGTCGAGCGCTGCCTTGTTGATGTACAGCCAGTTCACGCGGTGCACCGAGAACGGCGCCGCCACGTAGTGGCCGTCCGCACGGATGATCTTGTCGATTTCCGGCGGCAGGTTCTTCTTCCAGTCGCCCGCGACCGAATCGATCGGCACCAGCACGCCTTGCGAAGCCCAGTCCTGGATCAGCGGACCCTTGATTTGCGCGGCGCTCGGCGCGTTGCCCGAGATCACCTGCGTCTTGAGTGCCGTCATGGCAGCCGCACCTGCGCCGCCCGCAACCGCGAAGTCCTTCCACGTGTAACCCTGTTTCGTCATGTCGTCCTTGAGGACGCCGACGGCTTTCGATTCGCCGCCCGAAGTCCACCAGTGCAACACTTCGACCGACTCGGCGGCCTGCACGGCCGAGACGCCACACATCAGACCTGCGGCGCACAAAGCGCCCATGATCGCGCGAAATTTCATTGCTTATCTCCTCCAGACACCTGAACAAAAAACAAATGGCCCCTGATGTCGCCAGGGTGCTGTGGTTGGTTCAAACAGGCAAAACACTGGGCGATCGAGCACGGTCGGGCGCATGCGTGAAGGCATGGGCCGGCGGACCGATTTTCGGCCGCTGGAAGCTCAAGAGATGAGTGGTTCGGGATGCAACTGACTGTCTCCTCTTTTGATTTTTGCCTGCCCGCGTCGCGCGCGGCAGACTCGAGGTGCCTTGCACGTTAACCCTGACGCCAGGTGGGCTTTCCGACCTTCCGTAAGGGCTGCCGGTGGCATGCTGGCACGTGTCCGCACGTAATGTCCGTTAACATGCAGGGAGCGCCGGCCGATTCAGGAAAACGCGCCTCGTACCGCACAGCGCACGCTTTTTTCATCGAATTAGCGCTACCTCTTGATTTGGATTGTAGTTAAACTACAATTCAGTGTCAAAAAATATTTTATCGGACTACGGTCGCTCATTTCGGGCTCGACGGCGACCCCAGGATATCGACGGAGACTCATGCAAACCGATTCAAGCTTCACCTTCGTTCTGTTCGGCGGAACCGGCGATCTGTCGATGCGCAAGATCCTGCCGGCACTGTTTGAAGCGCACCGTGCGGGCGGCATGCTGGCCGAGAGCGGCAAGATCTTCGCAGTCGCGCGGCATATCGAGGATCGCGCCGATTACCTCGAATGGGTGAACGGGCACGTGAAGCCGCATGTGTCGAAGAACGGTCTGGATGAAGCTGCGTGGGCGAGCTTTCTCGAGCGCATCGAGTTCGTGAAGATCGATCTCGGCAATGCCGAAGACTTCGTGCTGCTGCGCGACGCGATCCAGGATCTGCCCGGCATCCGCGTGTTTTATCTGGCAACCGGTCCTTCGCTGTTCGTGCCGATCTGCCGCGCGCTCGCTTCAGTCGGCCTGAACGAAAACTCCCGCATCGTGCTGGAAAAGCCGCTCGGCTACGACCTGAAGTCGTCCAACGCAATTAATGATGCAGTCGGCGAAATCTTCGCTGAAGAACAGATCTACCGGATCGACCACTACCTCGGCAAGGAGCCGGTGCAGAACCTGCTCGCGCTGCGTTTCGGCAATGCGTTGTTCGAACCGCTGTGGCGCCGCGAGTGGGTCGAGAGCATCCAGATCACGATCGCGGAAGAACTCGGCGTGGAAGCACGCGGCGACTTCTACGACAACACCGGCGCACTGCGCGACATGGTGCAGAACCATTTGCTGCAACTGCTCTCGATCGTCGCGATGGAACCGCCGCATTCGATGGACTCCGACTCGGTGCGCGACGAAAAATTGCGCGTGCTGCGTGCGCTAAAGCCGATCGATCCGCGCGATATCACGAAGGTTGCAGTGCGGGGCCAGTATCATTCGGGCGTGATCCGCGGCAACGCGGTGCCTGCGTATGCAACCGAGGCCGGTGTGAAACCGGACAGCACGACCGAAACCTTCGTGGCGGTCAAGGTCGAGATCGAGAACTGGCGTTGGGCCGGCGTGCCGTTTTTCCTGCGCACCGGCAAACGTCTCGCGGATCGCGTCGCCGAGATCGTGGTGAATTTCCGCGCGGTGCCGCATTCGGCGCTCGGCGCGTCGGCGTTGCGCGCCGGCGCCAATCGCCTCGTGATCCGCTTGCAGCCGAACGAAACCATTCGCCTCTACTGTCTCGCGAAGCAGCCCGGCGAAGGTATGAACCTCGCCAGCGTCCACCTCGATCTCGCGTTCGACCAGTTCTTCCGCGAAGGGCAGATGGAGGCGTATCAGCGCCTGCTGCTCGACGTGATCAATGGGCGGCTCGCACTGTTCGTGCGGCGCGACGAACAGGAAGCCGCGTGGCGCTGGGTCGAGCCGATCCTGAACGAATGGTCCACGTCCAACAGACCGCCCAAGCCGTATGCGTCGGGCACCTGGGGACCGGCCGCGGCGAGCGCGATGCTGGCGCAGCACGGCACCTGCTGGCTCGAAGAAGAAAACTGAAACAATCGAGGCGACGCGCCGGGTCCAGTGCGGACGCGGCGCATCGCCTGTAAGACCCACCGACGAACTGAACGGAATGGCGCCGGTATCGCGCGGGCGTCTGCAAGTCATCCCGCTTGCCGGCGTCCTCGTGAGTGTAGTCAGGCGTATTCCGCAGATCCAACAAGAAAGCAGCACGGAGGAGAAGTGATCGAGCTTCACACTTTCGACGATCAACGCGCCCAATCCGACGCGTTGGCGAAAGCGGTCGGCGACGCGTTACATGCGTCGCTCGCCGCTCAGGTGGCCGCGTCTCAGGCAGACGCGCGCCCGGCAGTGCTTGCAGTGTCCGGCGGCAGCAGTCCGCGTCCGTTCCTGCAGTATCTGTCCACTCAGTCCTTCGACTGGCCGCGCATCGCGCTGACGCTGGTCGACGACCGCTGGGTGCCGGAAACGGACAGCGCGAGCAACTCGCAATTCGTACACGAGACACTGTTGCAGAACGCCGCGCGCGACCTCGCATTCTGGCCGCTGGTCGACACGTCACAGGATCTGAACGCGCACGTTGCCGCGCTGAACGCCGACCCGCGCTTTGCCGCGGTGCCGGACGTCGCGATTCTCGGCATGGGCGAAGACGGCCACACCGCATCGATTTTTGCCGACGCGCCCGAGTGGGACCACGCGATCACCACGAGCGAACGCTTCGTCGCCGTGCATCCGGGCAACGCGCCGCACGCGCGGGTGAGCTGGTCGCTCTCCGTGTTGAAAGAAGTGAAGCATCTGTATCTGCTGATCGCCGGACCGCGCAAGCTGGACGTGCTGAATGCCGCCGCCGCTTCGCTACAAAAAAATGCCATCTCGCAGTTGGCAAACGACAAGGGAGTGAGACTCGATGTCTACTGGTGTGCAAACTAAGGCTGTTCCGGGCGCCGGCCAGCATGCCGATGGACCGAGACTGCTGGCCGACATCGGCGGCACCAATGCGCGCTTCGCGCTGGAAATCGCGCCGGGCGAAATCGGCTCGGTGCAGGTCTATCCGTGCGCCGACTATCCGGGCGTGGCCGACGTCATCAAGAAGTACCTGAAGGACACCAAAATCGGCCGCGTGAATCACGCGGCGATCGCGATTGCGAATCCGGTCGACGGCGACCAGGTGAGCATGACCAATCACGACTGGAGCTTTTCGATCGAAGCCACGCGCCGCGCGCTCGGCTTCGACACGCTGCTGGTGGTGAACGATTTCACCGCACTGGCGATGGCGCTGCCGGGCCTCACCGACACGCAACGCGTGCAGGTGGGCGGCGGCACGCGCAGGCCGAATAGCGTGATCGGGCTGCTCGGTCCGGGCACCGGCATGGGCGTGTCCGGCCTGATTCCCGCCGACGACCGCTGGATCGCGCTCGGCAGCGAAGGCGGCCACGCCACCTTCGCGCCGGCCGACGAACGCGAAGACATCGTGTTGCAGTACGCGCGCAAGAAGTGGTCGCACGTGTCGTTCGAGCGGGTGGCCGCGGGCCCCGGCATCGAAGTGATCTATCGCGCCTTGGCTGGACGCGACAAGAAGCGGGTGGCGGCGAACGTCGACACGATCGAGATCGTCACGCGCGCGCTCGACGGCGGCGAACCGCTGGCAGTTGAAGCGGTGGACGTGTTCTGTGGGATTCTCGGCACCTTCGCAGGCAATATCGCGGTGACGCTCGGCGCGCTGGGCGGCATTTATATCGGCGGCGGCGTGGTGCCGCGGCTGGGCGAATTCTTCGCGCGCTCGTCGTTCCGCAAGCGCTTCGAGGCGAAGGGCCGCTTCGAGGCGTATTTGCAGAGCGTGCCGACTTACGTGATTACCGCTGAATATCCGGCGTTTCTGGGTGTGTCGGCGATTCTCGCGGAGCAGTTGTCGAATCGCGCGGGCGGCAGCTCGTCGGCAGTGTTCGAGCGGATTCGCCAGATGCGCGATGCGCTGACGCCGGCCGAGCGCCGCGTTGCGGATCTGGCGTTGAACCATCCGCGTTCGATCATCAACGACCCGATCGTCGACATCGCGCGCAAGGCCGATGTGAGCCAGCCGACGGTGATCCGCTTCTGCCGTTCGCTCGGCTGCCAGGGCTTGTCCGATTTCAAGCTGAAGCTGGCGACCGGTTTGACCGGCACGATTCCGGTGAGTCACAGCCAGGTGCATCTGGGCGATACCGCGACGGACTTTGGCGCGAAGGTGCTGGACAACACCGTGTCGGCGATTTTGCAGTTGCGCGAGCACTTGAATTTCGAGCACGTGGAGCGGGCGATCGATTTGTTGAACGGCGCGCGGCGTATCGAGTTCTATGGACTCGGCAATTCGAATATCGTCGCGCAGGATGCGCATTACAAGTTCTTCCGCTTTGGCATTCCTACGATTGCTTACGGCGATCTTTACATGCAGGCGGCGTCTGCTGCGCTGCTTGGCAAGGGCGATGTGATCGTTGCCGTGTCGAAGTCAGGGCGCGCGCCGGAGTTGTTGCGCGTTCTCGATGTCGCGATGCAGGCGGGGGCCAAGGTGATTGCGATTACTTCGAGCAATACGCCTTTGGCCAAGCGGGCTACTGTTGCGCTGGAAACCGATCATATTGAAATTCGCGAGTCGCAGTTGTCGATGATCTCGCGGATTTTGCATCTGGTAATGATCGATATTCTGGCTGTCGGTGTGGCGATTCGGCGGGCTGTGCCGAGTGCCGATGTGGCTGAAACTGTCGCTAAGGCGCGGCAGGGCGCTGATGATGATGCTAGTGCTGTGCTCGACTGGTTGAGTCATGGGGCCGCTTCTTCGGCGCGGGAGTAAAGCTGGGTTGGAGGCTGTCGCTGGTGAGGTTGGGGTTTGCCAGCGACGGCTTTGGCTGCGCGTAAGCGGGGTGGGGGGTGTCAGAATTTCCCAGTCCGCGTCAGATCAGACTGTCGGTCCACCGCCGGTTACCACCAGTGTCGCGCCGCATGTCGTGCCGCTACCGTGACGTGCGACAGGCCGGCCACCGATCGTGCCCAGGCCACCATTCGTGATCACACCGGGTCCATGTACCGGGCAACTGACGGCGTCGCCGACGCGCGCAGCAGCGCGACCGTCGACGATAACGCCTGCGCTAGCGGAGGTGACGATGCCGCCGTGGGTTGTGGGGGTGCCGAGTGTTGCGATTGGGGTGGTCATGTTGAAGGGACGACGAATGTGATAGTTGCCCTCAGTGGCTCGCTTACCGTTGCGTTACATACTATCAAGGCAATTTCCTTATAGCGTCATCCTCATCTTCATAGTGAATTAGTCCGTATTTTCCGGTCTTTACGAGGATCCCTCGCGAAGGGATGCCGTCCACTGTAGCTCCGTTATGTGCGAACCAGTCTTCATATCCGGACACGCACAGCCTCGCATCGAAATCACAAACCACGGTTCCCTCTGTGCCGTCCTCGACTGAGACGGAATCGCCAATCTGAATCTCGTCTCCATTGCTGGTGTATTTCATAAGATAGCCCTCTCTCAATTGGCGAACTCTTCCACGGGGACCATAGCAATGGTCAGTTGATTGGGCTTAAGAACATATTTTTGCTTTGCCCAAAAGCACCAGCAATTGTTTGGATTCTGATTTGCCAAAAATATATTGTGATGCGAGCCATAGACTCCGTGTTGCATCTCGTCATCAGGAATGACGTCCAGCGCGCGATACCCAACTGTTCCTCGCGCGACAATCCTTCCCGTCACCGTCCTGCATGGAGGGCAGGTCTTCTTGTTTGAAGGGCACTCGGTTTTCGCGTCCGACTTTAATCCCGTTGCAACAGCCAGAAGCAGGAGCCCATCGACGATAGCACCTATACCAGCCCCAACAAGAGTGCCGCCTCCCGGCTCAATCATGGTCCCTAGTCCTGCGCCCCACTCTATCGCTTCAAGCCCACGCGGGTCCGTCCTCAAAGTAGGCAGATTGTCTGCATAGATGTAATTATTCCAACCACCCCTCAACCCAATCGGGTCCTGGCTCACATACCTCCCCGCCTGCGGATCGTAATACCTGAACCGGTTGTAATGCAGCCCTGATTCGACATCGTAGTACTGCCCCGGAAACCGTATCGGATTCTCCACCTCCTGCGCGAAACGATGCCGCGTCTTGCCATACGCACTAAAATCCGCCGCCCACACCACCTTGCAACGGTCGTCGTACAGTTCCTGCGGCGCGCCCAGGTGATCCGTCACGTAGTGACACGCCGCACCGCCTTCGAGTCTCGCAAGCGGCCCCGCATGATCGGGATGCGCCACATAGGTAACGGACCTGTCGTCGTGCGCGCTATCGCCCCCCCTCACCTCCTGCGCCATCCAGTCGCCGTCCCACACGAACAGCGTGGTCTGCGGCGTCCCACGCGCCGGCTCATGATGCTTCGCAATGCGCCGCCCCAACGCGTCATACTCATAGCGAGTCTGCGCGCCGTCATCGTGCCCGATCGCGATGAGCTGATGACTGCCGTCATACCGGTAACGCGTCACATGGGGTCGAGCTTCGGCCTGCGCCTTCTGCACACCCGTGAGCGTATCCATGACCCGAACGAAGTTGTCTCCAGCCGTCGGTTCGGCTTGGGGCGGCAACGGCAATGTGCGCGAAATCCGGTTGCCGTGACCGTCATGGTCATACAGCAGCGCCTGTGGCGCAGCGACTTCCGGCGTGACCAGCGATTGCAGCCGGTCACCTCGCGCGCGGCCTAGCCAGCCCGTATGACCGACAGCCAGCAAATTGCCCGCTGGATCGTAGGTGAACAACTCGTCCCAATAACGGCCGCCGCTCACACCCGCCAGTCGTGCTAGCGGATCGTAGCGATAGTGTTTCTCGCCGCGCCACGCGTCACGCAACGTCGTGATCTGGCCCGCACGGTCATGAGTCCAGTTTCGCCACAGGCGCGGCGGCTCCAGCGCGTCGCCGCGCACGTTCAGGTTCTGCCAATGATGTTGCGCGAGTTGCCCGACTGCGCTGTAGCCGAAATGATGCGCCACCGGTCCCTGCACGCGCAGCGTCTCCCGATGCAGCGCATCACGCTCGAAGCTCGCGAGCGTCAGGCCGTCCAATAACACGCCATGCACATGCCCCGATCCGTAGCGCTGCCAGGTAAGCGCACCCGCCCCCGGCACATGTGTCCCGCTACGATGACCCAGTGCATCCAGCTCATGCGCAAGCCGCCAGACACGCCCGTGGTGCGCCTGGATTTCCGCGGTCCGTCGTCCGGCCGCGTCATACTCGAACGTGATCTGGCTTAGCGCCTGAGCAGGCAATGAAGCCCGCGCCTGCGTCAGCAGCCCGCGTTCGTCATAGCGATAGCTCACGTGGCTACCATCGCTCGCACGGCGTTCAACGGGACGACCCAGCACGTCATACGTGATATCGGTGACGATCTGCCCGTCGTCGCCGTGATCGGTGCGCCCGATCACCTCGCCCGCCGCGTTGTAGCGCAGCGACTGCCGCCGTCCGTCGAAGCCCGTCTGTTCTACGAGTCGGTCGCGGCTGTCGTAGGTGAAGGTGGTCGTCTCGCCGTTCGCGTTGGTCAGCGTGGTCACTCGGCCAATCGCATCGTATTCGAGCGATTGCGTGCCACCCGCCGGATCGGTAATCCGCAGTTGCTGGTCATACGCATCCCATCCTGTCCGTGTGATCCGTCCCAGCGGATCGGCATGCGCGACCGCACGGCCCGCCTCGTCATAATCCACCCGCCACCAACCCATCCCCGCTGGCTGGTAACCGGAGAAGCGCCCCGCGCTGCTGCTCGCAGAGTGACTCGCGTTACCCAACGCGTCGGTGGTCTGTGTGAGGTGGCCGAACGCGTCATAGGTGTAGCGCGTCGTATTGCCCGAGCAGTCGGTACGCGCGACGACCTGCCCCGCGCTATCCCACTCCATGCGCGTGAGATTGCCGAGCGCATCGATGCGCGTAACGGGCAGCCCGTTTTCATAGACGTACGCGGTCGGGTTGCCGAGCGGGTCCGTTTCATTCACAAGATGTCCGGCCTCGTCGTAGACGCGCTGCCAGATCTGGCCTGCCGCATCGGTGATCTGCACCGGCTGGTTCAGCGCGTTGTAGCTGATCCCCGTGACGTTGCCCGCCGCATCGATGATCGAAATGGGATTGCCGCGCGCGTCGTTGATCGTGCGCGTCGTGCGACCGAGTTCGTCGGTGTGGCCGCTCACGCTGCCCGTCTCGTCGAAGTGCGTCTCGCGGATGCTGCCATCCGGATTCAGAATGCGGTCCACCGCCCACAGGCCGTTGTAGTGGTATTCGGTAATGCGTCCGAGGCCATCGGTCACGCGCGTCGTGCCGGCCGCCGGCAGATACGCAAAGCGTGTGTCGCGCGTGATCGCGGGTCGGCCCTCGCGCGCGGCCGCGTCGTCGGTGTACGCGTACGTGCGCGTTACCCGCGCCTGCGACGTGTCGCCGTCCCACTCCGACACGTGAACCGCACCGGCGGGCGTCCGGTAGCCCGTTAGCAAATGCTGCCGGTACGCATAGCGCCAGGTGAGACCCGCGCGGTCGGTTGCCTCGATGAGATCGCCGTGCACGTTGTACGTATAGCTCGCGACACACATCGACGGACCGCCGTGAGCGCCACTCAGCAACACCGCCGTGATACGACCCGCGTCGTCCAGCGTGCAGTGCAGCGCGTGAGCGTTGTTGCGTACGTTCTGAAGCCAGCCTTGCGACGTATACCCCAGCGTGAGCGCCTGGCCGTCGCGATTCGTGATTCGCTGAAGTTGCCAGCGCATGTCGTCGACCGGATGCGGCGCGTAGTGTTCGTCGACACCATTGCCGAAACGCAGCACATACGTCGCGCCCGCGACGGAGTCCGCGCCACGCGCGAGCGTATATTTTTCGATCGGGTGAAAGTGATCCTGTCCCGCCTCCAGCGATGGAAACTGCAACTGACGGCCATCCGCATCGACATAGATCAGGCCCGTCGTACCGCGCCGAACTTCGGTCGCATAAGGCAGCTTCCACGCGACCCCCATGCTGCCCGCGCGCTGGTCCGCGCTGCGATAGCTGCGGCTCCAGCGGATCGGGATGCGCCCGGGCAGAGAGAGGTCCTCGTGCACGAGGATTTTCTGGCCCGTCGCCACATCGACGGGATGCGCGGTCGTGTGTCGCTTCGCACATTCGGCACAGTCGGCCTCGGTGACGGGTGCGAGCCCACCCACGCTACCGCCCGTCATGCTGATGACCGGCGACTTAAGCCGAATGCTGACGCCTTCAAGCGTGATGCCCGCGGCGTCGATCGTCACCTTGCCGCCGGGTCCTGCCAGTTGCACCTGCGTCGCGCCCGATAGGCGTGCATGGCCGGCGTCGGTCAGCCGCAACTGGTTCGAGTCCACTCCGGACACCGGCGCAGGTAACTGCGGCGCGAATTCCGGCGACGCTTCGACCGGATGAGCAGCGTCCGCCTGAACCGCATCGCCGACTGCCTTGCCGCGCACGGTGAGCGTATAGATGCGGCCGACATCGGCCGTCCAGTCCTGCACCACGCGATCGGAGCGGCTCAGCCCCACGGTGCTCGCCATCTGCAGCGCGACGTTGCGCAGATAGAGGCCACCGACGTTCACGTTGTACGCGAGCCCTACGTTGAGCATCTGTCCGAGCCCGACGTTCCGCACCGCCGCCGCGCCGATCGTTTCGAACTTGTAGCCGCCTGTATGCAACGTCCAGTTGCGGCCGATGTGATTCGACTCGTCGTGGCCGACGGTCTTCGTGCGGTCGTGGCCTACCGTGTGCGTTTCATCGTGTTCGGCGAGGGTATCGAGGTCGCGCTCGGCCTGGATCCAGAGCTGCTCGGCGCCTCTTTTATCCTCGAAGCGGATCGCGTTCGCGTGACCATAGCCGCCGCCTTTCGATGAGCGCGTCAGGATGCCGCTTTGCGTCGCATGAGCCGGCAGATCCCACGGCGGCATCGTCATCGCGTTGTAGACGCGGCCGATCACGATAGGCCGGTCCGGATCGCCGTTCTCGAAGTCCACGATGACTTCCGTGCCCACGCGCGGAATATGAATACCACCGAAGTTGCTGCCCGCCCACGGATAAGACACGCGCACCCAGCATGACGCGTTCTGATCCTTCGTGCCCGAGCGGTCCCAGTGAAACGCGAGCTTCACGCGCCCATGCTGGTCGGTCCAGATCTCGTGCCCCGGCGCACCCGTGACGATTGCCGTCTGCGGACCGGTGGTGCGCGGCTTCGGGTAGTGCTCGCGCGACGGCCGGAACACGGTGGCGGCCGACTGCACGGCAAACTCGACCCTGATGCGATATTGCGCTCCGCTGCCGGTCGTCTCGCCCGTTTCTTCGGCGGTGAGTTTCGCGCCCAGCACCAGATACTCGCGATTGGCCGCCGCCTGCGGATGACCTGCAAGCGTGAAAGTCGTGCCGCACACCACATCGCGCAGATTGCCGCCACCCGACGCGCGGTCACCCTGCGCGTACAACTCCTCCATCCGCACCCGCGCGAACTGCTCACCGTGTTCCCGCTCGACATAATCACCCGGCCATTCGTAGCGCTCGAACTGGTTATGCGCAGTGGACTGCGGCAGTTCGTTCTGCGCCTGCAACTGCGCTTCCGGTTTGCGGAAGTCGAAATCGTTCGTGGTCCAGATGCCGCTCTGCAAGCGTCCGGTAATGTCGAACCGGTCGACATACTCGCGATCGATCTTGTGGCCAGGCGGGTAGTACCACAGCGTCTGATAGGCGGCGCTGTCGACCGGCTTGTGCGCGCCTACGTGATCGACCAGCACCATCCGGTGAAAGCTCTCCGAGTGCTCGAAGAACCAGTAAATGCCGTGCTCGGCCATCAGACGCTGGATGAAGCGGTAGTCCGTTTCGCCATACTGAACCTGGTAGTCCAGCACCGGATAAGCGTCGCTCAGGCGCAGGTCGTACGAGTACAGATAGTTGCCGAGCACCTGTTCGACAATCTCGACGACCGTCTTGCGCTGGTAGATGCGGTAGTCCGAGCGCAGGTCCGCGAGCGCGATCCAGGGTTGCAGCAGCACACGGTAGCGCGACTGCCGGTTCAGTTGCTCCACGAACCCGGCTTCCGTCACGATGCCGCTGATCTCGCGCGTGCCTGTGCCGAGATTCGCAGTACCTGTACGGCCGACGCTACCCGGCACGAAGGTTCCCATGCCGTCGAGCTGGATGGTCACCGTCAGTTCGGTGCCGATCAGCGCCGTCAGATCGATTGACGCCGCCTCCGTTTCGGGCATATCCGGCGAAGTGGTCAGGAGGAGTTCGTAGCGATAAATCGAAGAGAGCGTTTCTTCGCCCTCGATCGCACCGAGTTGCAAAACGCTTCCACCGTCAGACAGAACAGGCAGCGCCGGACCACTGACAGTCAGTGTGCGCGGGGTATCGAAGTTCAACATGCCGAACGTACTCCTTTCGTTCTTCTTCGTGAACGGTGCCTCGCGAAGGAAAAAGGAAAGGGGCTTATTCAGGCAACGCGCGGCTGGCCGTCACTGTCCGGCAACGCAGGATCAGCCGCCTATCGGAGCAGTCCGAAAAGTCGCGCGTTGGGCTGTTTTATTGAAGGGAGAACAACGTGTTCTGCCACCGCAGATCGGCGAACACCTTGGAGAGGACGACCGTCAGGCAGACCAGCGAAAAGGCGATAATACGAATCTCCTCGTCGAATGCAGACAGCACCTTTCAAATGATCATCCGCCCTCACCTCCACTGGTTCCGCATGCTGCTTGCCTGGCGAGGCTCAGTCCTCCCGCAACTGATCCCGCGGCTATCGCTGATTTTCTGCATCGCGGTCGTCGCCGTCGCGGCCCACGATCATCTGTTGCCCGTCACGCTCAATCTCAACAGCACCGCCCCGTTCTCGTTGATAGGCATAGCGCTCGCGGTCTTCCTCGGCTTTCGCAACAACGCCAGCTACGACCGCTGGTGGGAAGCCCGCAAGCTGTGGGGGCAGTTGCTGAACGAATCGCGCTCCCTCACCCGTCAGGCGCTCACGCTGCAAACCAGGCCATTGCCGAAAGAAGACATCCGGGAATTCGTCGCCGCTCTCGGCGCCCTTCCCCATGCGCTGCGGCATCAGCTCCGCAAGAGCGATCCACGTGCCGATCTCGCGGCGCGCCTGCCCGAAGCGCTGTTCGACCGCGTCATAGCGTCGCGCTACAAGCCCGCCACCCTGCTGCTGTTCCTCGGCGAATGGGTGCAGCGTCACGCGCAAACAGGCGCGATCGATCCCATGGCGGTGCTCGCCTTCGATCGGAATCTGAATGGTCTGTCGGATGTGATCGGCGGTTGCGAGCGCATCGTGTCGACGCCGCTGCCCTTCGCCTACTCGGTGATGATTCACCGCACGGTGTATTTCTTCTGCGCGTCGCTGCCGTTCGGCCTCGTCGACAGCATCGGCATCTTCACGCCGATTTTTGCGGTGTTCGTCGCGTACACGTTCATGGCGCATGAAGCGATCGCGTCGCAGATCGAAGAACCCTTCGGCACCGACGACAACGACCTCGCGCTCGAAACCATGTCGCTAGGTATCGAAGACGCGATGCGCGATCTGCTCGGCGAGCCGGCTATCGAATTGCCCCGGCCGCAGCGCGAGGCCTACGCGCTCACGTGAGTCGTGCGCAGCCGGTCGGCGGCTCAGTCGTTGCCGACCGTCTCCGATAAACGCTTCAGCGTGGCCACTCGCGCGCCGATGATATCGACGCGGCCGCGTTCGTCGACGAGCGGCGTGGTCGCGTTGAGATACGCGTTCCAGTCCCTCTGCGCCCGCACCAGCACCGCACGCGAGCGCGCCGGCATCTTCAGCTGCAAGCGGTGGTAGTAACGGTTCACATCGAACGTCGCGTGTTCGCATTGCGCGTCCGCGCTACAGGCGCGCGGCCGACGCGGCGCCGTGCCGCCGGCGCTGACTTTCGCCACCGCGCTGCGCAGCGCCAGCGCGCGGTCGCGCACCGGCTGCAATTGCATGTCGGCCTGGGCCAGCACGTACATCGAACCGTGAGTCGTCGCGAACACCGCGCTCAGCAACTGCGCCTCGGCATCGCGCGAAGTCTGCCAGCTCGCCTGGCTCTTTTCCCACGGCTTGCGCTGAGCGGCTGGAAGCTTCGTCAGAAGCTGCTGCCACGCGCTGTCGGCCGCAGCCTTCCAGCCGATCCGCGCGTTGTCCATGCACTGCACCTGCCCCGCCGTCGACGACGTGTCGCTGCGCGCGAGACACGTGCGCATCGCCGCGTCGATCGGATCGGCCGCGGCCACCTCGGCATGCGCCGCCAGCGGCATCACGCCGAACACCGCGCCCAATGCCACTCCGAGCGCCGACCACACGGCCAGCGCACGCGACGCGCGCCGCCAGCCGTCAGCGCCCGGCAGTAACTTCATCACGCGCATCGTCAGACGCGCACGCAATCGACGAAGTATTCGATGCGCCCGTTGATGGTTTCGCCGACGAGCCCGTGAATATCCGTATGGAAACCCGGGAAGCGCTCGTTGAATTCGCGCGCGAAACGCAGATAGTTGACGATCGTCTTGTTGAAGCGCTCGCCCGGAATCAGCAGCGGAATGCCCGGCGGATACGGCGTCAACAGAATCGACGTGACGCGGCCTTCGAGTTCGTCGATCGGTACCCGGTCGATCTCGCGGTGCGCGAGCTTCGCGAATGCGTCCGACGGCTTCATCGCCGGTTCCATGCTCGACAGATACATCTCAGTGGTCAGCCGCGCAATGTCGTTCGCACGATAGACGCTGTGGATCTGCTCGCACAGATCGCGCAGTCCGACGCGCTCGTACATCGGATGATGCGACACGAACTCGGGCAGCACGCGCCACAGCGGCTGGTTGTTGTCGTAGTCGTCCTTGAACTGCTGGAGTTCGGTGACCATCGAGTTCCAGCGGCCCTTGGTAATGCCGATCGTGAACATGATGAAGAACGAATACAGCCCGGTCTTCTCGACGATGATCCCGTGCTCGGCCAGATACTTCGTGACGATCGCGGCCGGAATGCCGGACTCGCCGAAACCGCCGTCCATATCCAGACCCGGCGTGACGATGGTCGCCTTGATCGGGTCGAGCATGTTGAAGCCTTCGGCGAGCGGGCCGAAACCGTGCCACGCGTCGTTCGGGCGCAGCATCCAGTCTTCGCGCGAACCGATGCCTTCTTCGGCGAACTGGTCCGGGCCCCACACCTTGAAGAACCAGTCGTCGCCGTATTCAGCGTCGACCTTGCTCATCGCGCGGCGGAAGTCCAACGCTTCGGCAATCGACTCTTCGACGAGCGCGGTGCCGCCGGGCGCTTCCATCATGGCCGCGGCCACGTCGCACGACGCGATGATCGCGTACTGCGGGCTCGTCGACGTATGCATCAGATACGCTTCGTTAAAGCGATGTTTGTCGAAGCGGCTGTTCTTCGAATCCTGCACGACGATCTGCGAAGCCTGCGAAATGCCGGCCAGCAGCTTGTGCGTGGAGTGCGTGGCGAACACCAGCGCGCCGATCCGCGGACGGCCCGCGCCGATCGCGTGCATGTCCTGATAGAACTCGTGGAATTCGGCGTGCGGCAGCCAGGCTTCGTCGAAGTGCAGCGTGTCGAGCCATTCGCCGAGCATTTCCTTGATCATCTCGACGTTGTAGATCACGCCGTCGTACGTGCTCTGCGTGATGGTCAGAATGCGCGGCTTCAGATCCGGATTCTTCGCAAGCGCCTCACGGGCGAACGGATTCGCCGCGATCTTCTTCTTGATGTTTTCCGGTTCGAACTCGCTGCGCGGAATCGGGCCGATGATGCCGAAGTTATTGCGCGTGGGCGTGAGGAACACCGGGATCGCGCCGGTCATCGTGATCGCGTGCAGGATCGACTTGTGGCAGTTGCGGTCCACCAGCACGATGTCGCCTGGCGCTACCGTGCCGTGCCAGACGATCTTGTTCGACGTCGACGTGCCGTTGGTCACGAAGAACACGTGATCGGCGCTGAAAATGCGCGCGGCATTGCGCTCCGACGCCGCCACCGGACCCGTGTGGTCGAGCAGCTGACCGAGTTCGTCGACAGCGTTGCACACGTCCGCGCGCAGCATGTTCTCGCCGAAGAACTGATGGAACATCTGACCAAGCGGGCTCTTCAGGAACGCGACGCCGCCCGAGTGCCCCGGGCAATGCCACGAATACGAGCCTTCGTCCGCGTACTGCACCAGCTCCTTGAAGAACGGCGGCGCGAGCGAGTCCAGATACACCTTGGTCTCGCGGATGATGTGGCGCGCGACGAACTCCGGCGTGTCCTCGAACATGTGGATGAAGCCGTGCAGCTCACGCAGGATGTCGTTCGGCAAGTGGCGCGACGTGCGCGTTTCGCCATACAGGAAGATCGGAATATCGGCGTTGCGGCGGCGCACTTCGGTCACGAACGCGCGCAACGCGACGATCGCGGCGGCCAGCTCCGGCGTCTCGCCGTCCACGACCACGTTTTCGACGTAAGGCAGCAGTTCGTCGTCGTCGATCGACAGAATGAAGCACGACGCGCGGCTCGACTGCTGCGCGAACGAGGTCAGATCGCCATAGCTCGTCAACCCGAGCACTTCCGCGCCTTCTTTCTCGATTGCTTCGGCCAAAGCCCGAATGCCGGAACCCGAGATGTTCTCGGAGCGGAAATCTTCGTCGATGATGACGACGGGGAAACGAAACTTCATGGGCGAATCTCCAAAAAGAACGACCGCTGCATTCTGTAAATTGCAGCGGTCACCCGGTCTAGCTGGTGGATCAGTGCGCTGCGGACGTCACGTTTTGGGCAACGTGACGCCGTGCTGACCTTGATATTTGCCGCCGCGATCCGCGTACGACGTTTCACAAATCTCATCGCTTTCAAAAAACAGCACCTGGGCGACGCCTTCGTTCGCGTAGATTTTCGCAGGCAAAGGTGTCGTATTTGAGAATTCGAGCGTGACGTGCCCTTCCCATTCCGGCTCGAACGGCGTCACGTTGACGATGATCCCGCAGCGCGCATACGTGGACTTGCCCAGACACACAGTCAGCACGCTGCGCGGAATGCGGAAATACTCGACCGTGCGGGCCAGCGCGAACGAATTCGGCGGGATGATGCACACGTCGCCCTTGAAGTCGACAAACGACTTCTCGTCGAAGTTCTTCGGATCGACGATGGTCGAGTTGATGTTCGTGAAGATCTTGAATTCGTCGGCGCAGCGGATGTCGTAGCCGTAGCTCGACGTGCCGTAGCTGACAATCTTCCGGCCGTCCTGGGAGACGCGAACCTGGTCGGGCGCGAACGGCTCGATCATGTTGTGCGACTCGGCCATGCGCCGGATCCATTTGTCGGATTTGATGGTCATAGGTGAACGCTGCTCGACGTGAGTGACAGATGTGTGACGAATGATGCCCGAACCTGGCGGGCGGGACGCCCGGGCGGCTACGCGTGCCGCGCTGAACGGGGTGCCCGCAACGAAAGGCGCTTATTTTACGCGATCATGAGATCGCTGCTGCAGTGGGCGACCTGAGCGACGGCTGACGGCGGCCCGGATCTCGCGCTCATTGGCGAATCAGGCCGCATGCGAGCGCGGGACCCGCGCCGTGCTGCGGATACGCATAGGGGTCGGCGGCGTCGTGATGCAGCAGAACCGCGCGCTGCAACACCGAACGGATGCCGTCGAGCGAAACGTCCGGCGCGACGATGAAACCGGTGGCCACACCGTTGGCGTCCGCGTGGATGGTGCCGAGATCGCCCTCGACCCGCGCGCCCGCCTTGAGCCGCTCGGCCGCCGGCGAAAACACCGGACCGGCGCTGGAGCCGTCGGCCGCGTTGCAGTCGCCGCGCTCGTGCACTTGCAACGCGTGGTCGGTATTGGGCGGCAAGCCCGCGAGGTTATAGGTGACCTGCACGCCGTCAGAGCGCTCGATGAACGTCACGAGACCGTGCGCCTGATTGCCCACGGTGGGCAGCAACTGCGCGTCCGCACGCTTTTCCTGTGGCCTCAGGAACGTGCTACAGCCGCATAACAGCACACTGCTGGCAGCCAGGACGATGAACGCATGCACCGCCTGCCCGTCGATTCGTTTTCCCATGCGATCCTCTTGCCGGCCTGGTAGCCGCCCCTGCGGCCGCCGAGCCGAACCTGTGAAGTCGACATGATACCGCGAGACCAGGCGCAAATTACCGCCTCGACCCCGCTTTAACGCCTTGTCCGAATGGGTGCTCAGGTGTTCTGCACGACGATGTTCGGAAACTTCGAAGTCATGTCGCGCGCACGCTCTGCAATGTGAATCGCCACCTTGCGCGCGATCGACCGGTAGATGTCCGCGATACGCCCATCCGGATCGGCCACGACCGTGGGTTTGCCCGAGTCGGCCTGCTCGCGGATCGCGATGTCGAGCGGCAGGCTGCCGAGCACGTCGACGCCGTATTCCTTGCCCATCCGCTCGCCGCCGCCGGCGCCGAAAATATGCTCTTCGTGTCCGCAATTCGAGCAGATATGCATACCCATGTTCTCGACGATACCGAGAATCGGAATGCCGACCTTCTCGAACATCTTGAGGCCCTTCTTCGCGTCGAGCAGCGCGATGTCCTGCGGCGTGGTGACGATCACGGCGCCCGTCACCGGCACGCGTTGCGACAAGGTCAGTTGAATATCGCCGGTGCCGGGCGGCATGTCGACGATCAGGTAGTCGAGATCCTGCCAGTTGGTCTGCCGCAGCAGTTGCTCCAGCGCCGAAGTCGCCATCGGGCCGCGCCACACCATCGGGTTGTCCTGCTCGATCAGAAAGCCGATCGAATTGGCTTGCAGCCCGTGGCCGGTCATCGGGTTCATCGACTTCTCGTCGGGCGACTCCGGACGGCCTTCGATGCCGAGCATCATCGGCAGCGACGGGCCGTAAATGTCCGCGTCCAGAATGCCGACCGATGCGCCCTCGCTCGCGAGCGCGAGCGCCAGGTTCACGGCGGTCGTGCTCTTGCCGACGCCGCCTTTGCCCGACGCGACGGCGACGATGTTTTTAACATTCGGCAAGAGTTTCACGCCGCGTTGCACGGTATGCGCGGCGATCTGCTGCGACACCTCGACGCGTGCGTCGACCACGCCGGGCACGGCGCGCAGCGCGTCGGAAAACTGCGTACGGATCGCTTCGAATTGACGCCGGGCCGGATAGCCGAGTACCACTTCGACGCTGATCGTGTCACTCTCCACGACCACGTTCCTGAGGTTCTTTGCGGCCGCGTAAGGTTTGCCGGTGTTGGGGTCAGTGACGGCCGCGAGGGCAGCGTCGACCATAGCCCGATCGATACTCATTGACACTCCGAGGGGAACACTTGCCGCGCGGTGGAATCGAACTCTCGGCCGCGCGCCGGAATTTGAAAGAAATTGTTAGACAGCATTGCGAAAACCAGGCTGGCCGGGCACCCTTCGGGCAAGCGGAACGCTATGGGGTCGCATCGCTGTGGACTTCAGCCATCATTGTAGTGGCTGCTGCCAGGCCCTGCCGGAAGACCCTGCTTCATTGTCGGACCGGTACGGAAAAAGGCGTAGGATTTTCCGTGCTGCGGATCGGGGCGCTGCTTCTGCGTCACGCTCGCTGCATAAGTTGATCGCTATGGCCGCTTTATACGCTTCACTCAAGAGGAATCGAAAATGAATGCAAAACTCATGACTCGCCTGGCTGTTTTCGCCGTTGCCGGCTCGTTGCTGGCAGGCTGCGCATCCCAACAGGGCACGAACACGGCTGTCGGCACCGGCGTGGGCGCCGGCACGGGCGCCGCGCTCGGCGCGATCTTCGGCGGCGGTAAGGGCGCGGCGATCGGTGCGGGCGTCGGCGCGGCGGTCGGCGGCATCACCGGCTATAACTGGCAGGCGATTCACAACAAGCTGTCGGGCGCCACCAAGGGCACCGGCACGCAGATCACCGAGCAGCCGGACGGTTCGCTCAAGCTGAACATCCCGAGCTCGGTCACGTTCGACACCAACAGCTATGCGATCAAGCCGTCGTTCGCACCGGTGCTGGACCAGTTGACGCAAACCTTGCAACAGAATCCGGAAGTGATCGCGCAGGTGATCGGCTATACGGACAGCACCGGCCAGCCGGCGTACAACCAGACGCTGTCGGTGAATCGTGCTGAAAGCGTGACGGGCTATCTGGGCCAACGCGGCGTGGCGCCGCAACGTCTGTCGGCACAAGGCATGGGCCAGAACCAGCCGGTCGCCGATAACAACACCGAAGCCGGCCGCGCCGCGAATCGTCGCGTGGAAATCTATCTGCGCGCAACGGCGCAGCATACGACGCAATAAACGCAAGGTCTGAAGAGAATGGACAGGCCGGGCGCTTCGCTCTTATGGGCCGGCGCCCGGCGCGCCGCAAAAATCTGACAAAGGAAAATCTCGCGCGGGGCCGAAAAAATTTCGAACTCTGCCGAAAATCCGCTGTCTGTCTTTACGGTACGTGGCTGGCGAAGCCACCGCGTCACCATTCTCCTCTTGTCGTTGTTGCTCCGGGGTTAATAGCCCCGGTTTTTTTTGGGCGCACGGTTTTCATCGTCAGGCGATGCCGCCTGGATCATCTCCGGTCCTCGCTGCTCCTCGACAGCAGCCCAGGCGGCCAGGCCCGTCCCCTGCGCCCGCCCTGCTAGAATCAACCTTTCGTCCCACCGCAGGCTCCCACCATTCTTATGTCAGCACCCGCAACCGATCTCGTCACCGGCGCGCCGTCAGGCCGTCGCCAGATTCTCGTCACGTCGGCCCTTCCGTATGCGAACGGGCAAATCCATATCGGCCATCTGGTCGAATATATCCAGACGGACATCTGGGTCCGGGCGCTGCGAATGCACGGGCACGAGGTTTACTACGTGGGCGCCGACGACACACACGGCACGCCGGTCATGCTGCGCGCGGAGAAAGAAGGCCTCACGCCGAAGCAACTGATCGACCGCGTCTGGCAGGAGCACAAGCGCGACTTCGACAGCTTCGGCATTTCGTTCGACAATTACTATTCGACCGATTCCGACGAAAACCGCGTCCTCAGCGAAAGCGTCTATCTGGCGCTGAAAGAAGCCGGCCTGATCGACGCGCGCGACATCGAACAGGCGTACGACCCGGTCAAGGAAATGTTCCTGCCGGACCGTTTCATCAAGGGCGAATGTCCGAAGTGCGGCGCGAAAGATCAGTACGGCGACAACTGCGAAGTCTGCGGCTCCACCTATCTGCCGACCGAACTGATCAACCCGTATTCGGTCGTCTCGGGCGCCACGCCGATTCGCAAAACCTCGACGCATTACTTCTTCCGCCTGTCCGATCCGCGTTGCGAGAATTTCCTGCGCGAATGGGTGAGCGGCCTCGCGCAGCCTGAAGCGACCAACAAGATGCGCGAGTGGCTCGGCGACGCCGGCGAAGCCAAGCTCGCCGATTGGGACATCTCGCGCGATGCGCCGTATTTCGGCTTCGAAATCCCGGGCGCGCCGGGCAAGTATTTCTATGTGTGGCTGGACGCGCCGGTCGGCTATTACGCGAGCTTCAAGAACCTCGCCGACAAGCGCGGCCTCGACTTCGACGCGTGGGTTCGCAAGGGTTCGACCGCCGAGCAATATCACTTCATCGGCAAAGACATTCTGTATTTCCACACGCTGTTCTGGCCGGCCATGCTCGAATTCTCGGGTCACCGCACGCCGACCAACGTGTTCGCACATGGCTTCCTGACCGTGGACGGTGCGAAGATGTCGAAGTCGCGCGGCACCTTCATCACCGCGCAAAGCGTGATCGAAACCGGCCTGAATCCGGAATGGCTGCGCTACTACTTCGCGGCCAAGCTGAACAGCACGATGGAAGACCTCGACCTGAACCTCGACGACTTCCAGGCGCGCGTGAACAGCGATCTGGTCGGCAAGTACGTGAACATCGCGAGCCGCGCCGCCGGCTTCCTGATCAAGCGTTTCGACGGCCGCGTGCAGGACAGCGCGATGCAGCATCCGCTGCTCGCCACGCTGCGCGCCGCCGTGCCGCAAATCGCCGCGAACTACGAAGCGCGCGAGTACAACCGCGCGCTGCGCCAGACCATGGATCTGGCCGACGCGGTCAACGCATACGTCGACACCGCCAAGCCGTGGGATCAGGCGAAAGACCCGGCGAACGCGGTCGCACTGCATGAAACCTGCAGCGTCAGCGTCGAGGCGTTCCGTTTGCTGTCGCTCGCGCTGAAGCCGGTGCTGCCGAAGCTGGCCGAAGCGGTCGAAGCGTTCCTCGGCATCGCGCCGCTGGTGTGGGCCGACGCCGACGTACCGCTCAGCGCCACGCGTCCGATCAACGCGTACAAGCATCTGATGACGCGCGTCGATTCGAAGCAGATCGAAGCGCTCCTCGCCGCCAATCGCGATTCGTTGCAAGCCACGCCGGAAGCTGCGGCGCCGGCGGACGCGAAGGCCAAGTCGAAAGCGGCAGCGAAAGCCGCAGCCGCGAAGGAAGACGAGGCGCCCGGCATCATCTCGATCGACGACTTCGCCAAAATCGATCTGCGCATCGCGAAGATCGTCGACTGCAAGGCGGTCGAGGGTTCGGACAAGCTGCTGCAACTCACGCTCGACGTCGGCGAAGAGAAAACCCGCAACGTGTTTTCGGGCATCAAGTCGGCCTATCAGCCGGAGCAACTGATCGGCAAGCTGACGGTGATGGTCGCGAATCTCGCGCCGCGCAAGATGAAGTTCGGGCTGTCGGAAGGCATGGTGCTGGCTGCCTCCGCCACCGACGAAAAAGCGGAACCCGGTCTATACGTGCTCGAACCGGATAGCGGTGCGAAGCCGGGCATGCGGGTGAAGTAAAACCCGCACGCGGAGTTCGCAGGAATCGAGCGCTCAACAAAAAACGGCACGCCCTCAAAAGCGTGCCGTTTTTTATCGTGTGGCAGAAACCGCGGCAGGAAGGAGACGGCGTTGAAATCGTCTACTTCAACCGCCGCCCAGATTCGCGGGACGCCGACGAAACGACCCCGCGCTACCACCTGATCCGGTCAAACCGCCGCGTATAAAGCAACTCAACGCCATCGAACGTACCGCCGTAAGCCGCCACCGACCAGTACCGCGTCAGGTTGACCGTTGCCTTGATCGCGTTGCTCGCCGATTGCAGACCCTGCTCGTAACCGATCACGAGCCATTCGTTGATCGCCTTCGACACCATCACCACCTGCGGATCGGTCAAGCCCACTTCGCTTCGCCCGATCGAAAACTCGTCGAGCCCGAAGGTCTGCGCGATGCGCTTGCCGCTGGCGCTGCCGAGCAAGGCCAGCGCCGTCGTCATCGTGCTCTGCTGACCGAGGTTGTTGCCCTGATCCGTGCCATGCCCGAACAGCAGCCATGACAGCTTTTCGTTGTCCGGCACGTTCGGCTCGGACACCAGCTTCGCGACCGGGAACTGGATCGTGCCCGTCACCTGTACGCCTGCCTCCACCTGCTGGTTGCGCCGCATCGCGAGGATGTTGATGCCGGGATTCGCCACCGGTCCGTTGAACGTGAAGAAGCCGTTCTCGATTCCGAGCTTGCGGCCGAACGCGGTGTAGGTCGAACCCGGCGTAACCCGCACGTTGCCGACCGCGCGCAACGGCAGATTCGGCGCGCTCATCGCGGTGATCGTGCCGGCAAGACCGAGGTCGGCGCCTTGGCCGCGGAAGCGGAAGTTGTTGCCGAGATCGATGTCGATATTCGCGCGCGGCGCGAACCGGCCGACCGGCTTGTTGGTGCCGGCCACCGACGGCGGCGGCCGCTCGCCGGCCACCGTGCCGTCCGGCCGCACGATCACGACGTCGTCGCCGAGTTTCGGCGCGGACTGCTCGGGCATATCGAACAACGCGTGATCCACGACGAATTTGCCGTTGATCGCCATCCCGCCCTCCGCGCCGGCGTTCGCCACGCTCGCGCTGCCCGACAGCGACAGATTGCGGTCCGGCGCCGCGAACAACTCCAGCTTGTCCGCGACGATGCTCGCGGTCAGATCCGGCTCCGCGCCGTCCAGCCGCACGCGGCCGGTCGCGCGCAACGTGCCGCTCGCACCGTGGAATTCGACCTGCTGGAAGTCCACCAGATTCTGCGACAACGCGATGCGCACCACGCCGTCCTTCAATTGCACGCCCTGGTCGACCATCGTCGCCGACAAGCCGTCGCCGAGCAGCGAGCCGGTCAGATTCGGCTTCGCGACGGTGCCGCCGAGCGCGAGCTTCAGCGCGAGGTGGCCGTCGAGCAGATAGCTCGGGCCGAACAGGCCGCCGGTGGTTTTCAGCGACGGCACGTTCGCGTTCACGTTGCCGGTGACGGCGCCCTCTTCGTCGACGGTCAGGAAACCGTCGCGCATGACCAGCATGGTGTGCGCGTCGGCGTCGATCACGCCGATGCGGCTCGCCTGCGCATGCACGGTCGCGTTGAGCCGGTTGCCGCCGCTGAACTCGGCGCGCGCGGTCATGTCGACGATCCCCAGCGAGGCCAGACCGCGACCGATTTCCACCGTGACGTCGCCGCCGCGCCGCTTCAACTGCACGTGGCCGCTCGCGGTGCTGCCGAGCGAAAAGTCCCAGTCGCCATCGAACACGAGGTCGGTTTTGACGGCCGGCGGCGCGCCGGTGATCTCGCGTCGCAGATCCTGCAAACGCGCGAGCGAGATGCCGGTCAGGTTGCCCGCCGACTGGATCCGGCCATGATCGAACGCGAACGATTTCAGGCTCAGCACCGCGCCTTCGAGCGTCAGTCGCGTCGCGCCGAGCGTCAGGCGGCTCGGCCCCGCGCTCACCGTGAGCGGCGACTCCAGATTCAGTTCCGGCGTGCCGCGATTCTGCAGACGGCTCACGGTGCCGTCCCAGTGCGTGCCGTCGCGTGCGTCGGTGAGCTTGCCGTTCGCGGCAAGCGTCAGATCGAGCGGACGGTCCTGCAGCTTGCCGGTGGCGGCCGCCTCGAGCGTGTGGTTCGCGCGCGTGCCGGACAGCCGCGCGGTGAGCGTGGTCAGATCGACGCCGCCCGCGCTCAGATTGCGCGCGTCGGTGGTGAACGCGAGCGCGCCGTTCGCGCCGTCGCGCAGTTCGGCGTGACCTTCCGCGTGGCCGACCCGGTTGTCGCCGAACACCACGCTGTCGGCCTTGTAGTTCAGCACGACATTCGGATGCGCGAACGAGCCGGTGATGTCGCCATCCGCGGCGATGAGACCCGCGAGACCGAAGCCCAGGCGCTCCAGTTGCGGCGCATCGACGCGGAACCGCAGCCGGTCGCCGCGCGCGCCGAAGCTGCCTTGCAGATCCACCTGATTGCCCGCGACCGAAAGACTTGCGCGGCTCGGCAGAATCCGCGAGCCGGCCAGCTGGACCGTACCGGCACCGGTCAGCGGCAGGCCGTCGTACACGCTCGGGCCGAGCTTGAATTCGGCCTTCGTCGTGAAAACGGGGCCGAGCGCGCCGGCCGCCGTCAGCGTGCCGGTGACGCGCGCTTCGATCTTGCGGGGCGGCGGGGCTTTGACGGTCTTCGACGGCGCGCCCTTGCGCGGCGTCTTGAGTTGCGCGACCTCGCTCTGCACGGCGGCTTTGGTCGTGTTCTTGACCACGGCCGCGGCCTGGTCGCCCGGCGCGGCGCTCTTCGCGCCTGCGGGGCTGCCTGCGGTGCTGCCTGCGATCGCTGCCGTGCGCGGTGCTTCAACCGCCTTGGACGTCTGCGGCGCTTTAGCTGCGTTCTTTGCCTGAGCGGTTTTGGACGCCTTCGCCGCGTTACCGTCCTCGTTCGTCGAACCCGCTACCGGCGTGCGCGACGGCATCTGTGAAGTCAGCGTCAGCGGATCGAAATCCGTCAGTTGTGCCTTCAGGTTGTAGTTGGCATTGTCGTCGTGCTTGAGCGCGCCGGACAGATCGATGCGCCCCTTGCCGGAGGTGATCCGCATGTCGTTGAAGCTGATGCGCGCCGGGTCGAACGTGATCTTGCCTTGCGCGCGCAACGCCGCCTTCGGATCGGCGAGATCGAGCGTGATGCTTTGCACGTCGTCGTTCAGACGGATGCCGATCGGACCGGACAACTGCGTGGGCCGCACGGTCGCTTCGAGCGCGTTCAGATCGAGGCCGGCCACCTGCAGATCGAACTGGCCGTGCTTGCCGGTCAACGCGCCGCCGCCGGTGAGCGTCGCGCTCTTCACGAGCCGCACCTTCAGGTTCGAGATGCGCTGCGTCTGCGCGTCGAGGCGCACGTCGGTTTGCGCGTCGATGAGCGGCAACAGGTTCTGGTCGATCGCGCCGGGTTTGGCGTTGACGATCGACACATGGCCCGCCACCGCGAAACCCGCGGCGCTGTTTTCGGTCGCGTTGGACTTCACACCCCTGGCACCGGGCACCACCGTACCCGCCGCGTTCCCCGCCACTGGCGCGAGCTCCGCCCGCACCGCCAGATCGGCCAGCGGCGCACCAGGCGCGAAGGCCTGCGGATTGACGTGATCGAAAGTCAGTGTCGCGCGTTGCAGCGGCACGTCGCCGAACGGCGCCGCTTCCACTCGCGCGTGGCCCGCGAGCTTCATCCCGCTTGCATCGAGTTCGGCGATCAGATGTTCGAGCGAGCCGCTCAGATGCCCGCCCACCTGCACCGCTTCGTTGTTGACCTTGCCCGAATAGCCGACGTCGCCCGTCAGCGGAAACGGCCGCACGCCGTCGAGCTTCGCCGCCGCCGTGACCGCGCCGAACGGCGTATCGAGCCGCTCGATCGCGGCCTCGTGATGAAGCCCGTCGCTCCGGCCGTGGAACATGAAGCGCGAGAACTCGGTGGTCGAGCCGCCCTGGCGCAACAACAGCTTGTCGACCTGCACGTCGCGAACCTCGAGTTGCAGCGGCAGCCGCAAATCTCGCGGCAGGCTCAGCGGCCCGCTGCTGCTCGACGACGACGAACCGATGCGCGCGTCGATCGTGCCGATGTGCAGATAGTCGATCGCGAAGCGCCACGGATTGCTCGTCAGCCCCCAGCGGCCGGCCACCCGATCGATCTGGATATCCGTGCCGCTACCGTCGAGACTGCGCCAGCGCACTTGCCGCAACTGCACGCCGTTGGCGAGCGCGCCGCGCTCCAGCGTACCCGTCAGCTTGCCGCCGAGCAGCTTGACCGCCGCCTGCCACGCGTACGCAGTGCCGCGCTCGGTGGTGAGCGCGCCGTACACGAGGCCGATCGCCAACGCCGCCAGCAACACCAGCACGGCGATCAGCCATGCGAGCGTTTTCAGCAGCAGCCGGCCGGCGCGGCGCCGGGGCGGCGGCGCATCGGCGGGCGGCTGACCGGGCGGCTGACCGGGCGGCTGAGCGGGCGGCTGAGCGCCCGGCGGCGCGGGAGGTTGAGCGGACACGTCCGTGGTCATGCGTCGATCATGTGAAAGCGGGTTTCCATCAGAAGGCGATGCCGAGCGTCAGATAAGGCCGCCAGCTGTGATTGCGGATGCCGTACGCGATATCGACGTTGACGGGCCCAACCGGGCTGCGCCAGCGCGCGCCGACACCGGCGCCCGGGAAAAACTCTTTCTCGCCCCAGGTGTCGGTGGCCGTGCCGACGTCGAAGAACGCGGCTGCGCCCCAATCGTGGTTGAACCAGTGCTGGTATTCGGCCGCCGCGGTGACCAGATACTTGGTCGGCAGCACCGAACCGCCGACGTCGTTACCGATGCTCTGATAGCCGTAGCCGCGCACCGAGTTCGAGCCGCCCGCGCGGAACAGCAGCGAAGCCGGAATCCCGCTCGAACTGCCGCTCGTGAACACGCCGCCAAGCTCGGCACGCAACAGCACGAGGTCTTCCTTGCCGATCGGCAGGTATTGCTGGCCGCGCGCATAACCGCGCGCGAAGGTCTGATCGGTCGCCACGCCTTTCACCGCGAAACCCGCCTCGACGTGAATCAGGTTGCCCTTGCGCGGGAACAACGGGTCGTCGGTATTGCGGCGGGTCCACGACCACGACGGCACCAGCGCGCGGCTCGTGGTCGGCGCGGCCGAGTTCTGGTCGAGCCGGTCCTGGTAGTAGAGGATCGAATAGTTGTAGTCGATGAATTGCGACGTGCGCGCTCGCTGCACGCCGGCGCGGATGCTGTAAATGCGCGTGTCGGACACGTCCGTCGTGGTGTAGGACGCCAGCACGCTATTGGTCCAGGCGCGAGGCCCCGGCGGCATCGCAAGCTGGATCTGGCCGTATTGCTGGATCTGGTCGACGCGGCCGTCGATCGTGAACGGCCATGCCTTGCCGAACGTATCGAGATACGAATACGAGCCCTGGACCAGCGGGCCGTTGTCGGTGGAGTAACCCACGCCGCCGCGGATGCTGTTGTACGGATACTCCGACACCTTCACGTGCACCGGCGTGTTGACCGGCTTGTCCGGATCGCTGTCGACGTCGATCGCGACGCTCGCGTAGTACGGCGTGTTCTGCAACTGCCGCTGCAATTCGGTCACGCGTTGGACGTCGTAGATATCGCCGGGCCCGATCGGATTCACGTTGTCGACGATCTGTTCGGGATAGCGCCGCGTGCCCGACACGTCGAGTTTGCCCATCGTGAAGGTCGGGCCGCTGTCGTAAGTCACCGTCAGCCTGGCCTCGTGCGTGCGCAGGTCGACGCGCGCCTCGGAATGGTAGATTTTTGCGCCGAGATAGCGGCGCGCCTGCAAGGCTTTCAGCGACGCGTTCTTCGCGTCGTCCCAATCGCCTTGCGAAAACGGATCGCCTTCGTGCAGCGAAAACGCAAAACGCGTGGCGTTTTCCTGCGCCGGATCCTCGGTCAGCACCGGGCCGCGGAACGACAGCGAAATCGAACTGATGGTGGTTTGCGGGCCCGGATCGACGTTCACCGTCACCTGCTTTTTATCGTCGACGGTTCGCACGTCCGTGCGCACGACCGCCGAGAAATAGCCCTGCGTGGCGGCCAGATCGCGCACCTGTTGCGGTGTGGCGGTGATCAGGAACTCGAACTGATCGTCGCTGATGTCGGGCCGCTTCGCGAAACGCGCGATGTCCAGATGCGCTTCGAGCAGCTTGCGCAGCGAGCGCGGCGTCGCTTCGATATCGACCTTGTAGCTGGCGGCGGCTTTTGCCGCGTGCGCGTCGGCCGCGACCAGCGTCAGCATCACGAGGCCGAACACGAACCACGCGCGCAGCCAGCGCCGCAGAGACTGGATGGGCTGCGGCGGGCGCACGAACGCGAGGCCGCCGCGCCCGGCACCGGCGTTGCCACGTCGCACACGCGGCTTGTCGATCACGCACCCCGCCAAACAGGACCTCCGGCCATGGTTGATGAATTCTGTCGCTCTGGCGCGCCGCGGCGGCCGAAGCTCGCTATTTGACCACATCGGCGTGACCGCGCGGCGCTCTTGAAACACCGCGCGTCGGCGCACCGAACCAGGATGCATGAGACTGTCCGTTGCGGGTTCGGGCCGCCTGCCTCGCGGCCGTCGGAGCGTGGGCTGCCGGCTGCCCGAGCCTCGCCGCGCCAGCACGCGCCCGCCTTTGACGCGCCATCGGCGCGCGGGTTCCAGCCGTTTTGCGATCGCACTCGCGCGGAATGGCGCCGTTTTTCGACCCGCACGCGACGCATGCGGTAAAATTATGAAATAGCAGCGGTGCCGCCCCCGTGAACGGGGTAAAAGCGGGATAAAAGCGGGATGCAAGCGGAATGCAAGCAGCACACACGCGGAGATCTCACCGCGATCCGCCGGCCGGCTGCGATTTCACCCACCACGGACCTCGAGCCATGTATCAATCGGACATCACCCAGTTCCTGAATCAGCTCAAGCAGCAGAAGCCCACGCTGGAAGCCGAGCAACGCCGCGGCCGCGCGCTGCTGTGGGACAAACAGCCGATCGATCTCGATGAACGCGCCGAGCAGAAAGCCTCGCGCGTAGAGCAGACGCCTTACTCGTACTATCAGAACTTCTAAGCGCGTGAGTCACGCCGACGAGGCAAAGGGCGGCAAGTCGGCGCCCGCCGACGCCGCGCTCGCCGCGCCCACCACGGATTCGACGCCCGACACCGTCGACGGCATCGCGTTCGCACGCCTGTACGGCGAGCCGCTCTTCAAACTGCCGACGGATCTGTACATTCCGCCGGACGCGCTCGAAGTCTTTCTCGAAACGTTCGAAGGTCCACTGGATCTGTTGCTGTACCTGATCCGCAAGCAGAACTTCAACGTGCTCGACATTCCGATGGCGGACGTCACGGTCCAGTATCTCGGTTACGTCGACCAACTGCGGCAGACCAATCTGGAGCTCGCGTCCGAGTATCTGCTGATGGCCGCGATGCTGATCGAGATCAAGTCGCGCATGCTGTTGCCGGTGAAGAAAGCCGACAGCGGCGAAGAAGCCGAAGACCCGCGCGCGGAACTGGTGCGCCGCCTGCTCGAATACGAGCAGATGAAGCTCGCCGCGCAACGGATCGACCAGTTGCCGCAGCTCGGCCGCGATTTCCTGCGCGCCGAGGTCTACATCGAGCAAAGCATCACGCCGCGTTTTCCCGATGTGAACAGCGAAGACCTGCGCGCCGCATGGGCCGACGTGATCAAACGCGCGAAGCTGGTCCAGCATCACAAGATTTCGCGCGAGGAACTGTCGGTGCGCGAGCACATGAGCACGATCCTGCGACAACTGCAAAACGCGCGTTTCATGGAGTTCTCCGACCTGTTCGACACGAGCAAGGGCGTGCCGGTGGTGGTGGTGAATTTCATCGCGATGCTGGAGTTGTGCCGCGAATCGCTCGTCGAAATTACCCAGGCCGAACCGTTCGCGCCGATCTACGTGCGTCTTGCGTATCTGCCTGCGTGAGCCCCGCTCGCTATCTGCGTGGGCAGCTCCTGAAGCAGCCCCACCAGCGGCATACCCACAGCCCGTCTGCTGCAAAATAGAGCTTACGTGCGCCAAAACCGCCACCGCCGCCTCGTTTCGGTGCGCAGACCACGCAAATCCACTACAATCCCGCGCTCCGAACCTGTCATTGCCAGTGAGGCCGCGGGCCGCGCAAACAAGCCTGAATCGTTGCGCCAACCGGGTCTCGCGCCGCGCGAGGAAATCCCAGTCCGATCATGAAAGTCATCAGCTCGATCCATGAATTGCGCGACCAGTTGCGCGGCCAGAATCGCACCGCCTTCGTGCCGACGATGGGCAACCTGCACGAAGGTCATCTTTCGCTGATGCGTCTCGCGCGCCAGCACGGCGACCCGGTAGTGGCGAGCATCTTCGTCAACCGGCTGCAGTTCGGCCCGAACGAAGACTTCGACAAATACCCGCGCACGATGGAAGCGGACATCGACAAGCTGCAGAAAGAAGGCGTCTACGTGCTGTTCGCGCCGACCGAAAAGGATCTGTATCCGGAGCCGCAGGAGTATCGCGTGCATCCGCCGCACGATCTCGGCGACATCCTCGAAGGCGAATTCCGGCCCGGTTTCTTCCAGGGCGTGTGCACGGTCGTGATGAAGCTGATGTCGTGCGTGCAGCCGCGCGTCGCCGTGTTCGGCAAGAAGGATTACCAGCAGTTGATGATCGTGCGCCGCATGTGCCATCAGTTCGCACTGCCCACCGACATCATCGCCGCCGAAACCGTGCGTGACGCCGACGGCCTCGCGCTCAGCTCACGCAACCGCTATCTGCAGGCCGCCGAGCGCGCCGAAGCGCCGGTGCTCGCCGCCGAACTGAATCGCGTGCGCGAGGCGGTGCTCGCCGGCGAGCGCGACTTCGCGAAACTCGAACAGGCGGCCATGGCCGCGCTGGCCGCACGCGGCTGGCAACCCGATTACATCGCGGTGCGCAAGCGTTCGAATCTGCTGCCGCCGAACGCGCAAAACGCACAGGACGCGAACGCGGAACTGGTCGTGCTGGCCGCCGCGAAGCTCGGCGCCACCCGCCTCATCGACAACCTCGAAATCTGACGCCGTCTTAATCCACGCCGTCACGCCAAAGAAGCAACAAGGGATTGGTCATGCAACGCAACATGCTGAAGTCGAAGATTCACCGTGCCGTGGTCACGCACTGCGAGCTGCACTACGAAGGCTCGTGCGCAATCGACGAGGATTTGCTGGAAGCCGCGAACATTATCGAAAACGAGCGGATCGACGTGTGGAACATCAACAACGGCGAGCGTTTTTCGACCTACGCGATCAAGGGCGAGCGCGGCAGCGGAATGATTTCGCTGAACGGCTCGGCTGCGCGGCGCGCGCAATTGGGCGATCTGGTGATCATCGCGACGTTCGCGGTGGTCGACGAGGCGGAACTGAAGGCGGGCTGGAAGCCGGATCTGGTGTTCGTCGACGAAAACAACAAGATCAAGAGCAGCCGCGATCACGTGCCGACCCAGAACTGGACCTGAGCGGCAGTCATGCTGCGGGCGCCTGAGCCGGGCCTCATGAGCCCGCCTCAGGCGCTCGTCAAGCCTTTTTCCCGTTCGCGACGCTCGTCCACTCGATGATCGGCTGCCACTGCTCCAGATCCTTCTCCACGCGGCTTTTCGCGACGTCCCACAGCGTCAGCCCGTGCGCGGCCAGTTGCACGTAGTTCTGCGTATCGCGCAGATAGCCCAGCACCGGCAGCTTCAAACTTTCCACGAATCGATGCAGTTGCTCGGCTGAGCGCGTGCGCGCATCGACCCGCATCCCCACCACGCCGATTTCGATCGCGCCCTTCCTCACCGCCTTTTCCTTCGCGAGGCGCTCGAGAAATTCCTGGGTCGCGAGGATATCGAACATCGACGGCTGGAGCGGCACGATCACCTTGTCCGCCAGATCCAGCGCGATATTCAGGCGATTGCCGTGCAACCCGGCCGGCGTGTCGATCACCGCGTGTTCCAGCCCCTTGGGCGGCTTGACGGGCGTCTCGGGGTCGACCTCCCACGTCTCGATCGCGGGCAGCGTGTCGGGCCGCAGCGCCAGCCACGCGTGTGCGGACTGCTGTTTGTCCAGGTCCGCCAGCGCGACCCATTCGCCGGATGCCGCGAAATAGCCGGCCAGATTGGTCGACAGCGTGCTTTTGCCCACGCCGCCCTTTGGATTCGCCACCACGATCACCGTCATGAATTCTCCCGGGAAGAAGGCTGGCGCCGCCAGCCGGTTTGCCGCTTTTCTAGGTCTGACTTGCGCCGGGGGCGCCTGACCCCTGCCGGGTTCAGGCCCCCGTCGATCCAGCCGTTGATAATATCCACAAATCCGGCAAGGCCGAAGCCCCTGAAAGACTATGGGTCATTGTCCAACGCCGATTTCTCCGTCAAAGGACCCGAAATTCATGAGCAAACTTCGTCCGGAATACACGATCGACCGTCTGCACGAACGCCAGAAAGGCAAGCTCCCCGGCTTGCTGGGCGTGCGTGTGCTGGAATTGGAGGAAGGCGTGCTGGTCGCCGAATTGACGGTACGCGAGGAATTGCTGGCGCCGAACGGCTTTTTGCACGCCGCCACGGTAATCGGTCTCGCCGACACCGCTTGCGGCTATGCGTGCCTTGCGCATTTACCGGAGACGGCGCGCAATTTCACGACCGTCGAGTTGAAGAGCAACTTCCTCGGCACGGCGACCGAGGGCACGATCCGCGCGGTCGCCAAAGGCGTCCATCTGGGCCGCAGCACGCAGGTGTGGGATGCCACCGTCACCGGTCCGGACGGCAAGACCACCGCCCTGTTTCGCTGTACGCAGATCGTGTTGTATTGATTCGATAACGACGCGGGCGGCGAGCGCCTGCGCGCCATCGCAAAGCCCGTGCCGTCAGCGCTCAACCGATCGCGGCAAACAGCTTGGGCAAGTCGAGATGCGCGGCCAGCGTATCCGCCAGCCGGTCCAACGAGGCTTCCCGCAGCGCCGGATAGTCGATTTTTTCGGCATCGCTGAGCCCGGCCCATGCGAGCAGCGCCGCGCACGCGGCCGGCGTGTCGAACAAGCCGTGCACATAGGTGGCGAGAATCTGGCCGTCGGCGGAGATTGCGCCGTCGGGGTGCGCGTGCTGCCCGCCGTCCAGTTGCAGCGCAGGCAAGCCCAGCGACGGACCTTCCGTCACGCCCATATGAATCTCGTAGCCCGCCACCTCGGGCGAGCCCGGCAGCGCAAGCCGCCCGGTGACGTTCTTCAGCGTCTTTTCGCGCGTCAGCACCGTCGAATAATCGAGCCAGCCGAGACCCGCGCTCGTGCCCGGCGCGCCTTCCACGCCGTGCGGATCGGCCACCTCGCTCCCGAGCATCTGCATCCCGCCGCAAATCCCGACCACCCGGCCGCCGTAGCGCAAATGCCGTTGCAGCACGTCGTCCCAGCCTTGCGCGCGCAGGAAAGCCAGATCGTCGCGCACGTTCTTCGAGCCCGGCAAGATGATCAGATCGGCCGGCGGCGGTGGCGTGCCGCTTCGCACGTAATGAAAATCGACTTGCGGATGCGCGCGCAGCGCATCGAAATCCGTGTGATTGCTGATATGCGGCAACACCGGCACGACCACGCGCAAAGTGCGGCCAGCCTCGCCGCTGTGCGCGGCGCGCAGTTCCGGCGGCAGCATGTCCTCGGCGTCGAGCGTGAGTCCGTGCAGATAGGGGACCACGCCGAGCACCGGCTTGCCGGTCTTCGCTTCGAGCCAGTCGAGCCCCGGTTTCAGCAAGCCGATGTCGCCGCGAAACCGGTTGATGATGAAGCCGCGCACGCGCGCCTGCTCGCTCGCCGACAGACACGCGAGCGTGCCGGTCAGATGCGCGAACACGCCGCCGCGATCGATGTCGGCCACCAGCACCACCGGGCAATCGACCGCTTCCGCGAAACCCATGTTGGCGATATCGCGGTCGCGCAGATTAATCTCCGCGGGGCTGCCCGCGCCTTCGACGAAAATCGTCTCGTACGCCGCTTGCAGACGCGCATACGACTCCAGCACCGCCTCGAACGCGACCGGCTTGTAGTCGTGATAGGCGCGCGCATCCAGGTTCATGCGCGCCTTGCCGTGGATGATCACCTGGGCACCGCGGTCGCTGGTCGGCTTGAGCAGCACCGGGTTCAGATCGGTATGCGCGGCGATCCCCGCGGCCACCGCCTGCAAAGCCTGCGCGCGGCCGATCTCGCCGCCGTCGACCGTCACCGCGCTGTTGAGCGCCATGTTCTGCGGCTTGAACGGCGCGACCCGCACGCCGGCGCGGCGCGCCAGACGGCACAGGCCGGCCACGAGCGTGCTCTTGCCCGCGTCGGACGTGGTGCCCTGAATCATCAGCGTGCCGCGCGGCACGGGTGGAGCGTCTTGCGGGATCGGAGTGGTGGTCACGGCAGGCGAGATGGGAGTCGAGTGGAGTTCGGATGGAAGCGAGATGGAAGCTGAATCGAAGTCGAGCGCCGCATTATCCCATCGTGTCGCCGCCTGCTGCGCGCCGGTACAATCGCACGATGATTTCCCGCGACCTCACCTTCGTGCTCGGCGGCGCCCGCTCGGGCAAGAGTCTGTACGCCGAACAACTGGCTAACGACAGCTCCCTCGCCGTCACCTACATCGCCACCGCGCGCGTCGTCGGCGACGCCGAATTCAGCGCGCGCATCGCGCATCATCGCGAACGGCGTCCGGCGCATTGGGGGCTGGCGGAGGCGTCCGTGGATCTGGCCGGCGCCGTCGCGCAATACGATGCACCGGGCCGCTGCATCCTGATCGACTGCCTGACCTTGTGGCTCGCGAATCTGCTGTGTCCGCCCGACGGCGACGCTCTGCCGTCCGATCGCTATCTCGCGCACTTCACCACATTCGAAGCGGCGCTCGTCGAAGCCAAAGGCAAGATTATCGTGGTAAGCAATGAAATCGGACTCGGCGTGGTGCCGCTCGGCGCGGCCACGCGTCTTTATGTCGACGAACTCGGGCGGCTCAATCAACGCATCGCCGCGCTGAGCACCCACGTCACGATGATGGTCGCGGGCCTGCCGCTCGCGCTGAAAACCCCAGGCGGCGCGTGATGCTGTCACTCCCCTTGCTCGTCACGCTGGCCACGGCCGGCGTCGCCGTCGACCGCTGGCTCGGCGAGCCGCGTACCGCGCATCCGCTGGTGGGCTTCGGCAACTGGGCGATGCGCCTCGAAAAACGCTACAACACCGGGCGGCGCTTGCGGCTCAAAGGCTTGCTCGCGTGGTCGCTGGCGGTGCTGCCGCCGGTGCTGATCGCGTGGTTGCTGGTGTCGATCCTGCCGTTTTTCTGGGCCTGCGCGGTCCACGTGATCCTGCTGTGGTTCGCGCTCGGCGCACGCAGCCTGCACGACCACATTGCGCCGATCGCGCACGCGTTGACCCAGCGCGATCTCGCGCAGGCGCGCTTGCTGACGGCGCGCATCGTGTCGCGCGAAACCGCGAATGCCGACGAAGCCGCGCTGTCGCGCGCCGCCGTCGAATCGGCGCTCGAAAACGGCAACGACGCGATCTTCGGCGCGCTGTTCTGGTTCGCGATCGCAGGCGGCCCAGGCGCGCTCGGCTTTCGCCTCGCCAACACGCTCGATGCGATGTGGGGTTACCGCACGCAGCGCTATCTGCGCTTCGGCTGGGCTGCCGCGCGTCTGGACGACGTGCTCAACTGGATCCCCGCGCGTCTCACCGCCACGAGCTACGCGTTGCTCGGCGACACGCGCACCGCGTTGCGCTGCTGGCGCGAACAGGCGCCGCGCTGGGACAGCCCGAACGCCGGGCCGGTAATGGCGTCGGGCGCGGGCAGCCTGAACGTGGTGATCGGCGGCCCCGCCGTGTATCACGGCGCGCTCGAACACCGGCCGACGCTCGGCTTCGGCCATTCAGCCCAGGCCTCGCACGTGACGGCGGCGCTGATACTGGTCGAGCGCACAGTCATTCTCTGGCTGGCGGTGCTGATCGTGCTGGCGTTGCTGAGCGTGCCTTTCATTATCTGAACGCATGAACCCGTCTATCGATCGCCCGGCCGCGGCTGTCACTCATGGTGGCAATCTTCACGAAGCCGCAACACGCTACGGCATTCCCTATGGCGAGTGGCTCGATCTTTCCACCGGCATCAATCCGCACGGCTATCCGGTGCCGCCGGTCCCCGCCGATGCGTGGCGCCGTCTGCCTGACGACGGCGACGGCTTCGCCGCGTGCGCCGCGCGTTACTACGGCGCGCCCGATGCCGCGCACGTGCTGCCGGTCGCGGGCAGCCAGGCCGCGATTCGCGCGCTGCCCGCGCTGCTGCCGCGCGCCGTCGTCGGCATTGCGCCGCTGACGTACAGCGAATATGCGCCGGCCTTCGAACGTGCCGGCCATCGAGTCGTGCCGCTCGACGTGCAGTGCGACACGTTGCCGGATGCGTTGACGCATGCGGTCGTCGTGAATCCGAACAATCCGACGGCCGAACATCTGGGCGCGGCAAAGCTGCTGGAATGGCACGCGCAGTTGCGTACGCGTGGCGGCACGCTGCTCGTCGACGAGGCATTCGCCGATACGCTGCCTGGCGGCTCGCTCGCGGGATCCACGAATTGGGACGGTCTGATCGTGCTGCGCTCGCCGGGAAAATTCTTCGGGCTCGCCGGCGTGCGCGCGGGCTTCGTGCTCGGTGCGCCGTCTTTGCTCGCCGACTTGCGTCGCACGTTGGGCGCATGGACGGTCAGCGGACCGGCGCGCCACGCGGTTAAAGCAGCATTCGAAGACTCCGCATGGCAGCGTGCCATGCGCACTCGTCTCGAAGCCGACGGCATCCGTCTCGTGAAGCTGTTGCGCGCGCATGATTTCGCCACGCGCGGCACGCCGCTCTTCGCGTGGAGCGACGACCCACGCGCCGCGGCCCTGCACGATGCGTTGGCGCGACGCGGCATCTGGACACGGCTGTTCCAGGCTTCGGGTAGCGTACGCTTCGGCTTGCCTGCGAGCGACGCGGAATGGATACGTCTCGAAGAAAATCTGAACGACAGCATGAGAAACACGCTGTGAGTCCGACAACTCGACTGCCGCGCTTCGTGACCGGTGTCGCGCTCATGGCCTGCGCCACGTTGCACGTCTGTGCGCACGCAGCGATCACCGTCACCGACGATACCGGCGCCACCGTCACGCTGTCCGCTCCCGCACAACGCGTGATCAGCCTCGCGCCGCACGTGACCGAGCTGCTGTACGCAGCGGGCGGCGCCGCGAAAATGGTCGGCGCGGTCTCCTACAGCGACTACCCGCCCGAAGCGAAACAGTTGCCGCGCGTCGGCGACAACAAGGCGCTCGACCTCGAACGCATCGTCGCGTTGAAGCCGGATCTGATCGTGGTGTGGCGGCATGGCAATGCTCAGCGCCAACTCGATCGTCTGCGCGAGATGCACGTGCCGCTATTCTTCAGCGAGCCGCATCGTCTCGACGACGTCGCCGTGTCGCTGACGAAGCTCGGTCAACTGCTCGGCACGTCGCCGACTGCCGATGCCGCAGCGGCAACCTACCGTCAAAACATCGAGCATTTGCGTGCGCAGTATGCGAGCCGGCCGCCGGTCAGCGTTTTCTATCAGGTCTGGGATCAGCCGTTGATGACGCTCAACGGCGACCATATGATCAGCGACGTGATCGCGCTCTGCGGCGGCCGCAATGTGTTTGCGAAACTCGAACCGCTGGTGCCGACGGTTTCGACCGAGGCCGTGCTCGCGGCCAATCCCGAAGCGATCGTCACGGCCGCACAAGGCGCGACGAAGCCCGACACGAGCTTGCCGCAACTCGGCACATGGCGTGCGTGGCCGGGTCTGAAGGCGGTGGCGAACAACAATCTGTTCGCGATCGACGGCGATCTGATCAATCGCCCGGCGCCGCGTATCGCGCAAGGCGCGAAGCTGTTGTGCGAGGATCTGGAGACGGCGCGACGGCGGAGAAAGACGGACGAGTGAAGCGGGCAGCGTCAGCGCGCAACGATATCTGAACGCTTGAACGGCCAGCGCTCGAATTCGGAAAGCCGCAACCGGTAGCGTGCGACATTGCCCAGATACAGGTGGTCGAGATCCGCTTGAATCGCGTCGACGAACGACGATACGTCCGCCGCGGCCACCCGCTTCTGCGCGAGCGTTTCGATCTCTGCCCGCGTGCCTTCGATCCCGCTGCGGATCACATCCTGCACCACGTCGATCAACGCGTTGCGATATTTGAGCCGGAACGCGTCCGGCTCGCCGATCGATTGACGAATCGCGAGATAGCGCTGGCACGAGCGTTCGTAGGCCCAGATGAAAACATCGCGCAGCAACTCGACGCGGTTGGTTTCATACACGCCGAGTGTCCCTTCGATATAGGCTTTTTCGGGCACGTCGACGAACGACAGCGGGCACAGATTCTGGCGGATCAGCGGGATATTCGCGGTCAATCGCGACACGCGTTTGTTCACGTCTTCGAAAGGCTGCAGATACGGCAAGTGCACCATGCTGAAGAACGCCTGTTCGAACGGATCGTCGATTTGCGCGGCTTTGTTCAGCAGCATTTCGAAGCACTCCGAGATCTGTTGCGGACCGGCTAGCGGATAGAACACCGTGCCGCTGATCTCCACTTCCCGCACTCGCAAACGGCCGCTGGCAAAGGGATCGGACATCAGATTGTCCGACAGGATCGCGTGCAGGTTCAGCACGGTAAAACGGTTGAAGCCCACCTCGTCGGCACTCTCGACGATCATCTCGATCGCGGCCTTGTGGTTGAGGATCATCTGCGTTTCCTGCGCACCCTTGCCGTGCGCGGCCTGCCCCTGCTCGATCAGGCGCAGCGTGTCGAGGCGCGAATAGGTATTGCCCTCCAGCCGCGACGACGCCCAGGACAAATCGATCAGCAGCCGGCTCATGATGTCGCGCGCGTAGGTGCCGGCCGGGCGCACATCGGCTGACGTGCGTCCCCACTGATGCAGACGGTCGCGTTGTTCCTGGCTCAGATAAGCGTCGTGATTCGGACGATAGCGTTCGAGAAAAGCACGGTCGTAGCCGACCGGTTGACGTTCTTGCAGCGGTCTGTTGACCAGCGCGCGCACCTCGAGACCCGCGGCCGACACCGGCACGTAGCCTTCACCGACATTGCTTGCCGCGAAAGCCTCCCGACCGGACGAGGCCATCTCGACACCCGCCGCCGACCGCCGATACGCGAGCGCCCGGCCACCGCCTTCCGTGGTGATCCGGCCCGCCGCGACCAGCACGTCCAGCCGGCGTTGCAGCGTGCGGCGCTGCATCGGATTATTGCGGGCGGCCAGCGCGGCGGCGAGCGCTCGAAAACCTTGGGCTTCGGCGCTTGCCGCAATCAGTTCCTCGATCAGGTCGAGTTCCCGCTTGATTTCGTTGTGGTTCATTCGCGCCACTCCCTCAACTAAAGTGGCGCGATTAGTCCTATTCGCGCCACTTTTGGAAGTTAATTGTGACACAAATGGTCTATTCGCGCCACTTTACCTGTAAAAGTGGCGCGATTACGGGTTTTCGCGACAAAAATCCAGCGAAAGTGGCGCGATTACGAGGTTCACGCATTCCACCTGACAAGTGCCCACTCCCGCGTCTCCTCAGCGCGGCGCAACCAGACAACGCCCGTCATCTCGATCGACCACCGCAGGCAGCGCTCCAGCGGCACGTCCAGCACCAGCGACGCGATCACCCGTATCACCCCCGCATGCGTGACCACATACGCCGGGGACAATTCACGGGTCTGCGCGAACGCATCGAACCAGGTCCCAACCCGCTCGACGAACTGCGCGACGCTCTCGCCGCCGTGCGCTCGCGCGTGTTCGAAATCGGCGGCCCACTCGTCCAGCAGGCCACGGTCGATCGCGTCCCAGCGCTGCTGTTCCCAGTCGCCGAAATTCATTTCCTTGAGGCTGTCGTCGTGACTGAGCGTGCAACCGAAATTGTTCGCAATGGCCGCGGCGAGACTCGCGCAACGCGTGAGCGGACTCGAGATCAGTACGCGCGGCGGCGGCACCTGCAATGTCGCGAGTTTCAACGCCAGGGTGCTGGCGGTCGCTTCCACGTCTTCGGCAAGCGCGACATCGCTGTGTCCATAACACACGCCGGCGTCCAGCGCGACGGCAGGATGACGAATCAGGACGATATCCATGCGAGCCCCACCAGGTAGATGCTCAACTCGACAATCTGTTGCGCGAAGCCGAGGCAATCGCCGGTATAACCGCCGATGCGTCTGACGAAATAACGGCCGAGCGCAAAACGCAGCACAGCCAGCACGATCAATACGACGCCCGCGAAACGCCAGTCGGGCGCGCCAAGTCCGGCCGGCCACAGCAGCCACGGCAAACCGAACACCATCGCGCAGATCAGCGACGGACCGCTCAGCCGTTGCGCGACCGGTTTGGCTTTACCCTCGGCGCGCACGTAATCGAGCGTCGCCAGATAGCTGATCGCAAACGTGCGGCTCGCTGCATGTGCAGCAACCATCAGACCCGCGGCGCGCATCGGCGGCAACGCGGCGAGCGTTTGCCACTTCAGGCCCAACGCGATCACGAGCGCAATCGTGCCGAACGCGCCGATGCGCGAGTCATGCATGATGCGAAGCACGTCCTCGCGTGTATAGGCGCCACCGAACGCATCGACGCAATCGGCGAGACCGTCTTCGTGAAACGCCCCGGTGACGAGCAACGACGCTGCCATCGACAGCAGCACCGCCACGCCCGCCGGAAATACCCGCAACGCCGCGAGATAAACCAGCGCGCTCAATCCACCGATCAATACGCCGACGAGCGGAAAATAGCGTGCCGCCGCGTTCAGATAGTGCGGCTCATAACCGACCCAGCGCGGTACCGGCACGCGCGTGAAATAGCCGAGTGCCGTGAAGAAATAGCGCAGTTCCGCCAGCGGATTCATCAGCAAGTCCTGCGCGGGTTTCGGTATGAACGATCACGCATCGCGATTCGCGACACCGGCGGATTCGAAGCTCGCCATCTCGTTGACGAACGCCGTCGCCGCGCGCAACAGCGGCACGGCGAGCGCCGCGCCGGTGCCTTCGCCGAGCCGCATGTCGAGCGACAGCAACGGCAACGCGCCGAAGTAATCGAGCATGCGCCGATGCCCCGCTTCGTTCGACGCATGCGCGAACACGCAATACTCGCGCACGTTCGGCGCGAGCGCATCGGCAACCAGCAATGCCGAAGTAGCGATGAAGCCGTCGACGAGGATCGTCATCCGAGCCTGCGCGGCAGCGAGATACGCGCCTGCCATCATCGCGATTTCGAAACCCCCGAATGTGGCGAGCACGTCGAGCGGATCTTTCGACTCCGGATGAAACGCGAGCGCCGAGGCCAGCACATTGCGCTTTTTCGCGAGGCCGGCGTTGTCGAGCCCGGTGCCACGGCCCACGCATTCGTCGATCGGCACGCCGCACAAACGGCTCATCAGGCACGCCGCCGACGACGTATTCGCAATCCCCATTTCGCCGAAGCCGATCACATTGCTGCCGAGCGCCGCGTGATGGCGCACGCGAGCGGCGCCCGCCTGCATCGCGGTGAGTGCTTCGTCACGCGTCATCGCGGCTTCGTGCGCGAAGTTGCGCGTGCCGGCGGCGACCGGGATATCGACGAGGCCGTCGTTCGACGGCAGCGGCGTTGCGATGCCCGCGTTGACCACTTCGAGTTCGATCCCGGCTACGCGACTCAACGCATTGATCGCCGCGCCGCCCGCGACAAAGTTGGCGACCATTTGCGCGGTCACCGCTTGCGGATAAGGACTCACGCCTTCGTTCGCAATGCCGTGGTCGCCGGCAAATACGATCATCGCCGGACGTTCGACCGTGGGATGCGTGGTGCGTTGAATCAGACCCATCTGGCGCGCGAGCGTTTCGAGCCGGCCGAGACTGCCCGGCGGTTTGGTCTTCGTGTCGATCAGGTGTTGCAGGTCGGCGCGCAGCGATTGATCGAGCGGTTCGACTTCGGGCAATCCCGGCAAGCGTGGCAAAGAAGTCATAGAGGTTCTGCGTAGAGAGAGTGTTTCGATCAAACGGTCAGCGTGTTTGCGTGGGTCATGCGCCATGGCCCGTGTCATGGGTTGCACGCGATTCATGATGCGCGCGTGGCGCGGGAATCAGCGCCTCGTGCTCGCCGTCGCGAATCAGGATCAACGGATAGCCGAACGCGCGGCTCGTCAGCGTGGGCGTCAATACATCGTGCACCGGTCCGGCATACGCGCCGCCATCGCCGTCGAGCAGCAGCGCATGCGTCGCGAAGCGGCGCGCGAGGTTCAGGTCGTGACAGGAAAACATCACGGTACGACGCGGCTCGCGGGCCCACGCGGTCAACGCATCGAGGCAGTCGATCTGATGATGCAGGTCCAGATGCGACAGCGGTTCGTCGAGCAACAGCAACGGCGCCTGCTGGCACAACACCGCGGCCAGCGCAACGCGTTGACGTTCGCCGCCCGACAGCGACAGCACGTCACGCGACGCAAAATCGCCGAGACCCAATACGTGCAGCGCGTCTTGCGCGGCCGCGCGATCCGCTTCGCTCTCCCAGCCCCAGCCGTTCAGATGCGGGAAGCGGTTCAGCATCACGACATCGAGCACGCTTGCGCTGAATGCGTCGTGCGCGCTCTGCGGCATCAGCGCGCGCCGTTGCGCGAGCGGCAACGGCGGCCAGTCGGCCACACGCACGCCGTCGAGTTCGACGTGTCCCGCCGAAGGTTGCGACAGCCCGGCAAGCGTCGAGATCAGCGTCGTCTTGCCCGCGCCGTTCGGGCCGGCGATGCACCAGATTTCGCCCGCGTAGAACGTATGCGTGAACGCATCGAGCAGCGTGCGCGCGCCGGCGCGCAACGTCAAACGCTGGACACTCAGCGACGCGGACGCGGCGTTATATCCGTTCATGATCGACGCCTGCGCAACAGCATCCACAAAAACACCGGCACCCCGACGATCGACGTGATCACGCCGACAGGCAATTGCGCGGGCGCAACCACGGTCCGCGCGATCAGGTCGGCGCCCATTACCATCACGCCGCCGCCCAGTGCCGCGGCCGGCAGCAACATGCGCTGGTCGTTGCCGAACGCGAGCCGCAGCATGTGCGGCACCACGAGTCCGACGAAGCCGATGGTGCCCGCCGTGGTCACCGCGGCCGCAGCCGCCAGCGACGCCACCAGATACACGCGCAAGCGCAGCGGCATCACCGCGACGCCGAGCGCCTGCGCGGCCGCATCGCCGCGCAGCAACACATTCAGACGCGGCGCCGCCGGCACGATCGCAATCAGCACGACGACGAGCGCGGCCAGCGCGACCCAGGGCATCGCGCCGCCGTTCAGATCGCCGGTCAACCAGAACAGCATGCCGCGCAGACGATTGTCCGGTGCGAGGTTGAGCAGCAGCGTAATCAGCGCGCCCCAGCCGGCTGCGATCACCGCGCCGGTCAGCAGCAAACGCGGCGACGTGTCCTGCGGTTCGCCGCGCCACAACTCGCGGCGCGCGAGACCGAGCACCAGCAGGATCGATACGAATGCGCCAGCGAACGCGCTGGCGTCGACGACCCACCACGCGCAACCGGCGATCATCGCGACCAGCGCGAACGTCGCCGCGCCGCCCGACACACCGAGTATGTAGGGCTCGGCCAACGGATTGCGCAGCAGCACTTGCAGCAGCGCGCCCGCCAATGCGAGCAACGCACCGCACGCAAAGCCGGCTACCGCGCGCGGCAGACGCAGCGTGCGCACGATCTCGCCGGTCAGATCGGCGGTATCCGCATGCGACGGCCACAACGCCGCCAGCACACGCGCCGGCGCGAGCGGCACGCTGCCGAGAGCGAGCGACGCGATCAGCACGGCGAGCGCAAAGACCGCGAGCACGACCCAGATCGTGGCCGCGCGCTTCGCGCTCATCGTGCGCGGCGTCGCTTTGGGCGAAGCCGAAGCTGATGCCGATGCCGGGTTCACCCGCGCCGCCTCATCGGACGTGAACGTGAACGGGAACGGCAAGCGCTACTGCTGCTGCCAACCGACCGTGACATACGCACCGCGCCGCGGCGAGTTATACGAGTAGGCCGTTTCATAGTCCTTGTTCAACAGGTTCTGGATTTGCGCGGCCACGTACCACGCTTTCGTGATGTTGTAGCGCGCCGACAGATTCACCACGCCGTAGCCGCCGAGCTTGCCGCTGCTGTCGTTGCTCGCGCCGCTGACGATCCATTCGCCGCCCACGCGCCACCCGGCCATGCTGCGGTTCACCGCGAGCGATCCGAAGCGGCGCGCGCGGCGCACGAGGTCGACATCGTTGTCGAGGTCGACGGGATTTTGCAGCGTGAGCGACGCGCGTACGTCCGTCTTGCCGACGTGACCGCTCCACGATCCTTCGAGTCCCTGCACCTTCGCATGCCCGACGTTCTCCGCCACGTAGATGCCGGGCGTGATCTGCTGATAGTCGATCAGATTCGAATAGCGCGTCTGGAAAACGTTCACACGCATCACGCCGAGCGCATTCGACGCGTACTGCAATCCCGCTTCGATCGAATGACTGCGCTCCGGTTGAACCGACGGATTGCCGCTGTACGGATAGTACAGATCGTCGAAACTCGGCGCGCGAAACGCGTCCGAGTAGCTTGCGGTTGCCTTCCAGTGATTCGTGATGTCGAAGCCGTAGCCGAGATAGTAACTGTTCGCTCCGCCGAAATCGGAATACTGGTCGCGCCGTACGTTCGCCTGAATCTGGCTGCGACCGAAGCGCCCGGTATAACCGGCGAAACCCGAATCGACATGACGGTCGGGCGCCGCGAACGTATCCGAATCGAGGCTCTGGTCGAGATGCTCGTAGCCGAGCTGCACCTTCTGTTGCGCGGCAATCGCGAAATCGTTCTGCCACGTGTACTGGCGATTGTCGGTATCGAAGCGGCCGTTATACAGGCCGTTGGTGTTCGACACGCTGCGGTCGTCGCCTTCGGAGACGATGAAATGCGTGGTCCACCAGTCGGTCAGTTTGCCGTTCGCGAACGCCGACATCTGACGCACTTTGCTATACAGGTTGTTCAGATCGGTCGGCACGCCGTACGCGTTGTCGTAACTGTTGTTGCCATTCGACTGGAAATACGTGACGCCCGCGTCCCAGCGGTCGTTGAACTTGTGGCGCAGCGAAGCCGAAAGGCTCTCGTTCAGATAGCCGTTCGCGTTCGGATTCGCGCTGGGCGCCTCGCGTGGATCGAGCGACGAAAAACCGTCGTCCTTCGAACGCGCGAGCGAAATGCTGAAGGTGGTTTTACCGTCTTTATCGAGCGCGCCGTTCACGCCCGCTTGTTGCGTCTGCGTGTGATAGCTGCCGTAGCCCAGCGAAAAATTGAAACGCGGCGGATGATCGCCGCCGTCTTTCGTGAACACCTGCACCACGCCGCCGATCGCGCCCGAACCGTAAAGCGCCGACACGTTGCCGTTCACCACTTCGACGTGATCCACCTGCGAAAGCGGAATCTGCGCGAGTTGCGACGAGCCGAGGCTCACCGAGTCGACGCGCACGCCGTCGATCAACACCAGCGATTGCGTCGACGATGCGCCGCGCAAATACAGACTCGTCGTCGAACCGGGGCCGCCGGTGCGCGAAATCTGCGCGCCGGGCGCGAGTTGCAACAGACCAGGCAGATCGGTCGCGGTGGTGTCGGCGATGTCCTGCTGGTCGAACAACGTGGTCTGCGCAATCGCGTCGGCGAGCGGCTGCGGCGCACGCCCGGCCGTCACCACAACCGGCGACAACACAGCCGTGGACGCAGAGCCAGAACCGTCGTCCGCAACAGAAGAAGATGACGCCGTTGAACTGGCCGCTTGTGCATGCACGACGAGCGGCAGGCTCGCAAACGCGAGCGTCGCCGCACGAGCGATGGGGGACAACATGGAATGACGTTCCTGTGGATAGCGTGCGCGGCCTGCTTCCCCGCAGGCCGGTGCGTAACGAGGTCTAACCCGGAGCAAGCGCATTGCGTGCGTTTCGCGTGGGGACGTCCCTCTCACTCTGGCCGGTATCCGGGCTGACGACACATCGACTCCGCCTTCCCACGCGTGACGCGCAGTGGCACACTCGCGAGTTCCGCTTCGAACACGCGATGGAATCGACCTGCATGACGAATGCGGTCGCTTACCGTTGCGGGGGCAGCGCAGGTTCGCGCGTTCATTCAGATGAACAGCGCGCCCTGCTTCCCGTTTAACTGCGCACACCGTCGAAAAGCGTGCGCGAGCACCAGAGTGCGGGCAGTTTAGGAGCGCACTTCGAACCCGTCAAGAATCGTTAATTCGGCTTCGAATGTGTTCCGCAAAATGCGGGCAATTGTCCGACGCGCGCCTGTTTTCTGGCGCAGTGTCGATAAAATGCCGGCATAAAGCGATGTTGTTACGTCTCGAAACGAGACAATTGTCGGAACGTGCGACATTCCGCGCTAAAATGCGAGGTCTTTAGAGGACGCAGCAGATGCTCACCGAACTCGAATCACTTTCACAGAATATCGGCAAGCTGATCGCGATCAGCCAGCGCCACAATGAAGCGCGGCTCGCGCTCGAAGAGCAACTCGCCCAATCGCGTGCCGAGGCAGAAGCCACGCGCACCGAACTCGCACTGTTACGCGAGGAGCGCGATGCGCTGCAAGCAGAACGCGACGCGCTGTCGGCAAAGATCGACGATGCCCAGGTCCGCCTGAACGCGATCCTCGAAAAACTGCCGCGGGCTCGCGGGCACAACGAGCCGGACAATCAGCTCGATCTGCTTGCGCCTGCACAGCACGAGGTCGCGCATGAAGCGCATGAAGACAATGCCGGAAGCGACGTCACCCGCCACGGAGAAAATGCATGACCACCAAGCAGATCGAAGTATCGATTCTCGGCGTTCCGTACCGGCTCGCCTGCTCGCCGGAAACGGAGGCCGCGCTGCTTGAAGCGGTTGCACGCGTGGACGCGGAAATGTCGAAGATCCGTAACAACAGCAACGTGCGCGGCACGGATCGCATTGCTGTCATGGCTGCGCTGTCGCTGGCATCGGAACTGCTTAAGCTGCAATCGAGCGTGCGACACGGAGAAGCATTTCCTGCTGAGGAAATCCGGCGTACAATGCATCAAATGAACGAACAACTGGGTACGGTGATTCAGCAGTACAGCATGCAGTAAGTACCCAGCAGCGTCATGGTTTCGAAACAGTTTTTCAAGTAGCCGGTCCTGAGATCGGCTGCGAATTCAGATGAAGTGCATGTGTTGAAGTGTGAGTTAAGTGGTATGCCTCAGTAGCACGCGGCAACGCTAATGCAAACGTTTGAGTTCAATCGGTTAAGCTTCCCTGCCTGGTTCGCCAAGGTCATATATTCCTTGAACCAATGCCATGTGCACGGTTGCGGAAATTTGTAGCACGGGTGTGCGCGTCACTCTGTCTGATGTACCCGAAGTGCTGCTAACTGCGACCAATTCTGAACTCCCGGTTCAGGATGCCGGCCTAGCGGCTAAGGCGGGGACCTATTCAAAACGGCATCGGACTCTGGTTCGGTGCCGTTTTTCTTTTGGGCAACGGTTTTTCTTCGGGACCTTCACAGGACCTTCAACCTCTCTACGTTCCATTCGATTCATGCGCTACTGGCTAATGAAGTCCGAACCGGACGAAGCAAGCATCGACCATCTCGCCAACGCACCGCTGCATACGTTGCCTTGGACCGGCGTACGAAATTATCAGGCGCGCAACTTCATGCGCGACGTGATGCAGGTAGGCGACGGCGTGCTGTTCTATCACTCGAGTTGTCCCGAGCCCGGCATCGCAGGGCTCGCTGAAGTCTCGTCGACCGCGTATCCGGACCCGACGCAATTCGACAGGAAGAGCCCCTACTACGATCCGAAGTCGTCGCAGGAAACGCCGCGCTGGCTGCTCGTCGACGTGGTGTTCAAGAAGAAGATTCCGTTGATTCCGTTAGCCGCGTTGCGCGAGCACGATGAGCTGAAGGACATGCGTGTGCTCGCCAGAGGCAATCGCCTGTCGATCACGCCGGTGACCGAAGCCGAATGGCGCTTCATCACGAAGCAACTCGCGAGTCGGTAAGCAAACGTCAATTCAGGGAACCAAGCGAAGGTTACAGGCGCCTAACGGACTCGCAAACGCCATGCCACTTCGCTGCGTTTGTCCAACTCGTGCACAAACCGTTCAAGCAAGGAGTCCAACAATGACGAAAAACACCGCTCGTGCACTCGCTCTCGCCCTCACGTGCGCCACGCCCGTCGCGCTCGCGCTGACGCCCGCGATGGCTCGCGCACAAAGCGTCGCGCAGTACCAGCCGGCCGGCGTGTTGTCGCTGAATGCACAGGCCAGCGCGGAGGTGCCGCAGGATGTCGTCGACATCACGTTGTTTTATGAACAGGAAGCGAGCGATCCGTCGGCGCTCACGTCCACGTTGAATCAGCGCGCAGACGCCGCGTTGCAAAAGGCCAAGGGTGTAAGCGGTGTCACCGCGCGCACGGGCTCGTTCTCGATCTATCCGTCCACCGATCGTGACGGCCGTATTTCCGCATGGCGCGGCCGTACGGAAGTCGTGCTGGAATCGCACGACTTCGCCGCGGTGTCGAAGCTCGCGGGCCAGATGGCGTCGATCATGCAGGTCGGCAATGTGCAGTTCTCGTTGTCGCCGGAAGCGCAACGGGCGGCCGAGCAGAAGCTCACCGGCGAAGCGATCAGATCGTTCCGCGACCAGGCTGCTTCGTCGGCGCAAGCGTTCGGTTATAGCGGCTACTCGATCCGCGAGGTCAACGTCGGACACAACGGCGTGATGCCGCGTCCGATGATGATGATGAGCGCGCGCGCAATGAGCGCCGACGCAAAGGCCTCGGCACCGGTGCCGCTCGAAGGCGGTACGTCGACGGTGACGGTCAACGTGTCGGGCTCGGTGCAGATGAAGTAACGCACGCGGCACGCCTGCCCGATAAGCAGTCAGAAGTCAGCAGTCAGCAAAAAGCCACGGCACGCCGTGGCTTTTTGTTGGGCCGCGATCAGATGGACGCGATCAATTCGCGCCGACCGTGTGCGCCGGTTCGCGGCGCGCGCGGCGATACGCCCACACCAGCATGCCGATGCCGACCAGGATCATTGGCAGCGACAGCCATTGGCCCATCGAAAGACCCATCGCCAGCAAGCCGAGGAAGTCGTCCGGCTCGCGCGCGAACTCCACTGTGAAACGTGCAAGGCCGTAGCCGATCAGGAACACCGCGGAAATCGCGCCCATCGGCTTCGGTTTGCGCGAGAAGAAGAACAGCACGAAGAACAACGCAATGCCTTCGAGCGCGATCTCGTACAACTCCGACGGATGGCGCGGCAGCATGTGATATTGCGCGAACACTTCGTTCAGATGCCATTGCGTAGCCAGTTGCGGATGAGCGGCGAGCCACGCGGCGTCGTCGGGTGCGGCGCCCGGGAACAACATCGCCCACGGCGCGCTCGGGTCGGTTACGCGGCCCCACAACTCACCGTTGATGAAGTTGCCGAGGCGCCCCGCCGCGAGTCCGGTCGGCACCATCGGCGCGACGAAATCGGTGACTTGCAGCCACGAGCGCTTGCGTTGATATGCGAACAGCACCATCGCGAGCGTCACGCCGAGGAAGCCGCCGTGAAACGACATGCCGCCTTCCCACACCTTGAAGATGTCGAGCGGATGCGCAAAGTAGAAACTTGCCTTGTAGAACAGCACGTAGCCGAGCCGGCCGCCGAGAATGGTGCCGAGCACGCCGTAGAACAGCATGTCGTCGATATCCTTCGCGGTCCAGCCTTGCGCGGCGACGTACGGCAAACGCAGCCGCAAGCGGCCGACAACGATCGCCGCAATGAACGCAACGAGGTACATCAATCCATACCAGCGCACAGCGAGCGGCCCCAGATGAATGGCAACGGGGTCGAAATTCGGGTGAATGAGCATCGTGTTGTTATGGGCAGTTCAGGTTCGGAAGCGGAATTTCTAATGATTGAGGCATAAGCGTCACAACAGTCGCAGCAGTCGCAACAGTCATAAGCGACGCACTGACTTCGGCGCGACGCGTCCATTGGACGATACAGCACGCGATGCGTTCACGGCCCGCGGTCTATCGCGGTGGTCTGGTCAAACGGCGCGGCCAGCCCGGCATCAGGCGTGACGTCGAGCGGCATGCCCGCATGCGCGCGCACGATCCCGATGAAGGCTGCGAGCACCGGGCTCACCTCCGCCGTGCGCCACACGAGGCCGGTCTCGATGGCCGGCACCGATTCCCGCAGCGGACGATACACGACGCCGGTGCGCCGCAGATTACGCAACGATTGCGGCACCAGTGCGACACCCATTCCGGCCGACACGAGGCTCACGATCGTCTGCATCTGGATCGCCTCCTGGCCGACTCGGGGCACGAGACCCGCCACGCCGTAGCAATCCATAATGATGTCATAAAAGCCCGGCGCCAAACGTCTTGGGAAGATCACGAGCGGTTCGTCAGCGACATCGCGCAGGCTGATCGGTGCGTCGAGCCATTCGGGCGCCGCGTTGGAGTGTTGACCGGCAGCGGTATCGGCACCCGCCACGGCCGCGCCGGCCAACCGCTGCGCCATCTCCGAAGACATCGCGATCACCAGCGGCTCGCGCACGATCGGCAGCCAGGACAACTGCATCGCATAGCGCGACGGCAGCGGCGCGATCGCGAGACCCGCATCGATGCGCCCGGCGACGAGTTCGTCCGCTTGTACGTCGCTCGTGGCCTCGGTCAGTTCGAGCCGCACCTGCGGATAGCGCGCGCCGAAATCGCGCAGCAGAAGCGGCAGCAACCCGTAATCCGCGGTCGACACGAAAGCCAGCGACAACATCCCCGCCTCGCCTCGCGCAAGACTCTGCGCGAGCGGCCGCAAGCCTTCGGCGGCGGCCAGCAGGCGCCGCACCTCCGGCAGCAGATCGGCGCCCACAGCAGTCAGTTCGACCGAACGCTTGGTGCGCGCGAACAGTTCGACGCCGAGCGTCTCCTCGAGCGCACGGATCGCCTGCGACAACGGCGGCTGTGTCATCGAAAGGCGCGCCGCCGCGCGGCCGAAATGTTTTTCTTCGGCGACGGTGACGAAATAGCGCAACTGGCGCAGGTCAGGAGCGGCGGGCAGCATGATTAAGACATTTTACGACCTAATAGGCCGCTAATAATATATTGGACACGCGTTTTGCAAAACTGCATCCTTGCGCGACGCGTCGGCACTAAACTGGACTGAGGCGTCCCGGCGGCCCATGCCGTGGGCAGCAGCAGGAACCGTGCAAGCCGCACCCACTGACCTTGCAGTACCGAGCACAACAAAACAGATTGGAGTTCCCCATGGCATACAACCGTCGTTCGAAGAACATCACGCAGGGCGTGGCACGCTCGCCGAACCGCTCGATGTACTACGCGCTCGGCTACGAGAAAGCCGACTTCGACAAGCCGATGATCGGCATCGCCAACGGCCACTCGACGATCACGCCGTGCAACGCCGGCCTGCAGCGTCTGGCCGACGCGGCGGTCGCCGCGGTCAAGGGCGCCGACGCGAATCCGCAGATCTTCGGCACGCCGACGATTTCGGACGGCATGTCGATGGGCACCGAAGGGATGAAGTATTCGCTGGTCTCGCGCGAAGTGATTGCAGATTGCGTCGAAACCTGCGTGCAAGGACAGTGGATGGACGGCGTGATCGTGATCGGCGGCTGCGACAAGAACATGCCGGGCGGCATGATCGGCATCCTGCGCACCAACGTGCCGAGCATCTACGTGTATGGCGGCACGATCCGTCCGGGCAACTGGAAGGGCACCGACCTGACCATCGTGTCGTCGTTCGAAGCGGTGGGCGAATTCACGGCCGGCCGCATGTCGCAGGAAGATTTCGAAGGGGTCGAAAAAAACGCCTGTCCGTCCACGGGCTCGTGCGGCGGCATGTACACCGCCAACACGATGAGTTCGTCGTTCGAAGCGCTGGGCATGTCGTTGCTGTACTCGTCGACGATGGCCAATCCGGATCAGGAGAAAGTCGACTCGGCCGCCGAATCGGCGCGCGTGCTGGTCGAGGCGGTGAAGCAGGATCTGAAACCGCGCGACATCGTCACGCGGAAGTCGATCGAAAACGCGGTGGCCGTGATCATGGCCACCGGCGGCTCGACTAACGCGGTGCTGCACTTCCTCGCGATCGCGCATGCGGCGGAAGTGGAATGGACCATCGAAGACTTCGAGCGCATGCGCAAGAAAGTGCCGGTGATCTGCAACCTGAAGCCGTCGGGCCAGTTCGTCGCGACCGATCTGCACAAGGCCGGTGGAATTCCGCAAGTGATGAAGATCCTGCTGGACGCGGGCCTCCTGCACGGCGATTGCATCACGATCACGGGCAAGACGATCGCCGAAGAACTGAAGGACGTGCCGGGCAAGCCGCGCGCCGATCAACAGGTGATTTTCCCGATCGACCAGGCGCTTTACAAGGAAGGCCACCTCGCGATCCTGAAGGGCAATCTGGCCGAAGACGGCGCGGTCGCCAAGATCACCGGTCTGAAGAATCCGGTCATCACCGGGCCGGCCCGCGTATTCGACGACGAACAAAGCGCGCTGGAAGCGATTCTCGCCGACCGGATCGTCGCCGGCGACGTAGTGGTGCTGCGCTACCTCGGCCCGAAGGGCGGCCCCGGCATGCCGGAAATGCTCGCGCCGACTTCCGCGATCATCGGCAAGGGGCTCGGCGAAAGCGTCGGCCTGATCACCGACGGCCGCTTCTCGGGCGGCACATGGGGCATGGTGGTCGGCCACGTTGCGCCCGAAGCGTTTGTCGGCGGTACGATCGCGTTCGTGCAGGAAGGCGACTCGATCACGATCGACGCACACAAGCTGCTGCTGCAACTGAACATCGAAGAAGCCGAGCTGCAACGCCGCCGCGCCGCGTGGCAACAGCCGAAGCCGCGCTACACGCGCGGCGTGCTCGCGAAGTACTCCGCGCTGGCGTTGCCGGCGAACAAGGGGGCGGTGTCGGGTTGAGCGCAGCGCGCTTCAGCCATGCACGCTTGAGGTGAATCAGGCGCCGCGCCGGGTGGCGTCGGCTACGTAAAAGCGCAGAGGGGCGCACGGGAAACCGTGCGCCCCTTTCCTTTTATAATGCGTGCACCACGAGTCGGGCACCCGCACCGACGGAGACCACAATGAAATCAATGTCGTATGCAGCGCTTGCCGTGCTGAGCGCGCTGAGCGTCGTGTTATGCGCCGGCAGTCCTGCTGCGCATGCCGACGCAGCAGCCGGCCTCACGCTTGCCCAGCAGCAGAACTGCATGAGCTGTCACTCGGTGACGCGCCCGTTCATGGGTCCCGCGCTACACGACGTCGCGGCGAAATACGCGGCTCACGAAGATGCCGCCAATTATCTGAAGCGCAAGATTCTGGATGGCAGCGTGGACGTGTGGGGTCCGGTGCCGATGCCCGCGAATACGCAGCTCACGCCCGATCAGGCGGCCACGCTCGCGGCCTGGATATTGACGCTGAAATAACACGGCGCGTCCCCGGCGTTGCCAGCGTCGCGCCGTTCTTGCAAAAACCTAGCGGCCCGCACGCCGCGCGATCTCTTCCTCTACGGCTTCACGCACCCACCCGGCCATCTCCGTTTCCAGCGCCAGCGCCACTTCGCGCGTGATCTGGCTGACGAGCCACGCCGACTGCTCCTGCAACGCATCGCGGCAACGCGCCTCGACGATGCCGCGTCCTTCGCCCGTCAGAAAGCCGGTGAAACGTCCGCGCAGACGCTCGGCGATCACGTCGGCATCGACGTCGGCGTGAGCTTGCGGCAGCGCGTCATGCGCGATATCCGGCGGCACGATCGCGCCGGCTTCGGCCGGCGCGGCGGGTTCGACGCGATCGAACACGCCCGCGGATGTCGCGAACGACGGCTCGTCGGCTGAATCGTGTGAATGCGGTTCCGCGTGAGGGTGCGCTTTGGACCGCCTTTTCGTATGCGCGTGTTCGGCAGGATGCACGCCGGGCGGCACGACAGGCACGTCGCCTTCGGCCAGCTGGGCGGGCTTGCGTGCCTGCGCCGGGTCGCCGGGTACGAGAATCTCGTGCAGAACCGGGATCGAATTATCGTTGGGATCGGACACGTGCACCCTCCGTGTTTGAGTCGAAGCCAAGGCAGGCGCGCGCGTGTCGAATCGATACGACGAAACACGACGACCACACGACGCGCGGGAACCGGACCCTAGCTGCCCTGCTTGTAGTTGTTCAAAGCATAGCCGCGATCGCGATAGAAGCGATAGCGTTCGCGGCCCGCGGCGAGTTCCTCGTGTGCGTTACCGACCACTTCGAGCAGTCTTTCGAAACGCGCGAATTGCGCCGGCACCGCGGCGCCGAGATTGAGCAGCACCTGATGATGCGGCACGTCGTCGAGATTCGAGGCCAGCACGATCGGCGTTTGCGCGGCGAGCGGCGTGCCCGCCATGCAGTGCGGCACGAAGTCGAGCGGCGAGAAGGTCCACAACTGTTCGTCGAAAGCCCGCAGACGCGCGGGCTCCGCCAGCACGACCGTCGGCTGGCCCGCCTGATACGCCTTGCGGATCAGGCGGCACGCATACAGCAGCGAATCGCCGACATTCGAGTGAAAATCGATTCTCGTCATCGGCGATCCTGGCCTGCGTTTGCTTTACTGCAATGCGTCATTGTGCGGCACGACCGTCCGCGGCTTTACTGTCGGCCCGGTCGATCAGGAACTGCGCGAGCAACGGCACCGGACGGCCGGTGGCGCCCTTCGCTGCGCCGCTCTTCCATGCGGTGCCGGCGATGTCCAGATGCGCCCACGGGTAAGCCTCCGTGAAGCGCGACAGGAAGCACGCCGCCGTCACGCTGCCCGCCGGACGGCCGCCGATGTTGGCGAGGTCGGCGAAGTTCGACTTGAGCTGGTCCTGATACTCGTCGTCGAGCGGCAGGCGCCAGGCCGGGTCGGAGGCTTCACGCGACGCGTCGAGCAGTTCGCCCGCCAGCGCGTCGTCTTTCGAGAACAGGCCGCTATTGTGGTGACCGAGCGCGATGATGCAGGCGCCCGTGAGCGTGGCGATGTCGATCACCGCCGCCGGCTTGAAGCGCTCGGCGTACGTGAGCGCGTCGCACAGGATCAGCCGGCCTTCGGCGTCCGTGTTCAGCACTTCGATCGTCAGGCCCTTCATGCTCGTGACGATGTCGCCCGGCTTGGTGGCCGTTGCCGACGGCATGTTCTCGACCGCGGCAATGATGCCGACCACGTTGATCTTCAGGCCCATTTCCGCGACGGCGCGCAACGTGCCCAGCACCGAACCGGCGCCGCACATGTCGTACTTCATCTCGTCCATGCCTTCGCCCGGCTTTAGCGAAATACCGCCGGTGTCGAACGTCACGCCCTTGCCGACCAGCACCACCGGCGCGGCCTTCGCGGCGCCGCCGTGATACTGCAGCACGATGAACTGCGCCGGTTCGACCGAGCCGGCCGTGACCGACAGGAACGAGCCCATCCGGAGCGCTTCGCACTGTTTCTCGCCGAGCACTTCGACCTTCAGCTTCCAGTCTTTCGCGAGTTTTTTCGCGGTGTTGGCGAGGTAAGTCGGCGTGCAGACGTTGCTCGGCAGATTGCCGAGATCGCGGGTCAGGTCCATCCCGCTCGCGAGCGCGGCGCCTTGCTTCGCGGCCAGCTTGGCGGCCTTTTCGTCGCCGGTGTCGACGCTGAACACGATGCGCTTCAGCGCCCGCGTGGAGGTGTCCGGCTTGCTCTTCATCTGCGTGAATTTGTAGGTCAGTTCGCGCAGCGCGAGGATGGCGGCGCGCACGCCCCAATCGGCCGACCGCTCGAGGATCGGCAGTTGCGCGAGCGTGAAGGTGACCTGCACGACCTTGGTGGCGAGCAATGCGCGCCAGGCGGCCCGCACGGCTTCGCCATAGGCTTTCTGACCGAACGTGTCCTGTTTGCCGAGGCCGACCAGCAGCACGCGCGACGCGCCGATGCCGGAGACTTCGTGCAGAAACAGCGTGGTGCCGGCCTTGCCGTCCATGTCGCCGGCCTTGATGATGCGGGTCAGCAGGCCCTTGGTGGCCGCGTCGATCTCAAGTGCCGCGCCCGAGAGGGTTTGCGACTCGAACACGCCGATCACGATGCAATCGGATTTGCCGGTCAGGAAACCGTTTGACGAGCCTTTGGTCCAATCACAGGCTTTTATGCTAAAGTCCATCGCGCTTGTCCTCGGATAAAATCTGGGCTTAGGATGAAAGCCGCAATTATCCGCTATTTTTCCCGCGGCGGCTGCACCGGAGGCGTAACGGAAACCAACCCGCGCGCCACTGAGAGCGCCCCCTCTCATCATCAATAATGATCTTCGAACGCTCTCTCCAGCGCGAACTCGCGTATACGGCTGGTGCCGTGTTCATGGTTCTCCTCACGCTCGTGCTGACGACGATGATGATCCGCATCGTCGGCTTCGCGGCTTCGGGCGAGATCGACCCGCGCGACGTGCTGGTCCTGATCGGCCTGACCGTGATCGGCTACCTTGCCATCATGCTCGTCGCGACCCTGTTCGTGTCGATCCTGTTTGTGCTGACCCGTTGGTACAAAGACTCTGAAATGGTCGTGTGGCTGGCCTCGGGTGTCAGTTTGACGCGCTTCATCAAACCGATCGGCATTTTCGCCACGCCGATCGTCATCCTGATCATGTTCTTCGTGTTCGTCGGCTGGCCGTGGTCGAATCAGCAAAGCAAGCTGATCCGCGCGCGCTTCCAGCAGCGCGACGAAGTCTCGTTGCTCGCGCCCGGCCAGTTCCGCGAATCGGCCACCAGCCACCGGGTGTTCTTCATCGAGAAGATGTCGCCCGACCAGGCCCGCGTCGAGAACGTGTTCGTGACCAGCACCGAAAACGGCAAGGTCAACGTGGTGGTGTCCAAGACCGGCCATACCGAAACGCACAAGAACGGCGACCGCTTCGTCGTGCTGGAAAACGGCCGTCGTTACGACGGCGAACCGGGTCATCCGGATTTCCGCATCATGGAATTCGAACGCTATGGCGTGAAGATCCAGAGCCAGCCGGTCATCAATACGCCGACCACCACGGGCACGCCTACGCTTGCGCTGCTGCGCAATCCGACTCGCGAGAATCTCGCGGAATTCGCGTGGCGCGCGGGCTTGCCGCTGATCGCAATCAACCTGATGCTGCTCGCCATTCCGCTTGCGCATCAGAACCCGCGGCGCAGCCGCACGATCAATCTGGTGATGGCCGTTCTCATCTATCTGACGTATTCGAATCTGTTGAACGTGGTGCAGTCGTGGATCGAGCAAGGCAAGATGTCGTTCGGGGTTGGGCTGGTCGGGCTGCACATCGTCGTTACGGTGATCGTCGCGTTCATCTTCTGGCTGCGCGTGCGCAATCGGCCGCTATTCACGCGAGCCATGTTCAGCCGTTCGCAGGGGGCGTGACCGATGCGCATCTATGAAAAATATTTTGCGCGTCAGGTCTACCTCACGTTCATCTTCATTCTGTTCGCGTTTTCGGGTCTGTTCTTTTTCTTCGACCTGATCAACGAACTGAACTCAGTCGGTCACGGCAACTACAAGTTCCAGTACGCGGTGCTGCGCGTCGCGTTGCAAACGCCGTCGCGCTTCTACGAAATCATTCCGGTGGCCGCCTTGATCAGCGCGATCTACGTCTTCGCGCAAATGGCCGCCAACTCCGAGTACACGATTTTCCGCGTCTCCGGCCTTGCCACGAATCAGGCGCTGCGCTCGCTGCTGAAGATCGGCATTCCGCTGGTGTTCCTGACGTACCTCATCGGCGAAGTGGTCGGCCCTTACACCGATCAGTTGTCGGAGCGCGTGCGGCTCGAGGCGTTGGGGTCGTCGGTATCGAGCAACTTCGAGTCGGGCGTGTGGGTGAAAGATACGCTCACTGCGCGCGCGGACGGCGAACAGGTCACGCGCTTCGTGAACGTCGGCAAATTGATGCCGGACGCGACCATCAGCAACGTGCGGATTTACGAGTTCGATTCGCAGTTCCGTTTGTCCAATGTGCGGATCGCCCAGAGCGGCAAGTATCAGCCGCCGGGCCACTGGCAACTGACTGACGTGACCGACACGCAACTGATCGACGTACCGCCGCCTCCGGGCACGCCGGCCGACGCGTTGAACCCGGTGTACCGCGCAAAGCAGGTGACGATGCCTGAGTATTCGCTGCGCTCGGAACTGACGCCGCAGATTCTGTCGGTGCTGCTGGTGTCGCCGGACCGGATGTCGATGTTCAATCTGTTCCGCTATATCCAGCATTTGACTGAGAATCATCAGGACACGCAGCGTTATGAAATCGCGCTATGGCGCAAGCTGCTTTACCCGTTTGCGGTGTTCGTGATGTTGGTGTTGTCGCTGCCGTTTGCGTATCTGCATACGCGGGCTGGCGTGGTGGGCATGAAGGTGTTTGGCGGGATCATGCTGGGAATGAGTTTCCAGTTGTTCAATACGTTGTTCTCGCACATCGGCAATCTGAATACGTGGCCTGCGCCGTTGACCGCGGCTACGCCAGGGTTGGTTTATCTCGTGCTGGGGTTGGTCGGGTTGAAGTGGGTGGACCGCCATTAGGAGCGTTTGTCATGGCTGCTCATGGGTTGGTGTTGTTTGGGCATGGCGCGAGGGATGTGCGCTGGCGGGAGCCGTTTGAGAGGCTCGCGGAGAAGTTGCGGGATGCTCGTCGTTCAGGCGATGACGCCGGGGCCGTGAAGCTGGCTTTTCTGGAGTTGATGGAGCCGGATTTGCTTACGGCTATTGGGGAGCTTGTCTCCGACGGGTGTTCTGTTGTTACTGTGGTGCCTGTGTTTTTTGGGCAAGGTGGGCATATTCGGAAGGATTTGCCCGCGTTGGTCGACACATGTCGGCTACGGTTTCCTTCTGTTCAGATTCGGTGTGCCAGTGCTGTTGGTGAGGATGATGGCGTTCTTAATGCTGTTGTGGGGTATTGCCTTCGGCAGGTTTGAATTTTTGGGTTCTGGTTTTGGTTTGCCTACGGCGGTGTTTGGGTTTTCTTCATTTCATTTCATTTCTTATCTTATTGGTCTATTAGTGTTGCCCCTGTGCGGGGCGGCACTTACTTTCTTTGCCGCGGC
>NZ_JAQQBV010000024.1:0-122448 GCF_046030735.1 Paraburkholderia xenovorans
GCAGGATCTCATCGTTGTTGATCGCGTCTGCAAGATGTCGTGAACGACAATGTGAAAAGCTTACCCCTTGGGGAGCGGTGACGCGACATCACACACACTGCGCGCGATGATGAGATGGCACGGTGCTTTCAGCCGACCATCGGTCACTTGAAAGCCATCGAGTGGAGAACTCGATTGAGGTGAATTTAGGGGCTCGATACGCCGGAGCCGTCAGTCAGATCGACATGGATTTGTTTTGATCCAATCTGGTTACATAGCGGTTACACGAAACCCGGAAAGCAAAAAGCCCAGTCACGAGGACTGGGCTAAGTGCTTGATTTCTTTGGTGGGGCGTGAGTGACTCGAACACTCGACCTACGGATTAAGAGTCCGCTGCTCTACCAACTGAGCTAACGCCCCCAACAGAAGCGAAATTATGCAATAACTTTCCAGGCTTGCCAAGTCCCTTTAGCAGATTTCTTAAAAAAATCCGCGACAACCGGGTCGAGTACGTCCTCGGTCGCCGCGCTGCCGCCGGCAAGCCGTTGCGAGCGGCGTCCCGGTATCATGTCGCGGACACCCCAGCCGCAGAAAGCGCACAAAGCGCCGCGCGACATCCGACCGAGGGCAACCATGGATGAAAAAGAGATTATCGAGTTGCTCGACCGCATCCTCGCGCCGTGGGTGCGCGCGCTGACGCTCACACCGGTCAAGGTCGACGAAGAAAGCGCGACGCTGCGGCTGCCGTTCTCCGGAGGCCTGCGTCATTCGGGCGGCGTGATCTGCGGCCAGGTCTTCATGGCGGCGGCCGATACGGCGATGATCGTCGCCATTTCCGCGGCCCTCGGCGGTTTCAAACCGATGAGCACGGTCTCGCTCAACATCAGCTTCATGCGCGCGGTCCGCAAGGGCGACGTGACGATCACCGCGCGCGTGCTGCGTATGGGCCGCAATCTGGTATTCGGCGAAGTTGAATTATTCGACGAGTCCGGCAACATGGCCGTCCACGCCACCACGACGTACGCGCTGCTCGACTAAGCCGGCCTGAACGGCCCGCCAACCAGACAAAGGAAAGGAAAACCCCGCGATGTTCGATCAGGTCGTATTCGCCGGCGGCGGCAATCGCTGCTGGTGGCAAGCGGGGTTCTGGGACGTGGTGCAACCGGAGTTGCATATTCGTCCGCGGGTCATCACCGGCATTTCGGCCGGCGCCGCCACTGCGTGCATGCTCTACACGCGCGATTCCGACTGGGTAATGCGCTATTACGAAGACGCGCTTCGCCACAACACCCGCAACGCCTATTGGGGCAACCTGCTGCGCGGCGAGTCGGTCTTCCCGCACTACCGGATTTACCGTCAGGCGTTGCTCGACATCTACGGCGATAAATTCTCGACGCTTGCCGGCGCACCGGAAATCCGCATCGGCGTCTCGCACCTGCCGCGCTGGCTCGGCGCGCGCAGTGCGGTCGCGGCAGGGCTGATCGCGTACAACATCGAAAAATACGTGCGCAAGACGCTGCATCCCACGCTGGGTCAGACGCTCGGCTTTCATCCGGAATTCGTGCGCGCGCAGGATTGCGCGACGGTCGAGGATCTCGCCGATCTGATCCTGCAATCGTCGAGTACGCCGCCGTTCACGCCGGTTCTGCGGCGCAACGGCCGGCCGGTGCTGGACGGCGGGATGGTGGACAACGTGCCGGTCGGCGCGCTCGACGCCGATGTGCCCGGCAACGTGCTGATAATGGTCACGCGTATTTACCCGCGACCGCAGATGTTCGTCGTGCCGCACGGCGTGCAGCAACGGCTTTACGTGCAGCCGTCGCGCAAGGTGCCGATTTCGAGCTGGGATTACACGAGTCCGTCGCAGATGGTGCACGCGTACAACCTCGGCCGCGCCGACGGCGAGACGTTCCTCGAACGGATCCCGGATCTGCTGGAAGCGGGCGCGCGCGAGGCGCGCTAACAGGCAGGGAGGCCGCGCAGCCTACCGCCGGCGCCCACCCTGCAACGCTTCCGGATTCGCCACGCTCGCGGTATCGCCGGCGTCGAAAGCCAGAATATTGTTGAATGCCGCGGTGAAGTACTGCTCGTAACTCTCGCGTTCCACATAGCCGATATGCGGCGTGCAGATCACGTTCTCCATGCGCAACAGGCTGTAGCCCTGCAGAATCGGCTCGCTTTCGTACACGTCGATCGCAACCATCCCCGGACGGTTGTGCGACAGCGCGTTCACCAGCGCGTTTTCTTCGAGCAGCTCGGCCCGGCTCGTATTCACGAGCAGCGCGGTCGGCTTCATCCGCATCAGATCTTCCTGCGTGACGATGCCGCGCGTGTCGTCGTGCAAACGCAGGTGCAGCGACAGCACGTCGCTCTGCTCGAATAGCGCTTCGCGGCTTTCGGCGACGCCATAGCCGTCGGCGCGTGCTGCTTCGCGCGAATGCTCGCGGCCCCAGATCAGCACGTTCATGCCGAACGCCTTGCCGTAACCGGCCAGAAGCCGGCCGATCTTGCCGTAACCCCAGATCCCCAGCGTCTGTCCGCGCAAAACCTGCCCTAAACCGAAGTTCGGCGGCAGCGCCGACGTCTTCAGCCCCGACTGCTGCCAGGCTCCTTGCTTAAGGTTTGCTACGTATTGCGGAATCCGCCGTTGAGCGGCCATGATGAGTGCCCACGTCAGCTCGGCCGGCGCGTACGGCGAGCCGGTGCCCTCCAGCACGGCGATGCCGCGCTCGGTACAGGCGCCCAGATCGATGTGGCTGGAGACCTTGCCCGTCTGACTGATCATGCGCAAACGCGGCAATTTGTCGAGGAGTTGGGAGTTGATGCGGGTACGTTCGCGGATCAGCACGAGCGCGTCGACTTCGGCGAGACGGCTCGCCAGCTGGCCGAGACCGCGCACGGTGTTGTTGAAAACCTTGACCTCATGGTCGGCGAGCAATTGAAAGCAGTCGAGCTTGCGAACGGCGTCCTGGTAATCGTCGAGGATGGCAATCTTCATGGTATGTGTCTTGCAGCGCACCATCGCGGTGCGGAACCGAGTGTTAAGCTGACTGTCCCACCATGTGACCTGGGCCACATGCCGGTCGTAGTGAATGCCTTACCGTAGAAGCTCCCGCGTAGAACGAGGACGCCACGGCAAGGCCGATTGACATCGTTTTTAACAGTTTGTTGCGTGTTGAGGCAAGCCGCTTTACAGACGGTTGCAGAAGCCGCCGGCGGCCGCAACCCCGTAACGGGCTGTGTGTAGCCCATCAAGACCTGCAGGATCGCGCGCCGCAAGCAGGCATATCGGCGTGATGAATGAGCGCCTCTCGCGCGCAGCGTCTATTGGGCTTGTACCGTTTTTCTATTTCTATCAAAACGGAGACAGGTCGATGAATCATCCCTCATTCGAAGGACAGCCCGCTATCGAGGCGTCCACAGGGGCGCCAGCGTGGGTCAAAAATCGCAAACTGATCGAGTGGGTTCAGCGCGTGGCCGCGTTGACCCAGCCCGATCGGATCGTCTGGTGCGATGGGTCGCAGGAAGAGTACGACCGCCTGTGCGCGCAGATGGTCGAAGCCGGCACCCTCAAAAAACTCAATCCCGCCAAACGTCCGAATTCCTATCTCGCGTGGTCCGATCCGTCGGACGTGGCACGCGTCGAAGACCGCACTTTCATCTGCTCGCAGCGTCGCGAAGACGCGGGCCCGACCAACAACTGGATCGCCCCCGCCGAGATGCGCTCGACGCTCGACGGCCTGTTCGAGGGCGCGATGCGCGGCCGCCCGATGTACGTCGTGCCGTTCTCGATGGGTCCGCTCGGCTCGCCGATCGCGCACATCGGCGTTGAACTGAGCGACAGCCCGTATGTGGTCACGAACATGCGCATCATGACGCGCATGGGCCGCAAGGTGTACGACGTGCTGGGCGAAGACGGCGACTTCGTGCCGTGCGTCCACTCGGTAGGCGCGCCGCTTGCCGCCGGCGCGAAAGACGTGCCGTGGCCGTGCAATTCGACCAAATACATCGTCCATTTCCCCGAATCGCGCGAAATCTGGAGCTACGGCTCGGGCTACGGCGGCAATGCGCTGCTCGGCAAGAAATGCTTTGCGCTGCGTATTGCATCGACGATGGGCCGCGACGAAGGCTGGCTCGCCGAGCACATGCTGATTCTCGGCGTGACGTCGCCGCAAGGGCGCAAGCATCATGTCGCGGCGGCGTTTCCGTCGGCGTGCGGGAAAACCAATTTTGCGATGCTGATCCCGCCGCAGGGGCTGAACGGCTGGACAATCTCCACGATCGGCGACGACATCGCGTGGATCAAACCGGGCAAGGACGGCCGCCTCTACGCGATCAACCCGGAAGCCGGCTACTTCGGCGTCGCGCCGGGCACGAGCGAAAAGACCAACTTCAACGCGATGGCGACGCTGAAGGAAAACGTGATCTTCACGAACGTCGCGCTCACCGACGACGGCGACGTCTGGTGGGAAGGCATGACCGAGGAACCGCCCGCGCATCTGATCGACTGGCAGGGCAAGGACTGGACGCCCGCCAGCGCGAAGGAAAGCGGCCGCAAGGCGGCGCACCCGAACGCGCGCTTCACGGCGCCGGCTGCGCAGTGTCCGTCGATCGATGCCGACTGGGAGAATCCGGCGGGCGTCGCGCTCGACGCGTTCATCTTCGGCGGGCGCCGCTCGACCACCGTGCCGCTTGTCACCGAGGCGCGCAACTGGGTCGAGGGCGTGTACATGGCCGCGACCATGGGCTCGGAAACCACCGCGGCGGCGGCGGGCCAGCAAGGCGTGGTGCGGCGCGACCCGTTCGCGATGCTGCCGTTCTGCGGCTACAACATGAGCGATTACTTCGGCCATTGGCTGAAAACCGGCGAGCGGCTCGAACAGCTCAACGCGAAGCTGCCGAAGATCTTCTGCGTGAACTGGTTCCGAAAGGGCGCGGACGGCAAGTTCGTGTGGCCGGGCTTCGGCGAAAACATGCGCGTGCTGAACTGGATGGTGGGGCGCATCGAGGGCTCGGCGCAAGGCGAGGAGCATGCATTCGGCGTGTCGCCGCATTACGAAGACATCGACTGGAACGGGCTGGACTTCAGCCGTGAGCAATTCGAGCAGGTCATTTCGGTCGACGATGCCGCCTGGCGCGACGAGCTCGCGCTGCATGCCGAGTTGTTTGACACGCTGCAACAAGGCCTGCCGCCGGCGCTTGCAGAGGCTAAACGCACACTCGAAGGGAAACTCACCGCCTGATCATGTGAGTGTTCACTATCAAAAGAAACCGCCTTCGGGCGGTTTTTTCATTATCCGGGCGATACGCGCTCACTATTTTTCACTCCGACGACCATCGCCGCACCGTTGCGTCTGTTCGAACAAAAAAGACAGTGCAAGCTGCGTTGCAGCAGATTGTTGCGTTTGTTGGGATAATGAGCCAGCGAGGGCGGTACTGGAAAATAAAACCGGACAAATTTCGACAAAATTTCCGCTTTGGCGGGCAACTTCTGCACGATTTCGCGAGTCGTAGGAGAATTCCAAGTTCGCTTCGCTGGTTTTCCCCGATTGTCAGGAAGCTGTAACACGGCAGGAGTTGTCTTATGGATCATTTGCAGTCGATGCGAGTTTTCGTCAGAGTGGCGGATCTCGGCAGTTTTGCCCGCGCTGCTAGCGCGATGGATATTTCCAACGCAGTTGCCACCCGTCACGTTGCCGACCTCGAAGGCCGTCTTGGTACGCGACTGCTCAACCGCACCACCCGCAGCTTGTCGCTGACCGAATCGGGTCAGGTCTATCTCGAGCGCGCGCGCCAGATTCTGGACGAACTGGAAGACGTCGAGCAGATGGTGGTCGCACGCAATCACGAACCGGTCGGCACGTTACGCATAGTGGCGCCGGTCGTGTTCGGTCTGCACAACCTCGCACCGGTGCTCCAGACGTACGCGGAGCGCTACCCGAAAGTCATTCCCGATGTCACGCTGGTCGACCGTCAGGTGGATCTGGTCGAAGAAGGCTTCGACGTGGGCGTGGTGGTGACCCGGCAGATGCGCAGCGCGAGCATCGTCACGCGGCGTCTGACCACCGGTTGCATGACCGTGTGCGCGACGCCCGCCTACCTCGAAAAGCATGGCATGCCGACGCGTCCCGAGCATCTGCTCGAGCATCCGTGCCTGAGCCTGCCGTCCGAGTACTGGGGCGACGAGCGCGTGTTCACCGGTTCTGAGGGCGAAGTGCGCGTGCGTCCGTCCAACGTGATCGTGGCGAACAACACGGAAATGCTGCGGCAGTTCGCGCTGCTCGGCATGGGCATCGCGATTCTGCCGAGTTATCTGATCGGCCGCGATATGACGCGTGGCCGCCTTGTGCGTTTGCTCGGCGAGTTTCGTTTGCCGCAGGTCGAGATCAACATTGCGTATCCGAGCCGCCGTCATTTGCCGGCCAAGGTGCGCACGTTCATCGATCATCTGGTCGAGCATTTCAGCCAGACGCCGAACAGCCTGCTGGGCGAACAGTGGATCAAGGACGGTCTGGTGCACCCCGCGCCGGCCTCGGCGCTCGATTCCGCGGAGACGATGCCGCCGGAAGCGTTCGACGGCGCTGAGCCGCTGTCACGCCTTCTGGACAGCGAATTGTCGCCGGTGCCGACGACCTTGGCCAAGCCGACGAATCGTCCACGGCCGACAGCTTTGTCGCCGCTGTGAAGTGAGGGGCGGCGCGCGCCGCTTTAAGCGCGTGCAGTGCGGTGGGCAAATAAAAAGGCGCAGTCACGTGAAGTGACTGCGCCTTTTTTGTGAACTGCTATTTCGAGTGTCGATTGCGGGACGGGTGGAAGCTGGTTGCCTTCCAGACCCTGACCCGCCCGGCTAACCGCGTTCTGCGTCTACGAACCTGTTTTCCGAGCGACGGTCTTCCTGGCCGGCGCTTTCCTGGCTGCGGCGGTCTTCGTTGCTGCGCTTTTGGCTGCGGGCGCTTTTTTCGCCGCGGCCTTTTTCGCCGCAGGCACCGCTTTCACGGCGACCGTTGTGTCGTCGTCATCCGATTCCGGCGCTGCGGCCTTGGCTGCCGACTTCGCCGCGGCCGTCTTGGCGGCGGTTTTCGCGGACGGTTCCTTCTTCTCGAATTCGAAGCCGATCTTGCCGTCGCTCTGCTTGACGAGGAACGCCTTGAAGTTGCGGCCGGTACGCGACGACTTGAAGTTCGTCAGCAGATCGGTGCGTCCTTCTTCGAGCAGCTTCGCCATCTGTTCGCGGGCGATTTCCTGCTGCAGGATCACCTTGCCGGAGCGGAAGTCGCAGGTCTTCGGATTCGCGACCGAGTTCTCGCAGACGTAGCTCATACCGTGCTCGAACACGCGGCCCTTGCACTTCGGACATGCACCGACCGATTGCTGATCGGAGAAGTCAGGCGGTTCACCGTCTTCGCCGCCTGAATCCTGACCGAAGTCGAATTCGAGCTTGTAGTTCTTGATCTCGTCGTCGAGCGACAGCTTCAGGATCGCGGAGAACGGCCGGCCCATCTTGCTGCGGAAACCCGACAGCGGCCCAATCGTCTTGTTCTGCAACAACTCTTCGACTTCTGGAATTTCGAACTGACGTCCGCCTGGAATCTTCGAGATCGAGAACTCGCACTTGGTGCACGCGAAGCGACGGTAGTTTTCCTTCACCTGAGCGCCGCAGTTCGGACACGGCGTCTGCAACGTCGTGTAGTCGCCGGGGATCGTGTCGGAGTCGTATTCCTTTGCGCGCTTGACGATGGTTTGCGTCATGCGGGCGATTTCCTGCATGAACGCGTCGCGCGGCAAATTGCCACGCTCCATCTGCGAGAGCTTGTACTCCCACTCGCCGGTCAATTCCGGCGCGGTCAATTCCTTCACGCCGAGGCCGCGCAACAGCGTCATCAACTGGAAAGCCTTGGCGGTCGGAATCAGATCGCGGCCTTCGCGGATCAGGTATTTCTCGCCGAGCAACCCTTCGATGATCGCGGCGCGCGTGGCCGGCGTGCCGAGTCCTTTGGCCGCCATCGCTTCGCGCAACTCGTCGTCTTCCACGAGTTTGCCCGCGCCTTCCATCGCCGACAGCAACGTCGCTTCGTTGTAGCGCGCCGGCGGCTTGGTCACCAGTTGCTGCGCGGCAATCTTGTCGGTCTTGACCTTCTCGTCCTTCTGCACCGGCACGAGGTTCGCGTCTTCACCGCTGATTTCGCGGCCATACACCTGCAACCAGCCCGGCTCGACCAGCACCTTGCCTTCGGTCTTGAAGTGATGACCGACCACTTCCGTGATCCGCGTGGTGACGCGATATTCGGCAGCCGGGAAGAACACCGACAGGAAGCGCTTCACGACGAGGTCGTAAAGCTTCTGTTCCGGCTCGGACAGGTTCTTCGGCGCTTGCAGCGTCGGGATGATTGCGAAGTGATCGCTGATCTTCGAGTTGTCGAAGATGCGCTTGTTCGGCTTCACCCAGCCCTTGTCCAGCACCTGCTTCGCATACGGGAGATAGTTGTTGCTCTCCTTGAGCATGCCCAGCGTCTCTTTGACCGTATCCATATAGTCTTCCGGCAACGCGCGCGCGTCGGTCCGGGGATAGGTCAGCACCTTGTGCTTTTCGTACAGCGCCTGGGCGAGACCGAGCGTGTTCTTGGCCGAGAAGCCGAAGCGGCCGTTGGCCTCACGCTGCAGGCTGGTCAGGTCGAACAGCGCCGGCGACAGTTGCGTGGACGGCTTCGATTCCTCCGTCACCTTGCCGATCTGGCCGCGGCAGGCCGCGACGATCGTCTCGGCGGCGGGCAGCGCCCACAAACGCGAGTCGCGCTTTTCCGGGTCGAACTCGTCGCGCTTGAATTTCGGATCGAACCAGCGGCCTTCGTAGAAACCGGCCGCGCAGACGAACTCCGCCTTCACTTCCCAGTAATCGCGCGGCACGAAGCGGCGAATCTTTTCTTCACGTTCGACGACGATCGACAGCGTCGGCGTCTGCACGCGGCCGACGGTGGTCAGGAAAAAGCCGCCGCCCTTGCTGTTGAACGCGGTCATCGCGCGCGTGCCGTTGATGCCGACCAGCCAGTCCGCTTCCGAACGGCAGCGCGCCGCATCGGCGAGCGGTTGCATTTCTTCGTCGCTGCGCAGACGGGCGAAGCCGTCGCGAATGGAGCCGGCCGTCATGGACTGCAGCCACAGACGCTGCACCGGTTGCTTCGCTTTCGCGTGCTGCGCGATCAGGCGGAAAATCAGCTCGCCCTCGCGCCCCGCGTCACATGCGTTGATCAGCCGGTCGATGTCTTTGCGCTTGAGCAGCTTGGTCAGCACTTTCAGGCGCGACTCGCTTTTTGCGATCGGATTCAGATCGAAATGCGGCGGGATGACGGGCAGATTGGCGAAACTCCACTTGCCGCGTTTGACTTCATAGTCTTCGGGCGCGGCGATTTCCAGCAGGTGGCCGACTGCCGAGGAAAGGACGTAGTCGTCGCTTTCGTAGTATTCGTCATGCTTGGTAAAGCCGCCCAAAGCGCGCGCGATGTCGTTCGCGACGGAAGGCTTTTCGGCGATGATCAGTGCTTTGGACATGACTCGATTGAGGTTGGTAAATCCGGGTTGATGGTCTTGAGCGCGCTTTTTTTCAGCGCCGCCCTCGTTTGCGACCTTGGCGACCCATTAACGACCGCTTTATAGCACACGCCATGAAAGTGACGTGTCAAGTGCATAAAAAGCGCGCCATCATAATTGCGCGTTCGAGCATTGAGCAAGCTATGGCAAACACGCGGTGCACCGCTTGCAACGCCCGTGCCGCAACGCTGCACGGACCGTCCGACGATTCAGTCCGCCGTTGTCAACGCGGGCCGCAGCTTGGGCGCTCCGCTGATGCCGGGCACGGCGGTCAGGTCGGACAACATCCGCTCCACAATCGCCGCCTGCGGTAATACCGTGCCGAAAAAGCGTGTCGTTACCGAGTCTTCGATCAGAATCGTCGGGAAATTCTCGACGTCGAGATCGTCGAATCGATCAGCATGGGTTTCGATGTCGATCCATGCGAAACAGATTTCCGGATGCTTGTCGGCTAATTGATCGAATGCGTCCCGATATTCACGGCACGTGCCGCACCACTCCGCGCACAGGCAGGCAACGAACAGCGTGTCGGATTCGTTGACGCGCTCGGCAATCCGGTCCTGGTCGGTGTCGAGGTTCAGCGCGGGCATGGTGGTTCCTTCGTACTTTTATCAGGTGCTTTGGCGCGAATGTAGCATGGCCGCCCGTAAGCGGTGGTCGACCGCGATCAATCCGGGTTAGCCGGGATTGGCCCGCATGAAGCGTCCGCCGGTCAGCGCGGTGATCTGGCCGGCGAGTTCGAGTTGCAGCAGCGCGGCTTGCAACGCCGCGTCCTCCATCTCGGTGCGAGTGGCAAGAATTTCAAGCGTAGCGGGTGCGTGACCGAGCGCTGCGAGCAGTTTCCGGCCTTCGACGGAGATCTCTGCTGAACGCGTTGCGGCACCCGGGCGCTGCGCCGATGCGTGCTGGACGACGCTGTCGTCCCAAAGGGCGGTCTGCGCGGCGGCGGAGCGCGCGTGGTCCGTCGCCGGTGCCGCCGGCCTTCTGGAAAAGCCTAGCTCTTCCAGCACGTCGTCAGGCGTTTCCACGAGTTTCGCGCCTTGCTTGATCATCCGATGACACCCGCGCGACAACGGCGCGTGAATGGAACCGGGCAGCGCGAAAATATCGCGTCCCATTTCATTGGCAAGCCGGGCGGTGATCAGTGAGCCCGAACGCATGGCGGCCTCGACGATCAGCACGCCGCTCACCAGCCCCGCAATCAGACGGTTGCGCTGCGGAAAATTGGCGGCGCGTGCTGGCGTGCCGAGCGGCCATTCCGAGAGGATCGCGCCTTGCGCCGCGATCTGCCGCGCCAACGCGTGATGTGCCGCCGGGTAGACGAGGTCCGCGCCGGTGCCGATCACCGCTACCGTACCGCCGACGCCCGCGAGGCCGCCCCGATGCGCGGCGCCGTCGATGCCGAGCGCGAGTCCCGACACCACGGTCACGCCGGCTTCCGAAATGTCCCGGGCGAAACGCTCCGCGTCTTCGACTCCTTGCGGCGTGGCGCTGCGGCTGCCGACGAGTGCGATCGCGTTGGTGTGCAACAGCTCCAGGCGGCCCTTTACATATAGCAGCGGCGGCGGATCGGGCATGGTGAGCAGCGCGGACGGATAGGCCGGATCGTCGAGCGTCACGACGTGATTGCCAGGTACCTCGCGCCACTGGAGCACCGCGGCAAGCTGCGCTTCGAAACTTTCGCCAGGCGGGGCGAGTGCCGCGCGAGCGGCAACCTCGCCTGCGACGCCGGCCAGCACGTCGAACGACTGCTCGAAGAGCGCTTGCGGCAATCCGAACGCGACGAGAAGGAGGCGCAGCGCGGCCGGTTTCAGGCCGGGCGCGAGCGAGAGCCGCAGCCACGCGGCCAGTTCAAGCTCAGTTGCAGGCAAGGTGTGCATTGCTATCGATCCTTACAGGGGCCAGCGGGCAGGCAGGCGCCATGCTAAAATTTTCATCATCCGAAATAACTCCAGCGCCGCGCCTACCCGCGCGGGCTCGTCGTTTGGCGCATCTGGCGCGTTGAATCGAACCGGTTCGACACCATCTATCCTGTGCGTAACGCGGCAAGCCCACAACCTGGCCGAATGGCCAACGCGAGTCTTCCACCGGCTGGCGGCGCCTAAAAATCACTTTAAGATCATGGCTTTACTGAATATCCTCAATTACCCGGACAAACGGTTGCACAAGATCGCGAAGCCGGTCGAAGCGGTCAACGACCGTATCCGCCGCCTCGTCGCCGATATGGCCGAGACCATGTACGCCGCGCCGGGCGTCGGCCTTGCCGCAACTCAGGTCGACGTGCATGAGCGCGTGATCGTGATCGACGTGTCGGACGATCACAACGAATTGCTCGCGTTCATCAATCCGGAAATCATCTGGTCGAGCGACGAGAAGAAGCTGTCGGAAGAGGGCTGCCTGTCGGTGCCGGGCATTTACGACAACGTCGAGCGCGCCGAGAAAGTGCGCGTGCGCGCGCTGAACGAAAAGGGCGAAACCTTCGAGCTCGACTGCGAAGGCCTGCTCGCCGTGTGCATCCAGCACGAGATGGATCACCTGATGGGCCGCGTGTTCGTCGAATATCTGTCGTCGCTGAAGCAGACGCGCATCAAGAGCAAGATGAAGAAGCTCGCCCACGCGATGTAATGCGCGTTCACCCCGCCTACTGCCCCCGTACATGAGTCATTCGTTGCGCGTCATTTTTGCCGGTACGCCGGAGTTCGCCGCGGCCGCGCTGGCCGCGATCCACGAGGCCGGTTTTCCGGTGCCGCTCGTGTTGACCCAGCCCGACCGTCCCGCCGGGCGCGGTATGAAATTGCAGGCGAGTCCGGTGAAGCGCTACGCGCAGGAGCATGGGTTGGAGGTCGCGCAACCGCCTTCGCTGCGCCGTGCGGGCAAATATCCCGCTGAAGCCGCAGCCGCCATCGAACAACTGCGCGCCACGCCACACGATGTGATGGTCGTGGCCGCTTACGGGCTGATCCTGCCGCAAGAAGTGCTCGACATCGCGCCGCATGGCTGCATCAACATTCACGCGTCGCTGCTGCCCCGTTGGCGCGGCGCGGCACCGATCCACCGCGCGATTGAAGCGGGCGACGCCGAAACCGGCATCACGCTGATGCAGATGGACGTGGGCCTCGACACGGGCGCAATGATTTCCGAAGCCCGCACGCCCATTTCCACCGACGACACCACCGCCACCCTGCACGACCGGTTGGCGCTCGAAGGCGCGAAGCTGATCGTCGAAGCACTGATCGAACTCGAGCGCAGCGGCAAGCTCGCGGCAACGCCGCAGCCGGAACACGGCACCACATACGCCGAAAAGATCGGCAAGCACGAGGCCGCGCTCGACTGGCGCAAGCCGGCCGGCGTGCTCGCGCGCCAGGTCCGCGCGTTCGACCCATTCCCCGGCGGCGTGAGCACACTGGAAGACGGCACCTCGATCAAACTCTGGGCGGCAGTGCCGGTGAACGCACAACGCAATGAAGCGCCGGGCATGATCGTCGACGTTTCGCCCGAAGGTGTTATCGTGGCCTGCGGCGAAGATGCGCTGCGTGTCACGCAGTTGCAGAAACCCGGCGGCAAGCGCTTGCCGGTGCGCGAATTTCTGGCCGGCGCGACGCTCGTTGCGGGGCAGCGGTTCCAGCTTCCTGAGGAAAAATAACCGCTGCGTTACGCGTTGAACATCGTCCGTTCGGCCGATGTTCTAGAGGCCGCTTTACCTGCTCGTGGCGCGTTAGAATTCCCCATGCAATAGCCCGCCCAGAGGTTTCCCATGTTCGGCATCACCCATTTCGAGTTTTTCGTCGTCGCGGTCTTTTTGTTGAACGTGACGCCCGGTCCCGACACGGCCTATATCGTCGGGCGCAGCGTCGCACAGGGCCGCGGCGCGGGTCTGATGTCGGCGCTCGGCATCTCGGCGGGCTGCTGCGTGCACTCGCTCGCTTGCGCGTTTGGTTTGACGGCGCTGCTGGCCGCGTCGGCCACCGCGTTCACGGTCATCAAGTTCGTCGGCGCGATTTATCTGATCTATCTGGGCGTGCGTCTGGTTTTCGCCAAACCGGAGGCCGATCAGGCAGCCGGCGACGCGCGTGCGGCCGGCGCGCCGAAGTCACTGCGTCAGTTGTTCCTGCAAGGCTTCTGGACCAACGTGCTGAATCCGAAGGTCGTATTGTTCTTCGTCTCCTTCTTTCCGCAGTTCGTCACCGCGGGCAGTGATCGTAAAGCGCTGGCGTTCCTCACGCTCGGCGTTGTGTTCGTCGTGATGAGCATGGTGTGGAACAGCTTTGTCGCGTGGATCGCCGGCAGCGTGACGCGGCGCTTCTCCGGCAAGCCGTCGGTGAAGAAGTGGCTGGATCGAGGCGTGGGGAGCGCTTTTGTCGGCTTGGGCATCAAGCTCGCAACCGCATCGAGATGATTGAATTTTCCTCACGCGCCCATATCTAACAATTAGCTTACAATCAGGCGCCGCGATCGCGCGGCGCAGATAGCAGATATGAACCCGCGTCAGGGCAAGGAGTAGCAGACATGTTCAATTGGGTCAAAACCGCGATGTTGATGGCCGCGATCACGGCCCTTTTCATTGTGATCGGCGGGATGATCGGCGGGTCGCGCGGCATGACGATCGCGCTCGTGATCGCCCTTGGGATGAATTTCTTTTCGTACTGGTTCTCGGACAAGATGGTTCTGCGCATGTACAACGCGCAGGAAGTCGACGAAAACAGCGCGCCGCAGTTCTATCGGATGGTGCGCGAGCTGTCCACGCGTGCCGGCTTGCCGATGCCGCGCGTCTACCTGATCAACGAAGACGCGCCGAACGCGTTCGCCACCGGCCGTAATCCGGAACATGCGGCGGTGGCGGCCACCACCGGCATCCTGCGCGTGTTGTCCGAGCGCGAAATGCGCGGCGTGATGGCGCACGAACTGGCGCACGTCAAGCATCGCGACATTCTGATCTCCACCGTCTCGGCCACGATGGCGGGCGCGATTTCCGCTTTGGCTAACTTTGCGATGTTCTTCGGCAGCCGCGACGAAAACGGTCGTCCGACTAACCCGATTGCGGGCATCGCGGTTGCGTTGCTCGCGCCGATTGCCGGCGCGCTGATCCAGATGGCTATTTCGCGGGCGCGGGAATTCGAAGCGGACCGTGGCGGCGCGCAGATTTCCGGCGACCCGCAGGCGCTCGCTTCGGCGCTCGACAAGATCCATCGCTATGCAAGCGGTATCCCGTTCCCCACGGCCGAGCAGCATCCGGCCACCGCGCAGATGATGATCATGAATCCGCTGGCGGGCGGCGGCATCGCGAATCTGTTCTCCACGCACCCGGCCACGGAGGAGCGCATTGCACGTCTGATGGAAATGGCGCGCACCGGGCGCTTCGAGTAACAACGCGTCGCGCGATGTAGCGGGCACACATGAAAGGCGAGTCGGCGGGCTCGCCTTTTTTCAAGGTAGCGGGAGCCGACGGCCCACGGTCATCTGCCCCCGGCGGCCCTTATGCCGTGCCACGCTACAATGTCTGCTGTTTGCGTTGCGCGCACCGCGCGGCCTGCCTCTGTCTCTTTCATGACTTCAAAGCCTTCTTCGCGTTCTGCCTCCTCGTCGGCGCGCCCGCGCGAATCCCGTCTGTCGATCCTGCATCTGGCGCCCGAGTCGCTTGGTTTCGCGCTCGACTGCGCAGGTCAGGCCGTCGGCGCCGTGCGTCTCGGGGCGGCGTTGCCGGCTGCGCTGCAATCCGTGTTCGTGTCTGCGCCTGAAGGCAGCGTCGCAGCGGCGCGCGGTGCGGTGCAGGACATCGCGTATCGAACGATGCGGCGTCTCGCTACCGTCGAGTGGCTGATCGCGAAGCTGGTGAAGAAGGCGCCGCCGCCGCACGTCGGCCACGTGCTCACATGCGCGCTGGCGCTGCTCGTCGACGATGAAGCGAACGCCGCCTACGCGCCGTTCACGGTGGTCGATCAGGCGGTCAGCGTGATTGCCGCCCGCCGCGAATTTTCGTTTGCAAAGGGTCTCGTCAACGCTGTGCTGCGCAGTTTCCTGCGTGAGCGCGAGACCTTGCTCGCCGCCGCACAAGCCGACGAAGTGGCGCGCTGGAACTACCCGTCGTGGTGGATCGACGCGGTGCGAACCGCGTGGCCCGACGCATGGCAAGCGGTGCTCGCGGCCGGCAATACGCAAGGTCCGCTGACGCTGCGCGTGAACGCGCGCCGCTCGACGGTCGATGCGTACCTGCAACTGCTGCAGGACCATCACATGCCTGCGAGCCGGGCCGGCGAGCATGCGGTGAAGCTTGTTACGCCGATGCCGGTCGATCGTATTCCGGGCTTCAACGACGGCGTCGTCTCCGTTCAGGACGCAGGCGCCCAACTCGCCGCGCAACTGCTCGGCGCGCGCGACGGCATGCGTGTGCTTGAAGCATGCGCGGCGCCCGGCGGCAAGACCGGTCATCTGCTCGAACTCGCCAATCTCCAGCTCGTCGCGCTCGAAAGCGATGCGTCGCGCGCGCGTCGCATCGGCGAAAATCTGCGGCGTCTCAAGCTCGAAGCGGAAGTGCGGATCGGTGACGCGGGCGCGCCCGCCAAATGGCACGACGACATCGACCAGCCGTTCGACCGCATTCTGGCCGACGTGCCGTGCTCGGCGTCGGGCATCGTGCGGCGTCATCCGGACATTCGCTGGCTGCGTCGCGCGTCCGATATTCCGGCGCTGGTCGCCGAACAGCGTCGCATTCTCGACGCGCTCTGGCCGCTCGTGAAGCCTGGCGGCGAATTGCTCTACGTTACGTGCTCGATCTTTCCCGAAGAAGGCGAGTTGCAGGCGCAGTGGTTTGGAGACAAGTACCAGGATGCGGTACGATTGGATGCGCCAGGGCAACTTCTACCTTCAGTCGCCCGCGCGCCCGCCGACACATCGGCCGGTTCCCATGCCGGACTCGTCGCTGAACATAGCGCCGGCTCGAACTCAGACCACGACGGATTTTTCTACGCGCGCTTTCAGAAACGGTGACCATCAAACGCTTCTTCCCGCTTCGGCTCGCTGCCGTGCTCTGGATCGCGCTGGCCGTGTGGCTTGCCGCTCCCGGCGTGGCGCATGCTGATTCGATCGCGGTGCAGCGTGCGTCGCTGCAAGCCGACAATACCGGCTGGAGCCTCGACGCGCGCTTCGACTTCGAGTTGAACAGCAATCTCGAAGACGCCGTCAACAAAGGCATCCCGCTTTACTTCACGACCGATTTCGAACTGAGCCGGCCGCGCTGGTACTGGTTCGACGAACAGCCGGTCAGCGTGTCGCAAAGCATACGCCTGTCGTTCCAGCCGCTCACACGCGAGTACCGCGTGTCGAGCGTGTCGTCGGGCGGTTTGCAACTCGGTTTCAGCACGCTGAAGGATGCGCTCGCGGTGATCAAACACGTCACGTCGTGGCATGTGATCGAACGCAATCAGGTGCATGGCGGCGAAACCTACAACGCGTCTGTTCGCATGCAACTCGATATCGCGCTGATGCCGAAGCCGTTCCAGATCGACGCGGTGAACAACCGCGACTGGAACCTCGAATCGGACTGGAAGCGCTTTACCTTTACGGTGACCGAACGTGCTAAATAAAGTACGCCGCGCCACCAGTGTCAGCAGCATCGTGTTGCGCGTGCTGGTGTCGACGGTCGCCGTGACGGCCGTGTTGCTGCTCGTGCTGCTTGCGGCGGCGAGCGCGAACACCGAATTCTTCGACCGTTATTACCAGTGGCTGTATGCGGCCAACCTCGCGGTCGCGCTGATCTTCCTGCTGGTGGTGACCACGCTGGTCGTCATCATCATCGCGCGGCTCAGGAAGGGGAAGTTCGGCACGCGGCTGCTGGCCAAACTCGCGTTCTTCATGGCGCTCGTCGGCGTGGTGCCGGGCGGCATCATTTACGTCGTGTCGTATCAGTTCGTGTCGCGCAGTATCGAATCGTGGTTCGACGTGAACGTCGAAACCGCGCTCACTTCAGGTCTGAATCTCGGGCGCGGCATGCTCGACGCATCGCTGTCCGATTTGCAGACCAAGGGGCGCTTGATGTCCGAGCAACTGGCGAGCGCGGACGCGGCCGGCACCACGCTCACGCTGCTGCGTTTGCGCGATCAGTTCGGCGTGCAGGATGCGACGATCGTCGAGCCTACCCGCAGCATGTCGGGCGCGACGCCGGACATGCACGTGGTCGCGCAGGCGTCCGGCAATTACGCGACGCTCGTGCCGAACGACTTGCCCACGCAGTTGATGATCGACCAGGCGCGCGGCCGCGGTTTCGCGGCGATCGAAGGCGAGGTCGACGGCGATCCGCACGCGCTCGGCAGTAAAGGCGCGCTGAGGCTGCGCGTCGTGCAGCGCATTCCGGATTCGAACGCGTCGCTGCTGCAACCCACCGAGCGCTTCCTGCAACTCACGCAGCCGGTTTCGCCGTCGCTCGCACGCAATGCCGATGCGGTGCAGCGCGCCTATCGCGAGTATCAGGAAAAAGCGTTGGGCCGCACCGGCTTGCGCAAGATGTATATCGGCACGCTGACGCTCGCGCTGTTCCTTGCGACCTTCATCGCAATGATGCTCGCGCTCGCGCTCGGCAATCAGCTCGCGCGGCCGTTGTTCCTGCTCGCGCAGGGCACGAAGGAAGTGACCGAGGGCGACTACACGCCGAAGCGCGAAATCAAGTCGCGCGACGAACTGGGTTTTCTCACGCAGTCGTTCAATGCGATGACGCGGCAGTTGTCCGAAGCGCGCGCGGCGGTCGAGAACAACCGCATCGCGCTCGAACATTCGAAGGCGTATCTGGAAAGCATTCTCGCGAACCTGACCGCGGGCGTGTTCGTGTTCGACCGGCAGTTCCGCCTGACCACTGCGAATCGCGGCGCCGAGCGGATTTTCCGTCAGCCGTTTCAGGCGTTGCTGGGTTCGTCGCTGGAACAGATCGGCGTGTTGAGCGAGTTCGGCGGCATGGTGCGCAAGGCGTTTGCCGATCGCGAAGCGGCGAGCGGCGACGGTCACGACGACCATGGCCACTGGCAGCAGCAGTTTTCGATTCAGGCGCCCGGCGAGACCGATCCGCTCACGTTGCTCGTGCGCGGCGCGCGCCTCGTGTCCGCTGCGGATCGCGATGCGGAAGACATGCAAACCTCCGGCTATGTCGTCGTGTTCGACGATATCTCCGACGTGATCTCCGCACAGCGGTCGATCGCATGGGGCGAAGTGGCGCGGCGTCTCGCGCACGAGATCAAGAACCCGCTCACGCCGATCCAACTGTCGGCCGAGCGTCTGCAAATGAAGCTCGCCGACAAGCTGTCGCCGTCGGACGCCGACGTGTTGAAGCGCGGCGCGACCACGATCGTCAATCAGGTCGCCGCGATGAAGCAGATGGTCGACAATTTCCGCGACTACGCGCGCACGCCGCCCGCCGTGCTTGCGCATCTGCAACTGAACGAACTGGTCAGCGAGGTGCTCACGCTGTACGGTATCGAAGAAGGCAAGAGCGCGATCAAGGTGGAACTCGCGAGTCTGCCCGCGATCGAGGGCGACGCGACGCAATTGCGCCAGGTGATTCACAACCTGCTGCAGAACGCGCAGGATGCGGTAGCCGAACTCGAACAGCCTCGTGTGTTGCTCGAGACGAGGACAGTAGAATACGGAGACCCCGACGCGGAAGGCAAAGTCCGCGTGGCGGTGCGGTTGACGGTGTCGGATAACGGACCGGGCTTCCCCGCGCGAATCCTCACACGCGCATTCGAACCTTACGTGACGACCAAGGCCAAAGGAACAGGCTTGGGTCTTGCGATGGTCAAGAAGATCGTCGACGAACACGGTGCGCGGATCGACATCCGCAATCGCATGAAAGCGGGCGATGTGATCGAGGGCGCGCAGATTTCGATCCTCTTCCTTCAACTGGCAGACGATGCCGCGACACCTGGGTCAGGGGCGCGGCCGGCGCATGGCAATGCGTCGCAGGGAACGACAAAAGCAACAGTGCAGACAAGGGCAGCGTAAATGGCAACCATCCTGGTGGTAGATGATGAAATGGGCATCCGGGAATTGCTCTCGGAGATCCTGAGCGACGAGGGGCATGTCGTGGAGGCGGCGGAGAACGCGCAGCAAGCGCGTGAATTCCGCCTGCGCCAGGCGCCTGATCTGGTGCTGCTCGACATCTGGATGCCCGATACCGACGGCGTGACCTTGCTCAAGGAGTGGGCCGCGCAAGGGCAACTGACGATGCCCGTGATCATGATGTCCGGCCACGCGACCATCGACACCGCGGTGGAAGCGACCAAGATCGGCGCGCTCAACTTCCTCGAGAAGCCGATCGCATTGCAGAAACTGCTGAAGGCGGTCGAGCAAGGTCTCGCGCGCGGCAATGCAGCGGCGGCGCCGGGCGGCGCGGCGGCAAAGCCCGCGTTGCCGGTCAGCGCGTCTGCTGTTGCATCGGCGGCGGCGTTGCCGATGCTGTCGTCGGATGGTCTGGGCAGCGGCGCGTTGGCCGCACAAACTGCGTCGATCTCGTTCGACATTCCGTTGCGCGACGCACGCGATGCGTTCGAACGCGCGTACTTCGAATATCACCTGGCGCGCGAAAACGGCAGCATGACGCGCGTAGCCGAAAAGACCGGTCTCGAGCGCACGCACTTGTATCGCAAGCTCAAGCAGTTGGGCGTCGATCTGGGCAAGAACAAAGGTGAGTAAGGCATTGCGCCGTGTGTCAGGCTCGCGGCCCCGTAGATTTTTTCGAGAAGGGGCTTGTCGGAGTGCTGACCCTTTGATATCATTTCGTTCTTCGTTGGCCCGGTAGCTCAGTTGGTAGAGCAGCGGATTGAAAATCCGCGTGTCGATGGTTCGATTCCGTCCCAGGCCACCAGGATTCAGCCCCAGGAAATCGCAAGATTCCTGGGGCTTTTCCTTTTTTGGGCGTGTCGTCGCGAGTGAGGCGCATGCGGTGCTGCATACGTGTCGGCACGCTCGGCGGCGTTCGGCATCGCGTGATAAAATCGCGCCAGTTCAAAGACTTGCATGCGAGCGCGACACGTTCTTCTGAGGGTCACGCTACCGCACCGGGCAAGTCTTTTTCGTATCCTGACGCTGCACCTTGCGCGCTATGCCGCTCATCGCAACGCAGCAGAAGGCGCCGAACCCTTCGCCTGACGATTAACGGTATAAGCGCCCAGCGACTCTGCATGCAGAAGGCGCGGCCTATACTGCTTTGGGCCGGCAACAGTGCCGGCACGCGTCGCGCCGCGTTGCTTGCATGGCGCACCTCGCGCAGCGCGACGTGGCACTCATCATTCACGGAGTTTCACGGTGATCCGCAACGACGCTAAACGTAGCGCTCTGGTGCTGTTTTCCGGCGGCCAGGATTCCGCCACGTGCCTCGCCTGGGCACTCGAACGTTATGAAACGGTCGAGACACTCGGCTTCGATTACGGTCAGCGGCACCGCGTCGAACTCGAATGCCGCGATGGATTTCGCCAGGCTGTAACGCATGCGTTTCCGGCCTGGGCCGAACGTCTCGGCGAAGACCACATGATCGATCTGTCGGTACTCGGTTCGATCAGCGATACCGCGATGACGCGCGAGATCGAGATCCACGCGACGGCGAGCGGCTTGCCGAATACGTTCGTGCCGGGCCGCAATCTGATGTTCATGACCATTGCCGCTGCGATCGCTTACCGGCGCGGTTTGCAGGTACTGGTCGGCGGAATGTGCGAGACGGATTTTTCGGGCTATCCCGATTGCCGCGACGACACGATGAAGGCGTTGCAGGTCGCGTTGAATCTCGGCATGGACACGCGCTTCCTGCTCGAAACACCGTTGATGTGGCTCGACAAAGCCGACACGTGGCGCCTCGCGCACGAGTTGGGCGGCGATGAACTGGTTGAACTGGTGCGCGTCGAAACGCACACTTGCTACGTCGGCGAGCGCGCTGAATTGCACGCGTGGGGCTTCGGTTGCGGCGAGTGTCCGGCGTGCCGTTTGCGCAAGCGCGGCTACGAAGCGTATCTGGCCGGCGAGAAGGTCACGGAGCCGGTTTGAAATGAGCGAAAGCGACACAAGGCAGACAGCAGCATGACGTACGCAGTCAAGGAAATCTTCTACACGTTGCAAGGCGAGGGCGCGAATGCCGGGCGTCCGGCCGTGTTCTGCCGGTTCGCCGGCTGCAATCTGTGGTCGGGCCGCGAAGAAGACCGCGAGCAGGCCGTCTGCCGCTTCTGCGATACGGATTTCGTCGGCACGGATGGCGAGAACGGCGGCAAGTACCGCAGCGCCGAAGCGCTGGTGCAGATGATCGCGTCGCAATGGCCGCAAGGCGAGGGCGAGCGTTTCGTCGTGTGTACCGGCGGCGAGCCGATGCTGCAGATCGATCAGCCGCTCGTCGACGCGCTGCATGCCGCCGGCTTCGAAATCGCGATTGAGACGAACGGCTCGCTGCCGGTGCTCGAAACGATCGACTGGATCTGCGTGAGCCCGAAGGCCGACGCGCCGCTCGTCGTCACCAAAGGCAATGAGCTGAAGGTCGTGATCCCGCAGGACAATCAGCGCCTGTCCGAGTATGCGAAGCTCGACTTCGAATATTTCCTCGTCCAGCCGATGGACGGCCCGTCGCGCGATATCAACACCAAGCTCGCGATCGACTGGTGCAAACGCCATCCGCAATGGCGCCTGTCGATGCAGACCCACAAGTATCTGAACATTCCCTGATTTGCCGTGCTGACGATTACACGAAAACTCGAATTCGACGCGGGTCACCGCATCCCCGATCACCGCAGCCAGTGCCGGAATCTGCACGGCCATCGCTATGTGCTCGAAATCACGCTGCAAGGCGATCTGGTCGACACCGAAGGCGCGCCCGATCGCGGCATGGTGATGGACTTCGCCGACGTGAAGTCGCTGGCGGTCGAGCATCTGGTCGACAAGTGGGACCACGCGTTCCTTGTCTACGAGGGCGACACGCAGGTGCGCGGCTTCCTCGAAACCATGGCCGGTCATAAGACCGTTGTGCTCGATCGGATCCCGACGGTGGAAAACCTGGCCGCCGTCGCGTTCGACATTCTGGCGAACGTCTACGACGCGCATTACGGCGTCAATCTGCGTCTTCACAAGCTGCGTCTGTTCGAGACGCCGAACTGCTGGGCCGACGTCGTTCGCGACTAAAGCCGCCTTGCACGCGGCGCCATACAGCGCCGTCACCCAACGCCGCGTGCTGTCGTGTCGAAACCGCCCGCACGCGTTTTCGTACGACCCAACCCTCGCGTTATTGTCACGGTATGATCGCTCCGACAACCCTACGGAGCGAGACATGCCGGTCACCGCATTGCGCCGCAGCAGACACGTTGGCCAGTCGCGCCAAACTGTCCGCGAGAGCTGCCGCCCTATCGGGGTGCTTTTCCGCGCTTCGGGCAAAGATTCCGCTCGCAACGGAGCCCCGCGATGAGCACCTTCACCAATCCCCTCAAGCAGCGTCTGAAGGAAGCCGATCCGCTATTCGGCCTGTGGCTCTCGCTCGGTAGCGACACCGCCGCGGAAGCGCTCGCGCACGCCGGCTTCGACTGGCTGCTGATCGACATGGAACACGCGCCGAACGATAGCGCCGACGTCACGTCGCAATTGCGCGCGATCGCCGCCGCGCATCTGCCGAGCGAGCCGGTTGTGCGAGTGCCGGCAAGCGAAGGATGGCTCGTCAAGCGCGTGTTGGACGCTGGCGCGCGCACGCTGATGTTCCCGAATATCGAGTCCGCCGACGAAGCGGCGCACGCCGTGCGTCTGACGCAATATCCGACCGCCGAGGCGCTCGACGGTCAACGCGGCGTGGCCGGCGTGGTTCGTGCCGCGTCCTACGGGATGCGCCGCGACTACGTGCAGACAGCCAATGCGCAGATATCGGCGATCGTGCAGATCGAGTCGGTGCGCGGCGTGCAGGAAGTCGAGAAGATCGCGGCGACGCCGGGCGTCGACTGCCTGTTCGTCGGGCCGGCCGATCTGGCCGCGAGTCTCGGTCATCTCGGCGACTCGAAGCATCCTGACGTACAGGCGGCGATGACGCGCATCGTCAGCGCTGCCGATAAGGCCGGCATTGCCGCCGGTATTTTCGCGATGGACGCCGCGAGTGCGAAACAGCACCGCGACGCCGGATTTCGTTTTATCGCACTGGCCGCGGACGTCATGTGGATGTTGCGCGCGACACGCCAGGCGTTGCAGGAGGTGAGGTCATGAAGTGGAGGGTGCAGCATGCGATGCGCGTGGCTCTGGCGCTGACGCTGACGCTGACGATCGGCGCGAGCGCGTATGCGCAGGACCGTGTGGCGAAGTCGAACGACCCGGAAACGCAAACCGCGGTCGCCGATTACAACGCGGGCAATCTCGGCGCGGCGCTGAGCGAATTTCGCAAAGCCGCCGAGCACGGCAGCCGGCTCGCGGAGTTCAACTACGCGATGATGCTGCTGAATGGCGAGGGCACGGCCGCCAATGTCGACGAAGGCAAGAAATGGCTGCGCAAGGCCGCCGACGCCAACATGTCGCACGCGCAATACGTGTACGGCAAGATGTACGACGATGGCGAGTTCGTCGGCCGCGATCCGGTCGAGGCGCACCGCTGGTTCCTGAAGGCCGCGCAGCAGGGACACGTGCAGGCGGAACTCGCGCTCGCCAACCAGTTCCTCGACGGCCGGGGCACGCCGCGCGACAACCAGCAGGCGTTCGTCTGGTACAAGAAGGCGGCCCAAGGTGGCGACATGACCGCGCAGTATGTGGCGGGCTCGTTCTACGAACGCGGCGGTGACGGCGTCGACAAGAATCTGAACGTGGCGCGCGCGTATTACGCGGCGGCAGCGGCGCAGGGCGACCCGGCGGCGAAGCTCAAGTATCAGCAGCTGAGCGCGCAATTGCGCGATCAGAAGGAAGTGAAGCCGCAATAAAGAAAAAGGGCGCTCCATCGATGAGATGAGCGCCCTTTTTTGCATCAGGCTTGTCCTGGCCGCGATGCCTAACTCTGCATCAACCGCTTCTGCCGCGCGACGCTCATGATGAGCCCGACCGCAATCCCCAGCGTGGTCAGCGCGGTGCCTCCATAACTCATGAACGGCAACGGCACGCCCACCACCGGCAGAATCCCGCTCACCATGCCGATGTTCACGAATGCGTAGGTGAAGAACGCCATCGTCAGCGACCCGGCCAGCAATCGCCCGAACAACGTTGCGCCATTGGCTGCGATATACAGACCGCGCGCGATTAGCAGCATGTACAGCGTGAGCAGTACGATCCCGCCCGCGAGCCCGAATTCCTCGGAGAACACCGCGAAAATGAAGTCGGTGTGCTTCTCGGGGATGAACTCCAGATGCGCCTGCGTGCCCTTCAACCAGCCCTTGCCGAGCGGGCCGCCCGAACCGATCGCGATCACCGCCTGAATCGTGTGGAAGCCCTTGCCGAGCGGATCGGACGTCGGATCGAGCAGCGTACAGATACGGTGCTTCTGGTAGTCGTGCATCAGCGGCCATTGCACTTCCGGCTGGCAGATCTTGTCCTGGAACGCCGCGATCGAGCCGACCGCAATCACGCCCGCAATCAGCACCGGCACGATCAGCTTGAAGCTGAGCCCCGCGAAATAGATCACGAAGAAACCCGCAGCGAACACCAGCACCGCCGTGCCCAGGTCAGGCTGCTTGGCGATCAGGCCGACCGGCACGATCAGGATCAGGAAGCCGACCAGATAGTCGTACCAGCGCATCACGCCTTCGCGGCGCTGGTAGTACCACGCGAGCATCAACGGCGTGGCGATCTTCAGGATCTCGGACGGCTGGATCACCACGCCGACGTTGATCCAGCGCTTCGCGCCTTTACGCGTGAGGCCGAATAGCGCCACCGCGACCAGTAACGCGATCCCGAACGTGTAGAGCGGCACCGCGAAGCGCATCAGCGTGGTGGGCGGCACATTGGCGAGCGCCCACATCAGCACGAAGGTCAGCATGATGTTGCGCAACTGGTCTTCCACGCGGCCGGGGACGTCCAGACTCGCGCTGTACAGCGTGACGATGCCGACGCACAACAGCAGAAACACAATCAGCGCGAGCGGGCGGTCGAAGCCCGCGAACATCCGCTTGATGCGATCGAGCCAGGCGCGCTTGTCGAATTGCATGCCTTTCTCCTTACTCGTCGATGCCGCCGGAAACCGGCTGGCGTGGCGACGTGGACTGAATGTCGTCGTCCCGCGACGGGGCCGCGGCGGTCGGAACCGGCTCGCTGGCGGGGCGGGGTTTATGCGGGGCGCCGGATTTGCGCGGTGTTTTTGCGGCGGCCGATGCAGCCGCCGCAGCCGATGTTTTGCCGGCAGCCGATGCCGCTGTCGCGCCGCTTGCCGTGGCGCCAGCCGCAGCCGCAGCGCCAGGCGCCGAAGCCGCTGCTGCGCCCGAAGCCGTGCCAGAAGCCGCGGCCGCAGCCGCTGCCGCCGCGGAAGCCGCACCTGGCATCGGCAGCGCGGTGAAGCCCGCGGCAACCTTGACCGGTTGCGCCGTGTCCAGCGGCGCAGGCGCTCCGCCGACTTCAGGCGCGGACGCGTCCTGCGTCGCCGAAGCCGCTGCCGCGACGGCGGCCGCCTCGGCGCCCGGCTTGTTCTTGCCGACGAGGTAGTAATCGAGCACGCGGCGCGCGATCGGCCCCGCCGACTCCGCGCCCCAGCCGCCGTTTTCGACGATCAGCGCAAGCGCGATCTTCGGTTGCTCGACCGGCGCGAACGCAATGAAAAGCGCGTGGTCGCGCAGATGCTCGGCGATCGCGTGACCCTTGTAGTTCGCGCCCTGCAGCGAATAGACCTGCGCGGTGCCGGTCTTGCCGGCCGCCTGATACGGCGCGCCGATGAACAGCTTCGCTGCCGTGCCGTTGGTGACCACGCCTTCCATTGCGTGCTTGATGATGTCGATGTCCGATTGCTTCACGGCGATCCTGTCGCTCGGATCGCGCACGACCGGCCGCGTGTCTTTCGTGATCGGATTTTCGATGTCGCGCACGAGGTGCGGCTTCATCACCACGCCGTTGTTCGCGAGTGTGGCGGTGGCGTGCGCGAGTTGCAGGATCGTGAACGAGTTGTAGCCCTGGCCGATGCCGAGACTGATCGTTTCGCCTTCGTACCAGCGTTGTTGTTCGGGCTTGCGATACGCCTTGCGCTTCCATTCGGTCGAAGGAAGGATGCCCCTCGCTTCGCCCGAAATATCGATGCCGGTGATCTGGCCGAAGCCCCACGGCTTCATGAAATTGGCGATGTTGTTCACGCCCAGATCGTGCGCGAGCATGTAGAAATACGTGTCGTTCGACACGACGATCGCGCGGTTCATGTCGACCCAGCCCTGGCCCGAGCGCACGTCGTTGCGGAACGTGTGGCCGCCGAACGTGTACGAGCCCGGATCCTGGAAGCCCCAGCCCGGCGTGCGCTTATGCAGCGTGAGCGCGGCGAGCGCCATGAACGGCTTGTAAGTCGAGCCCGGCGGATAGGTGCCGTGCAGCGGACGGTTCAGCAGCGGGTGATCGGGCGAGTTGTTCAGCTCGTCCCACGTCTGCTGGTCGATGCCGTCGACGAACGAGTTCGGATCGAAGCTCGGCGCCGAAACGAACGCGAGGATGTCGCCGGTGGCCGGTTCGATCGCGACCAGCGCGCCCCGGCGCCCCGCGAAAGCCTGCTCGGCGACCTGCTGCAAACCGATGTCGATCGACAATTGCAGGTTGTTGCCCGGCGTGGCCTGCGTGCGCGACAACGTGCGCACCGGACGTCCGCCGGCGGTCACTTCCACTTCTTCGAAACCGGTCTGGCCGTGCAGCTCGGTTTCGTAGCTCTGCTCGACGCCGATCTTGCCGATGTAGTCGGTGCCCTTGTAGTTGTTCGCATCGAGACGCGGATCGTAGTGATCCGGATCGCTGTCGTTCTGGTCGCTGGCGTCGTCGATACGGTCCTGGTCGCGCTGCGAAATCCGCCCGATGTAGCCGATCACGTGCGCCGCGGTCGGCCCGAGCGGATATTGGCGGAACAGCCGCGCGCGCACTTCTACGCCCGGAAAGCGGAAACGCTGCGCGGTGAAGCGCGCGACTTCGTCGTCGGTCAGGCGGGTGCGGATCGGCAGGCTTTCGAAGTTTTTCGAGTCTTCCTGCAGCTTCTTGAAGCGGCGGCGGTCGCGGGCGTCGATCGAAATCACCGTCGACAGCGTGTCGATTACGTTTTCGAGCGAATCGTTCAGTTTCGACGGCGTGATTTCGAGCGTGTATGCCGAGTAGTTCTTCGCGAGCACGACGCCGTTACGGTCGGTGATGATGCCGCGGTTCGGCACGATCGGCGCAACCGAGATGCGGTTTTCGTCCGCTTGCAGCGAGTACTTGCTGTAGTGCCAGACCTGCAGGAACAGGAAACGGAAGCCGATCAGCCCGAAGCAGACGAACACGAACAGGCCCGCCGCCGCGACGCGCAGGCGGAACTTCGAGAGCTGTTGCTGGGTGTCCTTGAATTCGGTCATGCGATTCTGCAAAAGGCCGCGATCCGGCCATCATGAGTGTGCGCCTGAACCGGCCGGAACCGGAAGGCATGAAAGCGCCTGGCGAGGCGCGTCGCGCGGGCCGGGAGCGTGGGTTCCAGGAGAACGGCCGGCGCGCGGCTTACTTCGTGTGTTACCTCGCGCTCGTGTGTTACTTCGCGCGTTACCTCGTCAAATCGGCCGCGTATCGTCCGGATCGGCGGGGCGGCGCTGCGGCATCAGCAGCAGCACGCTCGCGACCGGCCACAGCGCGGCTTCGACGAAACCGTCGATCAGATAGCCCCAGCCGGGAAACGCCGCGCCCGTCAGCAGACGGATCACGAACGGCACCAGTTGCGCGATCACCAGCAGCGGCATTACCGCGAAGGTCTGCACGCCGAGCGACATCCACAGCACCCGGCGGTGGATCGTAATCGCGCCGTACGACAGCAGCGTATACGCGAGCGCGTGTTCGCCGAGCAGGCTGGCGTTATGCACGTCCATCAGCAAGCCGAGGAAAAATGCGATGCCCATGCCGACTTTGCGCGGCTGATGTACGTTCCAGAACAGCAGCACCAGCGCCACGAAGTCGGGCACGCCGACGAGGCGGCCCCATGGCATCAGGTTCAGCAGGAACGCCGCGGCGAGGCTGAACGAGATGAAGTACGGATTGACCGGCTGCAGGATGTATTGCGGACGGTTCATGGCTGCGCCCCCGGTTTGGCCTGCGGCTTCGCGCTCTTTTCGGCGGCGGGCTTTTTCTCGGCGGATTTTTTCTCCGCAGCGGCGGATTTGGCCGGCGGGGTTTTGTCGGCCGGCTTTTCGGCTGGCTTGTCGCCCGGCTTGGCTGCGGCGGCGGTTTTATCCGCGGCGGTCTTGCTGTCCGCTGCCTTCGCGCCTTTCTTCGCTTTTGCGTCCTTGGCTGCGGTGGCCGCGTCCGGCTCTTCCGCCGGCCGTGGCGGCACGTTGTTCAGATAGTGCAGCACCAGCAGTTGACGCGCGCCGCGCACCGGCGCGACCGGCAGGCAGATCACCCGCGCAAACGCGGTATCGGCCTGCTTGTCGACGCGCACCACCTTCGCGACCGGCAGACCCGGCGGATACACGCCGTCGAGGCCGCTGGTGACGAGCTCGTCGCCGGTTTGCACGTCGGCGCTGATCGGCACGAAGCGCAAATCGAGCGTATCGCCCTTCGGCGTGCCGTAAATCACGCTGCGCAAACCGGTGCGCACGATCTGCACCGGCACCGCCTGGTCTTTGTCCGTGAGCAGTGTGACTTCGGCTTGCAGCGGGAACACGCGCGTTACCTGACCGATCACGCCGTCTTCGTTGACGACCGGCGAACCGTTCTGGATGCCTTGCTGCGCGCCGCGGCCGATCACGACTTTCTGCGTGAACGGATCGCGCGTGTCGTACTGGATTTCGGCGGGCAGCGCCTCGGTGGTGGAGCGTTGCTGAAGTTGCAGCAGCGCGCGCAGATGCGTGTTCTCGGCGGCCAGTTCGGCGGCCGTATTGGCTTGCTGCGACAACTGAAGATCTTTGGTGCGCAGCTTGTCGTTCTCGCTGCGTAACGTGGCGCTGGTCACGGCGAGGTCGGCCGCGCCCATGAAGATGTCGCGCGGCACGAGGGCGGCGCGTTGCAACGGATAAAGACCCGCGCCGAGCACGCCGCGAACGATTTCGAGCGTTTTGAAACGTGCGTCGGAGATCAAGAGGGCCAGCGCGAGCACGACGAAAAACACCAGCCGTGCGAGTGCCGAAGGGCCTTGCTTGAACAGGGGCGGCGGACTGTATTCCATGGTCGGCGCCGGGGGCGTGAGCGGTTGGGTGAGACGGCGGCGCGCGAGGGACGCGCGTTCAGTGCACGGAGGCTGGTAGGCCCAGCCGACGGCAAACCGGCCCGCAAAGGGCCGTTTGCCTGATCCGCGCTACTGACATGGAGACGGGCTCGCTTACTCGTACGAGAAGATGCTGCCCAGCTTGTCCATGCGTTCGAGCGCCATGCCCGAGCCGCGCACAACGCAGGTCAGCGGGTCTTCGGCGACGAGCACCGGCAGACCGGTTTCTTCGGCGAGCAGGCGGTCGAGGTCGCGCAGAAGTGCGCCGCCGCCCGTGAGCATCATGCCGCGTTCGGCGATGTCCGCGCCGAGTTCCGGCGGCGTTTGTTCGAGCGCGATCTTCACCGACGACACGATCTGGTTCAGCGGATCGGTGAGGGCTTCGAGGATTTCGTTGCTGGAGATCGTGAAGCTGCGCGGAATGCCTTCCGACAGATTGCGGCCCTTCACTTCCATTTCCTTGACTTCGGAACCCGGGAACGCGGAGCCGATTTCCTTCTTGATGGCTTCGGCGGTTTGCTCGCCGATCAGCATGCCGTAGTTGCGGCGGATGTAGTTGACGATCGCTTCGTCGAACTTGTCGCCGCCTACGCGCACCGAGCCTTTGTACACGATGCCGCCGAGCGAGATCACGCCGACTTCGGTCGTACCGCCGCCGATGTCGACGACCATCGAGCCGGTTGCTTCCGACACCGGCAGGCCGGCGCCGATTGCCGCGGCCATCGGTTCTTCAATGAGGTACACCTGCGAAGCGCCCGCGCCATGCGCGGCTTCTTTAATCGCGCGGCGCTCGACCTGGGTCGAACCGCACGGCACGCAAATGATGATGCGCGGCGACGGCGAGAACATGCGCGATTCGTGAGCAGTTTTGATGAACTGCTTGATCATCTGCTCGGTGACGGTGAAGTCGGCGATCACGCCGTCTTTCATCGGGCGGATCGCCTCGATGTTGCCCGGCACCTTGCCAAGCATCTGCTTGGCTTCCTTGCCGACTGCCTGAATGGTTTTCTTACCGTTGGGACCGCCTTCCTGGCGGATCGAGACCACCGACGGTTCGTCTAGAACGATGCCCTTGCCACGCATGTAGATGAGCGTGTTGGCTGTGCCGAGGTCAATCGCCAGATCGTTGGAAAAGTAGCTGCGCAAAAAACCGAACATTCAAAAATCCTGTCTCGCTTGGGGCCTGGCCTCGCAACGTATGCGCAGGGCGGCAGCGGAAAAAATAACAGCTTCAACCGGGCGGAAGCGGCGCCACAGGAACTTGAAGCTGCGAGGGAATCTACCGGAGGCCGGTGCAAGACCCGGTCATAAATCTGAACGAACTCGGTGAATTGTTCAGAAAGGCCTGGGTCAGTCGGTCCGGGTTTGGGTCGAACGCGTAATGATACCTTATAATTTTGGATGATTTGAAGGAAACGGGTGGCAGTTTTTGCCACCGCTGGCCCCTTTTTCGAGGTGGTCCTCCAGCGTCGTAACCCGCTGTCGCAGCATGCTTTTTTCCCCGCTGCGGCGGTCCACCCCATTTTCCGGTGACTGCATGGCTCTGACCCTGACCGATGTTAAGCGTATCGCGCATCTAGCGCGGCTCGAACTGGCCGACGCCGACGCCGAACACACGCTTGTCCAGCTCAATGATTTCTTCGGCCTCGTCGAGCAGATGCAGGCGGTCGATACCACCGGCATCGCGCCGCTTGCCCATCCGATCGAGCAGATCGAAGACGTCGCACTGCGTCTGCGTGACGACGCGGTGACCGAAACGGTCGAACGCGAAGCCTTCCAGCGCCCGGCGCCGGCCGTGCAAGACGGCCTGTACCTCGTGCCGAAGGTGATCGAGTAAGCGATCGAGAAGTGATCGAGAATCGATCGACCAAGACTCGCGAATCAAGCCCAGGATAAAACGCAATGCATGAAAAAAGCTTGACCGAACTGCGCGCCGCATTGGCAGCCAAGGAATGCTCGGCCGTCGAACTGGCGCAGCTGTATCTGAAGCGGATCGAAGCGGCCAACAGCCTGAACGCCTTCATCCAGGTCGACGCCGACCTGACGCTCGCGCAGGCCAAAGCCGCCGACGCGCTGCTGCACACCGGCCACGCCGGCCCGCTGGTCGGCCTGCCGATCGCGCACAAAGACGTGTTCGTGACCAAGGGCTGGCGTTCCACCGCCGGCTCGAAAATGTTGTCGAATTACGAAAGCCCGTTCGACGCCACCGTGGTCGCGCGTTTGCAGAACGCCGGCATGGTCTGCGTGGGCAAGACGAATATGGACGAGTTCGCGATGGGCTCGTCCAACGAGAACTCGTACTTCGGTCCGGTGCAGAACCCGTGGGACGTGAAAGCGGTGCCCGGCGGTTCGTCGGGCGGTTCGGCCGCGGCCGTGGCCGCGCGTCTCGCGCCCGCCGCAACCGGCACCGATACCGGCGGCTCGATCCGTCAGCCGGCGTCGTTCTCCGGCATCACCGGCATCAAGCCGACGTACGGCCGCGTATCGCGTTACGGGATGATCGCGTTCGCGTCGTCGCTGGATCAGGGCGGCCCGATGGCGCAGAGCGCCGCGGATTGCGCGACGCTGCTCAACGCGATGGCCGGCTTCGACGAGCGCGATTCCACCAGCCTCACACGCGAAGACGAAGACTTCACGCGCTATATCGGCAAGAACTGGAAGGAAGACGCCGCGGACAAGCCGCTCGCCGGCCTGCGCATCGGCCTGCCGAAAGAGTATTTCGGCGCGGGCCTCGCTGACGACGTGCGCGCGTCGATCGACGCCGCGTTGAAGCAATACGAAGCGCTGGGCGCCACGCTCGTCGACGTGTCGCTGCCGAAAACCGAGCTGTCGATTCCGGTGTACTACGTGATCGCGCCGGCGGAAGCTTCGTCGAACCTGTCGCGTTTCGACGGCGTGCGCTTCGGCCATCGCGCTGCGCAATACCGCGATCTGCTCGACATGTATAAGAAGTCGCGTGCCGAAGGCTTCGGCCCGGAAGTGAAGCGCCGCATTCTGGTGGGCGCGTACGTGCTGTCGCACGGCTACTACGACGCGTACTACCTGCAGGCGCAGAAGATCCGCCGCATCATCGCGCAAGACTTCCAGGAAGCGTTCAGGCAGTGCGACGTGATCATGGGACCGGTCGCGCCTTCAGTAGCGTGGGATCTCGGCGCGAAGGGCGACGATCCGGTGCAGATGTATCTGGCCGACATCTACACGCTGTCGGTGAGTCTCGCCGGTTTGCCGGGCATGAGCGTGCCGTGCGGTTTCGGCGCGGGCGCGAATGCGCAGCGTCCGGTGGGCCTGCAGATCATCGGCAACTATTTCAATGAAGCCCGGATGCTGCAGGTGGCCGACGCGTTCCAGCGCGCGACCGACTGGCATCGCAAAGCACCGGCAGGAGTGTGAGCACCATGACCAAGCAATGGGAAGTCGTGATCGGTCTGGAGACCCACGCGCAACTGTCGACGAAATCGAAGATTTTTTCGGGCGCGCCCACGCAGTTCGGCGCCGCGCCCAACACGCAGGCTTGCGTGGTCGATCTCGCGTTGCCCGGCACGCTGCCGGTGATGAACCGCGGCGCGGTGGAACGCGCAATCGAGTTCGGTCTCGCGATCGGCGCGACGATCGCGCCGCGCAGCATCTTCGCGCGCAAGAATTATTTCTACCCCGATCTGCCGAAGGGCTATCAGATCAGCCAGTACGAAATTCCCGTCGTGCAGGGCGGCCAGGTGACGATTCAGGTGCCGGCCAATGAAAAGGCCGGTAAGGAAGCGTACGAAAAAGTCGTCAATCTCACGCGCGCCCACCTCGAGGAAGACGCCGGCAAGTCGCTGCACGAAGACTTCGCGGGCATGACCGGCATCGACCTGAATCGCGCCGGCACGCCGCTGCTCGAAATCGTCACCGAGCCGGAAATGCGCAGCGCGGCCGAGGCGGTCGCCTATGCGAAGACGCTGCACACGCTCGTCACGTGGCTCGGCATCTGCGACGGCAACATGCAGGAAGGCTCGTTCCGTTGCGACGCGAACGTGTCGGTGCGACCGGTCGGTCAGGCGGAATTCGGCACACGTGCCGAGATCAAGAACCTGAACTCGTTCCGCTTCCTCGAAGAAGCAATCCAGTACGAAGTGCGCCGTCAGATCGAGTTGATCGAAGACGGCGGCACGGTGGTGCAGGAAACGCGTCTGTACGACCCGGACAAGCGCGAAACGCGCTCGATGCGCAGCAAGGAAGACGCGCACGATTACCGCTATTTCCCCGATCCCGATCTGATGCCGCTCGTGATCGAGCCGGCGTGGGTCGAGCGTGTGAAGGGTGAAATGCCCGAGCTGCCGGTAGCGATCCAGCAGCGCTTCGTCACGCAATACGGTCTGACGCCGTACGACGCGAACGTGCTGACGTCGAGCAAGGCGATGGCCGCGTATTACGAAGCCGTCGTCGTCAAGGTCGGCCCCGCGCATGCGAAGGTCGCGGCTAACTGGCTGATGGGCGAAGTGTCGTCGCAACTGAACCGCGAAGACCTCGACATCGCCGATAGCCCGGTTTCGTCCGCGCAACTCGCGTTGCTGCTGCAACGCATTGCCGACGGCACGATCTCGAACAAGATCGCGAAGGAAATTTTCCTCGCGATCTGGGAAGAGAAAGCCACCGACGAAGCCGCTGCCGATCGCATCATCGAAGCGAAGGGTTTGAAGCAGATCTCGGACACCGGCGCGCTGGAAGCGATCATCGACGAAGTGCTGGCCGCGAATCCGAAGTCGGTCGAAGAATTCCGCGCCGGCAAGGATAAGGCGTTCAATGCGCTGATCGGCCAGGCGATGAAGGCGACCAAGGGTAAGGCCAATCCGGCGCAGGTGAACGAACTGCTGAAGAAGAAGCTGTCCTGAGTTGACGCTGTGAGTTGAAACTGTGAGTTGAAACTGGATTGACGAAGCACGGCTGAAGCACACAAGCTTCGGCCACCGCGGGCTGTTGCCGGACACGAAAGTAGGGCAACGGCCCGTTTCATTTTGCGGGCCCGCTCGAACGCAATTAGACGCAGATCACGGAGTGCGAATGGCGAAGCAACCTGAACTCGACGATTTCCTCGTCCCGTATTTCGACGACGGAAAAAAGAACGACAAATTCTCGCTCGACGCTTTCGACCCGGGCACGAAGCCGTTTTCGACGGGCTCGAAAGACAGCGACCGCGCGCGTTTGACGGAGATCGGCGCGAAGCTCGACACGTTGCAGGAATGCCTGCACGCGCAGCAGAAGCGCCGCGTGCTGCTGGTGTTGCAAGGCATGGACACGAGCGGCAAGGACGGCACGATCCGCGCGGTGTTTCACGAGGTCGATCCGCTCGGCTTGCGCATCGTGCCGTTCAAGGCGCCCACGCCGGTGGAGCTCGCGCACGACTTTCTGTGGCGCGTGCATGCGCAGGCGCCTGCCGCCGGCGAACTGACGATCTTCAATCGCAGCCATTACGAGGATCTGCTGGTGCCGACCGTGCTCGGCGATCTGGATGCCGCGGCCTTCGAGCAACGCTGCACGCACATCCGCGGATTCGAAAAACTGCTGGCCGACAGCGGCACGGCGATCGTCAAGTGCATGCTGCACATTTCGAAAGACGAGCAACGCGAGCGTTTGCAGGCGCGTATCGACGACCCGAACAAACACTGGAAATTCGACGTCGCCGATCTCGACGCCCGCAAGCAATGGGACCGGTATCAGGCGGCGTATCGCGACGCGCTCGCCGCGACGTCGACGGATTACGCGCCGTGGTACGTGATTCCGGCCGATTCGAAGACGCATCGCAACGTGATGGTCGCCGAGTTGCTGCTGCGCACGTTCGACGCGCTGAAGCTCGAATATCCGCCTGCCAAAGAATCGCTGAAGGGCGTCAAGGTCGAGTGATCGACGGCCTGGCGCGCTTTGCTCCACAAACGAATCGAACATCAAAGGAACGACATGTTGCGTGTGATTACCGCCAACCTGAACGGCATCCGCTCAGCGGCCAAGAAAGGTTTTTTCGACTGGTTCGGCGAACAGAAAGCCGACGTGCTGTGCGTGCAGGAAATCAAATGCTCGCAGGACGACATGACGCCGGAATTCATGGCGCCGCACGGTTTCACCGGCTATTTCCAGCATGCGGTGAAAAAGGGATATAGCGGCGCGGGCGTGTACACGCGTCACGAACCGGACGAGGTCGTGATCGGCTTCGGCAGCGAGGAATTCGATCCGGAAGGGCGCTATGTCGAAGCGCGTTTCGGCAATCTCTCGGTGATCTCGGTGTACGTGCCGTCGGGATCGAGCGGCGAAGAGCGCCAGCAAGCCAAGTACCGTTTCATGGACGAGTTCATGCCGCATCTCACGGAACTCGCGAAAGAGCGCGAAGTGATCGTGTGCGGCGACGTGAACATCGTCCACAAGGAAATCGACATCAAGAACTGGAAGAGCAACCAGAAGAATTCGGGTTGCTTGCCGGAAGAGCGCGCATGGCTGACGAAGCTGTTCGACGATGTGGGTTACGTCGACGTGTTCCGTACGCTGGATCAGCGCCCCGAGCAGTACACGTGGTGGAGCAATCGCGGTCAGGCGTATGCGAAGAACGTCGGGTGGCGCATCGATTATCAGATCGCGACGGCGGGCATTGCGGGGAAAGCGAAACGCACTGACGTGTTCCGCGACATCAAGTTCAGCGACCACGCGCCGTTGACGGTCGACTACGACCACAAGGTCAAGAAGTAAGCGGATGTTTTGCGGGCGTGCCTGCTGCTGCAGGCCGCCTGTATCACTGCTGGACCTGAACCGTCCGGCGGCGCGGACGGCCCATGCCGGCATAGTCCGGCAACGCATCGACCGTTGTACCGATGGCCTTAGCGTAAAGCGGCAGCATATCCGGCAGTCGCTTGATGATGTCCTGGCGGCGCGCCGGCGTGTACGGATGCACGTAGATGAAACCCCGGTCGCGATCGCTGCGCGTCGCGACGGCCAGTTTGTCCCACAGCGTCACCGCCGCACGGGGATCGAAACCGGCGCGCGACGCGATATCGCTGCCGATCACGTCGGCTTCGGTTTCGTCGGTGTTCTCGTACTTCATTTCCAGCAGCCGCGAACCGATGCCGAGCGGCGCCACGCCCAGATCGGCGAGACCGAAGAGCTGCGGAATCGTACCGGACGAATCGAGCTGGCTCGACTGCAACTCGCCGAGCCGCTCGCGCGCATGCTCGCGCAACGCGTGAGCGATCTCATGGCCGATCAGCACACCCAATTCGTTGTCGTTCAGATGCGCGCGATCGAGCAGGCCGCCGTACACGACGATCTTGCCGCCCGGCAGACAGTACATGCGGATATCGGGCGAGCGCACGACCGCCACGTCCCACTTCCAGTTCTTCGCCCGCTCGTTCCATTTCAGCGAATAGGGGATCAGTTTGTCGACGATCGAATGCACGCGTGTGACGTGCGCGTCGGTGTCGGCATACAGACGGTTTGCGTGCTCGGCGCCGTAGGCGATCTGGTTGAACTCTTCGGCGGCCTGCGCTTCGAGCATCGGCGACGGGATCAGATTGCGGAATACCAGATAACCGCCGAAGCGCAACTGCGGCTTCGGACTGTATGACGCGGAGGCGGGCGTGTTGGGCGTTGCGGCAGCGGGTGCCGAAACGGCCGTTGGCGCTTTAGCCACGGCGGCAGGCGGTGCCGAAGTGGCTGCGGGTGTTCTTGCCGTGACCGGTGCGGGAGTCGTAGGCGTGGGCGTCGGGGAAGAGGGCGGCGTCGCTGCGGCAGGGGCGCTGCCGGTGTTCACGCCACTGGTCGCGACGCCGCTCGCGGCCGAAGTCGCGCTGTCGGCGTTCGCCGTGCTTACGCCCGCGCCGTTGCCGTTTGCCGGCATGGCTGTCGCGTACGCGTCGAACGGCATGATCAGCGCGAGCCCCATGCAACCGATCGTACTTGCCGCGTGCAGCATCGCGCGGCCGGTTGCGAGCGAAGCGGCCGAAGAACCCTCGTTGCGGACGAAGCGTCGCGTCACGACCGGGCCCTCCACGGCGCGATGCGCAGCAGGAGCAGCATGCCGGGCACGGCCAACGCGGTACACACGATGAAGTAATCGAACCAGCCGATCCGCGCGACCACATAGCCGCTCGCCGCCGACGCCAAAGTGCGCGGCACCGACGCGAGACTCGTGAACAGCGCGAACTGCGTGGCGGTATAACGTGGATCGGTAGTGCTCGCGATATAAGCGGTGAACGCTGCCATCGTCAAACCGGTGGCGAAAGTTTCGAGACCATAGACCAGCGCGAGTGCGACCGAACGCGGTTCGAGCTGCACGGCCCAGTCGATGCCGACGAGCGCGAGCAGCTTCGTCGTGCCCTGGCTCAACCAGACAGCGATGTCGTAGATCGCAACGAGCCCCGGCGATGCCGGCCCGAGATGCGCGAGCCACGCAAAGCCCAACGTGGACACCATCTGCAGAATGCCGAAGATCCACAACCCGCGCCCGATGCCGATTTTCATCAGCCAGATGCCGCCGACGATCCCGCCGGCCAGACTCGCGCCGAACGCCGTGGTCTTTGCGATCACGCCGATTTGCGTGCGCGAAAAACCGATATCGAGAAAGAACGACGTGGACAGCGTGGTCGCCATCGTATCGCCGAGTTTGTACAGGAAGATGAAGCCGAGCACGAACAGCGCGCCGCGCCAGCCGTCGCGCTGAATGAATTCGCGAAACGGCTGCACGATCGCTTCGCGCAGATTTTTCGGCGGCGTGCCGTGTACTTCGGGCTCGCGCACCACCAGTGTCATGACCATGCCCGGCAGCATGAACGCGGCAGTGACGATGAACACGGTGGACCACGGCAAATGGTCGGACAGAATCAGCGCGAGCGAGCCCGGCACCAGTGCGGCGATCTTGTAAGCGTTCACGTGAACCGCGTTGCCGAGGCCCTGCTGCGTATCGCTCAACAATTCACGCCGATACGCGTCGATCACGATGTCCTGGCTCGCGCCAAAAAACGCGACCAGCGCGGTTAAAGCGGCGACCGTCCAGATCGAATCTTTCGGCGACACGAAACCGAGCGTGGCGATCGCGCCCGCCACGAGGATTTGCGTGACCAGCATCCAGCCGCGCCGCCGGCCCGGACGCCAGCCCGGAAAACGCGGTACGTAGCGGTCCATCAGCGGCGCCCAGACGAATTTCCACGTGTACGGGAACTGGATCAGCGCAAACAGGCCGATTTCCTTCAGATTGACGCCTTCGGAGCGCAGCCACGCCTGCACCAGGTAGACGAGCGTAAACAGCGGCAGTCCCGACGTGAAACCGAGAAAGACGCAGATCAGCATGCGCGTATTCAGGAACGCGCGCCAGCCGGGATGTTCTTCGTGAGCGGTAAGTGCGGGCGCCTCGTGCGGCGGGTTCGACATGTGGATAAGTGGAGTTAGCTTTTCTTGACGCGATAGACCGCAAGACTACCACGCCAGTTCACGCCCCACCGCACCACCTGGCCGTCGTGCAGCACGACGCGGTCGAGAATCTCGATGCCGACTTCCGGCGCGAGCGCCTCGAAATCCTCGATCGTCAGCACCCGCACGTTCGGCGTGTTGTGCCACTGGAACGGCAGCGACTTCGACACCGGCATACGCCCTTGCAGGACCGAAAGCCGGTGCGCCCAATAGCCGAAATTCGGAAACGACACGATGCATTCCTTGCCCACTCTGACCGTCTCGCGCAGGATCGCGGCGGTCTGATGGATGGTTTGCAGTGTCTGCGACAGGATCGCGAAATCGAAGCTCGCATCCTCGAACAGACGCAGGCCGTCTTCCAGATTCTGCTGGATCACGTTGACGCCGTTTTGCGTCGACGCCAGCACGCCGGCGTCGTTGATCTCGATGCCGTAGCCCAGCACGTCGAGCTCTTCTTTCAGCAGCGACAGCAGCGAGCCGTCGCCGCAGCCGAGATCGAGCACGGTAGCGCGCGGTTCGACCCAGCGGGCGATCGCGCGGAAGTCCGGGCGCAGCGCCAGGTAATCGAGTGCTCGCTGGTTCATGCGTTCACCTCGTTCGCAATACGTTCGTAATAGGCGCGCATCAGATTGTGATAGCGCGCGTCGTCGAGCAGGAAGGCATCGTGGCCGTGCGGCGCGTCGATTTCCGCGTAAGTCACCGTGTGCTTGTGGTCGAGCAGCGCTTTCACCAGTTCGCGCGAGCGGGCCGGCGCGAAACGCCAGTCGGTCGAGAAGCTGGCGATCAGGTATTTCGCCGTGGTGTGCGCGACGGCGGCGCTCAGATCGCCGTCGAAGGCTTTGGCCGGGTCGAAGTAGTCGAGCGCGCGGGTGATCAGCAGATAGGTGTTCGCATCGAAGTAATCGGCGAACTTGTCGCCCTGGTAGCGCAAGTACGACTCCACTTCGAACTCGACGTCGAAGTTGAAGTTGTATGCGTCCACCGCGCCTTCCGCGCGACGCAGCGAGCGGCCGAATTTCTCGGCCATGTCGTCGTCGGACAGATAGGTGATGTGGCCGATCATGCGCGCGACCCGCAAGCCGCGCTTCGGCTTCACGTTGTGCGCGTAGTAGTTGCCGCCGTGGAAGTCGGGGTCCGACAGGATCGCCGAGCGCGCCACCTCGTTGAACGCGATGTTCTGCGCCGACAGCTTCGGCGTGGATGCGACCACGATGCAATGCGCGACACGCTCCGGATACATCATGCTCCACGCGAGCGCCTGCATGCCGCCGAGGCTGCCGCCCATCACCGCGGCGAAACGCGCGATGCCGAATTCATCGGCGACGCGCGCCTGCGCGTTCACCCAGTCTTCGACGGTGACCACCGGAAACGCCGCGCCGTACGGCTTGCCTGTGGCCGGATCGACGCTCATCGGCCCGGTCGAGCCGAAGCACGATCCCAGGTTGTTCACGCCGATCACGAAGAACCTGTTGGTGTCGAGCGGCTTGCCCGGGCCCACCATGTTGTCCCACCAGCCGACGTCTTTGGGATTGTCCGCGTACACGCCTGCCACGTGGTGCGACGCGTTGAGCGCGTGACACACCAGCACCGCATTGCTGCGCGTGGCGTTGAGCGTGCCGTAGGTTTCGACCATCAGGTCGTAACCGGCGAGCGATGTCCCGTTCTGCAAGCGCAATGGCTCGCTGAAATGCATTGTTTGGGGAGCGACGATACCGATCGATTCCATTCATTCCGCCATTTGACAAATACAGGGCGGCTAGACGGCGTCGGCGAAGCACGGAGGAACTACGGTGTGCGCGGCTGACGACCTCTTTAGCCGCATTTATATTGAACCGCGAGAGACGATGTTCCCGGCAGTTCACGCGCCCGCAATCGAGTCAGCAAATCGGCGCGTGGTGTTCTTGATGTGGCGGCCTCTGATAAGCCGAGCCGCCGCAGTCAGGCGCAAAGTATAGCGGAAAACTTGCTGCGGCAGCGTCGTGGACGACCGCGTTGCGCCACGCAGGCCACGCGGACTACTGAAGAATCAGCAGCAGTTGGGCGTCGGCATGCTCGGCGGGCAGCCGCGCGAAGCCGCTGCGTACATAGCGATGCCAGCGGCCGATGATGTAGCTCAACAGCAGGCTCGCGCGGATCGCGGGATCGTAGCCGGCGGGCAGCGGCACGGTGGCGGTGGCGGTGGTTCCGGCCGCCGCTGTGTCGGCATGTTCTGCGTTCGGGTTAGCGGAGGCTTCCGTTTGAGCGAGCCTCAGGCATTGCTTCAATGAAGCTTCGATCCTTTCGAGCATCTGATTGACGCGTTCGGTGAGCCGTTCGTGCTCATTGACCAACGCTTCGCAAGTCAGCACGCGAGTCATGCCGGGATTCCTGGCCGGGAAATTGAGCAGCATCAAGCCGATGGCTCGCGCCTGCAGCACACCGTTCGGTTCCTGCGTGGCGATCTGATTGATCAGTCCGAACAGCGTCTGCTCGATGAACTCGATCAGCCCTTCGAACATCTGCGCCTTGCTGGCGAAATGACGATATAGCGCGGCTTCGGAAACGCCGAGCCGGGCGGCGAGCGCCGCCGTGGTGATCTTCTCGGTTTTGGGCGCCTCCAGCATCGCGGCGAGCGTCTGGAGAATGTGTACGCGGCGCTCGCCCGGTTTCAGGCGTGCCGCGCGTGGCGCAATGGCGGGCGTGGGTTCGTGTTCGGCTACGGCTTCGTCAGGCTTGTCGATCGGCTGCATGGCTGTCGTCCCGTCTGCTGTCCCTTCAATCGAACCGAGCGGGTGCCCAGTCGTAGCGATTTTAACGAACGAATGCTCTTGTCCACATAGTGCGGCCGGCCGGTGCCCGGTAGACGCGTGGGCACGCCGTCGGCATGCGGTTTGCGCGGCAGGTGGCCGGTGATCCACACGGTGCGGATGCCGAGCCGCCGGTAGTTCTTCAGATGCGAACGGGTATCTTCGACAAGAATCGCGTCTTTGAGCGCCACGTGTGCGTCGCGCATTGCCTTGCGCAGCATCGCGTGGTCGGGCTTGGCGCGCCAGCGGCGACGGTCGCGCATGTGTTCGATCGCGATCACCTGCTCGAACAGACGCTCGATGCGCAATTTCTTGAGGACGGCCCGCGCATAAGTCTCCGGCGCGTTGGTCAGCACGATCTTGCGGCCCGGCAACGCCGCGACCAGACGCGCGACGCCGCGCTCGTGGCGGATCATCGAGCCGAGATCGGGAAACGTGTGCACGACTTTCAGGAAGTCGTGCGGGTCGAGCGGATGATGGCGCGTGAGGCCGAGCAGCGCCGCGCCGTAGCGTTGCGTGTAGCCGGTGCGCAGGCGGTTGGCTTCGTCTAGATCGACACCTAGTGAGTCGATGATGTACTGCGTCATCCCCTGATTGATCGCCGGGAAAATCGCATGCGACGCACGGTGCAGCGTGTTGTCGAGATCGAACAGCCAGACCGGACTGCCCGCTGCGATCTGCGGACGACGGCGTCGGGAAGTGGGAGTGCGCATGAGAGGGCGCCGTTCAGGCGTGAGCAGCCGCTTGCTGCAACGGCTGCGAAGGATTGGCGATGCAACGAGCGGTGGTACTGCTGCCCGTCAAGTCCAGCATGTTCGTCAAGTCCGGCAAACACGGCAAACACGGCACGCGTGTTTCGTGTACCGCGTGCGCCGGATGTGACGCATGAATCAATGCGAGCGGATCATCGTGCCGAACGGCTGTTCGGTGAGAATTTCCAGCAGCACCGAGTGTTCGATGCGGCCGTCGATGATGTGCACCGAGCGCACGCCGCTCTTTGCCGCGTCGAGCGCCGACGAGATTTTCGGCAGCATGCCGCCGGAGATCGTGCCGTCGGCGAACAGGCCGTCGATTTCGCGCGCCGACAGATCGGTCAGCAGATTGCCTTCCTTGTCCATCACGCCGGGGATGTTGGTCATCATCACGAGCTTTTCGGCGTTCAGCACGACTGCCAGCTTGCCCGCGACCAGATCCGCGTTGATGTTGTACGACAGACCGTCTTCGCCGAAACCGATCGGCGAGATCACCGGAATGAACGCGTCGTCCTGCAGCGCTTTCACGACCGCGGGGTTGATCGCCTCGACTTCGCCTACTTGACCGATATCGACGTACTGGCCCGGATTGTCGCGATCCGGCATCAGCATCTTGCGCGCGTGGATCAGGCCGCCGTCTTTGCCCGTGAGGCCGACCGCGTGGCCGCCGAAGTGATTGATCAGCGTGACGATGTCTTGCTGCACTTCGCCGCCGAGCACCCATTCGACGACTTCCATCGTCTCTTCGTCGGTAACGCGCATGCCCTGGATGAAGGTGCCCTGCTTGCCGATTTTCTTCAGCGCCTGGTCGATTTGCGGACCGCCGCCGTGCACGATGACCGGATTGATACCGACCAGCTTCAGCAGAATCACGTCGCGCGCGAAGCCTTGCTTCAGGCGCTCCTCGGTCATGGCGTTGCCGCCGTATTTGATGACCACGGTCTTACCGTGATACTGACGAATGTAAGGCAGCGCCTCGGCCAGGATTTCAGCCTTCAGGGTGGGCGCGATCTGCGAAAGGTCGGGAAGCTCGGACATGGCGGCAGGCTCAGGCACGGGACAGTTAAAACAGGGCGAATTGTACAGGACTGGCGCGTTGCAACAGGGTTTTCCACACCAGTCCCGGCGACGGGCGGCGCAGGGATTGCGCACCGCGCAATCGCCGGCCGGCCGTGACCGGAGACAATCAGCGTACCGCTATCCGGTGCGGGACGTAATAGGCCGAACGGACGAGTCGCCGCTGCCCGTCAGTCATGGCATCATGACCCGAATCAGGCTGAAGCGAGATCATCCGGCCCGTCATGAAACCGTCCCCTTCCCGTACGCCAGACGCGCGCTGCCCGCGATGCGGTCGCGCGTTCGATTGCGGCATGCATGCGCAGCCGTTCGACTGCTGGTGCCGCGCGCTCCCGGCACTGCCGGCCGACAGGCTCGATCCGGGCGGTCGCTGCCTGTGTCCCGAGTGTCTGGCCGAGGAGATTGCGCGGGTCGCAGGAGCGGGAGCGGGCGCTTCGGATTTGCGCTGAAGCCGGCGCCTTTTAAGTGCTGCGTGATGAGTCAGGTCGCGCGATGTTGGGCGGCGAGCGCCGCCAGATCACGCGCGACGGCGGCGAGCGCCGGGTCCCATTGGCCGAAGCCCGGCTGCCGGTACAAGGTCGCGGCCGGATACCACGGCGAGTCTGGCCGGTCGAGCAGCCAGACCCAGTGCGGATTCGCGTCGAGCAGAACCCAGGTGCGCCGGCCGAGCGCGCCGCTCAGATGCGCGACGGACGTGCAAACGGTGATCACGAGATCGAGCGCGCAGACGAAGGCGGCGGTGTCGTCGAAGGTGATGAATTCCGCGGTGTGGTCGGTAATCGGCAGACCGGCGGCGCGTGCAGCAGCGACATCCGCAGCCGCACCGGGCTGCAGCGAATAGAACGCGATACCCTCGATGCCGCCGAAATGCGACGCGTAGCGCTCCCAGCCCACGCGCCGGAATCGATTTCGTTGATGGCCGGCACTCCCGGTCCAGGTCAGTCCCACTTTGAGCCTCGGTTCGTCGGCAAGGCGGGCGCGCCATATTTCGCTGGCCGCCGTGTCCGCGCGCAAATACGGCGTCGCGGCAGGAATTGTCGCCTCGCGTGTGTCGAACAGGAGCGGCAGGCTCAGCAGCGGAATCTCGTAGTCGAACGGCGGCAGGGAATCGACGCCGCCGCCCGCGCAGTAATGGTCCACGTGCTCGCCCACGCTGCGGACGAGCAGCGCGCCCATTTGCGGAAACGAATTCCAGACGAGCCGGCCGCGCTCGCGATGCACCCGTTCTGCGAGCAACGGGACATAGCGGCTGAACTGCAATACATCTCCGATACCCTGCTCGCCCCACACCAGCAGCGTTTTGCCCGCGAGCGACTCGCCGCGCCAGGTCGGTGCCGGCATGGCGGGCCGGTTGCCGCCCAGTTCGAGCGAACCGTCCCAGCGCGCTTCGTGCGCAGACCAGCCGTGCATGTAGTTGCCGCGCAAAAGCAGCAACATCGCGAGATTGGATTGCATGGCGGCGTCGCGAGGCGCCAGCGCACATGCACGTTTTGCCGCGCGCTCGGCGTCGTCCCAGCGTTGCGCTTCACGTAGCGCCAGCGCATGGTTGTTGTGCGCCAGCGGGCTACGCGGCGAGCGCCGCACGGCCTGCGCGCCGGCTTCGAGCGCGCGCGGCAGATTCATGCTCGTGCGTGACGCATGCGTCAGATTGATCCACGCGTCGCCGTCGTCGGGATTCTCAGCGAGCGTGCTTTCCAGCAGCGCGATCGTCTCCTTCAGATCGCCGCCCGTGAGCGTCAGCGCGCCGGCGAGGTTGTTGCGCAACTGCGGCACGCGCGGATCCAATGCGAGAGCGCGTCGATACGGCGTGATTGCTTCCGCATGCCGGTTCGCCATCTGTAACGCATAGCCGAAGCGAAAATGCGCCGGCGCGCTGTCGGCATGGAGTTGGGCAATAATGGCGGCGAGCCCGATGGCGTCGTCGAGGCGATGCTGCGCGAGCAACGCTTTGGTCAATGAGCCGAGCGCGAAGTCGTCTAATGGATGGCGTTGTGCGGCGGCAGCCAGGCAACTTGCTTTCGCGCCGAACTCACCGTTGTCATGCGCTTCGACGGCTCGCCGCAGAAAGGTGAGGAAAGCTGATAAAGATGGCATGAGAGAGGGAACGCGTGTCGAAAGCCTGCATGTTATCGACGCGCCCACGTGAAGGCAGTCGGACAACTCCGAACGGGTAAACTGATGTCATGCACCGTATAACCAACACCGGCCGGGTCAATCTCGGTCATCTGTTCTGGCTGCGCAGCCTCGCCATCATCGGCCAGTTGATGACGATCGCGGCCGTGCAGATTTTTATCGGCGTACATCTGCCGCTGCCCGCCATGCTGCTGGTGATCGCGCTCGAAGTGATCTTCAACGGCCTCACATGGTGGCGTGTGTCGCAACAGCGGCCCGAATCCAATCTCGAACTGTTCGGCCAGATCTGGGTCGACCTCGGCGCGCTCTCCGCGCTGCTGTTTCTCTCCGGGGGCACCACCAATCCTTTTGTTTCGCTGTACCTGCCGTCGCTCGCGATTGCCGCCGCGGTGCTGCCGTGGCACTTGATGGCGTGGCTCGCGGTGTTCGCCGTGGCGTGCTACGCGGTGCTCGGTTTCGATTCGGTGCCGCTCAATCTGGATAACCCGGCCAATCTGTTCGACTACTACCGCGCCGGCATGTGGGTCAACTTTATGGTCAGCGTCGGCCTGATCGCGTGGTTCGTCGCGCGGATGTCGCGAGCCCTGCGGCTACGTGACGCAGCGCTCGGAGAGGCGCAGCAGCGCTTGCTGCACGACGAGCGGGCGGTCGCGCTCGGCGTCCAGGCGGCGACGGTCGCGCACGAGATCGGCACGCCGCTGTCTACAATTGCAATGTTGTCCGAAGAATTGCGCGACGCCGCGCGCACCGATCAGGGCCTCGCACCGTACAGCGCGGATCTGGAATTGCTCGAACAGCAAATGACGCTATGCACGTCGGCGCTCGCGCGTCTGCGCAGCCGGGCGTCGACCGTGACGAGCCGGCAGCCTGTCGGCGAGTGGCTCGAGTCGTTCGGCGAGCAATGGCGCCTGCGTCATCCGCATGTGAAGTTCGAGCGGATCGGCGTGCCGCCGCCGGATGTCAGTCTTGACGACACCGTTGCCGTCAGTCAGATTCTGACGATCCTGCTCGACAACGCCGCGCGCGCGAGCCGCGATCACGTGACGCTGGCGTGCAGGCTCGCTGCGCGCGGCGACCTGATCGAATTCGAAGTATGCGACGCGGGTCCCGGCATTCCGTCGACGTTGCGCGGTTCGCTCGGCGCGATGCCGGTCGACAGCACGCAGGGCGGACACGGCGTGGGTCTCTACCTGGCTTTTTCGGCGGCGGCGCGTCTGAAGGGATCGATCGAGTTGACCGATGTCAGCGATATCAAACCGCGTGGCACGCGAGCATTGCTGAAACTGCCGCTCGCCGCGCGCAAATTTTCCGGCACGGGCCGACGAGGCGCTGGGCCTTCCAACACGGAGAAACAGGCATGACCGACAAGAATTTTCTGGTGATCGACGACGATGAGGTGTTCTCCGGCATCCTCGCCCGCGGTCTGACGCGGCGAGGTTATACGGTGACGGAGGCACACAACGCGGACGAGGCCATCAGGTTCGCGAACCAGCACAAGTTCAACCAGATCACCGTCGACCTGCACCTCGGCAACGACTCCGGCCTCACGCTCGTCGCGCCGCTGCGCGATCTGCAACCGGACGCGCGCATGCTGGTGCTGACCGGCTATGCAAGCATCGCTACAGCGGTGCAGGCTGTGAAAGACGGCGCGGACAACTATCTGGCGAAGCCCGCGAATGTCGAGACCATTCTGTCGGCGTTGCAAAGCGAGGCGAGCGCGTTGCAGGCGGAGGAAGCGATCGAACATCCCACGCCGTTGTCCGTCGCGCGTCTCGAGTGGGAACACATTCAACGCGTGCTCGCCGAACACGGCGGCAATATTTCGGCGACGGCGCGTGCGCTGAACATGCACCGCCGGACCTTGCAGCGCAAGCTGGCGAAGCGGCCGGTGAAGCAGTAGGCGCTATTAGCGCGGCTGGAATCTGTCTCGGTCGCAAAACAAAACAAAGCAAAACGGGCTGCCTTGCGCATTCTCTTCGCGCGAGGCAGCCCGTTTTTTATAGGTCAATCGTGAGCTACATCAACCATCACAGCACGTAGCGCGACAAATCCTCGTCTTCGGCCACTTCGTTCAACGCGCGATCCACATACGCCGCATCGATCTGCACGGTTTTGCCCGAGTGGTTGCCCGCCGAGAACGACACTTCTTCGAGCAGCTTTTCGATCACCGTGTACAGACGGCGCGCGCCGATGTTCTCGGTCTTCTCGTTCACCGAATACGCGATTTCGGCGAGACGGCGGATACCGTCGTCGGCGAATTCGAGGTGCACGTCTTCCGTGGCGAGCAGCGCCTGGTATTGCTTGACGAGGCTCGCATCGGTCGACACCAGGATCGATTCGAAATCGTTCACGGACAGCGAATCCAGTTCGACGCGAATCGGGAAGCGGCCTTGCAGTTCCGGAATCAGATCGCTCGGCTTGGCCAGATGGAACGCGCCGCTTGCGATGAACAGAATGTGATCGGTCTTCACCATCCCGTACTTGGTGTTGATCGTGGTGCCTTCGACGAGCGGCAGCAGATCGCGCTGCACGCCCTGGCGCGACACTTCACCGCCGCCCGCTTCATTGCGCGACGCGATCTTGTCGATTTCGTCCAGAAACACGATGCCGTTCTGCTCGACGTTCTGCACTGCCCGGGTTTTCACCTCTTCGTCGTTGAGCATCTTGCCGGCTTCTTCGTCGGTGAGGACCTTGAGTGCTTCCTTCACCTTCAGCTTGCGGCGCGTTTTCTTGCCGCCGCCGATATTGGCGAACATCGAACGAATCTGCTCGGTCATGTCTTCCATCCCGGGCGGCCCCATGATGTCCATGCCGGCTTGCGGCTGTTCGACGTCGAGTTCGATTTCCTTGTCGTCGAGCAGGCCTTCGCGCAGACGCTTGCGGAACGTCTGACGCGTGGTGCTGCCTTCGTCGACGGTATCCGCGGCGCTCGAACTCGCGCCGAAGCCGACCGGCCGCGCGCTCGGCAACAGGATGTCGAGGATGCGGTCTTCGGCCTGATCTTCGGCCTTGGTTCGCACTTTGCGCATTTCCGTTTCGCGCGTCTGCTTGACCGAGATTTCGATCAGGTCGCGCACGATGCTGTCCACGTCGCGGCCCACGTAACCGACTTCGGTGAATTTGGTGGCTTCGATCTTGATGAACGGCGCGTCCGCCAGTTTGGCGAGACGCCGCGCGATTTCGGTTTTGCCGACGCCGGTCGGTCCGATCATCAGAATGTTCTTCGGCGTGATTTCCTGACGCAGCGGTTCTTCAACCTGCTGACGGCGCCAGCGATTGCGCAGCGCCACCGCAACCGCTTTCTTCGCACGGCCTTGGCCGATGATGTGTTTGTCGAGTTCCGAGACGATCTCGGCAGGGGTCATGGTGCTCATCGTGGGTCCTTACTCGATCGTCTCGATGACGCGGTTATGGTTCGTGTAGATGCACATGTCGCCGGCAATCTCGAGCGACTTCTCCACGATCTCGCGGGGCGACATCTCGGTGTTCTGGGCCAGCGCGATCGCCGCGGCTTGCGCGTAGGAACCGCCCGAGCCGATCGCGCAGATGCCGCCTTCCGGATCGAGCACGTCGCCGTTACCGGTGATGACGAGCGTGGTGGTCGCGTCTGCAGTGATCAGCATCGCTTCGAGACGGCGCAGCATGCGGTCGGTGCGCCAGTCTTTGGCAAGCTCGACGGCCGCGCGCGTCAGATTGCCCTGATGTTTTTCCAGCTTCGCTTCGAAGCGGTCGAGCAGCGAGAAGGCGTCGGCCGTGCCGCCGGCAAAGCCGACCAGCACCTTGCCGTTATAGATGCGCCGGACTTTTTTCGCCCCGCCTTTCATCACGATGTTGCCCAGTGTCACCTGGCCGTCGCCGCCGAGCGCGACCTTGTCACCGCGGCGCACCGAGACGATCGTCGTGCCGTGAAATTGCTCCATATGCGTTCCTCTTTGCAAAACGGGTAGGACGCGGCAACGCACTGCGCTACCGCATGAATCCTGAAAGCGGACGACGCGACGCGAAAACCCCACCGGCCGGCGCGCGCTCGTGCAACGCATGTCCGGATTATTTTAGGGCGTGCGCGGTCTTATCAAGAGCCGGCAAATGGCATAAGACAAAAAACGTAGGAGAGTGCTTGCGGCGAGGTTGCCGTAGCCTGACGGCGAACTTCTATTCCGGCGCAGATCGGCGCGGATCAGCGCAACTAAGAGGCAGGATGTGATGGAGAGCGGCGCACCGAAAAGCGCCGTGCAAAAGAAAAAGGCGCACAGATCACCGTGCGCCTCTCGACGAAGCAGCGTAACAGGGCGCGGAGCCGAAGCCGCGCCGCAGGCGTTCAGTCGCCGAACAGCTTCTGGCGCAGTTCGCGGCGTTCCTGCGCTTCGAGCGACAGGGTTGCCGTGGGCCGTGCGAGCAGACGCGGAATGCCGATCGGCTCGCCGGTTTCTTCGCACCAGCCGTAGTCGCCCGAATCGATGCGCGCGATCGATTGCTGCACCTTCTTCAGCAGCTTGCGCTCGCGGTCGCGCGTGCGCAGTTCCAGCGCATGCTCTTCCTCGATCGTTGCGCGATCCGCCGGGTCCGGCACGATTACTGTTTCGCGCAGGTTTTCGGTCGTCTGGCCGGCATTGCGGAGAATGTCCGCTTGCAGCTGTTCGAGCTTGTTCTTGAAGAAAGCGAGCTGATCCTCATTCATGTAATCCTTGTCGCTCATCTTCAGGATTTCGGCTTCAGTCAAGAGTCGTTTCGTCGTCATCTGGCTTGCTTCTTCAATGTGAGGCAAAACTCTTACATAGTGCCCGCACTTTCGTATTGCCCGCAAAGGCGCCACGAGGACGCTGAGCGCCAAGGCGGGCACGGACGATGGACTGTCGTGACGCGAAAGCGCCTCACGCCCACGCGCCGGGCGTCGTTACGCCGTTGCGGGGCCGAACTCCTCTGGAAACCGGTTCTCAATTGCTCCTGAGGCATTGCTTGCCGGCAGCGTACCTTATTCAGGCAGTGCCAGCCGGCATTGTCGGCGTGTCTCCGGACAAGATTTTCCGGCGCCTTTCAGGCCCGGCGCGGGATGCGCGCTAACCGGGCATTTCGTTGTCATTCTCCAGTGGGCACGTATTGTAACTGAATCACAAACCGTCACCGCAACTGGTGAAAATCCCGCCTCAACGCGTAGATATCCCGAAAATATAACGCGCGCACGACTAAAAAGCGATGGTCGTGCACGCTTTAATGACGCAGGGTTTTCACGCGTTTTTCACACACACGACATTTCAGCGACCTTTCGGCAATTTAAACAGACGATTAGTTCGTCGCTTGAAGTGCGAAACCCGCTTTCGGACGCTGCAGCACGGCGCGTGCCGCGCGCGCTGCAGCGCTCGGGGTTAAAGCTCAGACGAGGCAAGCGTCCAGACCGTCGACGATCAGGTCTTGCGGCAGTTCGATGCCGATGAACACCATCTTGTTGGTCTTCTTTTCGATCGGCTGCCATTTGGCGGCGAGATCGCTGCCCATCATCTGATGCACGCCCTGGAACACGACCTTGCGGTCCACGCCCTTCATATATAGCACGCCCTTGTAACGCAGCAGGCGTTCGCCGTAGATCTGCAGAATGCCGCCGAGGAAGTCCTCGAGCTTGTTCGGGTCGAACGGACGGTCGTTGCGGTAGACGAACGACTTGATCTTGTCGTCGTGATGCGCGTGGTGATGGTGATGCCCGTGATCGTGGCCTTCGTGGTCACACTTGCCGTGGTCGTGATCGCAGTTCGCGTGGTCGTGGTCGTCGTGCGTGTGGCCGTGCTCGTCGTGCGCATGCGCGTGGCTGTGCGCGTGTTCGTCTTCGGCGAGGAAGTCCGGATCGATCTCGAGCTTCGAATTCAGGTTGAAGCCGCGCAGGTCGAAGATTTCCTTGATGTCCGCTTCGCCGAAATTGACGATCTTGATCGCCGCGCGCGGGTTCATGTGCAGCAGGCGGTGGCGCAGGTCGTCGAGGTGCTTTTCGTCGACCGTATCGGACTTCGTGATGAACAGGCGATCGGCAAAGCCGACCTGGCGCTGCACCACTTCGTGTTCGTCGAGTTGATGGTTCGCGTGCTTCGCGTCGACCAGCGTGATGATCGCGTCGAGCAGGAATTCGTTGGCGATCTGGTCGTCCATGAAGAACGTTTGCGCGACGGGGCCCGGATTCGCGAGGCCGGTGGTTTCGATCACGACGCGATCGAAGTCCAGTTTGCCGGACTGCTTCTGCTCGGCCAGATCGGCCAGCACACGCGACAGGTCGCCACGAATCGTGCAGCAGATGCAGCCGTTGCTCATCTGGATGATCTGCTCGGTCGTGTCCTGCACGAGGATTTCGTTGTCGATGTTCTCTTCGCCGAACTCGTTCTCGATCACGGCGATCTTCATGCCGTGCTTTTCGTTCAGGATGCGCTTGAGCAGGGTGGTTTTGCCGCTGCCGAGAAAGCCGGTCAGGATGGTGACTGGGATCATGTTGGTCGCCTGTAAGTACGTGAGTCTGTGCGTGATCGGTTGTGAAGCATTGGACGGGCAGCGCGAAAACCACGGCGCGAGCCACTGTGAAATGCTTCTGCTAAGCCGGTTTGCCGGGTGCGGCAGCCTGACGGCGCGCGGCCCGACCTAGCCGGATATTGAAACATATCTGTCAAGCCGGCGCTGGCCGCCACGCTTGTGGACCAGGCTTCGCCCGTTTCGAGGCTTGCCGTGCATGCCGGAAATAGCTCCGAAACTATGGGCGATCAGGCGATTTGCAACAGCAGGCCCTTCAGGTATTCGCCTTCGGGGAATGCGGTGAGCAGCGGATGATCCACGCCGGCGCCGAGCCGCTTGAGAATCCGCGCGTCGACGCGCGCGTCCGCCGCGGCGCCGGAAACGATCTTCTGGAACAGCTCGGAGTCGATCGCGCCGGAGCACGAGTACGTGAACAGCAGGCCGCCGGGGCGCAGCAGCTTGAGGCCCGTCAGGTTGATGTCCTTGTACGCGCGCGACGCGCGGTCCACGTGTTCACGCGACGGCGCGAATTTCGGCGGATCGAGCACGACCAGGTCGAAACGCTCGCCCTCTTCGTGCAGGCGGCGCAGCGTTTTGAACGCGTCTGCATCGAGCCATGCGGCGCGTTCGGCGTCGAAACCGTTGGCGGCCACGTTCTGCTGCGCGATCGCCAGCGCGTCGCCCGACGAATCGATCGACACCACGCGCTTCGCGCCGCCCTTCAGCGCCGCGAGCGAAAAACCGCCGGTGTAGCAGAAGCAGTTCAGCACGTCGCGGTCTTTTGCCAGTTCCTGCACCAGCAGACGGTTGTCGCGCTGGTCGACGTAGAAACCGGTTTTGTGGCCGTTGCGCACGTCGACGTGATAACGCACGCCGTTTTCACTCGCGATCAGCGTATCCGACGGCGCTTCGCCGGCCAGTACGCCGGTGATCTGCTCGAGCCCTTCCTTCTGACGAATCGACACGTCCGAGCGCTCGTACACGTTCGGGCAGCCGGTCGCGCCGGTCAGCGCGGCGACGATCGCGTCCTTCCATGCTTCGACGCCCGCCGCCATGAACTGGCACACGAGCTGGCTGCGCTGGCCTTCGTCCTCGGCGACGTAGTGATCGACGATCAGGCCGGGCAGCCCGTCCGCTTCGCCGAAAATCAGCCGCACCGCGCCGGTGTCGTGGACCATCGTCTGGCGATGCGCGAGCGCGCGCTGCACGCGGCGCTTGAAGAACGCGTGATCGATCGGCTCGTTTTCGTCGAAGCTCCATACGCGCGCGCGAATCTGCGAATGCGGGCTGTAGGCGGCGCGCGCGAGGAACCGGCCGTCGTGCGCGCGCACCAGCACGGTCGCGCCCGGCGCGGGATTGCCGTCGACGCGATCGATCGCGTTCGCGTAGACCCACGGGTGGCGGCGCAGCAGCGACTTTTCTTTCGACGGTTTGAGCGTAACGGTATTCATCGGGTATCAGCGGAGCATGAGGCCGCGCGGCTTGTGAAGCGCGCGGCGGGTGAAGCGAAAGAGGAGACTATGAAGCCGCCGGCAACGAGCGGAATCAGTCGCGTTTTTTGGCGCGTGGATGGGCCTGATCGTAGACGTGCGCGAGATGCTGGAAATCGAGCGCGGTATAGACCTGTGTCGCTGTGATGCTGGCGTGGCCGAGCAGTTCCTGCACCGCGCGCAGATCGCCGCTCGATTGCAACACGTGCGTGGCGAACGAATGCCGCAACACGTGCGGATGCACATTCGCGGGAATGCCGGCGACCAGCGCCGCGCGCTTGACCCGATCGCGCACCACGTTCGGCGACAGACGATTGCCGCGTACCGACAGAAACAGCGGATGCGGATCGTGCTTCACCATCTGATCGCGCACCGCGAGCCATGCGCGCAATGCGTCGAGCGCCTTGCTGCCGACCGGCACGATCCGCCGACGGTTGCCCTTGCCGAGCACTTCGACTTCGGCGGAATCGAGCTTGAGCCAGCCGGCGGAGCGGTAGCCGTCGGCGTCGGCGAAACGGGCGTCGAGGCCCACCAGTTCGGACAGACGCAGGCCCGACGAATAGAACAGCTCCAGCATCGCGTGATCGCGCAGCCCTTCGAGCGACTCGGGCGGCGGGCTTTCCATCAGCCGCGTGGCGTCGTCGACGGACAGCGCCTTGGGCAGCGCTTTGGGCTGCTTCGGTGCGCGCACGGTGGCGACAGGATTGGCCGGCAGATCGACGCGGCCCGCGAGCCAGCGGTAGAACGCGCGCCATGCCGAAAGCCGGTGGCTGATCGAGCGCGCGGTCAGGCCGCCTGCGTGCGCGCGCGAAACGGCACCGCGGATGTCGACCGCGGTGAGGCTTTCGAGCGGCCGCCCTTTGGCCAGCAGCCGGAGTTCTTCGAGTTCGTGCGTGTAGCCGCGCAGCGTGTGCGCCGAGAGTCGCCGCTCGTGTTCGAGATTCGACAGATAGGCGGCGATCGGGGCGGCTTCGGTCACGATGGGCTTTGTTTGGCGCTCGGCGCGCGAATCAACGCGGCAGCAAACGGCTCAGCGCCGCGCTTGCCAACGCGCCGATCTGCGTCAGGAAATCGGTGGCCATGCCTTCGTGGAAGCGGCGGGCGTCCGCCGAGCCCATCACCAGCAGGCCGAATGTCGGCGCTTCTTCCTGGCCCTCGGGGTCGCGCAGCGCGAGCAACGCGATCGATTCGGTCGCATGCGCGGCCGTGCCGTTTGCCGCCGCTTCGTCGCCTGCGGGCGCTGCCGCCGGCGCGAGCCATTGCGCCGCCTCGAAGCCGGTATTCGCGCCGCAGTACGGCGTGGTCAGGCTGTTCGCGAAGATCCGCACTTCTTCGCCGACATGGCGCGCGAAGTCGGCCTGAGCATACGGCTCGGCCACATCCCACACGCGCAGCGCGGCCTGCGGCACGTCGAAGATATCGCGCAGACCGACGGCGACGGTGCGCGGCAATGCATACGGATCGCGTTCGGCCAGCACGCGGATGGTCCAGCGATTGAACTTCGACGCGATGCTGTCGTTCTCGTGACCATAGCGCAGCAACTCGGCGAGACGCCGCTCGAGATGCTTGTTCTTCTCGCGCAGCATTTCCATCTGCCGTTCCTGCAGCGACACCGCGGCTTTGCCATGCGGGTTCGCGAGCCGGATCGTCGCGAGCGTTTCCGCATGTTCGGCGAAGAATTCGGGGTTGGCGAGCAGATATTCGGCGACTTCGCGATCGTTCATGGTTTCGGCTAAAGGACTACAGGACGACGCCTTCTGGCGGCGTATCGGTCAAAGAGTTCGGTCGGCCGGCGAATGCGCTGCGATGGGCGGCGCTGTTCATCGGCCCTGGGTTCGGGCCTTGGGTTCGAAGCTATGCGTCTGCTGCTGCATCCGCAAGCGACAAGCCGATTGAACGGCCCTCGAAGCGGGTCTTGCGCCGGCCGCTCAGTCGGCCAGTTCGATCTCGCCCTGGAACACGGTTGTGGCAGGGCCTGCCATCAGCAGCGGCGAGTCTTGCTGCGTGTTGTCCCACGTGATGGTGAGCTTGCCGCCATGCGTGTGCACCAGCACCGGCGCATCCAGCAACCCGCGACGAATGCCTGCGGCAACCGCCGCGCACGCACCCGTGCCGCACGCGAGCGTTTCGCCGGCGCCGCGTTCGTACACGCGCAGCCGGATCTCGCTACGACCGACGATCTGCATGAAGCCCGCGTTCACCCGCTGCGGGAAACGGGCATGCCGCTCGATCACCGGACCTTCTGTCAGCACGGGGAATTCGTCGACGTCGTCCACCACCTGCACCGCATGCGGATTGCCCATCGACACGACCGAGATCCAGCGCGTGGTGCCGTTCACATCGAGCGGCCAGAGCGTGTCCGCACCTTCGCGGCGGCCTTCGAGGCCCTTGGTGGCGAACGGCACACGCGCCGGATCGAACACGGGCGCACCCATGTCGACGAGCACTTCGCCGTTGTCCTGCATGGTCAAGGTGATCGTGCCGTTCTGCACTTGCACGCGCACGCTGCGCTTGTCGGTCAGACCGCTGTCGCGCACGAATTTGACGAAGCAGCGCGCGCCGTTGCCGCAATGTTCGACTTCGCCGCCGTCGCAATTGAAGATGCGATATCTGAAATCGACGCCCTCGATGCCCGGCTTCTCGACCAGCAGCAACTGATCGGCGCCGACGCCGAAATGCCGGTCGGCGAGCGCGCGCACCTGCGCCGGCGTCAGATTGACCGGTTGGGTGTAGCCGTCGAGCACGACGAAGTCGTTACCCGCGCCGTGCATTTTGGTGAATTTCAGTTTCATCACGCTATTGTAAGTGACGCGCCCGCAGGTCGTTCAACGCGGATTTATTTCCCGCTCGCGTTGGCGATCATGCCGGGCGTTTTCAACCTTGCGAGCCGCGCTGCACCGCTCAGCTCAATAAACACTCGGTTCGCCCGGCGGCCGCGTCTTGAAACGCTTGTGCACCCAATAGTACTGTTCGGGCATCAACGGGATCTGTTCTTCGAGGAACTCGTTCATGCGGCGGGCGTCGGCGTCGTCATCGCCGCTCGGGTAGTTCTCCCACGGCTTGAACACCTTCAATCGGTAACCCTTGTAGTTCGGCAGCACTTCGCCGATGAACGGCACCACCTGCGCATGCCCGACCTTCGCGAGACGGCCCACTGCGGTCAGCGTGCAGGTCGGTACGCCGAAGAACGGCACGAACGTGGAGTTGCGCGCGCCGTAGTCCATGTCCGCGCCGAGCATCACCGGTTTCCTGTCGCGCAACCAGCGCAGCACGATGCGCGCGCTGTCGGCGCGGCTCGCCATGTCCGCGCCGAAACGCGCGCGCGCCGCTTTGGCGACTTCTTCGAGTTCCGGGTTCGACATCGGCTGATAGAGCGAGCCGCATTGGCGCTGCAACGAATAGTTCAGGAAGATCGAGCCGGCTTCAATCCCGACGAAGTGAAAACCCAGAAACAGCGTGGGCGGCAAATCCGGATCGGTCAGATCGATCGCGCTATCGAGCTGGATCAGCTTTTCGAGTTTCTTCGCCGAGCCGAACCATTGCACGCTGCGCTCGAGGTAGCTGCGGATCGCGTGGCGGAAATGTTTTTGCGCGACGTCTTCGCGATGCGCTTCGCTCCACTGCGGAAAGCACAGTTTCAGATTGATATGGACGATGCGCTTGCGGCGGCTCGGAACCTGGTAAAGCAACCAGCCGAGCCCGTCGCCCATCCGGGCGATCAGACCATAGGGCAACAGCGCAAACAGTTTCAGCAGGCCGATCGCGAGTTTCGCGCCGTAGCGGCTCAGCATGTGGCCTCCGTCGACGGGACGCCGGAGATGTTGCGCGCAGCGGGATTCAGGAAAGCGGACAAGTTGACGTAATACCGCACTCGTGGACACTCTGTGACAAACAAAGGAAGTCGCTATAATAATGGCTTCGCCGAGTTAATAGACAACTTGCGGGGCGAAGCCGGGCAGTGCGGGTCCTTTGGGGCCACGCGCGTCACGGTAAGGTAATCCGCTAAAGCGTCGCCGCTTCAAGGCTCCCGAAGCTGGCTACGTGAAACTCAACCGTAACCACACAACAGGAGTCTGAAACGTGGCAAACGACTATCTCTTCACTTCCGAATCCGTCTCCGAAGGCCATCCCGACAAAGTCGCGGACCAGATTTCGGACGCCATCCTCGACGCCATCCTGGCGCAAGACAAGTACTCGCGCGTCGCTGCAGAAACGCTTTGCAACACGGGTCTGGTCGTGCTGGCCGGTGAAATCACCACCACCGCGAACGTCGATTACATCCAGGTTGCGCGCAACACGATCAAGCGCATCGGCTACGACAACACCGATTACGGCATCGACTACCGCGGCTGCGCGGTGCTCGTCGCGTACGACAAGCAATCGCCGGACATCGCGCAAGGCGTGGACCGCGCGCACGACAACAACCTCGATCAGGGCGCCGGCGACCAGGGCCTGATGTTCGGTTACGCGTGCGAAGAAACGCCGGAACTGATGCCGTTGCCGATCCACTTGTCGCACCGTCTGGTCGAGCGTCAGGCCAATCTGCGCCGCGACGGCCGTCTGCCCTGGCTGCGTCCGGACGCGAAATCGCAGGTCACCGTGCGTTACGTCGACGGCAAGCCGCATGCAATCGACACCGTCGTGCTGTCCACCCAGCATTCGCCGGACATCGATCTGGGCACGCTGCGTGAAGCCGTGATCGAAGAAGTGATCAAGCCGACGCTGCCCGCCGAGCTGATCAAGGGTGACATCAAGTTCCTCGTGAACCCGACCGGCCGGTTCGTGATCGGCGGTCCGCAAGGCGATTGCGGGCTGACGGGCCGCAAGATCATCGTCGATACGTACGGCGGTGCCGCACCGCACGGCGGTGGCGCGTTCTCGGGCAAGGATCCGTCGAAGGTCGACCGTTCGGCGGCTTATGCCGGCCGTTATGTCGCGAAGAATATCGTGGCCGCCGGTCTGGCTTCGCGCTGCCTGATTCAGGTGTCGTACGCGATCGGCGTCGCGCAGCCGACTTCGGTGATGGTCAACACGTTCGGCACGGGCCGCGTGTCGGATGCCACCATCACGCGTCTGGTGCAGGAGCATTTCGACCTGCGTCCGAAGGGCATCATCCAGATGCTCGACCTGCTGCGCCCGATCTATGAAAAGAGCGCGGCCTACGGCCACTTTGGCCGCGAAGAGCCGGAATTCACGTGGGAAGCGACCGATAAGGCGCTGGCGCTCGCCGAAGCCGCCGGCACGGAACCGGTCGCCGCGCTCGCGGAATAAGCGCGCACAACACGTTCGCTTCAAACAAAAAACCCCGCCGGTGCGAGCCGTGCGGGGTTTTTTGCTACTTGCCGCCTGTCACTGCCTTTCCCGCGACGCCGCGCTCAGCGGCTCGCAAAGGCGAACGCGAACCAGCCGGTGCTGCCGTTCGTCGACAGACGGCGCGGCCGGCGCGTCGAGCTGCGCGGCGCGGCTACCGGTTCACGGCGCGGGGCGGCGAGGCGCAGCGGCGTCGGTTTGCGCAACAGCGTGCGCAGCGAAAAACGACGCGAACTGCCTTGCAGACGCAGCCCGGAGAAGAAGGTGTGGAACCACGTGCGGATGCCGTCGACTGCTTTGGCATCGCGCCAATGCGCGCCGAGCGCGCGAGTGCGGGTGGCATGGTGACGCAGCGCGCGCACCACGTGGCGGCGCGCGGGACGCGCGGCCTTCAGCGCTGCGCGGGTAAGACGGGTGGTCAGAAGAGTATGCATGGCTTCACAGGTAGGCAATGTGTCGCGCGACGGAATGTCCGCCGTAAAGAGCAGCAAATGTGCCAATAGCAGGATCGGAACGGACGGCGCGACAGCCTGGAATTCGACGGAAAGTGGCGCAAACGGCGGGGTGGCGGCCAGCAGAGGCCTGCGCGTGCCGCGTAAGCGCGGAAATGGCGATCAACATAGGTGCAGGCTACACGTGATTCATGACGTCAGAAAGTCCGTTTTTACCCTGCGAATACGGGTATTTACGGGGGGATTTGACATCGCGGTCTGTCAGATCGTGCCCTTTGCGAACGATTTTCGTGCACGTTTTCCCGCTCGGCGTGCTGCGTCGTCCGTCATCGCGCATAAAGCGGTACTTGAGCATGGGGCTCGACAAAGGTGAACCCGAAGGTGAAACAGTGCGCAGCCCGATCGCGCCCGTTTTACAATCGAACATCAGCCAGTCGAAAGTAACGGAACACCATGTCACTTCACTCGAAAAAAGAGCAGATTCAAACGTTGCGGGAGCAAGGTTTTGTCGTTGTGCCCGGATTGATGTCGCCCGCGCGTTGCAGCGAGTTGAAGCAGATAGCGGAGCGGCAGTTGCACGAAGCGGCGCAGCCGATCGAGTTCGAAGCGGATCTGCGTTATCCCGGCGCGCCGGAGTCGAAGTATGCACCGGGCGGTCATACGGTTCGTCGGCTGCTGGACGCGTATGGGCGTCATCCGGCCTTCGCGCAGTGGGCGACCGCGCCGGAGATTCGCGGCTGGATGGAGCTGTATTTCGGTGAAGAGCCGCGCCTGTCGCGCGCGCACCATAACTGCATGATGACCAAGCACCCGGCCTACGGCAGTTTGACCGGTTGGCATCGCGACGTGCGGTACTGGTCGTTCGAGCGGGACGATCTGGTGTCGGTGTGGCTGGCCGTGGGGGCGGAGAGAGTCGATAACGGTGCGCTGTGGCTGGTGCCGGGATCGCATAGCGCGGCATTTACGTCGGATCGCTTCGACGAAGCCAAGTTTTTCCGATCGGATCTGGAAGAGAATCAGGCGCTGATTCGCACCGCTGTCTCGCCCGAGCTTCAGCCCGGCGATGTGGTGTTTTTCCACTGCAACACACTGCATTCGGCGGGCAAGAATCTCAGCGATCAGGTGAAGTTTTCGCTGGTGTACACGTACCACGGCGCGAGCAATGTGCCGTTGCCGGGGACGAGGTCGGCGGCGAAGCCGGAGGTGGCGTTCTAGTTGGCGCCTCGCGAGCGGTGCTTCGGGTAGATCTGCACGAACGGCAGCAGACCTTCGGAAACGCCGCTTGTACGAAACACGCTCAACGCTTCCTTCCCGACAGCGCCATCCCCGTCAAACCCGCAATCGTCGCGATCACACCGCCGACGATCAGCATGATCGCCTTGTTGGTCGGCGAACCGGTGAACACACGCGACACCTCGCTGCTCACGGAATTGAACGCCTGGCCGCCGAAATACAGCAGCACGATACCGCCGACAATCAACGCGATGGAAATCGCTTTCGTCATGAACCACTCCTCCGATACGCTTTAGTCGGCCAAAGTGTAGGGGAGCTGCAAGCGATCGTCCATCGTGCTTGCCGAACGTCTGCACGTATTGCGTCGATTGGCTAACATAGCGGTCTCGCTTCACCTTCATAAAAATAATCCAGCAAGCCTCCCGCAGCATGTGATCTCCTCGCGTCCCGCGCTCGTGTCGGGCGATTTCACCAACAAGGACTCTAGCAATGGCTTACGAAGCAGCTTCAGAACGCTATTCGGACATGCAGTACCGCGTCAGCGGCAAGTCGGGTCTCAAACTGCCGGCGCTGTCTCTCGGCTTGTGGCACAACTTCGGCGACACCACGCCGATCTCCACGCAGCGCGACATCCTGCGCACGGCCTTCGACCTGGGCATCACGCACTTCGACCTCGCGAACAACTACGGCCCGCCGTACGGCAGCGCGGAAACCAACTTCGGCCGTCTCTTCAAGGATGACTTCAAGCCGTATCGCGACGAACTGCTGATCTCGTCGAAGGCCGGTTGGGATATGTGGCCCGGTCCGTACGGCCAGGGCGGCGGCTCGCGCAAGTACGTGCTCGCGAGTCTCGATCAAAGCCTGCAGCGCATGGGCCTCGATTACGTCGACATCTTCTATTCGCATCGTTTCGATGCCGACACGCCGCTCGAAGAAACCGCCGGCGCGCTGGCGAGCGCCGTGCAACAGGGCAAGGCGCTGTACATCGGGATCTCGTCGTACTCGGCCACGAAGACCGCGGAAATGGCGAAGCTGCTCGCCGAGTACAAGGTGCCGCTGCTGATTCACCAGCCGGCGTACAACATGCTCAACCGCTGGATCGAACACGAACTGCTGGATACGCTCGAAAAGGTCGGCGCGGGCACCATCGCGTTCACGCCGCTCGCGCAAGGTCTGCTGACAGGCAAATACCTGAACGGCGTGCCGGACGACGCACGCGTCAACAAGCCGGGCGGCGGTTCGTTGAAGCAGGAGCATCTGAGCGGGCAAAACATCGAACACGTGCGCAAGCTCAACGACATCGCGCAGCGTCGCGGACAAAGCCTTGCGCAAATGGCGCTTGCGTGGGCGCTGCGCGATCCGCGCGTGACGTCGGTGCTGATCGGCGCGAGTCGCGCGGAGCAGGTGCGCGAAAATGTGGGGGCGTTGAAGAACCTCGCGTTCTCGAAAGAAGAGCTCGCGGAGATCGACCGCTATGCGACCGAAGGCGGCATCAACCTGTGGGAGAAGCCGTCGACGGATCAGGCGATCTGATTTCGAACGCATTCTCGTGCGTTCGAAGTTGCGGTCGTCGCAATCGCCGCAGTAACGGAAAAGCCGCCCACGAGGCGGCTTTTTTACGCGCTACTGCTACACCAGCGCCGGCAATCCTTCGACCAGCACGACCGCGAACACCACGCCGATCAGCGCGCCGAGCACGCGCAACGCGTTGTGCCGTAGTTCCGTCTTGCAAGGGAGCGCGCCGACGAATAACGCGCCGGCCAGCGCCATCGGAATGACCAGGATGAAATCGCCAATCGTGAAGTAGGTCGTCATGCTCGTCTCCTTATGTGTTCCCTGCGACGGCAGCGGCTCTATTTCTGGAGTCATGCACTGCCGAAGCTCGATTCGAGTATAGGCGACGCTTAGATCAACGTAACAACGCTTGCGGCGTTGCAGCGCGTATTCGCAAGGCGTTGAACACGGAGGGACAAGGCTGCGCGCGTTGACGCGCCGCAGCAAACCGACACAAAACACTGAAGCGTTTGCTTACGTCGGCCTTTCGTATTCGAGCAGGATCATGCGCAACGGATGGGTGAGGCGACATGCTGTCGTGACATTTCAGGCGTCGTCACGCGATAACGCGCTCGCGCTCACGCAATCGCGAAGCCGCGACGAGACCGATCACGAGCAGCGCACCCACCAGCCCCGCGACCCCGTTCCAGCCGAAGCCGGCCCATACATGGCCGCCATACGACCCGACCACACTCGAGCCGATGTAATACGCGAGCAGATACAGCGCGGCGGCCTGGCCCTTTGCTTCCTTCGCGAGTCGACCGACCCAGCCGCTCGCGACCGAATGCCCGGCGAAAAAGCCGAACGTCACGCATGCGATGCCGGCCGCGATGGCCGTCAACGGATGCAGCATCGTGAGTCCGAGCCCGGCAAGCATCAGCAGCAGACTGGCAATGAGCACGCGCGCGCGGCCGAACGTGTCGGCCATGCGCCCGGACCACGGCGACGCGACCACGCCTGTCAGATACACGACGAAGATCGCGCCGATCTCGGTCTGACTCAGCCCATAAGGCGGCGCGAGCAGGCGGTAACCGATGTAGTTATACAGCGTGACGAAACTGCCCATCAGCACGAAGCCGAGCAGAAACAGCCAGGGCAAACCGGGCCGGGTGAATTGCTTCAGTAACGCGCTGCGGTGATGCGTAAAACCAAGCCCGCGACGCGGCACGAAATGACGCGACGGCGGCAGCAGCGCGCGAAACGCGAGCATCGACAGAATGCCGAGCACGCCGATCGTGCCGATCGCCACACGCCACGAGAACAGATCCGCGACGACGCCGGTAATCACGCGTCCCGCCATCCCGCCGATCGCAGTGCCGCCGACATACAGGCCCATCGCGAGGCCGAGGCCGTCCGGATGCACTTCTTCCGCGAGATAGGCCATCGCGACCGCAGGCACGCCGCCGAGCGCCAATCCTTCGAGCATGCGCAACACGAGCAGTTGATGCCAGTGCGGCGCGAACGCCACGCCGATCGTCAACAGCGCGGACAACGTGAGCGATGCGGTCATCAGCCTGTGACGGCTCCAGCCTTCCGACACGAAGCCGGCGACGAAGATCGCGAGCGCGAGCGCGGCGGTGGTGAACGACAGCGACAAGCTGCTTTGGGCGGGCGTCACGTTGAATGCCGACGAAAACGCGGGCAACAACGGCTGTACGCAATAGAGCAGCGAGAAGGTCGCGTAGCCGGCGAACAGCAGCGCGACGCTGGCGCGCCAGTAAGCGCGCGTACCGCGCTCGAGATAGGGAATGCCGGCTGAAGCGGAGGAGGCGGTGGAAGATCCGGCAGCTTGCGATGCAGAAGGAACAGCCGAAGCAGCAGTCCGGTGCGATTCCGGCGATGCGGTCACGAAAAACTCTCCGTTGGGAAATGCAGCGAATTCAAAACAGTTAAGGATACGCTGAAAACCGTGCGGAGGTCGGCGTGACACGCATGGAGCCACGCCGCGTGGGCCGGCAGAAGCGCTCGGTCAACCGCGAGCGGCTGTATCGCTGGCAGCCGCGCCGGGGTGCACGATCTGCTCGTCCGTCGGCAGCGCGGAGGTGTCCCAGCCGCCGCCCAGCGCCTTGATCAACGCGACGCTCGCGGCCATGCGGCGGCGCGCGATCGATACCGCAGTGCGCTCATTGGCGAGCGCGGTGGTCTGCGCGACCACGACGTCGAGATACGTGATCGCGCCATTTTTATAGCGGTCCAACACGACCGCGAGCGAACGCTGTGCGGCGGCCACCGCGTCGTTCTGCGCGGCGGCTTCCTGTTCGAGCACGCGCAACGCGGCGAGGTTGTCCTCCACCTGACCGAATGCGCTGAGCACCGTTTGCCGGTATTGCGCGACGCTTTCGTCGTAATGCGCGCGCGCCTGTTCCTTCACCGATGCGCGCCCGCCGAAGTCGAGCAGCGTTCCCGCGAGTGTCGGCCCGAGCGACCATAGACGGCTCGGCGCCAGCAACCATTGACTGTAGTTGGTCGCTTCCAGTCCGCCCGTGACCGACAGAATCAGATTCGGGAAAAACGCCGCCGTCGCGACGCCGATCTGCGCGTTCATATCGGCGACGTGCCGCTCGGCCGCGGCGATGTCCGGCCGTCGTTCGAGCAACGCGGACGGCACGCCGGTCGCCGCCACCACCGGCACCGCGGTGAGCGGCGCGACCGGCAGCGAGAACGTGGAAGGCGGCTGGCCGATCAGAATCGCGATCGCATGTTCGAGTTGCGCGCGCTGCACGCCGAGGTCGAGTGCCTGCGCCTGGGTGGTCTGCAACTGCGTTTGCGCCTGCGCGACATCGGCGTCCGTCGCGATGCCGCCGGCGTAGCGGTGCTGGGTCAGATCGAGCGCTTCCTTGTAGGCCCGGATCGTGTCGTCGAGCAGTTGGCGCTCCTGATCCAGACCGCGCAACTCGAAGTAATCGGTCGCGAGTTCGGCCTGCATCGACAGCAACGCGGCCTGCGCATCCGCGGCGCTCGCCTGCGCTTCGGCTTTCGCGCCTTCGACGCTGCGCGACACGCGTCCCCACAAGTCGGGTTCCCACGACGCGTCCGCTTGCACGGCATAGTCGTTCAACGTGAGACCCGCAGTCGACTTGTGCAGCACATTCGCCGACGAGCGCGCGCGCGAATAGTCACCGTTCGCGGTGACGAGCGGGAAGAAGTTCGAACGGTACTGTGCGACCGTTGCGCGGGCGGCGCGAAAGCGCGCTTCGGCGGCCTGCACGTTCTGGTTCGCGCTCGCCACCTGTTGTTCGAGCGCGTCGAGCGATGGGTCCGCGTACACGCTCCACCACGCGCCGCGTGCGATCGTGTCGGCGGGTTGCGCGGGCTTCCAGCCGCTGCCTTCGAGTTCCTTGTAGGTCGCGGCGCTGGTGGTGGCCGGCTTCACGTAGTCGGGCCCCATCGTGCAGGCCGTGAGCGAGCAGGCAAGCGCCAACGCGATGGCCGACGCTCCTGGCGCGCGAGGCCGATGCAATGCAGGCGCGCTCACTTCGCCTCCGCCGTTTTGCGCGCCACGACCCGCACCGGCGCGCCGTCGACGATCGAATCCTGCGGATTCAGGATCACCTGTTCGTCGCCTTGCAGGCCCGAAGCGATCGCGACGCGCGTGCCGAAGTCCGTGCCCAGCGTGATCGGCCGCAGCTTCACGTTGTGCTGCGCATCGACGGTCGCGACTTTCACGCCGTCCGGCCGGAACAGCAACGCGTTGCCGGGCAGCGTGAACGGCGCCGCGCCCGTGCCGAGCGCGAAATGCACCTGCGCATACGCACCCGGCAGCAGATCGCCGTTGCGATTGTCGACGTCGACTTCGACGAGCATCGTGCGCTGTTGCGCGTCGACGGCGCCCGCCGTTCGCGCCACCGTGCCCGGATAACGTTTCGACGGCGTTTCGGTCAGCGTCAGAAATGCGCTCTGCTGCGCGCGCACCTGTTGTGCGTACGCTTGCGGCACGTTCACATACACGCGCAGACGGTCGGCCTGCGCGACGTGGAACAGCTCTTTCGCCGGGCCGCCCGAGCTGCCCGCGTCGATCAGCGCGCCGACATCGACATTGCGCGCGGTCACCGTGCCGTCGAACGGCGCATAGACCTTCTGGAACGACTGGGTTTTTTCGAGTCGCGCGACATTGAAGCGCGCCGCGTCGAGCGTCGCTTTCTTCGCGAGCATGTCGCCGACTTTTTCATCGGTCTCCTGCTTCGAGACCGATTTGCTTTTCAGCATCTCGCTCCAGCGGTCGGCGGTGCTTTTCGCGAGCGCGTAATTCGCGTTGGCGTTCGCGAGGTCGGCACGCGCGGCGCGCAGTTGATCGTCCACTTCGGGCGTGTCGATCTCCGCGAGCAACTGGCCGTTCTTCACCTTCGCGCCGATGTCCGCGTACCACTTCTTCAGGTAGCCGTTGGTGCGCGCGTAGATCGGCGTATCGAGAAAAGCCTGCACGTTGCCGGGCAAAACCAGATCGAGACCGGCCGTCGATTTCTGCGGATGCACGACTTCGACGCTCGTCTGGCTGACATGTTCGGCATCGCGTTCGAGCGCGGCATGCGCGTCGTGACGCGACCAGATGCCTTGCGCGGCGAGCGCGATCACCACCACGCTCATCGCGACGAAGATCCAGCGCGAGCGCTTGTGCGCGCTCGCCTGAGGCACTGCGTTGGACCGGTCTTCCGGACGTTTTCCTTCCATTTGCCTTTCCTCTGTCGTCACGGTTTCTGCACCACATGTTCGGCCGCGCGTTGCCGCCGCGCCGCAAGCCGCCGGTAGATCATCGAAAACACCACCGGCACGAAGATCAGCGTCGCCAGCGTGCCGACCGTCAGGCCGCCGATCACCGCGCGACCGAGCGGCGCGTTCTGCTCGCCGCCTTCGCCGAGGCCGATCGCCATCGGCACCATGCCGATCACCATCGCGAGCGCGGTCATCAGCACCGGACGGAAACGCGTGAAGCCTGCTTCGATCGCCGCGCGCGTCGCGTCGCCGTGTTCGAGCAACTGTTCGCGCGCGAAGCTGATCACCAGAATCGAGTTCGCGGTCGCAATGCCGATACACATGATCGCGCCGGTGAGGGCCGGAATCGACAACGTGGTGTGCGTGAGGAACAGCATCCACACGATGCCGGCGAGCGCGCCGGGCAGCGCGGTGATGATGATGAACGGATCGAGCCACGACTGGAAATTCACCACGATCAGCAGATACACCAGCAGGATTGCGAACACGAGACCGGCGAACAGGCCCGAGAACGAATCGTTCATCGTCTGCACCTGGCCGCGCAATTCGATGGTCGAGCCTTTCGGCAGATCGGCTTTTGATTCGTCGACGATCTTGCGGATGTCGTCGGACACGCCGCCGAGATCGCGGCCGTCGGCGGTGCCGAAAATGTCGATGGTGGTCTGCGCGTTGTAGTGCGTGAGCACCGCGTTGCCGGCTTCGCGTTTCATCGTCGCGAACGAGCCGAGGATGTTGCTGCGGCCGTTCGCGGTCAATGGAATGTTCGCGAGCGATTGCAGCGAATCGATCGTGTATTGCGGCGCTTCCGTGATCACGTTGTAACTGACGCCATTGCGCGGATTGAGCCAGAACGTCGGCGTGGTTTGCTGGCTACCCGACAGCGTGATCAGCAGATTGCTCGCAATGTCGCGTTGCGAGAAGCCCGCCTGTTGTGCACGCGTGCGATCGACGTCGATGAAAATACGCGGCAAATCCGCCGGCTGCTGGATGCGCGCGTCGGCGAGGCCCGGCACTTTGCGCAAGCGGTTCAGCAGGTTCGCGGCGAACACGCGATTGCCGGCCACGTCGCGGCCGACCACCTGAATGTCGATCGGCGACGGCATCCCGAAGTTGAGTGTCTGGCTGACGATATCGGCGGGCAGGAACGCGAACTGCACGCCGGGGAATTCGTCGGTAAGCGTGCGGCGCAACGTGCGCACGTAGTCGGCGCTCGGGCGATGATCGGGATTCAGCGTGATCAGCACGTCCGCATCCGACGTGCCGATCGTGCCGGTGTTGCTATACGACAGGTTGATGCCGGAGACGGGCAAGCCGATGTTGTCGATGATCGAATGCAGTTCGCCCGGCGGTATCAACTGACGAATCCGCGTGTCCACGCGATCGGTGATCACCGCGGTTTCCTCGACCCGCATGCCGGTTTTCGCGCGCAGATGCAGCGCAATCGTGCCGGCGTCCACGGCCGGAAAGAAGTCGCGGCCGAGAAACGGCATCAGCAGCATCGACGCGCCGCAGCACACCAGAAACAGCGTGACGAACAGACCCGGCCGCGCGACGCGTGCTTCGAGAAAGCTGCGATAGCGGTCGCGAAATCGCGCGAAGCCGCGCTCGAACGCATAGTGCACGCGCATGAACGGATTGCGCGTTTGTGCTGGCGCGGGATGCAGGTCCGACGGTTTGTGATGATTGCGCAGCAGGTATTTCGCGAGCGTCGGCACGAGCGTACGCGAGAAGAAATACGACGCGAGCATCGCGAACACGACTGCTTCGGCGAGCGGAATGAACAGATAGTGCGCGACGCCGGTCAGCAGAAACATCGGCACGAACACGATGCAGATGGACAACGTCGACACCAGCGTCGGAATCGCGATCTGGTGCGCGCCGTCGAGAATCGCCTGTTCGAGCGTCTTGCCCTGCTCGAGCTGATGACTGATGTTTTCGATCGCGACGGTCGCATCGTCGACCAGAATCCCGACGGCGAGCGCCAGGCCGCCGAGCGTCATGATGTTGATGGTTTCGCCGAGCATCGACAGCGCGATGATCGACGTGATCATCGACAGCGGAATCGATACCGCGATGATCAACGTCGCGCGCCAGTTGCCGAGGAACAGCAGAATCATCAGACCCGTCAGGCACGCGGCGATCAGCGCCTCGCGCAGCACGCCTTGCACCGACGCGCGCACGAACAGCGACTGATCCGCGACCGGATCGATATTCAGCGACGCGGGTACGAGATTGCGCAGCGTCGGCATCATCGTCTTGATGCGGTCGACAATTTCCAGCGTCGAGGTATTGCCGCTTTTATTGATTGTGAGCAGCGCCGCGCGCTGGCCGTTCACGCGCACGATGTTGGTCTGCGGCTGAAAACCGTCGCGCACATGGGCGACGTCGCGGATATAAACGGTGCCGTTGGCGGTGGATTTGATCGGAATAGTGTTGAGACCGGCGAGCGAGTCCGGGCTGCCGTTCAATTCCACCGAATACTCGGTCGCGCCGATTTTCGCGGTCCCCGACGGCAGGATCAGGTTCTGTGCGGTGACCGCGTTGACCACGTCCATCGGCGACAGATTGCGCTCCTGCAGCTTGCGCGAATCGATATCCACCATGATCTGCCGCTGCTTGCCGCCATACGGCAGCGGCGCCGACGCGCCCGGCACGGTGGCGAGCTGCGTCTTCAGAAAGTTATTGCCGAAGTCGAACAGCTCCTGCTCGGTCAGCGAAGCCGACGACAGCGCGAGCCGCAGAATCGGCACCGTCGACGCGTTGTAGCGCAGGATATTCGGCGGCGTGATACCGGGCGGCAGCGAGCGCAATTGAGTTTGCGACAGCGCGGTGACTTCGGCGAGCGCTTCGTCGATATTCGCGTGCGGCTGGAAGAAGATCTTCACCACCGCGATCCCGTTCAGCGACGTCGACTCGGTATGTTCGATATCGTTGACCGCGGTCGACAGCCCGCGCTCGTAGTTGAGCACGATACGCTTTTCCATCTCGTCCGCGGGCAGGCCGTTATACGACCAGATCACCGACAGCACCGGAATGTCGATATTGGGGAAGATGTCGGTGGGCGTGCGCAGGATCGTCAATGGCCCGACGATCAGCAGAAGCAGGGCCAGCACGACGAAGGTGTAGGGGCGCCGCAGCGCCAGGCGAACGATCCACATATCGGGTGCGGTCGGTAATGCCGGATGATTTTGATCTATCTCCCCGGCTGGGTTTATGATGGTCTCGTTGCGACGCGACAGCCGAGATGATCGGGTTAGCGCGCCGTAATGGGAATAGGGCGAAACGACGGGTCAAGTGCCTTTTGTTCGCGCTTTCCAGGGCCCCGCAAACCGGGAACAATCACTTGAAGCTCTCACGCGGAGTGCGCGCGGCAGATCGGTGCGTACGCAACGTTCACGGCGAAGCGGCGCTTTTATCATCACCTTGACCGGCACGGAACCCATAAAGCCGGCTATGGGAGAAACGGGGAAACATCATGCAAATCGGTTCCATTGTCCGATCGGTGCATATCGCCGTGCCACAAGGCGCGCGCGGGATCGTCATGCGGATTCTCGGCGACATGGCCATGGTCGCGTGGTATGCCGGCGAGCCCGGCACGTCGGAGCATCTGAACACTGAACCCTTCTTCCTTGAAGATCTGATCGATACCGGCGAGATGGTGCGTCCGTCGAGCGCGCAGGTGCATTGACGGCGCGCGGTCCGGATTCTTGAGGGCTGCGTCTGAACTATTCCTGGACTGTCACCTGCATGTCATGAGCCGTTGCCCTCGTCTTTGACGGCGGCGCGGCGCACAATGCGGGCATGAACGACGACACTCCCGATCTGCAGGACGGCGCCGACAGCGCCGTTCCCTTCGCCCGGCTCAAGCCGGAAATCGTGCTCGACGCGCTCGACAGCGTGCTCGAGACAGTCGGTGTGCGCACCGACGGCCGCATGCTGCCGCTCAACAGCTACGAGAACCGCGTGTACCAGGTAGGCGTCGAAGACGGCCCGCCGGTGGTCGCGAAGTTCTATCGCCCCGAGCGCTGGAGCGATGCGGCGATCCTCGAAGAACACGCGTTTGTCGCGGACCTCGCCGCGCGCGAGATTCCAGTGGTGCCGGCGCGCGTGTACGAAGGCCGCTCGCTGCATACGTTCGACGGCTTCCGCTTTTCGATCTTCGAACGCCGCGGCGGCCGCGCGCCCGATCTCGACCGGCGCGACACGCTCGAATGGCTGGGGCGTTTCATCGGCCGCATTCACGCGGTCGGGCAGACGCAGAACTACGCTGAGCGGCCCACGCTCGACATCCACACGTTCGGCTATGAGCCGCGCGACTTCCTGCTGTCGCAGCGCTTCGTGCCGGACGACGTGCGTACCGCGTGGGAAACGGTCGTGAACCTCGCACTCGAAGGCGTGGAGCGCGCGTTCGAACGCGCGGGCGACATTCGCATGTTGCGCATGCACGGCGATTGTCATCCGAGCAATGTGCTGTGGACCGATGCGGGCCCGCATTTCGTCGATTTCGACGACAGCCGCATGGGCCCGGCCGTGCAGGACTTGTGGCTATTGCTGCCCGGCGAACGCGTCGAGGCGTCGCGCGCGCTGGCGGACTTGCTCGCCGGCTACGAAGACTTTTGCGATTTCGAGCCGCGCGAACTGTATCTGGTCGAAGCGTTGCGCACGCTGCGCCTGATCCACTATCAGGCGTGGCTCGCGCGCCGCTGGGACGACCCGGCGTTTCCCGCGGCGTTTCCGTGGTTCAACACGCAGCGTTATTGGGAAGACCGCATCCTCGAATTGCGCGAGCAGCTCGGTGCGATGCAGGAAGGGCCGCTCTGGCCGGTTTGAATCGCGCGAGCGGTTGCCATGTCGAGCACGAAGCATGTCAGTGTCAGTGCGCGTCGGCCTCAAGGCGCCCCTGACGCTACGCTCGACGGCTCCTCCACCAAAGTCGATTTCACGATCACTTCCGCGCGCACGTCCCGGCCGATCGCTTCGATCGCGGGGCGCATCTGCGCGAAGTCGTCGGGCGTGCAGACTTCGCTGTCGAAATGGGTGGTGCCGTCGCGCGTCATCGTGACGACGTTCGTCTGCGGATCGAACGTGTACTGCGACTGGAAATCGACGAAACGGTCTTGCGTGCGCCTGGCTTCCGGCATGTCGAGCACGCGGAAATTAGCCGGCAATTCGATGCGCGCGTGTTCATGCAGCGCCAGGTTGTGGCAAACGAACGGTTGCGTGCGGCGGCGCTCGCCGAGCCAGTAGCGGGTGTCCGAATCGAAGCCGCCGGCGAGACTCGTCAACGCCGGAATCGATGCCGCGGCGCCGGGCACCACGAGGCTTTCGAGCGTGCCTTTCATCGTGATCGTCAACGGGCCGTCGGCGGCGCTCAGATCGCTGGTGGTGAGCGTGGCCGCGCCGCGCAGATTGACGCTGCGCAATTCCGCCTGGATCGATTCTTCACGCTGCGCGGGCGTCTGCGTGCGCAGCATCGCGCGAGTCTGCTCGGCCGTCGGGCCGGACGCATCGAGCCGGTACGTGAAGCTCGCCGAGCCGTCCGCTTCGACCTTGATCGACAGATCGGTGCTGCGGTTCATCGGCGCGGTGGCCGGCGTGTGCGCGAGCACGCCCTGATCGACGAGCACGGTCGGCCGGTTCATATCGGACGACGGCAGATAACCAAACTCGACGCTCGACGCGGTCGAATCCGCGTACTGCTGCAAATCGGGCAGCCACGTGATGATGTGATTGATCACGCCGTAGCCCGGCACGTCCGGCAACGTGTAGATCGTGCCGTTGCTGATCAGCGCCGGCTCGTTGCGCACGCCGACTGCGTCGAGCAGCGCGCCGTACAACGCCACGTGGTCTTTGCAGTCGCCGTAACGGTTCGCGAGGATCGCACTCGCGCCGTGCGGCACGACCGCGCCGCGCCCCACGTTGATCGCCACGTAACGGACATTGCGGCGTACCCAGTCGTACAGCGTTTTGGCTTTGTCGCGCGGCGTGCGATCGTGCGCGGTCAGGTTTTGCGCGAGACGCACGACAGCCGGGTCGCGCGCGCTCGGATCGGCGGCCGACGCTTTGTAGGTCGCGGCGAACGCGGCGTAATCGGGAAACGTCGACACCATCAGCCGGTCGCCATACGAAACGTAAGCCACCGAGCCGCGTTCCAGCCGGCTGTAATGCGCCTTGTCGTAGCGATATTCGTAGCGTGTGCGGCCGTCGCGCGTGATCGGCGGCACGACCGTGAAGCCGCGTGCGTCCGCGTAAAGCGGCTTGTCGGCCGGCAGATCGTAGATCAGCCGGAAGTTGTGAGTGGGCGCGAGATCGGGCGGCGTGAAGTCGCTGAATTCTCCGGGCACGATCGGCTGCTTCTGCGTTTTCAGATAGGTGAGATGCACGCGCGCGCCCGGCTCGACGGCGGGAAACACGATCACCTTTTCCTGGATGTCCTGGAACATCGGCGCGTCGAACGAACGTGCTTCCTGCACGTCGCGGATCTGGTCGGGCTGCACGTCGTGGCGCACGCCGTCGGCGCTCGTCGTGTAGGCCTCGACGATCTGCACGTCGGCCATATTGCGGTTGAACCACACGTATTGCTGCGCGACCCGCGCGACGCCGGCTTCGTTATTCACGAGCAGCGTCATCGAATCGAGTTTCGTAAACGAGCCGTCCGCGTTGATAGTGAAGGTTTGCGTCTCGCCTTCGTTCGTATACGGATCGTCCAGTTTTGCTGGAATGCTCGCACTCGCGATGGAGAGGCCGGCGATCCAGCCGGCGGTGGCAACGCAAACGAGCGGAAGAAGGCGCATGGCGGGCAGGTATCCGGACGGACGGCAAAAAATAGAGATGAGAACGCGCCTAGAGTCGGTTTGCGCCGGCCGGATGTCAAGAGGAGACGATGCGTTGTGATTGAGCAAACGGCTTATCTATGTAATGATAGCCATTCTCATTTGAAAGGCGTCGCCAGCTTCCTGCCACATTTCTCCTCCTCTGTGGCTGCCAGCCAGCATTTCAGCCAGATGCCCGGACCGCAAGCCGGGTTGTCTGGCCTTTCCTTTTGAATCTCCACTGACCGCTGATCGTGCGCCTCGTCGCGCGGCGGCGACGGTGTTAACTTGCAGCGCCTGGAGCCTCGATGTGAACGCGCCCGACTCGATCGATATGAAGCCTGCTGCCGACAGCGGCACGCAATACAAGGCTCATAGCCAGGCGCGCGGTCATCATCTGATGGACGATGCCGAGCAGGCCGCGCGGCGTCAGCGTTCGAGGCGCGCGAATTTCATCAAGTGGCTGCGCAAGGTGCATGGCTGGGTCGGCCTGTGGGGCGCGGTGCTCGGCCTGATGTTCGGCGTGACCGGTTTCGTGCTGAATCATCGGGCCGGTCCGTTGAAGATTTCGCCGGGCGAGCCGCAGGTCGAAGAGTTGCAGATTCGGGTGCCGCAAAAGAAGCTGGCTTCGCCGATGGAAATGACGAAGTGGCTCAAGAGCGAACTGAAGATCGACGGCAAGCCGGGCAGGGTGAAGCGCGAGCCGGCGCATGCGGTCGCGTGGGGCGACCGTAGCGTGGTTCAGCCGGAGCTTTGGACGGTGGGCATTTTTGCGCCGACGCAGAACGTGCAGGCGGAGTACTGGGTCGGCAACGGCTTCGTCAGCGTGAAGCGCACGCACAACTCGTTCATGACGACGCTCAACAATCTGCACCGCGGCGTGGGGATGAGCCTCGGCTGGGTGCTGCTGATCGATACGATCGCCGGGTCGATGATTCTGCTGTCGCTGACCGGCGTGTTGCTGTGGACCGAACTCAACAAGCGTCGTTTGATCGGCGTGCTGCTGGTGGGCGGCTCGATCGCGGCCGCCGTGGCGTGTGGGTTGATATAAAGGGCGTCGCGCTTCTTCAGACGCTACACGCCGCGCCACCGGAAGCCGCGATCTCCCGCGCGGCTTTTGCGCCTTCTACCTGCAACAAGGTCGGCAACGACACGCCGTTCTTGGCCGCCGTCACCTCGGCGAGAATCGACACGGCTATCTCCGGCGGCGTGCGGCTGCCGATGTAAATCCCAACCGGCCCATGCAACCGGGCCAGTTCGGTGTCGTTCAGATCGAATTCCTTCAGACGTTCGCGGCGCGCCTGGTTGTTCCGTCGCGACCCCAACGCGCCGACATAAAACGCCGGCGTCTTCAACGCTTCCATCAGCGCGAGATCGTCGAGCTTCGGGTCGTGTGTCAACGCGATCACCGCGCAGCGTTCGTCGAGTTTCATGTCGGTCACGGTATCGTCCGGCATCGTGCGGACGATTTTCGTGCCGGGGATGTTCCATTCCTCCGTGTATTCCTCGCGCGGGTCGCACACGGTCACCTGATAGTCGAGGCCGACCGCGATGTTGCACAGGTAGCGCGACAATTGCCCCGCGCCGATCACCAGCATCCGGTAACGCGGGCCGTGAATCGTCAGCAGACGTTCGCCGTCGAAATGCACGCCGTCGGTGGCCAGCGCCGCGTCGAGGCGCACCGCGCCCGTCGCCATAACGACTTCGCGCGCGACGAGGCGGCCGTCTTCCACCGCGTTGCACAGCTCGGCGATGCCGCTTTGCGGCGTCAGCGGTTCGAGCACCAACTGGATCGTGCCGCCGCACGGCAAACCGAAGCGATGCGCCTCCTCCGCCGAAATGCCGTACTTGACCGCTTCCGGATGCGTCTGCTCGATCCCGCGTTGCCGGACGCGCTCGATCAGATCGTCTTCGATGCAACCGCCCGATACCGAGCCGACCACCAGACCGTCGTCGCGTACGGCGAGCATCGCGCCTTCGGGACGCGGCGACGAGCCCCACGTCTTCACCACCGTGACCAGTAGCGCGCGATGTCCTTCCGCGAGCCAGCGTGCGCTGCTCTTCAGGACTTCGAGATCCACGCTGTCCATGATTTCTTCCTCTTGGTTCCTGCTGTTCCTTCCGGTTCTTCGGTTGCTTCGCCGTCGGATTGGGGGGCCGGCGCCGGAGTCGATTCCGTATTCTGCGCTGCTGTGGCGGCGGCTGCTGGCGGGCCGTCATCCGGCGCCGTGGCGTCGCCGCCTACCTGCGCGCCGAAGCGCTTGAAGAATTCGCCGGCGATTTTACGCGCCGCGCCGTCGACGAGCCGCGAGCCGATCTGCGCAAGCTTGCCGCCGACCTGGGCGCTCGCGACGTAAGTGAGTGTCGTCGCCGCCTCGCTTGCCGGTTCGAGCGTGACGCGCGCATTGCCTTTGCCGAAGCCGGCAGCGCCGCCCTGACCTTCGAACACGATGGTGTAGGTATTGGGCGCGTCGATCCCGGTCAACTGCATGCGTCCTTTGAAGCGCGCCTTCACCGGACCTACCGATGCACTCATCACCACGGCATACGCATTGTCGCCGTCCGGATCGATGCTCTCGCAACCGGGGATGCACGCGCGCAATATCTCCGTGTCGTTCAAGGCATCCCACGCGCGTTGCTGCGAAACCGGCAGCGTATGAGTTTCGCTCAATTCCATGGCATTGCTCCCGCGGTTGTCGTGGTGGATCCGGCGAGACGCGGCGCGCGCGTGAACTGCTTGAGCTGTGTCAGATGCGCGAGGTCGCGGCCGAATGCGGCCAGACTGTCCAGGTTATGAACCGGCCGATGCGCGTCGACATACGGCAGGATCGCCTGCACGCCGCGCGCCTTCGGTGAAAAACCGCTGAAACGCAACAGCGGATTGAGCCACACGATTCGGTGCGCGAAGCGGCGCAAGCGGGCCATTTCGGTGTCGAGCACGTCGATCGCTTCGTGGTCGAGGCCGTCGGTGACGAGCAGCACGGTCGCGCGACCGGTCAGCACGCGTCGTGCCCAGCGCCGGTTGAATTCGGCGAGCGCCGCGCCGATCCGCGTGCCGCCCGACCAGTCGACCACCTGATCGGTCAGCGCCGCGATCGCCACATCGGGATCGCGTTCGCGCAACGCGCGCGTCGCGTTCGTGAGACGGGTGCCGAACAGGAACACCTGCAGGCGTTCGCGCGATTGCAGCAACGCGTGGCAGTAGTACAGCACCGCGCGCGAATAGTTGCTCATCGAACCAGAGATATCGAGCAGCAGCACCAGCGGCGGTTTGCGTTCGACCACCGCGCGATACTTCCACACCGTCCAGTCGCCACCCGCGCGCACCGCATGCCGCGCACTCGCGCGCAGGTCCGCATGCGTGCCGTGCGACGCGGCTTTCAGGCGGCGCGTCGGCTCGGTCGCGAGCGGCACGCGCTGGCCACGGATCAGATGACGCAGCGTGCGCCATTCGTCGGCGGAAAGAGTGTCGAAATCGCGGTGACGCAAGCGCTCTTCCGCGCTGAAGCTCAGGTGTGCGCGCAGTTCGTGCTGGCCGGTTTCCGGCGGCGGTTTGCCGTGCGCCGGGCGCGGCGCGCGCACCGCGAGGGCGTCCGCGAGACGGTTGTTGCGTTTGGGCGGCGGCAGTCCGTCGCGCACTTTCGGCAGCAGCAGCGCGCGCAGCTTGCCTTCCCAATCGGGGTCGCGCCAGAACAGTTCGAAGGCCGCGTTGAACAGGTCGCGTTGATCGGGCGCGCTGACGACCGTCGCGGCGAGCGCGGCGCGCACGTCGTCGCGCCGGCCGAGGTCGATCCAGTGCAACGCGGCGAGCGCGTCGACGGCCTGCGCCGGCGACATCGGCAGACCGGCGGCGCGCAGCACGCGGATGAAATGCACGACGTTGCGGGCCAGAATGGGGGGAGTGGAAGATGCGGCGGTTGTCTGCGTCGTGCGAGTCATCGCCATTACTCCGGTACGGCGAGACAGTGTGCGATCTGCACCGCGTCGACGCGCGCAAGATCGTCCTGATACTTCAGCAGCACGCCGAGCGTGTTCTGCACCGATTGCGGATCGAGTTCCGTCACCGACAACGCGTCGAGCGCGCGGCACCAGTCGATCGTTTCGGCGATGCCGGGCGCCTTGAACAGATCCATGCCGCGCAGCCGATGCACGAAATCCACCGCGCGCCGCTGCAATTCCGCCGACGTATCCGGCGCGCGCGCGGCGACGATCGCCAGTTCGCGATCGCGCTCGGGATAGCCGATCCACTGATACAGACAGCGGCGCTTCAACGCGTCGTGCACTTCGCGCGTGCGGTTCGACGTCATCACGACGAGCGGCGGCTGCACCGCGCGCACCGTGCCGTATTCGGGAATCGACACCTGAAAGTCCGACAGCAGTTCCAGCAGAAACGCTTCGAACGGCTCGTCGGCACGATCGATCTCGTCGATCAGCAGCACGCGCCGCGCGCCCGGATGATGTTCGTCGGGCATCAGCGCCTGCAGCAGCGGACGCTTCAGCAGGAATTCGCTGCGATACAGCGTGTCGTTGCCGGGCCGCTCGCCGGCCGCTTCGGCGAGCCGCAGCGCCATGATCTGCCGCGGATAGTCCCACTCGTACAGCGCGCTGGCCGTATCGAGTCCTTCGTAGCATTGCAGCCGCAACATCGACGTGCCGAGCATGCCGGCCGCCGCTTTCGCGAGCTCGGTCTTGCCGACACCCGGCTCGCCTTCGACGAACAACGGCCGCTCCATGCGCAGCGCGAGATACAGCGCCGTCGCGAGTTCGCGGCTGGCGAAGTAATTCTGCACGGCGAGCTGCGCGAGAGTGTCGTCGATTGAGGCGGGCTTTGAAGGAAGCTTTGAAGCGGGCTGCATGCTAGCCGCTCGCCTTCGCCACCGCCCGCGCTGCCAGCACCGGAATCAGATGCGCGCGATACGCGGCACTCGCGTGCATGTCGGTGTTCAGATCGGTGTCGGAGATTGTCACCGCGCGCGCTGCGTCGGGCGTGAAATTCGCGCTCAGCGCCTGCTCCAGCTCCGGCACGCGAAACACCGACGCCGCCGCGCCCGTCACCGCCACCCGCACGTCGCTCGCGAACTTCGCGACGAACACGCCGGCCAGCGCGAAGTGCGAAGCCGGATTGCGGAATTTCTCGTAGGCCGCTTTTTCCGGCACCGGAAATTCGACGGCGACAATCAGTTCGTCCGGCGCCAGCGCGGTCTCGTACATGCCGACAAAGAAATCGGCGGACGCGATGCGCCGCCGGTCGGTGACGATCGTCGCGTCCAACGCCAGCGCCGCGGCCGGATAGCAGGCAGCCGGGTCGTTATTGGCGAGCGAACCGCCGATCGTGCCGAGCGCGCGCACCTGGCGATCGCCGATGTGCGCGGCGAGGTCGGCGAGGCCCGGCACGATCCGCCGCAGTTCCGCGTGGTCGGCTACGTCCGCGTGACAGACGGCCGCGCCGATCGTCACGTGGGTCGCGTCGACCGCGATCGTCCTGAGCGCGGGAATACGCGTGACGTCGATCAGTTGCGAGGGCTGCGCGAGACGCAGGCGCATGGTCGGCAACAGGCTTTGACCGCCGGCGACGAACTTCGCGTCGCTGTCGGCGGCGAGTGCTGCGGCGGCCGCTTGCGGATCCGTCGCGCGTTGATACTCGAATGAATACATGTCGGATGCTCCGCTCAGGATCTCAGTGGGACGGCTTCGCTGCATGAATCGCGGACCACACGCGATGCGGCGTGGCCGGCATTTGCAGATCGGTCACGCCGAGCGGCGCGAGCGCATCGAGGATCGCGTTGATCACCGCGGGCGGCGAGCCGATCGCGCCCGCTTCGCCGCAGCCTTTCACGCCGAGCGGATTGTGCGTGCACGGCGTGCCCTTCGCGGTTTCGACGGTGAAGTCCGGCAGATCGGACGCATGCGGCATCGCGTAGTCCATATACGAGCCGGACAGCAACTGGCCGCTGTCGTTGTCGTACACGCAGCGCTCCAGCATCGCCTGACCGATCCCCTGCGCGAGTCCGCCGTGCACCTGGCCCTCGACGATCATCGGATTGATCACGTTGCCGAAGTCGTCCACTGCGGTGAACTGCTGGATCCGGCACACGCCCGTGTCCGGATCGACTTCGATCTCGCAGATGTACGCGCCGGACGGATAGGTGAAGTTGGTCGGGTCGTAGAACGCGCTTTCTTCGAGGCCCGGTTCGAGCACGTCGAGCGGATAGTTGTGCGGCACGTACGCGGCGAGCGAGATTTCCGCGAACGCCTTGGTGCGGTCCGTGCCGGCGACGCGGAATACGCCGTCCTTGAACTCGATGTCTTCGGCCGCCGCTTCGAGCAGATGCGCGGCGATCTTCTTCGCCTTCGCTTCGATCTTGTCGAGCGCTTTCATGATCGCCGAGCCGCCCACCGCGATCGAGCGCGAACCGTACGTGCCCATGCCGAACGGAATGCGACCGGTGTCGCCGTGCACGATCTCGACGCTTTCCAGTGCAATGCCGAGCCGGTCGGCCACCACCTGCGCGAACGTGGTCTCGTGCCCCTGGCCGTGACTGTGCGAGCCGGTGAACACGGTGACCGAACCGGTCGGATGCACGCGAATCTGACCGACTTCGAAGAGCCCTGCGCGTGCACCGAGCGCACCCGCGATATTCGACGGCGCGAGACCGCAGGCTTCGATGTAGCACGAGTAGCCAAGACCGCGTAGCTTGCCGTTCCGTTCGGATTCCTGCTTACGCGCGGGGAAGCCTTTGACGTCGGCAAGTTCCAGCGAGCGCGCGAGGATGGTTTCGTAATCGCCGGTGTCGTATGTGAGGCCTACCGGTGTCGCGTACGGAAACTCGCGGATGAAGTTGCGGCGGCGGATTTCCGCCGGATCGAGCTTCATGTCGCGCGCGGCGGTTTCGACGAGGCGTTCCACTACGTAAGTCGCTTCAGGCCGGCCCGCGCCGCGATACGCGTCGACCGGAACCGTGTTGGTGAAGACCGCCTTCACTTCGGCATAGATCGCGGGCGTCGCGTACTGTCCCGCGAGCAGCGTCGCGTAGAGGATGGTCGGCACGCTCGACGCGAACGTCGACAGATACGCACCCATGTTGGCGATCGTATGGATGCGCATCGCGAGGAACTTGCCGTCGGCGTCCATGGCGAGTTCGGCGTGGGTCACGTGGTCGCGGCCATGCGCATCCGACACGAAAGCCTCCGAACGCTCGGCGGTCCATTTGACCGGTCGCCGGATTTTCTTCGACGCCCACGTCAGCGCGACGTCTTCGGCGTACAGGAAAATCTTCGAGCCGAAACCGCCGCCGACGTCCGGCGCGATCACGCGCAGTTTCGACTCCGGCAGCGACAGCACGAACGCGGCCATGAGCAGCCGCTCCACATGCGGGTTCTGGTTCGCGACATACAGCGTGTAGCTGTCGTCCTGCACCGAGTAGCTCGCGTTGACCGCGCGCGGTTCGATCGCGTTCGGGATCAGCCGGTTGTTGACGATGTCGAGCGTGGTGACGTGTGCGGCTTTCGCGAACGCGGCGTCGGTCGCGGCCTTGTCGCCGTGGCCCCAGTTGTAGCAGACGTTGTCAGGTACTTCGTCGTGCACCGCGGCCTGGCCTGGATCGGCCGCATGTGCGGTGTCGACCACGGCGGGCAGCACGTCGTAATCCACGTCGATCAATTCCGCTGCGTCTTTCGCGGCCTTGATCGAATCGGCGATCACCAGCGCGACCTGGTCGCCGACGTGCCGCACCTTCGTGTGCGCGATGATCGGATGTGGCGGCTCGTTCATCGGTTTGCCGTCGGTGCTGTGGATCAGCCAGCCGCACGGCAGCCCGCCGACATTTTCCGCCGCCATGTCCGCGCCGGTGAAGATCGCGACCACACCGGGCGACTGCTTCGCCGCGGCCGTGTCGATGCTGTTGATCCTCGCGTGCGCGTGCGGCGAGCGCAGGAATACCGCGTAGGTTTGCTGGGGCAGGACGATGTCGTCGGTGTACTGGCCGTTGCCGGTCAGGAATCGATAGTCTTCCTTACGTTCGACGGAAGCGCCGATCAGATGGGTGTCGGGTGCGTTCATCGTCGGCTCCTCAGGCGGCGACCGGCGCGGCGGCCGGCTGGTCCTGCGTGCCCGCACCGGCGGCGGCGCTGGCCGAGCCGGCGGACTTCATTCCTGCGGCGCCTTCGAGCACGGCCTTGACGATGTTGTGATAGCCCGTACAGCGGCACAGATTGCCGTCGAGCTGCGCGCGGACGTCGTCACCGGTGAGATCGGGTTGACGCTGAACCAGCGACACCGCGCTCATCACCATGCCCGGCGTACAGAAACCGCATTGCAGCCCGTGGCAGTGTTTGAAGGCCGCTTGCATCGGATGCAGCACGCCGTGGGTGGCGAGGCCTTCGATGGTGGTGATCGTCGCCCCTTCGGCCTGCACCGCGAGCATGTTGCAGGACTTGATCGCGCGTCCGTTCAGATGCACGGTGCACGCGCCGCATTGCGCGGTATCGCAGCCGACGTGCGTGCCGGTCAGCCGAAGCTGATCGCGCAGGAACTGGACAAGCAGGGTGGTGGGGTCGATTGAGGCGCTGATGGTCGCGCCGTTCACCGTCAGACTGATGCTGATCGCCATGAACTGTCTCCTGTCGACCCGAGTTCGCGCTGACCCTGGTTCGATCGCGCGTGACTCGGGTCCCATGCTGTGGGATGAGACCGGACCTTTGCTCTGTGTTGCGTTGCCTTCAGCTGCCTGCTTCGTGGGGTCCGATGCGGGACTGCGGTTTTTTTATGAGTGTGCCGAAAAGTAAAGCACAAATCGGGCGGTCGCGCTATGAGGGGAAGTGTGCTGGATTACCAGCGCGAGGCGGGTGATTTGACGGGGCGGGAAAAGCAGCGGCGCTGTCGGCATCGAGCCGGACAGCGCCGCGGAGGGTAGAACGAGTAAACGAGAACGCGAAAAACCTTAGCCCTTATGCGCCAGCTTCGAATGACGGCGCGAATAGCCGAAGTAAATGGCCATGCCGATCACCAGCCAGACCACGAACGCGAGCCAGGTCACCGCCTGCAGATTGATCATCAGGAACAGGCAGGACGCCACCGCGAGAACCGGCACGACCGGCACGCCCGGGCAGCGAAACGCGCGCGGCAGTTCGGGGTGGGTTCGACGCAATACGAGCACCGCGATCGACACCATCGAAAACGCGGCCAGCGTGCCGATGTTGATCAATTCGGCGAGCACGTTCAGCGGCACCAGCGCGCCGATCAGGCCGAAGAAAATCCCCACCAGCCAGGTCGTGAAGAACGGCGTGGCGAATTTCGGATGCACCTTGGAGAGCTTCGCGGGCAACAGTCCGTCGCGCGACATCGCGAACACCACGCGCGTTTGACCATAGGCCATCACCAGAATCACGGTCAGCATGCCGAGCACCGCGCCGAGGTCGATGAAACCGGCGACCCACTTTTGCCCCGCCACTTGCAATGCGTACGAGACCGGGTGCGAAATGTTCGCAAACTGCGCGGACGGCACGATCCCCGTCACGACGGCCGCCACCGCCACATACAGCACCGCGCATACGCCGAGCGACGCAATGATGCCGATCGGCAGATCGCGCTTCGGGTTCTTCACCTCTTCCGACGCGGACGACACCGCATCGAAGCCGATGAACGCGAAGAACATCACCGCCGCTGCGCCGAACACGCCGTTCCAGCCGTTCGGCATGAACGGATGCCAGTTCGCGGGCGTCACGTGGAATACGCCCACGCCGATCACCAGTAGCACCACGGTCACCTTGATCGCGACCATCACGTTGTTGATCCGCGCCGATTCGCGGATGCCCACCGACAACAACGCGGTGATCGCCATCATCACGAGGAACGCCGGCAGGTTGAACAGCGTGTCGTGGCCGGGCAATGCGCCGGGCGCGGCCGTCAACGCGACCGGCAGCGAGATGCCGAAGCCGGACAGCAGCGATTGCAGATAGCCCGACCAGCCCACCGAGACCGCCGAGGTGGCGAGCCCGTATTCGAGCATCAAGTCCCAGCCGATGATCCACGCGGCCAGTTCGCCGAGCGTTGCGTACGAATACGTGTAGATCGAACCCGCGACCGGAATCGTCGACGCGAACTCGGCGTAGGCGAGCGCGGCGAACCCGCACGCCACGGCCGCGATCAGAAACGAGATCATCAACGCCGGGCCGGCCTGAACCGCACCGGTGCCGGTCAGCACGAAAATGCCGGTGCCGATGATGGCGCCGACGCCGAGGAAAGTCAGATCGAGCGCGCCGAGCGCTTTCTTCAGGCCGGCGGTTTGAGCGCTCGCGGCGATCATCTGCTCGACGTTCTTCTTGCGGAACAGGGACATTGGCGGTGGGTCTCCAGTAGTGCACGCATCTTGCGCGCCGAATGTCGGGAAACCCTGGATTTTAACGGATGCGCGTCCCGACACCGGGCTTATGCGCTGTGGGTTGCGCCGCGGGTTGCACCATGCGGTGCGCGATTTGAGGAGGGTGTTGCGAACGGCTCGAGGAAAAGCGGCAACGCGGGCGCGCGCCGCTCAGCCCGCCATCGCCGGATTCAGATCGACGAGGCGATTGCTCATCACGTAGAAGGTGAGTTCGGCGTTGTTGCGCAACTTCATCTTCTCGAGCAGACGGGTGCGATACACGCTGACCGTCTTCACCGACAGCGACAACGTGTTCGCGATGTCGGTCAGGCGTTTGCCCGAAGCCAGCATGCAGAGGGTTTGATATTCGCGGTCGGAGAGCTTTTCGTGCGGCAACTGCTCGCCGTCGAACGAGATGTAGTCGGCGAGCGCCTCGGCCATCTCCGGGCTCACGTATTTGCGGCCCGCCGCGACCTGCTGGATCGCGCCGATCATCTGCTTGGCGTCGACGGTTTTCGACAGATAGCCGGCCGCGCCCGCTTTCAGCGCGCGCACCGCGTACTGGTCTTCGCGGTACATCGAAAACATCAGCACGGCCACGCGCGGTGCTTTGCGTTTCAGGCGTTTGAGCACTTCCACGCCGTTCATGTCGGGCAGTGAGATGTCGAGCAGCACGACGTCGTAGCCGCGGTTGGCGACTTCGTCGAGCGCTTCGGCGCCGGTTTCCGCTTCGATGACTTCGCGCGCCACGCCGCGGTCGAGCAGCAACTGGCGGACGCCCTGGCGGACCACCACGTGGTCGTCGACGAGCAGGATGCGCAGGCTCATGACAAGGCGTTCACGATTGCAGCGCGCGGCGCTCGGGGGCGGGCGCGACGTCCAGCATCGCGTCCCATGCGAAACGCGCAGACACGACGGTGCCGCGCGGCTCCTTGCCGTGGCCGCGGCGTGAACCGACGCGCAGCGTGCCGTCGAATGCAGCGCAGCGCGCCCGCATGCCGGCGAGGCCGAAATGGCCGCGGCGCACGCGGGCGTTGCGCGTCAGGCCGATGCCGTCGTCGCTGATGAAAAGCTTCAGATGACGGCGGCCGGCTTCGATGCGCACGTCCGCCGCTTCGGCGCGCGCGTGCTTGGCGATGTTGTTCAGCGCTTCCTGGGCGACGCGGAATACGGCCAGCACCGCGTCGGCCGGCAGGCGGGTGAGCCGCACGTCGGCGGCGCAGACAAAGCTGGTGCGCAGATGCGTACGCGCGGCGAAATCGCCGGTCCATTGCGCGAGCGTGCTGACGATCCCCGCTTCCAGCGAAGGCGCGTGCAGTTCCGCAACGACCTGGCGGCTCGCGTCGCACACCGCGTCGAGCGAGCGGTTCGCAACCGCAAGCGCGGCCGCGCATTGCGGCGGCGCGTCGGCCGGCAGCCAGGTTTCGACGCCGGCGAGCGCGAAGCGCGTCGCGGTCAGCTCCGCGCCTACGCCGTCATGCAGTTCGCGGGCGACGTGCCTGCAGGCGGCTTCCTGCGCCTGCACCAGTTCAGCCGACAGTTCGCGCACGCGTGCCCGCAGCCTGGCGAGTTCGCGCTCAGTATCGGAAGAGGGAGTGGGGCGGCGGTTGAACGGGACGACAGTCGACGTATCCATGACTTGCCTTCTCAGGAAGCGCTGTGGACAGCAGAGCGGCTGCGCATCGGCTGCGCGAAGACGAAAGAACGCATGCGAATCTCTTGCCTCCAGGTGCATCGCCGCGGGAAAAATACGCGACGGACAAATCCTACAGTTATCGCTACGGCGTGGCGTAACGAAATTTACATTCAGTAACAAACGGCACGTAGTTAGACAATTGGCCGATGCGCCGCGATCATATCGCAAAAAAAGAAAAAATGCAGGTGTACCAAGGGTTAGCGCCTACATTTGATGCAATGGTTGATGATCTGTGACAACACTTTTGTAGGAAGAATGCCTACGGCGAAGGTTAAATCTGTCGTCCATTTGTAACTGTGAAAGTAACTGCGAAAAATTCTTGCGACAACAAAAAAGGAGCCCGGAGGCTCCTTTTTGCTGGAACGCGACACTCGCCGCGAAAATCGGGTGCTTGCCGCCGATCGTTGCCGCTCGACGTTGTTCGCTTAGCCGACGAACGCCTTTTCGACCACGTAGTGACCCGGCGCATTGTTGCTGCCTTCCTCGAAACCGAGGTCGTCGAGCAGCTTGCGGGTGTCGCGCAGCATGTGCGGGCTGCCGCACAGCATCACGCGGTCGTTTTCGAGCGAGAAGCCCGGCACGCCGAGGTCGGCGAACAGCTTTTCGGTTTCGATCAGCTCGGTGATGCGGCCGCGGTTCTGGAACGCTTCACGCGTGACCGTCGGGTAGTACAGCAGCTTTTCCTGCACCAACTCGCCCAGATGCTCGTGTGCCGGCAAATGATCCGTGATGTATTCCTTGTACGCCAGTTCGTCGACGAAACGGCAGGTGTGCGTGAGCACCACGCGCTCGTAGCGGTCGTAAATGTCCGGGTCCTTGATGATCGACATGAACGGCGCGAGGCCCGTGCCGGTGGACAGCAGCCACAGCGTCTTGCCCGGCAGCAGGTTGTCGGCCATCAGCGTGCCGACCGGCTTCTTGCCGATCAGGACTTCGTCGCCGACCTTCAGATGCTGCAGGCGCGACGTGAGCGGGCCGTCTTGCACCTTGATGCTCAGGAATTCGAGGTGCTCTTCGTAATTCGCGCTCGCGAGACTGTATGCGCGGATCAGCGGCTTGCCGTCGACTTCGAGGCCCACCATCGTGAACTGGCCGTTTTCGAAACGGAACGACGGATCGCGCGTGCAGGTGAAGCTGAAAAGCGTATCGGTCCAGTGATGGACGCTCAGGACGGTTTGTGAGTTCAGGTTGCTCATGGCTTCTTGAATAGTGCGAAAACAAAGGCGGCCAGTCGTTCTAGCCGGCCGGCACGGCAAGGGCGATGCTGCGCTGATCCGTTAATCGGGAATCGCGCGCAATCCGCTATTTTACCGCGCTCGCTGCCCGAGGGCGGCGGCGTGGCGGTTGAGCGTGGTGATGCGGGTTACCGGACCTGGAAGCGTTGGCGCCGCTGGTCGATACGACCGGCGCCGGAAAGAACGTCGGCGTGATTGCAGCCGCGCTTCAGCAAGAGTTCGGCGATGGGCGAAAGCCGCGCAGGGCGGCTGCCATCGGATGTCCGGCATGCGCCGGATAGGCGCGCCGCGCGGGCAACATTTTCAGGATGATACCGAAACCCGCCGTGCGCTGCAGCATTGACCCTCATGACAAAACTGGCAAAACGGCGGGAAAGGCGAGCGGATCGGGTCTTTAAGGCTGAATTGCACGCGGCGCGGCGGCGTAGCACGGCGAGCTTCGCATTGCGCAGGTGTGCCGTGCCGTTTTGGTACACAAAGGTGAGTCTACGATTCGATCTATCGCTGGAGAGTCAGGCAGAACAAAGATTCCAGAGTTACGCGTTCCGGTCACGCCGGAGCGGCAACGCGCCTTCTGCCGCGCTGCTTCAACACACGCGCTTGCAGCACGATCACCAGCAGCAGGAACACCCCGCGAATCACCGATTGCCAGTACGCCGACAGACTGATGAAGCCGAGCCCGTTTTCGAAGTTCAACAGATTGAACACGAGCCCGAGCAACAGCACGCCGGCGATCGTCATCGCAATCGAGCCTTCGCCGCCGGTCAGCAACGTGCCGCCGAGCACCACCGCCGAGATCGCGAACAGCTCCCAGCCCACGCCTTCGTTCGGCTGACCCGCGCCGAATTGCGCGGCGAGGATCACGCCCGCCATGCCGGCCAGCAGGCCGCTGACCGCATAAGCCATCACCAGCGTCCGGTCGACGTTGAGTCCCATCAGCCGCGCCGCTTCCTCGCTGCCGCCGATCGCGAGCGAATGCCGGCCGAAGCGCGTGCTGCGCAGCGCGAGCCAGCCGGCTACGGCCGCCACCACGGCGACGATGCCCGGAATCGGCAGTCCGAACAGATCGCCCTGGCCGAAGTTGCCGAAGTTCGACGCGGAGTCGATCGATACCGCGTCGTTCTTGCCCAGCAGCAGCGCGATGCCGTGCGCGCCGAGGCTGGTCGCGAGCGTCACGATGAAGGGCAGGATCTTCAGCCGCGTGATGATCAGGCCGTTCAGCACGCCGACCGCGAGGCCCGCGCCGCAGCCCGCCAGCACCGCGACCCAGCCGCCGTGCACGCTGGTGAGCGCGGCGACGACGCTGGCCAGCGCGGCCACCGTGCCGACCGACAGGTCGATGCCGCCCGTGATGATCACGAAAGCCATGCCGATCGAGATCAGCGCGAACATCGAGTTGTAGCGCCAGAACGACGTGATGTTGTACGCCGAGCCGAAATGCTCATAGCGCACGAGGCCGAGCACGACGAGCGCAGCGAGCGCGAGCAGGATAGGGAGATTCTTTTTCATCGCGACGAATCCAGGAGTGGTTCAAACATCAGCGCGAGCGCCGTTGCACGTAGACGGCCGCGACGATGATGCCGGCCTTGACCACCAGCGCCGCCGCGTCCGGAATACCGTGCGCGAGCAGCGTATAGCGCAGCAACTGGATGATCAGCGCGCCGATCAGCGTGCCGCCGATATACGCTTTGCCGCCTGTCAGCGCCGTGCCGCCGACCGCCACCGCGGCGATCGCATCGAGCTCGACGCCGAGCCCGACCACATTGGCATCCGACGACGAATTCACCGAGATCGAAATCAGTCCCGCGAGACCGGCGAGCGCCGCGCACAGCGTGTACGCGATCAGCTTGACGGTGGCCGTCGGCACGCCGCACAGGTAGGCGGCCTTTTCGTTGCCGCCGGTGATCAGCAGATACTGGCCGAACAGCGTTTTGCGCACGACCCACGCGAACAGCAGCACCAGCGCGAGCATCAGCAACACCTGGAACGGCACGCCGGCCACCTTGCCGAGCGCGATCCACTGGAACGCGGGATCGTTGAACGCCTGCAGGCTGCCGTCGGTGACGACTTGCGCGATCCCGCGTCCGGCGATGAACAGCACCAGCGTCGCGACAATCGGCTGCACGGAGAGCCTCGTCACCAGCAAGCCGTTGAACACGCCGCACAGCGCGGCGGCCAGCACCGGCAGCACGAACGCGAGCGCGATCCCGCCGGGTCCCGCGATGTTCATGAACAGCATCGGCGCGAGCGCGCCGGAGATCGCCATCGACGCGCCCACCGACAGATCGATGCCGCCCGTCGCGACCACCAGCGTCATCCCGATGCCGACGATCACGATCGTCACCACCTGCGTCATGTTGACGTTGAAGGTTTGCAGCGACCAGAAATGCGGTGTGAAGATCAGGTTGAAGAGCACCATCGCCAGCAGCACGATCACTTCACGCTGCATCGCCAGGTGGCGCCATTTCTTCACCGTGGTGGACGGTTTCGTGCGCGGTGCGCCGGCGGGCAGCGGCGCGGCGGTTTCGGTGTGCAACTTAAGCGCCATGACGGTCGCCCTCCAACGCGTCTTCGATGTGTGCGGCGTGGGCCGTTTGCGCGGCTTCGGCCAGTTGCGACGGACCTTCGCTGCCGTACGCGATGGCGTCCATGATCGCGGTCTCGCTCATGTCCGCGCCGTTCAGTTCGGCGACGGTGCGGCCGTCGCGGATCACCACCGCGCGGTCGGCCACCGCAGTCAGTTCCTCGAGTTCCGATGCGGACAGCAGCACGGCCATGCCGGCGTCGCGCAGTTCGCGCACGATCTTCGCGACGTCCGCTTTAGCGCCGACGTCGATCCCCCGCGTCGGTTCGTCGAGCAACAGCAACGACGGCTCGGCCGCCAGCCAGCGCGCGAGCAGAACCTTCTGCTGATTGCCGCCGGACAGTTCGCGGATCGGCTGGTCGGCTGACCGCAGCTTGATGCCGAGCGACGCGATAAAGCGCTCGACGATCGCCCGCTGTTTCTTCACGTCGACGACGCCGTTTTTTGTCAGCGTGCGCAGGCACACCAGCGTGAGGTTGTCGCGTACCGAGAGTTCGGGGACGATGCCTTCGGCCTTGCGGTCTTCGGTGAGATACGCAAGGCCGCGTGCGATCGCGTCTTGCGGCGATTTCAGCGCGACCTTCTCTCCGCCGATCGCGACAGAACCGTGCTCGAGCGCATCCGCGCCGAACATCAGCCGCATGGTTTCAGTGCGGCCCGAACCGAGGAGGCCGGCGAGGCCGACTGCTTCGCCCGCATGCACTTGCAGCGACACGTCGCTCACTTTCGGATGGGCGCTGAGTTGCGTCGCGGCGATCGCTTCCTTGCCGCGCCGCGCCAGATTGGCTTCGCGCGCGGCGGCGTCTTCCTGCACGACGGCGGCGAGCGTGCGGCCGAGCATCGTCGTGACGAGTTGCAGTTTGTCCATCTCCGCCATCGTGCTTTGCGCGACCGTCTGGCCGTCGCGCATCACGGTGACGCGATCGCACAGCGCATACAGTTCGTCGAGCCGGTGCGACACGAAGATCACCGCGCGGCCGTCGTCACGCAGCTTGCGCACGACGTTGAACAGCAGTTCCACTTCGCGCTCGTCGAGCGACGACGTGGACTCGTCCATGATCACCATCTTCGCGTCCGACGACACCGCGCGCGCCAGCGCCACCATCTGCTGGATCGCGGTCGAATAGCGGCCGACGGGTTTCTTCACGTCGATCTGCAAACCGAACGATTCGAGCAGCGCGGCGGCGCGTGTTTGCACCGCGCGCCAGTCGATCAGTCCGAAACGGCGCGGCTCGCGGCCGAGAAAAATGTTTTCCGCGACCGAGCGGAACGGCACCAGGTTGATCTCCTGATAGATCGTGCTGATGCCGGCTTCGCGCGCCTGCTTCGGCGTGCGGAAATCGACTTCGCGTCCTTCGAAGCGCACGCTGCCTGAACCGCGCCGATACGCGCCGGTCAGGATCTTGATCATCGTCGATTTGCCCGCGCCGTTCTGGCCGATCAGCGCGTGTACTTCACCCGCCGCTACGCTCAGATTGGCGCTGCGCAACGCGGCGACGCCGCCGAAGCTGATGCCGATGTCCTGCATCTCGAGCAGCGGCGAACGGGTAAGGGGAGAGTGCGGCGTCTCTGTGCCGGGTTCCGTCACGGGTGTTCTCCTGATGCGTGTGCTGCCTGCGGAGCTGCCTGGATGCGGCTCCACGTGCTGGCCGTTCGTTTTCGTTCTATGGCGGCGGTCTCGTCGAACCATCTTACGCCGCATAAAAGCGAAGCGACGGTCCGTGCTGCCACGAACGCGTCGCTCCGAACCCTTCCCGCCGCCCGCCCCCCGAGGAGACTGATTCGGGGCGGGGGCGTCCTGCGGGCACGGAGCGCACGCTCCGTTAAAGCACTGCCCTCAAGCTCCAAACTGCGCGTACGACGGCGGCCGTCGATCCTTAGCTGCTCAATAGCTGCTCAATCGCCGCTCAGTAGCCGCTCAGTAGCCGCTCAGTAGCCGTACTGCATGCTCTGTTGCACGTTGCTCTTGTCGTAGAAACGGTCGGACACCTTGACCCACGTTGGGATCTTCTCGCCCTTCGCATAACGCTGCGCGACGTCGCACGCGAGCGGGCCGAAGAACGGGCTCGACTGCACGCTCGCACCGAGTTCGCCGGCCGCGATCGCGTCCATGCCGCCCTTGGTGCCGTCGATCGTGACGATCTGGATGTCTTTGCCCGGCTGCTTGCCGGCGGCCTTGATCGCGGCGATCGCGCCGAGCGCCATTTCGTCGTTGTGCGCGTAGACGGCGGTCACGTCCGGATGCGCCTGCAACAGCGTTTCCATCACCTGACGACCCTTGTCGCGTGCGAAGTCGCCGCTTTGCGACGCGATGATCGACATGCCCGGGTTCTTCGCGATCACTTCGTCGAAGCCCTTCTTGCGGTCGTTCGCGGCGGATGCGCCGGTGGTGCCTTCGAGTTCGATGATCCTCGCCTTGCCGCCGGTCGCCTTGACGAGCCAGTCGGCCGCGCGATGCCCTTGATCGATGAAGTCCGAGCCGATGAACGTGATGTAGTCGCGGCCCGCCTTCGCGACCGACTGATCGACGTCGCGGTCGACGAGGATCACCGGAATGCCGGCCTTCTTCGCCTGCAGCACGATCGGCGCAAGCGGCTTTTCTTCACGCGGCGGGAACACCAGCAGATCGACGTGTTGCGCGATCATGCTCTGGATGTCCGACACCTGTTTCGAGTTCGAGCTGTTGGCGTCGGTCATGACCAGTTGCCAGCCGCACTTCGCCGCGATGTCCTTGAAGCTCTTGGTTTCCGCGAGACGCCACGGATTGTTGCTTTCGGTCTGCGCGAAGCCGACCTTCAGCGGGGTCTTGGTGGGCAGCTTCGGCAACGCGTCGTCGGCGTGGGCCGTTGCGACGCCGAAACCGATGGCCAGAGCCAGCAGCGAACCGGCCAGCGGACGAATCTGCTGCTTGCGCGCGAGTTTGCGCGACTGCGTGTTGAACGACGCCATGTCTTCCTCCAGTACCTGGTGAGGTGTATTTGCTTTTTGTGTTTCTGTTGCCGGCCGATGCGCTTCAACGTAACCGGTCGTGCCGATTATTCCATCCAGAATTATTATCGGTCAATCACTAATAATATTAATTATTGGCTTTTTTGCCTCGGTAATTACCCTGACCGAAGCGCGTTCGACAAGCGGTCCGTCGAGTTTGACCAGCCGGTGCCGAACCGGCGCGCCGGCCGCGCGGTTGTGTTCCTCCTGCAAAAGCGTTTCGACGGCCCAGCGCCCCAGTTCGTAGTTCGGCAGCACCACGGTCGAGAGCGGCGGATGCGTGTGACGGGCGATTTCCTGGTCGTCGTAGCCGAGCACCGAGACGTCTTCCGGGACGCGGTGGCCGAGCTGTTTCAGCGCCTCGATCGCGCCGATCGCGGTCAGGTCGTTCGCGCAGAAAATCGCGGTCGGCGGGTTCGGCTCGCGCATCAGCGAAAGCGTGAGTTCGAAGCCGAGACCCGAGCTCCAGTCGCCGTCGCGCACCAGTTCCGGCGCGTACGGCAGGTCGGCGGTGGCGAGCGCGGTGCGATAACCCTTGAGGCGATCTTTCGACGCGTCCTGCCACGGTTCGCCGTTGATATAGCCGATCCGCCGGTGCCCCGCCTGCAGCAGGTAGTCGGTCGCCAGATGGCCGCCCGCGACCTCGGCCGGCACCACGGAGGAGAGCCCGCCTTCGCTCGTGTAGCAGTTGAGCAGCACGGTCGGCACCTTCGACAACGCGGCCGGCAGCGTCACCTTGCGCGTGTAGACGGTCGCGTAGATCACGCCGAACACGTGCGGGTTCGACAGCGTCGTGTCGAGCACCTGCTTTTCGATGTCGGCATTGCCGTGCGTCGAATAGACCGCGAGCATCTTGCCGCTCGCATAGGCGGCGTCGCGCGCGCCGTCGATATTCACCACCGGATGCGGGCTGGTCGAGATTTCGTCGGCGAGATAGACGATCAGATTGCGTTCGTCGGTCGACGCAGGCAGCGGTTCGCGCAGCGAGAGGCGATAGCCGAGATCGTGGGCGGCCTTCAACACCTTGTTGCGGGTCGCCTCGGAGAACTTCGCGCCGGTGGCGTTGTTGAGCACCAGTGAGACAGTCGATTGCGACACGCCAGTCTGCTTGGCGATGTCGGTCATGGTGGGGCGGCGTTGAGTCGATTTTTTCATTGTGCGGGCCGCATCGCAGCGGCGCTAAAGCAGGGGCATGCCGGTGGCATCGTGGCTCCGACGGTACCACTAATAATATGCGTGCGGCAACGCGCGCTAACCCGCCATCTGGGAGATTTTCATGACGTGCTTTAGCCGATATCTCGCGCAAATTTATTACTAATAATATTGACCGATGCGCTTCGGCGTGCGATTCTCGGTCGCGCGGACCCCGCTGGTCCGCCGGTCGCGCGTTGTGCGCGGCACGTTATAGGAGACACCGATGCGCGTTCCTTCCGCGATCCGCCTGAGGCCCTGCTTTTTCTGACCATGCGCGACGACGTTTCCTTGAATCCGCTGCGGCCGCCCGTCGGCGAACTCGCATGGCTCGACGCTCCCGCGATTGCGCCGACGCTCGTCACGCTAAGATCCGGCGCGATGCGCGTCGTGCTGGCACCCGAGATCGGCGGCGCGCTCGCCGCGTACTACGAGACGACGCCCGAAGGTCCTGTGCACTGGTTGCGGCCGTCGACACACGCGGCTTTCGAGCAACGCGACCCGCTGCTCATGGCGAGCTTTCCGCTATTTCCGTACTGCAACCGGATTCGCGACGCGCGCTTCGAATTCGGCGGCGGCACGATCGATCTGGGCGGCAACGATCCCCGCTTCGCGCATGCTCTGCATGGCAATGCATGGCGGCATCCGTGGCAAGTGGGCGAGCGCACGGCGAGTTCGGTGGAATTGCATTTCGAGCATGAGCCGGACGCGCGGATTCCCGGCGGCTGGCCTTACCGCTATCGCGCGACGCAGCGTATCGAACTGGTCGGCGACGCGCTGCGGATCACGATGTCGGCACGCAATCTTGCGGATCGTCCGATGCCGTTCGGCATGGGACATCACCCGTACTATCCGCGCACCGCGGGCACACGCGTCCATGCGAAAGTGCAGGCGATGTGGCACGCCGACGCCGATGTGCTGCCGACCCACCTCGGTCCGCATCCCGCGGTGGACGCGTTGCGTGCAAGTGAAGGCATGTCACCCGATGCGTTCGAACTCGACAACAACTTCGCGAACTGGTCGCGCGAGGCGACGATTGCGTGGCCCGACGAACACCGTCAACTGACGATGACCGCCGACGCCCCGTTCGACCACATGGTGATATTCGCGCCCGCCGACGATGCGCAGCTATGCGTAGAACCGGTGACCAACACCACCGATTGCTTCAACGCAGTCGGCATGCGGGAACACGTGGGCGGCTGCGTGTTGCAGCCAGGCGAAGGGATGGTCGCGGCGCTGACGTGGACGCCGCGCCGGACCGACCTGATCTGACGCACGCTTACCCCACCCGCAGGCGCGCCATATAAGGCAGATGATCCGACAGCCACGCGGTTTCCTGCGTCGGCTGGATCCATTCGATCGGCGTCATGCCGCGCACGAACATCTTGTCGAGCGCGAGCGCCGGCGAGAACGCCGGGAACGTGCGGCCCGATTCGCCGAGCAGCGTGGCCACTTCGTGCAGACCATGTTCGCCGAACAGCGGCACGGAATCGTTACGCCAGTCGTTGAAATCGCCGGCCAGAACCAGCGGACCTTCGGGCGCTTCCTTCTCGATCCAGTGCGCGATCCAGGTCATTTGCCGCAAACGCGCCGAGCGCGTGAGCGCGAGATGCGCACACAGCAGCGTGACCGAATGACCGCCGAACGTGGCTCGCGCAACCAGCAGACCACGCTTTTCGAAGCGATGCGCAGAGATGTCCCAGCGACCGCCGAGGTCGAGCGGATGCGGCGACAGAATCGCGTTGCCGTGCCGCCACGACGGCTTGAACACGTTCGGCCCAAGCGCGATTTCCAGTTCCAGCGCGCGCGCGATTTCGGTCGCCTGGCAATGCCAGACGTCGCTCAACGGATCGGCGAGCGGTTCGCCGAAACTGCTCGCCAGCACCGGCGACGGCATGCGCCGCGCCATCGCTTCCTGCAAAAAATACGCGTCCGCGTGAGTGGATTGCACCCAGCGCTGCATGGCCTGCCAGGCCTGAAAGCCGAGTGGTGTGCGGCCTTTATGCAGGTTCCAGCTCACCGCAATGAAATCCTTTGGCGCTGCACTTTCGCGGATCAATTCTTCGGGGTTTCGCATGCCGCGTGTGTCCACGTGTTCTGTTTTGGGGTTCAGTAGTTCGTTGGGTGATCCACCGACTTCGCTTCGTTTCTCTTCGCTTCGTTCTCAGTTCGCCGGGCTGTCCGAAAGCCCCGCTCGCACGCGATAGACCAGATTCGGATTCTTGTCGACGATCGTCCACGTGGTCCATTGCCCGACCGGCACCGTCAGACCCGGATGGCTCGCGCTCACCTGACGCGGTTGCGGCGGCAGCTTGCAACCGGTGTCGGTTTGCCGGGCGTTGTCTTCCTCGAAGGTTTCCTGCGCGTCGATCGACAGTGTGACCGCGTTCGTGTCGGCTTGCAGCGGCGACACCGTCAGCGTGCGCGCGAGATCGATGCTGCCGCCGGGTTGGTCCTTGCAGCCGACGTTATGCTGCACCATCTTGTGATGCGTATCCGTGCGCGCCTGGCCCACCGTGGTGGTGCCGTCGAAGGCGTCGATCTGCTGGCCGTCGCGCAATACCTGCAACTGCCATTGCACGACTTGTTGAGCCGGCCGTTGTTGTGCGTTGGCAAGCAACGAAGTGCCGAGCAGCACGGCGACGATACTGGTTTTCCACATAGAACGATTCTCCGGGCCGACGGGCCCACCCTGCCAATCAGAAAGGCCATCTTACGCCTGATGGATACAACGCCGTTCTGACAGGCCCAGGCGGGCCGGGTTCAGCAACAATGCATTTCAGATGCGGCCGTCAGGCGTCGAAAGCAACCCGTTGTTAGCAGCAATGCCGCACGACTGCTGGCTTGCACACGAATATGTCGTCGTTACACTGGACTTGAAACGGCGCCCGACAGGATGCCGTATTAGCCAGGCCAGCTAGACGGGGTGAGCAATGACAACAGCGATGGTCAGACAGGAAATCGCCGTAGCTTCTTTCAGTCAGGTGTACGACCTCGATCAGGTCGAGACCGCGCTGAACGATCTCGGTGACGGCGCGAACGACGCACTGCGCGCCACCTACGAGAAGATGCTGAAGAACGGCAATTTGCGCTTCTGTGTCAAACCGAACCGGATGCCGTCGATCGACGATCTGATCGACGCGCTGCCGAATTTCTCCGAACCGCTCGACGACATCCGCAAGCAGGTCGCGCTGTGCCTCGAGACGGAAGACCGGCTCGAACTGATGCCGATCCTGCTGCTCGGCGACCCCGGTATCGGCAAGACTCACTTTGCGAAGCAGTTGGCGCGCCTGCTCGGCACCGCCTATCAATATGTCGCGATGAGTTCGCTGACGGCGGGCTGGATTCTGTCGGGCGCGTCGTCGCAATGGAAGAACGCGAAGCCCGGCAAGGTGTTCGATGCGCTCGTGAACGGCAGCTATGCGAACCCGGTGATTGCCGTCGACGAAATCGACAAGGCGACCGGCGATTCGCAATACGATCCGCTCGGTGCGCTGTATGCGCTGCTCGAACACGATACGGCCGGGACTTTCATCGACGAGTTCGCCGAGATTCCGATCAACGCTGGACACGTGATCTGGATCGCGACGGCGAACGACGAGCGCTCGATTCCCGAGCCGATCCTGAACCGGATGAACGTGTACGAAATTCCGCCGCCGGATCGGGACGGCGCGCGCCGTATCGCGCAGGCGATCTACGACGAAATCCGCTCGGCGCATAACTGGGGTCTGCGTTTTCCCGAAACGCTCGGCGACGCGACGCTCGACGCGTTGAAGGCCGCTTCGCCGCGTGAAATGCGGCGCGCGATCCTGAACGGCTTCGGTTCGGCACGGATCGACGGGCGCGATCGGGTTGAAGCCGGCGATATTCGGCTGGATTACGGAAATCGTCGAAAACCGATTGGTTTTTGAGCCTTTTCAGCCCGTTTTTGGCAAAAAGTCGCCTTCTGGCGGCTTTTTTTCAAGCTGAAAAAGGCGATTCCACGCAGTAGACACTATGAATGTCACGGCAATTGTTTCTGTTTTCGAGATAAGAAATTATCCAATCGGTCTGGCTTACCGATAGCCGGCACGTGCCACGGGCCGATCGGCGACCTCGCCGCAGGGTCGAACGATAGAGCGCAATGACCTCCGACGGCGTACACTGAATCGGTCCGGCCCATACGTAGAAGCGTTGCTCGTGACCGAATGCCCGCAGTCATCCCCTGCGGGCATTTGTGTCTGTGCGGCGTCCGACAGTGTCACGCATGGGTTGCGTATGAACAGATGCGTTCGACAGCGAGCGGTGTGCAGCACTCGATAGCCGCATCCTGTCTTCATCTTTATCGGGTGAACGAGGTAGCGCGCGGCGAAGTCAGCCGCGTCAACAGACATGGATCAAATCGAATGTGTAGTGATCGGCGCGGGTGTGGTCGGTCTGGCAGTGGCGCGTGCGCTGGCGGCGCGCGGACGTGAAGTGATCGTGCTGGAGGCGGCCGAGGCGATCGGCGTGGGCACCAGCTCGCGTAACAGCGAAGTGATTCACGCGGGCATCTACTACCCACGCGGGTCGGCCAAGGCGGCGCTGTGCGTGCGAGGCCGCGAAATGCTCTACGACTACTGCGTCGAGCACAACGTCCCGCATTCGCGCTGCGGCAAATTGCTCGTCGCGACGTCGCGCAATCAGATTCCCCAACTCGAAAGCATCATGGCGAAGGGCCGCGACAACGGTGTGCTCGACCTGATGCGAATCACCGGCGAGCAGGCGCAGGAACTCGAACCTGCGCTTCAATGCGTGGAGGCGGTGTTTTCACCGCAGACCGGCATTGTCGATAGTCATCAGTTGATGCTTGCGATTCAAGGCGATGCCGAGCGCGATGGCGCGGTGTGTGCGTTTCATGCGCCGGTCGAAGCCGTCGAGGCGAGCAACGGGCGCTTTATCGTCAAGGTGGGCGGCAGCGCGCCGACCACGATCAGCGCCGCGTGCGTGATCAACAGCGCCGGGCTGCAAGCGAACGCGCTGGCCCGCAAGATTCGCGGACTCGATGCGCGCCACGTGCCGCCGCTTTATCTCGCGCGCGGCAATTACTTCAGTATTTCGGGGCGTGCGCCGTTCAGCCGTCTGATTTATCCGATGCCGAATGAAGCCGGCCTCGGCGTGCATCTGACGATCGACCTTGGTGGTCAGGCGCGTTTCGGCCCGGACGTCGAATGGGTCGATGCAATCAACTACGACGTCGACCCGCAGCGCGCGGAATCGTTTTACGCAGCCATTCGCGCGTATTGGCCGGCGTTGCCCGACCATGCGCTGCAACCTGCGTATGCGGGCATTCGTCCGAAGCTCTCCGGTCCTGGCGAACCCGCCGCGGACTTCGTGATTCAAGGTCCGGCCGCGCATGGTGTGCGTGGACTCGTGAATCTGTTCGGGATCGAATCGCCGGGATTGACGGCGTCGCTCGCGATCGCCGCGCGAGTGTGCGAACTGAGCGGGCGCGCGTAGTCATCTTCGGCTTTGCGCGCGCCTTAAGTTCACCGTCGCGACGAACGCCGCGCGAGTCGTACAGATTCGGTTATCTCTATCATTTGGGCTGTCACGCACGACGGCTTCATTGCTATCCTTGGGGACCGCTGTCATCAGAACGGCGATCAGTTCATATAAATGGAGTCCCCATGAAATCTTCCCGTCGTACGTTTTTAATCACCAGCCTGGGTGTCGCTTCTTCGCTTGCACTGTCGCGCCAGGCATTCGCCGACGCACCGAAAGTGGCCGAAACCGATCCGACCGCGCAAGCGCTCGGCTACAAGGCCGACGCAAGCAAAGTCGACAAAGCCAAGTTCGCGAAGTACGCAGCAGACCAGGACTGCGGCAACTGCAGCTTCTATCAAGCCAAACCCACCGACGCCTACGGCGGTTGCCCGATGTTCGCGGGCAAGCAGGTCGCCAGCAAGGGTTGGTGCAGCGCCTATAACAAGAAGGCCTGAGCGGTTTTCAGCCGCGCGCGACCCGCATGTTGCTGCCAATGCGCAGCAACATGCCGCGCCGGTTTCCGGTCGATTCCTAACGTCGCGCGAATGCCGTTCGGCCTAGCTGCGCGCCTGCATCAACGGCGGTCTTCTGTCGAACCACGGCCGCGCTGCTTCGAGTTGCGCGGCGAGGCGCAACAGCGTCGCTTCGCCGCCGTCGCGCGCGGCGAACTGCACGCCGATCGGCAAGCCGCGCGCGTTCCAGTAGAGCGGCACCGACATCGCCGGCTGCCCGCTCAGATTGAACAGCTCCGTGCAGCCCGCCCATGCAAACGCCTTGTTCGACGCTTCGTTCAGCAGCTTTTTGATCAGCGGTTCGAGCGGCATCGCGGTGACGGCGCGCATTTGCATGCGCTCCGCCGACGTGGGTTGCATCTCGCCGATCTTGATCGGCGCGCCGGCCAGCGTCGCGCACAGAACCACGTCGAAGCGGTTCAGCAGATCGGTGAGCCGCGCGGTGATGCGGCGTTGTTCTTCGAGCGCGGCAGGCAGGCCACGCTCGCCGAGTTTGCGACCGACGTGCGCCATCGCCCATGTCGAAATTTCGAATTCACCACGCAGCGGTTTGCGGCCGCTAATTCGCTCCGCGTTCAGCACGAGCTCTTCGGCGGTCACCGACCACAGCGACAGAAACGCGTGCCGCACAGCCGCGAAATCGATGCCGAGCGAAATCGGCTCGATGTTGTGGCCGAGCGAACTCGCGAGTTGCGCCGCGTCGTCGAGCGCGGCACGCGCGTCGGCGGATAGCGACGGCGCCAGCATCGCCTCGGTCACGTACGCGATGTTCAACGGCTTGCAACGCTCGCGGCTCGCGCCGAGAAAAGTGCCCGGCGCGCCGGGCGGGCGCCCGGCATTGCCGGCGAGCAGATCGAGTAGCAACGCGCTGTCGCGCACGCTGCGCGATATGGCGTGATCGATGCCGAGCTCACCCGCGGATGGCGTGGGTGTCGCGCGCGGCACGCGTCCGCGCGAAGGCTTCAGGCCGAACAGTCCGCAGCACGAAGCGGGGATGCGGATCGAGCCGCCGCCGTCGGACGCATGCGCGAGCGGCACGATGCCCGCGGCGACCGCCGCGGCCGCGCCGCCGCTCGAGCCGCCCGGCGTGTGGTCGAGATTCCACGGATTGCGGCACGGGCCGAATAGTTCGGGCTCCGTATAAGGCATCTGCCCGAGTTCGGACGTGCTGGTCTTCGCGAAGATGTTGAGGCCGGCCGCTTTCGCGAGCGTGACAACGGGCGCGTCCACCTCGGGAACGAAATGGCGGTAGTGCCGGCTGCCCATCGCCATGCGCAATCCCGCAACCGGCGCGCCCAGATCCTTGATCAGAAACGGCACGCCGTTGAGCGCGTCTTGCGCGCTCGTGTCGGTCGTATCGTTGGGACGGTTTGAATCGCTTTGCGACGCGCGTTGACGGGCTGCGTCGTAGTCCTTCAGGACGATCGCATTGATCGCCGGATTGACCGCCTCCGTGCGGGCAATGGCGATATCCAGCAACTCGCGCGCGCTCGCTTGCCGGGTTCGAACCAGTTCGGCGAGGCCGATGGCGTCATGGGCGAGATAGTCTGATTGCACGATGGGGGAGCCCTCGTGTTTCGATGATGGAAACTGCTGGGGTGCATCGTGTGCTTCTGGCGAGAGCTGCCGGTTCAGGCGATCCGGATCGGGCCGCCTGAACCATGGGTGAGACCGGTGAGACTTACAGGCGTTCGCCGAGGAACGTCAGCGTGCGGCCGTGTGCCAACGCGGCTGCATGCTGGTTATACGATGCGCGGTCCGAGCAGTTGAAACCGTGATCGGCATTCGCGTAGATATGGAACTCCGCATCTGTGCGGCCCGCGAAGCGCTCCTGAATCTGGCCGACCGCCGACAGCGGAATATGCGCGTCGAGTTCGCCGTAGTGGAACTGCACCGGCACCTTGATCTTCGCTGCTTCGTCGAGCTGGTTCTGGATGCCGCCGCCGTAATAGGCAACCGCGCCGTCGAGCGAGCCTTGCGCCGCTGCCAGATACGCGAGACGGCCGCCGAAGCAGAAACCGATCGCCGCCACCTTGCCGGTCACTTCGGGCAACGCGCGCAGCGCTGCTGCTGCGGCGCCGATGTCGGCCACCGCTTCGTCGACCTTCACTTTCTGCATCAGTTCGATGCCCTTGTCGCGATCGGCGCCGTCGTACGTCAATTCGACGCGCGGTTGCACGCGCCAGAACACGTCCGGTGCGAGCGCGACGTAGCCGTCTTGCGCGTACTGATCCGCGACCGAACGGATGTGGCTGTTCACGCCGAAGATTTCCTGAATGATGATGACGGCCGGACCTTTGCCGCCTTTGGGCAGCGCCAGATAGCCGCCGAAACTGTCGTTGCCGGAGGGAATGTCGATCCAGCGGGAAGTCGTGCTCATGTAGCTCTCCATGTAGCTGTGTGGTGATGCGCGAATGTAATCCGAATGCTTGCCAGAGGTCTTGAAGAGTCAGGCGGCCGGTCAGTTTGCCATCAATGGAAGCGGCTTGCAGCGCAGGCTCTCCGGTCGTCGCGCAATGGCATTGAGCGCATTCACGATCTCGTAAGATGATTGAAACGTTCTCGATAATTCATTTCACTGCGAGTGTGCGGCTGGGTAGAGTCTATGAGTCGGGTCAGTCGGGTCAATGAATTGGCGCGCGGCCTACGCGTGCATTGTCGGTAAAGGAATCCATCATGAGTGAAACCGGTTTTGCGACGCCGTTCGCGGCACGTTTCGAATTGCGCGTGCCGGTCGTGCAGGCGCCGATGGTCGGCGGCGCGACGTCGCCTGCGATGGTCGCGGCGGTGTCGAATGCGGGCGGCTTCGGCTTTCTGGCGGCCGCGGCGTTGTCGCCGGAGAAGATCGCGAGCGACGTTGCGGCGATTCGCGCGCTGACGGATCGTCCGTTCGGCGTCAATCTGTTCGTGCTCGAAGCCGCCGCGCCGGACAACACCACTGTGCGCCGTGCGCTGGCTGCCATCGAACCGCTACGCGCGGAGTTCGATTTGCCGCCGGGCCAGCCGCTCGAACGCTACGCACCGGACTTCCGCGTGCAACTGGACACGCTGATCGAGTTGCGCGTGCCGGTGGCGAGCTTCACGTTCGGTCTGCTTGCCGCACACGATGTCGCGCGTCTGCACGCAAACGGCATCTATGTAATAGGCACCGCGACGCATGTCGCCGAAGGCGTAGCCTGGCGCGATGCCGGTGCGGATGCGATCGTCGCGCAGGGCGCGGAAGCGGGCGGCCATCGCGGCACGTTCATCGGTGCATTCGAAGACGCACTGGTCGGCACGATGACACTGGTGCCGCAACTCGTCGACGCAACCGGTCTGCCGGTGCTCGCCGCCGGCGGCATCATGGACGGACGCGGTATCGCCGCCGCGCTCGCGCTCGGTGCGCAAGCCGCCGCGTTGGGCACCGCGTTCCTCACCTGTCACGAGAGCGGCATCCCGCAGATATATAAAAGCCGCGTGCGCGCGTCGTCCGATACGTCGACTTCGGTAACGCGCGCGATCACCGGCCGTCATGCGCGCGGCATACGCAATCCGTTGATGCTGCGTCTGACCGAAACGTTGGATCACGTCGCGCCGTATCCGGTGCAAAACGCATTGACTCAGGAACTGCGACAAACCGCGGGCCGAGCGGGCAATGGCGACTATCTGTCTTTATGGTCGGGGCAAGGCGCAGCGTTGGGGCGTCAGCGTGCGGAAGGTCTGGGTGCGGCCGAACTGGTCGCGCGGCTCGACGCCGAATGGCGCGCCGCGGCCTCGCGGATAGCGGCGCTTCAACGCTGATTCGGCCGCCGCCGGACGCGCCGCGCGAATAAGCGCGGCGCGCCTGATTCAAGCAAAAAGCTTATTCGAATCATTATCGGTTTATCGCGCTAAAACCTTTAGACCGTGCCGTCAGGCGAAACCCTCACGTAGCGAAAACCCGCATGGGCTGGGGTTTTCCAGCGAGTCGATCCAGTCGGAACCGACGCTTGTTGGATAAACGCTATTAGTGTTCATCCCACTTCCTCAAAAAAGTCCCACAATTTAATTTGATGACCTACACTTGCGCGCAAGTACGGGTTGCCGCCTGCCACAAACAGACGAGCAGACGTACTGGCCAAGTGCATGAACGATGCAACCGGCGTGGTCGTCCACGGGACTGAGCGACACGTGTTGGGGAAGCGGGGGCACAGGGCGATTACGTTGTTTTTGGGACCGAAACTGGAGACTTACATGAACATCAAGATTCAAAAGCTGTTGCCGATCAGCGCTGCGGCGATGCTGTTCGCGACGTTGGCAACAACGGCTGCAGCCGACACGGTCGTCAAGATCGGTCACGTTGCACCGCTCACTGGCGGTATCGCTCACCTGGGTAAAGACAACGAAAACGGCGCGCGCCTGGCAGTTGAAGAAATCAACGCCAAGGGCCTGACGATCGGCGGCCAGAAGATCACGCTGCAACTGGATCCGCAAGACGACGCGGCCGACCCGCGTACTGCAACGCAAGTCGCGCAGAAGCTGGTCGACGATAAGGTCGTTGCAGTGGTCGGCCACTTGAACTCGGGCACGTCGATCCCGGCTTCGAAGATCTACAGCGATGCCGGCATCGTGCAGATCTCGCCGTCGGCAACCAACCCGGCCTACACGCAACAAGGTTTCAAGACGACGTACCGCGTCGTTGCGACCGATGCGCAACAAGGTCCGGCACTGGCTAACTATGCAGCCAAGGGCCTGAAAGTGAAGAGCGTCGCGATCGTCGACGACTCGACCGCTTACGGCCAGGGTCTCGCCAACGAATTCGAAAAGACCGCCAAGTCGCTGGGCCTGAACGTGATGTCGCATGACGCGACGAACGACAAGGCTGTCGACTTCCGCGCGATTCTGACGAAGATCAAGGGCGAAAACCCGGACGCGATCATGTACGGCGGTATGGATGCAACCGGCGGCCCGTTCGCGAAGCAAGCCAAGCAGCTCGGCCTGCGCGCGAAGGTTCTGGCAGGCGACGGCGTGTGTACCGACAAGCTGTCGGATCTGGCTGGCGACGCAACCGACAACATCGTCTGCTCGGAAGCCGGTATGGCGCTCGAGAAGATGGCTGGCGGTTCGGCGTTCCTCGCGAAGTACCAGAAGCGTTTCGGTCAGCCGATCCAGATTTACGCACCGTTCACGTATGACGCTGTGTACATCATCGTCGACGCGATGAAGCGTGCTAACTCCACCGATCCGGCGAAGATCCTGGCAGCAATGCCGGCGACCGACTACAAGGGTGTGATCGGCGAAACCACGTTCGACTCGAAGGGCGACCTTCAACACGGCGTGATCTCGCTGTACAACTACAAGGCCGGCAAGAAGACGCTGCTCGACGTAGTGAAGATGTAAATCCGCTCGATCGAAGGCAGCCTGGCTTGTCTTCGGTCCAGTCGTAAAAAGGCACGCGCGCTGCAAGGCTCGCGTGCCTTTTCTTTTGGACGTCTGCACCTGAGCGCTCGCGGATGAGCGCCGACTGTTCTGGAGAATGCCGTGACCGCTGAGATCCGTTCGTTCGATGACGGCTGGCGCCGCTGGATCGCCGAAAACCTGCTGCTCGATGCGCCGCCGCCCGCGTTGCACGGCGCACTCGTCGGACATGGTTTCGACGCCGCCGAGGCCGCGCGTGAAATCGATACCGCGCTCGCGAGTCCTTATCTGCAAGGTGCTGCGCGTATCCGCAATCGTTTGCGTAAGCGCGACTGGATCCTGTCGGTGTATGGCGCGCTGAACCGCTTGCGCGTCGGCAGCGGTCTGATCGAAAGGCGTGAACGTTTATTGCGCGACGAGTTCTTTGAGCAGTACTACTTTCAGAACCGGCCGGTGATCGTCACCGGCGCGTTCGATTTCTGGCCGGCGCGCGAACAGTGGAACTTCGATTATTTGCGCGAGCGCTGCGGCGATCGCGAAGTAGAAGTGCAATTCGGCCGCGACTCCGACGCGAACTATGAAATCAACCAGCCGAAGCTCAAACGAACGATGCGCTTTGCCGATTATGTCGATCTGGTCGAACGCAGCGGGCCGACCAATGATTTCTACATGACGGCGAATAACACGTCGCACAATCGCGCGGCGCTCGCGGCGTTATGGAACGATGTGCCGGCTATCGGCGAATATCTCGATGCCGCTTCGCCCGATACCGGGTTTTTCTGGATGGGACCGGCCGGAACGAAAACGCCGTTTCACCACGATCTGACCAATAACTTCATGGCACAGGTTATCGGCCGCAAACGGATCAAACTGGTCCCGATGTCGGACACGCGTTATATGGCCAACGATCTGCATTGTTATTCGCAGGTGGACGGCAGCGCGATCGATTACGAACGTTTCCCGTCGATGCGCGACGCGCAGTTGATCGAATGCACGCTCGCGCCTGGTGAATTGCTGTTTTTGCCGATCGGCTGGTGGCATTACGTCGAAGGACTCGATGCTTCAGTGACGATGACCTTCACCAACTTTCTGCAGCGTAACGATTTCTCCTCCCATTACGACACGTATCACGAGTTGTGACGCGAAACGGATGAGGCTATAAAAAAACGGCGAGCCGGTTGACCCGGCTCGCCGCCCCCCTTTCAGCGCGTTTTTTTATTGCGCCGTTATTTGCTGTCGTTATTCGTGTTCGTTACTTCCTGGTCGTCAGTGCGCCGAGGCCGCCGAGCAGGCCGCCGCCGGTCGAACCGCCGGCAGAGCCGGCCGCGCCCGTCAACGTGCCGGTCACCGTATTCAACAGGCCGGTGATCGGCGAGAGCGGATTGCCGGTCCCGCTGCTTCCCGAACCCGAACCGGCGGCTGAGCCGAGTGCGCCCGTCAGCGTCGACACGACGGACGTTACCGGTGCCAGCGGACTGCTGCCGCCGCCGGCCGCACCGCTCAGCGCGCCGGTGACCGTACCCACCACGCCGGTCAACGGCGCGAGCGGGTTGCCCGAGCCGCCGGCCGCGCCGCCGAGCGTGCCCGTCAGCGTGCTGATGACGTTGGTCAACGGCGCCAGCGGGCCGGAGCCGCTGCCGCCCGTCAGACCGCCGCTCAGCGTGCCGGGCAGCGCGGTGAGAATGTTCGTCAGCGGGGCGAGCGGGTTGCCCGACGTACCGCCGCTGCCGCCCGGATTGAGGATGCCGGTCAGGCCGCCCAGCGGATTGCCGCTACCCGACCCGCCTGCGGTCAATAGCCCGCCGGCCGAGGTGACGGTGTCGCCGAGCTTCGTGACGACGTTGCCGAGGCCCTGGCCGATCGGATTGCCGGTGGCGCTGCCCACCTGGCTGCCCGCGGTGCCGAGCCCGTGGCCGATGGTCGAAAGCAGGCCGTTTAGCGGCGCGCCGAGGCCGGTCGTGTCGCCGACGGTTTGGGTCGTCTGCGCGAGGGTGGTCGTGATCGGCGTGATCGCGGTGCTGACCGTTTGCGTAACCTGCTGGATCGGGCCGTTCGTCAATGTCGAGCCGAGTTGCGTGCCGAGGCCGCTGACCGCATTGCCGAGCGTCGACACGGTGCTGCCGAGCGGTGTGGTCAACGGGCTGAGCGGCGCGGTCGGGCCGCTGCCGAGGCTCGTCACGAGCTGGCCCGCGCTATTGACGGCTTGCCCCGCGCTATAGACCAGGTTGCCGCTGCTCGCGAGCGTCGTGCCGAGTGGATCGGTGGAATTGCCGAGCTGGCCGAGGCCGTTCGCGACACCGGTGCCGAGCGCGGTTACGCCACTGCCGAGATTCGACACGACGCCGCCGAGCGCGGTGGTGGTCGCCGCGTTGGCGCCGGGGATCGGCGTGAGCGCGATCTGGTTGCCGATCGCCGAGACGGTCTTGCCGGTCGCGGTGACGACATTGCCGGCGTTTTGCGCGACGACGCCGATCGGATTGGCGCTGGTGGGCGTCGGGGTGGGCGTCGGGGTCGGCGTGGGCGTGGGCGTTGGGGTCGGCGTCGGAGTGGGTGTCGGCGTCGGAGTCGGCGTGGGTGTCGGTGTGCCGGCGCCCGAGCCGCTGCCAAGGCCTTTACTTGGTACGGTCAACGTGCTGCCGCATCCTGTCAGTGCGATCATCGAGGCGACGCACATGGCGCTCGCCGAGAGTTTGAAATTGCGGTTCATGGTCTTGCTCCCCCGTAGTTTTGGAAATTGCTGGGGGACTAACTGCAAGGCCTATGCCATTTTTGTGGGCACTCAGTGCTGGATGGATAAGTCTAACGAAATCAATTGGTTACGATAAGAGAAGGCAACCAGCGAAGGAACCGCCTGGAGGAATGTGGCGCGGAACACGTCGAGTGTGCCGCGCGTGCGTAACGTAACGTAAGCTCGCGGGTTTTCGTATTGCGCGACATACGCCGACGCAGCGTCGGCGCGCTCCGCCGTCAGATGTTCAAACGCCGCAGCACCTTCGGGCCGGCGAGCGCGATCAACGCCGAACACACGGCCACCACGGACAAACCGATCGGCAAGCTGGTCATCTGAGCGACCACGCCGATGATCACCGGCCCGAGCAGCAACCCGAAGTACGCGAGCCCGGCGACATGCGCGAGCCCTTCGGCCGCATGGATTCCTTTGACGTTCTCCGCCGCCGCGAACAGCACCGGCATCATGTTCGCGAGTCCGAGGCCCATCAGCGCGAAGCCGATCAACGCGGCGACCGCGTTCGGCAGCAATAGCGCGCCGACCATCCCCGCACACGCGAGCGACGCACTGGCCATCACCAGTTGCGGCGCGCCGAAGCGGGCGCGCACGGCATCGCCGGCAAAGCGCGCCGCGGCCATGCCAGCCGAAAAGGCCGCGTAGGCCGCGCTCGCGAGAGCGGGCGTCGCGAGCACCACGTCGCGCATATAGACGGTGGCCCAGTCGTACATCGCGCCTTCCGCAATCAGCGCGACAAGCGCCACTGCGCCGAGCGCCCACAAGGCCGGCGAACGCCAGCGATTGGCGCGCGGCGTGGCGGCATCCGGATGCTCGGCGTGCGGCACGTGCGGCAGCACGGACGGACAGGCGGCGACCAGCACCAGCGCGCTGAGCACGGCCGCCAGCGTCAGATGCACGGCCGGCGCCATACCGCGCGACAGCAGCGCGCCGCCGACCGCCGCTCCGGTCATCCCGCCGACGCTGAACATTCCATGCAGCGACGACATGATCGGCTTGTCGAGCGCCTTTTCGATCGCGTTGGCCTCCGCGTTCATCGCGACATCGAGCGTGGCCATGCCCGCGCCGAAAGCGGCCAGCACGACCAGCAACATCCAGTAATCCGGCACGACCAGAATCAGCGCCGCGCACACAGACATCACGAGACCGCCCGTTAGACACGCGCGGCGTGTGCCGACTCGAGCGATCCACGACGCATTCGCCGCCATTGCGCCGATCGACCCGACGGCCACCGCGAAGAGCGCGAACGACAACATCGCGGCGTTCAGATGGAAGCGGTCGCGCACGGTCGGCACATGCACCCCCCACGACGCGTACATCATGCCGGCGATGAAAAACACCGCCATCGTGGCAAAGCGGGCGCGTTGCCGCGCGGTGTCGGAGAGATCGCGGTGAGCGGCGGGGAGCAGATCGAATTCGGAGGGGCGGTCGGACACGGAAATCTCGAGAGGGGCGTACGCAGAAGAAAGCGTGTTGAAAGCGAATGGCCGATTCTAACCAGGCGTGCTGCCTCGTGCTTGGCGCGCGCCCGTGCAGCGCTTACGATTGTCCGGCCGCGCGGCGCTCCGGCCGCCAGCCATCCGCTCTATCGAGGAACGCGCCCGTGAAGATTCCCGCTCACGCTCCGCTGCATCTGCTGCATATGACCGCAACCGGCACGCTGGCTACGCACGCGCGCCAGCCGGAAGGTTTCCCGTATCCGTCGATGCTGCCGTTCGCGCCGGACGCGCGGCATCGCCCGACCATTCTGATCAGCCGCCTTGCCGAACACACGCACAACCTGCATGCCGATCCCCGCGCGGGTTTTCTCGCCGTCGACACGCCAGACGACGACGTGTTGAGCGGCCAGCGCGTCACGTTGCTCGGCCGCTTCGAGCCGGTCGACTCCTCGCCCGAGGTTGTACATCGCTATCTGCGCTATCACCCGGATGCAGAGCGTTATCTGGTGCTCGGCGATTTCACGTTCTGGACGATGACACTCGAGCGGCTGCGTTATATCGGCGGCTTTGGCGCAATGGGCTGGCTCGACGGCGCAGAACTCGATCCGCTGCCGCCGCTCGGCTTTGATGAAGAAAATGAATTGATCGCCATGCTCGAAAAGCAGCCGGGCGTTGGCGACAAACTCCAGTTCCTGGGCGTCGATCGATATGGCGTCGATCTGAAAATCGACGGCGCGCGTAGCCGGTTTCACTTCGACAGCGCCAAACTCAATACTGAAACCTTGCATGCAGCGCTAGAAGATTGCATCACGGCGCATGCAAATCGGGTTTGATTTGCCGTTCGGGCAAACCCTTTATCTCATTAACAGCATGACGCCGTATCGGCAATATGCTCTGATGTTTCATAACAAAGCTCTCATGCCGTGAAATGATTGGGGGAAATACTGAGTGTAAATATCATTTTTCGCCAGACAATATCAAAATGTTCGATTCGAACAACTCTGTTTTTCAGCGAAATGCGAAATAAGCTAGTTGAAAGGATGGGCATAACTCAGTGTCTCGCGTGAAATTTTTTGAAACGTATCGCAATTAAATTTGCGAATGCGCTTTTGTAGTCTTTCTATTCTGTGTTAATCTCGCCATCAAATTCCGAGGCATGAACACCTTCAAAGGGCAAGCTGGCTTAAGACTGGCAGTCATTTATCCAAACCACCAAGGGAACCTATGTCTTCCTACAAGGAACTACTCGCCCAGCGCGAGAAGCTTGAAAAGCAGATCGAAGAAGCAAAGTCGCGCGAATACGCTGAAGTCCTGAATGAGATCAAGCAGAAAATGGCCGACTACGGCATTACGCTGAGCGAACTCGGCGGTGGCCGTGCGGCAAAAGGCGCTAAGGCCGCTGGCCGTCCGCGCGCGGGTGTCGCACCGAAATATCGCGACCCGGATAGCGGTAGCACGTGGTCCGGTCGTGGCAAGCCGCCGCGCTGGATCGCCGGTCTGGATCGCGAAAAGTTTCTGATCGAGAAGTAATACCCGGCATCGGCTGCCCTAATCGGGGCGCCGCTGTTGACGAAAAAAACCGCGCACCGCAAAGGGCGCGGTTTTTTATTGTCCTGACAAATTTATAGGGTATTTTGTCGCTGGCGGTCCGGCTGAGTGGAACGCGAATGCTTTTCGTTTGTATAAGCGACTGATTTGAAAGGAAAATTTTAAAGGGCGCTCAGCGCTTTTCGAGTTGCGCCGGGTAGAATGCGCACATTGAACTTTTTATCCTGTCTCTGCGATGCCCTCCGCCGCCGCCCTTCAGTCAACCGAGAAACACCGCGTTGCGCGCAATAGTACCTTTGTCAGTATCGCGCTCAATACGGTGTTGATGACGCTGCAAATCGTCATCGGCGTGTTTGCGCATTCTCAGGCACTGGTCGCGGACGGCGTCCATTCGCTGGCCGACCTGATTTCCGATTTTGTCGTGTTGATCGCCAATCGACATAGCGGCGCCGAACCCGATGCGGATCACAACTACGGCCATAGCCGTTACGAAAACGTCGCTTCGTTATTTCTTGGCGCGCTGCTGATCGTCGTCGGCATCGGAATGCTGTGGCGCGCGGGCACGCGTCTCGCCGATCTGCAAGATATCCCCGCCGTGCATATGAGCGCGCTGGCCGTCGCCGCGCTGGTGCTGGTGTCGAAGGAGAGCCTGTTTCGCTACATGCTGCGCGAAGCACAGCGCGTGCGTTCGGCGATGTTGATCGCCAATGCGTGGCATGCGCGCTCGGACGCGGCGTCGTCGCTGGTGGTGGCGATCGGCATCGTCGGCAGTCTTGCCGGCGTGCGTCTGCTCGACCCGATTGCCGCGGCGATCGTCGGCTTCATGGTCGCGCGCATGGGCTGGATGTTCGGCTGGGACGCGCTTCAAGACCTGTCGGACCGGGCACTCGACGAAACCGCCGCCGCCGACGTGCGCGCGCTGCTGCTGTCGACCCCCGGCGTGCGCGAAGTGCACCAACTGCGCACTCGCAAGATGGGCGATTTTGCGCTGGTGGACGCGCACATTCTGGTCGACCCGCTGATCTCGGTATCGGAAGGGCACTACATTGCCGAGTCCGCACGGATGCGCGCGCTCACCGACAACCGGGTGCTCGACGCGCTGATCCATGTCGACCCGGAAAGCGACGCGCTCGCCCGGCCGCTCGTCAACCTGCCGACGCGCAAACGCGTGCTGGCGGAAGTGAAAGCCGCGTTTGGTTCGGGCGGAATGAAGATCGCGTCGGTAAATATCCATTACCTGAGCACGGGACTCGATGTCGAGGTGATCCTGCCGGCAACTGCGGATGCGCCGATTCGTGAAACCGATGCGCGCAGGCTCGAGCGAGTCGATCTGGATGCGCTGCGGCGCCGCCTCGGCGCCCGCAAACTCGAGGTGCTGCGTGCGTTGGAGGCACGCCCGGGCGAGGCCGGCGGCGCGTCGCAGACGGACGCCGACAACACGCATGTCGACCCGGCACCGCGATACAACAGCAACTGATTTCACGAACCCCGCGCTCACGCGCAGCGCGTGGAATCACAGCGGCAATTGCGTATCGAATTTGATTTCGCGCAGCACGACACTCGTGCGCACTTGCGCGACAGCCGGGATCTTGAAGATGCGTTCGTGCAGAAAGCTGTCGTACGCCTTGATGTCCGGCGCGACGATCTTGAGGATGTAGTCGGATTCGCCGGTCGTGCTGTAGCACTCGGTGACCTCCGGACACGTGGCGATTTCGCGCTCGAACTGTTCGACGCCGCCTTCGGTGTGGCGGGTCAGATGGATATGGGCGAGCGCGCAGACATGCAGCCCGAGTTTTTCCCGGTCGAGCAACGCCGTGTAGCGCTGGATCACCCCCGACTGCTCCATGTCCTTGATGCGCCGCCAGCATGGCGTGCTCGACAGCCCGACCTGGTCGGAGATTTCTTGCACGGAGCGGCGTGCGTCGAGCTGCAGTAGGCGCAGGATTTTTTGAGAGAAGGTATCGAGTGTCAACTGCGCCTCCGTTGGCGTCGCCGTATCAACGCATGGTAGAGGGCGCGAAAACGAAACGCAATGTATAACGGCTTAGTCGAGGGAGATTACCTAATTTGCCGGTTCCTCAGCGGCGTTTTGTCCTGAGCCGTCCCCATCTTTACCGGCGGCCAACGTGATGGCCTGAGCCGCGCGCAGGTCTTTGAGCATGTTGCAGAAGAGCGCGCCCTGTTCGATCGCGTCGTCGAGCGCGACGTGTGTGTGCGGATGCTCGTCGAACCAATGTTTCGGGAAGCGCGGCTTGATGTTCTTGCGGTACGGCAGGCCGGTCATCGCGAACGCGAGCGTCTTGATGTCGAGCGCCGACCATGAAAACGGACAGCGGCCGACGAAGCGCATCATGTACCAGAACATGTAAGTGAAATCGAAGCCGGCCGGCATCGCGACGAACACGGGTTTGCCGGGCAGCGCCTCGACCCAGTCGACGTAGGCCGTCAACGCGGCCAGCGGCTGCTGCAGATCCTTGCGACACGCTTCCCAGGCTTCGGGCTGCGTTTTCCACCATGCCTCCTGCACCGGGTGCGCGGTGGCGCCGTCGAGCAGCTCGAGGTTCGCCGAGAAAGTGGCGATCAACTGTTTGTCTTCCGTATAGGCGGCGGAGGCGAAACTGAGCATCGAATGCGGGCCGGGAATCGGGCCGTCCGCTTCGACATCCGTGCTCACGTAGATTTCGCTGCTCATGCTGCGACTCCGTCGGCAACGTACGGATTCGAACGGCGCTCGGCGCCGAACGTCGACGTAGGACCGTGGCCCGGAACGAAGGTGACGTCGTCGCCGAGCGGCCAGAGTTTTTCGCGGATCGAGCGCACCAGGTCGGCGTGATTGCCGCGCGGAAAATCGGTGCGGCCGATCGAGCCGGCGAACAGCACGTCGCCCACCAGCGCGAGCCGGTGTGCACGGCTGAAGAACACCACGTGCCCCGGCGTGTGCCCGGGGCAGTGATAAACCTCGAGGGTTTCGTCGCCGAATTGCACGGTGTCGCCGGTGTCGAGCCAGCGGTCCGGCTCGAACGCTTCGGCCGCGGGGAAACCGAAACGGGTGCTTTGATCCGGCAGCTTGTCGAGCCAGAAGCGTTCGTCCGCATGCGGACCTTCGATCGGCACGCCGTAATGCGTGGCGAGCGTCCTTGCGCCGGCGCAGTGGTCGATGTGGCCGTGCGTCAGAAAAACTTTTTCGACCGTCACGTTCTGGCGCGCGACTTCGCCCTGAATGACGTCGAGGTCGCCGCCGGGATCGACGACCGCCGCGCGTCCGGTCGCCTCGCAAACGAGCAGCGAGCTGTTCTGCTGAAACGGCGTGACGGGGATCAGGGTGACTTTCATGGAGGAGGGCGCCGCTGGAAAAACGTTGATTGTACCGGCGTCTCGCCGACGCCCGTCGAGGCCGCCGGAAGCCCGCTGCGAGGGGCTGTCGCCTGCCTATTCTTGCAGCACTTGTGAAAATTCATCAAGGTTTTCAGTCGCTTGCCATCCCAAAAATTTGTTTTGGGTATAATGCCGCTCATACACAGGTCACTGTGTTGCCACAAGGCGATGCGTCCCCATCACAAATGGGAGCGCGGATCGCCACTCAAGTAAGGGCTGCTGCGGTTGTCGGCAGCCATCAAGTATCGATTACGTTCGATGCACACGTCTTACCCAGCCAGGCGCCGCGCGCCTGCAACGGACTTAACTGCCGTGACGCTGGGTGGGGCCTACGCCGCCGTTCCTGTGCGCTGAGTTGCGCGCGCAAGAACGTGTTTGCCACGTTCGATGGCGGCATGTGGGGTCTGGTCAGGCTGCCGGGGACAGGTTGCGCCAGACGTGAAAATTAACCGTGCGGTAGCGGCTGAATGAGCCGCGTCCGGGCTTCTACGTTCTGCGCTGACCTGCGCGGCGCGTTGTCGTCCCTTACCGCCGGAGTCGCAGGCAACACGCTCAACTTTCGCGTGATGCGGCTCGACAATGTGATTGCACGTCTTATGAAAACTCGGTTATTCCGTGGTCTGGGGACTCTTTTTGCCTTTTTTGTGCTGGCCGGCTGCGCCACGCCTCCGGGCGCAAGCAGCACGTCCGACAGCGGTGCGCCGCTGAGCACGAAAGCCGCGCAGGCGGGTACCTTCGGACCACAGTCCTTCGGTAGCGCGCCGGCTTCCGGCGTAGCCGCCAAGGGCACGCCGCTGGCCGATGCGCAGCCGCTCACTGACGACACTTCCGGCGTTTCGGACTTTCGTCAAACGGGTCGCGCGTCGTGGTACGGCCGCGGCTTCCACGGCCACCGCACCGCCAATGGCGAGCGTTACGACATGCACGCGCTCACTGCGGCGCACCGTACGCTGCCGCTCGGCTCGTATGTGCGGGTGACCAATCCGGCCACTTCGCGCTCGGTCGTCGTGCGTATCAACGACCGTGGTCCTTATGCGCGCGGTCGGGTGATCGATCTGTCGATGGCCGCCGCGAGCGTGCTCGACATGCGCCACGCCGGCACTGCGCGTGTGCAGATCGAAGGTCTGACGCAACAGGAAGCGCGCGCTGCATTGCGTGACGAAACGCTGGCAATGAATTCAGGATCGAGCGCGGAAAAGTGATCTCGGTCTGATCTGATGACGGCTGCGCGAGCGGGTGCGCAGTGTTTGATGCGTGCTCGTGAAGCCAGGCTATTTGCATGACGGTGGCGCGGGCATACGCACAGGTGCCCAGTTGCCCTCACTCGCCGCTGTACTCGCCTCAAAAGCAAAGGGCCGCTTCGCGCGGCCCTTTGCTTTTTGCAGGTCGGTTTTATTCTTCGTCTTTCTTCAGTGTCAATGCGCGCGTGTACAGCGCGTTACGCGACGCTCCGGTGATCGCCGCCGCGACCTTCGCCGCACTGCTCACCGTCAATTCTTCCAGCAGGATGCCCAGCAGCGCGTCGTGATCGTGCTCGCCTGCGGTTTCCGGCTGCGCGCCTTCCACGACAAGAACGAACTCGCCGCGTTGCCGGTTTGGATCGGCGGCGAGCCACGTTGGCCCTTCGGCCAGGGTGCCGCGATGCAGCGCTTCGTGTAACTTCGTCAATTCCCGCGCGATCAGCAGCTTGCGCTCGCCGCCGAACGCGTCGGCCAATGCCTGTACCGTTTCGACAATACGATGCGGCGCTTCGTAGAACACCATCGCGTGCGGATGGTTGGCGAGGCTTTGCAGTGTCGCGGCGCGTGCTTTCGGTTTGGGTGGCAGGAAGCCGAGAAACGAGAACGTCGCGACCCAATCGCCGGCCGCGCTTAGCGCGGTCGCGAGCGCGCTCGCACCTGGCAACGGGATCACCGGGAAGCCTGCATCGCGCACCGCGTCGACGAGTTTCGCGCCGGGGTCCGAGATGCCGGGCGTGCCCGCATCCGATACGTAGGCCACGCGCTCGCCCGCGTGCAGATGTTCGATCAGGCGCAGCGCCGCTTCCCGCTCGTTGTGCTGATGAACTGCGACGAGCGGCTTCGAGATGCCGTAACGCGCGAGCAATTGACCGGTGTTGCGGGTGTCTTCGGCGGCGATGCGGTCCACCAGTCCGAGTACATGCAGCGCGCGCAGCGTCACGTCGGCGACGTTGCCGATCGGCGTGGCCACCACATACAACGCGGCAGCGGGGTACTGCTGCCCTTGCGCGAGTTCGGAGAGAGGAGTCATGAGGCAGAAGACGCAGACAGACAGAACAAGGCCGCCATTGTGCCACGCAGCGCCGGACGCGCTACCGCACAACTTTTCGGGACCGACCGGGTCCAAACTCGTCGGCGAAGCGTTCGAAACGCGCGCGCTGGAGTTCCTGCAGCGCCAGCGTTTGCGCTTCGTCGCGCGCAATGTGTCGTGCCGCGGCGGCGAGATCGACCTGGTGATGCGGGAGCGTGACGGCGCACTGGTGTTCGTCGAAGTTCGTGCGCGGGCGCAGCGGCGTTACGGCGGCGCGGCGGCCAGTGTCGGGTGGCAGAAGAAGCTGCGCATCGTGCGCGCCGCGCGGCACTATCTGGCGGCGCGCAGCCGTGATTCGCGCGACGAACCCGCGTGCCGTTTCGACGTGATTGCGTTCGAGGCCGGCCGCCTCGTGTGGCTGCGCGATGCGTTTCGCGCCGACGAAGTCTGATACGGCGCGCGGAGAACGCGTGTGAGTGCGATAAACTTGCGCTCGCGTGCGGGCCGCGAGAGCAGCGTCGGCAACACAGCAAGCGGGGCGACCTGCCAGTTTTCGCGGATGCACTCTGCTGCCGGCGAGCTTGACCGGGCAGCGCGACTTCGCAATACGACTTCACAACAGGGCCGCGCGTTGCGGTCCATTCGCGGTAGAAGATAGAGACTCGATGTCAGTCGAACGCATTCAACAACACTTCCGCGACAGCGCGGCGGTCAAACTCGAAGCTCTGGAAACATTGTCGATGCCGATTGCCGCAGCGATCGACACGATGTTCGCCGCGCTTGCCAACGGCAATCGCATTCTCGCGTGCGGCAACGGCGGTTCGGCTGCACAGGCGCAGCATTTTGCCGCCTCATTGATTGGCCGCCTCGAACGTGAGCGGCCGGGTTTGCCGGCGATCGCGCTGAGTCCCGATACGTCCGTGCTCACCGCCCTCGCCAGCGACGATTCGTTCGAACAGATTTACTCGAAGCAGGTGTGGGCGCTGGGGCAGCCGGGCGACGTGCTGCTCGCGCTCAGCACGTCCGGCGATTCGGCCAACGTGCTCGCCGCGGTCGAAGCCGCGCATGAGCGCGAGATGATCGTGATCGCGTTGAGCGGCAAGGGCGGCGGTCGTCTGCAGGAAGTACTGAGCGATACCGACATTCACGTGTGCGTGCCGTCGGATCGGACGGTGCGCACGCTCGAAGTTCATTTGCTGACCATCCATTGTCTGTGCGACGGCATCGATGCCATGTTGCTGGGCGAAGACTGAGATTGATTCCGAAGGAGAGCTAGTTGATGAGCGTATTCCGCGTCAAGAAGACACTGGTAAGAACCGTGCTGGTGGTCGGGTTCGCGGCGGGACTGTCCGCGACATTGCAGGGCTGCTTTCTCGCCGTGGCCGGCGCGGCAGCGGGCGGCGGCGCGCTGGTCGCGACCGACCGTCGCACGCTCGGCGCGCAGACGGAGGATCGCGAGCTGCAGGTCAAGGCGCTCTCGCAGATCAGCCAGAATCTGCCCGACTCCGCGCATGTGAACGTGGCGGTGTTCAACCGGCGCGTGTTGCTGACCGGCGAAGTCGCGGGCGACGCGTCGAAGCAGCGGGCCGAGACCATCGTGCGTGGCCTGAACAACGTGAATACGATCGTCAACGAACTGGCGATCATGCCGGCCAGCTCGTTTTCGTCGCGTACCAACGATACCTATCTCGAGACGCGCGTGAAGAGCGCGCTGATCGCCGAGAAGAACATTTCGGCGAACAACTTCAAGGTGGTGTCCGAGCGGGGCTCGGTGTACCTGATGGGTCTGGTCACGATGGATGAAGGCAATCGCGGCGCGGATGTCGCGAGCCGGGTGCCTGGCGTCACGCAGGTTGTGAAGGTGTTCCAGTACATCCAGCCGCAGGAAGCAGCGGCAGCCGCCGCTGCTGCTGCGACGCCGCCGGTTGCCGCGTCGTCGTCGGAGCCGGACGCTAGCGCGCCGACGGTGGGCGCGATTCCTGACTCGTCGGTGAGCGCGCGACCGCTCGATCAGCAGGCGCCGGCGCCCGTCACCAACTCGAACTCGGTGCATCCGGGCAATCCTAAGGCGACGCCATGAAGATGAAGGGGGCGTCGGCGGTTTTTATCGGTTTGGCGTTGACGGTGGGCGTGGTGACGGGTGGGTTTGCGTCGGTCGCGCAAGCGGCGGATGCGGAGCGTGCGCAGGCCATCGCCAGCTCGAATGCGTGTATGGGGTGTCACGCGGTGGATCGGAAACTGGTCGGGCCGTCGTTCCAGCAGATCGCCGCGAAGTACAAGGGCGATGCGCAAGCGCCGGCGAAATTGGCGCGTAAGGTGAAGGACGGCGGGTCTGGCGTGTGGGGGATGATTCCGATGCCCGCGCATCAATCGATGAGCGACGCGGATATCCGGACCGTGGTGGATTGGGTGCTGGCGGGCGCGCCGCCGAAGTGAGGGTTTTGTTGGTTTTACTGCGCGTTTTGCCGGCGGTTTTGCTGGGCTTGGGGGCTTGGCAAAAGGTAAAAACCTTGTGCTAGAATCGTTGGACGTTGGGGGGGTAGCTCAGCTGGGAGAGCGTCGCGTTCGCAATGCGAAGGTCGGGAGTTCGATCCTCCTCTCCTCCACCAATAAAATCAAAGGGTTGCGGCTGAATTGCCTGCAACCCTTTTTTGTTTATGTAGCGTGTGTAACCGCTGTGTAACCGAATTTGATCCACCTCGGCCCATCTCATTCCATCCGGCAGGACCGGTCGAAAAACATTTGTGCATGCGCCGAAGTCATAGCGGACGTCTTCGTGGGCCATGCTCGAGAGCGGTTGCGGCAACGCGCAATATCAATAATCCGATGGTGCTGGAACTCTATACGAAGGCGTCATCCAGCGCGAAACTGAGCTAAGCACGTACGATGCGTGATGTCCGAGCCATCGTCGACGCCGGGTGTCTTGGTTGATCAACTACGTGACCGCGCCGCGATTCGTTCTCTTGCCATCTTGTTCAGCGATTTCTGAGTCCTTCAGCTCGACCCTTGACGAACACCCGATATATCCGGCGCACCGTTTCGGTCTCCTCGATCGGACCACGTACGAGGATCACGCGGTCGGTTTGGATGGTCGTGTGCTCACCGGGCTTCCGTTTTCCTTTGTGGTCGACCAACATGCGGCGCAGACTGTATCCAGTCGGGCCACCCTGCTGCACGCCGGTTCGGATTAGCCGCATCTGGCCGGCATGCAACTTTACGCTCAGCTTGCGACTGTATTCGCCAACCATCGTGCGCTTCACGTTCTTGATGACGCTGCGCTTCCCTAATTCTCGAACTGCTCGGCGCAATACAGCACGCGCACCCGGGCCTGCTTGCAGTGAATTTCGTAGCTGGCGCTTTCGTGAGAGTCCTGGAATCACTCCCACCGGCTCACGTCGTAGACGATGGATGACGGAATACTCGGCCTCTCCCAATTCGACATCCCGCAGCAACGCCTTCAGTTCGATCTCAGCCTCCGAGCCGTAGCCCGCTTTTCCCCTCATCGGCATATTCCTTAACGATCTCTAGGTCGCGCGACGTCGCCAAACGCAAAATCACATCCCGATGGTTTTCCGTCGAGTAATGCTGGTGCTCCGTTGACATGCGCACGTAAGCAGTAGCGCGTTCCGTTCCTCCCCACTAGCATCGACGGTAGCGTCGACGTAACCTAGGAGTCTGCTCGATCTAAGGGAATGCGCATGGCTATTGTCACGATCATGAATGTATCCGATGACGTAATTTCGGATTGTCTCAAACTCAACGCGTGGACTCCGATCACAGGATCACTTTTGGTCTGTGGCCTGAGTCCGTACTCCAGCGACGGTCCGATTGATGAAGCCCGTTGTAAAGAATTGAGCCGCGGTATGCACCAATATGCGAAGCCTTTGCGTATCGCTGCATTGTGGCGTAGTCAGATCAGCGCCGGCGAATTGGTGCGACCGCATGACTTCCTGTCGTGGTGCAAATATCGCAATATCCACGAGATTGATGGATTTCTCGAGCGGGTAAGAGTGGCCGCGCCTTGGTTCAAGCCCGAGCGGATCTTGGCCTCGGGAAATTTACAGCGCACCGCAACAGTTCGCGATATTGGCGATCGGTCTTGGGGCGTTCCAACGATTCCTGATGCTTCGGAGCCGTCGCAATCGGCTCCGAGTGGGATAAGTGCTGTTCCTAATCAGCCAGGCGGCCGTGGGATACAACAAAAAAAGACAGGGGGAAAGTCCGACCACGCCTTGGCAGCGTTAATCGAACAAGCCCAGAACGATACGTCGCCTCCAAAATCCGTGAGACTCGTCTACGACACGCTGGTCGAGTACGCAAATCGAGACGAGCCGCCCTCGCCGATCGAAGCCTTCGTCCCTGGTCGAGGGAACGAGTCAGGTATCAAGTATCGCATCGGCTCTGAACATCGATATTTCAGCTTGGGCGCGCTCCGTAGCTACTATTACAGGCAAGGTCTGGACGTGAAAACTAGCCTCCCGGCTGAGAAGCGGGACTCGGAAATTAGCACTGGAAGGCCTTTCGCATCGGCATAGTCGGCGAAACCTGCGTTCGCCGATGTACGTACGTATACGCGCGTGTACGCCCGCTGGGCAGAATCCGCAGGTTGACTTACCTTTCCTCTTAAGCGATTCGCGTGCAGCGGTGACGATCCGCAGAGATAGATCGTCGGCAAGCATGCGGCGCGAGTGCCTCGTTCTTTTACAACTTGGGAGGTAAGGCCTATGGCCCTTCAAAACTCTTTGAAGGCGGTCGCTTCCGATCGCCCTCAATTTGCTGCGAGCCCAGTGCATCCGCCACTGGGGTATTTCACCGATCTGCCTACGCATGTATCCACCGAAGTAGCAGCTCGGATCCTGTTTGTGGAGCCGGCCACGCTCAGAAAAAATCACAGCCAAAAAGGTGAGTACGGAGGAATTCGGCCCGTCCGACTTCCATCGCGCAAGCTGGCTTGGCCCCTCGACGAACTGAAGAAGCTTCTCGAATCATCACACATCACTTCGATGGTTGCGAGGGTGCCAGCATGAACATCCACGTAACGCCCATGGATGAACACGACGATGCTTTCGACATCGAGCGAGCCCGTGAGGCACTGAGGGCGCTCAAGCCCAATGCGCAACAGCAGAAACAGGCTCGCTTCGCGGATTTGTTGCCCGAAATCAAGGCGGCAGTTGAACGTCGGGTACCGGTGAAGCAGATTCTTGCCACGCTGGAAACCCTTGGTCTGAAGCTGAGTCCCGCCGGCTTCAAGAAGCTGTATGAGGATGTCTCTGGCGACTCGTCCGGCGATGACTCTTCGTCAAGTTCCGTCACTATCTGAAGTGTAGTTGCTGGCACGGCAGCCGCCGTGCCAGCTTTATGCCGTCGCGATTCAGTATGGCTGATCGCGGTGGAGTTCATACAACCTATAACTGCACATCAAGATTCGCACCCAGTATCGAGTGCGGAGTCAATTAGCTTAATTGAAAATAATTTAGGAATACATAATTGTGTATAAAATTTCATATCTCTTCAAGAATTTCGATAATCTGGAT